>OZ253536.1:4800000-6235724 GCA_965262425.1 Terriglobia bacterium | reverse complement strand
GGCGCGCCGTCAAACAGAAGATGCCGATGTGCGGAAAGGCAATCGCCGAGAGCGGGATGAACATGTAGCTCAGGAAGAAGAGCGGAGCGACTCGTTCGTTAGAGAGCAGTGACGAGGTTGCCGGCGATTCGAGCAGTCGTTCCATCACGCCCGGGAAACCGCCCATCCGTGAGCCAATGACCACCATCGCGACCAGGCCGAAGACCAGAAACAGCGAAGTCTGGAATGTATTCACCCAGGCGGTGCCACGCATGCCGCCGAACGAGACATAGGTCATCACGACCAGCGCGACCACGGCACCTCCCAGCCAGTACGGGACCAGTCCACCACTGATGACCTCGAGCGTCGTGCCTCCGCCCATCACACCAATGATGATGTAGGGCACCAGCAGGACGGCCTGCAACACGAAAATAGCCGTGCCGGTGTGGTTGCACTCCCAACGGTCGCGGAACATTTGAACCGGTGTAATAAATCCATTGCGTTTTCCCAGCGCCCAGAGCCTGGTACCTATAAAGAAGAGCGCGACCGGGACGACCAGGGCTGACGATGAGGCCATCAGGCCATAAGTCATGATTCCGTTGGCGAACGAAAACCCGGATGCGCCGAGAATCGAGAACGCGGTCATGTGAGTGCCGAAGAGCGACAACACAAATACGAAGGATCCGAGAGAACGACCCGCCAGGAAATAATCATCGGCCGAGGTCGGGCCGGAACGACGCGACGCGAACACACCGATGTAGAGCGCTCCGGCCAGGTAAAGGAAAATGAAGAGAGTGGGGATCATCAAATGGCCGTTACGGGGCGTCGTCCACCTTGGGAGCGGAAGGGGAGCTATCCTGCTCCAGGTGCGCGGGCCAGGCGTACTCAGACAGCAGCCACATCAACAGAGCCACAACAAGGGTGTAGACGGCGTGATAGGCAAGACCCACCGGCAGGACACCGGCGACCAGGGTGCTGTCGCTCCAGAACCAGAAGTCCTGGTGCAAAACCGCCATCAGCAATAGCAGCGCGTAAAGGAGGCGTTTTCTCATCAGTTTGCAGTCGTAGCAGTGTAGCAAAGCCGCGCCGGCAGCTTCGAAAAAAATAGAGCGCTTGTGGTTGCCCGGGCTTGGCTGTGTTAGAGTCCGGCGATACTGTTCACGGAGGACATATGGCCGAGTCTTCAGCCGCCGTGCGGCTAACGGGAAAGCAGTGGCTCATCTGCGGCATCGCCGCGATGGGATTCGCCTTCGACATCTACGAACTCTTGATGCTGCCGCTGATTGTACGACCCGCCCTGCTGGCACTGGAGAGTGTGGCGCCCGGCTCACCGGAATTCCGGGGGTGGGTGCAACTGTTGTTCTACGTTCCGGCTGTCTGCGGCGGTATCTTCGGCCTGCTGGGGGGCTATCTCACCGATCGCTTCGGCCGCCTGCGTGTACTGCTGTGGAGCATCCTGCTCTACGGGTTCTCCGCTTTTGCGGCCGGCTTCGCAACGTCCGCCATGATGTTGCTCGTGCTGCGCTGCACGACCTTCATCGGCGTCTCCGTGGAGTTCGTGGCCGGAATCGCCTGGCTGGCGGAACTGTTTCCCGAGCCGAAGAGACGCCAGTCCGTGCTGGGCTATACACAAGCGTTCTCCTCGATAGGTGGACTCATGGTCGCGGGCGCATACTACGTGGCGGTGACTTACGGCGACGCTTTTCCCGCGATATACGGCGGGCACGAGGCGTGGCGATACACCTTGCTTTCGGGCCTGATACCCGCCATCCCGCTCATCCTGATTCGACCGTTCCTGCCCGAGTCTCCCGTCTGGCAGAAAAAACGTGCGCAGGGGGCGCTCGACCGGCCCAGCATCGCCGAGATCTTCCAGCCCGCCTACCGTCGGACGACGATCGTCACAACGATCATGATGGCATGTACGTACGCCGCGGCTTTCGGCGCGATCCAGCTAGTTCCTCAGATGATACCGGGGCTCCCCAGTGTGGTCGATCTTCCCGTGCAGCAACAACAACAGGCGGTTGCCGGTGTCCAGAGCTTTCAGGAATTCGGAGGCATGCTGGGACGTGTCCTGCTGGCGATCCTGGCGGTCCGCATCCTCGGCCGGCGACGACTGATCCGGGTTTTCCTGATTCCGGGAGTCATCATCACGCCGATTGTGTTCCTGTTTCCGGCCACCAACAACATCGAACTGCTCAAAGTCGGCATTTTCATCGTGGGCGTCCTGACGGTCGGTCAGATGAGCTTCTGGGGTAATTACCTTCCACTTGCCTACCCCACCCACCTGCGCGGAATCGGTCAGAGCTTTGCCGCCAATGTGGGCGGCCGCATGATCGGGACCTTTGCAGCGGTAGTGACGTTAGGCCTGGCCGGATCGATGCCGGGCGACACGTTATTTTCGCAGCTTGCATACGCGGCAGCGGCAGTCGGGTTCGGGGTGTATGCGATCAGTTGCGTGGCTTCATTCTTCTTACCCGATCCCGGTCAAAAATTGCCGGATTAAAGCACGGACACGACAAGATGAAAGTGAATCCAAGTATCGTCTCGATGGCCCTGGGAGCCTGCGCGGCAGAAGGGATCGTAGCGAGAAAGTGGGGAATCGAGGCCAGATTTTCTCGATTTTGAGGCGAATAGTGGTTCTATTTAACGATAAATCGAGGAAATATGGACCGATTCTACCGCTTTCGTAGTAGATCTCTTCTGCCGCGCAGGCTCCTAGCCTTCGTTTTTACTTTGATCGTATCCGAACGAACCTGGGCTCAGGACTGGCCGCAGTGGCGAGGCCCGAACCGTGACGGTGTTGTGGAATCTTTCACCGAACCCGCGTCCTGGCCTGAGAGCCTGGATCAGGAGTGGAAGGTCGATGTGGGGACGGGTTATGCCACACCGATCATCGTCGGCGATCGAATCTACATGTACACCCGCGAGGGAGAAAACGAGGTCCTCCGTTCACTCGATGCCGCGACGGGCGAAGTGAGGTGGCAAACCGAATATCCCGCGCCTTTCAGAATGAATCCGGCAGCCAGAAACCACGGCCCCGGCCCCAAAGCGACCCCGACTTTTGACGATGGCGGACTGTACACGCTCGGTATGAGCGGTATTGTGAGCGCCTTCGACGCATCCGACGGCAAACAACTGTGGCAAACCGAAGCTTCCGCGCCGGGGCCGCTGTACGGGACGTCGATGTCTCCACTCGTCGACGGCCGGCTGGTGATCGTCCACGTCGGGAACCACAACGACGGGGCGTTGACGGCATTCGATCGGGCCACTGGACGAGTCCAGTGGAGTTGGGACGGCGATGGCCCTGCGTACGGATCACCGATCGTTGCCGAATTCGACGGGATGCGGCAGGTGATTACGTTCACGCAGGAAAACCTGATCGGTGTGTCCGCCGCTTCCGGGGAACTGCTCTGGCGTCGACCCTACACGACACGGTCGACGCAAAACACCATCACGCCGCTCATTTATCAAGGAAACCTGGTTGTGTCGGGACTGGGAAACGGTGTCGAGTCGTTTCGGGTGGCGAGGCAGGGCGGTAGCTGGATAACCGAAGACATTTGGGAAAACCGGGAAGTGTCTCTTTATATGACGAACGGTGTGATCGCAGGCGATGCCTTTTTCGGTTTGTCGCACCGGAACAGCGGCCAGTATTTCGCTATCGATGCCGGAAGCGGTGAAACCTTGTGGACGAGCGAGGGAAGACAGGGCACGAACGCCGCGATTGTCAAAGCGGGTGACGTACTGCTCCTGCTCGAGGATGATGCCGAGTTGATCGTGGCCCGGCCCAGCCGAAACGGCATGGAGACGGTCCGGCGCTACACGGTTGCAGACAGTGCGACGTGGGCGGAGCCGGTCGTATCCGGAAATCGGGTGTTCGTCAAGGATGTCTCGACGCTGACGCTGTGGACGGTGAACTAGGATGGAACAACAGACCAATCGGAGAAAATCAATGCTCTGGCTACTCTTCGCTCTGGGAGCGGTACTTTCGTGGGGGATGTACGGACCGACCTTGCACCAGGGCCAGGTGGCGCTGGGCAACCCATTACGCGCGCTGCTATGCGTCGGCGTGGCTTACTTCTTGATCGCGATACTGGTCCCGTTAGGGTCGCTTTCCGCTTCGGGAGAGTTGAGCGGGTTTACCAGACAGGGTGCGACGATCGCAACCATCGCGGGTGGTCTGGGCGCACTGGGCGCCGTGTGCATCATCTATGCCTTCAGGGCAGGCGGTCTCCCAACCTATGTCATGCCCGTCGTCTTCGGCGGAGCCCCCCTGGTAAACGTGGTTGTCTCGATGTGGCTCCATCCACCCGAGACTGCGCCGAATCCGCTCCTCTACTTCGGCTTCGTCCTGGTGGCCGGCGGCGCTGGCCTGGTCCTCTACTTCAAACCCCCCGGTTAAGAAAATAGGGACGGGCGTGTTTCAGTCAACACACTCATTATGTGAGACTTAAGCAAAATGCGCCCCCGTCCCTATTTTAATGAACACGTGTGGCGGCATGCCTGAACTTCCCGACGTCGTCATCTACATCGAATCCCTGGAATCCCGCCTGACAAGTCAGCCGCTCAAGCGACTTCACCTGTTCAGTCCGTTCGTTCTGCGTTCGGTCACCCCTCCCATCACATTGCTCGAAGGTCTTTCGGTTACTCGATTCCGTCGCCTCGGCAAACAGATCGTTTTTTGCTTCGAAAATGATCTGTTCCTGATCATTCATCTCATGATCGCCGGCCGTCTTCAATGGAAGGAAGCCGGGGACAAGGCAAAAGGCAGAAACAGGTTGGCGGCACTGGATTTCCCCACCGGAACCCTGATCCTTACCGAGGCCGGCTCAAAAAAACGCGCATCGATTCGCGTCGTCGAAGGAGAGGATGGACTGTCGCAATTCGACCGCGGGGCCCTCGAAGTCACAAGCGCGAGCTTCGCCGAATTCCAAACGGTACTCCGGCGGGAGAACCACACGGTGAAAAGGTCTCTGACGGATCCGCGGATGTTCAGCGGGATCGGTAACGCCTATTCGGACGAAATCCTCCATCGAGCCCGACTGTCACCGCTCAAGATGACCTCGCGACTGTCCGACGAAGAGATCGCCCGACTGCACGAGGCGACAACAGGCACGATGGTGGAGTGGGTCGAGAGACTGCGCGAACAGAACGGTGGAAAATTCCCGTCAAAGGTCACCGCGTTCCGGCCGGAGATGGCTGTACACGACCGTTACCGCAAACCCTGTCCCATCTGCAAAGGACCTGTTCAACGGATTGTGTATGCAGCCAACGAATGCAATTACTGCCCAACGTGTCAGACCGGCGGGAAACTTCTGGCAGATCGCGCCCTGTCGAAACTACTCCGCCGGGATTGGCCGAAGAGCCTGGATGAGATGGACGCACACTTCGAAGCCCGGAGATAATTGAGTAAAGAGGTCGTCCCGCAACCGCTAGCCCGCATTTCTCATGAATGGTGCCCAAAACTGCATTTTGGAGACGGAAAAGATGTCGGAGGCTGGGTGGCGAGAGCAAAGATGCCGGCTGAGGGGAGTGACTGGGCCTGGACGAGTGGTGGTGAAGGGAATGACGACGTGAAATCGGATTACAGAGACAGCTATCCCGATCAAAGATCGGAACGTTGGTATGTCTGAGGAGGGGACGCTCAACAGCGAAGCGGGACTTTCTGAAGGTTGGCATAAATCTGAGCGAACACCGCGGCGTAGGGGTATCCGCCAGCCATCCGAATCCAGACTCGACGCACGGTCACATGGATCTGCGCTCCGATTTTGAGCAGCTTCAGGCGAATCGTGGTGCACTGCGCCCGCGCGAATTCGGTGCCCTGCAACCCGAGCCGTCGCAAGGCCTGCATTAACATGTACGCCACCGATGAAAGGTAGAGTCGGAGTTGATTGGCGCGCATGGTGGCCGTGCTGGTCCGATCGGCGAACAATCCGAGCTGTTGCTCTTTGATCCGGTTTTCCATATCCCCTCGGGCACAGTAGATCTGTTCATAGATCTGTCTTGGGGTCTTTCGGCCTTTCGGTAACGAGGTGACGATAAACCGAGGATTGGAGCCCTTGGCCAGATGTTCGGCCTTACCAATGATGCGTCGCTCACGGGTCCAGCTGTCGCGGGTCTGATACGGAAACGTCTTAAAGACGCGCGCTGGCTTTCCCGTCCTGTCGAATCGCTTTTTTGCAGTCGCCATCGGAGTTTCGATCGCGCCCAGCAGTCGATTGTTCTTTGCCAGTCCGATCACGTAATCGACACGGTGTTGGGCCTCGCACCACGTCAGGATCTCATCGCGGCAGAAACCCGAGTCGGCACGAATCACGATCTGGACTCTGGGCCACTTCTGCCGAATCTGTCCGACGATCCGTTCCAGCTCTTTGACCGATCCGGCCGCACCATCGATGTCGGATCGTCGTAGCCGGGCACACAGCAGAAACTCCCCACAGAAGATATACAGCGGCAGATAACAATAGTGCCGGTAATAGCCGTGAAAGAAGCGACCCTCCTGACTCCCGTGAATCGGATCGTCGGTCGCATCCAGATCCAGAATGATCTGCCGCGGCGCCCGCCGATGCGCTTGGAGAAACACGTCCACCATCAACCTATCCATCGCCGCCTCGTCTCGTCCGATCTTCTTGTACGGATGGTCTGCCGCACCCTCGGTCGACAGTTCCAGTCGGTTCAGCGTGCTCTTACCAGCCAGGGCCTTGCCTCGATCTCGTGCCTGTTTCCGGGTCCGACCCTTCGGATCGGTCTCACCCACCATCACGGCCAGCATCGGATCCGACCGGAGTTGGTCGTGGTCGTTCAGATCCTCATAGCCCAAACACAATCCGTACACACGTTGCGACACCAGTTGTTCGATCCCGTGTTCCACAAATCGCGGATCCCGATGATCCTGGAAACATCCGGCAAGCTGTTTCAGAATCCCCGTCCGTTTTTCTGCTTCTCGTAGCAGCAAGCCGCCCGCATCCGTGCTGATGTCTCCTCCGTCGAATTGGCCCCGTACTTCCCGTGAACCTAATGCGTGAAATTGAATCGATTCTGTCTTACACTCTGTATTCATAAAGGCCGCCTCCGTCTGCGCATTTGATGCTTCTAGACAAAGTCATCTATGCCAGACAGGGCGGCCTTTTTCGGTCCTTTCCCTTCCTACTCTGTTTCGATTTATCTCAGATCTCTTGAGAAATGCGGGCTAGCCCCATGGCGCTCGTAACGCGACCCTACAGACTTCCGCCACAGGCTGCTCGCCCGGCTATTTCGAGGATCTGCGATTGAGGAGCGGCCGAAGATGGCGTGAAGATGGGATGCCAAAATGTGAAGTTATTCTTGGGCGGGCCCTAAGGACAGGGTAAGGCCTGACGGGCCGGCGTGGAGGGAAATATGTCTGGGATGCTTGTCCTCGCTTTCGTTCGGTCTGATTGACCGGCCTACAGGTTTCCGATACCATTCCCCCGATTATGCCGCCTTCGCAGTAGATCACTTCTGCCGCGCAGGCTACTAGCCCGCATTTCTCATGAATGGTGCCCAAGACTGCATTTAGGAGAAGGAAAAGGCGTCGGAAGCTGGTTGGCGGGAGCAAAGATGCCGACTGAGCTGAGAAAGTGGGCCTGGATGACGGGTGTTGCAGGGAATGGTGAGGTGAAATCGGATTACAGAGACAGCTATCCCGACCAAAGACGGGAAGGTTGGGATGTCTGAGAAGAAGTGATTAACAGCGCAGAGGGATTTGTTGAAGGTTCGCGTAAATCTGAGCGAACACCGTAGCGTAGGGGTAGCCTCCAGCCATCCGAATCCAGACTCGACGCACCGTGACATGGATCTGGGCTGCGATCTTGAGCAGATTCAGGCGAATCGTGGTGCACTGCGCCCGCGCGAATTCGGTACCCTGCAAGCCGAGCCGTCGCAAGGCCTGCATCAGCATGTACGCCACCGATGAAAGGTAGAGTCGGAGTTGATTGGCGCGCATGGTGGCCGTGCTGGTCCGATCGGCGAACAATCCGAGTTGTTGCTCTTTGATCCGGTTTTCCATGTCTCCCCGTGCACAGTAGGTCTGTTCATAGATGTGCCTTGGGGATGTTCGTCCTTTCGGTAACGAGGTAACGATAAACCGAGGATTGGCGCCCTTGGCCAGATGTTCGGCCTTACCAATGATGCGTCGCTCACGAGTCCAGCTGTCTCGGGTCTGATACAGAAACGTCTTAAAGACGCGCGCCGGCTTTCCGGTCCTGTCGAACCGCTTTTTTGCCGTCGCCATCGGAGTTTCAATCGCGGCTAGGAGCCTGCGCGGCAGAAGGACCGGAATTGGGCGGTACCGGAACGAAGATGTAGGACATGTCACGAACCTATCGGACCTATATTCCGGAACAGAGCCTGCTGATGCCGCCGTCGTTGAGAGATTGGCTGGCGGAAGATCACCTGTCCTATTTCATATCGGATGCCGTGGACGCGATGGATTTGAGCGCGTTTGAAGAGCGGTATGGAAGTGAAGGACCAGGCAATCAGGCGTACGATCCGCGGATGATGGTGAAGGTGCTGATCTATGGGTACGCGACCGGGGTGTTTTCGTCCAGGAAGATGGCGGCAAAGATGAGCGAAGACGTGGCGTTCCGAATGTTGGGATCGGCGAACTTCCCGGCACACCGAACGATTTCAGATTTTCGCAAACTGCATCTGGAGGAGTTCGGGAACCTGTTTGTGCAAGTGGTGAGAATGGCGCGAGAAGCGGGACTGGTGAAGATGGGAACCGTGGCGGTGGATGGAACCAAGATGCGGGCGAATGCGAGCAAACGCAAAGCGATGAGCTATGAACGGATGAAGAAGCAGGAAACCGAGTTGGGGGAACAGATTCGGGATCTGATCAATCGGGCAACCGCGACCGATGAGGAAGAAGACCAGCGTTACGGGGCCGATCGGCGAGGAGACGAACTACCCGAAGGATTGGCGACGCACGAGAAGCGACGGACCACGATCCAGGCGGCGATGAAGCGACTCGAAGAGCGTCAGATGGCTGCCGACCAGGAAGCGGAAAGGAAACCGGGAGACGACAAGCCTGGAAGCGGCAAGAAGGGCAAGCCGTTCAAACGCCCCATGGGTGAGCCCAAACCCAAAGCCCAGGATAACTTCACCGATCCGGAAAGCCGGATTATGAAGACCTCGACGGAAGGATTCCAACAATGCTACAACGCGCAGGCGGCGGTGGATTCCGAGGCGCGAATCATCGTCGCCACAACGGTGAGCAACAATGCTTCCGATACCGGACAGTTGACACCGACTCTGGATGAGTTGAACAAGAATCTGTCCGAGAGTCCGGACCGGGTACTGGCGGATGCGGGATACCGATCCGAGTCGAATCTGCGAATGCTGGAACGACGAGAAATTGATGGGTACGTCCCGATGGGCCGCGAGAAGGATATTGACACGGCCCCACTCCCACCCAAAAGCACAGCGATGGGTCGGATGATCCGCAAGATGAAAACCCAGCGAGGGCGTGATCGTTACCGGGCCCGAAAGCACATCGGTGAGCCACCGTTTGGGTGGATCAAGTCGGTGCTCGGATTTCGACAATTCAGTCTGCGAGGTTTGGACAACGTCACCTGCGAATGGAACCTGGTGGCTCTGGCGGTGAACTTGCGACGGATGAACGGAAAGATCGAATGGGCCTAGTCCGCAAAACCGGGGACAACCAACCCAGCCCCGGGGCCAACGACTCAGGTCCGCACAGCTTCGAACAGGTCATTTCGAAAGAATCGGGCGGTTCTGCTCCCAAGACCCTATCGAATCCCAATAGCTCCGAGTTCTTCGCGCTTTGCCGCGCAGACTCCTAGCAGCCGATTGTTCTTCGCCAGTCCGATCACGTAATCGACACGGTGTTGGGCCTCGCACCAGGTCAGGATCTCATCGCGGCAGAAACCCGAGTCCCCCCGAATCACGATCTGGACTCTGGGCCACTTCTGCCGAATCTGTCCCACGATCCGTTCCAGTTCCTCTACCGATCCGTCCGCACCATCGATGTCGGAGCGTCGTAGCCGGGAACACAACACGAACTCCCCACAGAAAATATAAAGCGGCAGATAACAATGGTGCCTGTAGTAGCCGTGAAAGAAGCGACCCTCCTGATTCCCGTGTATCAGATCGTCGGTCGCATCCAGATCCAGAATGATCTGCCGCGGTGCCCGCCGATGGGCCTGGAGGAACACGTCCACCATCAGCCGATCTATCGCCGCTTCGTCCCGGCCGATCTTCTTGGTCGGGTGCTTTGCCGCACCCTCGGTCGACAGTTCCAGTCGGTTCAACGTGCTCTTGCCCGCCAGGGCCTTACCTCGATCTCGAGCTTGTTTCCGTGTCCGGCCCTTCGGATCGGTCTCACCCACCATCACCGCCAGCACCGGATCCGATCGGAGTTGATCGTGGTCGTTCAGATCTTCATAGCCCAAACACAATCCGTACACCCGTTGCGACACCAGTTGTTCGATCCCGTGTTCCACAAATCGCGGGTCCCGATAATCCCGGAAACATTCGGCAAACTGTTTCAGGATCCCGGTCCGTTTTTCCGTTTCTCGTAGCAGCAAACCGCCCGCGTCCGTGCTGATGTCTCCCCCGTCGAATTGCCCCCGGACTTCCCGTGTACCTAATGCGTGATATTGAATCGTTTCTGTTTTACACTCTGTCATGACAAAGGCCGCCTCCGTCTTGGCTTGAAAGTTTCTATTCAAAACCTTCTATGCCAGACAGGGCGGCCTTTTTCGGTCCTTTCCCTTCTTACTCGTTTCGATTTATTTCAAATCTCTTGAGAAATGCGGGCTAGCCCCGCGAATGCCTTTTGAGTTGTTTCACCAGGATTCGGGGGATCGCTTGTAGAGGAGAGACCATGAGCAGAGTGTATGAGGCCCCCGGCCCCGGTTCCTGGGAACAGGACTCGACCCATTGCCCGCGCCCAATCACAGCCTACACGTTCGACCTGCTCCAGGAATGGTTTCCGAAGGGCTTTGCCGAAGGCACGGCTCGTCTGGGATTGTTGTTCAGTCACCTCGAGCCGGCCAGGGTGAACGGGTTTGTGTACTACAAACAGGTCGGTGCCCCTCGAAGCGAGATGCCACAGCGCTTCGCTGCCGCCAAGAAAGCGTTCGAATCGAAATTGTGGTTCGAGGATCTCGCACGGTGGGACAAGGAGTACAAACCCGATTCGATCCGCCGGAACCGAAAGTTGCAATCCGTGCCGATGCGCGAACTGGACACGGACGCCTTCATCGGCCACCTGGAAGAGGTCCGGTCCAACGCCGGCGAGATGGTTTATCGACACCACATTTTTACTGCGTCCTCGATCGTTCCCATCGGCCATTACCTGGCCAACGGGTTGGAGTGGACCGGACTCTCGGCCGGCGAACTGCTCTCACCTTTGAAAGGCGGGTCTCCGGTATCCTGTGGCGCAACCGACCAGCTGCGGCAGATCGCCGGGGCACTTGCCGACAACAGTGTCGGTCCAGGCGATTTCGACTCCGGGCTCGCGGCCGGAGAAATTCTCGACCAGTTGCGGTCCCGTAACGACTCAGTCGGTGTTGCGATCAACCAGTATCTGGATGTCGTCGGGTTGAGAATCGTGTCGGGTTACGATGTCGCCGATCCGTGTGCCATCGAGATGCCCCATATGATCCTGAGTTCCATCTGGGCCTCCGGTGAGGCGCATGCGACCGAAGGATCCTCGGCTGAGAAAGAGGCGCGTGTCCGCTACGCGGTGCCCGATTTGCATCGAGACAGTTTTGACGAACTGCTCGGCGATGTCCGGCGTATGAGCCGGCTTCGGGACGAACGTGGCGTCTATAACGACAACTGGGGCACGGGAATCGCGCGTTGGGCACTCCTCGAAACGGGACGACGCCTGGTGGAATCGGGACGCATTGAAGATGCCGAGATGGCGGTCGACGCCAGCCACGACGAGATGCTCTCGATGCTCAGAGCCGAGGGCGGCCCGGGGGTGGAGGAACTGCGTGAAAGAGGCGAATGGCGGCGCAACGCTCTGTTGAGCGAAGTTCCGCCGCTGCTTGGAGACCCACCCCCACCCCCGCCACCGCTCGATCAACTGCCGCCTCCCGTTGCACTGGCAATGCGCGCCATGGGCGTCGCGCTGAGCGAGGTATTTACACCGGCCGACGATCCTGGGGACGCATCGCTCGTGGGCAAGCCCGTCAGCCCCGGCGTATATGAAGGCGTTGCCCGCATTGTGAACCATCCAAGGGATTTCGATCGACTGGATCCGGGCGATGTCCTGGTAACGACATCCACATCCGCCGCCTTCAACGTCGTTCTTCCGCTGATCGGGGCGATCGTGACCGACCGTGGAGGGCAGCTTTCGCATGCGGCTATTGTCGCTCGAGAGTATGGCATCCCGGGGGTCGTCGGATCGCTCAAATCGACATCGGTAATCCCGGACGGGGCCAGAGTCCGTGTCGATGGCGACACGGGAAAAGTTCAGGTGCTGTGACGTGATCCGTCCTCTTTCCACCGCTGAAGATGAAAGCCGGTTTGGCGGGAAGGCGACCTCGCTGGGACGCGCGATGCGAGCGGGTCTTCCCGTGCCGCCCGGGTTTGCCCTGAGCGTTGACTTTGTCGAGGCCGTCGTGGCGGGGGATCCCTCCGTGCTCGATCCTCTCAACGAAGCTTTCAGCGAGTTGGCCGCCCGCGTCGCTGTTCGCTCATCCGCGGTAGGGGAGGATGCGAAAGATGCCAGCTTCGCAGGCCAGCACGTTACTATTCTCAACGTCGATTCGACCGAGGCACTCGTAAATGCCATACGGGCCGTCCACCAGTCCGCCCATTCCGCCTCGGCGCTTGCCTACCGCCGGAGGCTGGGTGTCGATGGCCCACCCCGAATAGCTGTCGCCGTACAACAGTTGGTTGAGCCGGACTCTGCAGGCGTCCTGTTCACTCGCAACCCGGTTACCGGTGCAAGAGAACGTGTGATCGAAGCGGCGTGGGGCTTGGGAGAAGCTGTTGTGTCGGGTATGGTCGTGCCGGATTCATATCGCATCAGTCCCGAAGGCCAGGTGTTGGAGCGGACGGTCGGCGAGAAGGATATCGCACTGCGCTCGAAACCGGATGGAGGCATCGAGGAAGTCCCCGTCGATCGGTCCAAGGTCCGGTCCCGGGTCCTTGACGACCGACAGTTGGATGCTTTGCACCAGCTCGTTATCCGATGCGAACGGGCTTACGGAGACGAGTTGGATATCGAGTGGGCATTCTCGCGCGAAGAACTCTTCCTTCTCCAGTGCCGGTCGATCACCCGCATCAACTCATAAATCGGTATCCTCATTGGCAGACTCCATCACTACACCAGCCGGCTCCCCCAGTATCCAGAAAGTGTCCTGGACCTTTTACGTCGGCATGTTCATGGCCGCGGCCCTGGCTCCGCTCGGTTCGACGATGATCGCGGTCGCCCTGCCCTCGATTGGAAACGAACTCGATATTGACAGCGGGGCGTTGACGCAATGGCTCGTGTCCAGTTATCTCATCGTCGGGATCGCCGTCATGAGCCCGGGCGGAAAGCTGGGAGATCGCATCGGACACAGCCGGAGCCTCTTACTTGGCATGACCATATACGGCTGCGGGTCCGTTGTCGGTTTCGGAGTGGCCAGCCTTCCGAGCCTGGCCTTCGCGCGTATGAGTATGGCTGCCGGAAGTGCCCTGGCGGTCCCAGCCGCCATGG
Organism: Terriglobia bacterium; assembly: GCA_965262425.1. GTDB lineage: Bacteria > Acidobacteriota > Terriglobia > 20CM-2-55-15 > 20CM-2-55-15 > CAZOZZ01. The sequence continues at coordinate 6,222,052 of OZ253536.1, read as the reverse complement.
CGTTGATGCGCAATTTCGTGCCGGTCGAGAGACGGGCACGGATGTTCGGTTATTTCGGCTCGGTGATGGGAACGGCCGCTGCACTCGGTCCGCTCATCGGCGGGGAACTGACGGTCCGATTCGGCTGGCGCTCCGTGTTCATCGCCAACATACCCGTCATCATCATCTCTTTCCTTCTGATCCGGATGTCCGGGCTCGGGTCCTCTTCGGTCGAAGGCGAGCCAAAAAAGGCCGCCCCAAGGTTTGATGTCCTTGGGAGCGTCCTGCTGGGCGTCGGGTTGACGCTTCTTGTCGTGTCGGTTCAGACCTCAACCGGAGCTCTGTGGTACGGAATGGCCGGGGCGCTCTCGCTGGCGTGTTTCGTCGTTTGGGAACAGCGGATCCCCGAACCTGTTCTCGACCTCCGCCTCTTCAAGAATCGTGCCTTCGCGGCCGGAACCGCAGTGATCGGACTTCAGAACCTTGCAATGTACGCGCTCTTGTTCCAGCTCCCGATTTTCATGGAACAGGTTCTCGGCGCCGAGTCGGGGACAACGGGCCGGACGATCATAGGAATGATGGTGGCGATGGTGGTCTGTTCTCCTATCGGAGGGCGCCTGGCCGAACGAATCGGACCCCGGTGGACGACGTTGGGAGGCTGTCTGGTGACCTTGGCGGGTTTGATCGCTTTCGGTGGCTTTTCCGAAGTCCTAGTTCCGTCCGATCTACTTCCCGGAATGGTCCTGCTGGGCGCCGGGCTCGGATTGTCTTCGGCTCCCTGTCAGGCAGCTTCGATGAGTTCCGTCGATCGGAGTAATGCCGGGATGGCCGGCGGCGCGATTTCGACTGGCCGATATATCGGAGGCGTCATTGGAATCTCCTCGTTAGGGTTTGTTCTGGGCCGGAGCGGGGATGGAACCGCGACCGCGATTGCGGCTCACACGTCCGCGATGGGCGTCTACGTAGCGGCCATGGTCCTGGCGACGATATGTGCGTTGATCCTGCCGAGTCGTTTGCGAGACGAAAAATCGGCTTGATCGCCTTCCCCGCAGGCCCTCAGGTTATGCCCAGCCGAGCCGGCAAATCGAGACGTATTCTCTGAGCCCACGGATCGGAACGTGGCGGCGTGAATGAAGCCGGAAACGATCGTCATCGCTTACCGCCTCCCACAGAGCCTCTGAAACGATGACCGACATCGGTTCGGCATGACCGCACAGACGGGCAGCAAGGTTGACCGCCGCGCCGATAAGCGAATAGTCCTGTCTTTCAGGCGTCCCCATGCTGCCGACGATGGCCGTTCCCTTGTGGATTCCGATCCCGAGTTGACTGATCCTGCCTTCAGACAGATCGGTAAGGTTGAGAGAGTCGATGATTTCAAGGGCACAGACACAGCTTTCGGCCGCCATGTCCGCGCCGTCGAAGATCGCCATCAGGCCATCACCCCCGAACTTGTCGATGTATCCCCCATGTTCGTGGACCAGCCGAACCTGATCCGCCAGATGGTCGTTGACCAACGCGAACAGGCTGCCCGGGTCCATTTCCTCCGACAAGGTCGTGAACCCGCGGATGTCGGTGAAGCAGATCACGACCTCGCGCTCTTCCGGTGGTATCGGGGACCCTGATGTCGACGCTTCAGCGACATCCCGGGTCCGGTCTGAAACGTATCTCTTGAGGTTGCCGTGCGCTCTTTCGAGGTGCCTGAAACGTTCCGCTTTCTCGATCTGGGACCGGATACGCATTTCCAGCGTGTCTCCCAGCTGGTTGGGATCGACGACGTCGTCGCAACCGGCTTCGAACGCGCGTCTGTGATAGTCGGTATCGTCACTGCTGGCGATCACGATAACCGGGGTCATCTGATACCTGGGCAGGGTCCGGATTTTAGTGCACAACTCGATCCCGTCCAAGCTGTCGGCCCGGGCTTCGACTACGAACGCGTGGATGTGCCCGGCCGCAATTCGATCCAATGCCCCTTGCCGGTCGCTCGTCCCGATCACTCTGTAGCGCTCGGTTGAGAGAACACCGATAAGGGCGGACCGTATCGCGTCGTCGCTGACGGCGATGAGGATCGTCTTCTTCAGGTCTTCCGGATTGTTCATTGCTGATTCTCGCGCGGCCTGACGCCGTGGACGATTATCATGAGGGGTCCGATCCAGGGTCAAGCGTTTGCGAAATTACCTGACCTCAGCGATTCAACACGAAAGGCTGCCCCGTCGTTTGATCGGTGCCGTCAGGAATGGCGGGAGAAGGGAACTATTCGAGGAACCGGACCATCAGATGAGGACGCTTGAGAAATCGAATCCCCTGCGCCAAGATAGAGGGCTCGCCTGCTAGGAGCCTGCGCGGCAGCGAGAAAGTGGAGAATCGAGGCCAGATTTTCTCGATTTTGAGGCGAATAGTGGTTCTATTCAACGAAAAATCGGGGGAATATGGACCGATTATGCCTCTTTCGCAGTAGATCTCTTCTGCCGCGCAGGCTCCTCGGCTTCGGTTGTGGCGGGCACCGTGCCGATTGTCATTGTTTGAGTTAACGAAACTTCTCCAATCCCGTCCAGGCGGGTAACGGCCTGACGTATTAACATGATTGTGTTTATTCTTGCATTGATCTCTGCTTTGAATGTCCAGGTCGGCCAGAGCGTCGAAGGCTTAACGCTGGTTCTTGTCGATGAAACAGGCGGTGTCGTCGATCAACTGGATGCGCCGCGACCCGGCCTCTACACATTTGGAGAGGTCGCGGACGGATCCTATACGCTACGGGCTGTTCTGGACGACAGGGTTGTTGCTTCAGTCAACGACATTCGTCTTCCGATGACCGAGACGGTCGAAATCAGCGTCAGTGAAGAAGCCCTACGACGCCAGGGTGAAGCCGGGCAACAGTCTGCCGGTTCCCAGCGCAACGAAAACATCCAGGTCAATCTGATCGACAACGATGCTTTGACCGAACAACTGGGCCGATCGGGAGCGGATGTTTCACCGATCACGGAGTTCTCGGCCGTTCGGGCGAACTATGCCGCCGAGTTTGGTGGGCTCGGGGCCAACATTCAGATTCTCCGAACCGAGCGACAGAGTGGCTACCACGGAGAAGTCTACGAATACTTGCAGAACAGCGTCTTCAACGCCCGCACCTTCTTCCAGGTCGGAGACGTCCGGCCCACCAGGCGAAATCAATATGGCTTCAGGATCGGAGGCCCTCTTGTCCGGGGCCGACTTTCGTTCATTCTGACCGGCGAAGAGACCAGACAGGCGGGAGCGGTGAACGGGAACGTCCTGGTTCCGCTGGCCAGCGAAAGGGCCCCGCTCACCGACGATCCCGATATCCGCCGCCTGGTGGATCGGTGGCTGGCGGCCTACCCGACCGAGTTGCCCAATCGCGCCGAGATCGATCCCCGCATGCTGAACACCAACACGAACCAGACGATCCGGAACAGCGGTGGTTCGTTTCGCATGGACTGGCAGGTGACGCCCGACCACACTGTTTCTCTTCGCTACTCCATGAGCGATGTCTTCATCGACTCCTTCGAGTTTGTCGATGGTCTGAATCCCAACCAGAGCCTGCGACCCCAGAACCTGAACATTTCGACTGCGAGCAAAGTTTCGTCCGGGACGACGATAAAACTCGGCGTCAATTATCTTCGCCGGAAAATTCACTTGCTCGTACCTCCGGCAGCGGTCGGACCGATGGTCACGGTTGCCCGGCAAATTGAGAACCTGGGCCCGTTCGGCCAGTTTCCGATCCGCCGGGTTCGCAATGATTTCGAGTATCTCGCCCAGGGAACCACGATCGCGGGTAGCCATCAGGTCGACTGGGGGACCGAAGTCCGTCGCTATCAGATGAACGATCTCCAGAGTGACAATGCGCGCGGGATCTTCAACTTCAGGCCGAACTTCGGCAGGACCGCTGTGGAGAACCTGTTGTGGGGCTCGCCTTCGCGTTACGAGCAGACCCTGGGCAGTCTGTACCGGGGGTTCCGAAATACAGACGTCAACTTCTTCCTCAACGATCGTTACAACGTCGCTCCCGGATTGGACCTGACCCTTGGCCTGCGCTATGAGTTTGCCGGAGCTCCTGTCGAGGTCAACAGTCTGACGGAGTTTCCGTACCAGTCCGACGCCAACAACCTGGCTCCCCGTTTCGGATTTGCTTACCGAGCCGGAGAGACGGTGCTTCGGGGAGGCTATGGGATTGCCTTTGGACGTATCTTTCCGGCGACCCTCCAGTGGGCGCGGTTCAACCCGCCGTCGGTCATCCGGGTTTCGGTCCAGAGTCCGGACATTCTCGACCCGTTGAAGGGGCTGGAACTTCCGACGGGCGACGAGACGGTCCGGTCGGGACTCAACGTTCTGGACTCGGACCTGGTCGCTCCGTACAGCCAGCATTACACGCTCCAGGTTGAAAGAGACCTCCCTGCCTCCATGCGCGTGACGGCGGCGTATGTAGGGAGCCGCACATGGAAGCTGTTTCAGACGGTCCACGGTAATCGGTCGGGCCGTCCCGAAGGCGTTCCGCTGACGACGGGGACGATCAACGACCGACGTCCCGATCAGAATTTCTTTGCCGTCAATACGATTACGAATATGGGAAGGGCGTATTTCGACGCGGGCCAGTTGACTCTCGACAAGGTGTTTGGCTCCGCTCTTTCCATGAGGGCGACTTACACATTCAGCAAAGCCCTCGACACCGGGCCGGATTTCTCCAGCACGGCTGTCAATAACGACGAGCGTCGTTCCCAGTCCGAAGACGACGTGGTTGCCGATCTCAAGGGGCCGAGCAACTTCGATTCTCCCCACAGCCTTGTCTTCGGGTATCGATGGGAGCTTCCGGGCGCCTGGCTTCGCGGTTGGGCGGTATCGGGTACGGCGTTGTTCCGGTCGGGAACCCCGTTTACGGTTGAAACCGGAACAGACGCGCCACCCCACGGCAATGTCGATTCGGTCCGGCAGGATCGTCCCGCCATCCTGGACGCATCATTGCTTGGACGGAGTATCGATGACCCCGATACCTCGCTCGGGACATTGGTCCGGGGCGCCTTCAGTACCCGTGCCAACTTTGAGCGTGGTCGCGGGAACCTCGGTCGCAACACGTTCAGAAAGGACGGCACGAGCAACCTGAACCTGGCTCTGTCGAAAGTGTTTTACCTGTCTTCCGACCAGGCCCGCTCGCTCACCTTCCGAACCGAGGTCACAAACCTGACGAACCACTCTCAATTCGCCGAGCCGAACAACGCCGTCACGTCTCCTTCGTTCGGGCGGATTACGAACACGCTGAACGGAGGGAGGATCATCCAGTTCGGGCTCCAGGTTCGCTTCTAAGAGCCTGCCGCGCAGGCCCTTAGTATTCGTGGATCACCAGCGAAACACCGGTCAGACCCAGGTGAAAGTCCGTGGACCAGCACGAATCGATGTTGCGCGTGGCCATCACATGCAGTCCCACCGCGTCTGCCAACGTCAGGTCCTGGTCGGAAAACCGGCTCAACAAGACGGATGCGGCCTTCTGTTCGCGGATTCCCACCGAAAGGACCCTCAGTGGCCGCATCGAATCGATCATGGCCAGGAACTGAAGCGCGCGCGTCCTATCATATCACCTGAGGAACCAGCCGTGTCCTTCCGCAACGACGAGTGTGGTCGTGACAAGGCCGGGAGGGTTTCCAAATAATCGTTGGAAAAGCGGGTGGTAAGTGTCGGATCGGTCCAGGAAAGCAATCAGTGCGGAGGTATCAACGTATGCTTCAGTCTTTGTGGCCATAGACGATTTCGTCGATGCGCCGGCTCGCGTGGGGATCGCCCGACTCTACCATCCCGGCAAATCTCATCCACGGTTTGTCCCGATCGACGGGCAGCATCGTGCGAAGGGAGCGTCGGAGCAGCTCCGCCAGGGAGATGCCCAGCCGAACTGCCTCTTTCTTAGCTTCTTCGTACTCTTCTTCGCTCAAGCTGACTTGCGTCCTAATCACAGTGATAACAATATAACACTCACTGTTATCACGCGTCCACGAATGCCACACTGCTCAGACCCGAGCACATTTGAAAGCGAGATCGAGCCGAGACGACGAAAGTTTGTTCTCTTCTCCTTGCGTCTGCTTCAAGATCTCTCCGTTGATCTTGACCCGTTTCAGGACAGGATCCGGGTCTTCTTCTTGCACTTGCCGCACACGACCTGAGGTGCGCGGAAGCCCGGGCCAAGGTGCAGCGCCTTGCCGCAGGAGCAACGGAAGGATTCCCAGCCCGATCCCCGTCTGCGGTACAGAGACTGCCCGTCGACATCGGTGACCACCCCAGGCTCACTTTTTGGAATGGCGTGATCGCGGCTGCAGCGGCTGCACGATATGGCATCCTTGCGGAAATCCGGAGGTACCTTGATCCGGATTCCACAGGCACAGGGTATCAGGATTACCTGGGCCAACCGGTCGAGCAGATCTCCGACTTCCCGGGCGCGTCCGAGAGCCGCGCTGGCGGGTTCGGGCTCCGCAACTGGCGCGCGTGCGGCCACTGATCCCTCCGATCTCAGGAGTTTGCTATCCAGACAACTCCCGCTTACCACCTTGCGATACGCCTTTTCATAGTCGACCCAGCCCGCATTGCCGCCCATCGAACGCAGTATCTTCACACGTTGTTCGGTCGGCGGGTGGGTGCTGAACCAGCCCGACGAGGATGCGGCCACCTGTAGCGGGTTCACGATGTACATCGGTGCCAGGGCCCGCAGGGACTGGTCCCTTGTCACGCCGACTCTTTCGGAGATCTTCTCGAGGGCGGACGCCAGTCCCTCCGGGTATCGGGTGAACCGTGCGCCCGAGGCGTCGGCCAGGTATTCCCGTTCCCTGGAACAGGCAAGGTAGAGGAGGCGGGCCACGATCGGTGCAAAGATGGCACCCAGCAGGGTCAAGGCCAGCAGAGCCATCTGGATTTGAGGCGGCCCTTTCATTCGACTGCGGCGCCCACCACCCAACCACAAGATGCGGCCCAGCGTGTCGGCCAGGAGCGTAATGCTGCCGAGCATCACCGAGGCGATCGTCATGAAGCGGATGTCCAGGTTCTTGATGTGCCCGATCTCGTGGGCGATCACGCCCTGCAGTTCGTCCCGGTTCAGTCGTCGGATCAGACCTTCGGTGACCACGACCCTCGCGGTGTCGGGAGTTCGTCCGGTCGCGAACGCGTTCTCGAGGAAGCCGTCCTGAACGTACACGCGGGGCATCTTCGGGAGGCCGGAGGCAATCGTCATTTCTTCGACGACGTTCCAGAGTTGAGGCGCGTCCTCTTTACGAATCTCTCTCGCACCGGCGCTGAAAAGGACGAAGTTTTCTCCTCCGAGCAGGGTGATTGCCAGCAGGGCGCCCCAGATGCCAACCGCCGCGAGGATGCCGTAGGGGGCCCCGTCCGGGCCGAACAGCATCCGTCCGGACAATGCACCGAGACCGAAGAAGATTGCGCCCATCAACGCGATCAGGATTCGCGACCGGCGGGTGTTCTGACGGATCGCTTCCCACATCCGCTAGAACTGGACCTTCGGAACCTGGCGGACTTCTTCGTCTACGATCTCAAAGAACTCGGCCGCGGAAAACTGGAACAGTCCGGCGACGATGTTGCTCGGCACGCTCTCGATCCTGTTGTTGTACTGCAACACCGAATCGTTGTAGTGCTGGCGGGAAAATCCGATTCGGTTCTCAGTGGAGGTGAGCTCTTCCTGAAGGCTCATGAAGTTCGTGTTCGCTTTGAGGTCCGGGTACTGTTCGACGACGACCATCAGGCGGCCCAGTGCTGCCGTGAGTCCGTTTTCGGCCTGCGCCTGGTCCGCAACTCCCGTAGCCCCGGCGGCCTGGCTGCGAGCCGCCGTGACGTTCTCCAGCGTCTCTTTCTCGTGTGCTGCGTAGCCCTTAACGGTCTCCACCAGATTCGGAATGAGGTTGTGGCGACGTTTGAGTTGGACGTCGATCTGAGACCAGGCGTTTCTGGTTTCGTTCCGTAAACGAACCAGGCCGTTGTATGAGCCGCCGACAAGAACTGCGACGACACCCAACACGATGAACAAGCCTATCAGACCATTCATTTCAGTCTCCTTGCCGGTAGCAGCCTGTCAGAGTTCTATCACAGGCTGCTGGGAGGGATGTCGCTTTGACAGACGTCAGCCAGAAACCCCACGACGCCGGCTCGCCGATCGCCGGCGAAGGACCGGACCAGAGCGATCATTTCTCCCCTGTCGAACCAGAGGCCGTGTCCCCAGGGGCAACGATCGAGAACGACGGCAGGGTCACGACCGACCTCGATTTCGCCGAGTCGCCGCGGGCAGCGTGGACAGCGCCGACGCGTGCGGCTCACTGCCCGTGCCGAAGCCAGCGCTTCAGAGAACGAATCGGCCGAATCGTCTTCCAGCCCGGCGATTGAAATGAATTCTCCAGCGTCCAGCCACGTGCCTCCACATTCGACACAACGGTCCACTTCTACCCCATCCATCTCGAAAGCGACCATTGGCGTACGGCAAACCGGACACATGCGACAACCTCGTCCCCCTGTTTCGGGAGCGTCATAACAGTGCAAAATCTGAGGGAATGGTATAGAAAGGGCGGATCGGGGTCAATTCGCGCGCAGGCTCCTAGCTCTTCGATTGTTCCACAGCGCCGGGACTGGTATCGTTCAATCAACGATGAGGATTCTGAGCGCATCACTGGTCGTTTTCTTTCTGGTCGCGCCGCAGCCGATGTCGGCGCAAGGGGTCGATTACGAGATCCGGGGACGTGTCGTGGTTCCTCAGACGGACGCGAACGATCACGCGGGGATCGAGATTCAATTGCAGCGATCCAGCCGCCTGGTTGTCGATGTGGCCTATACGGATCGCGACGGGAAATTTTTCTTCCACAACATCGAGAGACCCGACGTCTATTACCTCTACATCAATTTGGACGGGTACGCGCCCGTTCGGGAACGCGTGAACGTTCGAGGCGGCGCGATGTCGTCGGCGAACGTCACGATCATTCTGAATCCGGGCACACATCAGCGTGACGGCCAACTTCCCACTCTGAGGGTCGACGACCCGGAAAACTCCACCGAGGATGCCATCGGGACGCCCGAAGCGGCGCTGCGCGAGTACGATGGCGCGCTGATCGATGCCGGGGCGGGAAATGTCTCGCGAGCGGTTCGTCGTTTGGAGTCCGCCGTCCGGTTGGCCCCGGCCTTCTTTGATGCGTACATGGAACTTGGGTTTATCCAGCAAGAGAGAGGGAAGTACGATGAGGCCGTCGAGGCGTTCGAACACGCATCGACAATCGAACCCGACAGCGCCGAACCCCAGATCGGAATGGGCGGTGTGAATCTCGACCGTGCCCGGGGCCTGGAGGACAGTTTCACTCCCGATGCGGCAACCCGGCTCTACCAGGAGACCGTTACGTTGCTCGAGGCGGCCTCGGCGAAAGCGCCACGCTCGGCCCGGGTCTTTTACTACCTGGGATCTGCCTTGTATAAGCTCGATCAGATCGAATACGCCGAGTCTACCCTGGAATGGTCCCTGGGTCGCGACGAGCCGATTCAGGACGCCCGATTGATGCTTGTTAACATCTATATGAAGCAGCGGCGCTACCGCGAAGCGTCCGAGCAGCTCACGACCTACCTGGAGAAGGTTTCCGAGGGCCCCCAGCGAAAAGCTGTCGAGAAGATGCTCGAGGAAATTCAGAAAGTTCTACGACAATAGTTAGTCGTCAGAGGAGCTAGGAGCCTGCGCGACAGAAGAGATCTACTGCGAAAGCGGTAGAATCGGTCCATATTCCCCGATTTTTCGTTGCATAGAACCACTATGCGCCTCAAGATCGAGAAAATGCCTCAAAGTCGAGGGAATCTGTCCTCGATTCCCCGAGACGATCCCTTCTGTCGTGCAGGCTCCTAGTGCCTCCTGAACTTGCCCTCTGATATACTCCCGATCCATGCAAACTCCTGATTCGGGCGCCGCCGAGGGTATCGTCGAACGGGCTGAGACTGCCCGGGCAGCTGTGGATGTCTGGGTCCGTGAAGTGGTCGAGTGGCACTTCAATCCCGAGACCGGAGGCCCGTTCTGGCTCGACTACGCCAAGAAACTTGACTGGGACCCGCGCACCGAGATTGCCGGTTTTCAGGATTTGAAACGTTTCGAGCCTTTCGAGGATGATTGGTTGCGGGGCGGGCCCGTCGCCCGATGGTTGCCCCGGGGGCTCGCCGGCCAACCCGTCTTCGTTTTCGAGACGGGCGGAACGACCGGAATCCCGAAATCGCGTATCGCCTGTGCGGATTTCCGCACCGACTACGAACTGTTCAGCGAGACGTTACCGGACGAGCACTTCCCGAAAGGTGGGAACTGGCTGATGTTGGGGCCCTCGGGTCCGCGGCGGCTGCGTCTGGCAGTGGAACACCTGGCGCAGTATCGTGGGGGCATCTGTTTTTGCGTCGACCTCGATCCCCGCTGGGTGATCAAGCTGATCAAGAAAGGCTGGACCGAGCACCTGGAGGCGTACAAGGGTCACGTCATCGATCAGGCCGTGACGATTCTCGAAGCGAACCACGACATTCGCTGCCTGTTCACGACGCCGAAACTGCTCGAATCGCTGGCGCTCCGCCTGGAGTCGATGGGTACGACAATCCGCGGTGCGGGTATCACCGGAATTTTCTCAGGCGGCACCGAGTTTACGCCACAGTGGAACCGCTTCGCGCACGAAGAACTGCTCGATGGAGCGTACATGACGCCGACCTACGGCAACACCCTGATGGGGCTGGCCGCCAGCGCGCCAAGTGGCCCGCACAACAATTACAAGATCTCCTATTATCCCCCGCAACCTCGGGCCCTGATCGAAGTCGTGGACTTCGATGACCTCGATACGGTAGTCGGTTACGGGGAGACCGGTCGCGTGAAGCTCACCACTCTCACGAAGGAGTTCTTTGTCCCGGGATTTATCGAGCGCGATGAAGGTGAGCGCGAGCCGCCCGACGAACGTTATCCATGGGACGGCGTCAGCGGTGTTCGCCCTTTCCACGGATCCGCGGCGACGACGGCCGTGGGGGTGTACTGACATGATCCAGATCCCCGTGCTGCGGTGGGGCCAGCCATATGAGAGTCTCGATGTCGATGAGGTGGTGCATTTCTCGACGGGCGAGCCGATTGCCCGGGTCAGCCGGGCCAACGGCGGTCTCATCCAGCGTGACATGCGCAAGGCCCATCTCGCCCGCCAGGCGCTGACGAGGATCCCGATCGCCGAGTTGATCGACCGAGTCGGTCGTGCCGGCCGGATGTACATGGAAGAGACCCTTCCAATGGGCGACGGCACACAGACGCCTGATGAATTCGTCCGTGCCCAGTCCGCCAGTACCGGTCTGCCCGAGCACATGTGTCGCGCGAACATGAAGAAGAACGGCTTCGTGCTCGACCAGATGCGGAACATCCTCGTGTCGTTGACCCGGGGGCTGGATCTGGATGTCCTCACGCGTGGCTACGGCGAAGAGCGAGACGTGCCGATCAGCTTTCAAGCTGAGAGTCCCGTGCTGGGGCTGGTCCTGCCGTCGAACTCACCCGGCGTGCACACGTTGTGGCTGCCGATCATCCCGCTTCAGATCGGTCTGGTTTTGAAACCGGGTCCTCAGGAACCATGGACGCCCTTCCGAATGGCCGAAGCGTTCTTCGAAGCGGGTATTCCGCGCGAAGCGATTTCGGTCTACCCCGGCGCGGCCGATGTCGGCGCGGCCGTCCTGGAAAGTTGCGACCGCAGTTTGATCTTTGGCGGCACCGCGACCGTGGATCGATATCGTGGCAATCCACGGGTCCAGGCGCACGGCCCCGGGTTTTCGAAAATACTTCTGGGTGACGATCAGGTCGACGACTGGGAAAGCTACATCGATCTCATGGCCGAGAGCATTTTCGTCAACAGCGGACGCAGTTGCATCAACTGTTCGGGGATCTGGGCCAGCCGTCACACCAGGGAGATCGCCGAGGCGCTCGCCGAGCGACTTTCGGCCGTGCGACCGTTACCGCCCGAAGATCCGGAAGCCGGTCTGGCGGCGTTCACGGTGGCTGGTGTGGCCGACGCAGTTTCTCAGGCAATCGATACCGACCTCGGACAGGAGGGAGTTTCCGATGTGACCGCTCGCCACCGCTCCGAGAGTCGTGTCGTGTCCCAGGGCCGTGTCGATTATCTGTTGCCGACCGTCGTGCACTGCGAATCGCCGGATGCTGCCATTACCGGGAAGGAATACATGTTTCCCTTCGCGACCGTCGTGGAGTGTCCGGAGTCCCGGATGATCGAGGCCATCGGTCCAACACTGGTTTGCACCGGTATTTCCGGTAACGAGGACTTTCGTCGCCGTTTGATCGACGCTGTTCACGTCGATCGGTTGAATCTCGGTCCCGTGCCTACGACAAAGCTGAACTGGCTCCAGCCCCACGAAGGCAACATCGTGGACTTTCTTTTCCGGGCCCGTGCGTTTCAGAATGAGCCGATTGGTTAAAGGAAGTGGTCAGTGGCCAGTGGTCAGTGGCCCGTTGGGGGAGCCGGATCGGCGTCGTGGCCGCTGAAGACTAATGAAGATTCTCTCCATTACCGCGGGGGCTGCCGGAATGTACTGTGGCAGTTGCGCCAGGGACAACGCCCTTGCAAGAGAACTGATGTCGCGCGGTCACGACGTCACACTCGTGCCTGTCTACACACCCACTCGAACGGACGAACCGAATGTTTGCCGGCCCAACGTCCTCTTTGGTGGTATCAGTGTCTATCTTGAGCAGTACGTTTCCCTTTTCCGCAAGACCCCCCGTTTTCTGGACCGGCTCTGGGATTCACCGCGTGTCATTAACGCCCTGGCCGGGCGAGCGATATCGAACGATCCCGGTTTGCTGGGAGACCTGACCATCTCGATGCTCCGGGGAGAGAACGGGGTGCTCCGAAAGGAGTTTGACAAGTTGCGAGACTGGTTGCGCGACCAACCGGTACCCGACGTCATCAATATTCCCAACTCACTTCTCATCTCGATGGCCGCACCGTTAAGAGAGGAGTACCGGCGACCGGTCTGCTGCACTCTTCAGGGGGAGGAACTGTTCATCGACGGGCTCGTCTCTCCGTACCGGGAGCGGGCACTGGACCTGATCCGCGAGCAGGTGCCCCGGATCGATCGGTTCATTGCCGTCAGTGCGTATTGTGCAAGGTTCATGTCGGGTTACCTCGACATTCCCGCCGAGAAGATATCTGTCGTGCCTCTCGGGATAAACATGGACGGTTACGGGCGGCGTCAGACTGTCAGTGATGAAAGCGCGGGGTTTGGCATTGGATACTTTGCACGTGTCGCACCGGAGAAGGGATTGCATGTGCTTGCAGAGGCGTACGTAAAGTTTCGTGCGATGACCGGTGACACCGCCGTTCGGCTCGAAGCCGCGGGGTATACTGCGCCGGATCAGCAGGCATATCTGAATGACGTCCGTCGCATCCTCGCTGGGGCCGGTCTGGCCGACGAGTTCTCCTACCGGGGCGTGGTCGACCGAGACGGCAAGCTGGCCTTCCTCAAGGGCCTCGACCTCCTGTCGGTTCCGGCAACTTACGACGAGCCGAAAGGAATGTTCCTGCTCGAGGCCATGGCGAACGGAGTACCTGTCGTTCAGCCCCGCAGGGGCGCCTTCGTCGAGATCATCGAGAAGACCGGCGGGGGGCTCCTGGTGGACCCCGACGACACCGACAGCCTTGCGCGAGGCCTGTACACGCTGTGGCAGGACCGGGGGAGGAAGGCAGACCTGGGCCAGCGCGCCTTCAGCCAGGTTCGAGAACATTACACCATCGCGCATTCGGCATCCCGCCTGCTCGACGTCTATGACGATGTCCTCGCGAGCGGTTCCGAATCTTCGAACGCGGATGCCATGACCGGCGCGGACAGGATACCTGCCCATCGCGCCGGTCGCTGATCGGGGTTTGATTCATTGCTGGAAGTTTCACAGGTTACCAAGGAATATCCGACTCCCCGCGGTCCACTCCCTGTTCTGACCGAAGTGACTCTTTCGCTTTCCCGCGGAGAATCGGCGGCCATAATGGGACCTTCGGGAAGTGGCAAGAGCACGCTGCTCTACATCATTGGAGCGCTCGAACCGCCAACGTCCGGTAAGGTCACTCTGGATGGGACAGACCCTTTCGCTCTTTCTGAAAGGGAACAGGCCGAGTTTCGGAATCAGCAGGTCGGGTTCGTCTTCCAGGACCATTGCCTGTTACCCCAATTGACCGTTGTCGAGAATGTCCTGACGCCCACGCTGGTGCACCCGCGTCACGCCACAGAGGCTGAGGGTTTCGCCGCCCGCGCCCGGGAGTTGCTCGAATCGGTAGGTCTGGGCGACCGCCTGGACCATCTTCCGGGCGAGCTTTCCGGTGGAGAAAAACAGAGGGCGGCCCTGGCCCGTGCCTTGATTTGCGAGCCGACGCTGCTGCTGTGTGATGAGCCGACCGGAAACCTCGACCGGAAGGTGGCCGAATCGGTCGCCGACATCCTGGTGGATCTTGAAGCTCGACAGCAGGTCATTCTGGTGGTCGTCACGCACAATCCGGAACTCGCCGGCCGCCTGCCGGTGCGCTTCGATCTGGTCGACCATCGACTCGAACGGCGGACGTGACACCATGACACGGAAGCAACTCTTCGCGAGAAACCTCACCTACTACTGGCGGACGAATCTTGCCGTTATTGCCGGTGTGGCCGCGGCCGTAGCGGTTCTCGCCGGAGCGTTGCTGGTCGGCGATTCGGTACGCGCCAGCCTGCGCGATCTCGTGCTGCTGCGTTTGGGCGCCACTTCCTTCGTGATCACCTCGGAGAACTTTTTCCGCGAAGACCTCGCGGAGGCGTTCGAGTCGAGCCCGGAATTCGAGAGTGCGTTTCTTAGAGCCGCGCCCCTGATCGCGCTCGACGGTGTCGTCACCCACGAGACCAGCGGGCGGCGAGCTTCCGGCGTCCTGGTTTACGGTGTGGATTCACGATTCTGGCTCTTTCACGGAAAGGCCGAGCCGTCTCTCGAACCCCGTCAGGTCCTGTTGAGTTCGAGTCTGGCCGACGAGTTCGACATCGGGTCCGGGGACTCCCTCCTGGTCCGGGTGGCAAGGCCTTCGGACGTGCCGCTGGATTCGCTTCACAGCGACAAGGATGGCCTTGGCCGAACGCTGCGCCTGAATGTCGCCGGAACGCTTGGCTCGGACCAACTGGGCGAGTTCTCGGTTCGGCCGCAACAGGGGGCCGTCCGTGCCGTCTTCGTCCCATTGGCGGATTTGCAGCGTGACCTGGATCAGGCCGGAAGGGTGAACGGCATCCTTGTCTCCGAACCATCCACGGATTCCCGCGACGCACTCGAAGCTCGATCGCGGCAGGACCAGCTCGAAGACTTGTTGCGAGCGACCTATGACCTGGACGATCTGGACGTCGATATCATCGGGACTGTCGCGGAGGGTTCGGGCGGACCGGTATTGGTCGAAAGCGGAAGGGTCGTCCTGGACGATCGTGTCGCTGAAGCAGCACGAGGGGCCGCGACCGAGTTGGGTTGGCAGGCGACGGGAGTGTTCACTTATCTGGCGAACACGATTCGGATCGGCGATCGGGAAACGCCGTACTCGCTGGTCGCAGCGTTGGATGGAGCCGAGTTTCGGTCTCTCGATCGTGCCGCGAGCCCGGCCCCGGCGAGCGACCTCGCGTCCATCTGGTTGAATGACTGGGCCAGGAACGACCTGGACGCGAACGCCGGGGACACGGTCGAGCTCGACTATTACGTTTGGCACGAAGGCGGGCGCCTCGAAACTCGAACTGCCGATTTTGTCTTGCGCGGCTCGGTTGGAATGACCGGACTCGGCGGCGACCGCACGCTCGCGCCGACCTATCCGGGCCTGTCCGATTCCGCAACGATGGGGGGGTGGGATCCGCCGTTCCCTGTGGATCTGGGACGGGTCCGGGACCAGGATGAGGAGTACTGGGACCAGTACCGAACCGCGCCTCGGGCGTTCCTTCGACTGGAGGTCGGGCAGGAACTGTGGAGGACACGGTACGGGCAGTTGACCTCCGTCCGCCTGACGCCACCACCGGAAATGCCGGCAGGTGTGGCGTCCGAGACCATCCGGGAAAAGCTGCGGGAAAAGCTGGATCCCATTGCGGCCGGGATGGTGGTTTACCCCGCCCGCCAGGCGGGTACCGAGTCTTCAAGCGGGGCCATTGACTTCGGCCTGTATTTCATCTCGTTCAGCTTCTTCCTCGTGATGTCGGCCGTACTGCTGGCGAGCCTCTTCTTCCGGCTGGGCATCGAGCAACGTTTGCGGGAGATTGGCCTTCTGGCGGCCATCGGTTTTTCCCCGGCGGATCTCAATAAGTTGTTTCTAGGCGAGGGAATCCTTCTGGCGGGGCTGGGAAGCCTGGTCGGCGTGGCCGGCGCCGTCGCCTACGGAGCCGTGATGATGTACGGCTTGCGGACCTGGTGGGTGGAGTCGGTGGGAACAACGTTCTTGCGCCTGGATGTCTCCCCCCTTTCCCTGTTTGTGGGACTCGTCGGCGGGATGATGACAGCCGTCCTGTGCATCTGGTGGACGCTCCGCGGAGTACGATCCCTCTCACCGAGGAGTCTGATGACCGGATCGCGTCAGGCAGCCCCGATCTCGGGCACCCGACAACGAAGAGTGTGGCGGTTTGCTGTCGCGGCCGCTTTAGTGGCCTTTGCTTTGATGGGAGCGTCTCAGCTTGGCATGCTCGACATGGCTGCTGGTTTCTTCGGTGCGGGCGCGCTCCTGCTCGTCGCTTCCTTGTGCACAGCATGGGGTTGGCTTGCATCAAGAAAACGTCAGGCCGGGATCGGGGGCACCGGCGGCGTGGTGGGGATGGGCGTGAGAAACGCGTCGTGGCGTCCCGGTCGCAGTCTCCTCTCGATCGCCATGATGGCCTCCGCGGCCTTCATCATTGTTTCCGTGGACGCCTTTCGACGCGACATTCCCAGTGCGGGTCTGGATCGCGGGTCGGGCACCGGCGGCTTCGGGCTCCTGGCCGAATCGTTGCTGCCGGTCCCTCACGATCTGAACACGGACGAAGGCCGCATCAACATGAATTTCACCGACGAAGAGTCGGTTGCGCTCGAGGGGACCACGATTTTCTCCTTTCTGCTCCGCCCGGGAGAGGATGTCAGCTGCCTGAACCTGTACCAGCCCCGGGATCCGCGCGTGCTCGGAGTTCCGGACTCGCTGATCGAAGCGGCGAGGTTTTCTTTCCAGAGTTCGCTGGCGACGAACCGCCAGGAGGAGGAAAACCCGTGGGCACTGCTTCGCACGGAGTACCCTGACGGGGCGATTCCCGCCATTGCCGACGCGCACACTCTGACATACATCCTGAAGCGCAAGCCGGGCGAAGATTTCGTGATTGAACACGAAGGCCGTTCCGTGCGACTGCGCCTGGTGGCAGCATTGGCGGACAGTCTGTTCCAGAGCGAGCTGTTGATCTCCTCGGAGAACTTCCGGAAGCTGTTTCCATACCGCACCGGGTTCCGGTATTTCCTCATCGATGAGGGAGAGGAGGGGGCCGGGAATGTCGCGGGAGTCCTTGAACAGGGTTTGTCGGACTCCGGGTTGGACGTGATGCCGGCGCGCGAGCGCCTGGAAACGTTTCACCGTGTAGAGAGTACGTATATTTCAACCTTCCAGTCGCTGGGGGGTCTCGGCCTGTTGCTGGGCACGCTGGGTTTGACGGCCGTGATGTTGAGGAACGTTCTCGAACGGCGAAAGGAGATGGCGCTGTTGCGAGCCGCCGGATATCGCGGATCGGATCTGGCGACGCTGGTCGTGGCCGAAAACGCCGTCCTCCTTTTCGGAGGCCTGTTGTGCGGTGTCGCCTCGGCGGTGCTGGCGATTCTGCCCGCGCTTCTGGCCCGCGGGTCGATGCCGGGCGGTGGGATCGGGGTCATGCTTGGAGGAGTCGTCCTGGTCGGGCTGTCGGCTTCCGTCGTGGCCGTCGTCGCTCTTTTGCGTATGCCGCTGCTTGCTTCTCTACGCTCGGAGTAGGTTGTTTTTGTTACAGTGTCACCCAGGCAGTTCAGCAATCTTGAATGGTTCATAGGGGGAATCCCGTGCGGATCCGGTCACATTTGGCCCTGGCCCTCATCGGGCTTGTTCTGGCGTCTCCTGAGGATCTCGAAAGCCAGGAAACCGTCGAGATGGTGGGGGTTGCCGGCGAAGGCGCTGACTATTGGCCCCGTTGGCGTGGACCTTCCGGACAAGGGCTGGTCCAGGGAACCGGATATGCGGACAGCTGGTCGGCTACCGAGAACATCCTGTGGAAGACGCCGGTTCCGGGAAGTGGCAATTCGTCGCCGATCGTCTGGGGAGACCGCATCTTTCTCACCACGTCCTACGAGGGTGGCCGGAGGCTGTCGCTCGTTGCCTTTCGACGCTCGAACGGTTCTCTGTTGTGGGAGAAGTTCGCACCGGAAGGGAGGAGGGAGTCGGTTCACAGGAAGAACGGGAACGCCTCTGCTACAGCTCTGACCGACGGCGAGTTTGTGTATGTCTCCTTTGGCGCCCGGGGCCTGATGGCTTTCGACATGGAAGGTGAACTAGCCTGGCATCAGGACTTCGGCCCGATGAGCAACTACCATGGTACGGCGGGTTCGCCGCTACTCTATCGGGATCGGATCATCCTGTATCAGGACCAGCGAGCGGGGTCGTTCGTCGCCGCGTTCGACAAGCGCACGGGCAGCGAATTGTGGAAAACGCCTCGAAATGCCAGTGTGGGGTGGGGGACCCCTGTCGCGATCCGTGTCGGCGATCACGATGAAATCATCGTCTCGAGCCAGCGCAGGGTGCAGGCATATGATCCGGACACCGGTCGGGAGTTGTGGCAGTGCGGGGGTAACCTGTTCGAGGTCATTCCCACGCCGGTCGTCGGACATGGGATGGTGTTCTGTTCCTCCGGACGGGCCGGACCGACGTTGGCGATTCGTCCGGGTGGCAGCGGAGACGTTACCGACAGCCACATTGTCTGGAGCAGCCCGAGGGGCTCGCCCTTCGTTCCCTCACCCATCCTCTACGGCGAGTATCTCTACATCGTGAACGACATGGCGTCCATCGCGACGTGTTTCGAGGCGTCGACGGGCGACGTCATGTGGCAGGGACGGCTCGGCGTGGCGCGACGGGAGGGGTTTTCGGCTTCACCGGTGGCGGTGGACGGCAAGGTGTTCTTCACCAATGACAACGGTGAGACGTTTGTTCTGCGCGCCGGTCCCGAGTTCGAATTGCTTCACGTGAACGACATCGGCGAGCGGACGCTTGCCTCGCCCGCGCTGGTTGACGGTCGCTGGTATGTCCGGACCGCTACCAACTTGATTGCCATTGGCTCGAAGGGAAACGAGTGATGGTGCGAACACGCACATTCCTGATTGTCGTTCTTGCGCTTGGTGCCGTGACAGTGGGGTTCACCGGAGACCACTGGCCGCACTGGCGCGGCCCCACCCACAATGGTGTCAGCGATGAGACGGACCTTCCTCTGCACTGGAACGCCGAAGAAAACATTGCCTGGAAACTCGACCTGCCTGGCCGCAGCGGCGCCACGCCGATCATCTGGGGAAATCGTGTGTTCGTCAACGTTTCAAACGGCGACAGCATCGAGTTGTGGTGCGTCGATCGCAAGACGGGCGACGTCATGTGGAAGAAGATACTCGGCGGCGGCAACCGGAGAATTCGGAAACACAACCACGCGACGCCTTCCCCCGTGACCGACGGTGAGAGCCTGTAGGTCATGACCGGAACCGGACTGCTCCGGAGGCTCGATTTCGACGGAAACGAAATCTGGTTGAGGGACATTCAGGCCGACCACGGCGCCTTTGGGTTGAACTGGGGCTACGGTTCTTCTCCGTTGTTGCACGAGGATTTCCTCTATATCCAGGTTCTGCACGGGATGCGAACCGACGACCCGTCGTACATGCTGCGTATCAACAAGAACACCGGCAAGACGTTGTGGCGAGTGGAGCGACCGACCCAAGCCCGAAGGGAGTCACCGGATTCCTATACTACCCCCCAGCTGGTCAAGACGGCCCGAGGGTTGGAACTCGTCATTACGGGAGGCGACTGTGTCACCGGACATGATCTGGAAACCGGAAAGGAACTATGGCGGGCGAACGGTCTGAACCCGAGGAACCGCGGAAACTTCCGTCTCGTCGCCTCGGCGCTGATCCTTGAAGACATGGTATTTGCCCCGAGCCGGCAACGCCCGTTGCTCGCGCTGAGAGCCGGCGGCACCGGCGACGTGACAACCTCCCACCTGCTCTGGTCGACAAACAACGGCCCCGACGTTCCAACTCCCGTCAGCGATGGAAAGTACCTGTATGTTGTCAGGGATAACGGGGTGTTGTATTGCTACGATGCGCGAACGGGCGAGGAAGTGTATGGAGGTCAACGACTCAAATCCGGCACCTACAGCTCATCTCCAGTCCTGGCCGACGGCAAGATCTACTTCACCAACGAGAACGGCGTCACGACCGTGATCAAGGCCGGGCCCAGCTTCGAGATCCTTGCGGAAAACAATCTGAACGACTACACGCTCAGTTCCCCCGCAATGGTGGCCGGCCAGATCTTCATCCGTTCGGATTTCGCTCTCTGGGCCATCGGCCAAGCCAAGGACTAACTCGGGGACGGAGGAAAAACTTTTACGCCTCCGTCCCCGAACTAGCCCGCATTTCTCAAGAGATCTGAGATAAATCGAAACAGAGTAGGAAGGGAAAGGACCGAAAAAGGCCGCCCTGTCTGGCATAGATGACTTTGTCTAGAAGCATCAAATGCGCAGACGGAGGCGGCCTTTATGAATACAGAGTGTAAGACAGAATCGATTCAATTTCACGCATTAGGTTCACGGGAAGTACGGGGCCAATTCGACGGAGGAGACATCAGCACGGATGCGGGCGGCTTGCTGCTACGAGAAGCAGAAAAACGGACGGGGATTCTGAAACAGCTTGCCGGATGTTTCCAGGATCATCGGGATCCGCGATTTGTGGAACACGGGATCGAACAACTGGTGTCGCAACGTGTGTACGGATTGTGTTTGGGCTATGAGGATCTGAACGACCACGACCAACTCCGGTCGGATCCGATGCTGGCCGTGATGGTGGGTGAGACCGATCCGAAGGGTCGGACCCGGAAACAGGCACGAGATCGAGGCAAGGCCCTGGCTGGTAAGAGCACGCTGAACCGACTGGAACTGTCGACCGAGGGTGCGGCAGACCATCCGTACAAGAAGATCGGACGAGACGAGGCGGCGATGGATAGGTTGATGGTGGACGTGTTTCTCCAAGCGCATCGGCGGGCGCCGCGGCAGATCATTCTGGATCTGGATGCGACCGACGATCCGATTCACGGGAGTCAGGAGGGTCGCTTCTTTCACGGCTATTACCGGCACTATTGTTATCTGCCGCTGTATATCTTCTGTGGGGAGTTTCTGCTGTGTGCCCGGCTACGACGATCCGACATCGATGGTGCGGCCGGATCGGTCAAAGAGCTGGAACGGATCGTCGGACAGATTCGGCAGAAGTGGCCCAGAGTCCAGATCGTGATTCGTGCCGACTCGGGTTTCTGCCGCGATGAGATCCTGACGTGGTGCGAGGCCCAACACCGTGTCGATTACGTGATCGGACTGGCAAAGAACAATCGACTGCTGGGCGCGATCGAAACTCCGATGGCGACTGCAAAAAAGCGATTCGACAGGACGGGAAAGCCAGCGCGCGTCTTTAAGACGTTTCCGTATCAGACCCGCGACAGCTGGACCCGTGAGCGACGCATCATTGGTAAGGCCGAACATCTGGCCAAGGGCTCCAATCCTCGGTTTATCGTCACCTCGTTACCGAAAGGCCGAAAGACCCCAAGACAGATCTATGAACAGATCTACTGTGCCCGAGGGGATATGGAAAACCGGATCAAAGAGCAACAGCTCGGATTGTTCGCCGATCGGACCAGCACGGCCACCATGCGCGCCAATCAACTCCGACTCTACCTTTCATCGGTGGCGTACATGTTAATGCAGGCCTTGCGACGGCTCGGGTTGCAGGGCACCGAATTCGCGCGGGCGCAGTGCACCACGATTCGCCTGAAGCTGCTCAAAATCGGAGCGCAGATCCATGTGACCGTGCGTCGAGTCTGGATTCGGATGGCTGGCGGATACCCCTACGCCGCGGTGTTCGCTCAGATTTATGCCAACCTTCAGAAAGTCCCGCTTCGCTGTTGAGCGTCCCCTCCTCAGACATACCAACGTTCCGATCTTTGATCGGGATAGCTGTCTCTGTAATCCGATTTCACGTCGTCATTCCCTTCACCACCACTCGTCCAGGCCCAGTCACTCCCCTCAGCCGGCATCTTTGCTCTCGCCACCCAGCCTCCGACATCTTTTCCGTCTCCAAAATGCAGTTTTGGGCACCATTCATGAGAAATGCGGGCTAGATGCAAGGCGCCACGACGACGTCGATGCTCTTCATCGATCTAGGAGTGGCAACGCCGCAGCTGGCCCCATGCCGTCGTAACCCGTAGGGCGCAGGGGTCTTCGGGCCTCAGGCTTTGTCGATCGTCGGTCATGATGACAAAGCATCGTTCCGCTCCTCATTTCGCGCCTGAGACCCGAATACCCCTGCGCGCGACCCTACAGACTTCCGCCACAGGCTGCTGGTCCTCTGGTCTGCTCAATCGGTCGCGACCAAATCTGACGCAAATCTGGGCGCCAATTCTGTGAAGTTATTCTTGAGCGGACCCTAAGCAGTCGTGGCAAAGCATGAACAGATGAAATCCAATATCGAAAGACTGTAACGTGCAAGCGGTTTGACCGCCCCGACTGTTTTCGATAGGATTTTGGTTTTGCTGAGAGCATGGACGAGGTCCGGGCAGGTATAACTCTGAAATCAAATCCACGCACCCCTCGATCGCCATCCGAGACAGGCCGTTTCAAACCGGCGCTGCTTCTCCGGTTTGTAGGCAGCGGATTTGCAGCGCTCGTCTACGAGGTGGTCTGGTTTCACCTGCTGCAGCTGGTCGTCGGCGCGTCCGCCATCTCACTGGCCGTCTTGCTGGGCAGTTTCATGGGCGGCATGTGCCTGGGAAGCATCACCTTCGCGCGTCTCGTGTCCCCCAAGTTGCACCCACTCCGCGTTTACGCCTGGCTGGAATTCGGCATCGGGGGGATCGGACTCGTTCTGTTGTTCCTGCTCCCGCTGGTCGGCCGCATCTACGTCACGTCGATCGGCTACGGTCTGGAAAGCATTCTGTTTCGTGGCTTCGTTGCCGCGATATGCCTTCTGCCGCCAACCATACTGATGGGCGCAACGCTGCCTGCCATTTCGCGATGGATCCGAACCACAAAGATCGGAGTCTCCCAGTTGGGATTCTTCTACGGAGCCAACATCGCGGGGGCTGTCCTGGGGACCTTTCTGACCGGATTCTTCCTGCTCCGCCTGTTCGACACGATTGTGGCAACCTACGTTGCGATTTCCATGAACCTGCTTGTCGGTGCGGTAGCGCTCTGGCTGGCCTCGCGGAATCCGTTTGAGGCCACGGATTTTGAAGAAGCGGAAGGAGCGGATTCATCTGTTCCGACAGCCCCTTACGTCGTTATCGCCCTGTCCGGACTCACCGCCCTGGGCGCGGAAGTCGTCTGGACACGTCAGCTTTCCCTGCTGTTCGGAACGACGGTATATAACTTCTCGTTGATCCTTCTGGTTTTCCTGTCGGGCCTCGGCCTCGGTAGCACGTTCGGTGCGGTTCTGTCGAGACGCACCACCGAACCTTCAGATGCGCTCGGCAAATGCCAGCTTCTGCTTGTGCCGTCCATTCTCTGGGGATCGATCCTGATCACGGAAAGAATGCCCTACTGGCAGCCCAACGAAGAATTTCTTCCCTGGATTCTCGACAGCACGGCTTACGTCTTCGCATTCGATATGATTCGGTGCGGCATCGCGATGTTGCCCGCGACCATCCTGTGGGGGACGTCTTTTCCGCTGGCGCTGGCAGCGGCGGCCCGCAAGGAAGACCCCGGAAAGCTGGTCGGTGGGATCTACGCGGCGAACACGGCTGGAGCGATTGTCGGCAGTCTCTTTTTTACCCTGATCTGGATTCCGCTGGCCGGCACTCGGACTGCCCAGCAGGCTTTTATGGTCATCGCGGCGGGAGCTGCGCTCATGATGCTGGGCACACCTGCCTCGAAAGAGGGTCAAACCGGCAGAGCAACGTCAACTTCATCGGGCCTTTCGGTCCCCTACCTGGCCTCGGTGGCATTCGTCCTGGTTGTCACGCTGGTGCTGGTTCTTGTCATGCCCGCCACGCCACGGGGACTCATCGCCTACGGGCGTTTCATCGAATACTGGGGCCAGGACACCGAGTTCCTGTATACGGCCGAGGGAATCGACGCCTCGGTTGCCGTGTCTGAATTCGAAGGCGAGCGGAGCATGCATGTCGCCGGGAAGGTGGTCGCATCAAATGTTCAGATCGACATGCGGCTCCAGCGCATGCTCGGACACATGCCGGCATTGGTGCATAAAAGACCGCGGACGGTCTTGATCGTCGGATGCGGAGCCGGAGTGACGGCGGGATCTTTCGTTGTTCATCCCGACATCGAAAGGATCGTCATCTGCGAAATCGAGAAACGAGTTCCCGAAGCGGCCGCCCAGTTCTTTGGGCCTGAGAACTACGACGTCCTCAACGACCCGCGAACGGAGTTAATCATCGACGATGCGCGCCATTTCCTTGCGACAACCGATGAGAAATTCGACATCATTACGTCCGACCCGATCCACCCGTGGGTCCGGGGCGCCGCGGCCATGTATTCGGCCGAATATTTCGAGATGGTCCGGGAGCATCTGAATCCCGGAGGCGTCGTCGCACAATGGGTCCCCCTCTATGAAACAAGCGAAGACGCGGTGAAGAGCCAACTGGCAACTTTCGTCGTTGCGTTCCCGGACGCGACCGTCTGGACCAGCGACATTTTTGGTGGGGGATACGACGTGTTCATTCTCGGGCAGGAAGGTCCGACGACGATCCAGGTTGAGGAAATGGACCGCCGTATCCGCGAGAGTCCGACACTCTACCAATCACTCCTGGACGTCGATTTCGAATCCGCCGTCGACCTGCTGGGCACCTATGGGAACCGGGGCCCGGACATGACCGAATGGCTCTCGGACGCCCAACTGAATTCCGACCGCAACCTGCGGCTCCAATACCTGGCAGGCCTCCACCTGGATCGATACATCGAAGCGGACATCTACAAGGCGATGACGGCCACCCGGCAATATCCCGACGATATCTTCCTCACCGACAATCCGTTTTACGAATCGGCGTTAAGACGGGCGTTTGAACAGACGGGACTGTCGGAACCCGAGTAGGGCAGTTTCCCGAGTTCCCAAACCGACCACTGATCACTGGCCACTGACCACTCCTCATCAGTTTCCCAGGGCGAAGGCCGTCAACGTGGTGCCGGATGGAATCAGCATGTACTGGCGGTCGTCGAGCATGAACGTCGTCGGGGCGGCGTAGATGCCGGATCCGGTGGGATAACGCCAGAGTAGTTCCCCTCCCGCCGCGTCGAAAGCCATGATATAGCCGTCCTGGTCGCCGGCAAAGACGAGGCCCGACGCTGTCGACATGACTCCGGCAAACGCGGGTTCTTCGTACCTGAATTCCCAGCGCAGATTTCCGGTCAGCGGATCGATCGCCCGAAGCGCGCCGTACCGGGTGTCCCCGTCACGCCGGACCGCGCCACCTTCGTAACGCTCGCCGACAACGAATTCCTGTTCCCACTTGAAGTAGACCGCGCAGGTCTCCCGGGCCGTGACGTAGAAAAGCCCCGTGTCGGGACTGAACGACGGCGACATGAAATTGGTACCTCCGAACAGGTCCGGGCAAACGTAGTTGCCTTCCTCGGTCGGTTCGGTGTCGGGCAGTACGATGGGACGGCAGTCCGAGTCGATCTCCTTTGCCCAGGTCGTATGGATGTACGGCTTGGCCACGATCAACTCGCCGTTGGTCCGATCCAGCGTGTAGAAAAATCCGTTCCGGTTGGCTACCGATATCAGCTTCCGATCCACGCCTCCGATTTCGCGGTCCAGTAGAACGGGGACATGGTTCGAATCCCAGTCATGGGTGTCATGAGGAGTGAACTGGAAATACCATCGAAGCTCTCCGGTATCGGCGTCCAGCGCCAGGACGCAGTTCGAATAGAGATTGTCTCCGAGACGCGCTTCACCGTTGTAGTCGGGAGCGGGGTTCCCCGTACCCCAGTAGACCAGGTTCAGTTCGGGATCGAAGGTTCCGGTGACCCAGGTCGGCGCTCCGCCATGAGCCCACGAATCACCAGCCCAGGTTTCCCTTCCGGGTTCACCGGGCCCGGGCACCGTCCAGAACCGCCAGGCTCGAACTCCGGTCTCGATATCGAAAGCGTCGATGAACCCACGGACGCCGAACTCCGCGCCCGATACGCCGACGATGACCTTGTCGTTGACCACCAATGGAGCGACGGTGCCCGTGTAACCCAGTTCATGGTCGTCGATCTCGACGTCGTATACGACGCTACCGGTCTTCATGTCCAGGGCCACGAGGTGAATGTCGAGCGTCACCATGAACAACTTGTCGCCGAAAACGGCCAGGCCACGATTGACCCTTCCACAACAAACACTCAACCCGCCCGGAAGGTCTCGCCGGTATCGCCAGATCGTGCGGCCCGTCCGTGCGTCGATCGCCCACGCGTTGTTTTCCGGTCCGCTGATGTAAATGATGCCGTCAAGAATGATAGGCGTCGCTTCGAACTTCCCGAGGACCCCTGTCTGAAACGTCCACTGCGCCTCGAGGTCACCGACGTTGGCCGGGCTGATGCCGGTCAGTGGACTGTGACGCTTCCCTGTGTAGTCGCCGGAATAACTTAACCACCGGGTGGGATCCTTGAGACCATCGACAAGGTCCTGAGTGCCTACGTTCTGGGCCGCCGCTCCACCCCCGAACCCAACGACCAGAAACGCCACCACCCCCACCGCGGTTGCCATCCGACGCATATCGGTCTCCTTTAGCGCACTTCCCCAAGATATCGAAGCAAATCGTCCATGTCCCGGTCGGAAAGCCTCGACCGGGGATAGTCCGGCATGAGCGACCGGTCATCGTGGGTCAGTTCACGGAGGTCGCTCTTTAAGAACGCGCGCAGGGTCTGGGAACTGTCCATGATCTGGATCGAGAACGTATCCTCGTTCTTCACAGCACCGCGAAGGCGGCTCCCGTCGCCGGTCACAAGGGTTACCGGCTTGTAGTTACCAACAATGAACTCGCTGGGGGTTCGGATTTCGCGAACCAATGCCGAGCGCGACCGGGCGCCGGCGATTCGCGTCAGGTCCGGTCCGAGCCATCCGCCTCGATCACCGATCCGATGACAAGTGCCGCAGTTCGCCGTTTCCCAGTAGATCCGCTCTCCGTTCGCCCGATCGCCGCGTTGCTCGACCGGGGTCCCGGGACGGCTCACCGTCTCCAGGTAGGCCATGACCGCTCCGATCTCAAGGTTCTGCATGCGTGTCCCCGGCATGTCCGTCCCCCGGATCCCTCGTCGGATGATCTCGAACAGGTTGTCGGCGTCCTCGGACCAGCGAACGCTCGTCAGGTCCGGCGCCCGAAACCCTCGCGCATCGACTCCATGGCAATTCGCGCAACGGCCGCGATAGAGAGCCAGCCCCTGCCGGATGCTCCCCGGAGCCTGACCGATCGCCAACTCCGGCGATAACATGAGGACGAGGGCAAAGATGAACGTGGCGGCGCGAACGGTCTTTCTCATGTGTTTTCCAGTTGATGAGATCGATGACAAGATAGTCGATGAACCCGTTGGGGTCAAATTTGACCTGTCTTCTAGTGTAGTCCGTCACAGTTAATGTAACTTATTCAGCTTTCCTACGTCTGAGTATATATGAGGAGAGCACCGACGATTAAATTGGACATTCCTGTGCGGAAGGAACTGGAGCGACTGAGCCGAAGCCGCAGTGTGGCGGTCCGGTTGGCGGAACGATCTCGAATTGTCTTGCTGGCCGCCGGGGGTCTGGACAATCAGGAGATCGCTGCCAAGTTGGACATCACTCGTCAAAAGGCCGGACGTTGGCGCGATCGTTTCGTTGAAGATGGCCTCGGGGGAATCGAAAAGGACGCTTCCCGCAGTGGACGGATTCCCTCGATCGGCCGCCGGAAGCGGGCCCGGATCGTGAAGAAGACGGTCGAAGGGAAGCCTCCGAACGCCACGCACTGGAGCCGGTCCTTGATGGCCAGGGCAACCGGCGTCAGCGAGTCCACGGTAGGGAGAATCTGGCGGGCTCATGGCTTGAAGCCTCATCTGGCACGCACCTTCAAACTTTTGCCTCCTCAGTAAAATCTGTGGACGACATCGGGTTCCGGTAACGCTCCAAGCGTGTGGTAGAGAGCGACTTGGGCAGCTCTAAAGGTCCGAAAACCATACGCTTTTCTGGTGGTCACTTTCGCTTTGTTGTTGAAACCTTCGACGATGCCCCGGAAATCCGCTTTTTGGCACGGAACCAGTTGAGCAGGAGTTCCCGGTGGGAGCGGAGCATGCGCGCCACCTTTTTCATGGGCTCGATCCGGGATCGCATCGTCCGCCGGCACCAGGCATCCATGAATTGACCGGCCCAGTAGGGCGACGTGTACTCCCAGAAGAACTGGAAGTCCTCCTTGAGCAGAAAGCTCCGAACGGTCCGCAGGTTGTACTGGAGCAGGTCGGCCAGCTTGATGTCTTGCTTGTCGGTTCGGTTCTGGGGGCGCTTGAGCAAACACCACCGGGAGTGTTTCAGGATCGGCTCCAATCCCGCGGCTTTCATATCCCGGGATTCCTGGGCTCGAACCTCATCGATGGCCTTATTCATGTGCATGGCGATATGAAACCGATCCAGAACATGCAGGGCCGTCGATGCTTTCTTGGAAATCACCTTCAGATACGGCTTCCACATGTCGCTGCACACGAACTTCAACTCGGCGGCGCGCTCGACTCCGAATTGCTGGAACAAGCGCAGCAACGTTTTCACCGTGCGATCCCGGCCGACCCAGAGCAGCCGCTTGGAATGCCGGTCGATCTGGTAGACCACCGTCAGGTACTTGTGCCCCCGGCGCCAGAGAATCTCGTCCACGCCAATCGCGGTCACACCCTCCAGGTCCCGGTGCGCCAGCCCCCAGCCGACGATCCATTCCACAGATCGAAACACCTTCTCCCAGGAAGTCCGGAAGATGTCGGCAACCTCCTGCCAGGACATCCGCCGCGCCCAACCGGCCAGAAATTGCATATACGTCCGCGTCAAGGTTTGCTTACCCTCGGCCCAGGGCACCGATTCGACCTTCACGCCACAACGCCTGCAATCCACACGCCGCATCAGATACACGAAGAACACGGGAAAGCCCCACAGCGGCACAAACTCGAACAGGCGGGCCTCCAGCGTGTCGTAACCCGGTCCCGCACGCCCGCAGCCCGAGCAGACCGGCCGGCTGTTGCGTCGTGGAAATATCTCCACCAACAGTGCCGTCTCGCCCCCGATTCGTTCCCATCGCACTGCTCCGTAGACAAAGGACTTGAACTTCTGCACTCGATTCAGAATAGTCTTCACTTGCACCCTGGTCTCGTCTCTCCTGCTTTGGATTTGTTTGGTGCAATACCAAATACAGGATTCGAGCCAGGGTGTGCTACATCCCTTTCGTTCTCATCGTCGGTTTCTCCTCATCCCGGCCTGTGTGGAAGTGTGAATCGGCCCCACGTCTTTTCCGGCCGATTCAAGTCGCTGTGGAAATCCGCGCGTCTCTTACCGGATTCCCTCAGCGTCGCCACTTTCCACAGGCCACTCATTTGCCCGTTTCTACCCACAGATTTTGCCGAGGACCCAAACTTTCCAACGACAAACAATTTGTCGAGAAGTTGGAGGATGTGGTCGGTTTGTATCTGAACCCTCCGGAAAACGCCATTGTTTTGTCCTGCGATGAGAAGAGCCAGATGCAGGCCCTGGACCGCACGCAACCCGGGTTACCTCTGAAGAAGGGGCGGTGCGGCACCCTCACCCACGACTACAAACGCAACGGGACGACCACGATGTTCGCCGCGCTCAATACGCTGGACGGCTCGATTATCGGGACCTGTATGCCGAAGCATCGTCATCAGGAATGGATCCGGTTTCTCATTCAGATCAAACGTTCCGTGCCGAAAGACAAACAGATCCATATCATTTGCGACAACTACGCCACGCACAAACATCAGAAAGTCGTCAACTGGTTGAAGCGCAACACGCGCTTTCATGTGCACTTCACACCGACCAGTGCATCCTGGCTGAACATGGTCGAACGCTTCTTCCGGGATCTTTCCGAACAACGGCTTCGGCGCGGGGTTTTCCATTCGGTTCCTGAGCTAATCCAGGCCGTGGAGGAATATGTCGGGGGTCACAATCAGAACCCGAAGCCCTTCATTTGGACCGCAACGGCTTCCGATATTCTTGAAAAAGTTCAACGTGCCCGAAAGAAGCTCGATAAGTTACAGTCTGTTTGACGGGGACCACTAGTTGCCTCTACGCATGACCCGCCCCGGCCGTGCCTCGGTGATCTCGCCCTGGTCCCAGACCAACGTGCCGTTGACGAATACGTACTCTATGCCTTCGGCCTGGACGAAGGGGTCCTGGAAGGTGGATCGATCGATGACAGTCTCGGGGTTAAAGGCAATGACGTCGGCCCAGGCGCCTTCGGTTAAAACACCCCGACCTTCCAGACCGAGCCGTTCTGCCGGCATGGCAGCCATCTTGTGAATCGCCTGCTCGAGCGTCATCGCTTCCTCTTCCCTGACAAATTTGGCCAGGACTCGCGGGAAGGTGCCCGCACCTCTCGGGTGGCGGGCGTTGATTCCTCCGTCGCTTGAGACCATGACGTTCGGATGGGTGAGAAACGTCCGGACGTCTTCGGCGGTCATCGAGGAGCAGACCACACTTGCGCCCCCCTCGGCGACTATCTCCATGTAGAGTTCAACGTCGGTCATGTCCCGCTCCTCGGCGATCTCCTCGAGCGTCTTGAAGTTGTATTCGGGGTGCGCCTGGGAACGAGTGATCAGGATGGTCCCCGGTCCCCCAACGTCGTCAATACCCTTACGCACGGCATCCGGATTATCGAATTCCCGACTCGGCACCAGAACAAGGATGTTCGAGGACCAGGCGTTGTAGGGATAGGCGTCCGCGGCAACGTCCACGCCTTCCGCCCGCGCCTCTTCGATCATCGCAAACACTTCATCGGTCTTTCCCCAGACTTCCACGGTTCCGAGCTTGATGTGCGAGATCTGAACCGGCAGGTTCGCCCGGCGACCGACCTCAATTGCTTCGCCAATGGCGTCGAGAACCTCATAGGATTCGTCACGAATGTGGCTCATGTAGATACCGTTATGCCTCGACGCAATGTTGGCCAGCCGGATAACCTCGTCCGCGGAGCTGTAGAAGCCGGGGTCGTACTCCAGTCCCGATGACAGACCGTACGCTCCTTCACGCATGGCGGCCTCGACGAGCTCTTCCATCTGGTTGATCTCCAGATCCGAAGCCTTCCGTTTGAAGTCGTCCGCCAGAACATGACGCCGAACCGTACCATGCCCGACGAAGGTCAGAACATTGGGTGCAGGAGGGTTCGCCTCGATGTCATCCAGCAGTTCCTTGACCTTGAAAGGTCCTCCTCCATCCGGCCCCAGCGCAAGAGTCGTGATCCCCTGTGCAATCTGCGAGATTGCGGCCGGTTCCGCCTGGATTCCTCCGGCCGAGTGGTTGTGTATGTCCACGAAACCCGGCGCAACGATCAGGCCCGTGACATCGACAACCGTATCCCGGACTCCGGGTTCAAAGTCGCCTATCTCAACGATCCGGGCGTCACGTATGCGCACGTGGGCTTGAACTCTTTCGGTCCCGGTTCCATCGACCACGGTTCCGCCGACCAGGACGATGTCCTGGGCCCACGCTGTGGTTGCGAACAGGAAGATGACAACAAGAACAACAGCTCGTAGCATGGGTCAACCTCGATGAAGTTTCATTTGTAGCTCCTAGGCGCCTCCTAGGAGCCTCGGCGGCAGAAGGGATCGTAGCGAGAAAGTGGAGAATCGAGGCCAGATTTTCTCGATTTTGAGGCGAATAGTGGTTCTATTCAACGAAAAATCGGGGAAATCTGGACCGATTATACCGCTTTCGCAGTAGATCTCTTCTGCCGCCGAGGCTCCTAGCTTACAGGCTCCCGTACCTCACAACCAGTCGGTGTTTACTGGGCCCGCTGACGTCGAACTCTCTGGAGGACCGGAGAGACGGGATGCCATGGGTCGAAATTTCCTCCAGAATCCTAAGTGGTCCCCGCCAGAGATAACGTTACTACTATCTCTGGCGGGGACCACTAGAACTCATCACTTGGACCAGATGTGCCGATAAGGAAGGAGGTAGGTTAGACCCTCCAGAATGGACGCCGGCGACGATACGTGATGGTTGGTATGGTTTCACTCGTAGGAACCCTGAACCGGCACGCTCTAGATAACGCGTCCCAAAAAAAGCAGGAGACGCCATGATAGAGACACAGGTCACCAGGCAAGGTATGGTCGTCGGGTCCATCCAGCTCGACAATCCACCGGTGAGGGTGGTCACGGTTCCGGGCAGGCGCCTGGACATTCAGCACATCGATGCATTCCGGTGCGCGATCGAAGACGTGTTCGTTCCCGACGCCCAGGTCGTCTTTGACTTCTCAGGTGTCGACAAGCTCGACAGCGCCGCGATCGGGGACATTCTCGGAATCAAGAGGGAACTGGACAACCGGAACGGGCACCTCAAGATCGCCTGCCTCTGTAAGCGGATCTACCGGATGTTTGAAACGCTTCGGATTCACCAGGTTTTCGAAATCTACGACACTGTTGACGAGGCGGTACAATCTTACGGTTATCCTTGATTGCCCTCGGCGGGATGCTCTTGTAAACTTGCGCAAGCGGTTCAGGGAACAGACCCTCGATGCCTGAAGACAAGAACATTCGCATCCTCCTGGTGGATGATCACGAGGTGGTCCGTACGGGCCTGGCTTTGATCATCGAAAAGCATGCGAACCTGAAGATCGTCGGTCAGGCGGCGACACGAACCGAGGCGCTCAGGATCACCGAGGCCGAGCAACCGGACATCATCCTGCTGGATCTGGACCTCGGAGGAGACAACGATCTCGATACCATTCCCCAACTGATCGAGACCAGACCGGACTCGAGAATCATCGTACTCACCGGCCTGCGGGACGTCGACGTGCTCCGCGAAGCCATGCAACTGGGTGCCAGAGGCATCGTCAAGAAAGAAGATGCCGCCAGTGACGTCGTCGAGGCGATCCTGGAAGTGCATGGAGGCGCAGCCTGGCTGGAACGGTCGATGATGGGGCAGTTGCTGTCGGACATGTCTGCCGCCAAGGCGCAGTCCGATCCCGATGAGGAGCGAATTCGGACCCTTACCGACCGGGAACGAGAGGTGGTCGAGGTGATAGGGGAAGGCCTCAAGAGTAAAGAGGTGGCCGCCCGCCTTTTCATCAGCGAAACGACCGTCCGTCATCACCTGACTTCAATATTCTCCAAGCTGGAGGTTGCCGACCGGGTCGAGTTGATGCTGTTCGCGTACCGCAACGGCCTGGCCCAGGCTCCGAGGGCGAAGAGATAGTGGGTCCTGCCTAACTTCCCTGAACTCAGTTTGGACCCGTTGTCGGACCAGTGCCCGGATGTGGCTCAACTGACAGTTCCGGAATCGACATACTGGTAACATCCAGCTTTAGTGAAATTTTCTAGTGATGTGTTGGAGGATCAAGGATGCGATTGAAGATCATCGTTCTACTGGTATTGGTGGTGGTCCTGGGATCGACCGCATTTGCGCAAAACGACAGGGGAACGGCCGAAACGACCGTCAACTCGAAGACGGTTCGGATCGACTACGGACGGCCCAGCCTGTACGGCCGCGACGTGCTTGGAATGGCCCCGGTGGGTACGGTCTGGCGCCTCGGAGCAGATCAGGCGACGGAGATCGAGACGACCGGCACCTTGACCATAGCCGGCACGACTCTCGAAGCGGGACGGTACTCGTTGTGGGCCAGGAAGACTGGTGACAACGACTGGGTTCTGGCCTTCCACGAAACCACCGGCATCTGGGGACAGCCCGAACTGACCGAAGGCTACCTCGCCGAACTCCCATTGAAAATCGAATCCGCGTCCGAGGAAGCGGACCAGCTGACCATTGCCCTTGAAGCACATGGTGGGGATGCGGCAATCGACATTCATTGGGGGAAAGCGCGTTTGAGCGGCAACTTCAGTGTAAGATGAGATCATGGAGGACAGTCCAGAAGATGCTGGCAAGTCAAGCGATGAGGACTCCTCCGCTCCACTCGATTTTATCCGGTCACGCATCGCCGGTGACGTCGCCGCGAACAAGAACGACGGGCGAGTCCGGACTCGGTTCCCTCCCGAGCCCAACGGATACCTCCACATCGGGCACGCAAAGTCCATCTGTTTGAATTTCAGCGCCGCCTCCGAGTACGGCGGGACGTGCAACCTCCGTTTCGACGATACGAACCCCACGAAGGAAGAAGTCGAGTACGAGGAAGCAATTCAGCGCGACATCCGATGGCTTGGGTTCGATTGGGAAGATCGGCTCTTCTACGCTTCAGACTACTTCGAAAAACTGTACGATTACGCCATCCGACTGATCGAGTCCGGAAAAGCATATGTCTGCAGCCTGAGTGCCGAAGAGATTCGAAAATACCGTGGCACGCTGACCGAACCCGGAAACGACAGCCCCTACCGAAACAGATCGGTAGAGGAAAACGTCGACCTGTTCGGGCGAATGCGGAGCGGCGAGTTCGCTGATGGCTCCCACGTCCTCCGAGCGAAAATCGACATGGCATCGGGAAACATGAGTATGCGGGACCCGACCATCTATCGGATCCGCCACGCCACACACTACAGAGCAGGCGACAAGTGGTGTATCTACCCGATGTACGACTTCACTCACTGCCTGTCGGATTCGACTGAAGGTATTACCCATTCCTTGTGCTCACTCGAATTCGAGGCTCAGCGCCCGCTCTACGACTGGTTTCTCGATGAACTCGGAGTGGACTGCCACCCGCAACAGATCGAGTTCGCCCGATTGAAGCTGAACTACACCGTGATGAGTAAGAGGAAGCTGCTCACGCTGGTCAAAGACGGGCACGTCAACGGTTGGGACGATCCCCGCATGCCGACTCTCGGCGGCATGCGTCGGAGAGGCGTGACCTCGAGGTCCATCCGGAATTTTTGCGACCGGGTTGGCGTCGCCAAACGCAACAGCGTTGTCGCGGTAGCACAACTCGAACACGCGATCCGGAAAGACCTCAACCTCACCTCGCCACGGGTCATGGCCGTGTTGAATCCCCTGCGCGTGGTCCTCGACAACTATCCCGAGGGGCAGGTCGAGGAACTTGACGCGGCCAACAACCCCGAGGATGAGAGCATGGGAACCCGGAAGGTTCCTTTCTCCAGGGTCCTCTACATCGAACGTGAGGATTTTCGAGAAGACCCGCCCAGAAAATTCTTCCGCCTGGCACCGGGAAGAGAAGTGCGCCTGCGTTACGGCTACATAGTCACCTGCACCCGGGTCGAAAAAGATGAAAAAACCGGCGAGATCGTGGAGCTGGGTTGCACCTATGACCCCGCGACGCGAGGCGGCTCTGCGCCGGACGGGCGGCGCGTCAAGGCGACCCTTCACTGGGTTTCCGCCGAGCACGCCCTCCCCGCGGAGGTTCGACTCTACGACCGCCTGTTCTCGGTCGAGAATCCGGAAGAAGGGGGGGCGGAGTTCACCAGGTCCCTGAACCCGCATTCGCTGGAGGTTCGACGGTCTTGCCGGGTGGAGCCGTCGCTGGTAAACTCTGCGGTCGGTGACCGCTTTCAGTTCGAGCGGATCGGCTATTTCGCGGTGGACGCGGATTCATCGACGGGTTCTCTGGTCTTCAATCGGACGGTCACGTTAAGGGATTCCTGGGCGAGAATCGAAAAAGCGATGAAGCAGGGGAAGAAGTAGGGGTGAAGTCTGTCCGCGGATTATGCGGATTGGGATTCGGTCTGAACCGAAAACTGCTCGCTATTCACGTTCCAACCACGTTTCATGGACGTGGATCCATTCCAGACCGTTTGGATTGACCGGCTTGTCACGGAACAATACGGTACTTCGGCGGCGGTTCTTTTTTCCTTGCAGGTCCTGACATTCCTCATAAACTGCCAGGGTCAAATCTCCACTGCGGGTTAATACCACGGTGTTTTCAATCCAGATTTGCAGCCCGTTCTTTGAACCTCCCGCCTCCCCAAGTGCCTCAAGGAGCGGCTGGCTGTGGGTCAGTCGACCATCGGGACCGATCATCGTGAAGTCCTGGGCCAGAACGCCGGAAAACCGATCGAAGTCATCGGCGCCGATCTGACCGTTGAACCAGTCCTCGAAGAATTGGTGGAGTTCGACAACCTCCACCTTGCAGCTCTCCTCATGCCCACGCGGTACGTTCCTCATGATCCCAGTTTATCAAACGCCAGGGAGGGCGTGGGCAACCTGCCTGACGTCGTACGGGCGGATTCCCGGACTTTGGATTTCGGACGCTCATCTGAGCAATCGTCTTCCAAAATCTCCTTTTCAAGTTGAAAATGAAAGCTGCTCTCACTAGGATCTATAGTGCACGCAATTTTTGCACGCCAACGCAAGAAACCTCGGATAGGACGCCGACAACAGTTTCAGGCATGCCGGTTTCGGTCGACACGACCGGCACGAAACTTCGGGCGTCACATGACAAACCGCTCTCGATCCGACGGACAGCCTGATTCCCTACATACGGACTCCGTGGCCCCGACCCAGGCCTTGATCGACACCTTGCTCTGGCCGATCGCTCTGTTGGATAAGGCCGGTCACATCATCCGCGTCAACCGGGCATGGACGGCCGCGGTCGCCGACGAACTGGGCACCCTCGGATCAAACTACATCAAGACGTGCGGTGCCTCCTTTCGGGACAACATCGAGGCTCTCTCGGACTTCGAAACATCTGTCACCGCGATACTCGACGGCCGCCGTCAAGCGTACTTATTTCCGAACTTCAGGTTGTCCCTGGACGGATCCGATTCGCTCACGATGCGAGTTCGATCGTCCGGTGTCACATCCCCCGCGGCGGTCATCATTCTCGAATCGGGATCGACCGACGACGACTCCGGGCAGCCAGAGACTT
The DNA here is from genome assembly GCA_965262425.1 of Terriglobia bacterium. GTDB lineage: Bacteria > Acidobacteriota > Terriglobia > 20CM-2-55-15 > 20CM-2-55-15 > CAZOZZ01. Next base: position 6,184,862 of record OZ253536.1, on the reverse strand, counting down.
CGGTAACGACCTTTCAAGGATCCGCAGCCCTGGGCCTCGATCTGGACGGCCGCATCGCCAGTTGGAGTCCCATGGCTGAAAAACTGTTCGGCTACAACAGCGCCGGAGCTGTTGGAAAGAACGTTTCCACTCTTCTGGCCGCAAACTCCCCGCGGTTTCCCGATGAAGCGCTGATGTCCCAACTTCGAGACGGTCGGGTGGGGGGCCTGGACCTTCGATTCCGGGACGCCTCTGGACGTTTCTTCGACGGCCGTCTGTCACTCACACTCGCCTACGAGAACAAGAAACCCTCCGGCCTGATCTGTGAAGCCGGCATCCTGTCGGAACGGCAGCGGGCGGTCGGCGCCCTTCGCCGGAGTGAAGAACGGTTGCGGTATGCGCTCGAAGCGGCCTCCGACGGGCTCTGGGATTGGAATCTGCTGACGGATCGTGTGGTCTTCAGCTCCAGGGTTGCAGAAATTTTCGCCGACTCTCCCGACCAGGAAGGTGTCCACACGACTCATGGGCGAACCTGGCATTCCCGGGTGCACCCCGACGACAAAGCCGGGCGCGAGGCAGCGCTTCGTGCGCACATGGACGGTGTGACGCCAGCCTACGAACAAGAGTATCGTCTTCGAGCGGACTCCCGTGAGTGGAAATGGGTATTCGTGCGTGGTCGCGTCACCGAACGCAGGGGGGATGGAACGCCCCTTCGCATGATAGGCACGATTACCGACATCTCCGAACGCAAGTGGGCGCAGGAGGCGCTACGACGTTCTGAAGAGAACTACCGTAGTCTGTTTGAATATGCCAGCGACGCTGTCCTTCTCTTTGACCCCATGACGGGAAAGGTGCTGGGCGCCAACGAAAAAGCACAACGGCTGTTCCAGTACTCGCCGGAGGAACTCGATCGAATGACCATCTTCGACCTGCACCCGCCCGATCAGGTGGGGCGGGTCGAAGAAGCTCTCGGGGACTCCCGTTCACAGGAAGGAACGCTGTTCGAACTCGAGGGGCTGACAAAGACCGGGAAGCGCATACCGCTGGAGACCAATGCCCGGCTCGTCCAGTACGATGGGCGCCAGGTGCTCCAGAGCTTCATTCGCGACATCAGCGGACGACGAGCGCTGGAGGAACAGCTACGGCAGTCTCAGAAGATGGAGACGGTTGGCCGGCTTGCAGGCGGCATCGCCCACGATTTCAACAACCTCCTGACCGCCATCCAGGGTTATACGACCCTGCTGCAATCGGCGCTGCCCGCGGGCAGCGAAGAACGAGAGATGTCGGAGGAGGTTTTCAACGCCGTCCAGCGGGCAAGCCGGCTCACAATGCAACTGTTGACGTTCAGCCGGCGCGAAATGCGGAATCCCATACTGCTCGACATAAACTCGATCGTCAGGGAGATGGAAAACATGTTACGCCGGTTGATCGGTGAACATGTAACGTTGCGAACCTCGCTGGATTCTTCCCTGGGTCACATCAGAGCGGACCACAGCTCCATCGAACAGATCATCACAAACCTCGTGATCAACGGGGCCGACGCGATGCCTGAAGGAGGAACGCTGAGCCTCAAGACCAGCAATCTGGACCTGCGGAAGGGCTCTCACCGAGGCCGGCTCGAAGGTGCCTGCGTGCAGCTCTCGGTCCGGGACGAAGGGCACGGTATGGACCCGGAAACATTGACCCAGATCTTCGAGCCATTTTTCACGACGAAAGCGGCGGGAACGGGCACGGGTCTGGGGCTGGCCACCGTATACGGAATCGTCAAACAAAGTCAGGGGGACATCTCAGTTGAGAGCGCAGCGGACCAGGGTACAACCTTCAACATCTGTTTCCCTCGACAGCCGAGTCCCGAGCCCGAACGGAGCGCCTCGACCGAACGGCCAGTCTTGCCGCCAGGGAAGGAGACCATCCTGGTGGTCGAGGATGAGCCGTCTGTCCTACGAGTGACACGCAAGTTTCTGGAGATCAGCGGCTACGAAGTCGTCGAAGCGGCCGGCGCCTCCGCGGCGATTCGAGCCACCACGGATCATGCCGGTTCGATCGATCTGTTACTCACCGACGTGATCATGCCCGAACTGTCAGGCCCCGAACTGGCCAAGCGATTGAGGCTCATCCGACCCGAACTAAAGGTCCTTTACATGTCCGGGTACCCCGGCGAGTTCATAGCCAGACACGGCGTATCCGAAGCCGAAATGGGTTATTTGCAGAAGCCGTTCAGTCAGGAAGCGTTGGCGGGGAAGATGAGGCAGGTGCTGGATAGTTAGGAAGTGGTCAGTGGTCAGGGGTCAGTTGTCGAGGGACGTCAGTTGCTGCCACTCCGACCCCTGGAAACTGACCACTTCCTTCCTGGTACAACCTAGTGGTCCCCGCCAGAGATAACGTGACTCAGGAAGACAATTCGAAAGACCCAGTAGCTGCAGCGCCTGTTACTCCGACCGCAGAGCATCCATCGGATCGACGCTCAAGGCCCGCCGGGCCGGCACGTAGCACGCGATGGCAGCGACGCCGACCAACAACAGGACGACTCCCAGAAAAGTAATCGGATCGGAAGGACTGACCCCCACCAGCAAAGCACTCAAGAAGCGGGTCAGCCCAAAGGCAGCCACAGTTCCCAGGCCAACACCGACTCCGGCCAGCAGCAGTCCGTGACCGACGATCAAGCCCAGAATAACCCTGGGTCCGGCCCCAAGGGCGACTCGAATTCCGATCTCCCGGGTACGCTGGCTCACTGCGTAGGACATGACGCCGAGAATTCCCGTCGCGGCAAGAATCAGTCCGATGACCCCGATTACGCCAAACAGCAATGCTCCCATGCGGGGCAGCAGAAGGGGCAGGCTCAGACGATCCTCCAACATGGCCATGTTCGTGACGGGAACGTCGGCATCGATCGCCAGAACCTCCTCCCTCAGAGTCCCCAGGAACGAAGCCGAAGCACCTGGCGCCAGCACCAACAGATCGGCTATCCCTTCGTTCATCTGAAGTAGGGATCGATACATGAACGGGCGGGGATCCTCTCCAAGGGTTCGATATCGGCCGTTGGAAACGACACCGACAACACGGTACCGATCGCCACCTTCCCGGCCGGTTCGGATGATTTTTCCGATCGGATCTTCGCCTGGCCAATACCGCTCGACCAGGGCCTGGTTCACGATCATCACGTCCGGAGAATCCGGCGTATCCCGAGCCTCGAAGTCCCTTCCCGATAGAACCGTTATCCCCATTGTCCGGAAATATCCGGGCCAGACGTTCGTGTTGTCGATCGACGGAAAGTCCCTTTGAGGGACGACGGGCTGACCCTCGGGCAAGGCACTGCTCGTCCGAATGCTCAGGTTGAGGGGCAGATGTGTCACCAGGCTCGCCGCTTCCACGCCGGGTAACGTGCGCACGCGATCGAGCAGCGCCTCATAGAACTGTGTCGCACGCTCATCGTCGTACCCTCGCAACATCGGCAGGAGCTGGGCCGTGAAAACTCCGTCGGTCTCGAATCCCGGATCGGTCGTGTGAACGTTTAGAAGGCTTCGCAGGAACAGACCGGCAGATATCAGCAACAACAACGACAGCGTGACCTGTGAAACAACCAGGGCGCCTCGAAGACGGAAACGTTTCCTGTCGGAGGTCACGGCGCCCGCCGTGTCCTTGAGACTGCCGATCAGATCCACACGGGAGCTCTCGAGAGCAGGGACCAGGCCAAACAGGACGGCCGTCACGACCGATACCATGAGGCTGAAACCGAGGATTCTCCAGTCGATCCCAAGGTCCAGAGCCAGACGAATGTCCAGTGGCAACGGTACCTGGGTAAGAAGGCCCACGACAAACCCGGCAGACCACCGGGCGAAGACAAATGCCACGACGCCGGCCATCAACGACAACAACAGGCTTTCGGTCAACATCTGCCGGACCAGGCGCCAGCGACCCGCGCCCATCGACATCCGGACGGCGATCTCCTTCCGTCGAGCTATCGATCGGGCCAGCAACAGGTTGGCAACGTTGGCGCTGGCAATCAGCAGAACGGTCCCCACCAGTGCCATCAAGAGTCCCGAAACGGCAAAGATCGCGTTGTCGGCGTCGGGCAGAAAGACGACGCTATTGGTGGGAACCAGCGTGGCGGTGTCCGTCTCTTCCGCATTCGGGTCGTCGAGCGAGAGTTGGGCGGCCAGCGTCTTGACGTCGGCACGCGCGGGATCGATGTCCACACCTGCCTTGAGACGTCCGACGATGAAGAGCCAACGGTTCTCGCGACTGTCCAACTGAGTGGTTCCGGGATTTAGTTGCTGCACCATCATCAGCGGAATCCAGAAGTCGGATGCGAAGCCGCGCATTCCACCGGTGAACGATTCAGGCGCAACCCCGATAACGGTGTATGGATATCCGTTCAACCGCACGCTCGATCCTGCAATGTCCGGGTCCGAGCCGAACCGGACGCTCCACAGGGCGCTACTGATCACGACTACGGGGTGCTCCCCCTTCGTCACGTCCTCTTCAGGACGAAAGAAGCGCCCCAGGACCGGGGCGACACCCAGAACCTCAAAGTAATTTCCGGAAACGGTTTCACCCATGATCATCGAAGCTTCCCGTCCGTCGCCGAGACTCGCAGGAGCGAGGGCATAGGCGGCAAGGCCCGAGAAGACACGATTGTTGGCCCTGTAGTAGTTGAAATCGTAGAAGGAAGAAGGCTGGTTCGCCAGAAATTCGTCGGCCCGCCACGTGTAGAGATTTGCCAGCTCGTGTGGGTTCAGAACGGGAAGCGGTTTAAGGACCACCGCGTTGATAACGCTGAACATCGCCGTGTTCGCCCCGATTCCCAGCGCCAGCGTGAGAACGACGACCGCCGTGAACCCCGGGTTCCGTGCCAGCGTCCGCGCCGCGTACTTCAAATCCCTTATCCAGGTCTCCATAGTTCTCCCTCTGTTGCGCTCTTAAGTGACGCACCTTGCCTGCTAGACGTCACAGTCAAAGGTTACTTACGAAGGCGATCCCGGAATGTTCCATCTGTGGGAGAGGGGGGGACGGAGGTCCGAAGTCCGTACGCAGATTACGCGGATTACGCAGATTGGATTCGCTCTGGTCCACTGAACTGAAAAAATTCTGCGACCTTTGCGTTCTCTGCGTCTTTGGGTTGAAAAGTCAGACCATGAAATGAGTTGTGTTTTTGGAAGCCGAGCAGCCCGTGGTGGAAGTCTATAGGGTCGCGCGCAGGGGTATTCGGGTCTCAGGCGCGAAATGAGGAGCGGAACGATGCTTTGTCATCGTGACCGACGAATGACAAAGCCTGTGGCCCGAAGACCCCTGCGCCCTACGGGTTACGACGGCATGGGGCCAGCTGCGGCGTTGCCACTCCTAGATCGATGAAGAGCATCGACGTCGTCGCGGCGCCTTGCATCTAGTGTAGTCCGTCACAGTTAATGTAACTTATTCAGCTTTCCTACGTCTGAGTATATATGAGGAGAGCACCGACGATTAAATTGGACATTCCTGTGCGGAAGGAACTGGAGCGACTGAGCCGAAGCCGCAGTGTGGCGGTCCGGTTGGCGGAACGATCTCGAATTGTCTTGCTGGCCGCCGGGGGTCTGGACAATCAGGAGATCGCTGCCAAGTTGGACATCACTCGTCAAAAGGCCGGACGTTGGCGCGATCGTTTCGTTGAAGATGGCCTCGGGGGAATCGAAAAGGACGCTTCCCGCAGTGGACGGATTCCCTCGACCGGCCGCCGGAAGCGGGCCCGGATCGTGAAGAAGACGGTCGAAGGGAAGCCTCCGAACGCCACGCACTGGAGCCGGTCCTTGATGGCCAGGGCAACCGGCGTCAGCGAGTCCACGGTAGGGAGAATCTGGCGGGCTCATGGCTTGAAGCCTCATCTGGCACGCACCTTCAAACTTTCCAACGACAAACAATTTGTCGAGAAGTTGGAGGATGTGGTCGGTTTGTATCTGAACCCTCCGGAAAACGCCATTGTTTTGTCCTGCGATGAGAAGAGCCAGATGCAGGCCCTGGACCGCACGCAACCCGGGTTACCTCTGAAGAAGGGGCGGTGCGGCACCCTCACCCACGACTACAAACGCAACGGGACGACCACGATGTTCGCCGCGCTCAATACGCTGGACGGCTCGATTATCGGGACCTGTATGCCGAAGCATCGTCATCAGGAATGGATCCGGTTTCTCAATCAGATCAAACGTTCCGTGCCGAAAGACAAACAGATCCATATCATTTGCGACAACTACGCCACGCACAAACATCAGAAAGTCGTCAACTGGTTGAAGCGCAACACGCGCTTTCATGTGCACTTCACACCGACCAGTGCATCCTGGCTGAACATGGTCGAACGCTTCTTCCGGGATCTTTCCGAACAACGGCTTCGGCGCGGGGTTTTCCATTCGGTTCCTGAGCTAATCCAGGCCGTGGAGGAATATGTCGGGGGTCACAATCAGAACCCGAAGCCCTTCATTTGGACCGCAACGGCTTCCGATATTCTTGAAAAAGTTCAACGTGCCCGAAAGAAGCTCGATAAGTTACAGTCTGTTTGACGGGGACCACTAGCCCCATGGCGCTCGTAACGCGACCCTATAGACTTCCACCACGGGCTGCTAGCTGATCGACTCGGTCGGAATCGGGTTTTCGACGGGCTCGGGAACGACAAAGAAGGTCCTGGGGATGCCCCATTTCGAGGGATCGATCGGACCGGCATCGAAAGACGAAGCCGACGGGTCCAGCTTGGCGCTTCGATACGGTGCGGCTTCGAGTGCGTCGCCACCGAGGTGGGTGGCAAAGTCCAGAGCGCGTTCAAGACGTTCCGGGAACTCTCGTGTGGTCTCTTTTGACTGATTCCACTGGGCCACACCGACGCTGCAAGTTATTTTGAAGTTCTCGCCCGACTCGCCGTCGAACGTCTGGGAAGCGATGGTTTCACGCAAATGGTCTGCGATGAGTGTTGCCTCCCGGAGTTCGGTGTCTGGCAGAACCATACAAAACTGTTCGGCACCCCATCGTCCGACCGCGTCGGTAATTCGCGCCGTTTCCCGGAGGTAACGAGCAACCGATACCAGGACGCGTTCTGCCGCTCTGGCGCCCTCGGATTCGTTGAGTCGCCGAAATCGGTCGACGGCGAGAATCATTGCGGACAACGATCCTCCGCGGCGATTACAGCGGGCCATCTCCATGGAGAGCCTGTCCTCGAACACCGCGCGCTCGTACAGGCCTGTCAATTTGTCCGTGTGGACGACGTAGGCGACCCTGTCACGTTGGGACGTCGGACCTAGATCACCGTCGGGACTAACGGACCCGGCGTTAAATGGAAACTGAATCAATCGACTCATCGTTCTCCCACCCTTTTGTTCGGCCTCTCCAGGCACTAGTGGTCCCCGTCAAACAGACTGTAACTTATCGAGCTTCTTTCGGGCACGTTGAACTTTTTCAAGAATATCGGAAGCCGTTGCGGTCCAAATGAAGGGCTTCGGGTTCTGATTGTGACCCCCGACATATTCCTCCACGGCCTGGATTAGCTCAGGAACCGAATGGAAAACCCCGCGCCGAAGCCGTTGTTCGGAAAGATCCCGGAAGAAGCGTTCGACCATGTTCAGCCAGGATGCACTGGTCGGTGTGAAGTGCACATGAAAGCGCGTGTTGCGCTTCAACCAGTTGACGACTTTCTGATGTTTGTGCGTGGCGTAGTTGTCGCAAATGATATGGATCTGTTTGTCTTTCGGCACGGAACGTTTGATCTGATTGAGAAACCGGATCCATTCCTGATGACGATGCTTCGGCATACAGGTCCCGATAATCGAGCCGTCCAGCGTATTGAGCGCGGCGAACATCGTGGTCGTCCCGTTGCGTTTGTAGTCGTGGGTGAGGGTGCCGCACCGCCCCTTCTTCAGAGGTAACCCGGGTTGCGTGCGGTCCAGGGCCTGCATCTGGCTCTTCTCATCGCAGGACAAAACAATGGCGTTTTCCGGAGGGTTCAGATACAAACCGACCACATCCTCCAACTTCTCGACAAATTGTTTGTCGTTGGAAAGTTTGAAGGTGCGTGCCAGATGAGGCTTCAAGCCATGAGCCCGCCAGATTCTCCCTACCGTGGACTCGCTGACGCCGGTTGCCCTGGCCATCAAGGACCGGCTCCAGTGCGTGGCGTTCGGAGGCTTCCCTTCGACCGTCTTCTTCACGATCCGGGCCCGCTTCCGGCGGCCGATCGAGGGAATCCGTCCACTGCGGGAAGCGTCCTTTTCGATTCCCCCGAGGCCATCTTCAACGAAACGATCGCGCCAACGTCCGGCCTTTTGACGAGTGATGTCCAACTTGGCAGCGATCTCCTGATTGTCCAGACCCCCGGCGGCCAGCAAGACAATTCGAGATCGTTCCGCCAACCGGACCGCCACACTGCGGCTTCGGCTCAGTCGCTCCAGTTCCTTCCGCACAGGAATGTCCAATTTAATCGTCGGTGCTCTCCTCATATATACTCAGACGTAGGAAAGCTGAATAAGTTACATTAACTGTGACGGACTACACTAGCATTCATATGTATGGATCGGCATTTTCGGGTCTTTGCATTAGCAGGCTGTGGCGGTTTGGATCAGGTTTGGGAGCCGACTTCCGGGGTTCGGGTCGATACGCAGATTGTGCGGAGATGAGGTAGAAACCGGGGCGCCGGAAGGCTCCGGGCTGCCCGTGCCCGAATAGCAAAAAAGGCCCCGGTTCGGTCCGGGGCCTTTTCTTGCTAAAGCAACTCGTTCAAGGTGTGGATGCTAGGAGCCTGCGCGGCAGAAGAGATCTACTGCGAAAGCGGTATAATCGGTCCATATTTTCTCGATTTTTCGTTAAAAAATGTTCTGCGTATCCGGATTGGCAGATGGAAGCAGGGCATCCGGAGCCGCCCTCACCGTTTGATACAACGGGAAATCCGTAGCTTCGGGTACTGGGGTGTCCAGGGGGTTCATGAAGGTCGCCGAGCGTTCGCGTGTGAACGTGAGTTTCTTTGTCTCGGGGTTCAGGTCAGCTTTAACCACGTCGCCGAGCTCGATCTGCCCTGTCGCAATCAAATTGGACAGCGGAAAGACCAGGTATCGTTCGATGGCCCGTTTCAGATGCCGGGCTCCGTACCTAAAATCAGTTCCTTCGTCGAGGAAGAACTCTCGGGCGCGCTCCGAACAGTGCAGGATGAACTGCCTGCCCGACTGCGAGGCCAATATGCGGCTCCGCACTTCGTTGAGTTCCAGGTCGACAATCTTTCTCAAGTGATCCCGAGTCAGCGTTCGAAACACGACAACCTTGTCTATTCTGTTCATGAATTCGGGCGTGAACTTCTTCTTCGCTACATGGGTTGCGGTTTTGTAGATCTTTTGATCGATGGAGTCGACGTTCGGAGTACTCTGGCCAGAAGAGAACCCGATACCTCCTTCGACAAGGTCACTCATTTCAGACGCACCCAGGTTCGACGTCATCATGACGATCGTGCGGGAAAAATCCACCCTCCGGTTGTCACCCAGCGTCAACGTCCCCTTGTCGAGCACTCCAAGCAACAGCTGCCAGAGCGCATCATCGGCCTTCTCGATTTCGTCAAAGAGCAGGAGGCTCAGTTTGAGCTTGTCAGTGTGATGCTGATCGAGAGCTTCCTGGGTCAAGAGAGGGGGCGTCTCGCGGTGGCCGAGGTAACCTGGAGGCGATCCAATAAGTTTCGCTATCTCGTGGCTGTGCTGAAACTCCGCGCAGTCGATCTTGATGAACGCGCGGTGATGGCCGAACAGGATCTCCGCGGACGCTTCCACGACACGCGTTTTTCCGGAACCGGTCGGTCCCAGGAAGAGCATCGTGCCCACAGGGCGACCCGGCGTGTTCATCCCCGCCAGAAAGATCTGGTACATGTTGACCATCCGGCGGACAGCACGGTCCTGACCGACAATCCTGTTACGAAGTTGCTGCTCGTAATCGAGGACCTCGGGGCTCCGCACTTCAGGATCGAGAAGCACTTCTTGAGAACGATGTGCGCTCTTCATCTTAGCCCTCCTTCAATCACACGTGTTGGGGCTGGCCGTCGGCGGTCGGACGATGCGTAACGGTATCGACGATCGACACGTCCTCGTTCGGAATCGACGGATCGGCGTCGAATTCAGGTTCGAGACCGACCGCGCCAACCAACTCGGTACGCAACCACTCGTCGTAGCCGTCCAACGTCAGTTTGTCGTCAACGTATTTCCACAGTCTGTTGTTTGCCGCATCGATGATTGCGTCACAATCTCTTTCGGAAAGACCGAGCATCGTGCCGGCACGAAGCCAGTCGCCCTGGGCGAAAGCACGCCCGCTCTTGACAAAAGCCAGGGCTGCGATCGGATCGAACGGTGCACGAGTCTCGCCCGTCTTAAGAAAACCTCGAATCTGTTGACTTCGATCCCCGTACTGCCAGTTGAAAACCTCGTGAGTCTCGTTCAGTTCGCTCAAGAACTCTTTCGCAACCATGAAGCACCTCCTGTGCGCCGGTCCGCTGTGTTTTCGAGACCAGCAACTTCAAGTGTCAAAGCACTTCCGATGCCAATCCTGAACGGCATCCGTCCCGCCAGTGGAGGAACTACAAGCCATTATGTTTGAAGTGTTTACGCGCAGGCATAGGGGACGGGCACGGTCAGAAGTGTCAAAAAATAGTCCACCCATGTCCCCTGCCTACCCCCCTGAGCGTCAATTTCGCGACAAAATAGTGGATCGGACCTAGGAGCCTGCGCGGCAGAAGGGAGCGTAGCGAGAAAGTGGAGAATCGAGGCCAGATTTTCTCGATTCTAAGGGGTTCTATTTAACGAAAACTCGGGAAAATAATGGACCGATTATGCCGCGCAGGCTCCTGGCAGGGGAGAGAAGCGCGGGAGCGATCTTCTCGACGGCGAAGACACGAAGTCAACAAAGGGTTGGAATCTGACTCACAGATGGCTTCGTTTTCTTCGTGTCTTCGCGGTGAAAACGGTCAGGAGCCGGCCTGGAGTTCGGCGGCCACACGTTCGGTTTCACGCCAGACCCTCAAGAGGTTCCCTCCCCAGATCTTGGCGATGTCTTCTTCGGAATACCCTCTGCGAACCAACTCGAGCGTCACGTTGAACGTCTCGCTGGCGTCGTTCCAGCCAGGAATCCCGCCTCCGCCATCAAAGTCTGAACTGATGCCAACGTGGTCGACACCGATCAGGTCGACGGCATGGTCAATGTGGTCGACGAAGTCTCCGAGGCTGGCGGGTGGGTACTGTTCGTCAATCGCCTGCATACGTTCGTCGAATTGCGACTGGCGGGCTTCACGGTCCGCCTGCTCGGCTTCGGACAACTCGGCCTGGCCCCGACCCCCACGCCCGCCTCGGCCCCCACGTCCGCCACGGATTCCCAACTCCTCCCGAAGCGCCGCGACGGCTTCATTGCGGGCCGGGTCGACCTTGACGAATCCACCCAGGGCAACGGTCTGCATGACGCCGCCATTTTCCTTGAGCGCCAGCAGCTGATCGTCATCCATATTTCGGGACACGTCGCACAGGGCCCTCGTACTCGAATGGGAGGCAATCACGGGTGCCTGCGACAGGCGAACGGCGTCCAGCATGGATTTCTTCGAGATGTGAGAGACATCGACCATGATGCCCACGCGGTTCATTTCCGCGATGACCTCGACACCGAATTCACTGACACCGTCGTGCTCGCTTTCCGGCTCGTCGCCACGTGGATTGGCGGAATCGCAGATGTCGTTGTTCCCGTTGTGAGCTAGTGTCACGTACCGTGCGCCCAGTTTCTGATACTGTTCGATCAAAGACAGGTCTTTTCCGATGACCCAACCGTTTTCGATACCAATGGCCGCTACGAGTTTTCCTGAAGCCGCGATTCGTTCCACATCGTCAGCAGTGTGAGCCAATTCGATCTCGTCCGGATACATCTCCTCCATTCGGTGAATGGCGTCGAACTTTGTCATGGCCTGCTCTTTGGCACGTTCGTACCCCGCAGCGTCTCGATCGCCCTGACCGACGTAGACGATGAAGAAGCCAACGTCCAGTCCACCCTCTCTCATTTTGGGAAGATCGACTTTGCGGCTCCCTCGAACGCCGGGATCAACCTCTTCGGTGGCGAAGTTGAACGGAATGTCGTCATGTGTGTCAATAGTTATGACCCGGTCGTGTATACCCCTTGCCAGAGCGATCAACTCTTCCTCGGTCGGTTCGGCGGCTGGCTCTTCCACAGGCTGTGCACAACCGATCGAAACAAAGCCCAGTACCAGCAGCGATACCGATAGCCTCAAGAATGTCTCCATGTCATCTCCCCCCAATTGTTACGTGCGGAGCTGCATCCACATGAACGTGTTATTTCAGGTACGGCAAAATTAAACGCAGAGGTGGAAGGTGTCAATGATTTTCAGGAAGTGGTCAGTGGTCAGTGGTCAGTTGGGGAGGAAGAGACCACGAAGTTTTTGGTGGTGGGTTGGCGTCTGCGCCGGCAATGTGGATGGTCGGGCTTTGTGGGCAGCCGCTCGCTTGCCCGGCGGGTGGCCAGGGACGGCCACCCCGACGCGCTCTACTGCCACACTTCCCCCGCCCCTGCCCTCAACTAACCACTAACCACTAGCCACTGACCACTTCCCCAATCCCAACTACTTCTTGAGCAACTCCAGAACTGCCGAGGTCATCGCGGTGATGCCGGTTCGGATGGCCGGTTCAGCCACCGGCAGGAACTCGCTGGAATGGAGAGAGGGCAGTGGCCGGCCGGCAGCCTGGTAGTCGCGATACTTTGCCGGGTCGACTGCGCCCACACGGAACATGAAGATAGGAACCTTGTGGTCCTGGAGGCCATACCGGGAAAAATCCTCTCCTCCCATCACGGGCTGGACTTCGACGACACGCTCTTCGCCAAGAGTGTCGTTGAAGACGCCGACGACGCGTTCGACCAAGTCGGGATCGTTGTAACTGGCCGGAGTGAACTCTTCTTCAGCAATCTCGACGATCGGTTCGAGTTCGGGTGGAACGCCCGCGGAGAGCGCGACTCCCCGGGTGACGCGCCGTATGCCCGCCAGAACCTGCTGCCGAACCTCCGGTTTGTAGGAACGGACGGTCAGTTGCATGTGAACGTCATCGGGAATGATGTTGTGCTTGCTACCCCCGTGAATCGATCCAACCGTGACGACGGCGGACTCCAGAGGTGAAACTTCACGGCTGACGAGCGTTTGGAGACCGGTCACGATGCGCGCAGCGATGACAACAGGATCGATCGTCGTGTGGGGGTAAGCCCCGTGTCCGCCTCTTCCCCGAACCGTAATGTCGACCGAGTCGACGCTGGCCATGTGGTACCCGCTGGCCCACCCGACCTTGCCGGCCTCAACCGCTGCGTGAATATGTAAGGCAAGTCCGTAGTCGGGTTTGGGAAAGTTTTCAAAAAGGCCGCCGTTCAACATCGACCGGGCGCCGGCGCCTCTCTCCTCGGCCGGTTGACCGATCATGACCACGGTTCCGCTCCAACTGTCTTTCATTGCGGTCAACATTCGAGCCGTACCCAGGAAACTGGTCATGTGAACGTCATGGCCACAGGCGTGCATGACACCGACTTCAACGCCGTTCTCATCCGGGGTTGTCACCGTGCTGGCATAAGTAGCGCCCGTGTTCTCGGTCACCGGTAGTGCGTCCGTGTCAGTCCGAATCAGGACGGTCGGGCCGGGGCCGTTCTCCAGGACCGCGACCAGCCCGTACGAGTTCCTCCCTTCGACACCGTAATCCCCCACTTCCTCGCTGACGGTAAAGCCGAGCTCACCGAGTTCGGTGGCGAGAAATGCAGACGTCTCTTTCTCGAAGTACGAAAGCTCCGGATGAGAATGAAGGTAGGTGTAGGTGTCCATCAGAGACGACACTTCCTGGCGGACTCGCTGTTCGAGTTGGCTCTGGGCCGAGGCCACCGAAGCCATCAGAAAGATCGCGATCACGCTGGCAACAAAACGATTCATAAATCCCCCCTCATCCCAGACGGTCGGTTACCGCAGGACGTCGAACTGGCGCGAGAACTTGACGATCAGACTGCGCCGGATCGGACCGAGCCCTTCGAGTCCCTGAGTCTCGTTGTAGACGACGAACAAGCCGGTCCCGGCCGTGTTCAGCCACCCAAATCGGAAGTTGCCGCTCCAGTCGTTGCTGCGATCATTGTATTGAATGAGGGACTGGAAGTTGATCAGCGGCGTAAAACTGTAGTTGAAACGAGTCTGGATCAGGTTGGTATCAAAGACGCCCTGCGGCAGGTTGACGTTGCTGCGACGCCAGACCACCGATCCTCTTACGGCGGAACCGCGGCGTGCGTTCACCGTGGCTGAGAAAGAGCGCTGGTTGCCGGTATAGAACCCACCAATGGTCATCGCGGAGTCGAATGAGAGTGCACGGCTCGCATCCGTGCGGAACCGCCAGTCGAGCTCCATGTTCCGATACGTGCCAGGCGGAATGATGACGCCGGGCGCAATCTCGAACGGGACCTTCAGACCCTCGGTTTCGATGTCGATCGCCGGGCTGAAGAACCATCCGCTCTCGAAATCGACGTGGGAGTCGATGTGCACGACCTCAGTTTCTTTGAAGCCGTCAAGATCCCAGGTCGTTCGCACCGATGAATGGGGTCGCAACTCCCTGAGCCACGGGATGTCGGGAAACCGGCGTCTGGTCATGAATCCAACGTCGGTAGCTCGAAACTCTCGTCGGGTCAGGAAACCGACTTCGGGGTTGAAGTCCTCGTCGACCTGCGTGTATTCAAAGTGGACGTCACCGCCGACCCGCTTGTACTCAGCGCGGAGGTTGTAGGCCGCCTCCGACCCGGTTCGGTTCGGAGTTTGAGTCCGGGCAATGAATCCTCGAAAATCCGTGTACGAGCCGATGCCGAACTTCCCATCCAGTCCAAAAGTACGGTTCCAGTTGTCCGACCCTGCTGCGGCTCCGGTCGCTTCTCGATTGACGACAATTCCGCCAAGGGCCGTTCTGTTGGGGAGTTCGCGGTTGACGCGGGCAACGGTAAAGTTATTCTTCGACGTCACACCGGGCACATCGTCGGTCTGCATGTTCAGGAACCCGACGTTGAAAGCCCCGACCTTACCGCTGAGTCGCGCGCCGCCGATAATCGGTACGGCCGCTCCGGATTGATCGATGCCAATCCGCCGGCTGAAGAACAGATCCACCCCGTTCTTGCCGGCCGCAAAAGTTCCGGCATTCTCGAGAAAAAACGGGCGCTTCTCGGGAAACCGGACGCTGAACCGTGTCAGGTTGATCACCTGCTCGTCGACTTCCACCTGGGCAAAGTCCGTATTGTAGGTCAGATCCAGGTTCAGCGAAGGAGTCACGCCAAACTTAGCGTCGATCCCTCCTTCACCGTTGTAATCCGGCCCGGTTTCCGCGGGGTTCGCGAAATTGCGCGACGCCGACGCCACCGCGTAGGGCGTCACCTTGAAATTTCGGGGCGTCTCCAGGCTCAACCCCTGAAGTTCACCGGCGGATGAGAGGCGATACAGGTTGTAGATCCGCTCGATGGGCGCCCAAAATACCTGCTCCCGCTTGCGACGAATGTTTCGCTGGAAATTCATCCCCCAGGTCTGGGGCCGGTCCCCGTAACGGAGGCTCCGCAGCGGAATTTCGAACTCGGCCATCCAACCGACTTCATTCACATGCGTCCGAACGGTCCAACTGGCATCCCAGTTCTTGTTGAAACCGGAACCGGAGCCCACGATTGTGGTCCCACGGCCACCCCCGCCGCCCCCCTGACCTTCGTTCGTGACCTGACCGTCGTATTCGATGCCGGCCGGATTCGTACCGAAGACGAAGCCATTCTGCCGGTCGTGGTAAGTGTCAAAGATGAGCTGGAAAGAGTCCGTGTCGCTCAAGCTCGAATCCCTGCGACTGTCTGTAACGAGGATCTGGTCCGGATCGCTGTCGTATAGGATCACTCCAACATAGACGGCGCGATCGTTGTAAACGATGCGTACGACAGTTTCTTCGGAGGCCGGAGTTCCCTCTACGGGTTCGGTCTGAACGAAGCCTGTGATCGGATCGGCAAGTTCCCAGACGGCTTCGTCGACGACGCCGTCGATGATCGGTGATTCTTCGACAAAGGTCGCCCGCGCAACGCGGACACTTTCCTGCGCCCACCCGGGCGCCAGCGGGATGGCAATGATAACTAGTAGAATAATGAAACGTATGAGTCTCGGCATGGTCGTCCTGTCCCCTCGTGGCTCAACTGATTCGATTCCCGCACGCTCAAGTCATTATGTGCAAAGAAGAGCGGAAACCGGTCGTCATTGTATCAGCTTCGTCGTGGACGGTCACCCGACCCACTCCGGCCCGGGCGCTCGGTATGCCCTCTCCTTACTTAGCGTCGGGCCAACCGTTCCTCAGTTTTTCCTTTGATTTAGTCTGTTGTCCTTTAGAATCATAGAGTGACGCATCGTTACGGAGCAGCTCGGGAGAGAGCCCGGCGAGTGTTCGTCCTGGCATCGGATGAGGCTCGGAACAACGAAATCCCCCGGATCAGACGTCCCGGACTCGAGGCTGACCTTCCTGATCGGGCGGACCCGGTCGGTACACCAAAACCCGTTCCAGTCTCGCCGGCTACCGTCCTGACAGGCCAGAGCATCGATTCGCTTCTGGAACAGATCGACCGTCAGACGCGCCGTTCCGACGTGCTGAGTGGGCTCACAAGACTTCTTGCATCGTCGCTGAATGTCGAGGAGATACTGGATCAGGTCGTCGACAGGTCGACCGACGTATTGGGCGATACGGCTTTCATAGTTCTCAACCAGGACCTCGGAACCCTGGATACGGCACCGCAAAGTCGGGAGCACCTGGCCATGAAGCTCCGGGAGGTTGTACGGCGCAGCCCGGAACGAATCGCTATCGACAGTCTCGCCGAAGTCCGCGGCCGTGGCCAGCCGGTTGCCGTCTGGGATTTTGGCGAGTCGGGCGTTCCGGCGGAAGCTGCCCGTCTAGCCACTCAATCGCGAGTCCAGTCCCTGCTGGCCGTCCCCATTCGCACCGACCGCCGGATTCTGGGAGCATTCGTTTCGATGTCCCTGGCTCCGCACAGGCTGGTCGACACCGATTTGAACCTCGCGGAAGAACTGGCCAGCTTCGCCGCCATCGCCATCGAAAACGCACGGTTGTTTACCGAACTCCAGAGAACAGCGATCACAGACCCGCTGACCGGCCTCTATAACACACGCTTCTTCCACGAACTCCTGTCCCGGGAAACCGCGCGAGCAGATCGCTTCAGCGTGCCCCTGTCGTTGTTAATGATCGACCTGGACTCGTTCAAACATGTGAATGATACTTACGGCCATGTCGTTGGAAATAAGGTCTTAACTGCTCTCGGCCAGATCCTGGACCAATCTGTCCGAAACACGGATTTCGTGTTTCGCTGCGGGGGCGACGAGTTCGGTGTCGTTCTGCCCGGCACCGACTTAATGGGCGCTGTTCTGGTGGCCGAGAAGATCCGCTCTCGTGTCGAGCAGGCGGCGTTGCTTACGGGGTTGGGATACGAAGGCACCCTCACGCTCAGCATCGGCGTTTCCCAGTACCAGCACGAAACCCACTTTGAAACTCTCGTGGGCGAAGCCGACCAGGCACTTTACGCCTCGAAGCGCGCGTCGAAGAACTGCGTCCGAACCACGCGTTAGCCCGCGTTCCCGGGGCAATCCGAAATGCGGGTCGAACCAAGTTATTCCCTTGACAGCATTGAACTTCCGACCCTATAGTAATTTGGAAGCAGTGCGGGATTGCGCCCACCTGTTGCACACCTTCTGTTCAAGCTCGGTCTCCCCCACCATTCGTGCGCGAAATATTGGATGCGGTTTGTTCGCTGATAGAGGCGTTTGCCCTGTAGCCGCGTTTATGGCTGCTGCAGTAGACTGAATGTTAACAACTACCGGCGTTGCCGGCAGCCTTAACCGGAATGTTCCCCGGGGCCGCGAGGGCGGGCCCAGAGTATTTGTGTCGATGGATGACGATCGAATTGGACAACGACTGATTCGCGCCGGCCTGATCACCGAGGATCAGCTCGAATTCGCCATTGGTGAAAAGGGACGAAGCGAGGAGCGCCTCGGTTCAGTGATGCGACGCCTGAGCCTGATCACCGAAGAAGCGCTGACACAGATCCTCGCCGAGTCCGCGGGCATCGAATACCTGAACCTGCGTCAGGAGTCGATTGATCCGAAAGTCATAGAGACCATTCCTGAAGCCTACGCACGACAGAAGAAGCTCTTCCCTGTGTCCACCGACGACGGGTCCATCACTGTTGCAATGGCCGATCCCCTGGACGTATCGACCGTCGATGGCGTCGGTCGGATGACCGCCCGCTTCGTCAAAGTCGTTTCCTCCAGCGAGTTCGACATTCTCTCCTCGATCGACCGGTACTACAGCGCTGGATCGGAGGGAGCACAGCTGGAACAGCTGCTGGCGGAGGCATCCAAACAGGCTGACGAGGGAGGGACCACCGAAGGGCGCGAGGACCTGGCCATGGTTGCACCAATCATCAAGTTGATTGATATGATCATCCTCGACGCAGTCAGCAAGCGCTCCACCGACATTCACTTCGAACCTGAGAAAAACCTGCTCCGGGTTCGCTTCCGCATCGACGGTGTCCTGCATCAGGGCGCCTACATCCCCAAGAAACTCGGGGTCCTCGGCAAAATCTGTGGGTAGAAACGGGCAAATGAGTGGCCTGTGGAAAGTGGCGACGCTGAGGGAATCCGGTAAGAGACGCGCGGATTTCCACAGCGACTTGAATCGGCCGGAAAAGACGTGGGGCCGATTCACACTTCCACACAGGCCGGGATGAGGAGAAACCGACGATGAGAACGAAAGGGATGTAGCACACCCTGGCTCGAATCCTGTATTTGGTATTGCACCAAACAAATCCAAAGCAGGAGAGACGAGACCAGGGTGCAAGTGAAGACTATTCTGAATCGAGTGCAGAAGTTCAAGTCCTTTGTCTACGGAGCAGTGCGATGGGAACGAATCGGGGGCGAGACGGCACTGTTGGTGGAGATATTTCCACGACGCAACAGCCGGCCGGTCTGCTCGGGCTGCGGGCGTGCGGGACCGGGTTACGACACGCTGGAGGCCCGCCTGTTCGAGTTTGTGCCGCTGTGGGGCTTTCCCGTGTTCTTCGTGTATCTGATGCGGCGTGTGGATTGCAGGCGTTGTGGCGTGAAGGTCGAATCGGTGCCCTGGGCCGAGGGTAAGCAAACCTTGACGCGGACGTATATGCAATTTCTGGCCGGTTGGGCGCGGCGGATGTCCTGGCAGGAGGTTGCCGACATCTTCCGGACTTCCTGGGAGAAGGTGTTTCGATCTGTGGAATGGATCGTCGGCTGGGGGCTGGCGCACCGGGACCTGGAGGGTGTGACCGCGATTGGCGTGGACGAGATTCTCTGGCGCCGGGGGCACAAGTACCTGACGGTGGTCTACCAGATCGACCGGCATTCCAAGCGGCTGCTCTGGGTCGGCCGGGATCGCACGGTGAAAACGTTGCTGCGCTTCTTCCAGCAATTCGGAGTCGAGCGCGCCGCCGAGTTGAAGTTCGTGTGCAGCGACATGTGGAAGCCGTATCTGAAGGTGATTTCCAAGAAAGCATCGACGGCCCTGCATGTTCTGGATCGGTTTCATATCGCCATGCACATGAATAAGGCCATCGATGAGGTTCGAGCCCAGGAATCCCGGGATATGAAAGCCGCGGGATTGGAGCCGATCCTGAAACACTCCCGGTGGTGTTTGCTCAAGCGCCCCCAGAACCGAACCGACAAGCAAGACATCAAGCTGGCCGACCTGCTCCAGTACAACCTGCGGACCGTTCGGAGCTTTCTGCTCAAGGAGGACTTCCAGTTCTTCTGGGAGTACACGTCGCCCTACTGGGCCGGTCAATTCATGGATGCCTGGTGCCGGCGGACGATGCGATCCCGGATCGAGCCCATGAAAAAGGTGGCGCGCATGCTCCGCTCCCACCGGGAACTCCTGCTCAACTGGTTCCGTGCCAAAAAGCGGATTTCCGGGGGCATCGTCGAAGGTTTCAACAACAAAGCGAAAGTGACCACCAGAAAAGCGTATGGTTTTCGGACCTTTAGAGCTGCCCAAGTCGCTCTCTACCACACGCTTGGAGCGTTACCGGAACCCGATGTCGCCCACAGATTTTACTGAGGAGGCGAAACTCGAGAGAGCGGTCAATTCCCGGATCAAGATCATGGGCAACCTCAACATCTCCGAGTCCCGTTTGCCACAGGACGGAAAGGCCACCGTCGAGATCTACGGCAAGCCGATCGACCTCCGCATTGCGACCTTTCCAACTCTGTTTGGCGAAAACGTCGTACTGCGCGTCCTCAACAAGGAACAACTCACCATCGGACTGGAAACCCTGGGGTTTTCCGAGGGGAATTTGAACCGGCTGGTCGAAGCTATCGAACATCCAAATGGAATCGTTCTGGTTACCGGCCCGACCGGTTCGGGAAAGACGACGACTCTATATGCGGCGCTTCTCCGGATCAGCACTCCCGAACGCAAAATCATCACGCTGGAAGACCCTGTCGAATACGAACTGCCCTTGATTCGGCAGTCCCAGATCAACATTCGTGCCGGTCTGACTTACGCGACGGGACTTCGAGCCATATTGAGACAGGATCCGGATACGGTCCTTGTGGGCGAAATGCGGGACCACGAAACGGTCGACACGGCGATCCGGGCCGCATTGACCGGGCTCCTGGTTTTCAGCACGCTCCACACGAACGATGCCGCGTCGACGGTACCGCGGTTGCTCAACATGGGAGTCGAGCCATACCTGGTGGCTTCTTCCGTAGTCGGAATCGTCGCACAACGTCTCGTCCGGCGAATCTGCGAGTTTTGCCGCGAGCCGTCAGCGCCCGACCCGCGACTGGCGAGACGCATGACGATTCCCGAAGGCGACTTCTTCAAAGGCGCAGGTTGCAACAACTGCGACAACACCGGGTATCGCGGCAGGGTCGCAATTTCCGAAGTGTTGTTGATGAACGAGGCGATACGAAAAGCGATCATGGACCAGGCCACGGCGAGCGAGATACGGCAGCTTGCCGGCGAGGCAGGCATGACGACGATGTTCGAGGACGGCCTCCAGCGAGCCGCGGAAGGACTGACCACGCTCGATGAAGTCTCTCGCGCCGTGTAAGGCTCCGAGCTCACTTAGTTACCAGAACTGGTTAATAGAACGACGATGGAATTCGAATACAAGGCCAAGGACGAAGGCGGGAAGACGGTAACCGGTGTGCTGGACGCCGATGACGAAGACGTGCTAACAGACCTGCTCGACGAACAAAACCTCTTTCTGATCGACGCGGCCCCGGCCAAGAGGAAGGAAGACCAGGGTCGCCTGTTCGAACGGATCAGGACCCGCGACGTCCTCAATTTCACCTCGGACATGGCCACCATGCTCGCGGTCGGCATTTCGCTGACTCCGACACTGCGAGACCTGGCCGACGGGGACGATAAGTCCAAGATGCGGACCATGATCGAAGATCTGCTCGCCAGCGTCGAGGCCGGCTCGAGCCTGTCGGCGGCATTCGGACGCCATCCGAAGGTGTTCGACGACGTCTATGTCAGTATCGTTCAGGCAGGTGAAGATTCTGGAAACCTGGACCGGGTCCTTTCGGATTTGGCGGATTTTCTGGACTGGAAGGGGGATTTGAGACGCGATATCGGTCAGGCCTTGATCTACCCGATAATGGTGATCGCCATTGTAACCGGACTGGTCATCCTGCTGGCGACGGTCGTGTTTCCGGCATTCCAGGGCGTCCTCCAACAGTCACGCGGCGCGATGCCCTTGCCGACACAAATCCTCTTCGGCTTGAGCAAGTTCCTCATGGCTTACTGGTGGCTCCTCATACTAATGACTGTCACATCTAGCACTGGTTTCTTTTTCTGGATTCGGACCGAAAGCGGCCGCCGGAAGTTCGACGGCTGGACGCTGAGGGTCCCCCTATTCGGCGCGCTGGCCCGCGACATCGCGTTGTCACGGTTCTGTCATTTCTTCCAGATCCTCTTCACGGCCGGGGTCGATATTTCACAGACGCTGAAGATTCTGCAGACCGTCGTCGGCAACCGGGTGCTGGGGGAGGCCACGGCCGCGGCAAGGAACGAAATCCGAGCCGGCGAATCGATTGCAAACTCCCTGGCGGCAACCAAACGGTTTCCGCCCATGGTCGTCCGCGTATTCAGAGTCGGCGAGACCAGCGGACAGCTCGATCAGTCGCTGGCGAGAGTGTGCGTGTACTACGACAAACAGATACCGGCCACGATCAAGCATGTATTCACGGCGCTGGAACCGCTCCTGTATGTGTTCCTAGGTGTCGTCGTTCTGACGGTAGCTCTTGCTATTTATCTGCCTCTGTATCAGATGATGCAGGGCTTTTCGGAGTAAGCCATGGCAGCAGGTCGCGTTCTAGGAGTTGAATTCTCGCCGGAAAGCATCAAGCTTGTAGAGGTTGGGTACGGCCGGCGTCTGAAGGTCTTCAACTTTGCCATCGTCGACAACCGGGCGATCGACCCGGAGCGCAGGTTGGATCAGTTCAACCATACTCTTCAGGTCCGTGGGTTCGGGGCCAAGGATGTCGTCGTCGCAACCAACGCAGTCCAGGTCGAACACCGTCTCCTTACATTGCCACCTCTTTCGGGACGTGAACTTCGGTTTGTGATGCAACGGGAGGCCAAGAAGTCCGCGCCGGACGGCGTAACGGAAACTTACTGGGACTTCGAACTCCTGAAAGCAAAAGAAGAGTTGGGCATCAAGAAGCGACGGATCCAGCTCGTCACGTCCGCAAGGGACATCGTATCCGACGCTCAGGAGTTCTTCGGTCGGACGCGGTTGAAACTCCAAAAGGTAACGACGGTGGGCGATGCCCTGCTGAACCTCGTCAAGCATATCGGCTTCTGGAAAAAGGACGTCGTCAAGAGCATCGTCCATTTCAGCACGAGCAGCGTCCACGTGGTGTTTATCCAGGAAGGCACGCTGCTGCTCTGTCGTGACATCCCGATCAGCTACGGCGAAGTCGATCCGGAACAGCAACGCGAACGTTTGATGACGGAGATAAAACGTTCGACTTTGTATTTTCGCCAGAATTTCCCGCAGGGCCAGATCGACGAGGTTTTGTTTTCCGGCGAAGGAGAGATGATCGGGGCGCTGGTATCGCAGGCAAAAGAGGACCTGGGCATCGACGGCAACGTTCTGCGATTCGACGACAACCTGGACCCGTCTTCCTTCAAAGGGGACTGGGACGAATTCCGCTTTCATGTTCCCGCGCTGTCGGCAGCCTTTGGTGTGGCTTGGCACAAGACGCTGGACACGGGCATCAACCTGATCCCCGGAAAGGCAGGCGCCAAGGAAGGACCACCGGTCTATCAGAAACTGATCAAGATCGCCGCCATGGTCGCTTTGGCAGTGATGCTCCTGTCCGGAGTCCGTTACTTTATGGGTAGTCGCCAGCTGCGGGCGGATCAGTTGGACCTGGAGCAGAAGGTCGCCGAATTGGACCCGGCCATCCAAGAAGGGATAGCGGCAGCGGCGGCACGGAACCTCGCCGATACGCGTGCTTCCTTCATGAATCGCATGGCCGCGGGCAAAGCATGGGAAGAGGCGTTTCGCGCGCTCAGCCTCCTGGTTCCCGATACGGCCGTATTCGAAACCATCGAGATCGGGGGGGGGCGACACGAGCTCCATGGTCGTCAAGGGGTACTTGCGGGGAGCTCAGCCTAGCGCTGACTTCGCTCGATTCTTCGAGGAGCTTCGAGGGCTGGATTACTTTTCGACCGTGGAAATGCCCGTCCCCCCCAGGGTCACTTTCGAGGACGCGCAACCCTCAGAACCCGACACGACTACAGCCCCGGCGATATTGAGCCGTCTGGATTTCGAGGTCCGATGCCTGCTGAAATAAAAACTCTGAGAGGGATCGACAAGCAGGTCGTGGCGTACGGCACTCTTCTTCTGCTGGCAGTGGCAACGGCGGCCGGAATGGCCTGGCATCTGGGCGTGCTCCGTGCCGAGCTCGCCGAGCGTCAAGCCGAGCTGTCCCAGAAGGAGATCGAGGCGCAGAGCATCGTGCTCCCGAGCGACGATGAGCGAAGGGAATGGACTACGCAGCAGAACCTGACGGCGACCCGCCTTCTGGCAGACGCCGAGCTGGCGAACTTTTTCGGTGAAATCTCGAGACAGTTCACACTCAATCAGCTGGAACGATTCAACCTGAGCTCCGAGGAGTACATCGTCGGCGAGGGCGAGCTTTCCGAGAACGATTCGCTGATGCAGGCGGTGGGTATTCGTCGCTACGAGGTGATAACACTGCAGTTCAGCGGCGGCTACAGAAACGTCGCGCAGTTCATCCAGGCCCTCGGGCGACTACCGCGCCTTGCGGAATTCGTTTCCATTCAGTTGCGTCGGAACCAGCCGGCGGTGGACGTAACGATGACGTTCCGAGTCTACAAGAGCGAGGCAGCCGATTGAGCGAGAAGGTTCAACAATTGCTGGTGATCTTCGTCGGCGCGATTGTGGTCACGGGCGTGATCTACGTTCAGGTGCGGCGGTCGCGACCGGCACCGCCGGTCCGTTCTGCGGCCGCCTTGTCTGAAGTCGAACCTGCAACGTCAGTTCCACCGGCAATACCGGCAGCGCCCGAGCCCATGGGCGCGGTTCAACCGACGCCGGGACCGGCACTGGAAGCAACGGAAGAACCGGCCGCCCTGGCTGTCCTGATGCAAACGGGAGAATGGGGGCGAAACCCCTTTTTGACTCTTGGCGAAATTGCGGCCCTGGCTCCAGAACCCATCGTCTTCGACATTGTAGACATACCGACACCCGTTTTGACCCCGCCGCCGGCGCAGGCGGATACTCTTCCCGATTACAAGGTTACCGTGATCGTGTCCGGTGAAAATGGAAACTGGGCAGTTATCGGTTCCCGATTGGTCCGTCCCGGCGACCGGCTGGGCGCGGAAACCGTAAAGCAGATCAACGACAACGGGGTCATCCTGGAACTGAATGGGCAAACTCGAGAGGTGAGGATCGATCGTCCTGGCCTCATCGCACCGGGTGGATCCCGAAGGAGCAACGAATGAAAGTGATAGCTGTGGCTTTGGCGTTGATGTTCGCGCAACAACCCCGCCTTCCACAACAACTGAGCGTCTCTCAGATCGCGACAACGGACGGCGGCAGCGCGGGCGCGACAAGCCAGGCCGGACCGCCTCCCGCCGCCCCGGTGCAGCAACTGCCGGCGGTACAACTCGAAGTGGAGCCCCAGGTCGGGACCGGATCATTTGACGTTGAGGTGGTGGACGGGGATTTGCGGTTGCTGCTCAGTGTAGTGGGGGCTAACTTCGGATTGAATGTCGTCATGGACAGAGACATCGCGGAAACAGTGAGTCTCAACCTCATCGATGTAACGCTCGAGGAGGCACTCGAAGTGATTCTGTTTCCGCTGGAGCTGGAATATCAACTCGACGGAGACCTGCTCCGTGTGACGCGTCCCCAGATGGAAAGCCGGACCTTCGAGTTTGACTACGTTACAACCCAACGTACCCTCTCTCGCTCCCTGTCGACGAGCGCGTCAACCGGTGGGGGTGGGGGGGGGGGGAACGCTACGGGCGGACAAACCGCCGGTGGTGGTGCTGGCGGCGGCGGTGGATCCTCGACGTCGATATCGGGAACCGAGGAGACGAATCTGCTGGAAGACATTGAGGAAGGGCTGCAAGAGCTGAAGTCCGACGACGGGACAGTCATCTACAATCAGATGGCCGGCTTGATCTTTGCTACGGATTTTCGGCGGAACCTCGACACGATCGCGACATACCTGGAAATGGTCCAGAACGCCGTCAACAGGCAGGTCGTGATCGAGGCCAGGATCATCGAAGTCAAACTCAACGATGACTTTCAGGCCGGAATCGACTGGTCCGCCATCGTCGGCAACTTAACCCTCACCCAAGCCTTCGGCGCCGCCCGAAGCGGTTTTACGATGCAGGCCACCGACGGCAACTACAGTGCACTGATACAAGCCCTGAACCAGAGGGGAACAGTCAACGTGCTGTCGAGTCCTACTGTTGCCACGTTGAACAACCAGCCGGCGATCATGCGGGTTGGAACACAGGACGTGTTCTTCACGACAACGACGCAGGTGGACCCGCGCACCGGGACCATCATCCAGACGGCGACCACGCCGAACACGATCAACGTGGGAGTCGTCCTGGACGTCACGCCGCAGATCAGCGGCGACGGCATCATCACGATGAACATCCATCCGACGATTACCGAACGGACGGGCCAGGCAACCTCACCGGACGGCAGTTCCGTACCAATCGTCGATGTTCGCGAGTCCGACACGGTCGTCCGGGTGGCCGAGGGCGAAACGATCGTGATCAGTGGTTTGATTTCCGATCGCACGCTCGAAGCGGAGACGAGAGTGCCTGTCCTGGGAAGCCTCCCTCTGATAGGGAACCTGTTCAGGAAAGTGAGCCGGGAAAACCGGAAGACCGACCTGGTCATCCTGCTGACGCCGAGGATATTGACGGTGCGATCTGCGGCCGATTACGCACGGCAAAGGATCGAGGCGCAGGAAAAGTTGAAGAACTCGAAGAACCAGTAGCTTCCCCGAGGTCCATAGCGGGTCAAACGCCGCCGTCAGGCGCCGAGAACGTTCATGTACGAAGAACATTACGGTCTGGTCGAACCTCCGTTCAGCTTGACGCCCGACCCGAAATATTTCTATCGCAGTGAAGCGCACGCGCGAGCTTTCGAACTCCTGCAATACGGGATCCAGCGCCGCGAAGGCTTCATGGTCGTCTACGGCGACATCGGCACGGGGAAGACAACGCTGTGCCGGACCGTACTCGAGACGATCGAGAAGGGAGTCTCGACGGCGCTGCTCCTGAACCCGTTTCTTTCCGAAACCGATCTCATCAAGGCGATTCTGGAAGATTTCGACGTCCGGCTCCCCGGAAGGAAGGGCGATCGAGCCAGCTTGAGTAAGCAGGACCTCATTAATGCTCTGAACAACTTCCTGATTGGAACACTCGAATCGCACGGACGGGCCGTTGTGCTGATCGACGAGGCCCAGAACATACCAACGGCTACGCTCGAGCAGATCCGAATCCTCTCGAACCTGGAAACGAACAAGGAGAAGCTGCTTCAGATCGTCCTGGTGGGTCAGCTCAACCTGATCGACGTGTTGTCGCAGCCGTCTTTGCGTCAACTGTTTCAACGTGTCTCGATAAAGTGCGAGCTGTCGCCGCTTTCCGAGGTGGAGGTCGGTGACTATTTGCGGCACCGCCTTGCCGTGGCCGGCGGGAGCCCGTCAGGCGTCTCCTTTGCACCGGATGGAACAAAGAACATTTACGATTATTCGGGTGGGGTTCCACGATTGGTAAGCCTGATCGCCGACCGATCCTTGCTCGCGGGAATGGCGCTGGGCGCGACAACTCTGGACTCGAGCGTCACCAGACAGGCCATCGACAACCTGCAGTTGAAGATACACAGGCCGGCTTCGACCGGTTTGTGGGGACAGATCCGTGCCGCCGTTGACGCAAAGACAGCAGCGCTTGTAGTTGGGTTGTCGATTTTACTGGCGATTGTGTTCGTTGCACTGATAAACGGGTTTGGTGGGAGTTGAGGGGGAGTAGGAAGAAGTCCAAAGAAGTCCGAAGTCCGAGGTCCGAAGTCATCAGGATTCCGGACTTCCAATCCCCGACCTCGGACCTCGGACTTCGGACCTCGGACTTTCCGTCGACACAAACGTTCAACGATGAAGCTTAACCGATGTCTTTGATTCTCGACGCACTGCGAAAAGCCAAGAGTCTGGCTGGGGGTTCGGTGCCCCCAAAGGCACCGGCTTACCTGAAGAGCTTCGGATTCACCGAACAGGCGCCTCAGAACAAGACCAGGAAGATCCTGGTGACTTACGTCTTGCCTGTCGTGGTCCTGGGGTCGATCATCGCCGCCGGCATTGTGTACTGGGTCAGTCGGACCGCATCGTCTCCCATGCAACAACAAGTGGCTCTGCTCGATACCGCGGGTGAACTGCCTGAGGAACTCGTATTCGACGATCCTGTTACAGGAGATGACCCTCTTGCGGAACAGGAGGAAGTCCCCGTCGATAGTGGCATGGAGTCCGGAGAAGAAACCGAAGCAGAGTCCACCGAAGCTCCAGCCGAGGCGCCGGGCGCCGAACAGGTAGCGGGCCAGGCGAGGGAATCGGAGCCCGAAGCCGAAACGACGTCGCCCGCCCAGGTTCCTGTGTCGCAACCCCCGGGGCTCGAACCGGAATCTGAACCGGAAGAATCGGTCACTGAGGACCCCGTCGCCGCTGAATCCGCAAACGAGGACTCACCGGTCCCGTCGGAGCAACTGCCCCCGGCCGAGACGGCTGACATTGAGGCACCGCACGAAAGCCCGGCAACGGGGAACCCGACGACCGACCCATCCCCGGCTTCGGACACGGTTCAGATCGGTCCTCCAGCCGCAGACCCATTCAGGCTCGGCGTCTTTTATCAACAGCGGGGCGATTACCCGAGAGCTCTCGGATACTATCAGCAGATACTGAACGCCAACCCGTTAAACGCGGTGGTTCACAACAACATCGGGTTGATTCACAGAGCCATGTCCAACAACGAAGAAGCCATTGCCTCGTTTCGTAGCGCGATCTATGTCGACGAAAGCTACGATCTGGCGCATAACAACCTGGGCATCACGCTGATGGAAGAGGGACAAACCGCGGAAGCTACCGGAGAGTTTCGACGCGCTTTGGAACTGAACCCTCGAAACACCGCTGCGATGACGAACCTGGCAATTCTCGTCAAAGACGCCGGAGAATTTGAGGAAGCAAAGTTCGGATTCCTGCGTGCTCTTCAGAACGACCCCTCGTTGGTAGAGGCGCACTACAACCTGGCCCTTATATTCGAAGAACAAGGAGAAAACGGAAGCGCAATCAAACATTTTCAACTTTTCCTCGAGCTTGGTTCCAGTCTTTACCCGGAACGGGTGATCGAGGTCGAGAAAAAGATCCAGGAATTATCCCGGAAGGAGCCTTGAACATCCTGTTCCCGATCCTGCTCGGCGCTGCAGGCACGATCGCCGGCTGGATCGTTTACCGAATCGTCGGCCGTTACTCCAAACAGCAATTCAGCTTCGAACAACACTTTACGATCGGCGCGTCGGCACTTTTCATGCTGTCTCTGGCTTTTAAGCTCGGCGAGACCTCACTCCTGTTACTCACCTATGGAAGCTTCGGAACGGTTCTCATCGGGGTCGCCCTGTTCGACTTCCGCACGCACCAGATTCCTCTTTGGGTGACGGTTCCGGGAACGATCGCCGGACCGATTCTGGCGGCATTCGTCCTGCCCTTTGGACTGGCCGGTTCGCTAATTGGACTGGTGTTCGGTGGCGGAGTTCTGATCGTCACGACGTTGATCGAGGCCGCGCGGAAGAAAGAGGTGGGGGGTGGCGACTGGAAATACGCGGCTATGATCGGATCCTTTGTGGGCTGGCCGGGTATCGTCACCGCGATGGTGTTCACGGGAGTTTTTGGGATGGTCGCCGGCCTCCTGTTGAAAGCCCGGGGCATAGACTCCGTGGAGGCCTCAAGCTCTCGGCCCGTGGCTCAGCCTAGGTGCGTTAACCAGCATTCTGCTGGGCTGAGCGACAAGTTACCTAGAACTCAAAAGTTGTGGAAGGCCTTGCAGGAAGGGGTCCTCGCGCTGCAAACTGTGAGGCATACGGGCGGTTGACTTCGGCGTGGGTAAATTATGATCAGGTCCAGATATCGATTTCGGCTCATGCTCGGCATTCCGTTGGTCGTGGCGTGTTTCACGCTCGCGGCCGGCTTCCTGCCGATCGGGATGATCGAGGCGGGAATTGTTCGCATCGACAGTCCCGACGATCTAAGGCCGCTGATCATGACCCTGAAGGTCGCGGTACTGCTGATTGCGCTCGTCGCATCAGCGACAGCGCTGGCCATCTCGCGTTATATCGTAGGTCCGCTCGAGCAGATGATCGGAGAGATCCGGGATCTGAGACAAGACCCCGCTTGAAGGTCGCGGTACTGAACAGATGTCCGCTCGACTCACGAAGATGCAGACGATGAGATCACCTCGCTATCGAACCTGTACAACCAGACGTTCGTGCCGCTCAAAGGGTATCTGAAGTCGGCCGACCTGTTCATGCAAATGAGCGAAGGAATCATCAGCCTGAACTCCGATCGGACGGTTGCGTTCTTGAACGCGCCCGTCGAACAACTGCTGGACATCAAACGCGAAGAATACCTCGGCAAGACATACACGGAGTTGTTTGTCGGCAGCACCGGAAATTTTCAGATTCTCAAAATAATTGATGACGCCCTGACGAAAGGATCCTACAGGACACGGGATATCTTGATCTCAACCCTGTCTGGAAGGGACGTTTACGTGCGGGCCACGGCATCTCCGGTAACCGGACGCGATGACGAATCCATCGGCGCGGTCGTCATGATCCGCAACATTGAGGAGTTCAGCCGCTTGAAAGATCAGCTGCGCAGGATAGACGTTCTGGCGTCCCTCGGCAGCACGATCAGCGGCATGGCACACGAGGTTCGAACCCCGTTGGGTTATATCCGAAGTCTGGCCGAGTTGACCGCGGAAGATCTACCGGACGACGCACCCCAGCAGGAATACCTGAAGACGATCGTCGCCTCGATCGAACGGCTGAACTCCATGGTCGAGGACATTCTCACGTATGCCTCGGTCCAGACGGACACCTCGAAAGTCGAAGACCCGATTACGATCGTCCGTGAAGCCATCGCCTACTCGCGAAACTCCCTGATCGCTGGGGGTCTGGAACTCACCGAAGAGTATCCCGATCAACAATATTCAGTCCGTGGCGACCGAAGCAAATTGATCGAGGTCTTCACCGGGATTTTTAAGAATGCATGCGAAGCGACCCCGGCCGCCGGCACGATCACGGTCCGGGTCCGCCCGGTTCATTTCCTGAATCCAGCGAAACCAAACCAGACGACCCTGATGGTTGAGTTTCACAACGAGGGTTCCTATATTCCGCCGGAGAACATCGAAAAACTGTTCGTACCTTTCTTCACAACGAAGAAAGAAGGTACGGGACTGGGACTGGCAATCGCGAAACAACTTGTGGAGGCCCATGAAGGAACCATTCACGTCGAAAGCGATCCGGTCGGAGGCACACTGTTCAGGATATTGCTCCCGGCGGATTCCGGCGTGTCGGAATCGTCGGATCGAATGGATGCTGCGGTTTCCTGACGAGACGTGGGTGACCGCAACACACTAGCGGTCAGCAAACGATGAAGCAATCGATCCTCATAGTTGACGACGAAGAAGTCTCCCGGTTTGTTCTAAGGGAGGCACTGTCCAAGAGGGGCTATTCGGTCGCCCAGGCCGGGGACGCGGAAACCGGTCTAAAGCAAATTAAACAGCAGCCGTTTGATTTGATCCTGCTCGACATCCAGCTCCCCGGTATCAGCGGTATCGACGCAATCTCGAAATTCAAGGAAATCGATCCATCCGTCGTAATCCTGATGATCACTGCGCTCAGTTCCAACGAAATGGCGATCGATGCGATCAAGCGCGGCGCCTACGACTATTTCGTCAAACCGTACAAGATGGAGGAGATGGAGATCGTCGTGAAGCGCTCGCTCGAACGGCGGCAACTGGAACGGGATCTCCGAACGTTAAAGGAACAGGTCAGCGAGACGTTTCGGGTTCAAAACATCATCGGTAAGAGCGGGGCGATTCAGGAGGTGCTGCACCTGATCAGTCGCGTGGCCGATACGACGGCGACGACCTTGATCTGGGGGGAAACGGGCACGGGCAAGGAGCTAATCGCCAGAGCCATCCATCAGAACAGCCCCCGATCCAACAAGCCAATGGTGAAGCTCAACTGCGCGGGCATTCCGGAAGGATTGCTGGAAAGTGAGCTCTTTGGTTTCGAAAAGGGAGCTTTCACGGGCGCGACCGAACGCAAGATCGGAAAGTTCGAACTCGCCGACAAAGGGACAATCTTTCTCGATGAAATCGGTGACATGAACCTCCAGGCCCAGGCGAAGATCCTGCGCATCCTGCAGGAAATGGAGTTCGAGAGACTGGGAGGCGTGAGGCCTATTTCTATCGACGTGCGGGTCATCGCCGCGACGAATCGGGATCTCACCAAGACGGTCCAGGAAGGGGGGTTCCGCGAAGACCTGTTCCACCGGCTGAACCTGTTCTCCGTGAATGCGCCCGCGCTGAGGGAACGGATCGAGGACATCCCGATCCTCGCGGAACATTTCCTCGAACATGCCAATCGCAGCTTTGGACGGTCGGTCCAATCCATCTCCTCAGACGCCATGAATCGGCTTATCGAGTACCGCTGGCCCGGGAACGTGCGGGAGTTGAAGAACACGGTCGAACGGTCGGTTCTCATCGCCGACGGCGACGTCCTGATTTCGAAGTACCTGCCACCTCATATCAGCCGGCAGGTCGACGACAAAGGCCCGCGGATAGTCACCGGTGGGACGCAGAACCTCAATGAAACGGTGCGGAATGTCGAAAGGCAATTGATCGTGGACTCGTTGGATCGATGCGACGGAGTGCAGCGAAAGGCCGCCAAGATGCTCGGAATTACGGAACGGGTCCTCTGGTACAAAGTGAAGAAGTACGGGATAAAGGTTGCCGAGGAGGTCTCATCCGACCGCGACCTGGGCTAGTGTTTCTCGCAAATAACTGATTTCACTGACTTTAAGCATGAGTCCCCTCTTCCCCGACCCCCTTCACTCCAGGACGCCCGTGTCTCCAACAGCCCGTGGCAAACGAACCCAAAGCAATTGGAGGGGTTGCCACGAAATATGTAGATTCAGTGGACCCTCATCAACGATTCTCGTAGAGCCTTCGATATTAACCATTTTGTTTTCAGTACGTTAACAATGGCCGACGAATTGCTTCCAGTATAGCGAGGTTGAGAACGATGACGCTACGAGACACATTCGCTGATAATCGAGGGGTTGCCAATGGCCTGTTGGAAGTAGTCCTTGTGATAGTCATCGTGGCGACGCTTGCCAGCGTGGTGGTCGGATCCGGGCTGGATCGCCTTCAGGACGCGAATGAAGCGCGAGCAGCCGGTGAGGTACGCGAGATCGCAATGGCGGTGCACAGCTTCATGCAGGACACCGGCGTTGCCCCGGCCTTCAAGTCCGGACTAGCGACGACTCCAGCCGACGACGTTTTCTTCGTGCTGGAGACCGAAGGCGACGACGCGATCGACGAGACGGACACCTGGCCGACCGATGCGGACGAGCGAGACCTGCTGGAGAATCATCTGATGATGAATGAGCCCGACGGCACGGGACCGAGTTATCCACGCGTCGGCGAGATTTCGTTCAACAGGCAGAAGGGCTGGAACGGACCTTATTTCTCCAACGTGCCCGTCGGAGACCCCTGGGCGGATAGATACCTGGTAAATGTGCAGTTTCTCACGCTTCAGGGAGTCGATCTCGTGAGGGAAGGACTGGCGATCCCGACTGGCGGACGTGTGGCAGTGGTCGTGCTCTCGGCTGGCGCAAACCGCACAATCGAAACACGATTCGACCAATTGAGCGAGTCATTCGAAGCCGACGGGGATGACATTATTTTTCGGATTCAATAATTGGGCTTTTGACGATTTCAACGACCAGAAAACTACAAATTTAGGACACGGAAAGGGGAACACAAGATGAAAGCCAAAGGCTTCACACTAATTGAACTGGCAGTGGTCTTGGCGGTAATCGCCGTCCTGGCGGCAGTCCTGACGCCGCTGGTAACCAGCTATATCGACCAGGCCCGCGAAACCCGGGCCGAAGCCGACGTGCGGGCGATTGGTCAGAGCTACCTGCTACACAAACGCGACACGGGACACTTCCCGATTTACACTGACGCCCCCAACGCCACCGCCGACACCTCGGTTGGGGAGGTTTTGCTGGGAGACGGTGACGTTCCGGGAGACGAGGCCTCCGACTTTATCCTGTCGGGAATGAACACCACCGATCTGATCGACACATACCTGAACCAGAACCAGCTGAGCCTTCCGACCACGGCGCGCGGTGGACGTACTGCATATCGCGGACCGTACCTGGATTCAATCAGTGCCGATCCGTGGGGCAACGCCTTCGTGGTGAACATCAACGAACTCGAGAGGTCCAGCGCCAACATCGGTTTCGTGATCTCGGCTGGTCCTGATGGAGCCTTGGACACCGACAAGACACAAGCAAAGACCGGCGCCTTCACCGTGGGCGACGACGACATCGCGTTCCGGATTAATTAACCGATTTGGGACCGTTGCGGTCCGGGGCCTGCCCCGGCATCGCAGCGCTGAGATGCTGTCGGTTGCGGCAGAATGCGACCAGCGATTTTTTCGGAGCGGTGGTGAAAGCAATTCTCTTTCGATTGGGAGACTAAGACAATGAAAGGTATGACACTGATCGAACTGGCAGTGGTCCTGGCAGTTATCGCCGTACTGGCCGCTATACTGACACCGCTGGTTACCGGATATATCGATCAGGCGCGTGAGACCCGGGCCGCGGCCGACGTGAGGGCGATCGGGGCGGCGATCCTCGTTTACCAGCGCGACACGTCGCGGTTTCCGATCTACACCAATATCACGAATGCAAACAGCGATACTGCCGCCGGCACCACCTTAGTCGGTGTCGGCGACAACCCCACCGACGGAGCGGATTGGACGCTTGGCGCGTTGACGACCCTCGACCTGGACGACTACCTGAACACCAACAAGCTGAGTCTTCCGACTACCGGCCGCGGAGGCAGGGTGGCGTATCGAGGCCCCTACCTGAGCATCACCGCGGATCCCTGGGGCAACGCGTATCTGGTCACTGCGCAAGGGCTGACCCGGACGGGCTTTACAGACCATGCATACGTCATGTCCGCCGGGCCGAACGGAACGCTGGACACGAACCGCGTTCAGGTTCGAACCGGCGCTTTCACGGTTGGCGGCGACGACGTCGTCGAACGGATTCGATAGATTGAAACTCAACCAAACGGTTTTCTTTGGAGTGTGGGGCAAGCAAGTCTTTTCGACAGGAGACTAAAACAATGGCCTCCTCCGCAGAATTTGTGGGCAGTCCAAAGGCCTGTGCGCACATAAGTAATTGAAACAAAGTACCTTATTCTTTTGTTCGACGGCGAATATTCCAGTACCCACTTCGGTCGGACGCCTACACCCGGTGCCCGGAGCCCCCGCCGGAGGCCCCGTTCCCCATCGCCCACACCAGCCGACACCGCGGAGCGCAGCCGAGGGTCAAGGCCGGCGCAGCCGCCGAGCTTGCGAGGGAAGCCTTGAGGCTTGGCGAGCACCGTGGTCTCCTCAAGCGGCGATGGAAGACGGTTTTACCCACAAATTCTGCGGAAGACCCAAACAATGAAAGGTATGACACTTATCGAGCTAGCGGTGGTCCTGGCAGTTATCGCCATACTGGCCGCCATACTGACACCGCTGGTAACCGGGTATATCGAACAAGCCCGCGAAACGCGGGGGGCGGCCGATGTGCGTGCCATCAGCACCGCAGTCCAGACCTACCAGCGAGATACGTCCAGGTTTCCGATCTACGCCAATATCGCCGATGCGAACACGGACACCTCGGATATTACCGTTCTGCTTGGAACCGGTGACGCTCCCACGAATGGCAGTGGGGCCACGCTTTGGAGCTTGACGACGACCGCCAGCCTCGACACTTACCTGAACACAAACCTTTTGGGGCTTCCGACCACGGGCAGGGGTGGACGTGTCGCCTACCGGGGACCCTACCTGAACATCGAGGCGGACCCCTGGGGAAACCAATACCTGGTTACAGCCGCGGCACTGACCCGTACAAGCGTGACGGATCATGCGTTTGTGATCTCGGCGGGGCCTAACTCGACTCTAGAGACCGACCCAACGCAGGCGCGAACCGGCGCTTTCACAGTCGGAGGAGACGACATCGTTCAACGAGTTCGGTAGCCAGACAGCCAAAAAGGTCCGGAGCCCTCCCCCCTTCCAGCTTCGGGACTTTTTGGCTGTTGGTTTTGGCTGTTAGCTATTTGCTGTTGGGTATTGGTCTACAACCCGCTTCGCCCCCCGCCTGAAACCTTCCACGACTTACGATCCCCCTCCCCGACCTCGGACTTCGGACCTCGGACCTTCGACACGGCGTCCGCCGTCAGCTAAGAATCCGTTTCCACCACGACTTTCCGGTCCCGAGCTGAATCTGTGTGATGAGGGTGTCGATCGACATCGTCAGGGCTTCCATCGACTGGGGTGCATCCAGGGAGGCGGTACAGTCGGCGGCGCCGGCCTTCATCATGTCCTGGGCTTCGTTGATGGAACCACAGTTGGTGACGATGACTTTTGTTCCCAGCGCGCTGCAGGCGCGGACCTGGTCCGGAACGCTGGACATGGAAGTCGCCAGCAGCGTGAAATCCAGGACGGTCACGGCAGGTATATGCCAGTGGACGCTCTTCAGTAAATCATCCAGCTTGCAACGGAGCGGATCCACCTTGCGTGCCTTCAGGGCGGGTTCCAATATCGCCCAACTCGGATCCTCGACCGCCACGAGAACGCGTTCCTCACCCGACTGCGCAATCGACTGGATGGTCGATC
Organism: Terriglobia bacterium; assembly: GCA_965262425.1. Classification (GTDB taxonomy): domain Bacteria; phylum Acidobacteriota; class Terriglobia; order 20CM-2-55-15; family 20CM-2-55-15; genus CAZOZZ01. The sequence goes on along the minus strand of OZ253536.1, from coordinate 6,148,274 downwards.
CCAGTACCTTGGCGCCCATGGAGCGAAGGTCCCCCAGCATCTCCTCTGGTGCGGAATAGCGCTTTGACCGATCCGCAATTGCACGACCGACGATCTTGACAAAGTCCGGATGAGTGTAGGGAGGCAGGGTTCTGAGGTCGACCGGAAACTCGCCGCCAAGCATCTTATAGAGCACGACGCCGGCCGAATAAATGTCAATGCTGCTGTCAAAACGGCCGGACGTCACTTCGGGCGCGATGTAGCCGGAAGTCCCGGCAGTCATCGTTGAGGTGCGGCCTGTCGATTCCATGGCGTAAGCGATGCCGAAATCGGTCAGGATCCCATCGGTTCCCCTCCCCAACAGAATGTTCTGGGGCTTGACGTCCCGGTGGATGACATCTCTCGAATGGGCGTGTGCGATCCCGAGCAGCAGTTCCTCTATCAGGGATATCGTCTGCCCGGGTTCCAGCGGCTCTCCGTGGAGCTTGTTCATGTAAGTCTGAAGGCTTCCATGCTCGATGTATGGCATGACGATGCACAAGCCCTCGCTGTCGACGAACGCATCGAGGATGCTCATGATGTAGGGGCAGGGCTGAAGCTGACGCAGGACCTGGGCTTCGCGGCTGTAGAATGCATAAGCGTCCTCGGGAAGCATTTTTATCGCGACGATGTCCTTGGTTGCCGCGTGCCGGGCCTTGTAGACCTTTCCGTAAGCTCCTTCTCCGATCAGCTTCTCGATAAAATACTTCTCCCCAATGAGCCGACCTTGTCTTTCCGCCTCGTCGGTCGGGGCCACGCTTTCGGACACGATGCGCGACTTTTTCTTCTCTTTGAGCTCGAGCTTTTCGGTCAGGATCTCGAAAAGCTCGACGGTCCCCGCCTTGCCGTGGAAGTCGGCCTTCCCAACGAACCTGCAGATGAACTTGGGGTTCTCGCTCAGGACGTCGATCATCGCGCGGGAGATGATGATCTGATCGGGTTTGCCGATCCCGGCCATCCGGGACGTTTGATTCACCGTATCCCCGAACAGGTCGTTGTTCCGGATGATGACGGGCCCCATATGGAAGGCCGCCCGGAGGTGCATCTGATCGGCTGCGGTCCGCTCGACGTTGTCTCGCGCTACGGTCCGCATGATCTCCTGCGCGGCTACGCCCGCAGGCTCTGGCGCTTCGAAGTAGGCCATCACGGCATCACCAATCGTCTTGACGACCGTTCCGCCCTGTTCCTTGATGATGCGGAACACCATGTCCTCATGGCGGGCCACAAGATCGACGCCGGCTTCCTCGCCATGCTTGTCGCAGTACTCCGTGAAGCCCACAATGTCGCTGAACATGACGACGACTTCGCGTTTCGACGTGCCCTTGGTTGGTGGCGAGGTGTCTGGCATGACTTTCAATTATGATTATGACAACTATTGTTGTCCGACGCCCTGAACTATGGATGCAAGATGAATTTTCTCGAATTACTGCCAAAATTCAACACATTTCGTCGGCACGCGCCCGCTTTGTCTACAAGTTTAGTAGTCCAGTGGCTGGCAGTCAGATGTATTAGCCTTTAAATCAATGAGATACGACTTGTTCAATTCTGGTACTCGATGTGCTAATTCCAATTCGACAGGAGGCGGCAAAATGAGACAGCAAACGTATGGCAATCGCGGATGGAGCTTGGTCGAATTGGTGGTCGTGCTGGCAATCATCGCGATCCTGGCTGCGATCATCACACCCATGATCAACGGCTACGTCGACCGAGCCCGAACCAACACCGCACGCAGCGACGTCCGGAACATTGCAGCGGCCATCATTTCCTTCAACACCGACACGCGAACCTGGCCGATTTACAAGGACAGCGACCAAATACCCAACGGTAACGCTTTCAACGCTCTGGTCACCGACGGCGACGAAGCAGCCCTCGCGGCTGGGTCAACGATAACGCTGTGGACCTCGGACACCAACGGCAACCTGAAGGCGATCGTCAACGAGAATTCGCTGGGGCTGACCACCAGCGGGCTCCGGGCCTGGAACGGCGGATACATGAACGACCTTACGACTGATCCATGGGGCACAAAGTATTACTTCAATGGTCTGCACTTGAAACCCGGCAGCACCGCCAATGCAACTTTCGTCCTGTCGGCGGGACCGAACCAGACGATCGATACGGAATTCACACAAGCGGCCACCGGCACGTTCACTGTCGGCGACGACGATATCGTCCAGCGCGTCCGATAAAGCCAGACGCCTCCGTGAAACTGACCTCGAAAAGGGAGGAAGGGGCTCTCGCTCCTTCTTCCCGCCCCCTTTTAGATTCTCTTCTACCACCGGATCGCTTCTCGTCGAACACCCACCCGATTGCAGGTATCCTCTTCTTCCCGTGCTTCCTGTTAAAGAGGCGCTCACCGATTTCGGCACGGGTATCACTTCCATGGTCTGCACTTGAAACCCGGCAGAAAAGGGGCCTCGTCTTTCCTCAGCACTTTTCTTCCTAAAAGAAACACCTTTCTTGTGTTCTTTATCCCCCTAAGAGCTTGTCGGACCGACGCCCCGAAGCGATAATACGAAGATGATGCTTGCGAACGAGGGACGCTCTCGGGGAACGAGCGGCGTTTCGCTGGTCGAGGTCGCGGTGACGGTTGCGATCCTGTCGCTGCTGGTCTCGGGGGCGCTCTCCCTGTTCACTCAGCCCTTCGCCGCCGCGAGAGAAGATGAAACGATCGGGAGACTGATCGCTCTCAAGCGGGCTATCGTGGGCGATCCACGGATCGTGACGCGCGAGGCACGAACCGATTTCGGGTTTCACGGTGACACGGGTTCCCTCCCGGCGACACTGGATGAATTATGGATCCTCGGCGCCCTCCCCACGTTCTCGTTCGACACGAATATCAAGATGGGAGCCGGATGGGCCGGGCCATATGTTCAGGTACCGCCGCTCGATCTTTTTGACGACATTAGCCGGGACGCCTGGGGCACCGACATCCAGTATGTCGTCGGTACGGAAGTCAGCCAGACCACCGGCCAGACGGTGCGGGCAAAACTCATCAGCTATGGCCGCGACACGGCGTCCGGCGGCGGTGACGACTTCACCGTGGAAATCTACGAAACGGAAATGCTCTCCGACGTCGTGGGTTTTATTCGGGATGCGGTCGGAAACCCACTCCCGGGAGTGACCACAAAAATATACGGGTCTTCCGCAGAATTTGTGGGTAAAACCGTCTTCCATCGCCGCTTGAGGAGACCACGGTGCTCGCCAAGCCTCAAGGCTTCCCTCGCAAGCTCGGCGGCTGCGCCGGCCTTGACCCTCGGCTGCGCTCCGCGGTGTCGGCTGGTGTGGGCGATGGGGAACGGGGCCTCCGGCGGGGGCTCCGGGCACCGGGTGTAGGCGTCCGACCGAAGTGGGTACTGGAATATTCGCCGTCGAACAAAAAAATAAGGTACTTTGTTTCAATTACTTATGTGCGCACAGGCCTTTGGACTGCCCACAAATTCTGCGGAGGAGGCCAATATACTTTCCGCTGACTTCCGTGACGACGAGCGTAACGCTGCAGACCGATTCGAGTGGCGCCTACACATTTCCCGACGTCCCTTTTGGAAACCGGAGCCTGGTCGTCGAGCCACGGCTCGTCTATGTCCAGGACACCGCGGTCACGACCGGCGGCCAGGACAACGATGTCGAGTTCCTGATTCAGAACTTCTCGTCCGATATCGCATCGTTCAACAGTATCACGATCGTCCATGACGCGACCGCTTTCTACGAGAACCTGCGGATAGGCAACTCGACGGTTCACAGCGATTCCTCCGATCGGGTCGCCAGCGGCGAGCTCTTGGCGTTCACGCCGACAGAGAACGTGACCGGTACGGGATCGATTGCGGGGAGCACCCTTCCCGTCCGCATCCAGGCCATGTTCACGCTCAATCCGAATCAGGACATCGGAGAAGCAGCCGAGAAGGGGGGGGTCGGTTCGCATTCAAATGCAGAATTTCGTTGACGTGGAAACCGGGTCGGGTTCAAACGTCGACATGACCGGTATTTCTTTCCAGGTGACGTTGTCGGATGGGTCTGTTGCAATTTTCACGACGGTACGCCAGTGAACGAGCACGATACGACTTCCCGAATGATCATCAACTCTCCTACCCAAGGAGCCTCGGCGACATCACCATGCCGGGGCCAGACTTCGAACGGCTTCAGCCTTATAGAAGCCATTTTCACGCTTGCCATTATCACGCTCCTTTCGGTCGGTCTCGTGTCGGTGTCCGCAGCGGCTTTCAACAGCGTCCGGCGGGCCGCCACCGACGACCGCCTGCGGGCTTTGGAACGGGCCATCAGCGGAGATCCGGTCATCGTCCTCAACGAAGCACGAACCTCGTTTGGATTCGTGGGTGACATGGGAACGCTTCCCGTCACCCTCGAGGACCTCTGGGTCAAGGGAAGCCAAACCGCCTTTTCTTTCGATACGGCGAAGAAGGCCGGGGCTGGTTGGACCGGACCCTATCTGGAAACCGACATCGTCGAGACGATCGCGGCGGCCGGGATCGACGCATGGGGCACGGATCTGTCCTACGACAACACACATTTTCTGGACTCCGATTTCGGAGCGAACGCCCTGGGCAAGCTCATTTCATTTGGATCTGATGGGATCGCCGGAGGTAACGACGACATCACACTTCATTTCTTCGACGCCGAGATCCAGTCGCGCGTTCAGGGTTACGTACGAGACGACGACAAGAACGGCGGGCCGGGCGTTGGCGTGACGGTCAACTACCCTCAGACTGGGGCACTGACATCCCAGACACTTCAGACCGACAGCCTCGGTTACTACTTCTTTGCAGATATCCCCTTCGGAAACCGGTCCCTGACCATAGAACCACGGCTCGTCCTGGCGCCCGATACGGCGATCGTGACCGGGCAGAGCAACGACACGGTCGAACTCGTCGTCAAGAACTTCGCCTCGACCGACACGACCATCACGTCGATGGTCATCGAGTTTTCGATCCAGCCCCCGGCCTATTTCGATACTTTGCGGCTCGGCAACACAACCGTGTTCAACAACTTAAGCCCTCGTTTTGCCAGCGGAGACACGGCGAGCAGCTTCTCGGAAACCGTGGGGGGAACGGGTCTGGTCACCGAATCGGTACAGATCCGTATTCAGTCGTCGATCACCGACGTGGCCGACATCGTCATCGGTGATATCGGTCGCGGCAGTTCCCTGACTATCGAAATGCAGGACTTCGAGGACGTCGCCACGGGTAACGGCAACGACGTGGACATGACGGGTGTCATTTTTGAGATAACCTTTAGCGACGGATCGGTCGTCGTCGCAACTCCGACGGATCCCAGCCCATGAAACCCAACGAACGATGGAACACGGTGACAGGCAATGAGGGTGGCATCAGCCTGCTCGAGGTGACACTGGCACTTTCGGTCGTGACAGTCCTTGCGTTCAGCTTCGGATTCATGGTGCCAGTCATGATGGACGAGAATCGGGAGAACTCCGCAAGAGACCAAATCATGCGCGTGAAGAAGGCATTGATCGGCGAACCTTCCCAGGTCCGGCAAGGCAGGGGAAACCTCAGCCGTTTCGGATACGTCGGGGACATGGGAGGCTTTCCGGAAGCGTTGTCCGACCTGGTCGAACTCGGAAACCAACCCGAATACGCGGTGACGTCGATTGTCGAATTGGGCCTGGGTTGGCGTGGCCCCTACATCGCGACCGATCCGCTGGACTTCCTAGAGGACCCCTGGGGCCGGTCGATCGAGATGGACACGACGCAAAAAACCAGTGCATCGACTGGCTCGACTGTCATCGCCACGATCCGATCCACGGGAACGGACGGTATCTCTGGAAATGACGACGAAGCGGTCGTCGAGATCTATGAGGGAGAGACATCTGCGAACGTGTTCGGTTATATCCGGGATACGAGCGGCAACACCATTCCCGGCGTGACGGTGCAGATATCGTATCCCACCGCCGGCACCGTCGCTACTGTGAGCGACGTCACCGACACCGAGGGCCTTTATGAATTCGGCGTCATCCCGCACGGCGAAAGGGTGATCGAGCTGTCTCCAAAGCTCAGTTTTCAGAAGGACACCGCTTTTACTACTTCCGCCCAGCTCAACGACGTCGAATTCGTGATCGAAAACCTCGGTAAGGACCAGACCACGGTGTCTTCATTTACGCTGACCTACTCATCAAGCCCGCAGGCATATTTCGAACAGGTCTTGATTAACGACGTCCAGGTGTTCAACTCCACGACACCTCGAGCAGGCTCCGGAGACCTGATCACGTTTTCGGACGAGGTCGTCGCCGGGACCAACGTGCTGCAGGAACCTTTCCACGTCGTGATTTCATCCCTGACGTTCCAGGTTCCCGAAATTGGGGTAGATACCGTCGGCGCTGGAGGGACGCTCGAGATCGAACTTCAAGGTTTCAAGGACGCGAGCACCGGAGGGGGGGCGTCGACCGTCAACATGACCGGCGTCACGTTTCAAATCGTATTCAGCGACGGATCGACGACGGTCCTTACCACCAAACAAATGCCATGAAACGACGCTTGGACGAAACAAGGGGAATCGGAATTCTGTCGGCTATCATCCTGATGGGGATGGTGACCGCGTTAATCGCAGCCTCCATACCCGCAGTCAACCAGGTCACGGTCGCCGCGAGAACGTTGCAGACCCGTAAAGATCTCCAAGCCATAAAGGTTGCCCTGACGGGCAACCCGGACCTGGTTATTGAAAATGGACGGGCTGATTTCGGGTTCATCGGAAGTATGGGCAATATTCCCTCGGCGCTGACGGATCTCTCGATCCGAAGCAGTCAGCCCAGCTATACATTTGACACCGTCAAACTTGTGGGGGCGGGATGGGTAGGTCCGTACCCACCCACCCCTTTCGTCGAGGATTTACTGGCGCTTGATCAAGATCCGTTCGGCAACGATTACGTCTACACATCGACCGCATTCAATCGCAGCTCGGACAATGCGCTGGTCGGAGCGAGGATATTGAGTCGAGGGCCCGATGGGACCGAAGGGACGAGCGACGACATGCTGGTCGACATCCTCAACGGTGAGATTTTCTCAACGGTCACCGGAACGTTGATGCGCAACAACCAGATCGTGCCATTTGCCTCGGTGACGCTGAATACACCCGTTTCCGGCGCTGTCAGCCAGAGTTTTGCGGTAACCGATGCCAACGGCGACTTCAGTTTCACAGACGTGTCGTTCGGCTTCCGGAGCCTGGCCATAGATCCGAGATTGACCTACGAGGACGGGACCGCCAAACTCCAGGGCACGCGACTCAAGTTCAGCGTCACCAACTTTGGATCCGACTCGCTGGACGTCACTTCGATGACGGCCACCTACACGACTTCGCCCGCTTCGTTCTATGAAGAAGTGAAGATCGGAAACACCGAGGTCTTCGACTATGTTACCGACAACGCAAGTGTTCGCGTCGGAACGGGGGCAACCATCAACTTCTCCGCGGTAACAATCGCCGGGACCGGCAAGGCGACACAGGTGATTCCGATTCGCGTGGAAAAGGAAAACCAGATCTCGCCGGACCTGGAAATTCGCGGCGTCGGCAAGTCGGTCGTCGTCGAGATACGGGACTTCAAGGATGCGGCCACGGGCTCCGCCGGTGCGGTATCGGTCAGCGGAATCACGTTCACGATCAATTTCAGCGACGGTTCGGCAAACACTTTCACGGTGCCGTAAACGATGGACTCTGTGGATCGACAACGAGGCAAGTTGGGCTTTACCCTGATCGAACTGGTCGTGGTCCTGGTCGTGATCATGGTCCTGGCTGCGGTCCTGACGCCTATGGTCAGCAATCTCATCAACGAAGCCCGTGTGACACGGGCCGAGTTGGAGGTTGTGAATATCTCTCTAGCGATCTTCAATTTTAATAAAGCCACCGGCAAGTGGCCGATTTTCGTGTCAGGCGCGAACATTACGACAGCGTCTTCGATTTATGAAGTTCTTGCCGGTCCCGGCACCTTGCCGACCGCGCCGAATCAGCTTACCTGGCTTTCGACGTCCCGTGGCGACCTGGAAGAAGTGCTGATGAGAAACGTGCCCGGGCACGGCACCTCCGGACGCTTCGCATGGCAGGGCCCGTATGTTCAGGAACTCGGAGACGACCCCTGGGGCAACGCCTACCTCGTGAACGGCGGCAGCCTGGCGTTCGGTGTCAGCGCGGCCGGAATGGTTATTTCGGCCGGCCCTAATGGTGAGATCGAAACCGCTTTTACCCAGAACATCGGATCAGGAGAATCCGCCGTTGCTGTCGGCGGGGACGACATCGTCTCCAGGCTCAAATAGGCTGATCCGAACTCCACTCCCATCCCAACGCGCAAAAAATGCGCATCAGCCTTGACTCCGAAGAGTCCGTCGGCTAATGTTAAACTCGCATTTTTATTGTGTTTCCAGTAAGTTGACGGCAGTGGAGACTCTGACTCATCGACCTCGGGCGAGTTCGGGTGGACAAAATGGTTCTGAGAATTCTGGCTCTGTTGATCACGGTGCTTCTGGTCAATCCTGTCTCGAGCCTGGGGCAGACCTCAAGTGACTTTTCCTATTTCTTTCCGAGGTTTACGAGCGCTGCCGGCTCCGAACTGACCATCGCGAACCTCAACAACGTCATCGTCGACGTGGAAGTGGAATTCTTCACCGAAAGCGGCGGCGTGACGCGCAAGTTTATAACACTTCTGCCGGCAACCCAACGCCGCTTGGCGCCCATCGACATCGGCGCCAAGGCGACCGGATCCATCATCGTCAGCAGTTCCATACAGGTCCAAGTCACCGCCACGCTCGCCGGTGCAACCGAACCCCGGCAAATCGTTTCCCCTGCTGACGCCGGTACGGACATCATCGTGCCGTTCGCGCACGGCACGGGAGGTTCAACGCTGCTGGACTTGTTCAACCCCGGCCGTACAAACGCCCGACTCTTCGTGTCGTCTCTCGGTGAGGATGGTATCGGGTTTGGAACCCGGGAGATCCTTCTACCGCCAAAGGGCAACATGCATGCGGACCTCAACACCCTGGTCCCCCTGGAATCTGCGGCTACGGTTCCCGACATCGCCTATGTCTCGGTGCGGTCCCCCAGGAGTATCTTTGCGGCCCCGAAGGAAGTCGTCGCCTCAGCCACGATCAAGGATTACCGCAATGTCGGCTCCGGAGTGACGTCGCGGGCAGATCGCGGCGTCTCCCCCGGCGTGTCCGAAACGTCCCGGACCAGCACGACGACCTTGCCTCTCTTTGTCCAGGGTGGTGGTTTTTTCTCGTTGCTGCAGGTCATCAACACATCGGCCACTTCACAATCAATCACGCTCACCGCGCGATCCCAGGACGGTACGATCGTCTCCGGGTCCAACAATCCGGCATCGATCACATTGGGTGCCGGCGCCGCAACCAGATCCAGTGCCGCAAGGATGTTTGGATTGGCCGAGGGCTCTTTCTCGATGGGTTCGGTCGCAGTGGTTGACTCGCAACCCCTGGTGGCAACGACGGCCTTGGGCAACTCCGGGGCAAACAGCCTCGTCATGATTCCGTCTGATGCGGTCAGTCGCGCAAATTTTGCGTTCAAGACGGATGAAGTCAATCGTGAGGCGTTCAACGGGCTGACTTTCATCAATCCCGGAAGCACCCCAGCGGCACTCACTTTGACCTTCATCAAGCCGGATGACACCACGATTACAAAAGCGACTCTCTCGATCGACGCGTCGAATCAGACCACCCGCACGCTTGCCGAGATCCTGCCGGAGGTCCAGGAGAGCGGTGTCGTTGCCGTGCAATCGAACGTTCCGTTGATCGCGGCGGCGATTTTCGGACAGGTGGACGGCAGTTCCATAACGAACCTGCCTTTGTCGACCTTCTCGGAAGGCTTCGTGCCCTCAGCTCAAACAGAGTTTCTGGCAGTGGGCACGGTGCGGTCCAGTGGCGCGGCGCTTGCCGGCACAGCCGTCCACCTGTCCGGATCGGTCTCCGATGTTATCGTGACCGACTCCGCGGGGACTTTCACTTTCCGCAAAATTCCTGTAGGTGCCTACACACTCACGCCGTCGGCGGTTGGATTCACCTTCGCACCTGCCAGTATCGTGCTCACGATCGTGGACTCGAACAGCCGGAACAACGATTTTGGAGGAACGCTGATCGTCCCGGAGATCACGACCGTGACGCCGGCGGGTATCATTGTCGATTCTCCGGACACCGACATCGCGGTCACGGGTGGCCCTTTCATTCCGTCCAGCGAGGTCCTCTTCGAGGGCACACCGCTTCCGACGACTGTTATCGACGCCCAGACCCTTGGAACACGTTTCGAGGCGACTCGTCTAACCCTGTCACGTGAGGCGGAGTTACTCGTACGGAACCGTGGACCGGCCGGCAACACGGTCTCATCCGACCCGGTTTTATTTGCGATAGGCGGCCCGGCACCAATCATCCTGACCCTCAGTGGGGTGCCCGGGGAAGTGGTCGTTGGGGGTTCCGGCTTTGATGTGACGTTGAAAGGTTCCGGTTTCGTCGACGGGGCCAGCCTCGAGATCAACGGGAAGTCCCGTTCAACCACTTTCGTGGACGAAACCTCGATCGTGGGCACTGTTCTTCCCGAGGACTTGAGCCTCGCCGGATCCGTTAAGATATCGGCCGTCAACCCGTCGCCGACCGTAGGGCCCTCGAATGAGAAGCTCTTCACCGTCCTGAACCCTTTCGCCGGACTGCTGTCGGTGTCCCCGACACTGATCGTGGCGCGGCCGGATCAGGACGCCGAGCCGGTCTCCATGACCCTGGTAGGTTTCAACTTTGTCGACGGCGCGGTGATGTTTCTCGGCACTACCGAGTTGCCGACTCAGTTCCAGAACAGCACCACTCTGTTCGCCGAGATCCCGGCGACACTGCTGAAGGATGGGGGAGCACAGGAGATCACGGTAACGAATCCGGATCCGGTCGTGCCTCGTGTACCGGTTTCGGAAACGCTGCCCATAATGGTACTGAACCCGGGGCCGGTTCTCGAATCGGTAACCATCGCCCCGGTCTTCTTCGACGACAACGTACCGAACACATTGGGCGGGGACCCACAGTCGTTCGAGTCGATCTTCATCTTCAACGGCGCGAACTGGAACGGGTCCACGACGTTCTTCTTCTCATCGCCGGCGGACTGTGTGCTCGAAGAAGGGGGTGGGGTCCAGGTTCTCGACTCCAGGCAGGGGAGAGCCACTTTCCCGATTGAGTGCAACGGCACCTGGACTTTCCGGGTACAGAACGATCAACCGGGCGGCGGAGTCTCCGGTTTCGTTTCCGTTACCGTTGGAGGCTTTAACCCGGTTCAGCCTCCGCCTCAAATCGGTTCGATATCGCCGCGAGATGTCGAAGCCGGGGGTGGAGACTTCACACTGACGCTGAATGGTTTGAATTTCGCCAGCGGCACCGTCGTTCACTTCGGCACCTCCGCCCTGACCCCGACGTCGATAACAAGCACCAAACTTGAGGTGACCGTCCCCGCGCTGCTGGTCAGCTCGTCCGGGATCGTCCCCGTCACCGTAACCACGCCCAACGGCGGATCCTCGAATAGGGTGTTCTTTACTGTGAATTAGTGGCTGTTGGCGATTAGCTTTCCGCAAGCAGCGTACTGGTCCACGCTTTCCGACCCCACTGAGTTCTCGTATGCCGAGATTCGGCCTCCGATCAGGTAAAATCCTTTACCGTGCCAAAAAACAACAAGGATGCGAAGAAAGGGCACTTGGGGGAAGTAGTTTCGTCCCGACCCCGCGTTCTGTTGTCTAGAGGCCTGGCTTTCCTGCTCCTGCCGGGGCTGGTGCTCGTCGCATACGCCAACAGCCTCAACGGCGAATTCGTCTTCGACGACCGAGTGGTTGTCGTGGAAAATACGCAGTTGATCAATGTCCGGTCGCTGGACGATGCGTTGGCCGTTGGGTCCGGTTGGAGGCGACTGACCGAAATGACGTACGGTCTGAACTTTTACTGGGGGCAACTCGATCCGTTCGGCTATCACCTGGTAAACGTCGGCATTCATGCCGTGAACGCAATACTTGTCTATTTGATCATCCTCCAGATTGCCGGACAGCTTTATCCCGCGCTGGCGGGCGCTGCCCTCTTCACCGTGCATCCGCTGTTGAGCGAAGCCGTGGCCAACGTGGCCGGCCGGGCTTCGTTGCTGTGTGCTCTTTTCTATTTCCTGGCCATTTTCGCTTTTCTCAAAGCTCTTGATTCGGATCGGCCCTCCCCCCGCATCAGCTGGTGGGTACTAGCCGCACTTGCTGCGGTCGTCGCCTGGCAGGCCAAGCAGGAAGCCATAGCGCTTCCCGTGGCAATGGCCGGACTTGTCTGGATCCGAAGGGAACGGAACAGCTGGCGTTACCTGCTTCCTCTGTCGATCATACCGATCGGACTCGTGGTTTTGATCCGAGATCAACTTGCTGGCCTTTATGCCGCGGTTACCGAAAATCGGGGTCTCGTAAGTGCCGGTTTCGAAGAGGTTCTCCCGTTCGCGATCTACGTTCGAACTTATGTTTCCGCAATCGTGGGATATTATTTTCCGCGATTTGTTTACCCCACCCACCTCAGCGCGGATCCCTACATCCGTCCTGCAATCCACTGGTACACCCCGGAGTTTCTTTTAGCAATCGTGGTGCTGGGGGCCCTGGGCTGGATGCTCGTGAGGCCGAAGACTTCGGCGCCTCTGGTGGGGGCCGGGCTCGCTCTGCTCCTTCTGTCTCCTCTGACGGCATACGCGGCGTTGCCGCTCGCCGACGTGGTATTCGAGCATCGGGTCTATATCCCGGGTCTGGGCGCCGCGGTTCTCTCGGCCGCGCTCCTTAATTGGCTTCGTAAGCGGTACGGCGACGTCGCGCCGGCAGCTTCCCTGGTTGTGGTCTTGACCTTTACGATAATGACGATTCAGAGAAACTCGGTTTGGGCGAACAGCATGGCGCTCTGGGAGGATGCAGAATCGAAATCCCCCGAAAAGCCGCGGACACACTTCAATCTGGCCGAAGCTTATCAGCTGGCAGGCCGGCTTCCAGAAGCCTTGAGGGAATACAGGCACGCGCTCGAGATCAAACCCGATATTCACGCCGCGTATTCGAATATGGCCGCAATCCTTCTGGATCGGGGGCAATTTGACGAGGCCGAGGAAGTGTTGCTACGTGTGACGGAGCTAGCTCCCGATTTCACCGATGGGTTCGTCAACCTTGCCGTCCTCTATCTCCGCCGTTCCGATCCGGACCGGGCGCTGGAGGCCGTCAACCGCGCCTTGACCATCAATGCGGAGTCGGTCCCGGCGCATCTCAACAAGGGTGACGCACTGACGTTGAAAGGCGAGTACGCGCTGGCTGTTGAGAGCTACGAGCGGGCTGCATCGTTGCGGCCGGACGTGTCGCTGAGTCAACTGAAGCTCGGCCTCGCCTATGATCGTCTAGGAGATCGCGAGGCCGCTGAGCGTCAGTTCCGAGCCCTCCTGGAGTCGGCGGTAGCGGCCGAGGCTTATCGGAATCTTGGGGTTTTGTATGCCCGGGCCGCGGACGACGACAGAGCGCTCGAATATTTATTGGAAGCAACACGGCTCAGACCACGGGACCCGGACGCACACCACGACCTGGGCGCGATCTATCTGCGTATTCCGGACGATCGTGATCACTGATTCCGATTTAACGTGATCACCGATTCCGGGATCATGATCAGTGATTCCGGGCATCGTGATCACTGATTCCGGGATCATGATCAGTGATTCCGGGCATCATGATCACCGATTCCGGCGATCATGATCACCCGTCGGTAGCGAAGTTTAGACCTGTTAGGTTCTTCCTTGAAAAAGGAGAACTTGATGGGAACAAGACGGCTATCGATGAGACAGTTACGCGAGATTCTACGACTCAAACACGAACAGAAACTCAGCCACCGGGCCATCGCCCGAGCCTGCCGAGTGGGAGTAGGGACGGTTTCGGAGTACGTCCGACGGGCGGCACGTGCAGGGTTGGAATGGCCGCTGCCTGAGGAACTGGACGAGGCCGCGCTTGAAGCGCGGCTGTTTTCCAGCGCGGGACCGGGCTCCCGGGAACGGGTGGTTCCAGATGTCGAGCGGATCCACCAGGAGTTGAAGCGTGTTGGAGTCACCCTCCACCTGCTCTGGGAAGAGTACCGGGAAGCGAATCCAAAGGGATATGCCTACAGCCAGTTCTGTGTGATCTACGGGCGGTGGGCCCAGAAACTGAAGCCCTCGATGCGGCAGGTGCACCGCGCCGGCGAGAAGACCTTCATCGACTTTTCCGGCAAACGGCCAGAACTGACGGATCCGCGGACGGGCACAACTAAACCAGTCGAGTTGTTCGTGGCCGCGCTGGGCGCCAGCGGTTATACCTACGCCGAAGCGACACCGAGCCAGAAACTCGCCGACTGGATCGGCGTACATATTCGCATGGTGGAGTTCTTCGGCGGATCGAGCCGGATCTGGGTTCCCGATCAACTCAAGAGTGCCATTACCCTGTCCTGCCGCTACGAAGCAGGAGTGAATCGCACCTACCAGGATGAGGCAGAACATTACGGCGCCGTTGTCATTCCGGCCCGGCCTCGGAAACCCAAAGACAAAGCAAAAATCGAAGCCACGGTCCTTCTGGCACAGCGTTGGCTCCTGGCCAGAATCCGGAATCACACGTTCTTCAGTCTGGCGGACTTGAACGGGGCGATTCGAAAGTTGCTGTTGGAACTGAACCAGCGGCCGATGCAGAAGCTTCGCGTGTCCCGCCTGGAACTCTACGAAAGGCTGGATCGACCGGCCCTACAGCCACTACCGACCGATCGGTATGAACAGGCCGAGTGGAAGGGCTGTCGTGCCAATATCGACTACCACGTGACCGTGGATCACCATCCCTACAGCGTGCCCTACCAGTTGATCCAGGAAACCCTGGAAGCGCGTTACACCGCCTCGATTGTCGAGGTCTACCACAAAGGCCGGCGCGTCGCCTCTCATCCTCGCCGCTACGATCACCAACCGTCGACTCTGTCGGAACATATGCCCAGTTCCCATCGAGCCCATGCGGCATGGACACCATCCCGGCTGATCCGTTGGGCGGAGAAAACCGGCTCTCAGACCGGCCGACTGGCCGAGGAGATGATAAAACGGTGGCCCCATCCTGAGCAGGGGTACCGCTCCTGCCTGGGATTGATGAGCCTGGGACGCCGCTACGGCGCCCAGCGGCTCGAAGCCGCCAGTGCCCGAGCACTTCGCTTACAGTCCTATAGCTACCGAACCGTCAAAAACATCCTGTCCTCGGCCCAGGACCGTTTGCCGTTCGAGGATTCCGAAACCCTACCCACGCCCCATCACGACAACATTCGCGGCGCCGCCTATTATGCGGAGCCAGAGGAGAGCACACATGCTAATGGAACAAACCCTGGAGAAGATGAACCAGATGAAGCTATCGGCCATGGTCGAAGCCCTCGAGCAGCAACGCCGCTCGAATCAGTACACGGATCTGAGTTTCGAGGAGCGTCTGGGCCTTCTAGTGGATGAAGAATGGACGGCCCGGGAGCACCGTAAGCTCACCCGGCGTCTGCGCGTGGCCAAGCTGCGCTACAGCTCTGCATCGCTGGAAAACGTCGACTTCAAACATCGTCGCAGTCTGGACCGTTCCCAAGTCCTCGCTCTGGGCTCCTGCGGGTGGATCCGGGACCGGCACAATCTGATCATTTCCGGTCCGACCGGCATCGGGAAAAGTTTTCTGGCTTCGGCTTTCGTCGAACGAGCCTGCCGGCGCGGTTTCAATGCCGCCTACGTCCGAATGCCCCGGCTCTTGCACCAACTGGCGGTCGGCCGTGGCGACGGCTCCTACGCTCGTGTTCTGGCACGGCTGGCCAAGACCGATCTGCTGGCCATCGACGACTGGCTCCTGGCCCCGCTACGCGATGCCGAACGCCGGGACTTGATCGAAGTCGTCGAGGAACGGAGCGAACGCTCCGCCATCTTGATCGCCAGCCAGCTCCCGGTCGCCGACTGGCACGGCGTCATCGGCGACCCGAACCAGGCCGACGCCATCTGCGATCGCCTCCTCCACAACGCGCATCGCATCGAACTGAAGGGACGATCCATGAGACAAACCAAGGCTGCCCCGAAACCCTCTTCCAAGGAGCCGGCATGAACCCCACCTGGCGACGAGGTAGTCCAACTCGGACTGGCGTCCGATCGTCGCGGATACGCGATCCTGGCGCGAAGGATTTTCAGGAATTCAGTAAGGACGGGACGAAGAATGAGAAAGAACCTAAAAAACAAACCAGTGGCCTGTGGAAAATGATGGGCTATGGAAATCCACAAAAAACGTGGATTCCCACAGCCCTGGAAAAGCCTGCGGCTTTCCCACATTTACACACAGGCCCGGCGATGAATATCAAGATTATGGAAGCATTCAAAACAAGAATCGTGGACTTCGGGAGGTCTAAACTGAGATCCTAACCCTCACTTCGCTACGGCGGGTGATCACGATGCCCGGAATCACTGATCATGATCCCGGAACTGGTGATCACGATCAGCGGAATACGCAACTAAGGGCCGGCCCCATGTCGGGAGCGAACTGAGCAGCGACCATCATAGCGGCTAGGGCGAGCACTGCCTTCTGTCAAGGTCTGGTTCCAGCGAACTGAGAAAAAGCCCACCCCGTGAACTGTTACATATCTTCTTGAAACCTTGGTATCTAAGAAGGTGTTTGACTCGATTTGACCACCTATGTAGACTTACAAGTAAGCTATGTGGAATGTCTATTGAGGATCGGTTTTATGAAAAATGGACCACGTCTTACCGCTCAGGGACTTTTGTTGCTTAGAATCTTCCTGCTTAATCCTGGCCAGGAATTTTCGGGCGCAGACCTTATGAAAATGACTGGAATGCGTTCCGGGACTCTTTATCCAATCCTTCTCCGCTTTGAACGACATGGACTCCTCAAAAGTACTTGGGAAACCGAGGAACCAGCTGTTCTGAAGCGGCCAAGGAAGAGACTGTACACGGCAACTTCGTCGGGGAAGGTGGCTGCCCGCAATTCGTTGCGCGATTTGTCCGTTCCCGCTCCCGTGTTGGTCAGCAGGAGATAAAGATCTGTGGGCACTCTGGTCACCATAGTACTCGGTGTAGTCGGCGGTCTGTTGGCAGCCGAAATATACGACCGCTTGTCGAATACAAGCGCTTGGTTGGTTCGTTTTCATAGTAGTCGACTTCCAGCAGATCTCCAGGACAGACTGCAAGAAGAATGGTTAGCGGTGTTGGATGAAACCACCGGTAATTTGTCGAAATTCATCTTCGCCGTTGATCTTCGAAGGGCGCGGCTTAGAATCACTTCTGAGACTTCCACCAGACCCCGATGGCAACGCACTCCACGCAGGGTCTGGTACCTATTCTGGAAGTTCGCACCGCATGGTGAAAGACTGCTAACGCGTTCCGCTGCCTTTTGACTATCTTTGGCCCGTATCCTAATATTCTCGATGGCTCTTGCCTCGATGATCGCATGGGTTTACGCCGCCTTCATACTCGGGGAAGGCTTCTTCGGTTTGATTGTCGCTGGATTTGTCGGGGTTATCGTTTTCCTGACGGTGTGGGTAATCAGTGTGTCCCTTATCACTTGGGATCAGGCCTGGAGGGAACATGCCAAGCTCATCCTGAAGTGGCATCCCTCCGGCCGAGGCCGGGAAAACTTCTCGGTTGCTCTTCGAATGGCACTTTTAATGACCTCGCTGTGGATCACAGCACCATATCTCGGACAAGTCGCCTTTCACGAGGACATTCAACGGTATGTCGCCGCGGAAGCCACGGGTGCGCTCGACGCAGGTCGCACGACGTTGGCCGACAACTACGATTCTCTCATCGTCGCGAAGGAAATGGAGGTCACGGAAAAACGCGGCGAATACGAGCGAGAAGTCAGCGGTAAAGGTGCCTCAGGCCTCAAAGGGCTTGGCCCAATTGCAGAAGCATTGCGTCAAGATGTGCTAGAACTACAGTCAGAACGGGATGGTCTAATCCGTCAAAGACAAGATGCTCTTGCAACATTCGACCAGCTAGCCAGCAGCTGGGAGCTAAACCGAAAGCGGCTGGCCGATGAATACAACGTTATCATTCTTCCATCAGGCATTCTGCAAAACCAAAAGGCGGTGGAATTCCTTCGCACGCTTCCAGAGAATCGCAATACCGAACGGGCAATCACCGCCTTCCTTGCATTTATATTCTTCGGCATATTGGTTTTGAAGTTGTTTGAACCCGCTTCAGTCCGGCTCTATTTCAGCGACGTGCTACAACATCAATATGAGAAATACCTCGCTGGAGCCTATGATCCTCTCCTGCCCGTAGCCGAGCGCTCGACGAACCAGTGGTCCGAAATGTCGCCCCTACGTTTCTACCAGTTTTTAATACGAGTGGAATCCTCTGAGACGAAAGAATGAGGTTCAGTCAGCATTCTTGCCAGCAATGGGGATTTTTTACCGTGGCGCGAAAGACCTCGAAGAACTCCCTAACTACGCTTGCCCGTTCATTCACCAGAGGGCATTTGTTTGACAGACCGTCCCCTCGGACAGGAACGCGCCGAAATCAGCCAATCAAGTGTCCAGAGACGGTCCCCTTATTGACTTTCAAGATCTTCCCGATCTCCCTAAAACTCTTCCCCTCATCCCTCAACCGCTGCGCCTTCGCCCGATCAAATATCCTCTTGGGCCGACCGTGAGGCTTGCCTTCCTTCCTGGCGCGTTCCAGACCCATCGCTACCCGTTCCTTGATCAATGACCGTTCCAGTTCCGCCACAGCACCCAGCACCGTGAAGATCATCTTGCCCATCGGAGTACTCGTGTCCACGCTTTCCCCAAGGCTCACGAAATCCACACCCAGAGCCTGAAACTCTTCCAACGCCGTCACAAGGTGCTTGGTGCTCCTGGCGAACCTGTCAAACCGCGTCACCAACACACCGTCGATCTTCCTTGCCCTGGCATCTTTCATCATCCGATCCAGTGCAGGCCGTCGATCCTTACTTCCACTGACACCGAGGTCCACATACTCCTCGGCGATCTCAAACCCGCGATTCTTCGCATACTCCCTCAACGCGACAAGCTGAGTCTCTGGATTTTGGCCGTTGTTCTTGGTGCTCACCCTGGCATACAAAGCAACTCTCATTACGTCTCCCGTCCATCAAACATTTGTTTGTTGGCCATCGTTTTTCACCCTCGTTAACCCTTTGTTCTCAGCCCGGATTGTGCTCTCTTGCTCAGGGGTTTTTTGGACAAAGCGTGACTGTTTTATCCATGCCTTATTCATACGTCTGCGGGTGTCGTTGTCAAGAGGTAATATTCACCATCGACCAATAGGCATAGGGGTGTTGTGATGATGCAGTTAGAGTGGAATTCATTGAATCGAATCCCAGTTTTCGGTATGGATCGACCCCCGGGGGGGTAGCCATGAACCTCAAGGGTCACCCCAAAACCGGCCAACGAAGGTCACCTCAAAACCGGCCAATAAAGGCGGCCCGGGACCAGGTTGTTTTACCGCGACTTGCCGTGATCGGGCAAGCCTGTTTTGGTACGCCAACTCCGTGGGCCACACTTGAGAATGTGGCCATGATGGAGGAGGCGGTCGAGCATGGCAGTCACGGCGGCACTATCCCCTAATAGCTTCCCCCAGTCCTCGACCGGACGATTCGAAGTCAGCAGCGTGCTGGTACGTTCGTAACGTCGCATCACGATCTCGAGCAGTTGCTCGGCGGCGGTCGGGGGGAGCTTACGCATTCCCAGATCATCGATGATCAGCAGGGGCACGGTCGCGAGCGATTCCATGTGTTTCCTGCGGTTACCGTCGATAGTGGCTTCGGCGATGTCGTCGAGCAGGGCGTGGGTTTCACGATAGAGGACCCGATAGCCCTGCAGGATGGCGGCCAGACCGATCGCCTGGGCCAGATGACTCTTGCCAGTGCCGGGTGGACCGAGAAACAGCGCATCTTCGTGGCGGGCGATGAAGGTGGCAGTAGCGAGATCGAAGACCAGACCGCGATTCATTTTCTTGTTAAAGGTGAAGTCAAAGTCCTGGAGTGTCTTCTGGGGATCGCGGAACTGGGCCTGTTTTCTGCGCCGTTCCAGCAGCCGGGTACTGCGGCGAGCCAGTTCGTCCGAGACCAGAGAGGAGATCAGGTCGATGGGAGCCATGGCTTCGGACTGTGCCTGATGGAGACGGGTTTCCAGGACTTCGGCGATGCCGCCCAGGCGGAGTTGGCGCAGCGCTTTTTGGAGTTCGATGAGGCTCATTGTTGTTCTTGCTCCTGAATCTTGAGGTTGATGAGATCGCGATACTGGGTCAGTTCGCGAATGAGGGGGTCGACCTGGCGGAGAGTCAGTGGAGGCCGCCGTTCCAGATAGCGGCGGACGAAACGGTAATCATGGACGTGGAGTTCGAGTGCCGCGGCGGAGGCATCCTCGACGGCGGAGACACCGTATTTTTTGGCCAGGGAGAACAGGCCCAGGATACGGCGGATGGCCGCCTCACCCTGGCGGAGATGGATGGCTTTGGCCAGTTCGCCGATGTGATCTCCGGCACGAGCCGCCCGGGCAAGCAATTGAACGGTGGTCACCGGCGTCGTTTTCGGATTGTCCTCGGGACGGACACGGTACCCGCCCCGTTTCTGGCCGACATGCTCGCGTAGTAGCTGATGGGTCTCTGGATCGAGGATCCGGACGTGGAGCGTATCCCACTGCACTTTGACGGCGCGTCCGATCCAGCCGGGAGGCAAACTATAATAGGCAGCCTCCACTTCCACGCAACCGTCCAGATGGACGACGCGGTCCCCGTACTGGTAGTAGCGGAACGGTTCCACCGGCAGTGGGAGCAGTGACGGCTTCTCTTCGGCGAACATGGCGGCGACCTGCCGTTTGGTCGTGCCGTGGATGCGCGTATCAGCCCAGCGGGTTTCCCATCGGTCCAGATGGGCCTGCGCCTCCTCCAGACTCTCGAAGCGGACTCCCTTCAGAGGGGTTTTCTTGGCGTGTCCGACACCCGACTCGACCTTCCCTTTACGATCGGGATCCCGAACCCGGCAGGGTAGGGCCACCACGTCGTAGTGAGCCAGAACATCTTTAAACAGCGGATTCAGAGTCGGATCGTAATAATCCGGATCGATCACGCCCTCGCGAAGGTTGTCCAGGACGATGCATCGGGGACTGCCCCCAAGCCGGCGAAACGCAGTCTCGTGCAGCTCGGCCCAGATTCGGGAACTGGAGCGGAACCGGAGCAGTCGGACCGATTTACGGCTGTAGCCCAACGTCATCACGAACAGCCGGGTGCGTCGGTACTTGCCCGTCTTCGGATGGCGCACCATCGGCCCATCACCGTAATCGACCTGTCCTTCTTCCCCAGGTCCGGTCTGGATGATTCCCACCGCTCCGGGCCGCTGGGATCCACGCAGTTTGCGCACGAAACGCTTCATGGACTGATAGCTGCCCGAAAAACCGTGATCCGAAACCAGATCCTGCCAGATGGACATGGCATTGCGGCCACGACTCAAACTCAGTTCGATGATCTCCCGATACGGTGCGCAGGCGCTGGCAGAGGGCGGCTCTGGGGTGGCGGGCAGATCCAGCTTGGACAGATCGAGGCTCCCAGAGTCGGTGGTCACCCCGTTGGCCGGTTTTGAAATGTCCGGCTTGGAGAGCCCCTTTATAGAGGGGTTTGTCGCCTCAAGATCGGTGGTCACCCCATTGGCCGGTTTTGACGGCGCCCGTTTCCCCCAGCCCCCGGGTGGCCGCACCGCGATCCCGGCCGCTCGCAGGTAGGACCC
Source organism: Terriglobia bacterium (assembly GCA_965262425.1). Taxonomy (GTDB): domain Bacteria; phylum Acidobacteriota; class Terriglobia; order 20CM-2-55-15; family 20CM-2-55-15; genus CAZOZZ01. Next base: position 6,126,508 of record OZ253536.1, on the reverse strand, counting down.
TGCCGTCTCCCGACGCACACCGGTCGCAGCCTCGATCCGCCGTAGCGGCCATCCGAGCCTTCCCAGTGCGATAACTTGTTGTTTCTTTTCTGTGCTCAAGACATTGCTCATACCGGCGGAAGCCTATTCGGCTTACCGCCGTTGTCAATGTCCCGGGCCTCAGTTCCGTTGGCCGGTTTTCAGGTGACCCTCATTGGCCGCTTTTGGGTGACCCCCGAGGGCCATGAAACCCGATTCATAAGGGGGGGATGGGTTGTGGGTAATCGTTCCCGCCAGAAACGGACATCTCACAGAGGGACACGAAAAACACGAAAATTTTAGCGGCTAAGAATTCTTACAAACGCATCGGATCGAATCGAACAAGGGGTGGGGGGGTAGTTGCAGCCAGTGGGGTTTCTCTCGAAAACCCGAATTCTCAGCAGGAAAAAACTGAAATGGAAAACAGTTAGTCAGGACAAGCACTAGTCAGGTCAACTACATTTCAGCCAACGGCATTGGTCAGCGTAATCCACATGATCTTACCCTCGCCGGTACCACCTGTGTCGAAGAACACTTCTACGAACCACGGAGGTCTCCGCCATTTGAACATCGCGAATCCTTCTGGATCGGCTACAGTCGGCTCACCGAGCTTCTCCAGCAATTCTGGAAGCCCGTCACGCATGGTGATCCCGAAGATGATAGGCGATTCATACTGAATCCAGCGTTCTTCATGGGAGTCGCGGAAGACCATGATCTCAGACACCTGATCACCGTCATATTTGACCTCGATACCGCTATTTGGGAAAGCCTCGCAGGCATCTAAATGAAAATCACACGGAGTTCTGCTGCCCAATATCGAGCGAGCCTCAACGCGGGAATCGCCGAGGTGTATCGGAAGCTGCCAATCATCTGCATGGTTACATGACAACAGCAGCAAACTGATAGTCGCAGTCACCAGTAGGTACGAGAGCCGCTCGTAGGCCCGTCTGGGGATGCTCTGGTGAATTGTCATCATGTCGCCTATAGCCGAGTTGTCGTTTAAAGCCTACACACCACAATCATGGGGTGTGAACCAAGAGCATCATCACAGTTCCTACGATCAACGCGGGTTGGAGTACGTTGCCGGGAACCAATTGACAATAGATGGTTGTTCCACGGCACTTCGCCTCCATGGAATATTGATACCAGCTAATCTGCTCGTGGTCAATTTGCACGTGACACTCTACAAACTGGAGCGTGACGGATCAAGACCAATTCTTCATCGCACTGGGCAAAAGGATTCGGAAGCTCCGCAAGGAGAAGGGCTACAGTCAAGAAGACATGATCTCATTCGGATTCTCCGCTCGCCATTGGCAGCAAATCGAAAAGGGACGCCCGATCACTGTCCGAACGTTGCTCCGCATCTGCAAAGTGTTTCGGATAACAATGGCGCGACTTGTGAAAGGACTTGATGCCGGAATGTATGGCACCAAATAGGCTCGGCATCGACCGCAGCTATATTTCAGATATGGAGCGAGGCAAGAAGAACATCTGCTTGCCGACGCTGGAAGTCATCGCCAAGGCGTGTGATCTCACGATTTCTCAAGTCCTCAAGGGGCTTTGAGAATCTCCAGACGCATCCCGTCAGCATTGATTGACCCCAACCCCTCTCGGTGGCCAGTGGTCAGCGGGAAGCCCCCCCTCAGTTTTGTTGCCTGGGTCTGCGCCGGGGGGGTAGAATGGGCAACGCGCCCGTCCGAGCAACCGCATCTCAGGGACTTTAGGGAGGAGTGAAGGATGACTCCATTGGCATCTCGCCTGTTGGTCGTCATGGTTTTCACCGTGATCGCGGCCACCCTCTTCGGTGCACAGGCCCTCGACACCGGATCGTTCCAGGGTGACGAGATCGAGAGTTTCCTGCGGAACGCCGACGTCACGGATTTGGAAGGAACCGAGCAGGGCATTACCCTCCCCAAGAAGGCGACGCTCGAATTGGACTCACGGACACACTTTGCGCTTTTCAAAACCATCGACGTCTTCAAACCCGGAATCACGAGGATGGGTAATGGCGGCATAGAGGTCGATTTCCAGGACAGTTGGAAGACAGAGGTCGCGGCCTACGAGCTCGACAAGATGATCGGCCTCGGCATGGTTCCGACGACGGTCGAACGGCGCCACCGCCGCGATCGGGGCTCGATGCAATGGTGGATCGACGACTCGATGTCCGAGTGGGACCGCGTCAAGGATGGAATCGCACCGCCCGATCCGCAAGCCTTTAACGACATGGTCTACAAGATGCGCCTGTTCGACAGCCTCATCTACAACGTGGATCGAACCGCGCGAAACATACGCGTCACCGAGGATTGGCGGATCTGCCTGATCGACCACTCGCGATCTTTTCGGAAGATGAAGGGCCTGCGCGAGCCCGAGAAACTGGACCGTTTCTCCAGATCTCTATGGGAAGGGATCAAGGCATTGAACGAAGAATGGCTGGTGGAGGTGCTGGATCGTTACCTAACCATCTACCAGATCCGCACGATACTGGTGCGCCGGGACTTGTTGGTCGAACTGGCCGAAGAGCGGATCGCCGAGTTGGGTGAAGAAAAGGTCCTCTACGACTAGCCTGGCGAACACTGGCTCCGTCGGCCTGTTGGAAGACCCTGATCGAGCCGCGATAGCCCTTGACCTTTCGTTGACCCCAACCCCCGCCTCCCGTACTATTTACGCAAGTTTCCTAACCATGGCGACGGACCGCCTTTGAGGCAGCGCGCAGCCTGTGGCGATCACGGCAACTGGTCGTATCGAACGTGTGCTCACGGGAATCATTGATGCAAGGTCGGTGGCGTCCCCAAGAGGGTTTATACCCTTTACCGTGCGCGGCGGTGTGCTGGAGGTAGCGTAGCCCGTCCGTTCCCCAACGGGGATATTCCAGTGAGGATCGGTGCCGATGGACTCACTCAGTCTGTGCCTCAAGAGGTTCGGTGGGGAGCCGATTTCGAACTGTCCGGGCCGATACGTCCTGCGACGCGTGAGTCGCACGGACGGACCGCAGGCCATCGTCTCGCCGTGGCACGTCATGACGGAGCACACGGTTCCCAAGGCTCGGGACACGGTCGTCGTCATGTGGCTGGACGACTGGGGTTTGATCTCGTACTCCAGAGCCGATGGCACTTGGCTCCACACCGCCAACACCCGGGACGGCTTTCACCGCAAGCTCGCGGACCTCGGCATACCCGAGCCAGCCGAGGACTAGCTCGTCATCGGACCTACGACGGTGCCGAGGCGGTGATGAGGTTCGTCTTGAGACCAAAATATGCGTTCGGTCCAGGGGCATTACCCGCCGGTCTTGTTCGGCTACGCTTCCTTGCGCCCGAGCGTTCCACCGACATGGGTCAAAAGGGCGATTCGGGCAGTTCGACGGCCAAGTAACAGTTTGATTGCTTCCAACCCCTTCCTTCCGTAATACTTACCCAGTTCTAGGGGGATCGCTCACAACATAGCGGGGTGCGGTGTGTCTCTGGCAGCGGGTACTCGATTAGGCCCATACGAAATCGCCGACCAACTCGGTGCGGGCGGTATGGGAGAAGTGTATCGCGCCACCGACACTCGCCTCGACCGCACGGTTGCGATCAAAGTCCTTCCCGAACATCTTGCCGACCGGGCTGACCTACGTGAACGTTTCGAGCGTGAGGCCAAAGCCGTCAGCAGCCTCAACCATCCGCACATTTGCACGCTCCACGACATCGGGGAACAGCACGGTGTCCACTACCTCGTCATGGAGTACGTGGATGGGGACACGCTCCAGCAGCGGTTGGAGCAGGGTCGCCTGCCCCTCGATCAAGCGTTGGAATACGCCATCCAGATCGCTGACGCACTGGACAAGGCGCACCGACAAGGGGTCGTTCATCGAGACTTGAAACCAGGCAACATCATGATCACGAAGTCCGGGACGAAGCTGTTGGATTTTGGACTGGCGAAACTGAAAGGCGATGCCGCTGAAGTCTCACCGCTATCGCAGATGCCCACGCAGGACGCCTCAGCACCGCTGACCGCAGAGGGCACGATACTCGGCACGCTCCAGTACATGGCACCCGAACAGTTGGAAGGTAAGGAAGCCGACGCCCGAACGGACATCTTTGCGTTCGGTGCGGTTGTGTACGAGATGGTGACGGGCAAGAAGGCATTTGAGGGCAAGAGTCAGGCGAGTTTGATCTCCGCGATCATGTCTACCGTTGGCCGAGGTTCAGGCCATGACGCCCTCGTCTCTGGACCACATCGTGACCACATGCCTCGACAAGGACCCCGATATGCGGTGGCAGACGGCAGCCGACCTGATGCGCGAGTTGAAGTGGATCACCGATGGCAGCGCACAGGTTGGAACGGCTCCCGTCAAAACTCCGTCAAAAGGCCGGGAACTCATCTTCTGGTCCGCGATTGGAGTCCTCCTGATTTCAACACTCATCCTGACCGTGGCTTATTTCTCTACCGCACCCCAGGAACAGACGGCCTTCCGATTCTCCTTCGTCCAACCCTTTGAGGCCCGTGGAGACGTGCTTGCCATTTCACCCAGCGGCGAACGAATTGCATTCCTCGCGCCAGAACCTACCGGTGGGCAGGCGGTCTGGGTCCGCGAACTCGCGGAGATGCGGAGGCTGGCGGGCACGGAGGGTGCTCGGCTGTCTCTGTTCTGGTCGCCCAACGGACAGACCATAGGATTCTTCACAGCGACAGACCTCCGGGTTGCGGATCTCTCCGGCGCCGCTCCCCGGACGGTCTGCGCTTGTCTTCCAATTGGGGGCGCCACATGGAACGAAGATGGGGACATCCTCTTTGGCATCGGTGGCGGTCTGAACCGCGTGTCGGCCTCGGGGGGGCAACCCGTCCCGCTGGAAGTGCTGGGGTGGTTCCCGTATTTCCTGCCCGATGGGATTCATTTCCTCTATTCGGCCCCGTTCAAAAAACCGATTGAGCGGACTTCGATCTACCTGGCGTCTCTGGAATCCCCAGAGACGCGCCTTCTGCTGACTGCCGACCGCAATACCAAGGCCGTGTACGGTAGCGACCATATCCTGTTCGTGAGCGGGGGCGTGTTGATGGCGCACCCGTTTGACGTCGATCGCCTCGAACTCAGAGGGGAAGCCCGCCGAATCGGTACCCAGGTGTCTTCTCCAGGGGTGTATCACGTGGATGACATACCGTTTTCGGTATCGAACAACGGTATTCTCGCGCTTCGGTCCGGGAACGGCGTGGATGGACAACTCATGTGGTTCGATCGTGAAGGAAACGAAACCCGACGGGTTCGTCAGCCACAGACAGGTGAGTATCTGAACCCGTCCCTGTCACCGGACGGGCAACAGATTGCGGTGAACCGCAAGGACCCGGCGACCGGGAATGTCGATATCTGGCTGATCGACGTGGGAAGAGATACGACGCCCTCTCCGCTCACGTCAATGCCCTCGTTCGCTGCCGACCCGGTCTGGTCACCCGACGGCGATGAAATCGCATTTTCGTCCTACCGGAACGGGAAGTGGGGTATCTGGAAGAAGAACATCAGTGCGGGCCAGGAAGAGCTGCTCTGGGAAGCTGCCGAGGGGACACGTTCGCTGATTCCCAAGGATTGGTCGCCTGACGGGGAGTTCATTCTGTTCGACCGGACTGGAATCCGCGACGTTTGGGTATTACCCGTTTCCGGGGACGACCCGTGGCCGCTTTTCAATGATCCGAATTATTCGGAGCGTGCCGCGCACTTTTCGCCGGACGGTGAGTGGGTTGCCTACATTTCGGGAGAAGCTGGTGCGGAAAGTATCTACGTGGCGCGGTTCCCGGCCGGGACCGACGGCCAACGCGTCTCCGACGGTGGAAGCAGCCATCCAAGGTGGAGGGGCGACGGCGGCGAACTGTTCTACAGCGGTCGGAACGGCGTGGTAATGACCGTCCGCGTGGAGGCTGGCGATTCGGGTCTCGATCTTGGTACACCGGTCCCGGTCCCGACTCCGGCCATGAGGTCGATGCTGGACGGTAGGCATCACTATACCGTGACCGACGACGGAAACAATTTCCTGCTCCACCGGCCGAGCCTGAATCCGCCTCCGGTTACGATCATCGTCAACTGGACAGCGGAACTCGATAACCAATGAACCCCGGCACCCAACTCGGCAGCTACGAGATCCTCTCCCCGCTCGGCAAGGGTGGTATGGGCGAAGTCTGGCGTGCGCGGGACACCAAACTCGGTCGCGAAGTTGCCATCAAGACACTCCCTGAAGAGTTCGCGCAGGACGAAGAACGCCTGGCACGGTTTGAGCGTGAAGCGAAACTGCTGGCGTCTTTGAACCACCCGAACATCGCTGCCATTTACGGACTCGAAGAAGACAACGGTACGCGGTTCCTCGTTCTGGAACTTGTTGAAGGTGACACGCTGGCTGAGCGGTTGAAACGCGGTGCCATCCCTGTCGAAGAATCCCTCAAACTCGCTCTCCAAATTGCGGAGGCTTTGGAAGCAGCCCATGAGAAGGGTGTGATTCACCGGGACTTGAAGCCAGCCAATATCAAGGTGACTCCCGAAGGCAAGATTAAGGTTCTGGACTTCGGATTGGCAAAGGCGTTTGCGGGAGATGGGTCCGGCGTGAACCTGTCCAACTCACCGACCTTGAGCATGCAGGCTACACAGCAGGGAGTCATCCTCGGCACCGCCGCGTATATGAGCCCAGAACAGGCGCGTGGGCAGGAAGTCGATAAGAGGGCCGACGTTTGGGCCTTCGGCGTGGTGCTGTTCGAGATGCTCACAGGACGGGGGACTTTCGACGGGGGCACGGTACCAGATGTGCTGGCCGGTGTCCTTCGGGCTGATCCCGACTGGAAAGGCCTTCCGCCACATCTCCACCCCAGAATCCAATTCCTTTTGGAACGCTGTTTGGAGAAGGAATCGAAAGACCGATACGGTGATATCTCCGATGCCCGTGTGGATATAGAGAAGGTACTCGCCGACCCCGACGGCGTAATAATCCAGTCCGTTGCTGAGGGTGTTCAGGCAGCGCCACGATCACTACTTCCCTCGATTGCGGTCGCGGTTCTCAGCGCAGTTGTCGGTGGTGCGTTGGTCTGGAATTTGAGGCCCGCCGGACCACCCTCACAACCGCTGGTGACCCGTTTCCCAGTGACTCTTCCGGACACGGATTTGATCAGAGAAGGGTTGGCCTTTTCACCCAGTGGCGACCGGTTCGTGTACACGGCGCAACGGGCGGGTGCCCCCCGGCAACTCTTCGCTCGCGCACGGGATCAAGTCGAAGCGGTTCCCATTCTGGGCACCGAAGGCGCAGCGCACCCGTTCTTTTCACCCAATGGTGAATCGGTTGGATTCTTCACGGGGACCGAACTCCGGCGGGTGTCTCTCGCGGGAGGACCGACCACCCCGATTACCACCGTGGCTTTTCGGAGAGGAGCCACCTGGGGACCCAACAACATGATTGTCTTCGCGTCGGAAGCCGCTCCTGGCCTGATGCAGGTTTCGGCTGCAGGAGGGGAGCCGCGAACGCTAACGACGCCTCAAAACGAGAATGAGCGGCATCAGTGGCCGGAGTTCCTGCCGAATGGGAACGCCGTTCTCTTCACCACCATTTTTCCCATGGGTGAGGACGGATCAGTAGTTTCCGACGCCCAAGTCTTCGTCCTGAGTCTCGACACTGAGGAATACAAGTTCCTGGTTGACGGTACCGACGCCACGTACGCACATTCCGGTCACCTGGTTTTTGGCCGTGAAGACTCCCTCTGGGCTGTGCCGTTCGACCTGGATCGTCTGGAACTCACTGGTGAGCCTTCGCCGATCATGTTAGGCGTTCAGGTCAACACAGGGGGATGGGCCCAATACGCCCTGGCGGGCGATGGTTCGTTGGCGTACCTCTCGGTTGGGGGGTTGGACCCTGTGCAGAACACCCTGGTTTGGATCGACAGACGGGGAACGGTGACTCCCGTGTTCAACGAGAGGCGCGCCTATGGCAGGCCACGGATCTCGCCGGACGGTGAACGTATAGCGATGACTGTCTCCGACGCCGATTCGATCGATGTCTGGATTTACGACGTCCGCACTGGGACGGGAAGCCAGTTGACGGATGATGAGAAGAACAAGGTTAACGCATTGTGGACGCCGGACGGTGATCGGATCACGTTTCGGTACGGCTCTGATATCTACTGGCAACCGGCGGACGCCAGCGGGCCACCCGAGTTGTTATGGGACGGCGAGAATTCTGTTACGCCATACAGCTGGTCTCAAGACGGTAACTTTTTGGCATTTGGAACTTACCACCCGGACACACTGAACGATATTTGGGTGTTATCTGTTGAGGACGGCACAGCAGAACCGTTTCGGAATACCGACATCGCCGAAGTCGGGGGCGCGTTTTCGCCTGATGGCAAGTGGATTTCATACTCCCAGAGAGTCGGAGATCAGGAGCCGCAAGTCTGGGTTGCACCGTATCCAGGACCCGGTATTCCGCATCAAATATCAACCGACGGAGGAGTAGGCTGGTCGCAATGGTCGGCGGATGGGCGGACGTTGTTCTTTCGGGGGGGTGAAGGTGCTCGACACATTCTTGCAGCGTCTATCCAGACTGAGCCTGTGTTCAGCCGACGTGACCCGGAATCGGTGGTTGAGGTCGACGGTCGTTTCATAACACCAAACCTTCATCCCGATGGGGAACGATTTGCGACAACACTGATCGGGAATACCAGCCAAGCGCCAATCAACATCGTCCTGAACTGGTTTGAAGAACTGAAACAACGGGTTCCGGTGCGACAACACTGATCGGGAATACCAGCCAAGCGCCAATCAACATCGTCCTGAACTGGTTTGAAGAACTGAAACAACGGGTTCCGGTGCCATGATCGGCCAGACAGTCGCCGATTAGGAAACGCTGGGCAAGCTCAAAGTTAGGTGAAACATGGGTACATTCGTGAAGGCAGCGAGGTCCGACGACGTCCCTGCGGGTCAGGGAAGGAAGGTCGATGTCGGCGGCAAACAGATCGCCATCTTTAACCTGGATGGCCAGTATTTTGCGATAGATGACGCATGTACGCACGTCGGCGGTCCGCTCTCCGATGGCGCGGTCACGGGCAAGGAGGTAACCTGCCCTCTGCATGGCGCAAGATTCGACGTCACGACCGGCGCGGTGTTAGGCCCTCCAGCTCCCGCCGGAGTTTCTTGCTACACCGTCCGTGTGACGGACGAAGATATCGAAGTCGAGATTTGAACAGGTTCATCCGATGATCGGCCAGACCATATCCCACTACAAAGTCCTCGAACAGATCGGGGGCGGAGGTATGGGTGTGGTCTACCGTGCCGAGGATACCTCCCTCCAGCGTCAAGTGGCGTTGAAGTTCCTGCCTCCCGATATCGTCAACGACAGACAGGCCGTGGAGCGGTTCAAGCGGGAAGCCCGTGCGGCACCTGCTTAGAACCATCCGAAGATTGTTGCGATCTGCGGGCTGGGAAAAGATAACGGCACACGCATCCGGACCGGCGGCATCCAAATAATTCGTGAACCCTTACCTTGCAGAATAATGTTGCCACCACCGGATCCAACGCCAAGTGTCAGCCCCTCCCGTTCGTTGCAATCAGAGAACTTGCGAATTGGTGAAGTCGTTTCGGTGGGAGATGACTCTTCTGCGTCCAGCGGAAAAGCTGGAAGCCGACTCAGGCTGTTGGCCCAATGGGGCGGACTCGGCGGGAGGCCTTTCTTGTTGATTCTCCGACGGAACGGGAGCAACATTCTTAACCGGAGGTTGCAGCACGATGCCAAGGGTCGCACTCCTTCTGTTCCTATCAATTCCAGTTCTGACGACAACCGTTCTCGGGCAGAATAACGAGGTCGCCTTCCGTGAGAGGGCCTTCAGGTTACACATGGCCGAGAGGTTGCTGACAGATAGGGTGGCGAAGCCCGGCGAGGCTTCGACTTTCGACGTCATCCAGCTCTGGGAGTTCCAGAAGAACATCGAAGCCTTTCAAGTCCAAGGCCGAGAGCTTTCGACGTTCCTGTTCCTCAAGGAGTGGGACTCCTCAAACCGCCGCGCAGTCGCCGGGGGGGCCGAAGAACTCGAAAAGGTCGTCGATGACCTGGTCGCCTACCTCGGCAAAAGCATAGACAATGGCGCTGCGGCGCAGGAAGCCGTCGTCAGCTTCCCGAACCTCCTGGGGCAACTGTCGAGAGACGTAGTCCGGATCCTGCCCAGGCTCGAAAGGGTCGTGGAAAACGCACAGCGGAACCTGATCGACGCCCGGATGCAGGGGGAGATCCTGGAGGACTTCGGGACCGTCAAGCACCTCTGCCGGTTACTACAAGACTAGTTTGGAAACCTGCCGGGGCGCGGCGAAGGCTACGCGTGTGCTGACCCTGACGTAGCAAGACCTATCGTGTGGATGTGAACGCGGCCCCGTCGAGCGACGTGGGTAACCGTTCCCGCGCCCAAACCATCGTCGAAAAAGCGTTGCATCGCGTGTCCAATGTGCTGAAGACGTTCGGAGGAATGCCGACGCTTTCGGGTTTGGCCATCTCCAACCCTGAGTTCGACTGCGCACCAGCCTCCGACGGACCCACCACGGACAATCCAACGACGGTCAAGAACGCTGCGAGATGTCTCATGGGGATCTCCTTCAATTTGTTGCTCTGGCGGCATGCTTCCGGCAGTGGGGCGGGGTGGTGCCTTCCCCCGACGGTCGCACCCTGTACTACCATTTCAGCCCCTTCGCCCGAAGCCGACATTTGGCTGATCGAACTCCCCGACGAACCCCAGTAGGCCGAGTCCGTCGAGTCATTCACAGTGTAGAGACGAGGCGGTGAACCGAGGCGGTGTCGAGTAAGGCGAGGTGAGTGACGCCTGTCGTGGCTCGGGTGGGGGACTCGATTGACTCGGGGGTTTTCGAGAACGCCTTCGATAACATGTTTTGAAACTTCAACCCCGATTAGAATGGGAGAGGGGGTGCGTCGCGGCACCGGCTGAAGAAATGGAGGAGAAGATATGGCTGATTTGGCTTTGATCTACGGGCTGCGTCTTTTGCCAGTCGAAGAGCTGGAGACCGTCGAGGATGCGAATGTTAAATTGAAAAACGGGAAGACGGCCCGCGTCACCATGCACCTGCTTCACGGAGACCAAAGCAGTATCCAAGATCAACTCGCTCAAAGTATCGAAGCGTTCTTCGACTTTTATCCAGAGATATAGGGAGTCTTCGGATTCCTCGCTAGGATCGACGCCGGAATCGCCCATCGTTTAAATCCCGCTCAAGCGGTGTCCCAAATGTCCTGGTGGTTTCTACCCGTGATTTAATCGACTCATGTCCGCCCTGCCACGTGTCCGTCCGATGCAACTCGTCCAGCGAGCAGAACCATTCGACGATCCCAGCTCAATCTTCGAGGTGAAGTTCGATGGTTTTCGCGCACTGGCCTACGTGGAGCAGGGTAAATGTCGGCTGGTCTCACGGAAGGACAACACCTACCAGTCATTCACCGATCTCTGCGCGTGGATCGGGCAGCATCTCAAGGCCAAAGATGCCATCCTCGACGGTGAGGTTGTCTGCCTTGATGAAGCGGGCCGGTCGGTGTTCAACGATCTGTTCTACCGGAAAGGCGAGGTGTACTTTTACGCGTTTGATCTTCTGTGGCTGAACGGGAAAGATCTGCGTGACCAGCCGCTATTGAAACGAAAAGCCCGATTGAAAAAGCTACTGCCCGAGCCACCGTCCTACCTACTGTATATGGACCACGTTAAAAGCAGCGGTTGCGAGTTGTACCGCACGGTTTGTGAAATGGATTTGGAAGGCATCGTGGCGAAGAAGAAGGATGGACCGTATAGCGACACCCGCAGCAATCGCTGGATCAAGATCAAGAACCCGTCTTACAGCCAATCTGAGGGCAGGCAGGAGCAGTTTAGGCGGTGAACGCGACTTCCCAACCGCATTTTCTGCGATAACCCCACGATCAAATCGCTCAACTATCTGACTACCCTAGTGTAGTCCGTCACAGTTAATGTAACTTATTCAGCTTTCCTACGTCTGAGTATATATGAGGAGAGCACCGACGATTAAATTGGACATTCCTGTGCGGAAGGAACTGGAGCGACTGAGCCGAAGCCGCAGTGTGGCGGTCCGGTTGGCGGAACGATCTCGAATTGTCTTGCTGGCCGCCGGGGGTCTGGACAATCAGGAGATCGCTGCCAAGTTGGACATCACTCGTCAAAAGGCCGGACGTTGGCGCGATCGTTTCGTTGAAGATGGCCTCGGGGGAATCGAAAAGGACGCTTCCCGCAGTGGACGGATTCCCTCGATCGGCCGCCGGAAGCGGGCCCGGATCGTGAAGAAGACGGTCGAAGGGAAGCCTCCGAACGCCACGCACTGGAGCCGGTCCTTGATGGCCAGGGCAACCGGCGTCAGCGAGTCCACGGTAGGGAGAATCTGGCGGGCTCATGGCTTGAAGCCTCATCTGGCACGCACCTTCAAACTTTCCAACGACAAACAATTTGTCGAGAAGTTGGAGGATGTGGTCGGTTTGTATCTGAACCCTCCGGAAAACGCCATTGTTTTGTCCTGCGATGAGAAGAGCCAGATGCAGGCCCTGGGACCGCACGCAACCCGGGTTACCTCTGAAGAAGGGGCGGTGCGGCACCCTCACCCACGACTACAAACGCAACGGGACGACCACGATGTTCGCCGCGCTCAATACGCTGGACGGCTCGATTATCGGGACCTGTATGCCGAAGCATCGTCATCAGGAATGGATCCGGTTTCTCAATCAGATCAAACGTTCCGTGCCGAAAGACAAACAGATCCATATCATTTGCGACAACTACGCCACGCACAAACATCAGAAAGTCGTCAACTGGTTGAAGCGCAACACGCGCTTTCATGTGCACTTCACACCGACCAGTGCATCCTGGCTGAACATGGTCGAACGCTTCTTCCGGGATCTTTCCGAACAACGGCTTCGGCGCGGGGTTTTCCATTCGGTTCCTGAGCTAATCCAGGCCGTGGAGGAATATGTCGGGGGTCACAATCAGAACCCGAAGCCCTTCATTTGGACCGCAACGGCTTCCGATATTCTTGAAAAAGTTCAACGTGCCCGAAAGAAGCTCGATAAGTTACAGTCTGTTTGACGGGGACCACTAGTGGCTAACCCTGACATCCAACCTGCCAACCCCCCAGCATGAAAATAACCGTGACGATCACGACGCACCGGACCATCGAGGTCCACTATCACATTTACGGCTGCGAGAACTGCTCAGAGGATGCGGACATTTCGTTGTCGGAGTTTCTGGACCGAGTGGGTGGAACTGCGAGGGCGATGGCGGCGTTCATTTTGGAGGGACCGTTGGAATGCCCACGCTGTGCTGGCGAGATTCTTGGGGAGACCCTGGTTGTGGGGTGAGGTCGGTCTGGACCCTGCTACGACGGACTATTTGCTGAGCGAACTTGCAACGTGTCCGAAGTGCAGGAGATCAGTTCATGAAGAAAGTCTTGGTCGAAGACGGTGGGTAGATGAGATATCCCAAGCCGAGTAAGCATTACTGGTCGAAATACGTCTTCCTAAGGTATAAGCAGGTTCCCGACGGAAACAGGGAACCCCGTTTCTAGAAATGAAAAACACCGAAGGAGACGCCAATGCCGAAACTCACAGAACGCATGATTCGCGCTGCGAAGTTAGATGTGAACCTTTATGAAGAGGTGGAAGCCGATAAGGCGGCCATGGGCCAGGCGATGGGCGTGGTGGTGTTGTCTTCTCTTGCCGCCGGTATCGGCAGTATATCCATGGGCGTCATAAATTTAATTGTCATAACCATTGTCGCTCTAGTGGGATGGTATATCTGGGCGTATCTCACTTATTTTATCGGCACCAAATTGCTCCCCGAAGCCCAAACAACGGCCGATCACGGAGAACTGTTAAGAACAATCGGATTATCCAGCTCGCCGGGGCTGATACGGATTTTGGGAATTATTCCGGGGCTCACCAATTTAGTCTTTACGGTGGCCGGAATCTGGATGCTCATTGCGATGGTCATTGCGGTGCGCCAGGCACTGGACTATACAAGCACCCTGCGAGCGGTGGGTGTGTGCTTGATCGGCTGGATCATTCAGATCATCTTTTTGGGGCTCTTATTGTCGTTTGCCCAGGGTGGAGCTTGAAATAATTGGGTCTTCCGCAGAATTTGTGGGTAAAACCGTCTTCCATCGCCGCTTGAGGAGACCACGGTGCTCGCCAAGCCTCAAGGCTTCCCTCGCAAGCTCGGCGGCTGCGCCGGCCTTGACCCTCGGCTGCGCTCCGCGGTGTCGGCTGGTGTGGGCGATGGGGAACGGGGCCTCCGGCGGGGGCTCCGGGCACCGGGTGTAGGCGTCCGACCGAAGTGGGTACTGGAATATTCGCCGTCGAACAAAAGAATAAGGTACTTTGTTTCAATTACTTATGTGCGCACAGGCCTTTGGACTGCCCACAAATTCTGCGGAGGAGGCAAATAATTGTAGGTCGTCAGAGTAATTCGGACAGAAGCGCCGTTTTTCTAAGAGACGGTTTTCAAGTTATACACAGTCCTGAGGTCTCGCCTGACGCGACTTACCAACCTGTAAGCCTTGGTGCAATGCCAACGACCCGCATTGCTGTCAGCAAAGCCACCCTGCTTCGTGTTTAGCAACACATCCTCGGCTGTGAATCATGCTCTCCTGACGCTGAGATCCCCTTTGACTGGCTTTTGGGTGAAGTGACCGGATTCAATGGGGAGGAAGTGGACTACGTGCTGTCAGAAGCTGACAGATGTCCAAGGTGTTTGGGGGAGGTTACGGGGAAGACGTTGGTGGAGGGGTAGGTGGAAACCTCATCGGCGTCATGCCAAAGCCTTCGGCGTCCATCATCCTTCTGAGTCGCTTATGCCCTAAAAGGCACGGTCCATTTTTCTCTTTTATCCCCAGAACAATTACCTGTGTCCCATTGCATTCTGCAGCGACCGGATGCTGGCCGTTAGCGGATTCAATCGATACACCGAATCCGTAGCATCATTGATGTGCCAATAGCACGGTCTGTCGGACAGTCCAATGTGAACGATGTTCTTGAAGTCAGGATGAGCTTGCGCGTCGCCGTAGTACCAAACGAGTCGATGTGTACCTTCCAGAATTGTGAATGGGCCGTCCTTGTCATGTCCCCATAAAATCGGACTTTGCCACTTGTTCGGATCATCAGAGTAGAACTCTAGAATTTGATGTCGATCTCCACGGTCACCTGGCGCAGATCGACGCGGAATTTTCTTTCGAGAAGCTACTTTGCGGAGTTCGTTCTGATCGGATTCACTATTCCAATTGGACTCCCGCATCACCAATAACTCGTCCAGATGTTCGTTTCTCAGGTATTCGACTCTGTACCATCGGGTGTCAGGCGGGATTCCATCAAAGAGGCCACCACGCTTCGCCGACAGCAGAATACACCGACCCAGGTTGTCCTTCGGATTCTGTGGCTCGTAGGCCCGAATCAACCGGCATGCATCCCCGGTGAGTTTCTCGAACTTATGTGCCTCGCCGCGCAGGAACCCAAGGACAACGTCGTCGAATGGCACCTCGAACCAATCCTCGACCGCTAGGTACTTGCTCATGGTTCATATGCTACAAGAAGTGTGGCAAACTGCCCGTAATTCAAGAATGGCCCACAGTTTAATGCGCTTTGAATTCCTAAGTACGTTCCGTGCGACACAACAACTGAGTCATTATTTTTCGCTCAATACCGATCAACCCGTGCACTAGAGTGGCAAACCCACGTGCCGTCGCAGCGCTCGCTGAGCTAGGGATCCAAGCGTTGGGCCAAATCTAACCAGAACGTCGTTCAATGACGAGACGTGTTCAGCAGAAAGCGGCATGGCTCGGTTTTGGTTTTCAATCGCTTGAATGACGACACGTAGCGCCGTGGCCGCCCAGCCGAAGTTGCGGAGGCAGTTTTGCAGATTATTCGGATTCCAGAAGAACCGTACTGTGCGCTTTGTTGTTGTGGGTGGGCCGCCATTAGTTTTGTACGCTGTCGGACCGATGACCAAGTACATGCCAGCAGCTTTGTTCACAATATTCCAGCGGTCCATCTCGATCCATTCCCCGATGACCTTAGAAATCGCCTGGATCTTCTCGTCGTCCATCGCGTCTTCAGCGGAGACTCGGACGATTGGTTTGCCCAAGAAAATTTGCCTCCTCCGCAGAATTTGTGGGCAGTCCAAAGGCCTGTGCGCACATAAGTAATTGAAACAAAGTACCTTATTTTTTTGTTCGACGGCGAATATTCCAGTACCCACTTCGGTCGGACGCCTACACCCGGTGCCCGGAGCCCCCGCCGGAGGCCCCGTTCCCCATCGCCCACACCAGCCGACACCGCGGAGCGCAGCCGAGGGTCAAGGCCGGCGCAGCCGCCGAGCTTGCGAGGGAAGCCTTGAGGCTTGGCGAGCACCGTGGTCTCCTCAAGCGGCGATGGAAGACGGTTTTACCCACAAATTCTGCGGAAGACCCAAATTGCCTCCTCAGTAAAATCTGTGGGCGACATCGGGTTCCGGTAACGCTCCAAGCGTGTGGTAGAGAGCGACTTGGGCAGCTCTAAAGGTCCGAAAACCATACGCTTTTCTGGTGGTCACTTTCGCTTTGTTGTTGAAACCTTCGACGATGCCCCCGGAAATCCGCTTTTTGGCACGGAACCAGTTGAGCAGGAGTTCCCGGTGGGAGCGGAGCATGCGCGCCACCTTTTTCATGGGCTCGATCCGGGATCGCATCGTCCGCCGGCACCAGGCATCCATGAATTGACCGGCCCAGTAGGGCGACGTGTACTCCCAGAAGAACTGGAAGTCCTCCTTGAGCAGAAAGCTCCGAACGGTCCGCAGGTTGTACTGGAGCAGGTCGGCCAGCTTGATGTCTTGCTTGTCGGTTCGGTTCTGGGGGCGCTTGAGCAAACACCACCGGGAGTGTTTCAGGATCGGCTCCAATCCCGCGGCTTTCATATCCCGGGATTCCTGGGCTCGAACCTCATCGATGGCCTTATTCATGTGCATGGCGATATGAAACCGATCCAGAACATGCAGGGCCGTCGATGCTTTCTTGGAAATCACCTTCAGATACGGCTTCCACATGTCGCTGCACACGAACTTCAACTCGGCGGCGCGCTCGACTCCGAATTGCTGGAAGAAGCGCAGCAACGTTTTCACCGTGCGATCCCGGCCGACCCAGAGCAGCCGCTTGGAATGCCGGTCGATCTGGTAGACCACCGTCAGGTACTTGTGCCCCCGGCGCCAGAGAATCTCGTCCACGCCAATCGCGGTCACACCCTCCAGGTCCCGGTGCGCCAGCCCCCAGCCGACGATCCATTCCACAGATCGAAACACCTTCTCCCAGGAAGTCCGGAAGATGTCGGCAACCTCCTGCCAGGACATCCGCCGCGCCCAACCGGCCAGAAATTGCATATACGTCCGCGTCAAGGTTTGCTTACCCTCGGCCCAGGGCACGAGTCAATCCCATTCTTAGTTGAAACTCTCCACGGCTCACGATTGGTCACGCAACCTTCTTCTTCGATCTCGTCGACGTCTTCGCCTCAATCTTCAGCTCCCGCCTGAGGGCTTCGCGGAGCTTTGGAAGATGACGGTAGCCGATCACCTTCCTCAAGCGTGGTTCGATGTCGATGAGCGCCGTCGCCAACCAGCGCTGCCGCTGGCTCGAGTTCTTCCAATGATCGACCTTCGCGCACCTTTCCTCGACGAGGGCATTGACCGATTCCAAGCAATTCGTCGTCTTGAACGAACGGCCCAGGACCCCGTACACGCCGAGTCGATGCAACGTGAGGGTCTCCTCCAGGCCTTCCTCAAGGCTCGTAGCGGCCGATTGGTTTCGCTCCTCGAGCTCTCCATGGAGCTGTTCGAGGGCCGCCCGGGCTTCGTTGTACTCCGGGCGCTGGTACGCACGCTGAAGCCGCTTGCGCCACGCGGCTTGCTCGGTCTTCGACAGGTAGCTCACCACGTTCTCGCGTTTGTGCCATTGGCAGCGTTGGACCAGGGCTCGATTACCGAATGCCCGCTTGACTGCCGCGCGCAGACCTTTGCCGCCGTCGACGATCACCAGCACGCCTTCAGAGATGTCCAGGCCTCGCTCCATCAATGAACGGAGAAACGGAGTCAGTACCTGCTCGTTCTCCGTACTCGTCTCCACGAAGCCTAAGAAGCGTTTGTCGCCCGTAATTGTGATGCCCAGGGCCACAACCATCGTGGCGTCGGCAAACATTTTCCCGTCCAGGAAGATCGCCACCACGTCCTCGGCCGACAGATCCCGCTCCTGCATCTCCCGAAGTTTCGCCCCACTCGCCTGGACGAATCCTCGAGACACCGTCGAGCTCGACAATCCGATGGCTCCTGGAATCGCTTCCGCGGCCGACTCGTAGTTCCGGCAGGAGATCCCATAAAGCACACGTCTGAGAAGCAGTTCGTTCACCGCGCCATCCGGACTGAGTTCCTCGTAGCTCCGAAGCGGAATCTCCCCGCCCGCCACGCTGCGCACTCGAGGCACCCGAACCGGCACCCGCTGGCCCCCGAGCCCCACGGTCCCCGGATTACTCCCGTGTCGCCGGCCCCTCAACGTCGCCTCCTTTCGCGCGTATCGCTCACCCGCCAACGCCTTCACTTCCTCGTCGAGCAACTCCTCCACGTGCATCAACCCCAGTGGGATCAACGCCCGAATCATCTCCACCTTCGAGTCCAATTCCAGTCCCGAGTATTCCTCCCGGCTCAGGACCTCGACCTCACCCAGCACACGCGACTTCTTGCGTTTCTTCACCGAACGTAACAGACTGCTCATCTCGGCTCCTTTCTCTTACAGGCTTGATGTTGTTTCTTCCAATACCATCAAACCATAGGGTTTGGAGCCGTTTCAATTTCCAACTAAGATTGGCACACTTTCCAGGGCACCGATTCGACCTTCACGCCACAACGCCTGCAATCCACACGCCGCATCAGATACACGAAGAACACGGGAAAGCCCCACAGCGGCACAAACTCGAACAGGCGGGCCTCCAGCGTGTCGTAACCCGGTCCCGCACGCCCGCAGCCCGAGCAGACCGGCCGGCTGTTGCGTCGTGGAAATATCTCCACCAACAGTGCCGTCTCGCCCCCGATTCGTTCCCATCGCACTGCTCCGTAGACAAAGGACTTGAACTTCTGCACTCGATTCAGAATAGTCTTCACTTGCACCCTGGTCTCGTCTCTCCTGCTTTGGATTTGTTTGGTGCAATACCAAATACAGGATTCGAGCCAGGGTGTGCTACATCCCTTTCGTTCTCATCGTCGGTTTCTCCTCATCCCGGCCTGTGTGGAAGTGTGAATCGGCCCCACGTCTTTTCCGGCCGATTCAAGTCGCTGTGGAAATCCGCGCGTTTCTTACCGGATTCCCTCAGCGTCGCCACTTTCCACAGGCCACTCATTTGCCCGTTTCTACCCACAGATTTTGCCGAGGACCCAAATAAAGGAAAGGAACGACCTGGAGGATCGCCTCACGACGAATGCCTACAAGAAGAAACAGAAGATTCGCAAGGAACTCAAAGCGACTTTCGGATTCGACGATGACCCATTCCTCAAAACCCATGGCATGCTCTACCACGTCCGATTCAAGATCGCCGGAGATCTCTGACGGCCCGGTGATTCGGTTTCCAGCCTTTTCTTGAATTCTTCCAGCCCGGATTTTCACTAGGGCGATTTTTTCTGTCCGTCCACCCTCCCATCAACCGACTGAATCGTGGGACATGCAGTCCACTCAAGTCTTCGATTCAACCCCTGAGCAGACTTTTCCATGACTTTTCACACACTAGGTTATGGAACATGTACACGGACAAACAACACTCCGCCGCATTCGAGTAGAACGCCGCAGACGGAACTGGAGGCTTGAGGACCTGGCACATTTTGCCCGAGTGTCCGCTGCCGACATCAGTCGCATCGAAACGGGTCGGATGATCCCGTATCCCACGCATGCCAAACGATTGGCGGAGGTGTTGGGCATTGAACCGGATGAACTGACTGAGATCGTCGAGTGACGCGTGTGAGATCACTAGTCTCCAAAATCAATGCAGGTGATCAGCGTTTGCCCGAGATCACTGGTCAAGCGTGGAAGGCACTGGAGCAGGCGAATCAAGCCCCCCACCTGTTTCGATTTGGCCGAGATCCGGTGCGAATCCATGACGACAAAAATGGTATGCAGATACATCGGCTCACTGTGGACCGGATGCGCAATGAGATGGCCCGGTCGGCGCGGTGGTTCAGGATAGAAAAGAAGAAGGAAGTGCCCGCCAAACCTCCGCTTGATGTCGTTCGCAACGTCCTGGCGCAAGCAAGTATCCCGCTGCCCATCCTGAATGGAATCACGCGATGCCCGATCTATGCACCAACCGGCGAAATCCAGATCGCACGCGGCTACCACACCAGTACAGGTTTCTACCATGCGCCGGGCGCTTTCAAATTCAAACGCACTGTGTCCGACAATCCAGACACCGCCGACCTCGAACGTGCCAAGAAGCTCATCACCAAAGAATGGCTCGGCGACTTTCCATTTGTCGGTCCGGCCGACCGGGCGAACGTGGTTGCGATGATTGTGCAGCCAATTATCCGTAGCCTAATTCCCGGACCGACACCCTTGCACCTCATCAACAAACCTGCTCCCGGAACCGGTGCCAGTCTTCTAGTGGATTCACTGAGCATCGTCCCGACTGGATTGAAGGCCCAAATGATGACTGCACCCCGCAGCGAGGAGGAATTTCGCAGGACTCTAGTGGCTAAGCTTCAGAGTGCTCCGACACTCGTGGTCATCGACAACGTGGAGAAGCTGAATTCGTCCGCCCTTTCCTCGGCGATCACGAGCACCTATTTGGAAGACCGGCGTATCCAAAGCTCGGAGACACTCGTCGTTCCAGTCCAGACATCATGGATCGCAACCGGAAACAATCCCGAAGTGTCGAATGAAATCGCTCGACGAACCGTTCCGATTCGATTGGATGCCCACCATCCACAGCCATGGAGGCGGAAAGCAGACCAATTCCGGCATCCGAAATTCCTTCAATGGGTGAAGCACGAAAGGGAATTGCTCTTGTGGGCGCTCCTCGTCTTGGTTCGAGCATGGGACTGTGCCGGTAGACCCGGTCCTGACGCGCCCAGTATTGGTGGGTTTGAATCCTACTGCGAGGTCACCGGCGGAATATTGCGTCACGCCGGGATCGAAGGGTTCCTGAGCAACCTTGACGACTTCTACGGGCGCTCCGACACCGAGACTGTGGTGTGGTGTGCGTTCGTCGCGGCGTGGGCTGAGAAACATGGCGAAACGGAGGTTGGCGTTGCCGACCTTTGGACACTTGTCATTGATCAGCAGATACCTCTGAAGTTGGGCGACGGGGGTGATCGCAGTCAGACGACAAAGTTAGGTTCTATGCTCCGGGGGATGCGTGATCGACAGTTCGGTGAGTTTCGGATAGTCGCTGGACGGAAAGTGAAGAACGCCCAGTTGTGGCGGCTTGAAAGAGTGAACCTGGGTGAACCTTCGACTGATAGGTTAACCGTTGTTAAATAATGTTAAATGAGTCAATTACGAGCAAATGGTTAACCTACTAACCTTTCGTCACTATGGATTTGATGTGAAGTTTGATTCTGATTATTGATTAGGGGGTAGGGGGGATAGGTTCACAAGTTAACTCTGGAGCGGCATCTAGCCTCTATCCGACTTGGTATCAACAGTTTATGAGGTGGTTAACCTTCTGTATGAAGTTCACCAAGATCTGTATGAAGTTCACCAAGAAAATGACCGCTGTGAACTCAAAACGTGGGAGCTCCCGGTACCACTGGAACTTCTTCGCCCCAGACCAAGGTAGTCACTGGGGGAGGTAGAAAATGGAGGCTCCCTCATGTTGACCACTTGCCCGAATCCGGTGAGCAACAGGTTAGTGACTAGGAACGAATCAAGGGAGATTACTAATGCCCCGAACTTGCTCAGTTTGTAAACACCCAGCCCGTGATGAGATCGACCAAGCACTGCTTGACGCCCAGTCGTTAAGGCATATTGCGGGACGATTCAGCGGATTCGGAACATCGTCATTGCATCGGCACAAGAAGGCTGGGCACCTCGCACAGTCGCTTGTGAAAGCCAAAGAGGTCGAAGTGGAACTGATGGGCGAGACGTTGTTTGACCGCCTACGCTCAATAAACGCCGAGACGGCACGAATTCTCCAGGAAGCCAAAGCAACCAACTCTCCGGGGATTCAACTCGCTGCCGTTAACCGAATCGAACGCCAGATTGAACTCGAAGCGAAGATCCTGGGCCAGCTGGACGAATCCGTCAAAGTCGCCGTCGGTTTCAATTTGAAGCCGCCAGAACCGGAGTTTGACTTGACCGAGTTAACCATCGAGGAACTTGACGATCTCGAACGATTAGCGCGAAAAGTAAGGCGGTTGGACGAATGAATCAGGTTCGCCAGGCAAGTGAAGACCGATGAACCAGGAACCATCGACAGAGGGCAGATTCCTCTGGACGTAGTGCAGGAGCGGAAACAATTGCCTCAATCCACAGTTCCACTCGTCACAATCCATCAGGTGCCGAATCAGCGTCTCTTCAAGGTGAGCGCTGCCGCCCGGTATCTCGGAATCTGCGACGACACAATTCGGAAGTACGCGGATCTTGGGCAGATTCCTGTGTATCGGTTCCTCAATGGGGATCGTGTTTTTCGGCTCGAAGACCTAAACGGATTGATTGATTCCCTTCCGCTGTGGGACGATGCCCGCGATGCCAGCCCGCGCCGGTCAAGCGAAGGAAGGCATTAATGAGCAAACAGCAACGTAAGAAGGAAAAGAATATTTTCGAGGAAACTGATAAACGCAACGACCGGGTGCATATCGTAGTGTCGCGTTATTGGCCAGACGGTAAGCGATTCCGGCGGCGGTGTCCGAACAAGACTGTCGCAAGCAATTTACTGGCACGGATCAACGGTGCGATTGCTACCGGTATGTGGAAGGAACTACGTGATGAATTGAATAAAAAACCTAAGAAGACACTCACAATCGACGAGTTTTCCGATCTCTATCTCGACAAGCACTGTCGTGCCTATAACACCAGACCGGATTTCAAAGTACACGCCTTGAAACCCATTCGACGGATTATCGGCAAGGTCCCCCTGACTGAACTCCGACGTGGCGACGCATTTGACTTCATTGACGAACGCTCTGAAGAAGTAGCCGCAGCCACGGTCAATAGGTCACTCGCAGTGCTGAAGAATATGCTCAGCTACGCGTTCGATAAAGGGTATATCGAAACCCATCCCCTTATGAGATTCAAAATGCTGCCTGAGGATCAGGTGGCGCTACGTGTCATGACTCTGTTTGAAGAGCGAAAGCTGGTTCAGGCAACATTACAGGAAGACCTGGTCATTGGAACGTATGTCGGCATTCTCGGTGAGACCGGCTTACGGAAGACCGAGGGTCTGTCACTCAAACGCCACTTCGTAAGTCTGGATCAGCGGATGCTGACAGTTGAAGCATCGAAGAACGGTAAAACCCGTCGAGTCCCTCTGACTGAGTACGCCGTGGAATTATTTCGGCTACTGTACAAAGCTCGACCAAACGGCACGTACTGCTTCGTGCAGGAGAATGGCCGGCCGTGGAAGAACCCACGAGGACCATTCGAGGCTGCCCGATCCAAGCTCAATATGGGTTGGGTAGGGTTTCATGGCTTTCGCCACTTCCGGGCAACGGAGTGGATATCAGACGGTATGACTGTGGAGAAAGTTCAAGGCCTGCTCGATCATCAGGACATCAAAACCACGATGCGGTACGTCCACTACATCGCGGAAAACGCAAAGGATGCTGTTAGGAATGCTGAGGAAAACCAGCTAAGGCGGTTGCGAGCCTATGAGGAACAGGCAACAAATAGGCAACCGTTACTGACGGGTGTGAGGTGAGATATCTTGTAAATTGTTATGCCGAAAGGGGGACTCGAACCCCCACGTCCGCAATGGACACTAGAACCTGAATCTAGCGCGTCTGCCAATTCCGCCATTTCGGCTGGCTTGTTTTCAGCAACTTCCAGGGTGGTTGCGAAAACGTTGTGACCCGGCAGTCACCCACCGGCTCCCTCTGAGCCACGGCCGCTCGCTTGTACCCGGGCGACAAGTGAGTATAACGCATTGTTATCTTCGGGTCTTCGGGACTCAGGCGCTCCGGCGCCAGAAAATTAGTTTCCAGTGCCTTCGCACTATCAGATTGAGGCAATCGACGGATTCCTTCGATTCAACTTTCCCGTTAGGCTCATAACAGTGATGGACATTTGTCTGTGCCCCGGCGCCCGGGTCTCCTCCGGATGTATCGGGGCACTTTTTCTGCCCTCCACGACGCCTCCCTCTTTGGGCCACGGCTCGTCAACGACCCACTGTGTGGGGCGCACCGCGGGTAACTGTCGATTGTAAACCGTCCCGGTATATGCGAATACTGGGAGAGTGACACCGAGGAAGAGGGCCGAACGATCCAGCCTCCAGGATCTGACCAAAGAATACCTGCTGCGGCACATCCAGAAAAAACCTGATCGGGCCGCCAGTTTCCGGCGAATCCTGGACGATTTCCAGGCCGACCGGTCAGACCGCAAGTGGATCAAGGAAATCCTCGATCAACTGGTCCGGGACCGGGAACTGGTTCATCACAGGGGGAACCGCTACGAGGCTCCACGAAAGGAAGTCCTGGTTTACGGGCGGATCTCGCTTCACCGCGACGGTTACGGGTTCGTTATTCTCGACGACCGTCTGCCGGGAATCGAAAGCGACGTTTTCGTTGCTCCCACGCTTACGGCTTCGGCCATGCATGGGGACCGGGTCGGCATCGTCATCACGCTGAAGAAACCAGGTGGGCGGGCCGAGGGAAAAATCGTTCGCGTCGAGAAGAGAGCGCGCGACACGATCGTCGGACAGTTGCGATTCGATGGAGAAGTGTTCTTTGTTTCGCCGGCAGACGAGAAACTCCCGCCGAAGATCCTGGTCGTCGACGCCGCGTCGGAGCACAAAGACAAGATGGTCGAGGTGGAACTCACCCGCTTCCCATCCGACTCACACTGGCCCGCCGGGAAGATCGTTTCCGTCATCGGGTTCATCGACGATCCGAACGTCGAAACAAACGTTATCATCCGGAAATACGGTCTACCCGTCGAATTCCCCGAAGCTGTCCTCGGGGAAACTGCCAGCCTCCAGGACGAACTGCGGGAAGAAGACTTTGCCAATCGGGATGACTTCCGCGATCGGTCGATCGTCACGATCGACCCGGCCACCGCGCGGGACTTTGATGACGCCATCGATGTAGAGGAAACCACCGGGGGAGGGTTTCGCCTCGGCGTCCACATCGCCGACGTGTCTCACTTCATTCCCGTCGACTCCGCGACCGATCGCGAAGGTCGGCTTCGCGGCACCTCCGTCTATTTTCCGGATCGCGTCGTTCCCATGCTCCCCGAGAAAATCTCGAACCAGCTCTGCTCTCTCAACCCATATGTCGACCGCTTAGCGGTGAGCGTCATCCTGGACATCGCCCCCGACGGAGCGATCAAGGGTCACTCGTTCCATGAAAGCGTGATTCGGTCGTCAGAGCGTTTCACTTACGAACAGGTTCAGCAAATACTCGACGGCAACGGTTCCCTGCGCAGCAGGTATCGCAAGTTTGTGGCAGACCTCGGAGTCCTCGAACGCCTGGCGCGGTTGTTGCGGGAGAAACGCCGGGAGCGGGGCACGATCGACTTCGATCTGCCCGAACCGGAACTGACGTTCGACGCGAACGGTCTGATCGAGGGAATCTCAAAAGCGGAACGTTACTTCTCCCACAAGATGATCGAGGAGTTCATGATCGCGGCCAATGAAGCGGTCGCACGCACGCTGGATTCGGAAGTCCATGCGACGATTTTTCGCGTTCATGAGCCGCCGGACCCCTCGAGGATCGAACAGTTGTCGGACGTGCTGGCCGGACTCGGCCTGAAGTTTCATCCCCGATCCCTGAGACCGGCGCAATTTCAGAAGTTCCTCAACTCCATGGCTGGACGCCCGGACGAACGGATGGTTTCTTACCTGATGTTGCGATCGTTCAAACAGGCGGTGTACGCGGTGGAAAACCGAGGTCATTTCGGATTGGCGTCCCAGTGCTATACGCACTTCACATCGCCCATCCGGCGGTACCCGGATCTAATCATCCATCGCATCCTGAAGGCCCACATTGGAGGCAAGAGGAAGAGGCGACATTCCATGGCACAGCTGGGCGCCATCGCCAGCGAATCGAGCGAGCGTGAACGGACGGCCGATGCGGCGGAACGGGAACTCTACAACTGGAAACGGATGATCCTGCTCGAAGAGCATATAGGAGACACCTTTGAAGCGCTCATCATCAGCGTTTCGCCCCGCGGCATGACGGTGGAGCTGGTCGACCAGTTCATCGAAGGCTTCATACCAGTGGGTGAAATCGAGGACGATTACTACGACTTCGAACCGCCGACGCGGACATTGGTCGGGAGAGGCACCCGGAATCGGTACTCCTTGGGACGGAAGATCACTGTGCAGGTCGCCCGCGTGGACAAGCTGCTCGGCCGGGCTTATTTCCTGCCGGTGCTGGCCAACAAAAAGGGCAGGCGTTAGAATGGTCTGTTTGAACAGATCCGCGGATGGCCGGCGTAGCTCAGTGGTTAGAGCGAAGGTCTCATAATCCTTAGGTCGGCAGTTCGACTCTGCCCGCCGGCATTACAAATCCACGAACCAGCAAGGGTGGCGGATGCAATGGAACTCCCGTGGTATTCACTCCCGTGCCCATCTCAATCGGGATCTCGTTCAAAGGTGCATCTGTTCTCTGTGGGAGACTGAATGTGGATTCCTGTCCGACAACCCCAAATCCTTGTCATATGCGCAGTCTCAGCTGAAAATTCAGATCGAAGTGTGGACCCTGGCAGCACAGCGTGTCTGTCGGAAGACGACTTGAGAGAGGGGAGGACGACAAGTGAAGAAACTTATGGGTCCTCGGCAAAATCTGTGGGTAGAAACGGGCAAATGAGTGGCCTGTGGAAAGTGGCGACGCTGAGGGAATCCGGTAAGAGACGCGCGGATTTCCACAGCGACTTGAATCGGCCGGAAAAGACGTGGGGCCGATTCACACTTCCACACAGGCCGGGATGAGGAGAAACCGACGATGAGAACGAAAGGGATGTAGCACACCCTGGCTCGAATCCTGTATTTGGTATTGCACCAAACAAATCCAAAGCAGGAGAGACGAGACCAGGGTGCAAGTGAAGACTATTCTGAATCGAGTGCAGAAGTTCAAGTCCTTTGTCTACGGAGCAGTGCGATGGGAACGAATCGGGGGCGAGACGGCACTGTTGGTGGAGATATTTCCACGACGCAACAGCCGGCCGGTCTGCTCGGGCTGCGGGCGTGCGGGACCGGGTTACGACACGCTGGAGGCCCGCCTGTTCGAGTTTGTGCCGCTGTGGGGCTTTCCCGTGTTCTTCGTGTATCTGATGCGGCGTGTGGATTGCAGGCGTTGTGGCGTGAAGGTCGAATCGGTGCCCTGGGCCGAGGGTAAGCAAACCTTGACGCGGACGTATATGCAATTTCTGGCCGGTTGGGCGCGGCGGATGTCCTGGCAGGAGGTTGCCGACATCTTCCGGACTTCCTGGGAGAAGGTGTTTCGATCTGTGGAATGGATCGTCGGCTGGGGGCTGGCGCACCGGGACCTGGAGGGTGTGACCGCGATTGGCGTGGACGAGATTCTCTGGCGCCGGGGGCACAAGTACCTGACGGTGGTCTACCAGATCGACCGGCATTCCAAGCGGCTGCTCTGGGTCGGCCGGGATCGCACGGTGAAAACGTTGCTGCGCTTCTTCCAGCAATTCGGAGTCGAGCGCGCCGCCGAGTTGAAGTTCGTGTGCAGCGACATGTGGAAGCCGTATCTGAAGGTGATTTCCAAGAAAGCATCGACGGCCCTGCATGTTCTGGATCGGTTTCATATCGCCATGCACATGAATAAGGCCATCGATGAGGTTCGAGCCCAGGAATCCCGGGATATGAAAGCCGCGGGATTGGAGCCGATCCTGAAACACTCCCGGTGGTGTTTGCTCAAGCGCCCCCAGAACCGAACCGACAAGCAAGACATCAAGCTGGCCGACCTGCTCCAGTACAACCTGCGGACCGTTCGGAGCTTTCTGCTCAAGGAGGACTTCCAGTTCTTCTGGGAGTACACGTCGCCCTACTGGGCCGGTCAATTCATGGATGCCTGGTGCCGGCGGACGATGCGATCCCGGATCGAGCCCATGAAAAAGGTGGCGCGCATGCTCCGCTCCCACCGGGAACTCCTGCTCAACTGGTTCCGTGCCAAAAAGCGGATTTCCGGGGGCATCGTCGAAGGTTTCAACAACAAAGCGAAAGTGACCACCAGAAAAGCGTATGGTTTTCGGACCTTTAGAGCTGCCCAAGTCGCTCTCTACCACACGCTTGGAGCGTTACCGGAACCCGATGTCGCCCACAGATTTTACTGAGGAGGCAAAAATGGGGACACTCGTGCCTGTCCCCATTCTAGGTGAGGAATGATCCCGTGTTTGGGTCCAATCGGTCCTCGCATGAACATTCGATTAATCCGCTACTTGGATGCGCGCTGACTTACCGCAGCATAGCGCCAATGTAAGGCGCATCGTGGTGAAACCCAGTGCCGTTTCCAGAATTGAGGAAGCGCAACCAGTGGAATCCCAACCAGAAGAAACCAGGCACAGCAGTTTCGAATGCCTCCGGGCGACCATGTGGTCCCAACTCTTTACGGACGGCGTCGATGTGCAGCCAACCGAGATCAGCTCTCCATCCTGTCGCCCACAGCACCGACGTGATGTTGTGCTCGTTGAGGTTCAGCGTAGTTGGTGCAGGGTTTTCCAGAAGAGGGGGATAGGGTTCCCACTCGGGTTCCGGGGTGGGAGCAGGAAACTTGTCCCCGTTTCCGTTCTCGGCAATCCAGCCTTCGAACACGTTGATAATGAAGTCGTATCCTTCGTGAGCGAACGCGATATTCTCCTGGAGATTGTCTTCGAAAGTAACAACGGCTCCATCCTCTGAAATGTCTTTGAGTCGCCCGAGGAGGACAGCGCCCATCCGCGCGAGGGAGTGGTGTGAAATCGGGTGGTCGTTTCCTGTTATGGGAATCCGATCGTATTTCATGTTGGGGTCGGGGAGCGCTTCTTTGGGCATTGTGAGCACGCCGGTACGGTCCATCCAGAAGAAAACGTCCTCCCCTCGATAGCTACGGACACTACCTTTTACTTTCGAGGTCGCAATGAACACCTTGCGGCCTGCCTGCACGAGTTCTTCACCCAGCTGTATGCCTGTTTGGCCACCACCAATAACCAGGATGGCTCCATCCTGGATGCCTTGGGGATTCGTATATGTGCCAACACGCAGCTGTTGAATCTCCGGACTAAGGTTGTTTGCGCATGCGGGAATGTTGGGGAGCTGATAGTTTCCTGGCGCGGCGACGACGTTTCTCGCCCAGTACCCGTTGGGGCCCTCTCCGTCACTCTTGACCCTTACCAGCAGGCTTCCGTCTGGGTCTTGTTTGACCGAAACCGTCTCGGTGTGGTCACGCACAGGGAACTGCCTTTGCTTGACGCAGTCGTCCCACGCTTTGACACTTTGCGCAAGCGGGATGCTCATCTTCTCATCGGGTAGACCGTCGTCCTGCCCCATAATGCGTGAGTAGGCTTGAGGCGTATTCATCATGAAGGAGGCCCAACGTGACGAGCGCCACTGCTCAAGTACAACCTTCTTCTCCAGCACAACATGTTCACGCCCCGCTTCCTGCAAAACGTAGCTCATGCAGAGGCCAGCCTGTCCGCCGCCAATTACGACAGTATCAATCGTGCACATATCTTGATGTTCGATAGCCATCGCTTCTCCATAGGAGCCTGCGCGGCAGAAGAGATCTACTGCGAAAGCGGTATAATCGGTCCAGATTTCCCCGATTTTTCGTTAAATAGAACGACTATTCGCCTCAAAATCGAGAAAATCTGGCCTCGAGACTCCACTTTCTCGCTACGATCCCTTCTGTCGCGCAGCCTCCTAGTGTAGTCCGTCACAGTTAATGTAACTTATTCAGCTTTCCTACGTCTGAGTATATATGAGGAGAGCACCGACGATTAAATTGGACATTCCTGTGCGGAAGGAACTGGAGCGACTGAGCCGAAGCCGCAGTGTGGCGGTCCGGTTGGCGGAACGATCTCGAATTGTCTTGCTGGCCGCCGGGGGTCTGGACAATCAGGAGATCGCTGCCAAGTTGGACATCACTCGTCAAAAGGCCGGACGTTGGCGCGATCGTTTCGTTGAAGATGGCCTCGGGGGAATCGAAAAGGACGCTTCCCGCAGTGGACGGATTCCCTCGATCGGCCGCCGGAAGCGGGCCCGGATCGTGAAGAAGACGGTTGAAGGGAAGCCTCCGAACGCCACGCACTGGAGCCGGTCCTTGATGGCCAGGGCAACCGGCGTCAGCGAGTCCACGGTAGGGAGAATCTGGCGGGCTCATGGCTTGAAGCCTCATCTGGCACGCACCTTCAAACTTTCCAACGACAAACAATTTGTCGAGAAGTTGGAGGATGTGGTCGGTTTGTATCTGAACCCTCCGGAAAACGCCATTGTTTTGTCCTGCGATGAGAAGAGCCAGATGCAGGCCCTGGACCGCACGCAACCCGGGTTACCTCTGAAGAAGGGGCGGTGCGGCACCCTCACCCACGACTACAAACGCAACGGGACGACCACGATGTTCGCCGCGCTCAATACGCTGGACGGCTCGATTATCGGGACCTGTATGCCGAAGCATCGTCATCAGGAATGGATCCGGTTTCTCAATCAGATCAAACGTTCCGTGCCGAAAGACAAACAGATCCATATCATTTGCGACAACTACGCCACGCACAAACATCAGAAAGTCGTCAACTGGTTGAAGCGCAACACGCGCTTTCATGTGCACTTCACACCGACCAGTGCATCCTGGCTGAACATGGTCGAACGCTTCTTCCGGGATCTTTCCGAACAACGGCTTCGGCGCGGGGTTTTCCATTCGGTTCCTGAGCTAATCCAGGCCGTGGAGGAATATGTCGGGGGTCACAATCAGAACCCGAAGCCCTTCATTTGGACCGCAACGGCTTCCGATATTCTTAAAAAAGTTGCCTCCTCCGCAGAATTTGTGGGCAGTCCAAAGGCCTGTGCGCACATAAGTAATTGAAACAAAGTACCTTATTCTTTTGTTCGACGGCGAATATTCCAGTACCCACTTCGGTCGGACGCCTACACCCGGTGCCCGGAGCCCCCGCCGGAGGCCCCGTTCCCCATCGCCCACACCAGCCGACACCGCGGAGCGCAGCCGAGGGTCAAGGCCGGCGCAGCCGCCGAGCTTGCGAGGGAAGCCTTGAGGCTTGGCGAGCACCGTGGTCTCCTCAAGCGGCGATGGAAGACGGTTTTACCCACAAATTCTGCGGAAGACCCAAAAAGTTCAACGTGCCCGAAAGAAGCTCGATAAGTTACAGTCTGTTTGACGGGGACCACTAGGTTGAACCGAATCGCCCCGGCCGCGTCCTCCGGGGCGGTCCACCGGACGCTCCAACCAGCCGTGTCCTCGGGTCCGGGTAGGCTTCCCGACAGAGTCTGCCGGGCATATTGAACCTGGGTGTTCTCCTCCGTGGCGACCTCCACGCGTTCGTCGAGAGGGACGAGCGACCCGGCCTGCTCACCGGCTCGGTCTCCATTGGCAAACCGCGCCGCGAGTTGGAAGCCACCCCGCCGGATCTCCGGGCGCTCGATCACGATCTGGATCACGTACTGTTCGCCCGATACGTAGTTTTCGGGTACGCCGTCGAGACCGAGTGACCCGACGGGATCGTTGAGATCATTCTCAAAATGACATTTGTGGCAGGTCTCGTCACCGAAGCCACCCGCACTTCGAAGTGGGGGCCCATCGACATAGGCGATGCCCTCGCCTGTGGACAGCGGTCCGATACCGAGGAGCGTGAGTCCAGCGAAAAGCATGGGCACAAGAGGACGGGCGGCCCGGAGTCGACGACACATGAGGGAGCCCATAGTCAAATGCCCGTCCCTTACACCCTTCCTATCGGTCCGAAATCGGGACAGGAATCCTGGCTCTCCCCACAGTATTGGTATCGGTTCCAAACCAGATCTCTCGCGTAGAAGGCTCATACACCATGTGGCGTACCGTGCCGCCGCCGCTGTCGATCTCGTTCACGCTGAAAAACACTTCCCGCTCCGGATCAAAACCCACCAACCGGTTCGCACCGGGGCTCGTTTCGAAGAACCACAGCCGATCGTTGTCGTCGACGGCCATCGCATAGGGGCGCGATTCCGGGCCGCCCGGGTTTGCCCATTCCTTGACGTCGCCCGTCGTGGGATCCATGCGTCCCAGATAGCCGCGGGAGTAGTCCACGTACCAGACCATGTCGTCGGAAGTCAGCGCCAGACGCCGCGGTCGGGAGTCCGCGTCCGGCAGTTCGAATTCGGTCAGTTCCATCGTTTCCGGATCAACCGTCGCGATCTTGTTGCTACCGAATTCAACGATCCAGGGATGGTCCTTCGAGTCCATGACGATACCGTAAGGGCGCGCCCTGGCTGTCGGGACCTGGATCAGGCTGATCTCTTCCAGGCCCGGATTGAGCCTGCCGACGAAATTTCCACCTTGAACGGTGAACCACATGCTGCCGGTTTGATCGAAAATCATCGTGTGCGGATCACGGGCGTCCGGATTGGGCATTGGGAATTTCTTGATCTCGCCGGTGTCCGGATCGAGACGGCCAATGTGACCCTGCCGGTTTCCCGAGTACCAGACGTAGCCGTCAGGGCCTGTGACGACATTGTGGGGGCCGGTTCCATCCTCAAGGTCGTAGCGCTTGATCTCGCCCGTCTTTGGATTAAGAACCCCGACGTAATGTCCC
This sequence comes from Terriglobia bacterium, assembly GCA_965262425.1. Lineage (GTDB taxonomy): Bacteria > Acidobacteriota > Terriglobia > 20CM-2-55-15 > 20CM-2-55-15 > CAZOZZ01. The sequence continues at coordinate 6,093,567 of OZ253536.1, read as the reverse complement.
CGCTGGCCGACGAACCAGATGTGATCCGGGTCTCCGTAGAACGGATCCCGGGGGACCGTGTTCTCCCAAGGGACGTCCCATTCGGTGATTTGAACCTGCGTTTGCGGGGCCTGCCAAAACCACGACAAAATCAACAGTAAAGTCGCCTGGTATACCATCTGAAATCCCTCCCGGGGAAATTTGAAACATGATACCGATTTCAAGGGGATCAAAGCCCACATTTTCGACGTGGGCTCAAATCACGTTCACTATTGGTACGTTCGAATTCTTAACGAGGTTACCGTTCTAATTCGGGGACGGAGGCATAACTTACCCTGGAATCGTGACCCGGGACGAACCCCATCGATGGTCCGACCTCATGCGAGGCGGAGCACAGGAATCCTGAAGAGTTTGGGCGTGGTGAACACCGAACAACGGAGAGAATTATTGTGGGATCCGTGCCGGCGGCTACCGACAGCTCGACCCGGTCCACTCCATCGCCGTAATGTCGATGCGTTCCCGGTTGGGCTGTCGGATCAGATAACCCTTCGTCTGCATCTTGAAGCCCACCTTGGATTCAGGTTCGAAGTCTTCCCCGAGAAACTCGATATTCTGTAAACGGAACCTCTGGTTTCCCAGCGCCTTCGAGCCGGCGGCAGTCATTTCTTCCTCGGTCGACCTGTTCGACGTATTTGTCCTGGCGGGTTCGCTGGCCTTGTTTATGATCCAGGCTCCATTGACGTCCTGGTTCAGGCAGCCGACCAATTGGACCAGTGCACCGCTCGGCAACGGTTTGGGCCCATCCTTCCCTTCGATCTGAATGCTCCGGAGCACGCCCGTGTCGAGTTCCGCGGGGCCCGGAGGGAAAGCGTTCTCCATCAGGACGTGGGCCACGATGTCGACGTACGTGGCGTCGGTCAAACTTCCGGGGTCGCGCCTTGGCATGGTGAGTCGGATGAAATCGTACAGGCTTTCCAGGTCGTACTCTCGCCATCTTTCCATGAACATGTGGCCTCTGAAACGAGCGTCCGGATTTCCAGCGTCGATATCGGACTGGTGGCAACGCATGCAGTGAAGATCGAACGCTTCCTGGCCGCGCAGAGCCTGGTCAGGCGTGAATATCCCGTTCCAGACGGTCGTGTAGTCGCCAGAGGATTCTGCGACGCCGTTTTGCGCCGCTGCCGAACCGACGAACAGAACCCCGGCCACCATGACCGCGGATAATAGATGGATCGCAAATCGAGTATGCATGTTTCTCCCTACGCTTGGTCTCTGCAGGATCAAATCTTTTTTCACTGAAGATTCGGGCGGAAGATTTTTCCCGAACCTAGCAGCCTGAGACCCGAATACCCCTGCGCGCGACCCTACAGACTTCCGCCACAGGCTGCTGGAGGAGGTGTATCATAGGTGCCGCTCTAAATTCAATGAGCCCGTACGGAGAGAGGATGAGTACACCGGATAGTTCAGCCAGTTTATTTGACAGGCTCGGCGGTGCGCCTGCGATCGACGCGGCCGTCGATAAGTTTTACGAAAAAGTTCTGGCTGACGACCGGATTAAGCATTTCTTCGAGGGCGTCAACATGGACATCCAGGCCGCCCACCAGAAGAGTTTCTTGACCTACGCCTTTGAGGCGGCCCCAATGCCTATGCGGGAAAACCGATGCGCGAGGGTCACAAGAGGCTCGTCGACGATATGGGTCTGACCGACGGCCATTTCGATGCGGTCATGGAGAACCTCGGAACAGCCTTGAAGGAACTCGGCGTGCCTGACGACCTTATCGGGGAAGCTGCGGGAGTCGCAGAGTCGGTTCGTGGCGACGTTCTGGGTCGATAAAGCCCGGTCCGGCATGAATCATGAAGAGTCTTGGTCGAGCGTTTCGGAGGCGTCGTTAAATGCCCATTTTTGAGTACAAGTGTCTGGGATGCGGACACATGTTCGAATACCTGATCCTGCCGAAGTCATCCGCGGCCTCCTGCCCAGAATGTGAGAGCGCTGAGGTCGAAAAAATGATCTCCGTGCCCGCCATCAGCTCCGACGGCACAAAGGAACGGGCGCGCCAGTCGGGCCTGGCCCGTAACAAGAAGCTCGGTGCCGAAAAGTCCCGGGCGGATCACGAGTATTTCCATAAGCATCACGACGACTAGGCGGAATCCGCCGTTTGGTCGTGCATCCTGTTGATTCGAATGCTTTAATGGAATCCAAAGAAGGGTTTCACATGGAAGTTTCGGACAGCAAGGATGAAATCCGTTCTTCACTCAAGGCCCACCTGGTGCCGGGTCACCGGTTGAAAGCAAGATATGCGCTTGAGGTGTCTAGTGAACTTGTCCGGAAATTCACTCCACCCCACACCCCTTCTCTACGGCGGCTGTCTCGGTCAGTAGCGATTCGATAAGCTCCGAGCCGGATCCGGTGGCGGCGAGTTCACGGGCGGCATCACCGAGTTGTTTTCTGAGGGACGCATTGGCTTCTTCCAGATCCGCAATACACTTCTGAAGTTTCTGGACCTTAGGCGCCATTTCCTCGACCGTGAATCGCTGTTTGATGTGTTGGGGGCAATTGGGGCTCCAGGCCTTCACGTGGAAACGCAACACGCGCTCGGGCCGAGCCTTGTAGTCGGCGTCGACCAGGGATTCCAGCAGTGCTGGATCATCTTCCACGAATTCGGCGGTGCCCCACATTTTTATCCGCTGGCGGTTCGGATAGTCCATCAGGAATATAAATGCCTTGTTGTTCTCCGCGAGGTTTCCAAGCGAGATGTACTGAGCGTTTCCAGCAAAGTCCGCCAGCGCGAGCGTGTGCCGATCGAGCACTTTGAGGAAGCCTTTGGGACCGCCGCGATACTGCACGTATGGCTGGCCATCCGCGCTTGCGGTGCCCAGGTAGAGAGAGTCCTGCTCCCCGATGAACTCGGCGAGATCGGGCGTCACTGCCTGGCGCCACGGTCCCGGATTCCCCTGCCGTTCCATCTTGGCGTAAGCACTGCGCGAACCCCGCTTCTCCTGTGCAGCCTTGACTGTGTCTGTATAGGCGATCTCACTGATTGGCGGTTCCATCGTGGGTCTCCTTTCTTGTAAGGAGCATACTCTTCTCACACGGGGAACATAGTCAAAACAAAACGTCCAGTCGTCGGGACTCTCGACGGTTGTGATTTGAGATGAATGCGTTAAGCTTTTCGATACAGCGAAACCCGCCGAGCGAAGTCAAGCAGTGATCTACAGGAGAAGAACGTGAAAGCTTCCGATTTGCTGGTCCGATGTCTGGAAGAGGAAGGAATCAAATACATATTCGGAGTGCCGGGCGAGGAAAATGCCGATTTCATGATGTCCCTTGAGGCGTCGACCAGGATCAAATTCATTTTGACGCGCCATGAACAAGGGGCCTCATTCATGGCCGAAATCTACGGCCGGTTGACCGGCAACCCGGCCGGCTGTCTCGGCACGCTGGGACCCGGCGCGACCAATCTGATTACCGGTGTCGCCGACTCCAACATGGATCGAGCCCCGATGCTGGCGCTGACCGGCCAGGGATCGACGGACCGGTTGCACAAGGAGTCGCATCAGATCATGGATGTCGTTGGCATGTTCACACCCGTGACCAAGTGGTCGACGACCATCCTGAACCCCGACACGATTCCGGAAATCGTCAGGAAAGCCGTTCGGTTGGCACGGACAGAGAAGCCCGGCGCCGTCCACATCGAGTTGCCCGAAGACATCGCGAGCATGGAGTCGTCGGAAAAACCTCTGACGCCGCGCCGCTTTCGCCGCTCGGTGCCCGAGAGCAAAGTCGTCGACCAGGCATTTGCCATGCTGGGGAACGCCCGGCGTCCAATCATTATCGCGGGCAACGGCTGCATTCGGAAGCGTGCCAGTTCCGAGCTTCGCTTGCTGGCTGAAAAAACCGGAATTGGTGTCGTCAGTACGTTTATGGCGAAGGGCTGTGTCGACATGGATGCGGCCTATTGCCTGTATACCGTGGGGCTTGGCTCGAAGGACCGCATGTCGGCTGCGATAGACGATGCGGACCTGGTCATTGCGCTCGGCTTTGACATGGTGGAGTACCATCCGCAATTGTGGAATCCAAACGGGGACAAACGGATTCTGCATGTAGACTTTCTGCCTGCCGAAATCGATTCCCACTATCACTCGGAAGTGGAGCTTGTGGGCGACCTCGCGCACACATTGTGGATGCTCAACGAGCGCTTCGACGCGCACGGCGTTCCGGAATTTGATTTCTCCCTGCAACGGCAATGCCGGGAGGATATGGCGGCAGATTTTGCCGAATACAAAGACGATGAAACTGAAGGTATCATTCGACCGCAAAAGGCCTTGTGGGACGCCAGGCAAGTCATGGGACCCCACGACATCCTGCTGTCCGACGTCGGTGCCCACAAGATGTGGATTGCGCGCCACTACCAGTGCCACGAGCCGAACACGTGTCTGATTCCGAACGGCTTCTGTTCTATGGGCTTCGCGCTGCCGGGTGCCATCGCTGCCGATATCGTGCATCCTGACCGCCGCATTCTTGCCATCGCCGGCGATGCCGGGTTCCTGATGAACGTGCAGGAGATGGAGACCGCCGTGAGAATCGGCAGCAACATTGTCGTTATGGTGTGGGAAGACAATCAATACGGGCTGATCGCGTGGAAGCAGGAGACTCAATTTGGCCGACATACCGACCTGGCGTTCGGCAATCCGGACTGGGGCACCCTGGCCGACGCATTTGGGTGGAACGGGCACTACGTCAGGAACGCTGCCGATCTGGCCGGCACGCTTGAAGCTGCTTTCGAAGAAGACGGGCCGAGCCTGGTCGTGATACCTGTCGATTATCGCGAGAACGCGCTTCTGACGAAAAAACTCGGGGAAATAACATGCACGATTTGATGCTCGAAAGCGCCAGGCCGGCAACCGGCACGCTTTCTGTCAAGTCTCCGTTTGATGGTCGGGAACTCGATCAGGTTCCTACGGCCGGGCCGGATCACGTCGGAGACGCCATGTTGGTGGCGCATGCCCTGTTTCGCGACAAGGGGAGTTGGCTGTCGATTCCGGAGCGGGTTGAGATCTTAAACAATGCCGCGGCGATCATGAGCGGGCAGATTGAGGAACTCACGTTATTGGCGGCGAGCGAGGGCGGCAAGCCCCGTAGGGACTCGAAAGTAGAAGTCATCCGGGCAATCGATGGCGTCCGGTTGTGTGCGGAAACGCTCCGCGCCCAGTCGGGCTCGGTCATTCCGATAGGCTCGACCAACGCCACCACGGGCCGGCTTGCATTCACGCAGAAGGAACCGATTGGCGTCGTCGTTGCCGTCAGCGCCTTCAACCATCCGTTGAACTTGATTGTTCACCAGGTCGGGCCGGCGGTGGCGACCGGTTGTCCCGTCATTGTGAAGCCGGCTGCCGATACACCGCTATCCTGCTTGAGGTTTGTAGCCATCCTGCGCGAGGCCGGGCTGCCTGCCGCATGGTGCCAGGCGGTCGTGACGGATGACATCGAAACAGCCGAAACACTGGTCACCGATAAGCGTGTCCGATTCTTCAGTTTCATCGGCAGCGCCCGCGTCGGGTGGATGCTTCGCTCGAAGCTGGGCCCCGGCACACGTTGTGCTCTGGAGCACGGTGGCGCCGCGCCCGTCATACTGGCAGATCCGTACGACACGGAGCCGGCGTTGGCGTCGATACTCAAGGGTGGCTTCTATCATGCCGGTCAGGTCTGCGTCTCGGTCCAGAGGGTCTTCGCGCCCGCGGCCTCCGCCCCCGGATTCGCGGCCGCCCTCGCAAGCCGTGCTGAGGCGTTGATCGTCGGCGCGCCGGAAGACGAGGCTACCGATGTCGGTCCTCTTATTCGTCGACGTGAAGTCGATCGGGTTGCCGAGTGGGTCGACGAAGCGGTCTCGGCCGGCGCGAAGCTGCTTTGTGGGGGCAAGAACATCGGAGACACCTGCTACGCTCCTACCGTGCTGTTTGAACCGCCCCCAGAGGTCCGCGTCAGCACCGTGGAGATCTTTGGTCCTGTCGTCTGTGTCTACGCGTATCACAGCATTGACGCTGCTGTCGAACAGGCCAACTCGCTGCCGGTGGCATTTCAGGCGGCTGTCTTCAGCAACAACAACGACGACGCCATGCGTCTATACAAGCAACTGGACGCATCGGCCGTGATGATCAACGACCACACCGCATTTCGTGACGACGTCATGCCGTTTGCCGGCCTCCGTGAGTCCGGACTTGGCATCGGTGGCATTCCTTACACGATGGAAGACATGCAGATCGACAAGATGATGGTTGTCAAATCTTCAGGACTGTAAATGATCCATCACAACGAATTGTTCCCGAGGAGGACCCCATGACGACAAAGTACGACTCGATCGTGATCGGTACCGGACAAGCGGGTCCCGCACTCGCCGGCCGCCTGAATCAGGAAGGTCTGAAGACCGCTATTATTGAACGCAAGCTCGTTGGTGGGACTTGCGTGAATGTAGGATGCATCCCGACCAAAACACTGGTCGGGAGTGCCAAAGTGGCGTATGCGGCACGCCAGGCCGAGAAATTCGGCGTCATTGTTGATGGTTCAGTCACCGTGGACATGAAGCGGGTCAAGGAACGAAAGGACGCCCTGGCCGGTGCCTCGAACAAGGGGGTCACCCAATGGATCGAGAGCATGGAGCATGTGACTCTGGTCCGAGGACACGCTCGGTTCACGGGTCCTCACCAGATCCAGGTCGGCGGGGACACGTGGGAAGCCGACAAGATCTTTAGCCTCCTCCGCAGAATTTGTGGGCAGTCCAAAGGCCTGTGCGCACATAAGTAATTGAAACAAAGTACCTTATTCTTTTGTTCGACGGCGAATATTCCAGTACCCACTTCGGTCGGACGCCTACACCCGGTGCCCGGAGCCCCCGCCGGAGGCCCCGTTCCCCATCGCCCACACCAGCCGACACCGCGGAGCGCAGCCGAGGGTCAAGGCCGGCGCAGCCGCCGAGCTTGCGAGGGAAGCCTTGAGGCTTGGCGAGCACCGTGGTCTCCTCAAGCGGCGATGGAAGACGGTTTTACCCACAAATTCTGCGGAAGACCCGATCTTTATCGATGTGGGCGCTCGAGCGCGCTTCCCGGACATCGAAGGCCTCGATCAGGTGGACTATCTGACCAATTCGAGCATGATGGAGCTCGATTTCCTGCCCGAGCACCTCATCATTATCGGCGGCAGCTACATCGGTCTGGAGTTCGCCCAGATGTACCGACGCTTTGGTGCCGAAGTCACCGTTGTTGAGATGGGCGATCGGCTCATCGGGCGCGAGGATGACGACGTCTCAGACGCCGTGCGCGAGATCCTGGAAGGCGAGGGTGTCCACATTCGATGGCGATCTCAACCGGTCGATGCAACACAAGCGTTAAATCGTTCTGCCGGAGTTTCGAACCCCAACGTTTTACGTGGCCGTTCGTTGAGCTGACGCGCCACCTTGCTTAGATGAGCCTGCGAGTGCACCGATAAATCGGTTCCCTTGGGGAAGTACTGTCGGAGCAAGCCATTGGTATTCTCATTAGAACCGCGTTGCCATGGACTGTGCGGATCGCAGAAGTACACATCAATGTCGGTGGCCAAGCTAAACCGTCGATGATGGGCCAGTTCCTTGCCTTGATCCCAGGTCAGCGATTTGTACAGCTCGGTCGGTAGTTTCTTGGACTGTTTGATCAGCGCGGGAATCACGGTCTGCGTCTGCCTATTGGCGACCTTCACCAACATCACGTAACGGGTATGACGTTCCACCAGAGTCGCAATGTAGCTCTGATTCGATCCGGCTATCAGATCGCCTTCCCAATGACCGGGCACGGCACGATCTTCGACCACGGCCGGGCGCGCACGGATCGATACCATATTCGCGATCTTTCCCAGTCCAATGCCTTTCTGGCTCGCCTTTCTGGATCGACGAATCGTCCGCTTGGACCGAAGATGCCCAAGTAGTTCTTTCTTAAGCACCCCGCGGGCCTGAACAAATAAGCTGCGGTAGATCGTCTCGTGTGACACGTGGTACGACTCATCATCCGGATACGCCCGCTTGAGCCAACCCGCGATCTGCTCGGGCGACCAATTCCGTCGGAGCTTCCTGGCCACCGCCTGTCGCAACCGTGGATAACGGGCCAGTTGACAACGCTTCGGCCGACGGGCACGGTCCCAAGCCTGTTCATCGGCTCGGGACGCTCGGTAACCATCATAACCGCCATGCCGACGGATTTCTCGGCTTACCGTCGATGGTGATCGACCCAGCGACTTGGCCATCGACCGTATCGATTGCTCGGCCGCTATGCCTCGAGAAATCTCCTCTCGCTCCGACAGGGTCAGCGCCAGCCTCGAACGACGTCGCGTTGCGGGACGGATGCCCCCGCTATGTGCTAGCTGACAATAAATAGATGATCCCGTCTTACCAAACGCCCGCCCGATCGCCCTCTGGGCCTCCCCTCTCTGCCACCGATCCCACAACTCCGCCTTCTCTGCTGCAGTGAATCCGAAACGCATTCCTTTCCGCATACACTCCTCCTGTTCCTTTTATATAGGTTAGAGTGTTGCGTCGATCGGTTGAGACCACCATTGAATGCGGAATGTCTCAACGTTCGAAAATCCCCGGATGGTATTGCCGTGGGTATGAGCTGTGAGGAAGGACCGAACGAAGTTGTGAGATCGCATCTCCTTCTGGCGGTGGGCCGGTTGCCCAATACCGATGATCTTGGCCTCGAGGAAGCCGGCATCGAAACCACAGAGCGTGGACACATTGTTGTGGACGATGCCCTTCAAACGAACGTGCCGGGCGTCTGGGCCATTGGCGAAGTGAATGGTCGTGGTGCGTTTACGCATACGTCCTATAACGACTACGAAATCGTCGCCGCAAACCTGTTCGATAACGACCCCCGCCGCGTCACGGACCGCATTCTCTGTTACGGGCTCTTCATCGATCCGCCGCTGGGCCGGGTCGGGATGAACGAGCGGGAGGCAAAGGCGGCTGGACATACGGTCCTGGTTGGGAAACGGGCGATGACGAAGGTGAGCCGTGCGAAAGAGTTTGGTGAAACTCGTGGGTTCATGAAAGTTCTCGTGGACGGCGACACAGACAAAATTCTCGGTGCGGTCATTCTCGGCCTCAGTGGCGACGAAGTTGTCCATTGTGTTCTGGACGTGATGTACAGCGGGAAACCCTACACGACGATATCCCGGGCGGTCCATATCCACCCCACGGTGGCCGAACTGATCCCCACCGTCTTCCAGGGCTTAAGACCGATTTCCTGACCGTAACTCCGAACATAGAGACTTGAACAGGAGCATGAGATGAGTTCGAACGACGACGATGCTAAAGCGGCCACAATAAAGTTTCTCAGCAACGGTCCGATTCTGGTTCGGTCGCTCGAGACGATGACCGACCATGACGGCCGCGAGATTCCGACGAAGCCTTCGATCAGCCTCTGCCGCTGTGGCCAATCCAGAAACAAACCGTTTTGCGACGGACGCCACAAAGCAGCCGGTTTTACCGACGAAAAAATCACCGATGGAGAGTGGGACAAGCGGGTCGACTATACCGGCCGGGACGTCACCGTTCACGACAACCGTGGAATCTGTTCCCATGCGGCATACTGCACCAATAATCTGGCCGCGGTCTGGCGGTCGGACAAGGAGCCCTGGATCGATCCGGACGGCGCGTCGGCCGACGAGACGATCAAGGTCGTTCGACAATGTCCTTCAGGAGCGCTCAGCTACACGATCGGTGGTGTAGAACACCGGGAACAGGAGCGAGACCCGGCCATCAGGCTCACCGAAGATGGTCCCTACGCCGTGGAGGGAGGCGTCGAGATCGAAGGGGTGGAGCAGGGCGAGGGCGCATCGACCGAGCATTTTGCCCTGTGCCGGTGTGGGGCATCCAAGAACAAACCATTCTGCGACGGCGCTCACTGGTATGCCCACTTCAAGGGGGACAACAGCGTCAAGATCGCGGATGTCGGCGACCTGGATGAAGGCAAGCCCGAGCACCGGGAGCTTGACGGGGTCGAGCTGGTGGTGGTCCGGCTCGGGGAGAACATCTCGGTCCTCGAAGGGAAGTGTCGTCACCAGGGTGGAATCATGTCCGACGGAGACGTGGACGGAGAAGATCTGATCTGCGGCCTCCACGGCTGGGCCTACAGCGTCAAGACCGGCGTCAACAAAGATGCCAGCGGTCAGGATCTGAAACTGTTCAAGTCGTGGGTCGAGCGGGATCATGTGTTTATCGACGCGGATGAGATCGTTGCCTGGAAGAAGGAACGTTCAGAAGCGCCGAAATCGGAAAGCGCTGCGCCCGACTCCGGCCTGACGCCGGAAGAACCCCACAACGCCTACATCCACCATCTGGCCCAGTATGGTTTGAGCAAAACCGGATCGCACGGCCGCACAACGTCGATGGGCGTTCCACGTTACAACCTGCCCACATGGGACGATTTGCAATTCATCACGGCCCAACTCCACAAGTTCCCCCAGCTTGACGAAGTTCCCGTCGGAACGGAGCTTGTGATTGGCCCGAAGGCGGCCAAGCCGCTCCGCCTGGGCATCCCTCTCTTCGTTTCGGACATGAGTTTTGGCTCTTTATCTTTCGAAGCGAAGACTGCGTTGGCGATGGGCGCCGAGATGGCCGGTACCGGCATCTGCTCGGGCGAAGGAGGAATGCTGCCCGAGGAGCAGCAGGCTAACGGTCGCTACTTCTATGAGTTGGCATCGGCGCGGTTTGGATTTTCCATGGATCTGCTCACAAAGGTCCAGGCCTTTCATTTCAAGGGGGGGCAAGGGGCGAAGACGGGAACAGGGGGCCACCTGCCCGGCGAGAAGGTGTCCAGGAAGATCGCCGAAGTTCGTGGTCTCGAGGAAGGACAGCCAGCGATTTCGCCGGCACGGTTTCCGGATTGGGACACCCTGGAAGACTTCCGGACTTTCGCCGATCAGGTGCGGGATAAAACCGGCGGCATTCCGATCGGTTTCAAACTTTCCGCCCAGCACATTGAAGAGGACATTGATGCCGCGATCCGGGTGGGTGTCGACTACATTATTCTGGACGGCCGGGGTGGCGGCACCGGTGCTGCCCCAGCGATTTTCCGGGACAACATTTCCGTGCCGACGCTCCCAGCGATCGCCCGCGCCAGGAGGCATCTGGACGAAAGCGGGAACCGGGACGTCACATTGATCGCCACCGGCGGACTGAGAACGCCGGTAGATTTCGCAAAAGCGCTCGCCCTCGGAGCCGACGGCGTGGCGATCGCAAACTCCGCTATTCAGGCAATCGGATGCATTGGCACTCGGGCGTGCAACACGAACAGTTGTCCGGTCGGAATCGCAACCCAGAAGGAAAGCCTCCGAGCCCGGCTCATTCCAACCGAAGCGGCCGAACGGCTGAATCGGTTCTTGACGGCCGCCACCTCGCTCATGTCCGTCATGGCACGCGCCTGCGGGCACACCCATTTGAACCAATTCGAAATCGAGGACCTCACGACCTGGAAGCGGGACGTGGCATATCTGACCGGCGTGAAGTATGGAGGTGTCGTGCCGTTGTGACGGCGGGGTCACCGTCGTCATCCATCCTTTCCGTAAGCCGTTCGATTCGAGCGGCGCAGACTTTCAATTCGGGCATGCGGCTCGTCTGGTCGAGCGCTGGATTGGTCAGGCGGTTCACCGACTCCGTGCCGGCCCAGTGGAAGGCCGCGAAGACCGTATCTTCCCGGATCGCGGTCGACAGCTTGGCACGGAACGTCGCGTAGCCGCGACGTGTTTCGACACGGACCCTGTCATGATCCGATATGTTATGTCGCCGGGCGACAATGGGATGCAGTTCGAGCACCGCCTCGGGCGCCGTCTTCGTGAGCCGGTCCAGGCGACGCGTCTGGTTGCCGCTCTGGTAATGCGCCAGGACACGTCCTGTTGTCAGGTAGAGGGGATACTCCGGGTCTGGCACTTCGGCCGGAGACCGGTGGCCCACCGCGTGAAAGCGCGCCCGGCCGGAGACCGTGGGGAATTCTGGAGGAGGCCGGAGTCCGTTCGCGGCTGCGGCCGCATCTGCATTTCCAAAGAGTCGGGGCGTTCCGGGATGACTCCGAGACGGGCATGGCCAATAGACGCCGTCCTTGTTGCGAATTTTCTCATAGGTGATACCACTGTAGTCGGCGACACCTCCGGCGCTGGCTCGGCGTAATTCGGAGAAGACGGCTTCGGTGTCGGCATACTCGAAGTAGCGGCCTTTACCCAACCGTTGGGCCAGTTCCGAGACCAGATCGATATCGCTCCTCACGCCTTCGGGAGCTTTCGTCGCCTGCTGCCGGAGGATGACGCGCCCGTCGAGGTTGGTCACCGTTCCGTCTTCTTCAGCCCACTGCGTGGTGGGGAGCACCACGTCGGCCATCGACGCCGTTTCGGAAAGAAAGAAATCCGAGACGGCCATGAAATCGAGGGCCTTCAGACGCTCTTCGACGTGCAGGCCGTTCGGTGAGGAGACCGCGGGATTGGTGCCGGCGACCAGCAGAGTCCGAACGCCGTCGTCGGTTCCGGCGAGGTCCAGCATCTCGTAGGCAGAGACTCCCGGGCCGGGAATCGTGTCTTCGGGAACTCCCCACACCGAGGCGACGTGCCGCCGGGCAGCAGGGTTGCGGATGTCGCGGTAGCCGGGGAGTTGGTCCGCTTTTTGACCATGCTCGCGTCCGCCCTGCCCGTTGCCCTGCCCGGTGAGACACCCATAGCCACCGTAACGTTTTCCGACTTGTCCGAGAGCCAGCGCGATGTTGATGAACGCGAGAGTGTTATTCACACCCTGGGACTGCTGGTCGACCCCGCGGCCGGTGAGCACCATGACGGTTCCGGCCGAACCCAGCATCTCGGCTGCTTCAAGGAGTTGGGCTTCGGGGACTCCCGTGACGCGCTCGACGTGCTCGGGTCGGTAGTCCGCCACCGAGGCCTTTACGGCGTCGAAGCCCTCGGTACAATTTTCGATATAGCCAGTATTGGTACTGCGATTGCGAATCAGGAGATGCAGCAGGCCGTTCGCGAGCGCGGCGTCGGTTCCCGGAACGTTCTTGAGATGCAGCGTCGCCGTTTCAGCCGTCGGCGTCTTGCGCGGATCCGAAACGATCAGGCGGCCACTGTTTCGAAGCTGCGCTCCGAAGTACTGCTTGATTGGCGGCATCGTCTCGGCCACGTTTGATCCAGCCAGCAGGATGACGTCCGCTCCCGCGATGTCCCGAACGGGAAACGGAAGACCGCGGTCAATGCCGAACGCCTGAATCGCAGCCGCTGCACCAGAGGACATACAAAAACGCCCGTTATAGTCGATGTTGGAGGTTCCCAACCCCACCCGGGCAAATTTTCCGAGAAGATAGGCTTTCTCGTTTGTCAGCGAGCCACCCCCCAGAACACCGACAGCGTCCGGTCCGTACCGAACCTGCGTGTCGCGGATCGCTTCGACCACAAGGCCCAGAGCGTCCTCCCAGGAAACTGGCACAAGGTCGCCATGGCGATTGCGGGCCAGAGGGGATTGGAGCCGGTCGGGATGGGCCAGGGTCTGGACGGCGGTCCACCCTTTGACACAGAGCGCTCCGTTGTTCACGGGGAAATGACTGTTTCCACGAACTTGGGGCTCACCACCGGACACGTCCAACTGCATCCCACACTGGAACGCGCAGTATGGACAATGTGTAGCAATCCACCGAACAGTGGCTCCGGGCGCCACCGCGGAAGTTTGACTGAGGACAGGGGACATTGCGCCCTGATTCAAGCAATGGCAGTACCAATTTCCGGAATTATATCAAGTTATGTTAAATCAACAATATAGCCTCACCGTGCGGTCACGATGGAGGGTTCGGAGTGACAGAAATATGACGCCGTCGACCCGACGCCCCAAATTTCGCATCAAAGGGGTTGGTACGCCATCGATTTGAATGAACGCGAAGGCGGACGCGGTAGACGTGCCTGGAGTTAGGCCGGAGGATGGCGGAGAGGTCCGAAGACAACCCTCAGGAAAGGGTTACGTCCCAATCTACGAGACAAATCAGCCTGTTGAACGACTGCCGGTCTGCATAACTGATTGAAAACAATAATGGGCGCGACCGGGCTCGAACCGATGACCCCTACCGTGTCGAGGTAGTGCTCTTCCAACTGAGCTACGCGCCCTGCGTAAAGCCCGCCTATGGATTCTAAGTCCGCCGCGGATCCTCCGTCAACCGACGATGCGGTCGCTCTTGGACACCGGCTCTGATTACAGACTGCCACCAGGCTTCGAGCCTTCAACTCAAGTCTTTCCAGTTCGGCCCTGTTTTGGTGTCCACAACCAGTGGCACCGCCAGTTCCACCACACCCGCCATCCATTCCCGTATTTGATCCACGATGTCCATCTCACCTTCCGGCACTTCGAAGATCAACTCGTCGTGGACCTGCAGCACCATCCGGGTGTCCCTTCGGCGTTCGGCGAGTTCTCTGGCGATGCGGATCATTGCCAGTTTGATGATGTCCGCCGCGGTTCCCTGTATGGGTGCGTTGATGGCCATCCGTTCGGCCATGTTCCGGCGCATCCCGTTCCGGGCATTGATCTCCGGGATCTGCCGGTGACGCCCGAACAGGGTGCGGGTCATTCCTGTCTCGCGCGCTTCGACGAGGGAGTTTTCGATGTAATCGCGCACGCCAGGGTAACGATTGAAGTACCTGTCGATGAATTTCTCCGCTTCGTCCCTTGCGATTCCGAGCTGCTGCGCGAGACCGAAAGGCGTCTGCCCGTAGACGATGCCGAAATTGACGGCCTTGGCGCGTCCCCGCTGCTCGGACGTGATTTCTTCTGCCGGAAGGCCCAGGACTTCGGCGGCCGTACTGCGGTGGATATCGGCACCCTGGAGAAACGCTTCGATCAGTCCCTCGTCGCCGGACAGGTGTGCCAGGATCCGCAGTTCCACCTGGGAATAGTCGGCCGAGAGCATCGTGGTGCCTTCGCGAGGAACAAAGGCTCCTCGGATGGCGCGTCCCATTTCTGTCCGAATCGGTATGTTCTGGAGATTGGGATTGCTGCTTGAAAGCCGTCCAGTTGCGGCCCCAGCCTGGTTGAATGACGTGTGCAGGCGGCCTGTTTCCGGATCGATCAGCTTCGGCAGAACGTCGACGTACGTCGATTTGAACTTCGTCAGCTTCCGGTAGTCCAGTAGCAGTCGGGGCATCTCGTGAATTTTGGCCAGGTCTTCCAGCACTTCAACAGCAGTTGAATACTGACCCGACTTACGTAATTTGCGGGAGTGTGGCAGGTTGAGTTTTTCAAACAGAATTTCACCGAGTTGTTTGGGCGAGTTGATGTTGAATTCCGTGCCGGCCAGTTCGTAGATCCTGGCCGTCAGACCTTCCAATTGCCGGCCCATTTCCGTCGACATCGTTTCCAGTACCGAGACGTCCAGCAGAATGCCGAGCCTTTCCATGTCCGCAAGCACCGGCACCAGGGGCATCTCGATGGTCGTATACACCGATTCGACTTCTTGGAGAACCCGGGGTCTCAGCTCCTCGGAGATCCTGTGGATCCAGGCGACCGCTTCGCCTTCCGATGACTGGCCGAACAACTCGCTAGCAAGGTCGCCGATCCCGTACTTCCCACGGTTGGGCATCAGCAGATAGCCCATCAGCATCGGGTCGTCCACGGGACCGTCCAGCGTCACATCGTGGCGTCGGAGCGCAAGGAGAGCCGCCTTGACGTCGTGTGTCACCTTCCGTATGTTCGGGTCGGAGAGAAGCGAGGCGGCCGCACCCATCGACACATCGGACGCCACTCCATCGCCGGTCCAGATCTTGATCCGATCCAATGAAAGCTCGAACGCGAAGTAATCGTGAACGTCCGGAACCTCATCCGTCGTCACAACTTCGATCGAAAGCGATTCCGTCCCAGCCTGCAGTTGCTCCTTCAACATGCTGGTGAATTCCAACTCGCGCAGGAGAGGTACCAGGGCATCTTTATCCGGGGGTTGTGTTTTAAAGCTGTCCCAATCCAGTTCGACGGCCACGTTCGTGTCGATCGTTACCAGGTGTCTGCTCAGTTCGATCAGTTCCCGATTTTCCTGGAGCGACTCTCGTTGCCTCTTGCTGGTCACTTCGCCGGCATGATCGAGACAGGCCGCCACCGAACCGAACCGCTGGATCAGGGCCTTGGCGCCTTTTTCTCCAATGCCCGGTGCCCCGGGAACGTTGTCGGACGAATCGCCCCACAGGCCCAGCAGGTCGGGAATCTCGGCGGGCGTGACCCCGAACAGCTCCTTCACCTGTTCGGGGCCGATCAGCATGTCGTCACGCGACGTGTTAAGGACAAGCGTCTCGTCGACCAGCTGCATCATGTCTTTGTCCATCGTCACGATCACCGGGTACAGCTGACGTTCCCGCGCGCGCCGCGCCACGGTTCCAATCACGTCGTCGGCTTCCTGGCCGGAGACTTCCAGTATCGGCACCCGCATGGCTTCACAGAAACGTTTGATGTCAGGAATCTGCTGTCCGAGATCCGTCGGCAGCTTGTCCCGGTTCGCCTTATACAACGGGTATTCGATGTGACGGACGGTCGGTTCGGAGCTGTCGAATACCATCGCGATGTATTCGGGCGGAAATTTTTCGAGCACACGATTGAGCATCAGGGCGAACCCGTAGGTGGCGTTTGTGGGGACGCCCTGGCTGTTGGACAGCCCGCGGACCGCGTAGTAGGCGCGGAAGACCTGCGACATGGCGTCGAAGATGAGGAACAGAGGGTGTTTGATCATAAGCGTGTGCACGTGTGGACTGCAGCCCACACTTTTGATGGATGTTGAATTCGTAAGTTATTCAATTGGTAATGAAAGCGGTTGGGACCACAAATTGCAATGCGATAATCGTCTTATGCAAGAGCGAACGCTAGCCGGCGCCATTTCCTTCTCCGGCGTCGGCCTCCACACCGGCGAGCCCGTGTCGATGAGCATCCGTCCCGCACCGGTTGCCACCGGCATCGTTTTTCGCCGCGTCGACCTGGACGACTTTGAAATACACGCCGATGTGACCTCCGTTGCCCGAGTCGCTTATGCGACCACCCTGATGAAGGGCGGCGTGTGGATTTCCACGGTCGAGCATATTTTATCGGCCCTCTATGGATTCGGTGTCGATAATGCCTACGTCGAGATGGACAATCTCGAAGTTCCGATTCTGGACGGCAGTGCCCGCCCGTTTACCAACGCGATCATTGAAGTGGGCCTCATCGAGCAGGACGAGCCGCGTCAGTATATGAAAATCACTCGCGAGTTCGTTCTCGAAGAGAACGGCAAATCGCTGGGGATTTTCCCCTCCGACAGCTTCGGGATCGACTACGCCATCGATTTTCCCCATCCTTTCATCGGTCCACAGCGGCTTGCGGTCGATTGTACCGACGAAGGCTATGCCGCATCGATTGCTCCAGCCCGTACTTTTGGTTTTCAACGCGACCTCGACTCCCTGCAGGCAAGCGGTTTGATCCGAGGCGGTTCGCTCGACAATGCGATCGTCCTCACCGAGACCGGCATGCTCAATGAGACGCCGCTCCGCTATCCCGATGAATTCGTCCGGCACAAAATTCTCGATCTGCTGGGGGATTTCGCCCTGATCGGCCAGCCCGTCCTCGGTCAAATCGTGGCCAACCTTGCCGGACATGCCCTTCACACCCGCTTTGTTGCCGGTCTTCTGGAGAGTCCGGAACACTGGACTATCGAGACCCGGACACCGCAGTCTGAGTCTGTCGCTCGTTCCTCGGCGCGCTGATACCGACGAGGGTCAATACTTCCACACGCGAAGCGCCACTCCTTTTTAAGACTTTTGCCAGTTCGTTGATCGTTGATCCAGTTGTCCGGATGTCGTCGACGATCAGGACAGATCCGCACAGAGGCCGCCGAACGTCGAAGGCGCCCCGCATATTCAACCTGCGTTCGGGCCGGGTCAGTCCGGTCTGACTTACGGTGTTTTTTCGTCGCCGAACCAGGTTCCTGGTCACCTGACGGCCAAGTCCCGAGGCCAACAGGGCTGCCTGATTGTAGCCGCGCGCGCGTTCACGCTTCGGATGGAGCGGTACCGGCACGATAAGATCGGCCGTAAACGCTTCGTGCTCAAGGCACGCCTGAAGAGCGCGGGTCAGTGGGCGAGCCAGTGACACACGGTCGTTGTACTTGAAGTGGTGAATTGCGAGCCGCAATGCATCGTCCAGGACCAGTGCCGCGCGCCCGAAATCGAACTTCGTTTCTCCGGACCGGCACCGCCCGCACAGCCCTTCTATGGCCGGGGCCCGGTAGCCGCACTGGTCACAGAACGGTCGCTCCGCAACGAGGAACCCCTCCGCGCACAACCGGCAAAGAGCCCCAAACTCCCGCTCCTTCGCCGGTTTTCCGCATAGGACGCAGTCCACAGGGAAGACCAGGTTCAAAAATGTATCGATCAATGTGGCGGTTGTAAACAGGGAAGGGCTTGACCAATATACCATGCAATCCATCAAGGATCAGTCAACGCAAAATCGCAAAATCGCAAAGGAGATATTGTCCTCTGCCTTTCTCGTTTGGAAGTTCGTGCCTGATCGCGATCTTCGCGTTTTCGCGTCTTTGCGTTGACAGAGAAGTTTCGTTACGTGATCAGTCTGGGTTCAGGCCAACACGGTGGGTCAACGGGCATAGGGATGGTGGTTGATAATCGACAGCGCCCGGTAAACTTGTTCGAGCATTACAGCCCGTGCCAGATCGTGGCTGAACGTCAACTCCGACAGCGACCAGAGCAGGTCGGCGCGTTTCTTGACGTCGGCGGAGAGGCCACCGTAGCCGCCCACGACGAAGACCAGATCGCGCGGGTTTCCGGTCATGTGTCGGTTGAGGAATTCGGAGAAGGTTTTTGAGGAGTAGGACCGGCCGGATGGGTCGAGGGCGACGACGAAGTCGGTTCGACCGACGGATTGCATCATTTTTTCGCCCTCGGCTTCGATCCGCTTCCTTTCGTTCGAAACCCGGGGGTCTTTGATTTCGATGACGTCGAGTGGAACGAAGTGGCGGATGCGCTGGGAGAAATCCCCGCAAACATCGGCCATGCTCTTGTTCTTTCCTATCCAGACGATCCTCAGCTTCATGGATCAGGCCAGGATCAGAGGGCGCGTTCCTTGATCAGTTCCTCTGCGTTGCGACGCTTTCCGGCTCGCCACAGTCGTTCCAGGTCGTAGAACTCTCTGGCGCGTTCCGTGAAAATGTGGACGACGAAGTCCAGGTAGTCCATCAATATCCACTCACCCTCGGAATATCCTTCGATGTGGGAAGCCCGGTGTCCCGATTGTCGCAACCGTTCTTTGACGCCGTCGGAGATCGCCTGATTCTGACGTGCCGAGGTGCCGGAACAAATGATAAAACAATCTGAAAATGAGCAGACGCCGTCCAGTTCGAGGACGACGACATCCGCCGCTTTCTTGTCCAGGGCCGCTTCCAGTGCGTCCTGTACTGAAGTGTCTTTTGTCGTTGATGCAGACGTAACAGGCTCCTTCAAGCGTAAAGCTTGTGTTTTTCAATATAGGTTCCGACGGGGGGTGAGAGCCAGGCGCTTGTGTCCCCGCCGCGGCTTATCTCTAATCGAATCTCCGTCGATGATATTTTGTGTTCCAGCCGCGGGAAGTAATAGACCCCGGTTTCCTCTCCCATAGTTGCGGGTGCTTCCTCGACGACCTGGATGGGCACTACGTCATCGCGCATGGGAAATCCGGGACGATGCACGACTGCGAAATCAGTCAGCGAGAGCAGCCTCCGAAACTCCTTCCAACTCTCGATGTCCCTGTACATATCCGTGCCCGTGATGAAAGCGAAACGGGAACCGGGGTACTTCTTGTGCATCCTTTCGAGGGTGTCCACGGAGTATCGAGGCTCCATCATATCCACTTCCATAGTCGAAACTCTGAAACGATCAAACGGTTCCGTCGCGAGTGCGGCCATGGCAAAGCGGTGGAACGGAGAAGTGATACCCGCGGGCTTATGGGGAGGAACAAACGTGGGGATGAAATGAACTTCATCAACGTCAAAGGCTCGAGCGACGATCTCGGCTGCCGCGAGGTGTCCATTGTGAATGGGATCGAAGGTCCCGCCCAGGATGGCTATCCTCACGAACCACCGTTCTCGCCCGTCGACCTAAGCTTACGAACCACCGTTCGTTTCAACTCATCGAGCCCTTTACCATTCACTGAAGAAATTCTAACCAACTCTTTGTTTTCCTGTCCACACCATTGCTCCAGTTCCTCGAGCTTCGCCGGATCGACCGCGTCGATTTTTGTGGCGACGATAACAGTGGGTTTCAGGATCAACCGAGGGTCGTGTTGGGCGAGTTCGGAGCGCAATACTTCAATCTGTTCGACCGGGTTAGCCTCTTCGCCGACCGACACGTCGATCAGGTGCAGAAGAAGGTGCGTTCTTTCTATGTGGCGGAGAAACTGCAGACCCAGGCCGTGCCCTTCGTGGGCGCCCTCGATCAGGCCGGGGATGTCCGCCATGACGAAGGTCTCGAAATTATCTACGGACACAACGCCCAGATGGGGTTGGAGCGTCGTAAACGGGTAGTCGGCGATCTTGGGGTGGGCGGCCGACATTGTCGACACGAGAGTCGACTTGCCCGCGTTCGGGAAACCGACCAGACCGACATCCGCCAGGAGCTTCAGTTCCAGCCGGAGTGTTTTTTCCTCGCCGGCCTTTCCATCTTCGGCATGCCGGGGTGCGCGTTTGACAGACGACACAAAATGCGCATTGCCACGGCCCCCGTGGCCACCGGCTGCGGCGACCCATTCCTCGTCAGGGCGATCGAAGTCGTGGAGCAGTTGTCCGCTATCGAAATCGTAGACCAGGGTTCCGACGGGAACGCTGATGGAGAGGTCCTGGCCGTTTTTTCCGTGACGGTTGCTTCCTTCGCCATGACGTCCACGATCCGCCCGAAAGAGCCGGTTGTAGCGAAACTTCAGCAGGGTGTTTTCGTGGTGGTCCGACCGAAGAAGGATATGGCCCCCATCACCTCCGTCTCCACCGCTGGGCCCTCCTTTGGCGACGAACTTCTCTCGCCTGAACGCTATGCATCCGTGGCCCCCGACGCCGGCGCGAACAATGATCTTGGCTTCGTCAATGAACATAAACGAAAAAGAGCCAGGATCGGGACGGTGTCCGGATCCTGGCCCTTGCTGTCTCTCGTCTGCCTAATACTCGGACGGTTCGATGCTGATAAAACGGCCCAGCCGACCGCGATCGCGAAATTGAACCACGCCGGATACTTTCGCAAACAGGGTGTCGTCTTTCCCTCGTCCTACGAATGGGCCCGGTTTGAAGCGGGTGCCATGCTGTCGAACCAGTATCGACCCCCCGGTCACAAGCTGGCCTGCAAAACGTTTGACGCCAAGGCGCTGGGAATTACTGTCCCGTCCGTTACGTGAACTGCCGACGCCTTTTTTATGGGCCATGACGGACTCCTAAACGTTGATCTCTTCCACGCGTAACTCGGTGTAGGCCTGCCGATGTCCGCGCGTTCGGCGGTACTGTTTCTTCCGCTTCTTTTTGAACACGATGATCTTTTTGCTTCGATCCTGCCCCAGCACGGTTGCCTGAACTTTGGCTGCCGGGACCAGGGGCGATCCGACGGTGACGTTCCCGTCGTCTCCGACCATCAAAACATCTTTGAGTTCGACCTTCGAGCCGACCTCGCCGTCCATCTTTTCAACTTTGAATGTGTCGCCAGGCTCCACGCGGTGCTGTTTGCCGCCGGCCCGGATCACTGCATACATGTGCTGAATCCTCCCCAAAAAGGACAAAACTTGATTTTACTTATATTTCGGTGTGGGTGTCAATTGTGTGTGGCTTACTATTCAATACTCAATACAGTTTCATGAATTCGGTTCCGGCCGGTTTCCTTAGCCACGTACATTGCACGATCCGCCGCCTCGATCAGTCGATCCGCGTCCCGCGCAGTTCCCGCACCCTTCGAACAGATACCGACGCTGATCGTGACCTCTCTCTGAACCTCCCTTGCCGTCAGCGCCCGGTCCGCAACGGACCGGCGAAGCCGCTCGGCCATTCCGGTCGCGCTGTTCGCATCGCATCCCGGAAAGACGATCAGGAATTCCTCGCCTCCCCATCGCCCTACCGAATCATAGGCACGGACAGAGGAGGCCAGCCTCCTGGCGACTTCCTGCAGGCATTCGTCGCCGGCCAGGTGACCGTAGGTGTCATTGAAACGCTTGAAATTGTCGATGTCGACCATCGCGACCGCGAGGGGTGTATCCCCCCTGTCCGCTCGTTGGAGCTCACGTTTGACGGTTTCGTAAATTGCATTTCTGTTGGCCAGGCCGGTCAGGGAGTCCGTGGACGCCTCCCTCTGGAGCGCCTCCTGCAGTTCGATAATCCGCTGGCCGGTGCGGAGGCGAACCTTCAGTTCCTGAGCGTCGAAAGGCTTCACCATGTAGTCGTCGGCAACGGCATCGATCCCCTCGACGATGTCTTCCCCACCCCCTTTGGCCGTGAGCAGGATGATATAGAAGTATGTGTCTTCATCTCTCGTGCGTATTCGCCGGCAGGTTTCTATTCCTTCCATGCCAGGCATCATCCAGTCGAGCAGGATCAGTTTGGGCGGATTGTCCCCGGCTATGACATCCCAGGCTCCAAGCCCATCGGAGACGGCGATGACTTCATATCCCCACTTGGACAGCTGCTCTTCCAGGGCACCGCGGAAAGAACTGTCGTCGTCCGCAATTAATACTTTCATGCGATTTTTCTTAGCGGGCATTTCTTATCACCGGGCCGGATCCCCTGCGTGAAGCCCTCACTTCTGGAAAACGCACCACAATCACAATCGGTCGATAGCTACATCCAGTATGGCCTATTGTTTCGTTTTGCCAGTATGGCCTATTTTTTCGTTTTGCCGGTTCCCGAGCCCTTCGCTCTCGGATGGGCATCGTCATACTGCCTACGTAGGTGCTCGAAACTCACATGGGTATATCGCTGGGTCGTCGACAGGTTCGAATGCCCCAGAAGTTCCTGGACACTGCGCAGATCGGCACCGTGTTCGAGAAGATGGGTGGCAAAACTGTGGCGCAAGGTATGCGGTGTGGCGCGGCGTCCCGGTTTGAGGTAGCCGCGGTACTCTTCAAGCAGGCGCTCGACGGAACGGACGCCCAGACGCGTACCTCGCAGATTGATGAAAAGTGGGAGATCGCCACTGGCCTCGCGTAGGGTCAATCCCTTCCGGCCCCGTTCTGCCATATAGGTGTCGAGTGCCTGTGCCGCATATTGCCCGAACGGTACGATTCTTTCCTTTCGGCCCTTTCCGAACACTCGGACGAGCTGTCCGCCACGGTCGACATCCTGGTCGGTCAGACGGACCAGCTCGCTCACCCGCAGTCCGCTTGCATATAACAGCTCGAGAATGGCGCGGTCCCGCAGGTTTCTGAGCGTCGGCTCCCTGGGGGCCTCCATCATGACGCCTACTTCCGCTTCGCTCAGGAACGTCGGCAGCTTCTTCGGGACGCGCGGCGAGGATACCAGTTCCGCCGGGTTGCGCGACAGGCGCTGTTCCCGAACCAGGAACTTGAAAAACGTTCTCAAGCACGCCAGGGTTCGCGAAACGGAACTCTTCCCGAGATTCCGCTTGTAGAGGGTGGTGAGGAAGTCGCGGATAAGAATGTGATCGACGGTTTCGAGGGCGATATCCCGAGTTTCGAGGAACGTCCGAAAACGGCCCAGATCCCGTTCATAGTTGCTGGTTGTATGTTCTGAAGCCGACCGGTTCTTGAGCGAGGTCAGGAATTCTCTGATTTCCTTTTCCATGGTCAATGGCCATCCTACACCGGTTGACGAAACGCAAGCAGCCCGTGGTGGAAGTCTGTAGGGTCGCGCGCAGGGGTATTCGGGTCACAGGCGCGAAATGAGGAGCGGAACGATGCATAGTCCTCGTGACCGACGAATGACAAAGCCTCTGGCCCGAAGACCCCTGCGCCCTACGGGTGTCGACGGCATGGGGCCAGCTGCGGCGAGATGGGCGATGAAGAGCATCGCCGTCTTCGATGGGAACCATTGCCGTCGTCCGCGCGCCTTGCAGCTAGCCCGCATTTCTCATGAATGGTGCCCGAAACTGTATTTAGGAGAAGGAAAAGGTGTCGGAAGCTGGGTGGCGGGAGCAAAGATGCCGACTGAGCGGGGTAACTGGGCCTGGATGACTGGTGTTGAAGGGAATGGCGACGTGAAATCGGATTACAGAGACAGCTATCCTGAGCAAAGACGGGAAGGTTGGGATGTGTGAGAAGGAACGCTTAACAGCGCAGAGGGATTTTTTGAAGGTTCGCGTAAACCTGAGCGAATGCCGCGGCGTAAGGGTAGCCTCCAGCCATCCGAATCCAAACTCGACGTACAGTGAGATGGATCTGCGCTCCGATCTTGAGCAGCTTGAGGCGAATCGTGGTGCACTGCGCCCGCGCGAATTCGGTGCCCTGCAAGCCGAGCCGTCGCAAGGCCTGCATCAGCATGTACGCCACCGATGAAAGGTAGAGTCGGAGTTGATTGGCGCGCATGGTGGCCGTGCTGGTCCGATCGGCAAACAATCCGAGCTGTTGCTCTTTGATCCGGTTTTCCATGTCTCCTCGGGCACAGTAGATCCGTTCATAGACCTGCCTTGGAGTCGTTCGACCTTTCGGTAACGAGGTGACGATAAACCGGGGGTTGGCGCCCTTGGCCAGATGTTCGGCCTTACCAATGATGCGTCGCTCACGGGTCCAGCTGTCGAGGGTCTGATACTGAAACGTCTTGAAGACGCGCGCCGGCTTTCCCGTCCTGCCGAATCGCTTTTCTGCCGTCGCCATCGGAGTTTCAATCGCGCGCCGCAGCCGATTGTTCTTCGCCAGGCCGATCACGTAATCGACACGGTGTTGGGCCTCGCACCAGGTCAGGATCTCATCGCGGCAGAAACCCGAGTCAGCCCGAATCACGATCTGGACTCTGGGCCACTTCTGTCGAATCTGTCCCACGATCCGTTCCAGTTCCTCTACCGATCCGTCCGCACCATCGATGTCGGAGCGTCGTAGCCGGGAACACAACACGAACTCCCCACAGAAAATGTAAAGCGGCAGATAACAATGGTGCCTGTAATAGCCGTGAAAGAAGCGTCCCTCTTGATTCCCGTGTATCGGATCGTCCGTCGCATCCAGATCCAGAATGATCTGCCGCGGTGCCCGCCGATGGGCTTGGAGGAACACGTCCACCATCAACCTATCGATCGCCGCTTCGTCCCGGCCGATCTTCTTGGTCGGGTGGCTGGCCGCTTCCTCGGTCGACAGTTCCAGCCGGTTCAACGTGCTCTTGCCCGCCAGGGCCTTGCCGCGGTCTCGAACCTGTTTCCGGGTCCGGCCCTTCGGATCGGTCTGACCCACCATCACCGCCAGCACTGGATCCGATCGGAGTTGATCGTGGTCGTTCAAATCCTCATAGCCCAAACACAATCCGTAGACCCGTTGCGATACCAGTTGCTCAATCCCGTGTTCTACAAATCGCGGGTCCCGATGATCCCGGAAACATTCGGCAAACTGTTTCAGGATCCCGGTCCGTTTTTCCGTTTCTCGTAACAGTAAACCGCCCGCGTCCGTGCTGATGTCTCCTCCGTCGAATTGACCCCGTACTTCCCGTGAACCCAATGCGTGAAATTGAATCGTTTCTGTTTTACACTCTGTCATGACAAAGGCCGCCTCCGTCTTGGCTTGAAAGTTTCTCGACAAAACCTTCTATGCCAGACAGGGCGGCCTTTTTCGGTCCTTTCCCTTCCTACTCTGTTTCGATTTATCTCAGATCTCTTGAGAAATGCGGGCTAGCCCCATGGCGCTCGTAACGCGACCCTACAGACTTCCACCACGGGCTGCTAGACGAACCTGCGGGTCGAAAACCCCTGTGCCCTCCGGGTTACGGCGGCATCGGGTCATCCCGGCGAGGTGTCGGATGGGAAGCAGCGGCGTCGTTGGGGCGCCTTGCGTCTGCCCCTGCGCTCGTAACGCCACCCTCAAGACCTCCACCACAGGCCGCCAGCGCCCTTTCACAAATCCTCTTCTGTCGTTCCGGTTTCGGCAGTTTACGGGAAGTCTCCAGCGCCGGGAGCAGCCCGAAATTGATATTCATGGGTGCGAAGTGTTTTTGTGGGGTCGAAACGTATCTACATAGAGCGCCGATCGCTGTCTCGTGGGCCAGGACCAGCAGTTCCTGGTTCCTTAACGTTCGAACCGCGTTGATCCCGGCCACCAGGCCGGTCGCGATGTTCTCGATATAACCTTCAGTTCCCGCAAGCTGCCCGGCGAAGAACACTCTCGGGTCACCCTCTGCCGCCATCGATGCCGACAGTATCTCCGGTGCGTTGATGTAAGTGTTGCGGTGGATCTGCCCCAGCCTCAGGAACTCCGCGTTCTCCAGGCCCGGGATCATCCGAAATATGCGGCGCTGGTCGGGAAACTTCAGGTGGTTCTGGAAGCCGACGAGGTTGTAACTGGTCTGCATGAGATCCTCGCCCCGGAGCTGGACCACTGCGTAGGCCCTTTTCCCGGTATCCGGATCTATCAGTCCGACGGGTTTCATGGGGCCGAATCGTAGCGTGTCCTGCCCGCGTCGCGCCAGTTCCTCGATCGGAAGGCATGCCTCGAAGTAACTGACTTTTTCGAATTCGTGCATGACCACGTCCTCGGCGGAAGTCAGGGCGTCGTAAAAACGAAGATACTGCTCCTTGTCCATGGGGCAGTTCAGGTAATCGGCGTCCGCTTTACCGTACCTCGAGGCACGGAAGACCTTGGAATGATCGATCGATTCCGCATCGACAATTGGAGATATCGCGTCGTAGAAGTAAAGGTGTTCACGACCACAGAATTGACGAATCGATTCGGACAGAGCGGAAGAGGTCAGCGGTCCGCTGGCGACCACCACGACTCCATGCTCCGGAATCCGGGCCATTTCTATGCGGCGCAGCTCGATGTTGGGATCCCCCTCGATGGCTTCCGTCACCGCCTCCGCGAATTTCCGGCGATCAACCGCCAGAGCCCCGCCCGCCGGCACCCGAACCTTGTCGGCGATCTCGATCAGGAGCGAACCGGCTTGCCTTAACTCCTGCTTCAGGAGCCACGATGCGTTATAGGGTTGATTCGATTTCAGCGAGTTGCTGCAGACGATTTCGGCCAGTTGATCCGTCTTGTGAGCGGGCGTCGTTTCCCGCGGGCGCATCTCATAAAGATGCGCCCGTCCGCCATGCCTGGCGACTTGCCAGGCTGCTTCGGAACCTGCCAGGCCACCGCCGATGATGGTTACCACCTCATCCATGAAAGATCGGCCGTCGCCCGGTCAGGAGACAGTGGTGCTTTCCAGTTGGGCTTTGTAGTCGCATTCGGCCTCATTGCAGTAACGAATGTGACCATCGCGTTTCGTCGTTTTTTCCATCAGGTAGGGGGCCTTGCATTGTGGACAGGATTCCGCCACCGGACGCTGCCACAGGACGAAATCGCACTTCGGATAGTTCGAACAACCGTAGAAGGTTTTGCCGCGTCTGGATCGGCGTTCGATCAGGTCACCGTCGCAGTCAGACTTCGGACACCCTATCCCGATCGTTTTTGGCTTGATGTACTTGCACGTGGGATAGTTTGGGCATGAAGTGAACTGGCCGAAGCGTCCCTCTTTTAGGACGAGGTTCATGTCGCATTTCGGGCATTTTTCTTCGAGCGGGATGTCCGGGGTCTTGGGCTTACTTTCGCCGGGGCCGATCTTTCGCGTCGTCTTGCACTCGGGGTAGCCCGTGCAAGCGTAGAACTGACCGAAACGGCCTCGCTTGAGCGTCATGGGCTTGCCGCAGTTCTCACAAGGCTCGATCGTTTCCTCGTCCTTCTCTTCCTCGTCCTCTTCGTCGTCCTTGGGAAGTTCTCTCGTATTGCTGCATTCCGGGTAACCCGTACACGCCAGAAAACTTCCAAACTGGCCCCACTTGATCACCATCGGCTTCCCGCACTTCTCGCAGACTTCCTCTGTAGGAATCTCCTGCCGCTTGATGTTCTCCATGTTGACCTTGGCTTCGGAAAGGTCTTTTTCGAACTTCGTGTAGAACCCGTCCAGAGCCTCCACCCAGGTCGTCTTTCCATCTTCGACCGCGTCGAGTTCCTCCTCCATCCGCGCGGTGTAGGCGACGTCAAAGAGTTCGGCAAAATGCTTGACCAGCAAATTCGTCACGATCGTGCCCAGTTCGGTCGGCTTGAACTTACGCTGTTTCTTGAGAGCGTATTGGCGGTCCTGGATCGTCGTCAGGATGTTCGCGTAGGTGGATGGGCGGCCGATGCCTCTTTCTTCCAGGGCCTTGACCAGGCCGGCCTCGGTGAAACGAGGCGGCGGCTCGGTGAAGTGTTGCACCGGATCCAATCCCAGCAACCGTAACGACTCGCCCTGGTTCAAAGGTGGCAGTTTTACGTTTTCATCCTCAGGCGACGGCTTGCTATCCTCGTCCGACGTTTCTTCATAGACCTTGAGGAACCCGTCGAACTTCTGGATTCTTCCGTTTGCCCGGAACAAGTAGCCTTTCGATTCGATTTCAACCGTTGTCTGGTCGTAAACCGCGGGGTTGATCTGCGAGGCGACGAACCGTGTCCAGATCAGCCAGTACAGCTTGTACTCATCAGGCGTCAGGAACCCTTTTATCTCGTCCGGTGTGTGTTCGACGAAGGTCGGACGAATAGCTTCGTGAGCGTCCTGAGCGTCCTTCTTGCTCTTGTAGATCACCGGTTTTTCCGGGAGGTATTCCTTGCCGTAGGTCGTGGATACGTAAGAGCGTGCCGCATCTAAGGCGTCGTTAGACACACGTGTCGAATCGGTTCTCATGTAGGTGATCAAACCGACACTTTCACCGCCGCCGACTTCCTTGCCCTCATACAGCCTCTGGGCCAGCATCATCGTTTTCTTGACGCTGAAGCGCAGCCTTCGCGAAGCATCCTGTTGCAGCTTGCTCGTGGTGAATGGCGGCACGGGCCTGCGTTTCTTCTCTTTCTTGACGACGGACTGAACAAGGAACGTCGAATTCTTGACTGTGGCAACGATGTGATCCGCCTCGCCCTGGTTTCCGATCGCTATGTTCTTGTTCTGGTATTTCACCAGCCGTGCGTCGAACCGCGGGGGGACGTGACCTTCAAGTTTGGCCGCGATCGTCCAGTATTCTTCGGACTTGAAGTCCAGGACCTCCCGCTCCCGCTCTACGATGAGTCGCAGGGCGACCGTCTGGACTCGGCCGGCCGAGATGCCTCGTCGCACCTTGTCCCACAACAGGGGGCTGACCTGATATCCAACCAGCCGGTCCAGGATGCGCCGGGCCTGCTGCGCATTCACGACGTTGGAATTGATCTCGCCAGGATTCGCTATTGCGTTCCGGATCGCTTTCGGTGTGATCTCATTAAAGAGCACCCGTAGAACCTCCCGGTCCTTGCCCTCGAGTATCTCTTTCAAGTGCTGACAGATTGCTTCGCCTTCACGATCGGGATCGGCGGCGAGAAAGATCTTGTTGGCCGAGCGTGCCGCTGCACGGAGTTCCTTGACGATTTTCTCCTTACCCGGGATCACTTCGTACGAGGGGACGAATTTTTTCTCGACGTCTATCCCAAGCTTGCTCTTCGGCAAGTCCTTGACGTGGCCGACCGACGCCTTGACGACGAACCCGGAACCGAGATATTTGCGTATCGTGTTCGCCTTTGCCGGCGACTCTACGATCACCAGCGAGTTTTTGGCGACCGTCTTCTTAGTGGCCTTCTTCTTCGTCGTTTTCGTTTTAGTTGGCATTGTGTTTTGCAGTCCCGAAACTCCGTCTTCCCGTCCTGAGACATGTAAGTTATTAAGGAAAGTTGCTCCAAAATCAACCTCGTCTTGCAAAATTCCCTATTTTCTATCGGTTGGACCTTACCGGAAAGTCATGGACATTCTTGAGCAGACCCTAAGCATTCAGGATGTACCGGCTGCCTGGGAGCTGTCGGATGACCCCCCGGATTTCGAGCTGAAGCAGTGCCGAATAGACATTCGACGGTGCCAGAACCAGGTTCGCGAGCAACGTGTCGATTGCAACGGGCTCGGCCAGTGACAACGCATTCTCGACCATGCGTTGATCTTCGTCCAACCCAGGCCCGGTCGTCCCCTCGACCTTGCCCGTCCGAGACTCCATCTCCTGACGAACTTCGAAAGGCAGTTCCTCTCGGACGTCCTGCCAGTCGCTGACCAGGCGTGCCCCCTGACGGATGAGCAGGTGTGGCCCGAAGCTCTGTCTGGAAGCGATAGGTCCGGGAACGGCGAACACTTCCCGGTTTGCTTCCAGCGCCAACCTCGCAGTGACCAGCGACCCGGAATGTTCGGCCGCTTCGACTACGATCGTTCCAAGCGTCATGCCCGCCAGGATTCGGTTTCTCAGTGGAAAATGATGCGGTAACGGTGGCGTCTCCATTGGAAACTCCGACAGAATCGCGCCATTGTTTTCCACTAATTCGGCAAGTTTACGGTTTTCTCCCGGATAGATCCGATCCAGACCGGTTCCGAACACAGCGATAGTCTTCCCCGCCCTCATCGCTCCACGATGGGCCGCCGTATCAATGCCCCGGGCCAGGCCCGAAGTTATCGTGATTCCACGGCTCGCCAGGTCCTCGGCCAGCCGCTGGGCGCAATTGACTCCGTAGGGGGTCGCTGCCCGCGCACCCACAATGGCTACCTGGGGTTCGTCCGCGGACCACCGGCGACCCCGGATGTATAGAATCAGTGGGGGATCGAAAATTTCTCGAAGCAGGCCTGGATAGTCGGTGGAGTGGAGATCAACCAGTCGTACCTGATGACGGCCTGCCTTTTCCCATTCCGTTTCCGCGGCGTCGGCCGACCGATTTGAAAGGAGGTCGGCGATAAGGTCCGGGGATAGCGAAAGAGGCTCGAAGTCCCGAGGGTGGGCAGACACGATCGCTTCTGGCACTTTGAAGTGTGCCAGCAGTGCACGACAGGCCCGAAGGCTGAATCCGGGAACCAGCCGCATCCGCAGGAAGGCTTTGGTCCTTCGGACTGTCGAGTCTTGAGGATCGGATCCGGTTTCTGTCATCTTTGGAAGGGGCTTTGTTGTGGCCGAACCTGAAGACTTCATCATTCAGTTCTCCGATCTCGTTGGTAAAACCCGACCGTGCGACGTTCTCGACGTCGCGTGCGGTTTCGGTCGTCATGCCCTGTTCTTCGCAAGGTCCGGGCATTCGGTGATCGCGATGGAACGTTCCGAGGAGCCCAGAACCAGTCTCGGCGCGACCGCGAAAAGCGAGGGCCTTTCCGTCCAGATCATCGAAGCGGACGTCGAAAAAATGTCTCTGCTTCCCGCCAGATTCGACATCGTCGTGAACACGCTTTTTCTGTACCGCCCCCTGTTTCCGCAATATGTAGCAACTTTGCGTCCAAACGGCGTGCTGTTCTTTCGAACGTTCACGACCGACCATGCGGATATCCTCGGGAACGACAAACCGCGTCGCGATTTTCTGCTCGAGCCGGGGGAATTGAGGGATGCCTTTCCCGCCCTCGAGACGGTTCACTACGAAGAATCCGTCGAGGGGCCCCGAGCGATCGCCACTCTGGTCGCCCGAGCGCGGTGAATCCTAAGTTCTCTCCCGACACCTGAGTGGGCCAGCCAAGGTGAGGCGTCATTCACTTTCCAGCCGACTGGCTTCATCGGTGCAAACTGTGACAAAATACGGGTTCAAGACTTTCGAGAACAACGTTAGGGGAGAAACTATGCTTCGTACACGAATCGGTGTTGCCCTGGTGGCTGTGATCCTGATGCCGGCCCTTCATGCGGCCGCACAGCATCCTGACGATGCATTCGTCGGACAGGAAGCTCCCGAGCTCAAGGGCAGCGAGTGGATCAACTCGTCTCCGCTGACGCTGGAGGAGCTTCGGGGGAAGGTCGTTCTGGTTGATTTCTGGGCATACGATTGTCCCGAATGCGCAAAAACGATGCCCCATTTGAAGGAGTTGCACGCCAAATACGCCGAACAGGGCCTGGTCATCATCGGCGTCCATACCCCACGCATCGACTATGAGAAAAATGTGGCCCAGGTCCGGCAGTCGGTCAAGGACAAAGGCATCGAGTACCCCGTCACGATCGACAACGAGTACCTGACGTGGACTGATTATCTTTGTGCCGCGTGGCCCACCCATTTCGTCGTGGATCAGGAAGGCGTGATCCAGCTCAGCCACACTGGGACCGGGCGTTACGAAGACACCGAGAAAGTGATCCAGAAGCTGCTGGCCGACAAATCCAATTGAGAGGTCCATCGGGATGACGTCTTATTTGTCAGGTCGTCATGGGGTTGGGGTGGCAGTGGGCCTTCTGCTTGCCATCGTCTCGCCGCGCCTGGTCGCTGGTCCTGTCGTTCAGGAAGCGCCCTCTTATGCGCTTATCAAGGGAACGGTCTTTAACAGCCTGGGACGATCCTTTCCGGGTGTGGAAATTCGGGTCGAGCGAATCGATGTCGAGGAGAAGGACAGGAAGAAGTGGCGGCAGGAGAACCGTAGCGACCGGATCGGTGAATTTGCCTTCCGGGTTCCGCCAGGCCCTTCTACGTACGAACTCACATTTCGTGCCAAGAATTTCGAAATTGAAAAACGTGAAATCGAGGTCGTTGCTGATGAACGTCTGGGCCTTACCGTACTCCTTCGTCCAGAGGGATAACCTGTCGGCCCTGACGCTGGCCGTTCTCCTGCTCTGGGCTGTCCCTGCCACCGCTCAGGAACCCGAACCCCGTCCCAAGAATGTGAACGGGGTCGTTCGAGATCTCCGGGGACAGCCCGTCGTCGATGCGCACGTATTCATCCGAGACACCGAAACGAACATCATCCGCACTTTAAACACCAACGATGACGGACTGTATTCCATCAGGGGCCTTCCGTGGGATGCCGACTATGAAGTGTATGCAGAGTTTCGAGGAAAGGAGTCGGAGAAGAAAGTGGTTTCCTCGTTCCTGCCCAGGCAGGACAACACCTTGAATTTCGACCTCGATCTGGTCGTGATCGCCGTCGAAATACCTGACGGCGACGACGACGACCCGGAATTCGAAACCTTCGATCTGGTCCAGATTCGTGGCTCGTTCGATCTGCCAACAGGCATACCTGCTCCAATTCCCGCCGTATTACTGCTCCATGGTTATGGCGAAACCCGATCCGTCTGGGAAGACCTGAAGAACCGCCTTCTGGTAGATGGATGGGCCGTGATGGCGATCGATTTGAGAGGCCATGGGCGGAGCACTACGAGGAACCAGGAGCCGATTACTCCCGCTCCGGAATGGCGTCAGGACGCACGTCAGTTCCCGCTGGACGTGGAGCCGGCACTGGACTGGTTGCAGAGTCAGCCACGCGTGAACGCCAGTCGAATCGTTGTCATCGGATCCGAAGTTGGCGCGAACCTCGCTCTCATTGCGGGTGGCCGTTATGCGGAGGTCGCGACGGTCGTCGCGATCAATCCGAATCTTCCGGACGCCCTGGCCCTGGCCGGTACCGCTCAGAACTTCAGCCCCCGATCCACGCACCTCATCGTCGGTGACGTGGCCGTCGGGAACCGCATCCGCAACTACGTCACCGGAGCGTCCCGGATAACCACCCAACCCTCCAACGGCGGCACCGTCCGCTGGCTGGCCGCCCCTCGGGCCATAGACGAAATCCTCCGCTGGCTCCACGACGTATATTGATAGACCGGTAAGCCGACCCGTTCTTGACCGCTCCTACCGCTACAAGTCGGAGTCAGCCAGCGGAGTGTCTCAACACCTCTCCTGGCAGAGCTTCTGTCAACTGACTGTTATCGATCACCGGCACACCGTTGACGATGACGTAGGGTATTCCAACTGGGTATCCGGGCATCGCGTCACCCTCGTAGGTGGAAAGACTCGTGACGTTGTCGAGATCAAATACGGTGATGTCCGCCCGAAAGCCTTCCTTGATCAGACCTCTGTCCGGAAGGCGCAGGGCATGTGCCGCCAACGATGTCATTTTCCTCACCATGTCCTCGATCGGAACCAGCCTCTCTTCCCGGACCCAGATGAGAGCGTCACTGAATCCACTGTACGCGCTGGGGCGGACCCGTCGATCGGATTCACCTGGCTTGGCCGTGCTGCCACCATCGGTACTCGGCATCGCGTTCGACCACATCAACTGGCTATTCCGGTCCTCCATTAACTTGTTGGCGACATGGATCTCCCCGTTTTCCTCGACGAGAATCTCAAAGAGGGCGTCAAGCAGGTCGACGCCCTTCATTGCGGCGATTTCATCGAGCGTTTTTCTCTCGTATTCGGGGTTCTCAAAACGCCCATCGACCGGTGGGAAAATCCAGACACCATCTCCCCTTCCAGTTCTAATGAGGAGTAGCCGCGCCGTCGTATTCTCGAAACCCATCTCCGCCGGTGACTTCGTGAGTAGGTCGTGCTTCAGTGCAGCCCTCTGCTCCGGGTCTCGCAGCCTCTCAAGCAGGCCCTCTCTTCCGCTTTCGAAATAGGCAGGGGAGAAAACCGACCGACCTGGCCATCTGGCGACCGAGCCCCAGTCACTGGGAAGGATGTCTACCAGGACGTCAATTCCCTCCTCCCTCGCAGCGAAAATCAGATCGTGAACCTTGTCGTCGAGTTCAGGATCTCCGGAGTAGGGCGAATTGCTGCTGAGATGGGAAATCTGGACAACCCTTATTCCAGACCTCCTTCCAATGTCAATCGCCTCATCAACCGCCCGGTACACCGAACCTTCTTCCCCGGACCACCCGAGAACTTTTGAGCTGAAGTCTCTCAGATGGGTCGCGTAAATGCCTCCATATTCGGCAGCGACTTTGGCCAGTGCTACAACCTCATCGGTGTGGGCGTAGACACCCGGGGAATATGCCAGACCCGTGGAAAGTCCTGCTGCGCCGTGTTGCATGGCTTCTCTTACGAGGTCCTTCATCTCGTCGAGTTGTTTCTCGGTGGGTGCACCGTGGTTTCCCTCCATCACGTACCGCCTCACGGCGCCATGCCCGACGAGCGTGGCCATGTTCAGGCCGATCCCATTTTGTTCAAGTCGATTGAAGTATTCGTCCCATGTCGACCAGTTGTTGTCCTCCTCTGGCGCGACTCTACGTGGTACCGGGCTTCCACCACAATTGCCGTTTACCTCTGTGGTGATACCCTGTCGGATCTTGCTTTCCATCCACGGATCAACGAACACGTTCGTGTCAGAGTGGCTATGGACGTCGATAAACCCTGGACTGACGAAGAGTCCGTCAACGTCGATGACTCTGTCGGCCTGTGTCTCATCGACTCTGCCAATCTTGCTTATCCGTCCATCTTTCAGGCCGATGTCCGCCTTGAACCACGGATTACCGGCACCATCCAGAATTCGGCCGTTTTTCAGAACAAGATCATACGTGTTGGGAGTCGCCCGATCGCCGGTCTCGCACCCGTATACAACCGCGGACACCGCGGCGGCGGAGGCCGGAGCGGCGTACGACAAAAACTCTCTTCTTTTCATTTTAGCCACTCCTATTAGTCACTCCTAGAGGAACTCGAAACTCGCATCACAGCCATCAGTTCCGGACCCGGTCCCTGTAAGAGTCCCCTGTGATCATCCGGACCACCTGACCGTTCTCCTCTTCGAACCGGACCACCTCGCCGACCGCCCCACCTCCGGTCGGAGCGGTCAGGCGGAACAGATCGTCGCCTATCGGCTCGAGCCCGACCGAATCGTCGATGTTGCGCGCGTTTGGGGTCATCACCACCAGACGCTGGTTCAGGAGGACGACCTGGCTGTCCCCGCCGATATTCCGGTAGAGCCCTGCGAAACGCTCCCATGCCGGGTCCCAGGCGACGACGTCGGGCTCGGTCGCGGTCGCCTCGCCAACGGCTTTGCCCACTGTGTTCATGAGCTGTCGCGCGATGTCCGACGGATTGGAGTCGTTCGTGTTCGTGAGAACGATCACGCCCACCTTCGAGTCGAGCTGGATCAGGGTGTTCGTCGTATGGCCCGGATAGCCCCCCCCGTGCCCCACGTAGAGCTTGTCCTCGATGCGGCTGACCGCGAAACCAATCCCCTGCCCCCGGGTCCACGTGCTCTCGAGCATTCGCACGCGATGCATCTCCCGGAGGGAACCGGCACTGAGAATCCGGTCGCCCCCCCTCGGCCCCTTCCGGAACTGGGCCGAGACGAACTTCGCCATGTCTTCGACCGTGGACGTCAGGCCGGTCGCCGCGGCCATCCCGCGTGCGTCGACGAAGGGAATAACCTCCCGCGACCCGTCCGGCATGCGACGGCTGTAACCCGTGGCCAGGCTTCCGACCTCGAGGTCCACGCTCGATGCGGACATCCCGAGCGGGTCGAAGATGTTGTTCTGAAGATACTCCGCCCACTTCTCACCGCTCACCGCTTCGACGATCATCCCCGCGATGGTGTACGCCAGGTTCGAGTACTTCCACCGGATCTCGGGTGAAAATGGCGCCTGCCGCTTCGGGATCAGCTCTCTGAGCTCCTCCTGGGTGGGAAACTCCCAGTCGCTCCAATGCGATCCTGCCTCGCGCGGAAGGCCGGAGCTGTGGGTGAGCAGGTGCTCGATGGTGATCGGCGGATCGTCCGGGGCGGCCGACTCTACCCGGAACCAGGGCAGATACTCCGACACCGGGTCGTCGAGCCTGAGCCGGCCCTGCTCGCGCAGTTGCATGATCGAGGTCGCGGTGAACAGCTTGCTGTGCGACGCCATGCGAAACCGCGTGTCCAACGCCATGGGTCGGTTTCGATCGACGTTCGCGAAGCCAAAGCCCTCGGCCCACACGATCTCCTGGTCGGACACCACACCCACCACAACTCCCGGAAGCCCCCGATAGGCAATCTGACCGTCCAGCCACGCGGAGAACAGCCGGATCGCTCCCTGGACATCCGGGTCCTGATTCGGGCTGGCACGCTGCGCCTCGAGCGGAGCCACAGCGAGAGACAACGCCAGAGCTGCGGCCATGGAGATTTTTATCGAAATGGATTTCGTTCTAAAAATAGGATCACCTCGCTTGGACAGGATGGACGGCCCGTGCATTGGAGAATTCTAACCATCGACTCGCCCAGCATATAGAGAATTCGTGTCGCGTGAACCGACGAGTGGGACACGTCAGAACGACTGTTTGATTGACCCACACTTTCGCCGTGCATAATATTTACAGAACCTTTCGAAGTTCCGACAGGAGTGATTGGCGCTCTCAATGAAGGAGGTCCGATGCGAGTTGTAGTCCTCGGCCTGGTTGTTTTGTTCTCGCCTTCCACAGGGTGGACCGGGGTCCAGGAGGGCTCTGCCGACAGACCCAACGTGGTCCTCATCATGACCGACGACGTCGGGTATGGGGACATCGGCAGCTATGGGGCGCCAGACGTCAACACACCCAACCTCGATCGAATGGCGGACGACGGTGTCATGTTCACGGATTTTTATGCGAACGGCCCGTTGTGTACGCCGACACGCGTCGGCCTTGTGACCGGTCGTTACCAGGGACGGGTCGCCATCGAGAGGGCGTTGGGTCACGAAAGCTCGGGAGATCCAGGGGGCTTGCCGGCGACCGGCCGCTCTCTGCCCCAACTGCTGAAAACGAATGGATATGCGACGGGCCTGGTCGGGAAGTGGCATCTGGGCCACAAGGACGCGTTCAGCCCGAGCGCTCATGGATTTGATTATTTCTTTGGCTTCAAGGCCGGCTACATCGACTACTACGCTCACACTGACGGCGGCGGACAACTCGATCTGTTCGAAAACGACACCAGGGTTGATGTGCCTGGCTACATGACCGACCTCATTACGGAACGATCCGTCGAGTTCATTGAACAGAACGCCCAGCGTCCGTTCTTCCTATCGGTTCAATACAACGCCGGACACTGGCCGTACCAGCCACCCGACAAGCCGTCGGTCGCGCGTGACAACGCAAGGCACCTGCAGCCTTATGATCCAGCGACGGGGACTCGAGAGGACTATGTTGCCATGTTGGAGCGGGCGGACGACGGTATCGGGGAGATCCTGGCCGCGCTCGCCGATCAAGGCCTGGCCGAAAACACGATGGTCATTTTCACTAACGACAACGGCGGAGAGTGGTTGTCCCGGAACGCACCGCTGTTCCATCGCAAGTGGACGCTCTGGGAGGGAGGCATCCGGGTTCCAACAATCTTTCGATGGCCTGGCAGGATTCCCCCCGGCCGCGTTACCCACCAGGTCGGTATCACGATGGACCTCACAGCCACCATTCTTGCCGGGACGCACACAACGGTTCCTGAGGAAGCACGGCTGGAAGGAATAAACCTCCTGCCGATCCTCGAAGGACAGACGCCCGAGGTCGAACGAAACCTGTTCTGGCGGACCCGGGTTGGCAACCAATTTCAGCGTGCGGTCCGGAGCGGCGACTGGAAGCTGCTGGTCGACGGCCGGGCAACGCTGCTGTTCAACCTGGACTCCGATATCGGGGAACGTTTCGATATGGCCAACCAACGACAGGACATAGCCAGACGACTACGGCAGCTTCTCACCGAGTGGGAAGCCGACGTGGATGCCGAAGCCAAGGCATTCCAACAAGGCAACCCGCAGTAATACGGTCACCGTCCGAGGTCGCGAAAGGACACTCAAGGCGGACGGCAACCTTATCACTCGCACACGTCTTGGAACCCCGACGAAACCGAGATCTGCTTCACGTCCTTGGTCAATCAGGCCGCAACGCGGCCAGGTCTATTTCCGCTACCACCTCGTTCTTCTTCAACTGCCCGCACGCAGCGGAAATGTCGGTTCCCCGACTCTTTCTTACGAATGCCTCGACCTCTTTCTCGCGGAGAATTCGTTGAAATCGGAGAACTGAATTTTCGCTCGGGCGCTTGAAGTCGAGATCCGGGGACTCGTTCAGTGGGATCAGGTTGACCTTTGCGGGAATGGATCTGGCGATACGGGCCAGCGCAAATGCGTCTTTGTCTGTGTTCGTCACCCCGTCGAGCAGGACATACTCGAGTGTGATCCGTCGACGTGGATTGACCGGGAATCGCCGGAGGACGGAAACCAGTTCAGGGATCGGATAGGTTCGGTTAATCGGCATGAGCGTGTCCCGTGTTTTGCCGGTCGCCCCGGTCAGGGAGATGGCAAGCTTGGGCTGCAGCGGCTCCTTTGCCAGACGTTCCAGTTCCGGGACCAGACCGGCAGTGGACAGCGTGACCCGGGACATGGACATGCCCAGTCCTGCCTCGTCATGGAGGATGGCGAGCGCCTTCATCACATTGTCGTAGTTGTGGAGCGGTTCCCCCATTCCCATCAGGACGACGTTGAAGTGGTCGCGGGAGGCCGGGTCCGGATCGACGTTTGCCCTCTGTGCCATGACGACCTGGGAGACGATCTCTCCGGCTGTGAGGTGGCGGACAAAGCCCAGTTGCGCCGTCAGGCAGAACGTACAGGCCAGAGCACATCCAACCTGTGACGACACGCAGATCGTGTTTCGGTCGCCGTCTGGGATGAAGACGGTCTCGGCCAGTTCGCCGTCGGAGAGTCGCATCAGATACCGCTTCGTTCCGTCGGCGGAATCGAACGAGCGATGGATCTCCGGCAGGCGGATGTCCAGGGTGTTACCGAGCGATTTTCTTAACGCCTTAGGCAGGCTGGTGATGCTGTTGAAGTCGTCCAGCCATTGCTGGTAGACGGCTTCGTAGAGCTGCGTCGCACGAAAGTCCCGGTCCAGCCCTTCGGCCAGTTCGTCCCGGGTCAACTCGAAAAAAGACCTGGGTTTTGTGATGGATTCGTCGGGACAGGACACTAGTTACTGCTGGTGTCTGTCGGTCGTCCTGCCCGGTCCAGATACTGCTCGATTTCGGCCACCTCTCTCGGGTCATCCCATCGTCTCGGGCCGATCACGTGGCTCAGGACATGGCCGTCTTCAGCTATAAGGAACGTTTCCGGGAAGGCTGTGACTTTGTACCGGCCACGGCTCACCGCCTGGGCGGGGTCGAGTAGCGTCGGGAAGCTCACTTCGTACTCGTCGTAGAAGTCTTTAATTGGTTTCCAACTCGTATCTACGCTGATCGTCAGAACCTCGAAACCTCGGTCTTTAAGCGTGTCGTGGAGCCTCATCATCAACGGCATTTCCCAGATGCAGGGCTCGCACCATGTCGCCCAGAAATTCAAAAATACCAATTTTCCGCGGTAATCGCTCAGCTTGACGAGGTTCCCATCTGCGTCTTTCAATTCGAAATCGGGAGCAATCGAGCCGATCGGGGCGCCGTTGCCGCCGCTGTAGTTAGCGATGGTATAAGCTGCCAGAAGACCGACAACGGCGAAAAACAGGATGGGTTTCGATTGCATAGGTTCGAATACATTGTACCGGACTCTGGATTTTTTTGATAGATTCCCCCGACTTGTCCCGCCGGATGCCAATAATGTGGCGCGGGGTGGTCCTTACACTGCCGAATGAGCCTGGAAGGGATTATCGGAGTGAATTTCTCCACACTTTCTTCCGTCCTGGGCCACGAAGGAGTGTGAGCGAGCAGTCCATGCTTGACCGCCCCGCCAATTAACGCTCTATTCCGCGATTGATTCGCCGTCTTCTTCGGGACTGGGCCAGTTCGATACTCCTTCAGGTTGTTGATTCCGGGTCTGTCGCTTCTTTTTAAGGCATGTCTATACTGGTTTCAGTTCTCGGTAGCGGCAGTCGCGGGAACGCGACGTACATCCGTACCGACCGAGTGCGCCTGCTGATCGACTGTGGTCTGGGCCGTCGAACCATTCGAAAACGGCTGGAGGCTATTGGCGAGGACCCCGACGGAATCAGCGCGGTTCTCGTCACTCACGAGCATACGGATCACGTCGGTGGGTTGCGGTCGATGCTGAAGGGATCGTCCATAGAAGCGTTCATGTCGGGTGGGACGATCGAAGGTAGTCGGGCCGATACGTTCGAAATGAACGGGTCGGCGCTTGTGCCGGTTGTTCCCGGCCGCAGTTTCCAGATCGGCGACGTCGAGGTGGATCCATTCGCTGTCCCTCATGACTCCTCGGAACCTGTCGCCTTTTCGATCCGTCACAAGGGCATCAAAGTGACCCAGGTGACGGACCTGGGGTGGATTTCCGACACTGTCTCCACCGCCCTCCGGGGCTCGGATGTCCTGATTATTGAATCGAACCACGACCTGGACATGCTTCGGGTCGGATCGTATCCCTGGAACCTCAAAGAGCGACTCATTGGCCGAAACGGACACCTGTCCAATGCGGCGGTTGGCCGTTTTCTCAGAAGCTCTTACGACGGTCAGGCTCAACATGTAGTTCTGGCGCATTTGAGTTCAAAGAACAACCACCCGGAAATAGCGAAGCTTGAGGCACGCCAGGCGCTCGAGGCCAGGGGCCTCGATGAGAACTGTGTTTCGCTGGCTTCGCAGACTGAACCCTCTTCACCGATCGAGTTGGGTTAGGCTGATTTTGAAGGAGTGAAGAACTTTGATCCCGCGATACACGCGACCTCGAATGGGGCGCATTTGGGAAGACGAGCACCGGTACCGGAAATGGCTTGAAGTGGAACTGGCCGCTACGGACGTGCTTGAAGCCGAAGGGATCGTGCCGGCGGAAGCGGCTCGCGAGATCCGCGAGCGCGCGGATTTTTCCGTCGAGCGAATCCAGGAAATAGAGGATGAAGTACGCCATGACGTGATCGCGTTTACAACCGCCGTGGCCGAGCACGTGGGTCCACAGTCGCGCTATTTCCACTACGGGTTGACGTCGTCGGATGTGCTCGATACCGCCATGGCGCTGCAGGTGAGAGAGGCCTCCCAGATCCTGTTCGAGGGTTTGGACCGGTTACTCGACGTGCTCGCCAGGCGTGCCGAAGAGTTCAAGTCCACGGTCATGGTTGGGCGCACCCACGGGATCCACGCCGAACCCATTACCTTCGGGCTCAAACTGGCCATCTGGTATGACGAGGTGCGCCGTCACCGTCACAGGCTCGAAGACGCCGCCGAAGGGATGCGCGTCGGCAAACTGTCGGGCGCCGTGGGTACGTTTGCGCACCTGTCGCCCAAGATCGAAGAAAAGGTGATGGCGCA
The DNA here is from genome assembly GCA_965262425.1 of Terriglobia bacterium. Classification (GTDB taxonomy): domain Bacteria; phylum Acidobacteriota; class Terriglobia; order 20CM-2-55-15; family 20CM-2-55-15; genus CAZOZZ01. The sequence continues at coordinate 6,051,513 of OZ253536.1, read as the reverse complement.
ACTGGGCCTGGCCCCGGCGCCGGCCTCGTCTCAGGTGGTACAGCGAGACCGTCACGCCCATTACCTGTCGACGCTCGGCCTCGTTGGAGCCACCCTGGATAAGATTGCCGTCGAGGTGCGTCACTTGCAGCGCACCGAAGTACGGGAAGCGCAGGAGTATTTCTCGCCAACGCAGAAAGGCTCCTCAGCGATGCCCCACAAGAGGAACCCGATCACTTCGGAACAGATCTCCGGGTTGGCCCGAATTCTGCGGACCAATGCCATGGCCGGCGTGGACAACGTCGCGCTCTGGCACGAACGCGACATCTCCCACTCCTCGGTCGAACGGATCATATTTCCGGACTCGACGATTGTTCTCGACTATCTCCTGGACCGGACCGCGACCCTCATCGAACGTCTTGTCGTTCACACCGACCGTATGAAGGAGAATCTGGAACTCACGCACGGCCTCATCTATTCCGGACAGCTCCTGCTCGAGTTGATCGAAAAGGGGGCTCCCCGTGAAGACGCTTACCGCTGGGTGCAGCGCAATGCAATGCGGGTGTGGGACGAGGAGGTCAGTTTTAAGGACTGCGTCCTGGCCGACGAGGATGTTGGCCGCCACCTTGCGAAAACCGACGTCGATCGCGTCTTCGATTCATCGAAACTACTGGAAAACGTCGACTACATTTTTAACCGAGTCTTCAGGAAGTAGCGAACGTCCAAGCCCCCGAGGGTCTGATTCCCCGACACCGGCCTTCGGACCTCGGATTTTCGGAAACGAAGTAAATGACGCGCCGCCGAGTACCGAACCCTGTTGATATCGTCATCGGCCTCTTCGTCGTCGGCCTGGCGATCGTCCTGTTCCGCGACACCCCGCATGTCTACGCCGTCGAACGGCCCTCACTGGACCTGTCACTACGTTTCCTGCCATTTTACGCATTGGCTTCGCTCGCCCGAATGATCGTGGCGATGGTCCTGTCTCTCGTGCTCGCGCTCCTGCTGGGCTACCTGGCCGCCGTCCACAAACGATGGGCCCGGCTCATACTTCCAGCTTCCGATATCCTCCAGTCCATTCCGGTTCTTGGCTTCTTTCCCGCCGCCGTCTTTCTGTTCATCCGTCTGTTCAACAACGGCGTCGTTGGCGTGGAAATCGCCGCGATCTTTCTCATCGTGACCAGTGCACTCTGGAACATGATTTTCGCTGTCTACGAGTCCATTACGAGCATCCCCGAAGACCTTCAACTGGCCAGTCGCCAGTTTGGCATCCGCGGCTACACCCACTGGATGCGCCTGGTTTTGCCCGCGGTTCTTCACAAACTGGTCTACAACGCGATGATTTCATGGGCCAACGGGTGGTACTTCCTGATTGCGAGCGAAATCATCATCATGGGGCCGATCCGGTATCGTTTGCCGGGTCTGGGCAGTTATCTCGCACAGACCATGTCGACGGGCGACTACACGCTCGCGATTTACGCTCTGGGAGTCCTGGTTGGAATAATCCTGTTCTTCCACCTCGTCGTCTGGGCTCCCCTGAATGACTGGTCGACCCGTTTCATGTACGACACCGGCTCGGACGTCGGCCGCCGTCCGAGCCAGTTGCGTTTCTATATGGCGCGATCCCATTTCCTTCAAGGGCTTTGGCATCGGGCGATTCGTCCGACCATCCGGGGTCTGGTGTCAACGGTCGGGATGCTGCTGGGAAGCGAGAGGAGTCGGCGTCCCAACTTCGTAGGTGGTTTGATTGTCGCCGCAGTTGTGGGTGGTGTCCTCTGGGGAGTCGTGACCTCCATCGACGAACTGATCCGCCCCGCTCCGGAAGTTTTCCAGATTCCCAGCGCATTGATGTTCAGTTTCCTGCGGTTGCTGGCCGCTTACGGCATTGCACTGGTCTGGACGTTACCCCTGGCGGTCCTTGTCGGTCGCAACGAGCGGCTGTCGCGCCGGCTTCTTCCCGCAATCGAGGTCCTGGCCAGCATCCCTGCCACGGCCCTTTTTCCGTTGATCGTCTTGCTGATCCTCGGAATGGGCGGAGACATGAACCTGGCATCGATCCTGTTGGTGACGACGGGAATGCAGTGGTACCTGCTGTTCAACCTGATTGCGGGGGTTCGCGCTATTCCCGAAGATCTGGTGGAAATTTCCTCGTCGCTGGGCCTGGCAGGGATTCGGAAATGGCGACGTCTGATCCTCCCGTCGATCTACCCGAGCCTGGTGACGGGCAGCCTGACCGCGATCGGCGGGGGCTGGAACGCCCTGGTCTTAAGCGAGTATGTCGTGGCCGAAGACCGCGTCTATTCGGTTCATGGAATCGGTGCTCTTCTGGATTTTGCGACCTATGAGTCCGGTAACCTGCAGCTCATAGTCACCTCGATTGCGGCTATGGTATTATTCATTCTCATCTTGAATCGTTTCGTATGGCAACCGGCGTATCTTCTGGCACACAAGCGCTTCGCCCTCAACTACTGATGGCTCTCGGTGGCTCGTCTCCGATAACCCACGAACGCGTCTGGGAAGACGAAACTGCTTTGCCCACTCCATTCCTTGAACTTCGTGGAATCACGAAGTCATTTCCCAACAACGTTCAAATCCTGGGTCCCGTCGATCTCATTGTTCAAGAAGGCGAGTTCGTTGTCATCATCGGACCGTCCGGGGCAGGGAAATCCACACTGTTGCGCATTATTACCGGGTTGGCCAAGCCCAGCTCCGGCCAGGTTGCCTACAAAGGCCGGCAGGTTCTGGATGTCAACCACGAAGCTGCCCTGGTGTTCCAGAGTTTTGCTCTCTTCCCCTGGTTGACGGTGATGGAAAACGTCGCTCTCGGTCTGGAAGCACGAGGTCTTTCAAGGGAGGACCGGACTCGGACGGCGGGGCGATATATTGATCTGGTGGGCCTGGACGGGTACGAGCGGGCGTACCCCCGGGAACTGTCCGGTGGAATGAAGCAACGTGTCGGGCTCGCCCGGGCCTTGACGGTCGAGCCGGAATTACTTTGCATGGACGAGCCGTTCTCCGCGTTGGACGCGTTGACAGCTTCAAACTTACGGGAGCAGGTTCTCGATATCTGGGGATCCAGACAACTGGTTTCAAAGGCAATCATCCTGGTGACTCACAGTGTCGAAGAAGCCGTCCTGATGGGCGACCGGGTTCTGATACTGGCTTCCAAACCCGGGCGGATACTGGCCGATCGAACGATCGATTTGCCGAGGCCACGTCGTCGACGATCGGCGGAGTTCGAGCATCAGGTCGATGAACTCTACTCCTTGATCGTCTGACAGAGCATAAGACATGTCTCTGGAACCACTACCTCACGCGAAGATCGACATGATCGGAGGACTTCTGGAGAACCTCGATGAACACGAGGGGAAGGTCGATATCTATAAACTGTCGCAGGCGTTGCAATTTGAATTGGACGATCTGATGCCAATAACCGAGGCCGCCGAGTTGCTGGGCTTCGCCGCGGTGGAAAGTGGTGACATTGAGATTCTGGAACCGGGAAGACGGATCATCGACGGGGATGAAAATGTAAAGAAGGACATCTTTCGACAGCAGATGATCGCCCACGTCGGCTTGATCAAGCGGATCGTCAGGGAACTGGACGACGAACCGGACCACCGGGTGGGACGTGAGATGATGAAAGGTTTGCTGGAAGACTCGTTCTCGCCCCAGGAGTCGGAGCGCCAGTTGGACACGGCCGTCGATTGGGCCCGTTACGCCGAGTTGTTCGATTATGATCCGGATGCAAACGAGTTCTTCCTGCCCGAGGGAGCCTGAGACCGCATGAACGTGACAGTGATAGTGACATTGAAGCCGACCGTTCTGGACCCACAGGGCAGCACGATCCATAGAAACCTGGAAGCTCTGGGATTTTTCGGAGTGGCGGGAGTCCGCCAGGGAAAGCATTTCGAGATCCAGATCAGCGACGATCTCGATCGGTCCGAGCGCCAGGCCCTGGTCGAGAGGCTGGCGGGCGACGTCCTGACCAATCCCGTGATCGAAGAATACCGTATCGTCTGGGAGTGAGATGAAATTCGGAGTCGTCATTTTCCCCGGGTCCAATTGCGACCACGACTGCTATTACGCAATCGAGTCGGTGATCGGAAAACCCGTGGAGTTCATCTGGCATCAGGACACCGATCTGGCCGGGTTCGATGCCATCATCCTGCCTGGCGGCTTTTCCTATGGTGACTATCTCCGGACCGGTGCGATCGCCAGGTTTTCTCCGGTTATGGGATCGGTTCGGGAGTTTGCACTGAAAGGAGGCCTGGTCATCGGAATCTGCAACGGTTTCCAGATCCTGATGGAGGCCGGTCTGCTGCCCGGCGCCCTGCTACCGAATATCGGGATGAAATACGTCTGTCGTTTCCTCCATATACGGACTGAGACCGTGACGACTCCCTACACGAACGCCCTTCGGAAAGGCCAACTGGTCCACATTCCGATCGGTCACGGAGAGGGAAATTTTTTCGCCGACGAGGCAACGCTCAAACGGATCGAGGATGAAGATCAGGTCGCGTTCCGGTACGTGAACGCCGAAGGTGAGCCGACAGAGGCAGCCAACCCGAACGGTTCGCTCCACAACATTGCCGGTATTGTGAACGAGAATGGCAACGTGCTCGGCATGATGCCGCACCCCGACCGATCCAGCGAGGGGATACTGGGCAGCGAGGACGGTAAGCTGATTTTTGACTCGATGGTGCAGGCGTTGACGGTTGTCTAAGAGTCCGAAGTCCGAGGTCGGGGGGGTCGGAACGAAATTTGAGAAGGCCGATGGCGGCTTGCTAATATGCAAATAACAGCCGAACAACTGACCGAGCACGGGCTTTCCGAGGACGAGTACAAGAAGATCGTCCTCATCCTGCACCGTGAGCCGAACATGACCGAGCTGGGCATATTCAGCGTCATGTGGAGTGAGCATTGCAGCTACAAGAGTTCGCGAGTTCATCTGAAGCGGCTGCCCACCGAAGGTGAAGCCGTACTTCAGGGGCCGGGCGAGAATGCGGGAATCGTCGACATTGGCGATGGTCTGGCTGTCGCTTTCAAGATCGAATCACATAATCATCCCTCCTTCATAGAACCCTTCCAGGGCGCGGCCACCGGTGTCGGCGGAATTCTCCGCGACATCTTTACGATGGGTGCGCGACCGATCGCCGCGATGAACAGCCTCCGGTTCGGATCACTCGAGGCTGCGCAGAATCGCCATATCCTGGAGGGAGTTGTGGGCGGCATCGCCTCGTATGGAAACTGCTTTGGCGTGCCGACGGTCGGCGGTGAAGTTTATTTTGCGGATTGCTATTCACAAAACCCTCTTGTCAACGCGTTCGCGCTTGGCATTTTCGAGAAAGAGAAAATATTTTTCGGGCGTGCCGAGGGTGCGGGGAACCCGGTCATCTACGTGGGTGCGAAGACGGGTCGGGATGGAATTCACGGTGCGACGATGGCTTCCGCTGGGTTTGGCGAGGATGCGGGTGCAAAGCGACCCAACGTGCAGGTCGGCGATCCGTTCATGGAAAAGCTTCTCCTCGAGGCATGCCTGGAAGCGATGGAAAAAGGTCTGGTGACCGGCATTCAGGACATGGGGGCCGCCGGTCTGACATGTTCGGGTTGCGAGATGGGGGCCCGGTCCGGGACCGGAATCGAGTTGGAACTCGATCGGGTCCCGCAACGGGAGTCCGGCCTGACCGCGTATGAAGTCATGCTGAGCGAGTCGCAGGAAAGGATGTTGCTTGTAGCGGACGGGGATCGCGAGGCGGAAGTCCTGGCGGTCTTTCATAAATGGGGCCTGGATGCGGTGACGGTCGGGGCGGTCACCGACGATGGCTTGCTCCGGGTCCGTCAGGCGGGAAAAGTTGTAGCCGAGATCCCAAACGTGGCCCTGGCCGATGAAGGGCCTGTCTATAACCGACCGCTCATGCCTCCGACCAAGCCCCGAGTCGGTTCAAAGTTAGCCGGCTACAGTTTCCTTGATGGTTGTCCCGATCAGACGGTCGAAGCGTTCCTCGATGCCGACCGGAATCCGGGGCAACACGATTACAGCCGCCTGCTGGGGCTGGCGCTGACTTCACCAAACCTCTGCAGCCGTCGATGGATCTGGGAGCAATACGATCACATGGTCGGTTCCAACACGATGGTGGGACCGGGTTCCGACGCGGCCGTGATCCGCGTGAAGGGGACAGACAAGGCGCTGGCAATGGTGTTGGACGGCCCGGCCTTCGAGGCTGCTCGCGATCCTCGAGAAGGTGCGAGGCTGGCGGTTGCCGAGGCCTGTCGCAACATCGTCTGCTCCGGCGGGCGCCCCCTGGCGGCCACAAACTGCCTGAACTTCGGGAATCCCGAGCATCCGGACGTCATGTGGCAGTTCAGCGAGGTTGTCGATGGGATATCGGAAGCGTGTGTGCTGTTCAATGCACCCATCACGGGTGGAAATGTCAGCTTTTATAACGAAACGTTCGAGGAGGACATCTATCCGACCCCGGTGATCGGCCTCATAGGTCTCATCGAAGACCTTTCTCTGGTGACGACTTCGGCTTTCAAGGACGAGGACGATTCGATCGTTCTGGTCGAGACAAACTCCCGTTCCGAACGAATCGATCTGGAAGAGGAACGCGTCCTCCAGAATCTTGTTTCGAGCCTGATCCGTGACGGTCTGGTTAAATCCGCTCATGACCTCAGTGAAGGTGGCTTCGCGGTCGCGGTGGCGGAATGTTGTTTTTCGACCCTCGACCGTCCGGTAATTGGCGCCCGGGTGCGGGTGCCGTCTAACCTGGAGGTTTGCCGGGATCTTTTTGGGGAGCGTCCAACGCGAGTGATCCTGACCTCCAGTGATCAGGACCAGGTGGTTCGACGAGCCCGGGAACACGGCCTGATGGCTCACGACATAGGGACGGTCGGGGGAGACCGGCTTGTCCTGGAATATGAAAACGACTGCGCGGTGGACGTCGCAGTCGCCGAACTCGAAGAAGCGTGGCGATCCGCGCTCCCCGGCTTACTCGAAAACAAACGTCCATTCGAGTAAAATAAAAATTGAGGGCCGTCTCGTTCCGACCTGGCGGTATAACGAAGAAATATTATGTGTGGGATATTCGGAATAGCCAACCACCCCGAAGCGGCGCGTATGACCTATCTCGGACTCTACGCGCTCCAGCACCGCGGCCAGGAGAGTACCGGCATTTCGGCTTCTGATGGCGAAGAGGTGCGGACTCACAAGGCGATGGGGCATGTCGCTGACGTGTATAGGAAAAAGACGCTTCAACGTCTGTCCGGCGTCAATGCGATCGGCCATACCCGGTATTCGACTGCCGGTGACAGTTCCCCGAACAATGCCCAACCCATTGTGGTTCGAGGTACACACGGGAAATTTTCCCTTTGCCACAACGGCAACCTGATCAACGCACTTTCTCTGCGGCAGGAACTGAAATCCGAGGGTGCCGTCTTCCAGTCCACGAGCGACACCGAGGTGATTCTCCATCTGCTCGCCCGCGCGACAGCCGATGATCTGCCAGGGGCACTGGCAGTCGCCCTGGAAAAGGTCCAGGGGGCGTACTCGCTGCTCCTTCTCAACGAAACGACGTTAATCGGAGCCAGGGATCCTTATGGGTTTCGACCCTTGTGCCTCGGGAAGGTCAATGGCTCGTATGTCCTCGCATCGGAGTCTTGTGCGTTCGACCTCATAAATGCATCCTATGTCCGGGAACTCCATCCGGGCGAGATCGTTATCATCAAGGGCGGGAAGCTCAAATCGATTCCCGCCGAAACGAGCGTTCGCCAGGCCAAGTGTATTTTCGAGCACGTTTATTTCGCGCGTCCCGACAGCATCGTGTTTGGCCGGACGGTTCAGTCGAGCAGGGACCGGATGGGGCGCATTCTGGCGGAGGAAGCGCCCGTTGACGCGGATCTGGTCGTGCCCGTCCCCGACTCCGGGGTGACGGCCGCCGTCGGCTACGCGCAGCATTCCGGGATCCCGTTCTCTTTCGGCCTCATCCGCAACCACTATGTTGGCCGTACGTTCATCGAGCCGCAACAGTCGATCCGCCATTTCGGGGTCAAAGTGAAGTTGAACCCGGTACGTGAGTTGCTGGCCGGCCGCCGCGTCATACTGATCGACGATTCTATAGTTCGGGGGACGACGAGCCGCAAGATCGTCAAGATGGTGCGGGCCGCAGGTGCTCGCGAGGTCCATGTTCGGATCAGTTGTCCGCCTACGATGTCCCCCTGTTTTTACGGCATCGACACGCCGAACAGACGGGAACTGATTGCCGCGAGCCACACGGTCGAAGAGACACGGAAGTACATCGAAGCCGACAGCCTGGCCTACCTGTCCATGGAGGGGATGCTTCGCGGCGTCGAAGGAGTGGAGAGCGAGTACTGCATGGCGTGTTATACCGGAGAGTATCCTCTGGAATTGACCGATGTGGTGCTCGATGGGAAGTCCGACGAACGGCAACTCGACCTGTGGCAGGATCCGGACACCGAGGAGGACGGGTGGCCGGTCCTGAGCGGTGCCGGGGACGACGACGAAGGCTGATCCGTTCCATCACCCCGATACCTCGAAGAGGCCCGATGACAGATCGTTCTTTTAGCTACAAAGATGCGGGCGTTGACATCGCCGCCGCGGCCAGCACGACGCCGAAGATTCGCGACCTGGCCCGCAGCACCTTTACTCCGGGGGTTCTCAGTGAGATCGGAGGGTTCGGGGCGATGTTCGCTGCGAACTTTCCGGGAATGGCGGAACCCGTTCTGGTTTCCAGCACCGACGGCGTCGGGACCAAACTGAAGATCGCCTTCATGACCGGACGTCACAACACCGTCGGGGGTGATCTGGTCAACCATTGCATCGATGACATTCTGGTCCAGGGGGCCCGGCCCCTGTTCTTCATGGACTACATTGCCACGGGCAGGTTGGACCCCGAAGTCGTGGTTTCGTTGGTGGCGGGCGTGGCGTCGGCGTGCGGCGAAGGCGGCTGCGCGCTGATCGGAGGCGAAACCGCCGAGATGCCGGGTTTCTACGCGGATGGAGAATACGACGTTGCCGGATTTATCGTCGGCATCGTGGATCGGGACAAGATCATCGACGGAACCGCCATCAGACCGGGGGATGCCCTGATAGGCCTGCCGTCGGTGGGCCTGCATACGAACGGTTATTCCCTGGCCCGAAAGCTTTTCTTCGAGGTGGCCGGCTGGGATGTCGACACGAAAGTGCCAACTCTCGACGCCTCTATCGGAGAGACACTGCTCAGGCCTCACATCAACTACGAACCCACGCTGAGGAAAGCGATCGGAGCCGGTCTGATCGGGGGGCTGGCCCATATCACGGGTGGAGGCATTACCGACAATCTGGTGCGGGTTCTTCCCGAAGGATGCGGAGCCGAGGTTGATCTGGGTTCGTGGCCGGTGCTTCCCGTTTTCGAGTTGATGGAGAAAATCGGCCGCGTCGACCGGGATGAGATGCTTCGAGCGACGAACATGGGCGTCGGGATGATCGCTGTTATCCGTCCCGATGCGATCGAAGAGTTTGTCCGAACGATCGACACTCCCCATTTTAAGATTGGACGTGTCGTCCCGGGAGAATCGAAGGTCTTCTACCGGTCATGAAAATCGAGCCTGCCAGCCGCAAGATTGCTGTCATGCTGTCGGGGCGCGGATCCAACTTCAACGCGATAGCGGATCGGATCGAATCGGGAAAACTAAATGCCGAGATCGTGCTCGTCCTCGGCAACAGAGAATCGGCTCCAGGCCTCGAGAATGCTCGCCGAAGAGGGCTCGAGACCCTCTTTCTCCCTTCGAAAGATACGGGCCGTCACGAATTCGACACGAAGGCCGTTGCCGCCCTTCGCGCGAAAGACGTCGCCATCGTTTGCCTGGCTGGTTTCATGAGGATCCTGAGCCCGGTTTTTCTCGCCGCATTTCCATACGGTGTCCTCAATATCCATCCCTCGCTGTTGCCCGCGTTTCCCGGATTGGACGTTCAGCGACAAGCACTGGAACACGGCGCGAAGTTCAGTGGTTGTACCGTTCATTTTGTGGACGAGTCCCTGGATGGTGGTCCGATTATCCGCCAGGCGGTCGTTCCGGTTCTGGACGGCGATTCCCCCGAGGATCTGTCGAGCCGGATTCTCGTTGAAGAGCATCGAATTTACAGCGAGTCGATTGATCTGGTGCTGTCGGGCAGATGCGAACTTGATGGCCGCAGGGTACTGATTCATGCCTGAAGACCTCAAGAACCTGACAATCGAGGAGCAGATGGATTACCTCCGAAAGGGGGCGGTGGACATCATTCGTGAGGAGGACCTTGAGGCCAGGCTTCGAAAGGCCCGGGAGACAGGCCGGCCGCTCAGGGTCAAGACGGGCTTTGACCCGACCGCGCCCGACCTGCATGTCGGCCACACGGTCCTGATCCGAAAAATGAGGCACTTCCAGGATCTGGGCCACACCGTGATCTTTCTGATCGGGGATTTTACCGGCATGATCGGCGATCCGTCGGGCCGGTCGGCCACGCGAAAGCAACTGACAGAGGAAGACATTCAAGCGAACGCGGAGACGTACAAGAAGCAGATATTCAAAATTCTCGATCCAGAGAAGACGGTAGTCGATTTCAACAGTCGATGGATGTCGGAATTGGGATCCGTCGGTTTTGTCCGGCTTTGCGGACACTACACGGTGCGACGGATTCTCGAACGAGACGACTTCGAGAACCGAATGAAAAAGCAGCAACCCATTTCCATGCATGAGCTTCTGTACCCCCTTGTCCAGGGATACGATTCGGTGGCTTTACAAGCGGACGTGGAACTCGGCGGGACGGATCAGACATTCAATCTCCTGGTCGGTCGGGATCTCCAGCGCGAGTATGGTCAGCCGTCTCAGATCGTTCTGACGATGCCCCTTTTGGAAGGAACCGACGGTGTCGACAAGATGAGCAAGTCGCTGGACAATTACATTGGGATAGACGAAGAGCCGAAGGAAATGTTCGGCAAGATCATGTCGATATCGGACGAGCTGATGTACCGCTACTACGAACTGGTGACAGATGTTTCATTGAAGGATATCGAAGAGTGGCGGCGCGAGGTTGCCGACGGCACCCGGCACCCGATGAAGCTGAAAGCAGGGCTGGCCGAAATGATCATCACGGATTACCACAGCTCCGAGGCCGCAACGGCAGCTCGAGAAGAGTTCGAACGGGTGTTCAGAAACAGGGAACTGCCCGACGACATGGAAACCCGCGAGATCGCCGCGTCGGCCGAAATCGCACGGTTGCCGAAGATGCTTGCCTCGTTGGGCCTCGCCCCCTCGGTGTCCGAGGCGGCAAGACTGATCCAGTCCGGTGCGGTGACCGTCAACGGCGACAAGGTCACCAATCCCCGTTCCGAGGTCGACGTCTCGTCCCGGGCGGACTACATTTTCAAGGTCGGGAAGCGCCGGTTCATGCGGCTGACGGTGCGATAGGATCCATGACGAAACTGAGCGTCAACCTCAACAAGTTTGCCCTCATCCGGAATTCCCGTGACACCGACAACCCCAACGTCTGCGGAATGGCCCTCCGGGCAATCCGGGCCGGCGTTCACGGAATCACAGTCCACCCCCGACCCGATCAGCGTCACACCCGGTATTCCGACGTCGAAGATCTGTCGGGGCTGACCGGTTCTCATCCAGAAGTCGAATTCAATGTCGAGGGCAACCCTGGAGCCGACTTCCTGGAGATCGTTTCCCGCACTCGGCCCGACCAGTGTACCCTCGTGCCGGATGCCCCGGACCAGTTGACCTCCGACCATGGATGGGATCTCACCAGGGATGCCGGGAAGGCGAAACCAGTCGTCAAACAGCTCCAGGACCTCGGCATTCGCGTGAGCCTTTTCATGGACCCCGTCGCCGAACAGATCGACGTCGCTGGATCGATCGGCGCAGATCGGGTCGAGCTTTACACCGAGCCTTATGCCAGGGCCTTCGGTACCGATGCCGAAGACGAAGTATGGAACCGGTTTGCGTCTGCCGCGTCTCATGCGACGAGCATCGGCCTGGGGGTCAACGCCGGCCACGACCTCAACCTGGGAAACCTTGCCCGATTTCTCACTATCCCCGACATCCTGGAAGTGTCGATCGGCCACGCGATCGTCGTCGAATCCTTCGATCACGGGTTCGAAGATACGATCCATCGGTACCTCGACATTGTGTCTTAATCGGCCCTCTCCTGGCCAACTCTGAAACTGCACAGGACCTCGGACGTCGGACCCTCGAAAGTCCTTTACCGGTACTTCCCCCTTACCCAGTTCCACCGTATGCGAAGCAAGTCCAGAAACATTCCAATACCGTCGCTGAGGAAGCGAACCTTCGAGCCCGAGTCATGACTCCAGGAGACTGGAGTTTCACGGATTGTCAGGCCACGCTTTCTGGCTAGAAAGAGGATTTCCGGGTCGAATCCGAAACGACGGATCGTTTGCCTCTCGAAAATGGGCAGCATCGGTTCCCGGCGAAATAACTTGAATCCGCACTGGGTGTCTTTAATCCGAAGGCCGAGGATCAACTGGACCGCCCAGTTGTAGAGGATCCCCCCCCATTCCCTGGCTCGTGGTTGATGAATCACGATCCTGCTGCGGTCCACCGCCCGGGAACCGATGACAGTGTCCGCTCCTTCGCTGGCGATTTCGAGCAGGTGATTAAGTTCGTCGATGGGCGCGGAAAGGTCCGCGTCGGTGAAGAGTACGTATGTTCCCTTTGCCTCCAGGAACCCCCTACGGACGCTGTAGCCCTTTCCCCGGTTCGTCTCGTTGACGATGTTGAGGAATCCTTGACCCGAGTAGGCGCCGGCGATCCGGGACGTCCCGTCATCGGAGCCGTCATCGACGACTATGATCTCGGCGGCAACTTCATGGGTGTTCAGGAAAGTGAGAATTTTTTCGATGGACGAACCGATTCGACGGGCTTCGTTGTAGGCGGGTATAACGACTGAAACCGTTGGAACCGATGCGGCTCGGAGCGCTCCCGGCGCGTCCTCGGCTCCGGTTTCGGATGCGTCCATAAAGGCGGTATTGTATCATACGGGATTGTCTCAATCTGGCCGTCCGATGGCTGCAATCCGACGTGATGGGAAGTTCCCGAAGCAACTACCCGGGACTGCTTGGTCTTCAGTGAATTTATGAATGATTTGATTCTTCGTGCGTGCCGCAGAGAGAGTGTGTCCCGAACACCGGTCTGGATGATGCGTCAAGCTGGCCGTTACTTGAAGGAGTACCGGGAGATCCGGAAAGACGTTCCGTTTCTGAAACTGTGCAAGACACCCGAACTGGCGGTGGAAGTGTCGCTGCAGCCTTATCGCATATTGGGTGTGGACGCTGTCATCTTCTTTTCCGACATCCTGATCCCGGTCGAAGCGATGGGTATGGATGTCGCCCTGACCGACAAAGGCCCGGAACTTGCGAGTCCGATTCGATCCAAAGCGGACATTGACCGGTTGGTGATTCCGGATCCGGACGTGGAATATTCCTTCGTCGGGGAGATTCTTGGCATGTTGCGTCACGAACTCCGGGATGCGGTTCCCTTGATCGGCTTTTCAGGAGCTCCCTGGACCCTGGGTTCCTACATGGTGGAAGGTGGCGGGTCCAGAGACTTCAAGGAAATCAAAGGCATGGCTTATAGGGAGCCGCACCTGGTCCACGAGTTGATGGACAAGATCGCCGATACGATCATCCGCCATCTGACATACCAGATCGATTCGGGCGCCCAGATGGTTCAGCTCTTCGACACATGGGCCGGGGAACTGGGCCGCGCCGACTACGAGGAGTTCGCCTTGCCCTACACGCGAAAGATATTCGAGGGTGTGGGCGACCGCGTTCCTCGTGTGCTCTACGTGAAGCAATCGTCCCACCTGCTCGAATCGCTGGCGACCTCAGGCGCCGACGTCCTGAGCCTGGACTGGCGGACATCACTCGCCGAAGCTCGGCGGAGGGTGGGTGACGGCCTGGCGCTGCAGGGGAACCTGGACCCCTGTCTACTCCTTGGATCCACAGAGCGTATGCTGGCCCGCACCTCCGAGATCATGGAGGAAGCCGGCCCAACGGGACACATCATGAATCTCGGTCACGGTATACTGCCTCCGACTCCCGTGGAGAACGCCAGCGCCTTCATCGAGTTTGCCAAGACCTATCAGCACGCCTAATGCAAAAACTGGGGATCATTCTTTTCAACCTCGGCGGTCCGGAGACGTTGACCGACGTCAAACCGTTCCTTTACAAGCTGTTTTCAGATCCTGAGATCATCCGTATCCGTTCCGATCTCCTCCGCAAGGCCGTCGCCTACTCCATAGCGACGCTTCGACGCCGTCGGTCCGAGGGCTATTACCGCCAGATCGGAGGCGGATCGCCGCTCAAAAGGATTACCGAAGAGCAGGCGGCAGCCCTGTCGGCCGAAATGCGCTGGGCCGGAGTAGAGGTCGATACGTTCGTCGGCATGTGTACCTGGCATCCATTCTTCGAGGAGACACTGGATCACGTAGAGAAGAGCGGTGTCGACCAGCTGGTCGTGCTTCCGTTGTTCCCTCAGTATTCGGTAACGACGACCGGATCTGGTGTTCGGAATCTCAAACAGCTGATTTCCCAGAGACCGGCACTGGCCGGTCTCGACATTCGCTGGGTTTCTTCATGGCAGAACAACCCCACCTATATCAAGGCATTCGTCGATCTGATCCGCCGGGAGCTGAACAAATTCCGGAATCCGGGCGAAGTGCAGGTACTGTTCAGCGCTCACAGCATTCCCGAAAAGTACGTCCAGGAAGGTGATCCCTACCTGGACCAGACGCGTGAAACCGTCGAACTGATCGCCGAGGGATTAGGCCGTCGCAACCCGTACCGTCTCTCGTTCCAGAGCAAGATTGGACCCGTCAAATGGCTGGCGCCGTCCACCAACGATGTCATCGTCGAACTGGGCAAACAGGGAATCCAGGAAGTGCTCGTCGTGCCTGTCAGCTTCGTTTCCGAGCACATCGAGACGCTCTATGAGCTGGACATACTCTACAAAAAAGTAGCATCCGACGCCGGAATCGGCGACTTCAAGCGCGTGCCGGCGCTCGACTGCGACCCCACGTTCATTCTTGCCCTTCGCGAAATTGTCGAGACCGCTCTCGGGGAGGATCGAAGTCCGAAGTCCGCGAAGGGTGACAGCCACTCCGGGATGTGAACGTTCCAATCGGCGTACAGAGATTTTCATGCCGGATGTAGTTGTAGTCGGGGCCGGGATTTCCGGGCTCACCTGTGCCTGGCAACTTCGTTCCGCCGGGCTGGACGTCCTGGTTCTGGAGGCGAAACAGACGCCGGGTGGGGTGATGTCGAGCCATAAGGTCGATGGCTTCCTCGTCGAGTCGGGTCCGAATACAATCCTGCCGACGCCTCGAATGCTGACGATGGTGAATCAGTTGGGTCTCTCCGAAGACCTGGTCACCGCTCCACCGAAATCTCCTCGATTCATGTATTTCCGGGGCCGCCTTCGAAAGGTTCCTCTGGGTGTTCTTTCTGTGCCGGGGATGCTTAGAGCTCTGGGTGAACCCTTGGTATCTCGTCGAGTAGTAGAGGAGGAAACGCTGGCCTCTTTTTTCACACGGAGATTTGGTTCCGAGATCCATGACCGTCTCGCGGCGCCTTTCGTCACAGGCATTTGGGCCGGCGATACCGAGCGCCTCAGCGTGGATGCGACCTTTCCACGACTGGTCGATCTCGAAAGCCGTTACGGAAGTGTCATAGTGGGGATGCTCCGCTCACCGAGATCCGGGCCGCGGGCGAAGCTTGCCGCGTTCCGGGATGGGATGGGGACGCTTCCCCTCCGGCTCGCTCACGATCTCGACGTTCGTTTTGGAGTGGACGAGGTGCAATTGGACAGTGGTCTCGGAGTGGAATGGGACAGCGATGGTGCCCTTCCGAAGGCGATCGTACTGGCTTGTCCTGCCTTCAAAGCGTCGCGCCTCGCGCGTCCGGTTTCAAACGATCTCGCGGACCTGTTGGATGCCGTGCCTTACGCCCCGATGCTCGTGGCGGCCACGTCCCTGGACGACGAACAGCTTGGGCGTCCGCTCCACGGCTTCGGATTTTTGGTGCCCAGAAGTGAGGAGCTTCATATTCTCGGAACCCTGTTCAGTTCCAGTCTCTTCCCAAACCGGGCCCCAGCCGGCAGCGCGCTCCTGACCAGTTTTCTGGGAGGGGCTCTTGAGCCTGACGCGATAAGATGGTCCGACGAGCGCGTATGGGAGACCGTGACTTCGGAATTGAAGAGAGTTCTCGGTCCGAAAGGTAACGTGGAACCGGTTCGCTTGTTCCGACAGGAGCGAGCGATCCCTCAATATGGGATCGGACATCGAAAGTGGCTGGCCAATGTGAAGGGCAGCCTGGAAGGCGTGGCCGGGCTGTTCCTGACGGGCAGCTATCTTGAAGGCGTATCTGTACCGGCGTCCATGCAGCATGGCCGGGAAACGGCAGACGCCGTCGTCGAATACATCCGGAGATGATCATGAAACGAGCTGCTGCTGAACTTGCCGAATTCCTCGGAGGTCGGCTCGAAGGAGACGGAGACCGGGTTGTCGAAGCGTTGGCGAGCCTCGAAACGGCAAGCGAAGGGGACCTGAGCTATGCCGAGTCCCGTTACCTCGAACAAGTTCGCCTCAGTCGGGCGTCCTGCGTGCTCGTGCCGGAGGGAGAGTTTCCCGGTCAGACCACAATCGTGGTTGAGAACCCGAAGGCAGCGTTTGCCCGCGCGGCCGAGTGGCTTTTCCCGAAGTCGGGTCCCACGGCCGGCATTCACCCAACGGCACAGATCGGCAAGGGAGTTCAGCTTGGCGCCGGTGTGATGGTCGGCCCACGGTGCGTCATTGAGGACGATGTCGAGATTGGTCCGTCTACCGCAGTGCATGCGGGGTGCTATATTGCAGAGGGCGTCCGTATCGGTGCCGAATGCACGATTCGTCCCAACGTCGTGTTTTACCAAGGTGTCGAAGTACATGATCGGGTCGTAATTCACGCCGGCGTGATTCTCGGATCCGACGGTTTTGGATTTGTCCGGGATGGCGCGGGCTATGTGAAGTTTCCTCAGATCGGCCGACTCGTCATCGAAGACGATGTCGAGATCGGCGCGAATTCGTGCATCGACAGGGGAGCCCTGGGTGCCACTGTCATTGAGCGCGGGACAAAATTGGACAACCTCTGCCATGTCGCCCACAATGTGCGCATCGGAGCCCATACGGTCATTGCCGCGCAGACGGGGATTTCCGGGAGCTGCGACATCGGTGCGAATGCTGTCATTGCCGGACAGGTCGGTATCGCCGACCATGTGCGTATCGACGACGGTTCTATCGTTGGCGCCCAGTGTGGCATCCCGAGTGGAAAGCGCATTCGGGCAGGAGAAATTTTCTGGGGGACACCGGCCCGGCCGCTGAAAGACATCAAGGTCCAGCAGGCCTACCTGTCCCGTTTGCCACGTATTGCAAAGGAAGTAGCACGTCTGGGCGAGGAAGTGGATCGGCTGAAGGATTCATCCGGTTGAAAGGCCTGTCAATTCTTGATGTCACACACACGAAAAGAGAAAAATCATGAGTTCGCTTAAGACGGTTCAACAACACATCCAGGACGAAGAACGCCTCCACCCGGGGGCTACAGGCGATTTCACGGCATTGCTGACAAGTCTGATCGTTGCGGCGAAAATTATTTCCCGTGACGTGAACCGAGCAGGCCTGGCTAAGACGGTTCTGGGCGAAACCGAGAACGTGAACGTCTACGGCGAGACAGTGATGAAACTCGATGACTTTTCCCAGGAGACCATTTGCCAGTCGATGGGGACCTCCGGCCAATTATGCGTCATGGCATCCGAGGAATCGGAAGGAATCATACCGTTACCCGAGGGACATCCCCGAGGTAAGTACGTCCTGCTTTTCGACCCGCTCGACGGTTCCTCAAACATCGATGTCAATATCAGTATCGGAACGATATTTTCCGTTCAACGGAGAATATCCGAGGGAGGCGCCGGCACCGACCAGGATTGCCTGCAGCCGGGCTACAAACAGGTCGCAGCCGGTTACTTTCTCTACGGGTCGAGCACGATGATGGTGTACACGACCGGCAACGGTGTCCACGGGTTTACGCTGGATCCCGCATTAGGAGAATTTCTCCTGTCCCACGAGAACATCAAGACTCCGAAGAAAGGGAAGATCTACAGTATCAACGAAGGGAACCGGACCCGATGGGACGCCGCGACGAGGGAGTACGTGGACTACCTCAAAGAGAAAGACGATGAATCCGGGCGGCCGTACTCCCTGCGTTACATCGGCTCTCTCGTCGCCGACTTCCATAGGAACCTTTTGAAGGGTGGCATTTTCCTGTATCCAGGGCCGAAGGCCAAGCTCCGCCTGCTCTACGAGGGGGCTCCGCTGGCGATGGTGGCCGAGCAGGCGGGTGGGGCAGCCACGACCGGGACCCAACGGATAATGGACGTCGAGCCGGAGTCCCTGCAGCATCGGGTTCCGCTGATCATTGGAAGTCACGACGACGTGGCGGAGTACCAGGGATTCGTGAAGGAGTCCGCCGCGGTCGTTCGGACGCTTGACCGCCAAGTTTGAATGATAGCTACAAGCTGACAGTTAATCTGCGACCGAAACCACGCCCAGGACAGCATCCGCCGAAGTCAGACCTTCCAGCAGAAGATACTCGGCATACTTCACCAGCGTCCACATACCATGCTTTATCGCGCAATCCCGAACCTCATCGGACTTGGCGCCGGCGGCAACCAGTCGCCTCAGTTCGTCGTTCATGA
Source organism: Terriglobia bacterium (assembly GCA_965262425.1). Classification (GTDB taxonomy): domain Bacteria; phylum Acidobacteriota; class Terriglobia; order 20CM-2-55-15; family 20CM-2-55-15; genus CAZOZZ01. Next base: position 6,032,760 of record OZ253536.1, on the reverse strand, counting down.
TCAGGCATTCGTAAATGCCGATTCGCCCTTTGTGCCCGGTGTTGCCGCATCTGTCACAGCCCTTGCCTTTGTAGAATGTGGGGAGGTTGTCCGGCGTGTAGCCGAAGTATCCGGCGGTTGTTTCGTCGGCGGTGTAGGGTTCCTTGCATTTGGTGCAAAGTCGACGGGCCAGGCGCTGCGCGAGTATCCCGATGGTCGAACTCGACATCAGGAACGGTTCGACACCCATTTCCTGCAGGCGGGTAAACGCACCCGGAGCATCGTTGGTGTGAAGCGTCGTAAACACCAGGTGACCCGTCAGGGCGGCCTCCACCGCAATGCCTGCTGTCTCCCGATCACGAGTCTCACCGACCAGAATCACGTCGGGGTCCTGCCTGAGAAACGCTCGGAGAACACGAGCAAAGTCCAGACCGATGTGCTTGTGAATCTGGATCTGATTCACACCTGCCAGGTCGTATTCGATCGGGTCTTCAGCCGTGGAAATGTTAGTGCCGGGGGAATTGATTTCACCCAGCGAGCTGTAGAGAGACGTCGTTTTTCCCGAGCCGGTCGGTCCCGTCACGTAGATGATGCCGTACGGCTGAGCTATCATCCACCGGACTTTCTCCATGGTTTCCTTGTGGTCGACGATCAAGTCCAGAGGCAGCAGCGACGCGCTCTTGTCGAGAACGCGCATCACGATCTTCTCACCGAATTTAGCCGGGACCGTCGATACGCGAAAATCGATCGAGCGGTTGTCGATCTTGACCGAAATTCGACCGTCCTGCGGCATTCTCCGTTCGGAAATATCCAGGCGGGAAAGGATCTTGAGCCGCGACGTCAACGGCATCATGATCTTCTTCGATAAGACGTTTTCGACCTTCAGGATGCCGTCAATTCTGAGCCGAAGCCGGACGCCCTGTTCCTGCGGTTCGATGTGGATGTCGCTGGCGCCTTTCTTGATTGCGAGCGCGAGGATGTTGTTCGCCAGACGAATGACCGGAGCGTCATCCGATGCCGATTGCAGTTCCGTCTCGGATGGTTTTTCCTCGTCTTCCTCCTGAACTTCCAGCCCGCCCAGAATCTCGGCCTCCAGATCCTCCAGGCTCTGCGAGGGCACCTCCGCGACCGCAGCCGCGGCTTCCTGCTTCTGTTTCTTTTTCTGCCTCCTCCGCAGAATTTGTGGGCAGTCCAAAGGCCTGTGCGCACATAAGTAATTGAAACAAAGTACCTTATTTTTTTGTTCGACGGCGAATATTCGCGGCTTCCTGCTTCTGTTTCTTTTTCTTTCTCTCCAGATCCCTCTTCAGGCGCTCTTGTTCCTTCTCCGGGTCCACTTCCTCTTCGATGTTCATCAACTTCGGATATTCCGAGTTCATGAACTTTGAGAATTCGTCTTCCGTGCAGACCCGCGGTTCAATGATCACGCCCTTGACGTAGCGCCGGACATCATCGAACGCGACAAGGTTCGAAGGGTTGACCATGGCGATCGTCAGCGCGTTGTTGCCATAGGCGATGGGAACCAACTTGTGTTGAAGAAGAATGTTCTGAGGAACCAGACCCACAACCTTCGGATCGAAGTTGATGTTTTTCGTGAGGCTGACAAACTCGACGCCGACCTGTTTATTGGCCTCCTCGAGACGCTCGGCCAGTATCCTGGCCAGGCCCAGGGATATCTCCGGATACTGCGTGAGGAGGTTGCGGAAGTCCGTGCGGGTCAGTGTATAGACGACCGTCGGCTCGACGGTCGTCACGCTTGCGGAACGCGGTTTTCCAGTCAGCAGTGACATTTCGCCGACCGCTGCACCCTCACCCAGCTGAGCCACAAGGAAGTCAATGCCGGTCACCGGGTCCTTCTTTCGAACCTCGACCAGCCCCTCCTTGATGATGTACATCGAGATGCCGGGAGCGCCCTCCCGCATAATCGTGTCCGATGGCGGGAAGTCGGTAGATTTCAGGCAGGTTCCGAGCCTGGCCAGGCTTTCCTCAGGCAGATCGGCAAAGAGGCCGACATTCTTGAGAAAACCAACCAGTTGATCCGCTTCTGTTAACGTTGTGGACATGGATCCTGCACAGAAATGCCGATTGTTAGAGGAGTTCTATTCCCAGGCACTTCTAAAAGCCAACATTCCGTATGGTGGCTCAACAAATACCACGTTACTTGTCAGATAACAAAGAAGATGTTTGGATGCCGCCGAATCCCAAGCCTCCCTATTCTCCCTCTTTGAGCTCTTGCTTCCAACCCAGAACTCTCGCCACATTCCCCTCGCGCTCGGCTTCGTCGATCATGCCCTTGGCCTGGTAGAACATGGACAGACTCGTGTGAGCCAGTATGTCATCGGTGTCGATCACAGTCAGGCGCTTTGCTGTTTCGATCGCTTCGTCGATCTGCCCGTGGTCGAACTGTGCCCGGGCAAGCCCGTGGAGGGCATCCTGGTAGCCCGGATCGATGTCCAGAGCCTTCCGATACTTCGCGATCGCTTCCTCAAGTTGGTTTTCACCAAAAAAGTCCACCGCCGCAAAGAAATAATCCTCTTTCAGTGTGTCCTGGTCCGTCACGACTCCTCCTTCGTCCCTGGTTATAGCTCCTTGGGCCGCTGGTAGTATTTTAAGGGAGTTTGACTTCGATAGCCATCATGAGTGGGTTTGCATCAGGAGCCGCGATGAGGTAATCGATCGAGACGATGTTAGAATCCGGCTGGTCCTTACTAACCTTGTTCCCGAAGGAGGCTCTTTTGGCAAACGAACCCCGTACACGCGACATTCAGGTTCCGTTCAACAGTGAACACATCGGTGCCTTCCTTGCCGAACCCGACGATGACGGGAAACACCCGGCTGTGGTGGTTATCCATGAGTGGTGGGGGTTGAACGACCACATCCGGGACGTCACCACACGCCTCGCGGGGAGGGCCTGGTTGCGATCGCACCCGATCTTTTCGATGGCCGTGTGACCCAGGACCCGGAGGTTGCCGGCCCGATGATGATGGGGCTCGATCAGAAAAAGGCATTGGGAAAACTAGCCGCGGCGGTGGAGCAAGTACGTTCTGGATCTGAAGGAAAAGTCGGCGTGATGGGTTTCTGTATGGGCGGTTCTTACGCGTTGTTACTGCCTATCCACGATCCGAAAGTCGGAGCCGCGGTTCCCTTTTACGGCCAGGTCCCCGGCGATGATGTTCTCGAAGGTCTTCATACACCCGTGATGTATGTGTACGCCGGAAAGGATGAATGGATTACCAGGGACGAAGTCGACCGCCTTGCATCCCACCTAGAGCATCACGGCAAACCCGGTGAAGTGGTGCGTTACATGGATGCAGACCACGCATTCTTCAACGACACCAGACCCGAAGTCTACCGGACCGGCGACGCCGGCGATGCGTGGAGCCGGGCAGTAGGGTTTCTGAAGTCGAACTTAGGGCCCGCTCCTGAATAACTTCGCATTGTAAGAGAGGGATTTTCGACGCAAAGACGCAGAGACGCAGAGATCCGATTTTCTTGTTCCCGGCTAAAGATCTCCGACAATCTCCCTCCGATCTCTGCGTCTCTGCGTCGAGTTCTGAGGGCCCTCTCCCTACTCGTAGCGGAGTGCCTCAATCGGGTCCATCTTCGCGGCCTTGTAGGCCGGGTACAACCCGAAGATCAGGCCAACGGCGACCGATGTGGAAAACCCGAGCGTGACCCAGAACGGAGACATCGCAGCCGGAAGAAACGGTGCGGCTGCCCGAATGCCTTGTGTCACCAGTGCTCCGGCTCCTATGCCGAGCACGCCGCCAAGTGCGGTCAGCGCCATTGCTTCGAGCAGAAATTGAATCAGGATGCTCTGGCGTGTCGCTCCGATGGCTTTCCGGATACCGATCTCTTTGGTCCGTTCCGTCACCGAAACCAGCATGATGTTCATTACTCCGACTCCACCGACCATCAGTGCCACCGACGAGATCGCCAGCATGACAGCAAAGATCCCGCCGGATATCTGATTCCAGAGGTCGGTAAAAGAGTCCTGGGTGAAGACGGCAAAGTCGTTGGGCTTGTTGTAGACTACGCCCCGCCGCCTCCGGAGCAGAGCTTCAACCTGGTCGATCGCGCCCACCATCGCTTCCTGGCTGACGGGCTTGAGCGTGATCCAGTAATCGTCTAGTTCCGGGTGAATTTTCTCGAAGGTTCCGATGGGTATTTCCGCGACGTTGTCTTCCGGGTTCGCACCCGGATTCAAACCGTTCTTCCTCTTCTCCAACACTCCGATCACGTGAAACACTTTGCCGTCCAGTTCCACTTCCTTTCCTAATGCGTTGTCCATGTTGGGGAACAGGGTTTCCGCGGTGTCGTACCCCAGGACAACAACGTTGGTCCGATGCCTGTGGTCGCTTTCGTTTATCCACCGTCCGGAACGAAGATCGAGGCTGAACACCTCTTCATGGTCGGGAGTGATCCCTTCTATCAGCGTGTTCGAAGCGGTGCGGTTGCGATATCGCACGGCATAGGAATTTGCCGACCGGCGGCGAGCGAATCGCCGTAGAATCGGAGCAACGGCCGCGACCCCCGACAGGTCGCGGATCGCATTAGCGTCTTCGAGGGTCAGCTTCTTTCTTGCCCTTTCCTCCGGCGATCGCCGGCCCATTGCCAGGTTGTAACGGGAGACAAAAATCAGGTTGGAACCGATGTCTTCGATCTGCGACGAAATGCTCGTATTGAGGCCGTTGATCACCGACGACATTCCGATGACCGTCGTTACCCCGATGACGACGCCGAGTACCGTCAGGACCGAACGCATCTTGTTTGCGCGGATCGAATCCAGCGCCATGAAAATGATGTCATTCATATCGCAGAGCCGTTATCGGGTCGAGGTTCGCCGCTTTCTTCGCCGGCCAGATACCGAAAAACAGCCCGACCGTGGTCGAAACCGTCAAACCCAGCAGCACAGCCCACCATTCGATCGATGAAGGCAACTCGGTGGCTGCCGAGACACTGGTTGCGATCACGATAGCGAGCAGAACGCCGATCACGCCGCCGACCAATGCCAGCGTCGCGGATTCGACCAGAAACTGGAGCATGATATCGCTGCGACGGGCTCCGGTGGCCTTGCGGATGCCTATCTCACGTGTCCGTTCGGTGACCGAAACCAGCATGATGTTCATCACCACGATGCCGCCCACGACCAGAGAGATCGACGCGATCGCGACGGTTACCGCGAAAAAGGCCTGGCTGATATTCGCCCACAGTTCAAGGAAAGTGTCGTTCGTGACGATCGAGAAATCGTCGTCCGCATTGTAGGCGACGTGTCGCCGGGTCCTCAGAATCATCCTTGCCTGGTCCTGGGCAGACTCTACGTTCTGTTCTCCATCGGCTTTCGCATAGATTCGGACCGATCGCCTGGCGCCCCACATGCGCTGATGTACGGTGATGGGGATTTGAACCCAGTTGTCCCGGGATTGGCCGACGATAGATCCCAGTTTCTCTCCGATGCCGACGATTTCGAACTCCCGGCCATTGACGCGGATCTTCTTGCCGATGGGATCGACGAAAGGGAAGAGGTTGTCGACGATGTCGGTTCCGATAACCGAGACGAATCGGCGATGGCGAACATCGTAATCGTTGATGGCCCGGCCGCTGGCGAGATTCTCTCCCAGAATGGCCGGTATTTCCGGCGTCAGCCCTTTTATCTGGGTGCCGACGACAAACTCACGCCCGGATTTGACCCTCGCCCCTGCAGTCAACTGGGCGCCGACGGCCGTGCATTCGGTGCAAAGGTCTCGGACCGCCTCGGCATCTTCCAGGTACAGGTTCTTGCGTTTTCGAGCGGCGATCCAGTCCTCTTCGTTGATGGCGACAGCGGGCGTGCGGTTGACAACGAACACGTCTGCGCCCAGGTTGAACACCTCCTCCTCGACGAAGCTGTTGAGTCCGGAAATAAAAGAAATGACAGTGATGACCGTCATCACTCCAATCACGATCCCGAGCAGTGTAAGAACCGAACGAAGCCGGTTCGCCCGCAAGGACGACAGGGCAATCCAGACCGCCTCGGTAAGGTTCATATATATATATAACCTACCAGAAAGACGGTCGTACCTGCCGAATGTTAACGAGGGGATTCCGACGGACTACTTGTCCGGTGTGTGAAACTTTTCTTGCAGCAACCGGATCTTTTCTTCCATCGATACCTCACGAGGTTTTGCTTTGGCCGGTCGTTTCTGGATCGGAACGACCCTTTCGGTGGTCCGAGGCCTTCCGGCGGCTTCCCCGCGGTCTTTACCACGGGGCGTGGGTTTGAGCTGTGCCGTTGGTTTTGGTTTTGGCTTTGGTCTGGGCTTCGGTCGGGGCTTGGGCACAGTCGCCTTCATCGACAGGCTGATTCGTTTCAGTGACGGATCCACGGCGATCACCTGGACCTTGACAACATCGCCGACCGTCACCGCCTCCCGGGCGTCCCGAATATAACGGTGAGATAGCTCCGATATGTGGATCAGTCCGTCCTGGTGAACACCCAGATCCACGAAAGCCCCAAAATTCGTGACGTTCGTGACGGTTCCCTCGATCTCCATGCCTTTTTTGAGATCCGTGATCTCACGTACGTCGTCCCGGAACTGGGGTGCCTTAAACGTCTTTCGCGGGTCTCGCGCCGGCTTGAGCATTTCGTCCCGGATATCCGTCAGGGTGTACCTGCCGACCTCGTTTTCGAAACTTCCGAAGTCGATGGAGTTCACTCGATCGGGGTTCTCGATAACGTCAGCCACGGACACCCCGAGCGATTGCGACATGCGTTCGACGATGGGATAAGACTCCGGATGGACTGAAGTGCGATCCAGCACGTTGGTGCCATCCTTGATCCGCAGAAAACCTGCAGACTGCTCAAAACTCTTTTCTCCCATGCCCGAAACGTGGGTCAACTGTTCCCGACTGGTGAACGGCCCGTGCTCATCACGATATTTGACAATCGCCTGAGCCAACCTCTCCGAGATCCCGGAGATGTACTTGAGCAGATCGACCGACGCCGTATTCAGATCGACGCCGACTTTGTTGACGCACGACTCCACACTGGCACCCAGGCTGACTTTGAGTTTCTTCTGGTCGACATCATGCTGGTACTGACCGACCCCGATGGACTTCGGATCGATCTTGACCAACTCCGCCAGGGGATCCTGAAGCCTTCGTGCGATGGAGATCGCTCCTCGAATGGTGATGTCCAGCTTAGGGAATTCCTGTCGCGCGCGCCTGGATGCCGAATACACGGACGCGCCCGCCTCATTTCCCACGACGGTAAAGACGCCTAGCTCATGCTTCTCAACGATCGATCGGACGAAGGTCTCGGTTTCCCTCGATCCGGTTCCGTTGCCAATGACGATTCCTCGAACGTTGTGTTTCTTGATTACGTCGACCACCGTTTTTTCAGCAGCTTCCAGATCCTTCTTGGGTTTGGTGAGGTAAATCGTATCGTGCCCCAGGAATTTTCCAGTCTGGTCGAGAACCGCGATCTTCGATCCCGTTCGCAATCCGGGATCGATGCCAAGCACCTCGACTTGTCCGGCTGGCGGCGCCAGGAGCAAAGCACGCAGGTTTTCCTCGAACACCCGTATCGCTTCGTTCTCGGCTCTCACTCTAAGGGAGGATCGAACTTCGTTCTGGATCGATGGCTCCATGAGCCGCTCGTATCCGTCCTGAAATGCCTTTTCGACGAGAGGAGCCAACGGATTGTCCTTGTCCGGGATTGCTCTGGATTTCAGTTTCTTGGTGGCGCGTTCATGCTCGATCCGAACGGAGTGGGTCAGAATTTTTTCGCGCACTCCCCGACGGATCGCCAACATCCGATGCGAGGGAATGCGGGCAACAGATTCCTCGAAGTCGTAATACATCGAGTACTTCGTTTTTTCCTTTTCCCTGTTCTTACTGACCTTTGCCTGCACCTTCCCCTCAGCCAGCATGAACTCCCGCAGCCACCCCCGGAGTTCGGCATTTTCAGCGAAGCGTTCCGCAACGATATGGAGGGCTCCCTCGATTGCGTCCTCCGGGGTGGAAACCCCCTTTTCTTCGCTGACGAACCTGGGGGCCAGAGCCTCGATCGGCTCCGTGGACGATTGGTCCTGAATTTGAGCGGCAAGCGGCTCCAGCCCTTTTTCGCGTGCGATGGCGGCCTTGGTTTTTCGCTTGGGCTTGTAGGGTAGGTAAAGATCCTCCAGTTCATTCTTGGCGAAACAACCTTCGATCTTTTCGCGTAGCTCGTCGGTCAGTTTTCCCTGCTCCGCGATCGTCGCAAGGACGACCTGCCGACGTTCATCCACTTCCCCGTAGTAGACATGCCGATCGGAGATATCGCGAATCTGTACCTCGTCCAGGGCCCCGGTTGCCTCCTTTCGGTAGCGCGCTATGAACGGGATGGTCCCCCCGCCTTCGAGCAGCCCGACCGTGGCTTCGATTCGGGACAGGGAGATGCCGAGGTCCTTGTTAATCCTGTGGATGATTCTTGAGTTCATTCCAACTCACATTTGCGGGGGGCAGTTGGCAGTATGCCGTAGGGGGCGACTTTGAAGCAATATTAATGGGAGCCGGAAGCTTACAGGTTGGGGGCGCCGTCTTCGTCGCGATCCTGAAGCTGAAGACCGTATTTTCCGCCCTCGGCTTCGACCCATTCGAGGATCGCGTCCCAAGTGGACACGTAACGTGTGGAATTTTGATCGGCGGTTTCCCGATCGCCCGGGCCCACTTCCCCGGCTTGGCGGCGGATTGACTGCATCAGCGAATACTGGTCCTCCATGACGTCGATCAGGTCGTTGGTGAGATCGTCCGTCGACGCCGCCAGCGATGGAACCGATCGAAGCTGGTCGATGGAAGCAGCCAATTCTGAAGACAGGCGTTCAAGGTCCGCAGGGGAGGTCGTCCGACGGCGTATCGCTCGGTTGGCGGAGGCGAACGACCCTCGGGAGGAATTCACGGCGTCGATAAATTGCTCCGCGGCGGATTGCCCTGAAAGAATCTGACGCCAGGATCCGGCGAAGTTGGCGATGCCGGGCGTCGGGCCGTCGTAGTGGCGGGCGACCTGATAGAAACCCAGGACTATCGTCGAAATTGCCACCGCTTGCGTAGCCCGGAAAAACGGGTGTGTCCGAGTGCCGGGTGCTTTGAATCCGACAACAGTTGCGAGCGCGAGTCCGGCCAGCAGACCGCCGATATGGGCGGCGTTGTCAATCATGGGTATGGCGAACCCGATGACGAGATTGAGCAAGATCACCGGCAGAATGCCTCGTCCGATCGCCCGTCGGAAAAATACCGGAACCCTCCGTCGATGCCGCAGGCCGAACATCAGCAGGACTCCGAACAGACCGAAGATTGCTCCCGATGCTCCCGCCGAAAGGGACATGGGGTGGTACAGGTAACTACCTGCAACCCCGGCTATCCCCATCAGAACATAGAGAGAGAGGAATCGGGCGCTGCCATAGAGCCTTTCGACTTGTTGGCCGACGATCCAGAGTGCATAGGAATTCAGTCCAAGGTGCAGGATTCCGATATGGATGAAAACAGGAGTGATGAACCGCCAGAACTCACCTTGATCGATTGCCGTGTTGGATTTGACCCCGAATGCCAGCAGCGTCGCCTCGTTCATGGTTCCGCCGGAGAACTCCATGAGAAGGAACACAAGGATGTTGGTGACGAGGATGATCAGGGTGGCAGGCGTCCGCCTGCTCCAGAGCTCTACGAGGAAGGCGCGGTCCGGATCGTACCCGGCCCCGGTGGGGTCAGGGTTCACGCCGCAAGATCTCGGCGATCGCGCGAGCCGCGTGCCTGGCGTCTTCGAGTGCGTCGGCTCTGAAGGAAATCGCAGCCACGACGGAATGTCCCCCACCGCCATATCGTTCGCACAACTTAGCGAGATTGTGGCGGTTTTTGTGGTCTGTCCAGGGGTTCGTGCCCACGGAAACCTTAGCCCGAGCCGGTCCGAGGCTCACACCGACGTTGTAAACAGACTCCGGAAAAACATAGTAGGGAATGAACTTGTTGTATCCTTCGAAGTCATACGCGCTGACATCGAATTCCACGACACGGTCGATGCAGGTCATGGACTTGCGGAGAATTTCGATCGTCTCGAGATGAGACTTGTAGAAGGCTTGGAAAGTCTCCCGGACCTCCGGTTCGGCTGCGACCTCGGCCAGACTGCGAGTTCCCAGATCGGTGATGATCCGGCGGATCAATTCCCTGCTTCGCACGCCCTCCATGACCTGCATCAACTGGAGTGCAGGTTCTTTTAACTCCACGGCCATCTGCGCATCCCTGAACTTCGCGCCGTCTATGATGTCGGCCCAGTGGATCAATTCCGCCAGGTCCTCCATCGGGTAGCCGAAGACACTCTGGCTGATATGGGCGATGTATTTCGTACAGGAAAGATAATCCGGATCGTGAAATTTTCTTCCGGACTCGTCTTGTCGAAAGTGAGTTTCGTCCTCGGGGGAAAGGAACGCACTTTCGTGGTGATCGAACCACCAGGTGAGCCGGTCCGAGGAGCTGTACTTGAAGTCGACGATGACGTTTTCGTCGCCTGAGAACGTTTCTTCCTGGAAGTACTGGCCCGCGTTGTGGGCCACACCCTCGTACTCGAAAGATACGTTGCTGTCGACACAGCGCTCATAGAACCGGGAGAACACCGCCGCGGAAGCAACACCGTCAAAACAGTTATCGTGATGGAGGACGCGTACTTTTTTCATTCCACTTTCTCGCTACGATCCCTTCTGCCGCCGAGGCTCCTAGCCTGCTAGCGCAGCAAATACTTTGCGATCGTCTGCAGTTGCATGTTGGATGTGCCTTCGTATATTTTCCCGATCTTCGAATCGCGGAAATATTTCTCGGCCGGATAATCCTTCGAGTATCCGTACCCACCATAGATTTCAATGATAAGCGACGTGACATGCTCCGCCACTTGAGATGAAAAATACTTCGCCATCGCGGCTTCCTTGACAAATTCCTTGCCGCAATCCTTCAGCCTGGCGGCGTTGTACACCATCAACCTTGCCGCCTCCAACTGGGTCGCAGCCTCGGCAAGCTGGAACTGGATGGCCTGAAATGACGCGATGGGCTTCCCGAACGCCTTTCGCTCTTTGGCGTAGGCCGCGCCGCACTCCCAACTCCCCGTGGCGATTCCGACCATCTGGGCCCCGATTCCGATCCGGCCTTCATTGAGCGTTTCAATGGCGATCTTGTATCCCTTGCCGATCTCTCCCAGGACATTTGCCTTCGGCACCCTGCAGTCTTCAAGGATCAACTCGCACGTGCTGGACGCGCGAATCCCCAGTTTGTCTTCTTTGCTTCCGACCGTAAATCCGGGGAAATCCTTTTCGATGAGGAACGCGGTGATACCTTTGTATCCGAGTTCGGGATTGACGGTCGCAAAGACGATGAACACTCCCGCCTCCATGGCGTTGGTGATCCACAGTTTCCGGCCGTTGAGCACGAAGTCGTCACCGTCCTCGCTGGCCCGGCACGAAAGAGCAAACGCGTCGCTTCCCGATTCTGCCTCCGAAAGGGCGTAGGCGCCGACCGTCTCGGTGGCCAGTCGCGTCATGTAACGCTCCTTCTGTTGCTTGTCCGCCCAGCGAAGGAGGGCGTTGTTCACCAGCGTATTCTGAACGTCGATGAACACGCCGAAGGAGGCGTCGACCCTGGAGATCTCCTCGACGGCGAGAACCGACATGAAGAAAGACCCGCCGCCGCCGCCGAACTCCTCATCAATATGGATGCCCATGAGACCCAGATCGAAAAGCTGGGCCATGATGCCGGGATCCAGCTTCGCTTCGTCATCCATTCGGCGGACCAGGGGGCGAATCTCTTCTTCCGAGAAATCCCGGCAGGAATCCCTGAACAATTCTTCATCTTCCGACAGCAACGTCAGCGGAACTCCCATCAGGGCCGGGTCGAGTTCTTCAGTCAAAACAATACTCTTACGGGCCTAGGGCCCATGTTTTCAGGGAGTTCGATGAATCGATGGTGCTGCGGCCCGGCCAACGGATCCGCAGAATTTTCGATTCCAAAAAACTGCGTATTATACAGTCTTTTTAGGGTCTTCCGCAGAATTTGTGGGTAAAACCGTCTTCCATCGCCGCTTGAGGAGACCACGGTGCTCGCCAAGCCTCAAGGCTTCCCTCGCAAGCTCGGCGGCTGCGCCGGCCTTGACCCTCGGCTGCGCTCCGCGGTGTCGGCTGGTGTGGGCGATGGGGAACGGGGCCTCCGGCGGGGGCTCCGGGCACCGGGTGTAGGCGTCCGACCGAAGTGGGTACTGGAATATTCGCCGTCGAACAAAAGAATAAAGTACTTTGTTTCAATTACTTATGTGCGCACAGGCCTTTGGACTGCCCACAAATTCTGCGGAGGAGGCTCTTTTTATTGCTTACAGTCAGTAGTTTGTGGTCGTTGGTGGAAGTGATCGGCCAGAGATGGGCGGAGATGTTGAGCCGAATCGGGCCGCTAGCAGCCCGTGGTGCAAGTCAACTTCATAGTTAACAACGGACCCCATGCGACCGTATCGCGAGGAAGATAGTGGAAGGAGAACGCGATATGGGAATGGGACGGAAAAAGGACCGACAAGCCACGTTATGGGTTGCGACAGCAGAGTTGCCGCGGACAGCGGGCCACGTGTTCTACGAACGGGTTAACCGAATCTTGGACCAAGCCAAGTCCGACCGGTTCGTCGAAGATGCCTGTGAGCAGTTCTACGCTGAGGTGATGGGTCGGCCGAGCGTGGCGCCGGGCAAGTATTTTAGGATGTTGCTGGTGGGCTATTTCGAAGGAATCGATTCGGAGCGTGGCATAGCGTGGCGGTGTGCCGATTCTCTGAGTTTGCGAGGATTCCTTGGAGTCGGGCTGAGCGAAGGGGTGCCGGATCATTCGACAGTCTCGCGGACGCGACGGTTGATCGATCTGGAAACACATGGAAAGGTCTTTTCGTGGATGTTGGGCGTGTTGGCCGGTGAGGGCCTGATCGATGGGAAGACGGTGGGCGTGGATGCATCGACACTGGAAGCCAACGCGGCGATGCGGTCGATCGTACGCCGGGACACCGGAGAAGCCTACAACCAATTCCTGACACGGCTGGCCAAGGCGTCTGGGATCGAGACACCGACGCAAACCGAGCTGGGGCGACTCGACCGCAAGCGGTCGAAGAAAGGATCGAACAAAGAGTGGGAGCATCCCCACGACCCGGATGCGCGAATCACGAAGATGAAGGACGGACGAACGCATCTGGCCCATAAGGTGGAGCATGCCGCCGACATGAAGACCGGAGCCATCCTGGCGGTCACGGTGCAGGGTGCCGATCAGGGCGACACGACGACGATCAAAGAAACGATGATCCAAGCCGCGCATCAGATGGAGACCTTGGCCGCCGATCCTGGATCGAAACTTCGGAACGATGTGCTCTCCGAACTGGTGGCGGATAAGGGCTATCACAGTAACGATACGTTGACCGGATTCAAAGACCTCAACATTCGCAGCTACATCTCGGAACCGGACCGGGGCCGACGCAACTGGAAAGATAAGTCCGAAGAAAAACAGGCCGTCTATGCCAACCGGCGACGAATCCGAGGCAACCGGGGCAAGCAATTACTCCGACAGCGCGGACTGATGTTGGAACGACCGTTCGCACACACGCTGGAAACCGGCGCAATGCGTCGGGTTCACCTCCGACATCGGGACAACATTCTCAAGCGCGTCCTGATTCAATATGCCGCTTTGAATCTGAGCCTGATCCTTCGGAACAATTTCGGAAACGGCACACCACGAGGCCTTCAGGGCCAACATGTCATGGCCTTATTCACCTTAATACTGCTCTGGAGCCACTGTGAATCGCTCTCGTTCCATCCTCAGCGCTCCAGAATCGATTTAGACGCCGTTCCGTCCGGGCGAAGACCTGAAACTCTCAACTCAGAAAACCCCACTTCTGCCACGGGCTGCTAGGAGCCCGTGGTGGAAGTCTGTAGGGTCGCGTTACGAGCGCCATGGGGCTAGCTGCAACGCCGCAGATGGCCCCATGCCGTCGTAACCCGAAGGGCGCAGGGGTATTCGGGCCGCAGGCTTTGTCATTCGTCGGTCATGATGACAAAGCATCGTTCCGCTCCTCATTTCGCGCCTGAGCCCCGAATACCCCTGCGCGCGACCCTACAGACTTCCACCACGGGCTCCTGGTCGACCGCGAAGCGGCGAGATGGCGTCGGATGCATCGCGGCACGATTCGAGCGTAGTATAATTATTGCCGTCATGGGTTCTCACGTGCACACGGATAAAGGCTCCCCCCATGAGCGTGACGACGACGCCCGCAGGAGCCTCCAGACCGCCCTGGCGATCACTGCCGTCGTTCTGGTGATCGAGTTGATCGGCGGTATCTACAGTAATTCGCTGGCCTTGCTGGCCGATGCGGGCCACATGTTTACCGACGTGGCTGCCCTCAGCCTGAGTTCGTTTGCCATCTGGTTTGCGGCCAAGCCCGCAACTCCGCGGAAAACATACGGGTTCTACCGCGTCGAAATCCTGGCCGCTCTGCTGAACGGCGTGTTCCTCGTCCTGGTGGCACTGTTCGTTTTTTACGAAGCGTACGAGAGGCTGCTCGACCCACCGGAGGTTCGGGCGGAGTTGATGCTGCTGGTGGCTTCCGGGGGCCTCCTGGCGAACGTCGCGAGCGCGTACATCCTCTTCAGCAAGCAATCGAAGAGCCTCAACGTGCGGGGCGCGTTCTTTCACGTGCTGAGCGACGCCATTGGATCCCTGGGCGCGATCACGGCCAGCCTGCTGATACTGTTTCTCGGCTGGAATTTCGCGGATGCACTCATCAGCGCGATCGTCGCCGTGCTGATACTGTCCAGCTCATGGATCCTCATTCGTGATGCCGTCGACATCCTGCTCGAGGGCACCCCGTCCCACATCAACCTGACGACGTTGAAAGAGCAGCTTATCGGGACCGACGGCGTGATGTCGGTTCACGACCTCCATGTCTGGACGCTGACGTCGGGTGTTGTGGCCATGAGTTGTCACGTCGTCGTCGATGGAGAGGACTCCGGGCGAGTCGATATCCTGGGTCGCGTGAGCCGGATCGCACACGATCTGTTTCGTATCGACCACACGACGATTCAGGTTGAACAGGAGGATGTCGAAGGCCAAGACTCCGAAGCCTGTAACTGCCATTTCGGAGCAGGATAGGGGGAGTGGTCAGTGGTTAGTGATCAGTGGTCAGTTGAGGACCGGGGATCGGAGTGACCTGATCACTGCCCTAAATGGACCTGAACAGGGATCGGGTACGGTAGAATAAATTGAACGGTTTTGCGCTAAATCGACCAAATCGAAACGTTTATCACTAAACGAAGAAGAGGAACCTTCCATGCCACAGTTCCTGCATTTTGTTCTGGCTTTGACGATCTTGACTCAGGCTCCCTCACTGGAGAGTTCAAGTCCCAAGGAACGGAGAGAGGCTATCGAATCAATGACGGTCCTCGGGAATCGCGAGGCGGTCCCGGTGCTTGTCGAAGCTTTGAAGAATGAGCCCCGAAGTGACATTCGGGCGTCCATCGTCGCTTCGTTAGGCCGCATTCGTGACAGGTCGGCCATCCCGGGTCTCTCCGAGTCTTTGCTGCATGATTTTGAGAAAGAAGTTCGTCTGCAGGCGATCGATTCGCTGTTGCGACTCTATATTCCGGTCGTCGATGACGAGGGGTTCTGGACTTTCTTTGACAAGGTGAAGAACGTGTTTGCCACCGAGGACCGCCTCCTGGTGGGTGCCAACGAATACGTCGATCAGACTGCCAAAGAAGTTCTGGCGCAGTCGCTGAGGCAGGACTTCCTTCCGGAAGTGCGGATTGCGGCGGCGCATGGACTGGGCTCCTTGCGGGCTGCCGATCAGGTGCCCGCGCTTATCACCGAACTGGAAGGGCCCCGAAACAGGGGGAGCCGGGCGTGGTATCGCAAGTGGACGGGAACGGAAGTCCGGATAGCAATTATCCAGACCCTGGGCGTGATCGGCAGTGACGAAGCCGGCCCGGCTCTGACGAGGATGCTGGCGGACGAGGACCAGGACGTTGTCAAGGAAGCCGTAGCCGCCGTGGGCACTATCGGCTACCGTGCCGCGTTTCCGGCCCTGTCGACCCTGTTCAAGACCAATCGCAAAAGCGACGTTCGCGAACAGGCTCTCCAGTCCATGGCACTGATGCGGGAGCCGGCCGCCGCTTCGCTGTTCGAAAGCCTGCTCGATGATTCCGACGATTCCTATCGCGAATTGTCCGCCGAAGGTCTGGCCCGTCTCGACTACGATGCCTCCGGGCTTGAGCCGCGCATGCAGACCGAGAAACGCGCCAACGTTAGACTGGCAGTCGCCTTTGCCCTGGTGTCCTCCGAAAGGTTGAGTTACATGGAGGATCTCGTAGCCGCTTTAGACACCCGGCAGGACTATCAGGCCGAGGTTTACCTGTTCGAGCTGGGCAAATACGACGGCAAGCTCTCGGAGATGTATCCTTACCTGCGGAACCCCAAAGCCGAAATCCGGACCAAGCTGTTGCGAGTTCTCGGTGACGTCGGAGAAGCGGAGGCCCGCCCTTACATCCAGCCCCTCACTGAGGATCCAAACATGGATGTAATGCAGGAAGCGGTGTCCGCTTTGCGCAAACTCACGCCGAGCCAGTAACCAGAGAGCGATCAGCGATCAGCGGTCAACTCGTACTCCAACGCAACCTCGGCCGCTGCTCGCCCAAGAAGGTGGGTCCGACGCTACTCAATACGCTAAGAGATGCCCCTTACCCCATATTCGCAAACTTCATTGCCGTGGTCGGACTGGCGGCTCGATTCGGCTTTTACATCCCCTCCTGGTTCGAAACCAGTCTCGACCTCCTGATTCTTGCCCTTGCCTTGTTCTTTGCCTTTGAGACCCTCCGTGAGCTCTATTCGAGTTCTTCTCGACTCGAGTACTTCCAATCGAACTGGATCCGGAGCGGTGGCCTGGCCGGAGTGGCCCTACTCGAGGCGATTCTATTCGTATCCGTCGTTTGGCGCGGAAATCCGAGCGTGCTCGAAACCTTCCAATTCTCTTCTACGGCCGGTCCATTTGCCGCTGCGGTGCAACTGTACGTCGTCCTTGTTCTTCTCGAGAAGGTCGCGACATCCACGCTTTCCATGAAGGCATTCGTCCGGCGACCCGCCATGACGATGGCGACGAGTTTCGTCGTGCTCATTATGGCTGGAACGGCCCTCCTGATTTTGCCCAAAGCCACCGTGTCCGGGATATCTCTACTCGACGCGCTGTTCACATCGACTTCCGCCGTTTCCGTGACCGGGCTGGTCACAGTGCCCGTTGGTTCCACATTCACGACCACCGGACAGGTCTTTCTCCTGATCCTGATCCAACTGGGGGGCCTTGGCCTGGTTACCTTTATTGCTTTCTTCGCCATTTCGTTTGGTCGCCGTCTCGGACTCCAACAACGTGTGGCCATCCAGGACGTATTGAATCTGGCGGTGGCCGCCGACATGAGGAAGCTGGTTCGATATATCGTTATCGGAACGTTCCTGTTTGAAGCCCTCGGTGCGGTGTCTCTGTATTATGCGTTCTCTGTCCAGACCCCGTCTCCGCAGGTGAATCCCCTTTTCTCAGCAATCTTCCATTCTGTCTCTGCGTTCTCGAACGCGGGCTTTTCGCTTCACGATGGCAACTTGATCCAATACAGCAGAAACCCCCTCCTAGATGTGCACCCTCGTGGTACTGATCGTTGCCGGCGGGATCGGATTTTATGTTTTGATGGATCTGGGAGACCTCTTGACGATGCGCCGCCGCAGGGGCAAGATCCGTCTCCAGACCCGGTTGGTCCTGTTGATGACTGCCGGACTGCTTCTGGCTGGTGCGGGCTTGTTCTGGGTGCTTGAAGCCGGAAGGCTGACCTCCTACCCTTTTTGGAACCAGGTGTTGATCGCGCTGTTCCATTCCGCTTCTTCCCGCACGGCCGGTTTTAATACGGTCGATGTCGCGCTTTGGGCGGATCCTACCTATTTTTTTATGGCGCTCCTGATGTTTGTCGGAGCGTCTCCCGGTGGAACCGGTGGTGGCGTGAAGACATCAACCATCGGAATCGCGGGCGGTCTCGTCCACGCGACTCTACTTGGACGGCGGCACGTCGAGATGTTCAGACGGACAATATCCCTACGTGCGGTGCGGCTTTCGGTCTCGATCATCATGCTATCCTTCCTCTTTGTCAGCATGTCGACGTTGCTTCTGACTTTGACGGAAGACGCGGAATTCGTCTCGATCGTGTTTGAAGCGGTTTCCGCCTTTGCCACGGTTGGACTCTCGGCAGGCCTCACGCCGGATCTTTCGACGCCGGGCAAGCTTGTCGTTTCGGTCACCATGCTCCTGGGACGGATTGGTCCATTAACGCTGGCTTTCGCGTTGTCGTCGAAGGCCGATCGAGTCAGTTACGAATATCCAGAAGAAGACATCATGGTGGGTTAGCAGGACATGAGTAAGAGAGTGGCTGTCGTCGGGCTTGGGCGCATGGGTTCGAGGGTCGCAACGACGCTTGTTGAGAACGGCGCCGAGGTCATCGCCGTGGATCGCGAGCTCCGGCTGGTCAATCGATTGAGGGATGAAGTGGCGTTCGCGGTGGCTCTGGATTGTACGGACGAAGACGCGCTACGGATGCACGAGATCGATAAGGTCGATATCGCTATCGTGGCAATCGGAGAGGATTTTGAGACCAACGTCCTGACTGTGGCGCTCCTGAAGAAAATCGGCGTCGAACATGTGATCGGCCGGGCGGGCTCGGCTATCCAGGCGGACATCCTGCGCCACGTGGGAGCAGATCGCGTGACCTTCCCCGAAGACGAAATAGGCGAGCGGCTTGCCGACAGCCTGATCGCCACCGGGATCAAGGAATTCATAAACCTGGGAGAGGACTTGAGCCTCGTCTTTATCCGGGCGCCCGGGGAGATCGTGGGCACAGCGATCAAAGACCTGGACCTCAGAGCTCGTTACGGAATTTCAATTGTCGCCCTACAGAAAGAAGTTGCCAGGGTTTCGGTCTTCGGCAAGCAGTCGAGCCAGTCTCATTCCAACAGGAATCCCCAGCCCGACGATGTCATAGAAGCGGAGTCGACTTTGTTGATCGCCGGTCACCCACGGGACATCACGAAATTTGCCAAAGAGTTCGGCGGCTCCTAGTAGAGCTCGCATCCGAGGGACGGAGTATCGATGAGCGTTCGTGTTCGATTTGCCCCCTCGCCTACCGGCTACCTCCATGTCGGCGGTGCGCGGACGGCGCTGTTCAATTGGCTCCTGGCCAGAAAGAGCCAGGGAATTTTCATTCTCAGGATAGAAGACACCGATGTCGAACGCTCGAGCGACGACATGGTGGCGGGGATACTCGAGGCCATGTCCTGGATGGGGCTGGACTGGGACGAGGGCCCCTATCACCAGTCTCGGCGATTGCCTGGTTATCGGAAGGCCGCGACGCAACTTGTGGAGGAGGGAAAGGCATACTACTGCTTTTGTTCACCGGAGTTGCTGGCAGAGAAGCGCAAACTGGCCCCTACTTCCAAGGTCGACCCGAAGTACGACAGGACGTGCCTCAACCTGGATGCCGACGAGGTGCGCACCAGGTTGGAACGAGGAGAGCCTGGGGCGGTCCGCTTCCGGGTTCCGGCGGGGACGGTTCAATTCACCGATGGGGTCTTCGGTTCAATCGCCCGGGACCACGAAGAAATCGAGGATTTTGTCCTGCTCCGATCCGATGGTCATCCCACCTATCATTTGAGCGTGGTCCTGGATGACATCGACATGCGAATCTCGCACGTTGTCAGGGGAGCCGACCACATATCGAACACGCCGAAGCAGGTCCTGCTCTATAGGGAACTGGGGCACGAGGTGCCCCAATTCGTTCACGTCCCCCTGATTCTCGGGCCCGACAAGTCGCGCTTGAGCAAGCGCCACGGCGCCACATCGGTTCTTGCATACCGCGATCAGGGAGTTCTCCCCGAGGCATTTCGAAACTTCCTGGCACTGCTGGGCTGGTCTCCGGGCGACGACCGGGAGATGTTCGGCAAAGAGGAGCTCAGCGAGGCCTTTTCGCTCGAAGGCATTTCCAAGGCGAATGCGGTGTTCAACCCGGACAAGCTGTTCTGGTTCAACGGTCAGTACATTAATGATTTCGGCGTCGGTGAACTCGTCGATCGCCTCAGGCCGGACCTGGCGAAGACAGGAATCTGGGACGAACGGTTTGCCGGTGCTGACGCGTCCTGGTTCGCATCCGTGGTCGGCTTGATCCGGCCGCGATTCAGATCATTGGTCGACCTGGCCGAGGAAGTTCGAACTTATGTCGACGCGGACATCGAATTTGATCCGGCCGCGATCGCCCGCTTCATGAAAGAGCCCAAGCTTGCCGGGTATTTACCTCGGCTGGCGTCCCGGTTGGAAGCGCTCGACCCGTTCGATCTCGCCGGCACCGAGGCGGCCGTTCGGGGACTCGCCGAAGAGCTGGGAGTCAAAGCCGGCCTGTTGATCAACGCTTCCCGTGTCGCCCTTACCGGAAAAGCGGTCGCTCCCGGCATGTTCGATGTCATGGTTGTCCTGGGCCGCGACAAAACCGTCGCCAGATTACGCCGAGCGGTCTCCGAGGTCTTTTGACAGATCCATCCGTCGGAGTCCCTGAACTCGAAAGCCTTCTCTCACCCAACATTATTTTCAACGCGAAGACACGAAGTTAACGAAGTGGTAAGGGTAGAAGAAACGACATTTCTTCGTGCTCTTCGTGTCTTCGTGTTGAAGAAAAACGGTTAAGGAACACAGCAAGCTGGGGCAAGAGGCCGACAAGCCTTGGCTTTGAATTTCCGAAGCCCTGTATAATCCCTAGTCTATGGCCTGGTTCAAGCGCGAGAAGAAATCGATCGAGGTGGGCGAGGAACGGAAGATCATTCCTGAGGGGCTCTGGCTCAAGTGTGTGAGCTGCAAGGCGCCGGTGTGGAAAAAAGACATCGATGCAAACCTTCAGGTGTGCCCGAAATGCGGTCATCACTACAAGCTCGAGGCCCGGGACAGGCTGGGCCTGCTGTTTGACGACTCGTGGACCGAACTCGACACCGGGCTGTTTGCAACGGACCCGCTGGATTTTGTCGCCGCGAAATCCTACCAGAAGACGCTGGAGTCTCTTGCCGGCAAAGACGGAAATCGCGAGGCAGTCGTTACGGCCGAGGGGCGACTCGGAGGCTTTGGAACGATCATCGCCGCGATGGAATACGGTTTCATTGGTGGCTCGATGGGATCCGTCGTCGGTGAGAAGATCACCCGAGCCATCGAACGTGCCATCACGGGGAAACGGGCGCTGATTATCGTCTCGTGTTCCGGAGGGGCCAGGATGCAGGAAGGTGCCCTGAGCCTGATGCAGATGGCGAAGATTTCATCGGCGCTGGCCAGGTTCGACCGTCTCGGATTGCTTTTCATTTCTCTGCTGACGGACCCGACCACCGGGGGCGTTTCCGCAAGTTTCGCGATGTTGGGGGACCTGAACATCGCCGAACCAAACGCGCTCATCGGATTTGCGGGTCCCCGTGTTATCGAACAGACCATTAGACAGACCCTCCCGGAAGGTTTTCAGCGCAGTGAATTCCTGCTTGAGCACGGCATGCTGGACGCGATCGTAAAGCGACGCGAATTGAAACCGTATCTGGTTCGCTCCCTGAAGTTTCTCATCGACTGATTGGGTCCAACCGGGTTGATGAAGAGTCAAGACAAAGAACATCTTTACTCGCTGACCAACGAATATCGGTCGCTGCGGTACGACCTCCGCAATATCCAAATCCTGGCCGAGGGTCTGGGTGATCCTCATACCGGTTTTCGCTCCGTCCTGATTGCCGGGACGAATGGTAAAGGCTCGATAGCGTGCTGGTTGGCTGCCATGGTTCCCGGGGCAGGCCTCTATACTTCTCCCCACCTGGTCGATCTGAACGAACGTATCGCCGTCGGAGGCATCCCGATTGACGACAACGCTCTGGACACCGTGTTCAGAAGTGTCCAGAGCGCCGCCCGGGAGGTAGAACCCCTTTTGCTGTACCCACCGACCTACTTCGAGCTTGTCACCGCGATGGCCTTCCGATACTTCGAGAGAAGGGTGCGATTTGCGGTCCTCGAAGTCGGTCTCGGAGGACGGTTGGACGCGACGAACCTGGTTCAACAGGATGCTTCCGTGATCACGAACATAGGATTTGACCACCAGGAGCATCTTGGATCGACGCTTGAAGAAATTGCCGCCGAAAAGGCTGGCATCATCAAGTCGGATGAGCCCGTAATCGTCGGGCGCGACACCGGGTACGACTCTATTCTGAACAGGGCGAACGGAAGGTTGATCGACGCAACGGAAATCGAGCCTGGGCTGGCCGAGTTGGGTGACGGTTACTTCGAAGTCACCCTCACCACTCCAGTCCGGACGTATTCCCGGCTGAGACCTCGCATTGCAGGGCGGCATCAGATCGACAACCTGGTCGTGGCGGTGCGTACTGCGGAGAGTCTGGAGGAGTCCGGCTGGCCGATCGATGCCGCGACCATCATCGAAGCCGTCAACACGGTGTCGTGGCCCGGCCGTCTCGAACACCTGGCAGGCTCTCCGTCGTTTCTTCTCGATGGTGCCCACAACATTTCGGCGGCTCGTGCTCTGGACAACTTCTTGAGCGAGTATCATCCCGACGGTGTATGGATTGTTTTTGGTGGAATGCGCGAGAAAGACTGCGTTGGAATGATTCAGGCTCTCCATCCCCATGCCAGGCAGATCGTCTTTGCGCGTCCTTCGAGTTCCCGATCAATCGATCCTGACGATTTGAGCGCTCTCGTCCCTGGATCTGTGGTAATAGAGCGTGTCGAGGACGCTATCGAATACGTGAAAAATCAGGCGCCTGCCGATACTACGGTGCTGGTTACCGGCTCGTTGTATCTCGTCGGTGAGGCGCGCGCGATCTTAAGGCCAACCAGATGACTGCTTCCGGCATCTCTGATCCGGGTACTGACACCACCCCGCCCCGCGGTTTCCTCGGCACCATCGAGAACGGGTTGAACTATTGCTGGACGATGTTTCTGATCAATCCTCTGATCGTCGCTGCGACGGTTGTCATGGGATCGATGTCCGCCGCCGGTTCTTTCGTGGATCGAACCGGCCGGTTCCCGCACGCGTGTTCGAGAGTCTGGTCACGGACCATACTTCTGGTCGCCGGAGTGCGGCTTCAGGTTGAAGGACTCGAGCATGTTGCCTCCACGGGCAAGTACGTTTTCTGCGTCAACCATCAGAGTTATATGGACATTCCCGTCTTGTTGGTGTCCCTGCCGTTCCAGTTCCGTTTTGTCGCGAAGAAGGAACTGTTTAACGTACCTTTTCTGGGTTGGCACTTGCGCCGGGCGGGCCATTTTTCAGTAGATCGCAAGAATCCGCTCTCGGCGATGAGGGCTCTCGGTCGTTCGGTCGGGCGAATTCGTGAAGGGACCCCGGTGGTCATCTTTCCGGAAGGTCGAACGAGCCGCGATGGCAAGATCGGCCCGTTCAAGTTGGGCGCGTTCACTATCGCGGAAAAATCGAAGGCCGAAATCGTTCCCGTAACGATTCAAGGTACGCGCAGGACTCTGAGACCCGGGTCTTTTCACGTCCGGGGTGGGCCGGTCAAGGTAACCATTGGTAGTGCGGTCGAGTCCAACTCTATGTCGCACGTGGATCTGGCTGTCGCCGTCCGCGAAACGGTCGTTCGAGAGTTCGAAGGCGCACGGCCGGGTTTCCGGTCCGAACAAGAAGAAAGCAGGAAGCATGAGTAAACCCTGGGTCGGCCTGCCGACTCGCTACGACAAAGAAAGTGAACGCTTTACACAGGATCGGTACTACCTGGACGCGCTCTGCTGGGCAGGAAGCGTGCCGGTCCTGATCCCTGTCGGCAGTGAGCGGGAACTGATCGAGGAATATGCCGACAAGTTGGATGCTGTCCTGTTACCGGGAAGCCCGACCGACATCGATCCCGTCCATTACGGGCGAGAGGCGCACGAAAAACTCGGCCGCGTCTTTGCCGATCGAGACCAGACTGATTTCCTCCTCCTGGAGATTGCCGAACGCCGACGGCTGCCTGTCCTGGGCATCTGCTACGGCGCCCAGAGTCTCAACGTTTTCCGTGGAGGTTCCTTGATTCAGGACATCCCGTCGGAGATTGCCGATGCGCTTAAGCACGATCGCGATGGGGAGCCGAAGGAAATCAAGGCTCACAGTATCCGGCTGAGCGAGAAAGGCCGACTGCGTCGGCTGCACCCTCAATCAGGGGTCGACGTCAATAGCTATCATCATCAAGCGATTGACGTTCCCGGTCGGAACCTGATCGCTGTGGCGACGTCGCCGGACGGCGTCATCGAGGCAGTCGAAGACGACCGGGGGCGCTTTGCGGTCGGTGTGCAATGGCATCCGGAAACAGGTTGGCGGACGGATTCATTCGCCCGCGCGTTGTTTTCCGCATTCGTTCGGGCCGGGCGGGAGGCCGTCTGAATCAAACCTAGGAGCCTGCGCGCACCGAGCCTTTCGCAAATTGCGCGGACTTCGAGCAAATTGGATATAATTGGACACTCTATGAAAAAGAGCTACCTCTGGGCCGCCGCTGTCGCGGTGCTGGCCCTGCTGATGCCCACCCAGTCGCCGGCACAGTCGAATGCCCGCGAGATTCTCGACAAGGCCATACGGAAACTGGGTGGCTCCGCCTATCTCGAGGTGAAAGACGTCGAAGCCCACGGCCGTTTCTTCCAGTTTCAACGCGGCCAACTTGTCGGTGGAGAGTTTTTCACGGACTACCTTAAATTCCCCGACAAAGAGCGAACGGAGTTCGGCGACGACGGTAAGACCGTCCGGATAAACAACGGGGACGTGGGTTGGAACATCCGGGACAAAAAGGTGGAACCCCAGATCGAAGAGCAGATAGAGGTTTTCTGGGAGGAGTTCAAGGTGAGTCTGGACTACATCCTGCGATTCGTGGTTTCTGAGGCTGAAACGACAGTCCAGTACGTCGGACGGGAAATGATCGATTTCAAGAGGGTCGACATTCTGGAGATCCGAAACGAAGACCGGACGCGGATCAATCTCTATATCGAGCGTGAAAGCGGGCTCCTGAAGAAGAAAACCATACGTCGGATCGACAGCCCTGTGGTCCACGAGGAGATCTACAGCAACTATCACGTGATTCAAGATGTCCTGACCCCACTGTTGATCACCAGGTACTCGGACGGAGCGAAGACCATGGAACTTCGCATGAGCGAGGTGGCCTACAATACCGGCGTACCCGACCGTCTCTTCACTGCTGCAGTCAAGAACTAGATCGATGCGCCCCGAAAAAACACGATCCACAACGATCATCTGTGTCCGAAAGGAAGGGAAGGTCGCAATGGCCGGCGATGGCCAGGTCACGCTGGGCGACACCGTCATCAAGCACGGTGCGAAGAAGATCCGGCGTTTGTACAATGACCGCATTCTTGCTGCCTTCGCCGGTTCATCAGCGGACAGCTTTGCTCTGTTTTCCAGGTTTGAGTCGAAATTGGAGCAATATCATGGCAACTTGAGCCGTGCCGCTGTAGAACTGGCCCGAGACTGGCGAACGGATAAGAGCCTTCGCCACCTCGAAGCGGTCATGATCGTTGCCGACGAAAAGCTCACATTTTTGATTTCGGGAACCGGCGATTTGATCGAACCCGATGACGGGTTGCTCGGGATCGGCTCCGGGGGAGCATACGCGCTCGCCGCCGCACGGGCGTTGAGAAGTTTTTCAGAGTTGGGAGCCCGCGAGATTGCCGAAGAATCGCTGAAAATCGCTGCCGATATCTGTATCTACACGAACACCAGCTTGACAGTCGAAGAACTCTAGAAGGCACTCGGAGATAGGCGCAACCATGCTTGCATACGACCCAGTGAATCCCACCTCTCATCTCGATGAGCTGACCCCACGGGAAACCGTTCGCGAACTCGACAAGTACGTCATTGGGCAGGCTGCGGCGAAACGCGCCGTGGCGATTGCTCTTCGAAACCGCGTGCGCCGGCAGAAATTGTCTCCTGAGATGGCCGAGGAAGTGATGCCGAAGAACATCATCATGATCGGACCCACCGGTGTGGGGAAGACCGAAGTCGCGCGTCGGCTTGCGAAGCTGGCGATTTCGCCGTTCATCAAGGTGGAGGCGTCGAAGTTCACCGAGGTGGGCTACGTCGGGCGCGACGTTGAATCGATGATCCGGGATCTGGCTGAGATTTCGATTGAGATGGTGCGCAATGAGAAGCTTGAAGAGATTGCGGAAAAAGCCGAACTGAATGCCGAGGAAAGAATACTGGACCTGCTGCTACCGCCGGTTCCGGCGAATCGAGATGGCGACCCGGAAGAGCGTGAACGCGCGGCCCGGCAGTGGGAGCGGACCCGCGAAAAGTTGCGTGCGCAGCTACGGGAGGGAAAACTGGACGACCGGACCGTTGAGGTCGAAGTGAAGGAAAAGAGCTTCCCAGCTTTCGAAGTCATCAGCAACAGTGGCATCGAGGACATGGATATCAACATCAAGGATATCCTGCCGGGCTTCCTCGGCCAGCGCACCAAGAAGCGGAAGATGAAAGTTGCCGAGGCGATCGAACATCTGATCCAGGAGGAGGAGCAGAAGCTCGTCGATATGGACCAGGTGACACGAATTGCTGTCGAACGGGTCGAGAACAACGGCATCATTTTCCTCGATGAGATTGACAAGATAGCGGGACGCGAATCGGGGCACGGCCCGGACGTCAGCCGCGAGGGAGTTCAGCGCGACATCCTCCCGATCGTCGAAGGCACGACGGTCAACACCAGGTACGGGATGATTCGAACCGATCACATCCTGTTTATTGCCGCCGGTGCTTTCCATGTCAGCAAACCGTCGGACCTTATCCCGGAACTCCAGGGCCGCTTTCCGATCCGCGTGGAACTGGAGTCGCTGTCGGTGGAGGATTTCGTGCGGATTCTGACCGAACCCGAAAACGCCTTGATCAAGCAATACACGGCGCTGATGGAGACCGAGGGCATCCGGCTCAGCTTCCGGGACGAAGCCGTCTTCGAGATCGCTCGTTTCGCGGCCATGGTTAACGAAAACACCGAGAATATAGGCGCTCGCCGGCTTCACACAATAATGGAAAAACTGTTGGACGAATTGTCGTTTGAAGGACCGGACCTCAAGCAGAAGAACGTGGATATCGATGCCGCCTACGTGGAGAAAATGCTCCATGACATTGTGAAGGATCAAGACCTCAGCCGCTACATCCTGTAATTGGTTCCCGCCCTAGTGGTCCCCGCCAGAGATAACGTTACTATCTCCGAAGGAGGTTGCGAGCGGACTGATGAGTGAGATCCCCCGTGTGGTATGTGTGACTTTCGACGGTTTTGAGCGTTCATGAGGGGCAACCTCCATCGGCCCTACGGGTTCGGGCGGAACGGTACCGTCTTTGGCGTCGCTCCTCCTCACAATGTCGAAGCATTGACTCCTCGTCGCTCCCCCAAATCCGGCACCGTTGCACTCCGAAATCTAGTAACGCTATCTCTGGCGGGCCCTTGCTGCGCCTGATTACGATAGGGATTCTTTTGTTCGCACTCGGTTGTGGCAAGATCGGCGATCCCCTTCCCCCTCTGGTCCGAATACCCGAGGCCGCCGTCGATCTGAGAGTCGAGCAGCGCGCCTACGACCTCCATTTCGGATGGACAAACCCCGACCTTAACGTAGACCAATCTGCCTCTACCGATGTCGTTCGGATCCTGTTGTCGGCCGGTGAGGAAGTGTTTCGACGGATTCCGGTGACATCTTCGGGCACATATCAAACCCACACCATCTCCGCAAGAGACCGGGTGGGGTCGAGCTTGGAATTTGTGGTCCGGTTCGAGACCTCCGGAGCGAAGGTGTCCGGACCTTCCAACACCGTTGGGATCGAGATCGTAGACGTCCCCGGACCCGTGGAGAACCTGGCTGCTGTTCTCGATCAGGGTCGAATATTTCTCACGTGGGACCCGCCCAGTCAGGGGGAGGCACCCGTCGACGCATATCGCGCATATCGCTCTGGACGGACTCTCACCGATGAGCCGATCGTTTCTACCTCCATCGCAGACACTCGATTCGAGATCGGAGCCTCATATGAATACATCGTCGTACCCCTCCGGCGATCCTCGTCCGGCTTGGTGGAGGGAATCGCCGCGGATCCGCTGACGCTGACGGCCCTCGACCGGACACCGCCCTCTCCTCCCACAGGCTTGTCGTTGACGCCCGCGGGAACCGGCGTCTTTGTCACCTGGGAGACGAACCCGGAGACCGATGTGGGTCGGTACAGGATATTCCGGCGAGACTCACCATCGGGCGAGTTCCGATCGCTCGAGAGCGAGTCCCGGACCACCACCGCTTTCTTTGATCCGGACTACCGGGCCGGCTTTCAGTACGCCGTTTCCGCGATAGACGATACGGGTAACTTGAGCTCACGGTCCGACGTCGTTCCCTAAAACTGACCCGTCTGTAAAAATTCGGTAGAATAGGCCTTCACAGAGTCGAAATTCCAAAATCCGAGATCCAAACAGGAGAACCACCCCGTATGAAATTCTTCCTCGACACCGCAAACCTCGATGAGATTCGCGAAGTCGCGAGTACCGGGATTCTGGACGGCGTTACCACAAACCCGTCTTTGATCGCCAAAGAAGGCAACGGTTTTGAAGTTCAGCTCCGCGACATCTGTTCCATCGTCGAAGGACCCGTGAGCGCGGAGGCGGTCAGCCGTGACACTCGGGGGATGGTGGAGGAAGGCCGGGCCCTGGCGAAGATAGATCCCAACATCGTCGTCAAGTACCCTTCCACGATGGAAGGGCTCAAGGCGACAAAGACGTTGAGCGATGAAAACATCAGAGTCAATATGACTCTCGTGTTTTCGCCGTTGCAGGCCATCATGGCTGCGAAGGCCGGGGCCTACTTCGTGAGCCCTTTCGTAGGCCGGCTGGATGACATGTCCCAGGACGGGATATCTTTGATCGAGGATATCGTGACCATCTATGACAACTACGACTTCAATACTGAAGTCCTGGTGGCATCAATCCGTGGGCCGATGCACATAATCGACGCCGCCCGGTTCGGCGCCGACATCTGCACGATTCCGTATAAGGTTTTCCAGGCCTTGATGAAGCATCCCCTGACCGACATTGGACTGGAGCGTTTCTTGAAGGATTGGGAGACAATGGCAGCGCCAGTCGAAAAATGATGGTGTCGGGTGGTCGGAGTCCGTGGCCACACATCGGTTCGCTAGGACGCCTCCTCATTAACACGCCGTTTGCTAATGCGCACGCCGGTGCAGCCGACGATAACTGATGACACCAAAAATCACCGCGAACGATAAAATCGAGCAGCTCCGGCAATTCAACCGGGACGCCGAGCTTGGTGGTGGCGAGAAGCGGCTCGAACGCCAGCGATCGGGGGGGAAGCAAACGGCTCGGGAACGTGTCGCGATTCTTCTGGACCGCGGTTCGTTTCAGGAATTGGACAAGTTTGTCAAACACCGCAGTACCGATTTCGGGATCGGAAAACACCAGTATCTTGGCGATGGTTTTATCACTGGATACGGTCGGATCGACGGTCGACTGGTGTATGTGTTTGCCCAGGATTTTACTGTTTTCGGCGGCTCGCTGAGCGAGGCGAATGCTCTGAAAATCTGCAAGATCATGGATCTTGCGATGAAGATGGGAGCCCCGGTGATCGGGCTGAACGATTCCGGTGGTGCGCGCATTCAGGAAGGAGTGAAGTCGTTGGGGGGGTACGCCGAGATCTTCCTTCGAAACACTTTGTCGTCGGGAGTCATACCGCAGATTTCGGCAATCATGGGACCTTGTGCCGGTGGGGCTGTTTATTCGCCCGCAATCACCGACTTCATCTTCATGGTCGCCAAGTCCAGTTATATGTTCGTCACCGGACCCGACGTGATCAAGACAGTGACGCACGAAGAAGTGACCAAGGAAGAGCTGGGAGGAGCCGGCACTCATAACAGCAAGAGCGGTGTCGCCCATTTCTCGGCCGCCAACGACGAAGAATGCCTGCTCATGATTCGCGAGTTGATGTCGTTCCTTCCGTCCAACAACATGGAGGACCCCCCGGTTCGTCCCACCTCGGACCCTTGGGATCGGACCGATGTCCGCCTGAACGAGTTGGTCCCGGACGACTCGAACCAGCCCTACGATATTAAGGACATCATCCACATCGTCGTTGATGACAATTATTTTTTTGAGGTTCAGGAACACTATGCCAGGAACCTGGTCATCGGGTTTGCTCGCATGGACGGCCGTCCCGTCGGGATCGTGGCGAACCAGCCCGCGTACCTGGCCGGGTGTCTGGACATCGATTGTTCCATCAAAGGTGCCCGGTTCGTGCGATTTTGCGACGCGTTCAACATCCCTTTGATAACGTTCGAGGATGTGCCGGGATTCCTGCCCGGGACGAACCAGGAGTTTGGCGGAATCATCAAGCACGGAGCCAAACTGCTCTTTGCCTTCGCCGAAGCGACCGTGCCGAAGATTACCGTAATCACGCGAAAGGCCTACGGTGGCGCGTATTGCGTCATGTCGAGCAAGCACCTCCGCACCGACATGAACTTTGCGTTTCCAACCGCGGAAATCGCGGTCATGGGTTCGGAGGGTGCCGTAAATATCATCCATCGCCGCGAGTTGTCCGAAGCCGGCGATGATGCCGATGAACTCCGTGCCCAGCGCGTTGATGAATTCAGCAAAAAGTTCGCCAACCCGTACGTGGCGGCTGAACATGGCTTCGTCGATGAGATCATCGAGCCCAGCGTGACACGTCCGAAGTTGGTCCAGGCGTTACGCATGCTCGACACAAAGCGCGACAACAGTCCGCCGAAGAAGCACGGGAATATCCCTTTGTAGGCGGAGGAGGACCCCTATGAGACAGCGAGCTCTGGTTCCCGCATTGGCTGGAGTGCTGTGTGGTGTGATCCTGGCTTTCCAGGCTCACCCGACAGCTGCCCAGGAAGGTTGGCGTGGCGCTCGTTCCGAGCATTACGTTCTGGCAGGGAGCGCTGACGAGGACGAAATTCGGGAGGTTGCTGCGCGTCTTGAAGGCTTCCGCGCGGTGGTTCTACGGCTTTTTACAGGCGCCCGGTACCGAGCTCTACCCCCAACGACCGTCCTGGTCCTCGACGACGAAGATGAATTGAGGCCATTCGATCTGGATGATGAAGGGGATGGATATTTCTTCGCCGGCCCTCTGGATAATTACATAGTTCTCGTTCCCGAATCTCGCCGCCGAAAGCCCTTCCCGGCTATTTTTCACGACTATTTTCATGCCATCGCCGCGGAAAACCTTCCGAACGCGCCCCTGTGGTTGGTCGAGGGTCTCGCCGAATACTACAGCACGGTCGAGTGGTCATCCGAAGGCACACACGTGCTGATGGGCAACCCCATCAATTCGCACATCCGCATCGCTCGAGACGAGGACAAACGCCTCAGCTTTGAAGCCCTGTCCGAGGTCGTTCGAAATTCGCCCGAATACGAGGAGACGGACCGGAACCGAATGTTCTACGCCCAGTCCTGGGCTTTCGTTCATTTTCTCATGACCCGAGAAGGCGGACAGGGAGAGCGGAACGCCGCCCGTTTCGTACAAGCGATGGCGTCCGGTATTTCGTTTGAAGAGGCGATCCAGGACGCCTTCCGGATTGGCTTCCGGACCATTCAGGCGGAATTCGACACGCACCTCCAGCAAAGGGGAACGTACCCCTATCTGAGGATGGAGCTGGACGGTGGTTCCGGGTCGGAAGTTGCGGTGGAACGCCCAAGCATCCCGAGGGCCGAGGCGGAGGCCTATCTGGGCAACCTGCTGCTTCATGAGGGGCGCACCGAAGAAGCGGAAGCATATTTCCGTCGCGCAATTGGGTTCGATCCGAATTTGGCGGCGCCGCATACATCGCTAGGCGCTTTGCAGATTCGTCAGGGAAAGTTCGTTGAAGCGAGGATGACTCTTGAACAAGCCCTGGAGGGGGACGGAGCCGGTCACTTGAGCCACTATTACTATGCTGTCACGTTCCTCCGCGAGAACGCGACTCTCGCCCGCGACGTGCTAGGGCGTGTTCGCGATGAGTTGAGGGAAGCCATCCGCCTGACCCCGAGTTTCCCCGAGGCCTATCATGAACTCGCCTTGACATATCTGGGGTCCAACGAGGAGCTTGGCCAGGCCGTGCAGTTGCTCGACAGCGCGCTGGACCTGCGGCCCGGCAATCAAGACTTTCTCATTACGCTCAGCAGGGTTCTGATCGAGCAGGGAACCTTTGAATCGGCGCGAACCGTCCTCCTTCCGCTGCTCGATGAAGGCCGGAATCCCGCGGCCCGCCGGCAGGCGGAGGCTCTCATGAGATCCATCGAAGGCCGGAGGCAGTCCAGTGGCTTCTCCGGGGAAGGTTTTGCTGAGATAAGTTCTGTTCCCGTCGAAACGGAACGGATCGTCTCTGGACTGGACATGCCTGCCAGTCCCTCCCCTCCCCTCCCGGCCGTGGTCGTCGACGACCGAATTCAGTTGAGCCGCGTCGTGTCCGGCGAACAGCAGAAGGGCCTGTTGAGTTTGATGGACTGCCGGGACGGCCTGACGATGACCGTGGAAACAGAATCCGGCCCCGTCCTCTTTCATACACGCCTTCCCGAGCGAATCGAGTTTGCGAGCTACAACCTGGAAGTCGGCGTTGAGATCAGTTGTGGCCCGGTCGATCCGCCCATGCCCGTCACGGTGACCTACAGGAAGGCTCCCGATGGGAGTGAGTACGCCGGCGCCCCCACCAAAGTCGAATTTACGGCTCCGTAGCGGTCGAGCGACGGAGAAGTCGGCAGGGCGTTGTTGCGCTCACAAAGGCTCCTCGACGTATCGGAATACGCCTCGGTCGCCCTTGCTTCGCGCGCCTAGCCCTGCCAACTTCTCCACCGCTCTCTACCCGGCAGGGGATGCAGTAGGTGTATTCTTGGAGTGATGAAATTGGGTTGTTTGATTGTGATTCTCTACCTCTTTGGCGTAACGGCTGTTGCGGCGCAGGAGGAATGGGTGGAGGTGGGGTCGGAGCATTTCGTTCTTTACACCGATACGGGTGCGGAGAAGGGAAGGCTGCTGCTTGGGGATCTGGAGGCGCGTTACGCGGCTTTCTCGCGTGCTTTCGGCCCACTTCAACCGAGGCCATTTCCGATTCGGGTATTCCTGATGGACAGCCGGGAGGAGTTTACCGACTCCGCGCCGGAATCTGCGCTGAGGACGATCGGCACTCGGACCGGGAATCGGAGGGGGCGGCTCGTCGCCGACAAGTCCGGGTACCTGGTTTTTTCCGCAACAGGAACATTCATTGTCGCAAGGGACCAGGACGCTTCGGATATTGCCGACGATGTTGGACATCCACTCGGTCATCTGCTGCTGGCGCGATCGACTCTCTGGCAGCCGTTCTGGTTGCAGGAGGGGGTCGGAGAATACCTTCGTAGCCTCGGGCGGGGAGGCGGCGAGGAGGCCGTCTCCCGGGAGGATGGATTTTCTGTTTCCGATCTCCTTTCGATCGTTCCAAGCGAGACCTACAACGATCTTGAAGACGGTGGGAGGTTTCGGAAGCAGTCCTATCACTTGCTTCGGATCCTGATGGAGAGCTTTCCGGCCGAGTTGGAATCCTTCCTGCAGGCGCTACGAGAGGATTCCGGATCCGGTGCCAGACCGGCGGTTCCACCGGAGGTGCTTGGGGAATTTCTGTTTTCTTATGTCGAGACCCCTCTGGCCCTGAACCCCGAGACGATGACGTCCGAAGCGCGCGAACTCCCGTCCGCCGAACGTGCCACGAACCGGGGGGATCTACTGTTCAGCCTGGGGCGCCCCCGGGAATCAGCCGTTCTCTATAGCGACAATCCGACAGAAGCGGCTCGTATCGGCGAGAGCATCCTTGCGAAGGTTCGTCGTGAAACGCCGCCGGTTCGTCGCTCACTGAAGGAGTTGGCCCTCGAATTTCCCGACTCCGGGCTGGTTCACTACCATCTGGGCACCTTGCGTGCCGAGTCCAGGGAAGAGCGTTCCGAGCAGATTTCCGCGCTCGAGCGGGCCATCGCACTCCTGCCGCGGATGGGAAGGGCCTATGCCGGCCTTGGGGCGCTCTATGTATCGGACGGGCGGTCGGACATTGCGTTATCGATGCTCAGAAAGGCGATCGAACTGGAGCCGGAGTTTGCCGATGGTTTCTTTGAAATACTTGCCGAGGCCCGGATGCAACTCGGTGACTACAAAGAGGCTGGCGAGGCGATCGGAATCGCCGCGGAATTGGCTCATTCAGATCCTTCGACACTGGAGCATTTCGTTTTGCTCGTTCCGACTTTTTACCGAAAGATGGAACTTCATCGCCGCGCGATTGAAGCGGAGCGGGTGGAGGAACTCCGGCGGGAGGTCGAGGCGTTAGTTGATGAAATAGATCCACGACCCGTTCTGGTTCCGGAGGAGCCCGCTCCAATCGGTCGCATCATGCTTTCGGTTTCATCCGGGGCGTCGGCCAACGTGACGTCTCCGGTACTCATCAGGTCTTCCATGCCCGATTACACTGCCGACTTGCGACGACAGGGTGCGACGGGTCGAATCGTTCTTCAGGTAGAGATCGACCGAAGGGGCGAGGTGACCGAAGTGAAGGTCCGGAGTTCGGACATCCATGGCCTCGACGCCGCGTCGATAGAGGCGGTCAGTGGCTGGGTCTTTCAGCCGGCCCGCCGAAACAACGAATCGATCCCCTTCAGTTTCAGGCTGACCTTGAGGTTCTACCTTGAGTAAGGATTCCGGTCGGGCGACCCTAGGAGCCTCGGCGGCAGAAGAGATCTACTGCGAAAGCGGTATAATCGGTCCAGATTTCCCCGATTTTTCGTTAAATAGAGCCACTATTCGTCTCAAAATCGAGAAAATCTGGCCTCGATTCTCCGCTTTCTCGCTACGATCCCTTCTGCCGCCGAGGCTCCTGGCGCGCTGTTGGTCGGCGGCCGGGCGGATCTGACCATGCATTGTCCCCTCTGTCTGGCAACCCGTACCACATTCTTTGCTACGGGTACCGATTTCCTTTTCGAGACGACCAGGAAGACCTTCGATCTCCATTCTTGCGGCGAATGCGTGTGTCTGTTCCTTGAGCCCATGCCTGGTGCGGAGGAGATCGCCGCGTTCTATCCGACCCAGTACTGGTGGGACCGCTCGCCGGGAGGGGCGCTCCGAAAGCTGGAAGCAACCTACCGTCGCCTGGCGCTCGTGGACCATGTCTCGTTTATCGCCCGAGCGGCTCGAACGACCGTGCCTTCCGGGGGTGCCCGGATCCTCGATGTGGGGTGTGGTCCGGCTACGGTGCTGGGTTTGCTCAAAGAAAAGGGCTTTGACGTCTCCGGCGTCGACCTGTCGGCGAGGGCGGCCGAGATCGCAGCCAGGAATTTCGGGATAGACGTGGCCGTAGGGTCCGTCCAGGAGGCAAATTTCCCGTCAGACGAGTTCGACGTGGTCGTCCTGCTGCACGTGTTGGAACACGTTCCGAATCCCCGTGACGTCCTCACGGAGATTTTCCGAATCCTGAAGCCGAATGGTCGTGTCGTGTTGCAGGTGCCGAACATCGACAGCCTTCAATTCAGGTTTTTCGGCATTCGATGGTATGGGCTGGATGTGCCCCGTCACTTGATCGACTATTCGCGCTCGTCCGTGCTGCGGTTGTTGCGTTCGTGCGGGTTCGTGGATCAGAGAATTCGCCATTTCAACCTGCGGGACAATGCTCCTGCCCTGGCCTCCAGCCTTTTCCCGGGGCTCGACCCGGTCAGCCGTGCGGTTCGACTCGAAAGCAGGGACCGAAGGGAGTCGAAGCTCGGATCATGGTGGAGGCACCTGGTGTATCTGAAGCTGGTCATCGCATCCTATCCGTTCGCGGCGCTCGAGGCTGCTTTGGGTCGTGGCGCCACCCTGATGATCGAAGCCAGGAAGACATGAGCCCGCGAGTCTCCGTAGTCATCGTCAATCTGAATGGTCGCGCCATGCTGGGCGATTGCCTCCGGTCGCTGTGGCGACAGGAGTACCAGGATTTCGAAGTGGTGGTCGTCGACAACGGTTCCACCGACGGGTCGATGGAGTTCCTCGGCTCGTTGTCCGACCGACGTTTGCGCACCGTAGCGCTTCGCGTCAATCGGGGGTTCGCGGCCGGATGCAACGCCGGAATTCATGCTGCGACCGGGGAGTACATCGCCACGCTGAACAATGATGCGCAGGCGGAGCCCGGTTGGCTCGAAGCCCTGGTAGCGGTTCTGGACGAAGATTCACATACGGGAATGTGCGCGAGCAAGATTCTCTTTGCGGGAGATCGTCGACGGATCGATAAGGTCGGGCACCTGATCTATATGGACGGCCTCAACCATGGTCGGGGTTCCGGTGAGGTGGACACCGGGCAGTTCGACCGCGTGGAAGAGGTTCTGTTTCCTGACGCCGCCGCGGCCCTTTACCGGCGGGAGATGCTCGACCAGATAGGCCTCTTCGACGAGCTGTTCTTTGCTTACGGAGACGACGCCGATCTGGGATTGCGGGGCCGGATTGCAGGTTGGATGTGTATCTACGTGCCGACCGCTCTGGTTTACCACATTCATTCGGCCACCGCGGGTGAGTTTTCCGCTTTGAAGGCCTTCCTGATTGAGAGGAACCGAATCTGGGTAGCGATAAAATTGTTCCCACTGCCGCTGCTGTGTGTATCTCCGTTCTTTACAGCGTTGCGTTTTCTGTTCCACGCTTATGGTGCGCTCTTCTCTACGGGGTCGTCAGGACAATTTGCCGCCCAGTGTTCGCGATGGACCCTGATTCTGATGATTCTCAAAGCCTACTGGTCCGGGATCAAGCAGGTCCCTCGGATGTGGCGGTCGAGGCGTCAGATCGGTGGCTTTGCCCGGTTGGGAAGCCCGGCGTTTGCTCGCTTGTTGTGGAAACATCGAATCTCTCTCAGGGCGTTGACCCTAGGGTCTTGAAAACCTATTCGACATTTCTTATGGTTGTCGAGTGCAGACGCCGATGACTTTACGTGATCTCTTGTTTTTCCTCCGCCGTTTGAGGGCGAACCGCAACCTGCTCCGGAACCTTGTCATAAGGGACCTGAAGTACCGCTACGTCGGATCGGTCGGCGGATTTGTCTGGTCGATCATTCACCCGATCGTATTGCTCGTCAGCTATTACTTTGTCTTTACAGTGATCTTCGGGCTGCGGTTCGATCCGGAGCAGATTGGAACCGATAACTTCGCGATCTACGTTTTTTCAGGGTTTCTACCTTGGCTGATGTTTTCCGACACCGTCATGAGGAGTTGTACGTCCATGACCGACAACGCCAACCTGATAACCAAGACGGTGATCCCTTCCGAGATCCTGCCGATCGCGATTACGATTTCGAACCTCGTCCATCATTTTATCGGGCTGACGATCCTCCTGGGCGTGTTGGCCATATTCGAAACCATCGGTCCGCGGGTTTTGTGGGTGGTCGTCTACCTGCCGGTGCTCATCATTCTTGCGCAGGGGTTAGGATGGCTCGTGTCGAGCCTGAACGTTTTCTTCAGGGACACGAGCCAGGTTCTGAATGTTCTGATGATTTTCTGGTTCTGGTTTACGCCCATTCTGTATGCCCCAGAGGCGGTTCCGGAAAGACTCCGTCTGCTCGTCGCGTTGAACCCGGTGGCAACTATCGTCATTGGATATCGCAGCGCGTTTTTCGATCTCGCTCCGCCCGTACCCCAGCACTTGATCATCCTGGCGGCGTGGACGACTGCGACTTTCCTTCTGGGTGCGCTATTCTTCAGGCGGTCTAAAACGGCTTTTGCAGATGTCCTCTGACTCCAGAACCAGCC
This sequence comes from Terriglobia bacterium, assembly GCA_965262425.1. Classification (GTDB taxonomy): domain Bacteria; phylum Acidobacteriota; class Terriglobia; order 20CM-2-55-15; family 20CM-2-55-15; genus CAZOZZ01. The sequence continues at coordinate 5,994,921 of OZ253536.1, read as the reverse complement.
CCGTGATCGTCGCGGAGAAACTTGCGAAGTGTTTCCGCGTGTTCAGCAAGCCGTCGGACCATCTCAAGGAGATCTTCTCTCTCGGGTATCGACAATTCCACACTCCTTTCTGGGCGGTCGAGGACGTGAGCTTCGAGGTTAGAGCAGGAGCGTGTCTGGGGATAATCGGTGAGAACGGATCCGGCAAGAGCACCCTGCTCCGGATTATTGCCGGAGTCATTCGAGCGACGTCGGGAGACGTCAAGGTCGCCGGACGTGTGTCGGCACTGCTGGAACTGGGGGCGGGATTCAACCCGGAGTTTACCGGCAGAGACAACGTTTTTCTCAACGCTTCAATCCTGGGCTTTTCGGATCAACAGACACGGGAACGCCTGCCTTCGATCGAACGCTTCGCGGAGATCGGCGAGTTTGTCGATCGTCCGGTGAAAACGTATTCGACGGGCATGTTCGTTCGCCTGGCGTTTTCCGTGGCGATCCACATGGACCCGGACATCCTGATCGTTGACGAGGCCCTCGCGGTCGGCGACTATTTTTTTCAGCAGCGTTGCATGCGCAAAATCCTTGAATTGAAGAGCCGGGGTGTCACGATTCTTTTCGTTTCCCACGATCTGGCGGCCGTGCGGAGTCTCGCCGACGAGGCGATCTGGATGGAACACGGGAAGATGAAGGCGCACGGCAAGACCGACGAAGTTGTTTCGAGTTACCTGGCGGAAATGATCACAAGAGGCAATAACGACACGATGGGAAATCGTCCGATCGGGCAACCCCTGGAGGCTTCAGCGGAGCTGGATCTCCCACCCGAGGTCATCGACAGAATTCCGGAGTTCGTCGGGACACTGCCGAACGTCGATCGACGATATGGAAACTGCAAGGCGATGATCCGGGGAATCGGGATCTACAGCTGTGAGGGGAAGCCGGTAGCCAGCGCGTCTCAGGGCGACAGGGTCTGCATTCGGATTTCCGTGGAGTGTCTTGAAGATATAGGGCAGCCGAACGTGGGATTCATGCTGCGGAACCGTCTTGGCGAGGACGTCACCGGGACCAACACTCTATTTGAAGGGACACCGTTGGAGGCGACACCCGGTGGAAGCCGCCTGTCTGTCGACTTCGTGATGGATCTACCGTTTCTACAGGCCGGGTTTTACTATTTTTCTCCTGCTGTGGCTGACGGAACTCTCGATGAGTACGACATGTGCGACTGGGTGGACAACGCCTGCGCCGTGGAGTTGGTGGAACGCACGGTCACCTACGGTCACATGAGAATTCCCGTAAAAGCTCATCCCAGGTTCGTCGGTCGGGGCGGGATTGGCGTTGGGTCCAAGGAGTAGCCGCTACTTGAGATGTTTGCGCCAGTACTCCAGAAAATTTGCCTCCTCCGCAGAATTTGTGGGCAGTCCAAAGGCCTGTGCGCACATAAGTAATTGAAACAAAGTACCTTATTTTTTTGTTCGACGGCGAATATTCCAGTACCCACTTCGGTCGGACGCCTACACCCGGTGCCCGGAGCCCCCGCCGGAGGCCCCGTTCCCCATCGCCCACACCAGCCGACACCGCGGAGCGCAGCCGAGGGTCAAGGCCGGCGCAGCCGCCGAGCTTGCGAGGGAAGCCTTGAGGCTTGGCGAGCACCGTGGTCTCCTCAAGCGGCGATGGAAGACGGTTTTACCCACAAATTCTGCGGAAGACCCGAAAATTTCTTTGATGCGACTCGATCGGGAAGACCTTTTCGACCAGGGTTCGCCAGTGCATGACGATCTTCCAGCCCCGGCTGCTCTTGACGCCGACCAATTCGATTTCGAGTTCATCGGCTCGTTTCTTTGACGCTGCCAGTTCGCTTTCGAACCTGACCTTCTCGAGAGCGTGAGCATCGTCCTCTTGACGTGCGTTGTCGAAGGCGTCGGCCAGTTCCTTCGTGCGAGCCTCGAGAACTTCGTCACGTTCGCGAATGGTTTCGTCCTGATTGCGAATAGTTTCGTCTCGTTGTCGGATAACCCCTTCCTGCTCGCCGATCGCCTGGTCTCTCTGATCGACCTCCCGTCTTTTTTCAGCAAGGACCCGCTCACCGTCATCGATCTGATCCTGACTCTCCTGCTGCTTTCGGTCGTGCTGTTTCCCAAGGGCATCGGACGAGTCGATCAGGAAGCTTTCGTAACGTTCCAGTTGGGTCGGGATGTTCGACGCCAGTGCCAGATAGTAGAGCGGCGTCCGATCGTCGGCATCCGAGAGTGCGAAATCCGAAGACCCCCGTTTCATGAAGATCTCCGACGGCGTCCCATTATCTTCGGGGTCGTTCGACCAGATGTTGGACGTTGGGAAGGTTCTTTGCCCGAGGTATCGCGTGTGCCTGAATTCCCGGTCCAACAATTCCCGGAGCTCTTCGAGAGAGAGTTCCTTGCTGTGAAACGGGTTCGGCTCGTCGGAGCTTTCCGAATAAGTCTCCTTGTTCGGTGTCGAAAGGATCAGGAGCCCGTCCCCCGACAGCAGTCTCAGGGCCTCGGCAATCAAACTGCCGTGGTCGTCGATGTGCTCGAGACCCTCAAAGCAGACAATGACATCGAAACTGTGATCATCGGGAATGGGCACGTCCGTAATCGAGCCGGACAGGAAACTCAGGTTGGCGCGGCCGTACTTCAGGTTGGCGTGACGGATAGCCGTTCGGTCGGAGTCGACTCCGACCACCGAAGAGGCTTTCCGGGCTAAGACGTCCGATCCATAACCCTCCCCACTGGCAAGATCGAGGACCCGCTTTCCCTTGACGAACTGCGCGGCATAGGCGTATCGGTGCAGGTGTTCGTATGCGATCGTCGGCTCGTCAATCCACGGGAGGAATCGCTCGCCGGTCCATTCGAGCAGCGGGGCGGTTACGATCCGGCGTTTTTCCCTGTTGCCCAGAATGGAGCCCAGCCCGGATTCAAACTGCTCCGTCGAACAATCTGAAGCAGCCTGTTCCATTGCGGTCAAACGTATCGAATTCCAGGAGTCCTGGTCCTGGTACAGTTCGACGCACTTGTCAGCAAACCCTTCCGCATCGTCGGCGACCGCAATCTGCCCGTCCCTCCACCCCAGTTGCTCTGCCAGGAGCGATGTCGCAACCACAGGGATACCGCGAGCCGCGGCCTCGTGAATCTTGTGAGGGAGACCCGCTGCAAAGCGGGAAGGAGCGACGAAAACCCGCCCCTGGTCATAGTATTCGGTGACATCATCGACTCGGCCCAGGATCCGCACACGATCTCCTGCCAGCTCGCGGATCTCGTCGGACTCGTTGTGGCCGATCACCGACAGGGTGACCTCCGGACCCAGAGATTCCAAGATTCGGGGGAAAATGTCTTCCACGAACCACCGGACGGCGTCGGCGTTCGAGGTCATGTCACCGTAGATCGCGCCGACGAACAAGAATCCGGAGCGTTCTTCGAACTCCCGGAGTGTGGGGCGAGGCGGGACGACGTGACCCAGCTCGAAGACGTGATTTACGCCATGTTCAGTGAAGGCCTCTCGTTCAGATGCGGACACTGCAATGACCGAATCCGCGAAAGCGGACAACTCGAGTTCGTTGTCGAGCATCGTCTTGTGTTCAATTTCTGAAACGGCTTCGCCGCGCAGTTCCCTTCGGCTGACCTCTCTGTGGGTCGTCAGCGCCTCGGCGTCGTAAATGACGACGGTCTTTCGAAACCATTCCGGGTGGGCCCGAATGACCATGTTCATGACCTGCATGTTGTGGGGTCGGCTGACGACAACGGTTTCGTAGTAGCCGAGGCGGCTCTCTAGAAACTCTTCCAAGCGTCGTGCCCCCATTCCAGACATGACCTCGACGACACGGGGAATGTCCTGATACACACTCGTCCAACTCTCGTTCAGTTCCGCCAGGGGGTAGAGGGTTACGAAGTGCCCCTTCTCGAGCAGGCCGGTCAGGATCGTGTGGGAACGGGGATATCCGGAGCCGAGAGAGGGGTGAGGCGCACGGTCGTCGATGAACAGAATTCGGGATTCGTTCCGTATCGCGGATCGGGCTTTTGCGATATTCAGATCCGATCGAACGAGACATTCGGTGAGACTCTGTTTATGCTTTTCCGTGAAAATCTTCCTGTGGCTTTCCTGAAGGTCGATGGCGTCTTTTGTCGACGGTGAGCTGGCGAATTCGTGATGCAGGACGACAGCGTCCGGATCAAAGACCACGCGCAGTTGTCTTTCCCGGAGCCTCAGGCAGTAATCGGTGTCCTCGTAATAGGCCGGCTTGAACGATTCGTCGAAGCCGTTCATTTCCTCGAACAGATCCCGTCGCGTCAGCAGAAACGCACCTGAACAGTAGTCGACATCCCGACGATACATATAAGGGCCGGCGAAGGGGTCGTCCCCCCGGCCGTAACCCGAGCACGACCCGTCCTTCCAGATGATACCTCCGGCCTCCTGAAGCGTGCCGTCCGGATAGATCAGCTTTCCGGCGACCGCACCCGCGTCGTCCGTACTCTCGATCGTGTGGAGTGCGGAGGTGATCGTTCCGGCAAAGACCTCGGTATCGTTGTTCAGGAAAAGCAGATTCCGGCCCCGGGCCGCGCTCGCTGCCTGATTGCACGCCGAAACAAACCCTTCGTTATGAGTGTTACGAGTGATTTTCGCGCCGTGAATGCGATCGAGGAGCTTGCTCGTTTCGTCGGTCGAGGCATTGTCGACGATGATCATTTCGAGATCGCTTGTGTAGTCGTCCCAGAGCGACCGCAGGCAGGCAAGCGTTAATTCCGCACGGTTAAACAGAACCAGGATGACAGAGAGGGATGGATGGCTTGAAACTGGGATCGTCAGGCTGGAGTCGGACGCAAGAAACGTCTGGAGCCCGACCGACGACATCGAGGCGAAACGACTCCGGGCCTGGTCGGGCGTTCCCGGGAACTGGATATCCTTGTTCATCTCTGTTGGTGACCGCTTTCCGACCAATAGGGTAACAGTTACTTTCGGTAGCTCAAACCGAACGTTAGTGAGGGAAACTCTTCGGTACGACACGAAGATTCCACCAGACAGTCGGACCGTTCTCGTCCTTCCGGAACTTGACGTAATCGGATCCGATTTCGATGGAACCGGCTCCTTCCCTGTCGTAACGGACTTCGGCACCTTCCGGAATGCGCACCGGAAAGGTCAACTCCGTTTCCTCCTGGTCCAGGAATACGCCGTTGGCCGTTCCAGTGACAAGTGAATCTGGATACTGGTTTCCTGCGGCAACGTTTCGAACCAGCGGGCTGAACTGGACGAAATCGACGTGGTCGAACGGCGCGGAAGAAAGAACGAAGGGAACGAGACCGAAATTGCTCCCATGAAAGCCCGCGCCGGCCTCTTCGTTAAATGTTCGTAACGGAAAAGAATCGTTTAATTCCCATCCAGTCATCCGGACCAGCAGCGGCTCCAGTTCCGGTGCCAGCCCGTAACGGAATCGACCGGCTTGGCGAACGATGAAATCGCCCGCCCCCGGGGTCGTGTCCTCCTTGTCCAGGGTTTCTATGCCGTTCTGTTCCAGGTAGAACCTCAACCCGGATTCGGCAGCTCCCCAGACGTTGAATCCCTGATCCCGGACGGGAACCATTGTTTCTTCGACCCAGCTTCGATAGGAGTTCACGAAGCGGTAATCCGCGGTCGCGATGCCCAAAGAAAGAGCGAGCGTCAAGGCCAGAGATGCCCCGGCTCGGGCCGGTGTGGCGTCACGGAATAGCACGAGGTACAACGCCGGAAGGGCCAGGAGGATATAGCGGGCGTTGATCATGTCGCCGATCAAGACGAAGAAAACAAGGACCGCCAGGCTCCAGAGCAGCAGGAATACGCGTTCCTGCCGGGGCTCCCCATCCCCCCGGAATGCACCCACGACGCCAGCTCCGAGCATGGATAAGCCAGACGCGGAAAGAAAGATAAACCAGGATCGGTAAGCTAAGGAGGTCCACTCCATCGGCAGGGTCATAGTGGCTGCGACGACGAAGGCCGCTGCGACTAACCGGTACCACTCGCGTCGTTCAAGTCGGGTCAGGAGCAGGAACGAAAACGGAAACACGCCGACGCCACCGAGAAAGCTGAATGTCGCAGTCAGATTCTCGAACGATGAGCGCGTCTGGGATGTGACGAAACGTACCGTGTCCGTCAACGGAAACCGTCCGAAGTGAACGGTCATTGCCGCCAGCCAGAAGGTCAAAGCGATCGGCGCCGCTAGTGGTCCCCGTCAAACAGACTGTAACTTATCGAGCTTCTTTCGGGCACGTTGAACTTTTTCAAGAATATCGGAAGCCGTTGCGGTCCAAATGAAGGGCTTCGGGTTCTGATTGTGACCCCCGACATATTCCTCCACGGCCTGGATTAGCTCAGGAACCGAATGGAAAACCCCGCGCCGAAGCCGTTGTTCGGAAAGATCCCGGAAGAAGCGTTCGACCATGTTCAGCCAGGATGCACTGGTCGGTGTGAAGTGCACATGAAAGCGCGTGTTGCGCTTCAACCAGTTGACGACTTTCTGATGTTTGTGCGTGGCGTAGTTGTCGCAAATGATATGGATCTGTTTGTCTTTCGGCACGGAACGTTTGATCTGATTGAGAAACCGGATCCATTCCTGATGACGATGCTTCGGCATACAGGTCCCGATAATCGAGCCGTCCAGCGTATTGAGCGCGGCGAACATCGTGGTCGTCCCGTTGCGTTTGTAGTCGTGGGTGAGGGTGCCGCACCGCCCCTTCTTCAGAGGTAACCCGGGTTGCGTGCGGTCCAGGGCCTGCATCTGGCTCTTCTCATCGCAGGACAAAACAATGGCGTTTTCCGGAGGGTTCAGATACAAACCGACCACATCCTCCAACTTCTCGACAAATTGTTTGTCGTTGGAAAGTTTGAAGGTGCGTGCCAGATGAGGCTTCAAGCCATGAGCCCGCCAGATTCTCCCTACCGTGGACTCGCTGACGCCGGTTGCCCTGGCCATCAAGGACCGGCTCCAGTGCGTGGCGTTCGGAGGCTTCCCTTCGACCGTCTTCTTCACGATCCGGGCCCGCTTCCGGCGGCCGGTCGAGGGAATCCGTCCACTGCGGGAAGCGTCCTTTTCGATTCCCCCGAGGCCATCTTCAACGAAACGATCGCGCCAACGTCCGGCCTTTTGACGAGTGATGTCCAACTTGGCAGCGATCTCCTGATTGTCCAGACCCCCGGCGGCCAGCAAGACAATTCGAGATCGTTCCGCCAACCGGACCGCCACACTGCGGCTTCGGCTCAGTCGCTCCAGTTCCTTCCGCACAGGAATGTCCAATTTAATCGTCGGTGCTCTCCTCATATATACTCAGACGTAGGAAAGCTGAATAAGTTACATTAACTGTGACGGACTACACTAGAAGGGCAACCAGTTCCAAAGTGTCTCTCCGACGGTAGAGTGCCCACAGAAACAGGCAAGCCAGGGGCACCAGGGCCGTGTAGCCGGTCCCTACGGCCAGTATGAAGCAGAGCGCAGCCGGCACCAGCCGGTTCGGTTTCCCGTCGACGTGGTCGAAGTAGAGCATCGTTCCAACCAGGAGGAAAGCGATCATCGGCAAGTCCATCATGATCGTCTGGCTCATGACGAAAAACGCAGGGCTGAACGCAAACAGCAAGGTTACCGTGAACGGGGATTTGGTATAGCGTCGGGCGAGCCCGTGAAAACCGATGGCGGCCATGATCGGAAATATCGCAAACAGGAGGCGAAACGGGGCTTCGCTAAAGTCGCCGACGATAAGGTCTATGACCGCAAGATAGTATTCTCCAACCGGTGGGTGTGTATGACTGGCGAAATCGGCCTGGCGTGTCCCGAAGAACAGCAACGGGGTGTCGCTGGGGAACATCCAATCCGTTTGAGCGGACCGCGCCAACCGCAGAAAGATGTGTTCGTCCATGTAAAAGGCGCGGTCTGCTAACGGGAGGATGCCGGCCAGGACGATCAGCGCGAGCAAAAGCCAGGTGACCCACTGTTTTTCGATCCGTGTCTTCATGAGGGCTTGCGCACCTTGTAGAGACGAATCACTTCACCGTTGGGCAGCGGGAACCATTCGACAACCTCGAACCGATCCGGGTTGTCCAGCACCTGCCGGTTGACCTCTGTTTCGGCCGGCGCAAACGATCCGGGATATCCCTCGGCGCCTTCCGACAGCAACAAGAAGTCGTTGTTTCGGACATCCTCCTGATCCGGACGCGTCAACCTCCGGACCCGTACCGGATCCTTTCGAGCGAGCGCATAAAACTCGAAAGCCTGAGAGTCGAATCTCGGGATGTCGGGAATCAACCCGAGGCGAACCTGACGACCGGATGATAGTTCCCGGACGCGGTCCAAGACGTACGGGATCTTCCAATCCTGCTTTTTGGGGCGACCCCACAGATCGAAATGACTCTGGGTGTAGAGGTTCCAGTCCCAGGAAATGGGACCTTGAACGCCACTGGCAACGACGACTTTTTCTGGAAGAGCTTGAATCCCGAATGAGACGAGGTAGTGCTGAAACATCAAAAACGGCAGCAGCACTCCCAGCCAGGCTTTTCGCGATTCGAAGATGGAGGCGCTGATCAGGGCCACGGCGGGAAGGATGGCAACACTGTATCGCGGATCTTTGTTTTGAAACATCATCAGCCCCAGCCAACCACCGAGAATCCACAGGATTACGGGGACCCAGTCCGACTTGAAATTCCTTGCAAGACACACCGATCCGGCCACGAACAGTCCGAAGAGCGGAAGGAACAGTTGGTAGCCCTCCAGGGCACGGACGTAAAAGACAATCGCTTGCCAACTGGATCGGGCGGGGTCGCCTTCTGCGATCCCACCGGCGGTGTTCAGTGCCAGGAAGTCGGACAGAACCGCGAATTGCGGCACGTACCAGTACGACGCCACCAGGAACGCAACGACCGCGGCCAGTGAAGCCTCCCTCCAGCGGTGGCGGGCGAACCACAACGCCGGCAGGAAGAGAAAGAGCGCAAACGTCCACTTCGTGAGCATTCCCAATCCGCATACGAGACCGAACAGCACCGTCATGCGCCGCCTTCCGAATCCCTCGCTTTCGAGCAGGATCCAGAACGCCAGCGCCACCAGGCTCGTGAGCCAGTAATCGATGAGTGTCTCCCTCGATATCCAGAGGATGAATGGATAGAACCCGACCAGGGTCGCCGCCGTAGCCCCCACCAGCGGCGAAACCAGCCGTCGGCCTATGAAGTAGGTCGACGCCATCAGAATCGCAAGAGCGGGGATGTTGGCTAGTTGGGCGGAATTGCTGGATACGCCAAAGATCCGGTAGAAACCCGCGACGATCGAGTGGTAAAGGGGTGGATAGAAGCCGCTCAGCGACCCGATGGTGGCGAGCGCGCCCACGCCATCTTCCGAAACAGCGTTCAAAATCCTCAATGCTCCGGTCTGGTGTGCCGCCATGTCCCAGAACGGGGGGCGGCTGTCCCGTGCAATCCAGATCAGGTTGCAGACGGTCAGGTACAGAAATGAGGACCCGAGAAGAATTCGGTGTCGCATAGCAATAAACCGATTGATAATAACAAATTGCGTCAGGAGCGATCAGCGATCAGCGGGTAGCAGGGCACCCCGAGGCAATTCTGACCTGCCGCCAGATACCCGCTCCAGGGTGCCCGACGCTAAGAAATGCACACGGTGTGGCGCGCTTTCGCGAAGATCAACCTGGATCTCCGGGTGCTCGGAAAGCGTCCGGACGGCTTTCACGACATTCGAACTCTTCTGCAGGTGATAGATCTGCATGACGAGATCCGAGTGTCACCAGCAGGGGGATTTCATTTTACGACGAACTCCGCTCCGGATGACGACTCGAACCTGATCGTTCGGGCTGTCCGGGCGTTTGAACGAGAAACCTCCGTCGGCGTGAAGCTTCATTTCGCCGTCACCAAGAAAATACCGTCGGGGGCCGGACTGGGTGGGGCAAGCGCAGATGCCGCTGTCACCCTGTTGGGGCTCGCCCGCTGGTTCAATCGGGAGATCCCAGGCGAGCGATTCCAGCGAATGTTGTCCGATTTAGGTTCCGACGTTCCTTTCTTTTCTGTCGGCGGCCGTGCGGTTGCGACCGGCCGTGGCGAAGAGTTGTTTCCGTTGAGAGACTGGACGGATTATTGGCTGGTCCTCGTGAGCCCCGGGTTCTCCGTACCGACTTCCGAGGCGTATTCATGGTTGACGCCTTCGGTCGAATCCAATAAAATTTTTAGTTTCTGTGCCCGTTTTGTGCCGCCACATGGGTTTGCCGAGCCTGTGAGCGATTCCCAACCGAACGACTTTGAGCCACCGCTTCTTCGTCGATTCCCCGAACTGGCCGAGATAAAACGAAAGCTGTCGGCCTCGGGCGCCCGTTACGCGGCACTGACAGGCAGCGGCTCGACCATTTTCGGCGTGTTCCGGACCGAGGAGGTGGCGGAAGCCGCCGCAGCGACTCTCGGCTCCGATTTCGATGTCAGATTGGCGAGGCCGCTCGGGCGAACCGAGTACTTTGAGAGGATGTTTAGTGATAGTGGCCAGTAGTCGGACGGTCGCACACAACGTGACCCGGCACACTCTGCGTTGGATGCTTAAGGGTCAGTCGCCGTTGGAAAGTCTTTTCCTGGAAATTGACGGTTCTGGGCCGCGAACCGCAGGGGAGGCTGTCAATGCAACTGTCTGGTCAGAAGGGCCATGGGGGGACCGTCCCGGCGTTGGCGTTCCCGAAGACCGTTGGCTAGGATCACAGTTGGAGCGCTCAACTCGGTCCGGGAAAGAGCGGGACGGTGGGCCCGACGCTAAATAATGGGGCGTCGCCAAGCGGTAAGGCACAGGTCTTTGGCACCTGCATGCGGAGGTTCGAATCCTCCCGCCCCAGTTTGATGAAACGACGTGCCCGAGAGGCCGGCTGTTTAGGATGTCTGTATGACTAACGATCTGAAGGTTTTTACCGGAACCGCAAACCCGAGCCTGGCGGACGAAATCTGTCAGAATCTGGGGTGCAAGCTGGGCGACTGCTCGGTCACCCACTTCGCGGACGGTGAGATCTATTTTCAGATTCTCGAAAATGTTCGTGGAGCGGACGTGTTCGTCATCCAGCCGACCTGCACTCCGGTCAATTCGAACCTGATGGAAATGGTCTTGATGATGGACGCGTTCAAGCGGTCCTCGGCGAGAAGAATCACAGCGGTCGTGCCCTACTTCGGTTATGCCCGCCAGGACCGGAAAGACAAGCCCCGGGTTCCCATTTCGTCGAAAGTGGTGTCGGACATCCTTTCGCTGGCGGCCGACCGGTTGATGACGATGGACTTGCACGCGGCGCAGATTCAGGGTTTCTTCGACATCCCTGTCGATCACCTTTTCGCCGCTCCTGTCCTGGTCGATTTCTTTAGGAAGACCGAGTTGCCCAATTTGACGGTCGTGTCCCCTGACGCGGGCGGTGTCGAACGCGCCAGGGCTTTCGCGAAGCGACTCAACGGAGAACTGGCTATCATCGACAAGCGTCGCACCGAAGCCAACGTGGCTGAAGTGATGAACGTCATCGGCGATGTCAGAGGGCGTACGGCATTGATCGTTGACGACATAGTGGATACTGCCGGTACGCTTGTAAACTCAGTGGCAGCTCTTTATGAAGCCGGAGCCGAAAAGGTCTATGCTTGTTGCACTCACGCGCCGCTTTCGGGGCCCGCGATGGACCGCATACAAGAGTCGAGGCTGGAGGAACTGGTCACGACCAACACGATTCCGTTGCAACCCGAAGTCCTCGAAAGCGGGAAAGTCCGGGTGCTCAGCGTCGCAAACCTGCTGGCACGCGGGATTCAGTCCATTCACGACGAGACTTCCGTGAGTGTTTTGTTTATTTGAAGAACGTATCAGCCGCCTTCAGGCCTTCCAGTTGTGCGGCATGTTTTGTTGGGGGAGAAAGAGCAAACCATGGCAGAAACGAATGTAAGCGTCCAGAGTCGCTCCGGGCGCGGCAAAGGTGCAGCCAAACGGCTACGCCGAAGTGGCAGGGTGCCCGCTGTCGTGTACGGTGGGCCTAAGGAAACACTGGCGATCGAGCTGGACCCGAAAGCGATTTACAGTGTTCTGCGGTCCGATGCGGGTCGCAACACCATCCTGACCCTCGATGTCGACGGAGCCAGCCAGGACAACGTCATCTTGAAGGATTGGCAGGTCGACCCGGTCATGGAAACCATCCTTCACGCGGATTTTCAACGTATCGCCATGGATCAGGTCCTCCGGGTCACCGTGCCCATCGTTATCCGTGGGGAAGCCATTGGTGTTAAGGCCGAAGACGGCTTGCTCGACTTGGTTATGCGCGAAGTCGGTGTCGAATGCTTGCCTGCCGACATTCCGGAGCGAATCGAGTGCGACGTTTCCAACCTGCATTTGCACGAGAGTGTTCGGGTGGGTGATTTGCCCAGTCCCGACAGAGTGCAGATTCTCGACCAGCCCGACGGTGTGGTCGCGCATGTCGTGGTTCTGCGGATCGAGGAAGAGGCGACCGACGTGGGCGAAGGCGAAGAACTTGCAACTGTCGAAGGGGCCACCGAAGGCGAACCCGAAGTCATGATCAAGGGCAAGAAAGAGGACGAAGGGGGCGAATAGCCCACACTGGCCGACATGGGGACCGAGGCCCGAGACTGCGAGTCCGGAGGGAATAACTCCTGGCTCATCATTGGGTTGGGGAATCCCGGAGGCGGATACCGGGACACCTACCACAATGTGGGTTTCCGAGTCGTCGGGTTGCTGGCCGACAGAATCGTCGGGTTGCTGGCCGACAGACGAGGTGTTGCTGGCGCGTACGGGTTGGGTTCGGCGCTTATCCTGGGGACTCGTGCTGGAGGAGTTCGAGCCGCCCTGGTTCAGCCCCAGACGTATATGAACCGGAGCGGCGAAGTGTTGCCGGCCTTATTCGAGCGTTTCGGTTTCGATTCGAGAGTCCTGGTCGTTTCGGATGACCTGGCTCTGCCGCTCGGAAGGATCCGAGTCCGCGAAAGAGGTTCATCCGGCGGTCATAATGGACTAAAATCGATAGGTTCGGCCCTCGGCTCGGACGACTACATGAGGGTACGCGTGGGAATTTCCCCGGATCGATCGGTCGATGGGACCCGGGACTTCGTCCTTTCGCCTGTGGCGAGAACGGACCGCAGCGTACTCGGGAGCGCTGAAGAATTGGCCGCGGACGCTGTGGAACATGTACTGTCAGACGGTGCTCGATCCGCAATGTCGAGATTCAACGGCATGGACCTTTCCGACGGAGGCGACTCCTGATGAAGTGTTCGCGCTGTAACAAAAGGGTTTTAAGCAAAAACTGATGCGAAATTACGAGATGATGTTCATCGTCGACCCGAACGTGCCGGAAGACGAGATCGAGAAAATTAAGTCCCAGGTTGAAAGTGTCATAACCGACGGAGGCGGCCAGATAGCGGAAGTGGAGATGATGGGCCGCAGAAAGTTGGCCTACGAGGTGAGTCGGCACCGCGAAGGGTTTTATGTCTTATTGACCATCGTCGCCAACGGCGCAATCGTCAAAGAGGTCGAGCGTCGCTTGCGAGTGATGGATCAGGTTCTGCGGTACATCACCGTTCGGACCGACGACGAAACGAAGAAGCTGGAGAAGCAGCGCGAGCATCGCGAGAAGAAGCAGGCCCGGAGGGACAAAAACCGGCCTGCCTCTGAAGTCGATCAACTGGCCGTAAGCTGAGCCGAGCGATGTGTCCCGGTCGCGGTCCTGGACCGGGAGCCGAAAGCGCGACCCAGGGCCATTCGGTCACCGAACATATTTCGGCGCCCGGCAGATAGCGGGTCAGAAGGCGGTCCGGGGCGATCCCTGTAAGTGAAAGTGTTCAATTCAAGGAGAACTTAGTGTCATCAAACAGGCAATACTACCGGCGGCGAAAGGTTTGTAAGTTTTGCGTCGAAAAGATCGACTCGATCAACTACAAGGACGTGAAGCTTTTGTCGCAGTTCGTTCCTGAACGCGCAAAGATCCTGCCGCGGCGAATCTCCGGTGTCTGTTCGCCGCATCAGCGTCAATTGAGCGACGCAATCAAAAAGGCCCGGAGCATCGCACTGCTACCGTTTACGACTGATTGACGGACCGTCGAAGCCGTGTTCCAAGCCGGCAAGCCCAGAGGGCGAAATCGGAAACGGGTACGCGGTCAAAAATATAGGGAAAATAATGGAAATCGTTTTAAGAGAGTCCATCGACAAACTTGGCAGTGCCGGAGACGTGGTCCAGGTCAAATCCGGGTACGCCCGGAACTTTCTGCTGCCTCAAAAAAAGGCGTACCTTGCCACACCCGCCAACTTAAAGCTGATCGAGCAGGAGTGCAAGAATCTCCTTCGCCGAGAGACGCAACTGAAGGAAGAGGCAGAAAAGTTGCGGGAAATGATGGCCGGAGTCGAAATTTCGGTCAGCCGTCGAGTCGGAGAGCAGGAAGTGTTGTACGGGTCGGTGACGAGTTCCGACATTGCCGACGAACTCGAAAAGAAGGGTTTCACGATCGACAGGCGGAAAATCGTTCTCGACGGGCCCATCAAGAAATTAGGCGACTTCGAGATTCCGGTGCGGCTCTTTCGGGATGTCATCGCCGAAGTCAAACTGCGTGTGGAGGCCGAACAGGAAGTTGGAGCCGAACCCGAACCGGTTTCCGAACCTGCGCCCGAGCCTGCACCCGAAGCCGAATCAGAGTAGTCGCCACAAGCTGTTAATCCAGGACCCGCCCAAGAATACTTCGCATTTTGGCATCCCAGTTTGAACTTCTGGCTTTTGTTTTTCTTGAGCGTTATTCTTTGGCGACGCCATGACTCGTGAAGCTCTAGAACGTCCCTTACCCCACAACATCGATGCCGAGAAATCGGTATTGGGGTCGATCCTGGTCAACAACGAGTACTACTACCAGGTCGTTGAGACCCTCCGCCACGAAGATTTTTACCTCGACGCCCATCGTGTCATTTTCCGCACGATGACCGACATCTTCAGCGCTTCGAAAGCCGTCGATCTGATTACCATTCAGGACGAACTGAATCGGGTCAACCTCCTGGAGTCCTCAGGTGGAATAGCCTATCTGGCAAGTCTTCTGGATGGGATCCCCCACCTGGTGAACATCGAACACTACATCCAGATCATTCGTGAGAAATCCCTTTTCCGGCAGATGATTCGTTCCACCAACCAGATCATGGCCGATTGTTTCGACCAGAACGAGCCGGCAGAGGAAATCCTGGACCGTGCCGAGCAGTCGTTGTTCGCACTGTCGGAAAAGCGTCTCCAGACGGGCCTGGTGTCCGTCAAGGATCTGGAACCCGACGCCCACAGGTTATTGGAGAAGCTGTATACCGAACGGGAGATGATTACCGGTGTCGCGACCGGTTTCAACGACTTTGACCGCATGACCTCCGGCCTTCAACCCTCGGATCTGGTTATCCTGGCCGCCCGTCCGTCGATGGGAAAGACGGCCATGGCGCTCAATTTTGCCGAGAACGTAGCGCTCAAGCTAGGGGAGCCGGTTGGAATCTTCAGCCTGGAAATGTCCAAGGAACAGTTGATAATGCGGCTCCTCTGTGCCGAGTCGGCCGTGGATGCTCACCGGGTTCGGACCGGATACCTCTCCAAGGATGACTTCGGACGGCTGATCGATTCGCTGGGAAAGATCGCGAGCGCGCCGATGTTTATCGACGATTCTTCGACGCTGACCATCATGCAGATGCGAGCCAAAGCGCGTCGCCTCAAGGCCGAGCATGGCCTCGGTATGATTATCGTCGATTACCTGCAGCTCATGTCCGGCTACGGACGTACCGAGAATCGCACCCAGGAGATTTCAGGGATTTCCCGCGGGCTCAAAGCCCTTGCGAAGGAGTTGCATGTTCCGGTCGTTGCGTTATCTCAGTTGAGTCGTGCCCCCGAACAACGGACTAGTTCCGATCACAGGCCTCAACTTTCCGACCTGCGAGAGTCCGGATCGATCGAGCAGGACGCCGACCTGGTGGCGTTTATCTACCGCGAAGAGGTCTACAAGCCTTCGGAGGAAAATTCCGGTCTGGCCGAATTGATCATCGCCAAGCAGCGAAACGGGCCCACCGGGACCGTCAAGCTGGCCTTTCAAAAGCAATACACGCGTTTCCAGACGTTACTCGAGATGTGATGGGGAAGTGGTTGGGGAAGCGGTCAGTGGTCAGTGGTCAGCGTGGGGCAGGGGATTAGAACGCGTACCCCGTTAGTGGGTCCCCAACTGGCCACTGACCACTGACCATTGGCCACTCATCCGCCAAAGACCATGAAAAACCGTACTCAATATGTTTGCCAGCAGTGTGGGCACTCTTCGGCCAAATGGGTTGGAAAGTGTCCTGCCTGCCAGGAGTGGAACACGTTCGTCGAAGAAAAAATTGCTCCCCCACGTCTGGCCCCGGTGCCTGTTTCCGATTCCGTTCCGATTCGGTTCGATGCGCTGGAAGGGGAGGACGTCCCACGGATGCTCACGGGGATCGCGGAGTTCGATCGTGTTCTGGGAGGTGGGGTCGTCGCCGGCGCTTTGACGCTGCTGGGAGGTGATCCAGGTGTTGGGAAATCGACCTTGATGCTGGCTGTTGCGGCCCGGCTGGCCACCCGGCATCCGATTCTGTATGCCTCAGGGGAGGAGTCTCCGCGCCAGATCAAGCTTCGTGGAGATCGGATGAAGATCGAAACCGGGGACCTTCACATCTACTCGGAGATGTCGATCGAACGAATCCTTTCGGCCGCGGAGGCGTTGGGTGTGGGTGCGGTTATCGTCGATTCGATCCAAACGACTTACAGCGAAAAGCTGGACATGCCGCCGGGTAGCATTGGGCAGGTTCGCGAAGTGGCGTCGCAGTTCTTGTTCTGGACGAAGAAGCGGAACGTCCCTGTCTTTCTGATCGGTCACATTACCAAGGAGGGGGCGCTGGCCGGACCCAAAGCGCTGGAGCACATCGTCGACACCGTCCTCTATTTCGAGGGGCCACGTCAACACCCCCACAGGATCGTAAGAACCATAAAGAATCGCTTCGGAGCCGCCAACGAACTGGGCATTTTCGAAATGAGTCCGAATGGCCTGCGCCCGGTTGACAACCCTTCCGGCTTGTTCCTGTCCGGGACCGGAAAAATGGACGCGGGTTCCGCGGTGGTATGTTCGGTGGAAGGATCGCGCCCGCTTCTCATCGAGCTCCAGGCCCTGGTTTCACGGACCCATTTTGGGACACCTCGCAGGCTCACGACAGGGGTGGATCCACAACGGCTCGCTCTGATTGCGGCTGTAA
The DNA here is from genome assembly GCA_965262425.1 of Terriglobia bacterium. Classification (GTDB taxonomy): domain Bacteria; phylum Acidobacteriota; class Terriglobia; order 20CM-2-55-15; family 20CM-2-55-15; genus CAZOZZ01. The sequence continues at coordinate 5,977,697 of OZ253536.1, read as the reverse complement.
TCGAGAAGCGGCTCGGCATGAACCTGTGGGAACAGGACATCTATTTGAATGTCGTTGGTGGACTCCAGGTCGACGAGCCTGCCGCCGACCTGGCCATAGTCGGGTCGATCATTTCCAGTTTGCTGAATCGCCCGCTGCCGGCCTCGACGGTGGTCTTCGGAGAAGTGGGTCTGGGCGGTGAAATCCGATCCTGTCTCCATCCGGAAATGCGTTTGAAGGAAGCTCGAGCCCTGGGGTTCGAACGGGCAGTTGTGCCTGTTCAGGAAAAGTCGGGAGGACCGACGGGTGTGGATCGATTGGAGGTTTCTGATCTCCACCAGGCGATTGAAGCACTTTTCGGTCCCGGGGCCGGCAGCAGCTCCCAGGACTAGTGGTCCCCGCCAGAGATAGCGTTACTAGATTTCGGAGTGCAACGGTGCCGGATTGGGGGGAGCGACGAGGAGTCAATGCTTCGACATTGTGAGGAGGAGCGACGCCAAAGACGGTACCGTTCCGCCCGAACCCGTAGGGCCGATGGAGGTTGCCCCTCACGAACGCTCAAAACCGTCGAAAGTCACACATACCACGCGGTGGATCTCACTCATCAGTCCGCTCGCAACCTCCTTCGGAGATAGTAACGTTATCTCTGGCGGGGACCACTAGGAGCCTCGGCGGCCGAAGGGATCTAGCAGCCCGTGGCAGAAGTGGGGTTTTCTGAGTTGAGAGTTTCAGGTCTTCGCCCGGACGGAACGGCGTCTAAATCGATTCTGGAGCGCTGAGGATGGAACGAGAGCGATTCACAGTGGCTCCAGAGCAGTATTAAGGTGAATAAGGCCATGACATGTTGGCCCTGAAGGCCTCGTGGTGTGCCGTTTCCGAAATTGTTCCGAAGGATCAGGCTCAGATTCAAAGCGGCATATTGAATCAGGACGCGCTTGAGAATGTTGTCCCGATGTCGGAGGTGAACCCGACGCATTGCGCCGGTTTCCAGCGTGTGTGCGAACGGTCGTTCCAACATCAGTCCGCGCTGTCGGAGTAATTGCTTGCCCCGGTTGCCTCGGATTCGTCGCCGGTTGGCATAGACGGCCTGTTTTTCTTCGGACTTATCTTTCCAGTTGCGTCGGCCCCGGTCCGGTTCCGAGATGTAGCTGCGAATGTTGAGGTCTTTGAATCCGGTCAACGTATCGTTACTGTGATAGCCCTTATCCGCCACCAGTTCGGAGAGCACATCGTTCCGAAGTTTCGATCCAGGATCGGCGGCCAAGGTCTCCATCTGATGCGCGGCTTGGATCATCGTTTCTTTGATCGTCGTCGTGTCGCCCTGATCGGCACCCTGCACCGTGACCGCCAGGATGGCTCCGGTCTTCATGTCGGCGGCATGCTCCACCTTATGGGCCAGATGCGTTCGTCCGTCCTTCATCTTCGTGATTCGCGCATCCGGGTCGTGGGGATGCTCCCACTCTTTGTTCGATCCTTTCTTCGACCGCTTGCGGTCGAGTCGCCCCAGCTCGGTTTGCGTCGGTGTCTCGATCCCAGACGCCTTGGCCAGCCGTGTCAGGAATTGGTTGTAGGCTTCTCCGGTGTCCCGGCGTACGATCGACCGCATCGCCGCGTTGGCTTCCAGTGTCGATGCATCCACGCCCACCGTCTTCCCATCGATCAGGCCCTCACCGGCCAACACGCCCAACATCCACGAAAAGACCTTTCCATGTGTTTCCAGATCGATCAACCGTCGCGTCCGCGAGACTGTCGAATGATCCGGCACCCCTTCGCTCAGCCCGACTCCAAGGAATCCTCGCAAACTCAGAGAATCGGCACACCGCCACGCTATGCCACGCTCCGAATCGATTCCTTCGAAATAGCCCACCAGCAACATCCTAAAATACTTGCCCGGCGCCACGCTCGGCCGACCCATCACCTCAGCGTAGAACTGCTCACAGGCATCTTCGACGAACCGGTCGAACTTGGCTTGGTCCAAGATTCGGTTAACCCGTTCGTAGAACACGTGGCCCGCTGTCCGCGGCAACTCTGCTGTCGCAACCCATAACGTGGCTTGTCGGTCCTTTTTCCGTCCCATTCCCATATCGCGTTCTCCTTCCACTATCTTCCTCGCGATACGGTCGCATGGGGTCCGTTGTTAACTATGAAGTTGACTTGCACCACGGGCTGCTAGGAGCCCGTGGTGCAAGTCTGTAGGGTCGCGCGCAGGGGTATTCGGGTCTCAGGCGCGAAATGAGGAGCGGAACGATTCATAGTCCTCGTGACCGACGAATGACAAAGCCTGTGGCCCGAAGACCCCTGCGCCCTACGGGTTACGACGGCATGGGGCCAGCTGCGGCGTTGCCACTCCTTGATCGATGAAGAGCATCGACGTCGTCGTGGCGCCTTGCATCTAGCCCCATGGCGCTCGTAACGCGACCCTACAGACTTCCACCACGGGCTCCTAGTGCGAAAGCGGTATAAATCGGTCCATATTTCCCCGATTTTTCGTAAAAGGAAACACTCTTCGCCTCAAAATCGAGAAAATCTGGCCTCGATTCCCCGAGACGATTCGTTCTGCCGGGTTTCTCGCTCACGGGCTGTCCCACCTCGATCGAATCCCCGCGTCAGATTTCGCTATTCTTATTGATATCAGTGATTTATAATCGCTATCGTTCATAATTGCCGTGTAAAGGCATAATAATCCGAAACTCATTGGGTGTCCTATGAAACGAAAACAAAAAACGTCGTCCCTCGGTGACCTGTCGGGACTTGGCGGCGGTGATACGAACTATCTACTGGACATTGTTGTAGTCCGAATCGTCTTTGCCGTTATCTTGATGGTCGCCGCCTTTTTTATCAGCCCATTCGGACTTTCCGGGCCGTACTCCATCTTCGTGGGCCTCTTGAGCGCCCTGTGCATTACCTATTTTGAACATCGCGTCCGCAGAGCATCCCTGAAACGGCTGATAGGAGCCGCAATCGGCTCCCTCCTCGGAATCGTAGGGGCCAGCTTGATTAGCGATTTGCTCACCGAGACTTCGTTCGATCCGGGTTCGCTGTCGTTCATAAAAGTCTTCGTTCTCTTCTTGATGGTCTACGTCGGGCTTGTGGTCGGTGCGAACAAAGGTGACCTTCTGAATTTGTCCGCGCTCGGGGGGGTGTTCGGCGGAGAGCGTCCGCCGAAGGAGGACTACAAGATCCTGGACACGAGCGTGATCATCGACGGAAGAATCGCCGACATCTGCGAGACCGGCTTCCTGGACGGAATCCTCGTGATTCCTCACTTCGTTCTTCGAGAACTGCAGCAAGTCGCCGATTCGGCCGATGGATTGAAACGGAATCGCGGCCGCCGTGGCCTGGATATTCTGCAACGCATTCAGAAGATGTCCGGCATCACGGTCCAATTCGTGGAAAACGACTACCCTCAAGTTCGTGAAGTCGACATGAAGTTGATCGAACTGGGGATGGAACTGGATGCGAAGATCGTCACCAATGACTTCAATCTCAACAAAGTGTCCCAGCTGCGTGGCGTAGAAGTCTTAAACATCAACGAGCTTGCCAATGCGCTGAAACCGGTTTACCTGCCGGGTGAAACCATGAAGGTCTTCATCCTGAAAGAGGGTAAGGAGTTCAATCAGGGCATTGCTTATCTCGATGACGGGACGATGGTTGTGGTCGACAACGCCCGGAAGATGATCGGGAAGACAGTGGACTCCTCGGTGACGAGCGTCCTTCAGACGACTGCTGGTAAGATGATCTTTGGCAGGTATGAAGACAGGCGTGACTCCCGTGACGAGAGGAATGGTCGTGATCGCACCGAGAAACAGCATCATCAGACGGGTGTTCACGCTAAGTGAGTGTAGCGGGCAGTCATCCACATTCGACCGATGTCCGGCGGTGAAAGTCTGCAAAACCTGGAGAGCTCGTAGCCGAAAATTATGAGAGTTGGTGTAATTGTAGCGGCAGCCGGAGCTGGCCGTCGCATGAAAGCCGATAAGCCAAAACAGTTCCTGACCCTGGACGGCGTTTCCATCCTGGTGTCGACTCTTCGCAAGTTCGATGCGTCACCGCGGATTGATCAGATTGTCGTCGCGGCCCCGCATGAGGCGGTCGACGAAGCGCGTTCACTTGTGTCGGCGGCCGGTCTGGAGAAACCCGTTGTTGTTATCGAAGGCGGCGAACGTCGCCAGGATTCGGTGGGCATGGCGATGCGCCAGCTTGGCGAAGACATCGGGATTGTCGTGGTTCATGACGCGGTGAGGCCATTTGTCAGCCTCGACGAAATCGAAGGGGTGATTGCGGAGGCCGACCGCAGCGGTGCTGCGATTCTGGCGATCCCGGTCACCGATACCGTAAAAGAGGTGCGACGCGACTCGGTGAAGTCGACTCTCAGACGGGAGCATCTGGTGTTGGCTCAAACGCCACAGGCATTTCGGACCGAGGTCCTGCAGGCAGCTTTCGCCAGCGCTCGCAAGGACGGCTATTATGCAACAGACGAGGCGAGTCTCGTCGAGAGAGGGGGCCATCCGGTTTCGGTTGTTCGAGGCTCGGAGCGAAACATCAAGATCACCCGACCATCAGATCTGTCCCTGGCGCGATTCCTTCTCGAAGAAGAGAGGGAACCGGTCGAGTGAAATTCCGGATCGGAATCGGATTTGACGTTCATCGCCTGGAGCCGAACGGCAAGTTGGTCCTCGGCGGGGTGGAAATACCTCACGAGAAAGGGCTTGTCGGACACTCCGACGGGGACGTGCTTCTTCACGCGATTACCGACGCCCTGCTTGGGGCCTGCGGCCTGGGCAACATCGGCGAAAAATTTCCCGACACCGACCCCCGGTACAAGGGCATAGCCAGTTCCACCCTCCTGCACGATGCCGCGGACATGGCCCGCCGGAAGGGCTTTGAAATCGGCAACATCGATTCAAACATACTGGCCGAGCGTCCGAAATTGCTGTCGTACTTCCCATCGATGCAGGAGCGCATCGCCCAAGCCCTCGGCATCCCCTCCGAACAAGTGCATGTCAAGGCCAAGACCATGGAACGCCTTGGGGCAGTTGGCGCCGAAGAGGCAATCGCCGCTCAGGCCGTAGTGCTGGTTTTCATCGACTGATTTCCGTGGGAGCTTTTCCCTGGCGGGCCGTCCCGATTCACCCATGACCGTACAGAAAACAGAGAATCCAGTCCGTGTTCGATTCGCTCCCAGTCCGACCGGTTTGCTGCACGTCGGTAACTTGAGGACGGCTCTCTTCGCTTGGTTGTTCGCTCGTCAGTCCGACGGTGTTTTCGTTCTGAGGATCGAAGACACGGACAGGGAGCGGTCCGAGAAGCAATTAGAGGAGCTCATCTACCGGGATCTCGATTGGTTCGGCATCGACTGGGACGAGGGTCCCGATGTCGGGGGAGATTTTGGCCCTTATCGCCAGTCTGAACGGTTCGATCTGTACCGGGACCAGGCTGAACAGATGGTACGTGGCGGTCATGCCTTTCGATGTTTCTGCAGAGAGGAGGAGCTCGCCGAGCAGGCCGAGGTTCGGAAGCAAGCTGGCGATTCATGGAAGTATCCCGGAACCTGTTATGGCCTTACCGAGGATGAAGTGCGGGCCCGGGTCGAGAGGGGAGAACCCTCCGTTCTCCGTCTGAGGGTTCGGGAAGGTCCCATCGCTTTTGACGACATCGTACACGGGGAGGTCCGTTTCTCGAGTGAGGTCATCAGCGATCCGATCCTGCTGAGGTCTGACGGCAGCCCTACCTACAACTACGCCGTTGTCATCGACGATGCGCTGATGGAGATCTCACATGTTATCCGCGGGGACGACCATTTGTCCAACACCCCCAAACAGGTGCTGGTCTACGAGGCCCTCGACCGACCGAAGCCACGATTTGCACACCTTTCCACGATACTGGGATCCGACCAGTCTCGTTTGAGCAAACGGCACGGAGCGACGTCCGTCGACCAGTTCCGGGAGGCGGGCTACCTGCCCGAGGCGTTGATGAACTACATTGCCTTGCTGGGGTGGTCCCCGGGGGCGGCGGGGAGCGAAGTTGTCCCGCGCGATCGGCTGATCCGGGAGTTTCGTCTGGATCGGGTCAACAAGAATCCCGCGGTTTTCGACACTGGGAAATTGAATTTCATCAACCGGCAGTATTTGCGGGACGACCCCCGAACGCCGGGTCTGGTCCGGGAAGCGTTGGGCCGTTCGGGAATGCTCCCGGATGCGGATGCCGATTCCGATGGTTGGGCGCAACTGGTAGTGGACACGCTGATTGGTGGTGTCGATGTGGTTTCGGAAGTTCCAACTCTGCTCGAATCCGTTCTGTCGTTCCCATTAAACGAGGTCGAGCTTGCCCGGGACGTGGTCGAGGACCCTGGAGCTCTGGCTCTGATCCGGCAGTTCCGCAGCGAACTCGACAGCTACGAGCAGCTTACTTTTGGGGATTTCCGCTCGGTCGTAGCCAAGCTCAAGAAGTTGACCGGGAGGAAGGGGCGACACCTGTTCCATCCGTTACGGGTCGCACTCACAGCCCGATCGTCCGGGCCGGAGCTGGACAAGTTGATACCGTTGGTGGAGCAGGCCGCCAGGCACGGCGTGAGGGGCGTGCTGGGATGTCGACAACGTGTGGAGGCCTTCCTTTCGCATCATGACTGACGACACGGGTGACATTGTCGGAATCCACCCGGTCTATGAAGCGCTTGTTTCCGGTCAACGCCGAATTGAGCGAATCTACCTGGCTCGTGGCACTTCTTCCGATAGAGTCCGTCGAATCCTGAACCTGGCCCGCGCGCAGGGGATTCCCGTCAGGAAGGAGAACAAGGCCGCCCTGGACAGGCTGGCCGGTGGAGTTGTTCATCAGGGTGTGGTTGCGGTTGCCGGGGTCGGTGCCTATACCCCGCTCGAAAACCTGTTGGAAGTTCCCGACGCTTTGCTCGTCGTGCTCGACAGCGTGCAGGACCCGCACAATCTGGGTGCCGTGATCCGGACGGCTGAAGCTGCGGGGGCAACCGGCCTGGTCGTGGCCGAACGGCGGACATCGCCCTTGACAGCTGCGGTCTCGAAGGCGTCCGCCGGAGCCGTGGATCACCTTCCGATCGCCCGGGTTGGCAACCTGACTTCGACGCTTGAACGCATGAAATCCCGCGGGATCTGGGCCGTGGGGGTGGATCCCGGAGCGACGGCCACCTGGACTGCATTCGACTACCGTGTGCCGGTCGCCATCGTGTTGGGCGGTGAACACGGCGGTATCCGCCGCCTGGTTCGCGAAACTTGCGACGTCCTGGTTGGCCTCCCGATGATGGGGCGAATCCAGTCGCTGAACGTTTCGGTGGCCGCTGGCATTGTCCTGTATGAGGTCGTGCGGCAGCGAGGTGACCGGTCGACCGTAACAAACGAGGGAACAAAGAGTTCCAAGATCGAGTGAAAACATTGGAAAGACTCAAATGGTGTGATAGATTTGTAAATTTGTCGCTGGCGTAGCTCAGCTGGTAGAGCAGCTGATTTGTAATCAGCAGGTCGGGGGTTCGACTCCCTTCGCCAGCTCCTCAGATTCGGCAGGTCTGGTACGCTGTTGCCCTCGCCCATTATGGATCATGCCGGTTTGTGTTTTTGGGACAGGTGGCGGAGTGGTTAAACGCACCAGACTGTAAATCTGGCGCTCCTAGCGGGCTACGGAGGTTCGAATCCTCCCCTGTCCATTCGGGCGCCGATTCAAACCGTTTTACGGGCGCGTCCATCTGTTGGCTATTAGTCTGTTGGCTATTAGTGGTTGCTAAGAACTAGACTGGCCCACGTAGCTCAGTGGTAGAGCGCGTCCTTGGTAAGGACGAGGTCACCAGTTCAACCCTGGTCGTGGGCTCCATGAAAGCGGCTGAAGCGAAACCTCGCGATTGCGGTAGGTCGCGGGCTCAGTCCGGCAAGCGGGAGTAACTCAGTGGCTAGAGTCACGGCCTTCCAAGCCGTTGGTCGCGGGTTCGAATCCCGTCTCCCGCTCTTGGTCGGGGAAGTTGTCAGTGGCTAGTGGTTAGTTGTTAGTTGAGGAAGAGTCCGGAATCCGACTAACTAACCACTAACCACTAACCACTTTTCCGAGAAGGCCAGAGAAGCAGCGAAAAGCGGGCAACCGGAGAATGGGAAGACCAGAACAAGGAAAGCAAACGAATGGCTAAAGAGAAATTTGAGCGAACCAAGCCGCACATCAACGTGGGAACGATCGGGCACATCGATCACGGGAAGACGACGTTAACGGCGGCGATCACGAAGACGCTGGCGAAGAACGACCCGACGGTAGCGTACCGGTCGTTTGATTCGATCGACAACGCGCCCGAAGAGCGAGCGCGGGGGATAACGATCGCGACGGCGCACGTGGAGTATCAGACGTCGAAGCGTCACTATGCGCACGTGGATTGTCCGGGACATGCCGACTACATCAAGAACATGATCACGGGCGCAGCGCAGATGGACGGAGCGATCCTGGTGGTGGCGGCGACGGATGGTCCGATGCCACAGACCCGAGAGCATATTTTGCTGGCCCGGCAGGTTGGAGTGCCGTACGTGGTGGTGTTCCTGAACAAGTGCGACGCGGTGGAAGACGAGGAGTTGTTGGAGTTGGTGGAGATGGAAGTTCGGGAACTACTGACCTACTATGGATTTCCAGGAGACGACATTCCGGTGGTGAGAGGGTCGGCGCTGAAGGCACTGGAAGAGGAAGATGTCTGGGTGGAGAACATCAACGAGTTGATGAAGGCGGTGGACGAATACATTCCGGTGCCGGAGCGAGCCGTGGACAAGCCGTTTTTGATGCCGATCGAGGACATTTTTTCGATCTCGGGACGAGGAACGGTGGTAACGGGACGCGTGGAGCGGGGGATGGTGAAGGTTGGCGAGGAGCTGGAGATCGTCGGATTCAAGCCCACGTTCAAGACGGTGATCACGGGTGTCGAGATGTTCAAGAAGCTGTTGGACGAAGGCCAGGCGGGCGACAACGTGGGGTTGCTGCTGAGAGGGACGAAGAAGGACGAAGTAGAGCGGGGCCAGGTGGTGGCGAAGAAAGGGTCGATCCTGCCGCACACCAAGTTCAAGGGCGAGGTCTACGTGCTGACGAAGGAAGAGGGAGGTCGACACACGCCGTTTTTCAACGGATATCGGCCGCAATTTTATTTTCGGACCACGGATGTGACCGGATCGTCGTCGATGCCGGAAGGTGTGGAGATGGTGATGCCGGGAGACAACGTGAATTTGTCGATCGACCTGATCACCCCGGTGGCGCTCGAAAAGGGTTTGCGGTTTGCCATCCGTGAAGGTGGTCGTACCGTCGGTGCCGGCACCGTGACCGAAATCATCGAAGAATAGAACCCGGGAGTTCGGACGATGCGAGACATCATCACCTTACAATGCACCGAATGCAAGGAACGGAACTATTCCGGGACTAAGAACAAGAAGAAACACACCGAGCGGCTTGAGACGAAGAAATATTGCCGAAGGTGTCGGCACCATACCGTTCATCGTGAGACGAAGTAGACATTAATCTGTTAAAATTGTTTGATTTTGACTTTCCCAGTGCAGGCCAGTAGCTCTAACTGGCAGAGCGCCGGTCTCCAAAACCGGATGTTGTGGGTTCGAATCCCTCCTGGCCTGCCTCAAAGTGGTATTAAGTTCGACGAATGAACCCAGTTGAAAAAATTAAGGACTGGTCCCAACGTAGTACGCAATTCTACGGCGACGTCCGGAGCGAAGTGAAGAAGGTCTCCTGGCCGGGTAAGAACGAAATTGTCGGCACGACCGTGGTCGTGATCGTCGCGGTCTTCTTCTTCGGCGTGTACCTGGGTCTGGTGGACTACATGCTTGGCCTGGGACTCGACCGCATCTTGAGTATTTTCAGTTCCGGGGGGGGATAGAGACCTTTGGCCAAGCAGTGGTACATCATTCATACCTATTCGGGATTTGAGCGAAAGGTAGCCGAAAGTCTGCGTTCGCGTGTCGATGCCTTCGGGCTCCAGGAGGAAATCAGCGACGTATTGATACCGACCGAAGAGGTGATCGAGGTCAAAGGCGGCAAGCGAGTCATATCGCAGAAGATGTTCTTTCCCGGCTATGTGCTCGTCGAGATGAAGACCTCCGAGGGAGGGGGGCCGAGCGACCACGCCTGGCACCTTGTGAAAGATACTCCGCGGGTGACCGGATTTGTAGGGTCCGGATCAGCGCCGACGCCGCTCTCGGACGATGAAGTCCAGCAGATCGTTTACCGCGTGGAGACGGCTGCGGCGGATCGGCCCAAACCAAAGCTTTCCTACGAAAGCGGCGAGACAGTCAAGATAACCGACGGCCCGTTTACGAGTTTTACAGGCCTCGTCGACGAAGTGAACGATGACCGGAGCACGCTGAAGGTCATGGTGACGATTTTCGGGCGTTCGACGCCCGTGGAACTCGACTTTCTGCAGGTCGAGAAAACCTAGGAACAGTATGGCAAAGAAAGTAATAGGCCAGATCAAGTTACAGATACCGGCGGGAAAGGCGACACCGGCCCCACCGGTAGGGCCGGCACTGGGGCAGCATGGTGTTGCGATCATGGACTTCTGCAAAGCCTTCAACGCCCGGACTTCGGAAAAGGATCAGGAAGGGTTGATCATCCCGGCCGTTATTACGGTGTATGCGGACCGGTCCTTCACTTTCATCACAAAGACGCCTCCGGCCGCCGTCTTGTTGAAACGATCCGCGGGAATCGCCAAGGGCTCGGGTGAACCCAACAAGACGACGGTGGGGCAGGTTACCGAGAAACAGGTCGAAGAGATCGCCCGCACCAAGATGCCCGATCTGAACGCGGCAAGCCTCGAGGCCGCCGTCATGATCGTGAAAGGCACCGCCCGCAGTATGGGCATCCAGGTTATCGGGTAGGAGCACAAGGATTTATGGCCAGACTGACAAAGAATTACCGGAAAGCGTCGGAGCAGATCGATGCCAGACTGTACGCCGTCGAGGAAGCCATCGACACGCTGCAGAAGATCCGCTTCGCGAAGTTCGACGAGACGTTCGAACTTCACATGCGGTTGGGTGTGGATCCCAAGCATGCCGACCAGATGGTCCGAGGAACCGTTGTGCTGCCAAACGGCCTTGGCAAGTCAAAAACCGTTTGTGTGATCGCCGCGGGGGAGAAGATTCGTGAAGCCGAAGAGGCCGGGGCAGAGTTTGTCGGCGGTGAAGATCTGGTCAAGAAGATCAAGGATGGGTGGTTGGGCTTCGAGGCATGTATCGCGACGCCGGACATGATGAAATCAGTCGGCAAACTGGGGCGCGTTCTCGGTCCCCGGGGCCTGATGCCGAACCCGAAGATCGGAACAGTCACCTTCGATGTGGCAAAGGCGATCCAGGAAATCAAGGCCGGGAAAGTAGAGTTCCGTGTGGACAAGACCGGCGTGATCCATGTGCCCTTTGGAAGAGTTTCATTCGATCACCAGAAACTGGTTGAAAACGTACTCGCACTGGCCGGCTCCATTATCAAGGCGCGCCCGGTGGCCCTCAAAGGCAAGTATGTACGGAGTGTGACCGTTGCCACGACGATGAGCCCGGGCATTGATGTCGACCCGGTTTCAGTGGATGCCAAGTAGCGGCAACTAGTTGTCAATGGTCAGTGGCGAGACTGTGTCTGGCGCCAGCCCTAGAGGAAGAGCATTGTGAAAGCTAAGAAACAGAAACACGAGGAAGTCGATTACCTGAGGAAGGAATTGTCGGAGACCACGAATCTGGTCGTCGTCAAGTTTCAGGGACTCACTGTGGGGCAGGACACCGAGCTCAGGCAGAAGATACGAGAAGCGGACAGCAAGTATCGGGTTGTCAAGAACACGCTGGTCAAAATCGCCTGTGAGGGCACGCCGGCAGCAGAACTGGCGGACGCGTTCGACGGCTCCACCGCGATTGCATACAACGCCAGCGATCCGGTGGCGCTGGCCAAGGCGCTCAGCGAATATGCGAAGGCGAACCCGGTTTTCGAGTTCAAAGCGGGCATGGTCGAGAGCCGTGTCGTTGATATTGCGAGATTGGCCGAGATTGCGGCTCTCCCCTCACATGAGGGATTGATTTCGCGGTTGATGTACCTCATCAACGCTCCGGCCCAGCGAACGGCGATAGCGGTCAATGCCGTGGTGCGGAACCTTGCGGTTGTCCTCGGGCAGGCCGTCGAGGAAAAGAAATTTTCGGAATAGGGTGATCCTCGATCGCGGTTCTGGCATCGGGCAAAAGCAATCATAGAAAGGGAGAATCGGGGACAGGGCCTGGATCTCTCACAAGAAATTCAATCAGGAGAAGGTAATGGCGGAAAAAATAGAGAGCATCATTGAAGACATAAAGGGTTTGTCGCTGCTGGAAGCTTCAGAACTCGTTAAGGGTATTGAAGAAGCGTTCGGTGTGAGCGCGGCTGCCGCGGTGGCCGTCGCGGGGCCTGCGGCTGCTGCGGCCCCTGTCGAAGAACAAACCGAGTTTGATGTCATCTTGACCGGGTATGGCAGCAACAAGATCGCAGTGATCAAGGCCGTACGCGAGGTGTCGAGCCTGGGCCTGAAAGAGGCGAAAGATCTCGTCGAATCCGCACCGAAACCCATCAAAGAAGCCGTTACCAAGGACGAGGCTGAAGCGGTCAAGAAGAAGTTCGAAGATGCCGGCGCGACTATTGAGCTGAAATAGTCGGGTCGCGGAAGTATTCTTCGGAAACCGGTTCGATGTGCGGGGGCACTCATCGATTATCTCCAGCATTACAACCTTTCGGAAGACGGCCACGGGTGAGAATCTGAGGGTCGAAGCTGAGGGGGCGGTTCGCCTGCAGTTGGGCATGTTGCCTGTTGGGGACCATAGTGAAAGAAGGAACGCCGCAGCCGTATGCGGCGTAATTTGGGGTTGAGGGGGCCGGCAGGTCCCGAGCCGACAAATCCGACCCTTACATTAGGAGCGTTAGATCCAATGCCGGACACTAAGACGAACGGTTCGAGAGAACGGGTCAATTTTTCAAAGATCAAGACGGCGATCCAGATCCCGAATCTCATCGAGGTGCAAAAGAAGTCCTACGAGCGTTTTCTTCAGATGAACATGCTGCCGGACGAACGCGAAGATGCCGGCCTCCAGGCAGTGTTCAATTCCGTATTTCCGATTTCGGATTTTCGCGGGGTGTCGACGCTCGAGTTTATCAGTTTTTCGATCGGCAACTGGGAATGTAAGTGCGGTACGCTCAAGGGGCTTCATCACTTGCGGAGCACCTGCCGTTCCTGCGGAAGCACCATCACGACAAATCCGTTTTCACCCGCCGGCACCGTCTTGTGTCGCCAGTGCGGCACGCTGAGCAAGAACCTGGTCACGTTCTGTCATAAGTGCGGCGATCCGGTCCAACTGAACCTCAAGTACGACGTTAACGAGTGCCAGGAACGGGGAATGACCTATGCGGCCCCTCTGAAGGTCACAATCCGGTTGACCATCTTCGACAAAGACCCAGACACGGGGACCAAGACCATCCGGGACATCAAGGAACAGGAGGTCTATTTCGGCGAAATTCCTCTGATGACCGAGAACGGCACGTTCATCATTAACGGTACTGAGAGGGTGATCGTCAGCCAGTTGCACCGAAGTCCAGGCGTCTTTTTCGAATCCACTCCAGCCCGGGACTATTTCCTCGGCAAAATCATTCCCTATCGAGGCTCGTGGGTCGAGTTCGAGTTCGAAACGACAAAGAACCTCCTGTACGTCAGAATCGACAGGAAGCGCAAGTTTCTCGCCTCGATCTTTCTCAGATCGCTTGGCCTTAAAAACGATGAGGAGATCGTCCGTAATTTCTACACGGTCGACAACATCGCAATCGAGAAGGGCAAACTTTTCTGGGCCTTTTCTTCCTCTCTCCGGGGCTTGAAACTGTCCAAGGAGATTCGAGATCCCAAGACGGACGAGGTGCTGGTCGGAGCGGGAAAGAAAATCACCCACTCGCTGTTCCAGCATCTTAAGAAGGCCAAGATCAAGAGCGTCGAAATCGTTCCCGAGGAGCTCGAGGGTGCGTTTTCCGTAGCCGACATAGTCGATACCGGTACCGGTGAAGTGATCGTTGAGGCGAACAATGAACTGAACGCGACCATCCTCCATGCGGTCGTTGAGGCCGGCGTGCCTGAGTTTGCCGTCTTCTTCCCGGAACGTGATGACGTCGGCACCGTCCTCAGCCAGACGATGAGAAAGGATACCGTCAAGACATCCGAGGAAGCGCTGATCGAAATCTACCGCAAGCTGCGGCCCGGCGATCCCCCGACGCTGGAAACGGCAACCAAGCTCTTTCAAGGCATGTTCTTCGATGCCCGCAAGTACGATTTTTCCCGTGTGGGCCGCCTGAAGTTCAACATCAAGCTCGATCTGACGACACCGTTTGAGAACAGGATTCTGGACCCGGTGGATTTCTACTGTGTGATCACTTACCTGTTGAAACTTCGAAAGAACATCGGACAGGTGGACGACATCGACCATCTGGGTAACCGTCGTGTTCGGGCGGTCGGCGAACTGCTGGAAAACCAGTTCCGAATCGGTCTTGTGCGCATGGAGCGGGCCATCAAGGAAAAGATGTCGGTGTACCAGGAAATGATCACCGCGATGCCGCATGATCTGATAAACGCCAAACCGGTCATCGCGGCCGTGCGTGAGTTCTTCGGTTCGTCTCAGCTGTCCCAGTTTATGGATCAGACGAATCCCCTTTCGGAGATTACTCATAAACGGCGGCTGTCCGCACTGGGCCCTGGCGGTCTGTCCCGCGAGCGCGCAGGGTTTGAAGTACGCGATGTACACCCGACTCACTACGGCCGCATCTGCCCCATCGAGACTCCGGAGGGGCCAAACATCGGGCTGATCTCTTCGCTCAGCTGCTATGCGAGGATCAACGAGTTTGGCTTCATCGAGAGTCCCTATCGGAAGGTGAGCAAAGGGCGGGTCATAGACTATGTCACCGTCATTTCCTCAGGTGACTCGAAATTCAAGGTCGGAGATCACGTCGACAGGGAAGTGGTCGAAAAAGAAAACGAGGCGCTCAAGAGCCGTCGCAGGAAACGGACCGAATTTGAGCCGTACTCCTTTTACCTGTCGGCGTGGGAAGAGGACAAGTATCTGGTCGCCCAGGCTAACGTCGAACTTGATTCGAAGGGCCGGATGGTCCAGGAGCTGGTGAACGTTCGGCAGTCGGGTAACTTTGTCTTGAAGCACCGCGAGGAAGTCGATTACGTCGATGTCTCGCCGAAACAGCTTGTGTCGGTGGCTGCTTCCCTGATTCCGTTTCTCGAAAACGACGACGCCAACCGAGCCTTGATGGGGTCGAACATGCAGCGTCAGGCTGTGCCGCTCCTTCGCACCGACGCTCCCCTGGTGGGTACCGGCATGGAGGAAATTACGGCACGGGATTCCGGTGCGGTCATCGCCTGCAAGCGCAGTGGTACGGTGGACTCCGTCGATTCCGAGAGAATCATTGTTCGGGTCGAGGGCGCGGAAGAGAGTTTCTTCTCGCGTGAAGTCGGTGCCGACATATACACCCTGACGAAATTCAAACGCTCCAATCAGAACACCTGTATCAACCAGAAACCCGTCGTGAAGAAAGGGGACAAGGTTGCCGCGGGTCAGATCCTCGCCGACGGCCCGTGCACCGAGAAGGGCGAGCTTGCCTTGGGACGCAACATCCTCGTGTCCTTCATGCCGTGGCGGGGGTACAACTTTGAGGATGCGATTCTCGTATCGGAGCGCCTTGTCAAGGACGACTACTACACCTCCATCCACATCGAAGAATTTGACATCGAGGCCCGGGATACCAAATTGGGCCCGGAAGAGATTACCCGTGACATCCCTAATGTCAGCGAGTCGTTCCTGAAGGATCTTGACGAGTCCGGCATCATTCGAATCGGCGCGTACGTGAAACCAGACGATGTCCTCGTGGGTAAAGTGACGCCGAAGGGCGAGACTCAGCTCACCCCGGAAGAGAAGCTACTGCGGGCGATCTTCGGTGAAAAGGCGGGCGACGTTCGAGACGCATCGTTGATATGCCCGCCCGGCATCGAGGGCATCATCGTGGACGTCAATGTTTTCTCCCGTAAGGGTGCGGAGAAGGACGAACGTGCCAAGACCATTGAGGAAATGGAACTCCAGCGGCTCGAGAAGAACCTGCGGGACGAGATCCGAATCCTCGCCGACGAGCGCAACAAGCGATTGGTGCTTGTGCTCGGAGGAAAGGTCACCTCGAACGAACTGGTCCACGAGCGAACGGGCAGAAAGATCATCGGCAAGAAGACCGTGATGACGCGCGAGGTCATGGAGAACATGTCCATGCGGGAACTCCTCAAGTTGAAGTTTGCGGATCGGTCGAAGAACACAGAGGACATCCAGGAAATCGAGGGGATGACGACCCGTCAGATCGATGTTTTGCGCAAGGTCCATGAAGAGCGTGTATCCAAATTGAGACGCGGCGATGAACTACCTCCCGGCGTGATCAAGTTGGTCAAGGTTTACGTCGCGATGAAGCGCAAACTGTCGGTTGGCGACAAGATGGCCGGTCGGCACGGTAACAAGGGCGTCATTGCTCGAATCCTTCCGGAAGAAGACATGCCATTCCTGCCCGACGGCACTCCGGTCGAGATCGTTCTGAATCCACTGGGCGTTCCTTCCCGGATGAACGTGGGGCAGATTCTCGAAACTCACCTCGGGTGGGCGGCGCACGCGCTTGGTTTGTACTACGCCACCCCAGTGTTTGACGGAGCCACGGAGTCGGAAATAAAGGACGTGCTGGCAAGTGCCGGTCTGCCCTCGAGCGGAAAGACCCGGTTATACGACGGGATGTCGGGTGAACCGTTCGAGAACGAAGTGACCGTAGGCTATATCTACATATTGAAGCTGTCCCACCTGGTGGACGACAAGATACATGCCCGTTCGATCGGACCCTATTCCCTGATCACCCAGCAGCCACTCGGCGGTAAAGCGCAATTCGGCGGACAGCGGTTCGGAGAAATGGAAGTCTGGGCTCTCGAGGCGTACGGAGCCGCACACATACTTCAAGAATTGCTGACCGCAAAATCCGACGATGTGTACGGCCGGACGAAGATTTACGAGGCCATCGTCAAGGGTGAAGCGGCAATCGAGCCCGGTGTTCCCGAGTCGTTTAACGTTTTGATCCGGGAATTGCAGAGCCTCTGCCTGGATGTCGAGCTTTTGAAGCGAAAGCCGTCGGTTTAGAAGTCTGAAGTCCGAAGTCCGAGGTCCGGGAGATCGACCTCGCATGTTGGACTTTCGATGTTTTTTCTCCCATTCGAGGAGGTAAGAGTTTTGATCAGATCCAATCCCTACGACAGAGCGGCTCCGATTGCCGACTTCGACAACATCCGGATCAGCCTGGCATCGCCAGAGAAGATCCGTTCCTGGTCTCACGGGGAAGTGAGCAAGCCGGAGACGATCAATTACCGGACGTTCAAGCCGGAAAAGGACGGACTGTTCTGTGCCCGCATCTTCGGTCCGGTTACCGACTGGGAATGTTTGTGTGGGAAATACAAACGGATGAAGCACCGCGGTGTGATTTGCGACAAGTGTGGCGTTGAAGTCACTCTTTCGAAGGTCCGACGAGAACGTCTGGCGCACATCGAACTGGCCAGCCCATGCTCACACGTCTGGTTCTTCAAGGGTCTGCCCAGCCGCATCGGACACCTCCTCGACATGTCGTTGCGCGAACTCGAACGCGTGCTGTATTTCGAAGCATTTGTGACGATTGATCCGGGCGAAGCTCCGCTTAAAGATCGCGAGTTGCTGACCGACGAAAAGTTCCGCCAGATGCAGCAGGAGCATCCTGGCAATTTTGTGGCCATGATGGGTGCCGAAGCCATTAAGGAGCTGCTGAAACGGGTGGATATCGGGCCTTTGTCCGAAGAGTTGCGAATCAAGATGAAGAACGAGACGTCGCAACAGAAGAAGCTCAAGTTCGCGAAGCGGTTGAAAGTCGTTGAAGCGTTCGTAAAATCGGGAAATAAACCGGAGTGGATGATTCTGGATGTGATTCCGGTGATCCCTCCCGAACTGCGCCCGCTGGTTCCTCTCGATGGTGGACGCTTTGCGACTTCGGATCTGAACGACCTGTATCGCAGAGTGATCAACCGCAATAACCGTCTCAAGAAATTGATCGAGCTCCATGCGCCCGACGTGATTGTTCGAAATGAGAAGCGGATGCTCCAGGAGGCCGTGGATGCTTTGTTCGACAACGGCCGTCGCGGGCGAATTCTTCGAGGGGCGAACAATCGCCCACTGAAGTCTCTTTCTGACACATTGAAGGGAAAGCAGGGACGATTTCGCCAGAACCTGCTCGGCAAGCGTGTCGATTATTCCGGCCGATCCGTTATCGTCGTCGGCCCCGAATTGAATCTGCACCAGTGCGGACTACCCAAGAAAATGGCTCTCGAATTATTTAAGCCATTTATTTACAACCGGCTGGAGGAGGGGGGGCACTGTACCACCGTCAAGGCCGCGAAGGAAATGGTCGAACAGCACGACCCTGTTGTCTGGGACATTCTCGAGGAAGTCATCCAGCATCATCCGGTATTGCTGAACCGTGCACCGACTCTTCATCGTCTGGGTATCCAGGCGTTCGAACCCGTTCTGGTTGAGGGTAAAGCCATCAAGATCCATCCCCTCGTCTGTACGGCATTCAACGCGGACTTCGATGGCGATCAGATGGCAGTTCATATTCCCCTGTCGCCCGAAGCGCAGATCGAAGCCTCGGTCCTCATGCTTTCGACGCAGAACCTTCTCTCGCCCGCTTCCGGTCAGCCCATCGCCGTCCCGACACAGGACATGGTGCTGGGTGTCTATTACCTGACCCGATCGAAAGAAGGCACGCGCGGTGAGGGCCGGACGTTTGGGGCCATCGAGGAGATCCTGATGGCGTTGGAGGCGGGTCAGGTCGAAACCCAGACGCCCATACGACTGCGATACACGGGGCTGTTAATCGACATGACGACGGCTTACGACGATCAGGCGATAGTTCATGCCGAAGCGCTTTCCGTCGAAAACCGGATGCTCAGCACGACCGTCGGGCGGGCTATTCTCCACGACAACCTGCCGACCGGCATGCCATTCGTCAACGGTCTTCTCAAGAAGAAGGGCCTCGGTCAACTCGTCAGCTTCATCTACCTGCGGGAAGGTCCGGAAATGGCCGTGAGCATGCTGGATCACATCAAGAGACTCGGCTTTTTCTACGCGACTAAAGCGGGAATATCTATCGGAATCGACGACTTGATCGTGCCGCCCGGTAAACAGGAATTCGTAGCCAATGCGCAGAAGGAAGTCGTTCGTGTCGATTCGCAATATCGAGACGGTGCCATCACGAACGGCGAGCGTTACAACAAAGTGATCGCTATCTGGTCCGATGTCACCGAGAAGATCTCGGAGATGATGTTCGGAGAGATGGCAATAGCCGAACGTCAGAGCCATGACTTCAATCCTATCTTGTTGATGGCCGATTCCGGTGCCCGTGGATCGAAACAGCAGATCCGCCAGCTTGCCGGTATGCGCGGTCTGATGGCAAAGCCGTCGGGGGAGATCATCGAAACTCCTATCACTGCGAATTTCCGCGAAGGATTGAACGTCCTGCAGTACTTTATTTCCACCCACGGCGCCCGCAAGGGTCTGGCGGACACGGCGCTGAAGACGGCAGACTCGGGCTATCTCACCCGCCGTCTCGTGGATGTGGCACAGGACGTGATCATCAGCGAGAACGACTGCGGCACGGTCGATGGGATTTTCGTTGGCTCGATTGTGGAATCCGGCGAGATCATCGAACCGCTCCGTGATCGCATCGTCGGGCGTGTGTCGCTCGAAAAAATAAAGGATTACGAGAGCCGCGTCATTGTCGATATCAATGCCGAGATCACCGAGACCCTTGCCAACTCGATCCAGTCGGCCGGGATCGAACGCGTCAAGATCCGCTCGGTGCTGACGTGCGAATCCCGCCGCGGCGTGTGCAACCGGTGTTACGGGCGTAACCTGGCCACCGGCAAGATGGTGGAGATCGGTGAGGCCGTGGGCGTGATCGCAGCCCAGTCGATTGGTGAACCGGGAACCCAGTTGACGATGCGGACCTTCCACATCGGGGGCACCGCGAGCCGTGTGTCTGAACAGACGAACCTCGAAGCCAAGGATGGTGGCAGCATCAAGTTCCACGATCTCCAGACGGTGCGTGACAAGGAAGGTTTCCTGGTCGCGATGAACCGGAACGGCGTGGTTGCGATACTCGACGAAAAGGGACGCGAGAAGGAGCGCTACACAATCGTGTATGGCGCCAGGCTGAAAGTCGAGGAGGAGCAGCAGGTAACCGAAGGGACGGTCCTGGTTGAATGGGATCCCTACACTTTCGCCATCCTGACCGAGTTCAGCGGCACCGTCCAGTTCAAGGATCTGGTTGAAGGCGTCACCATGCACGAGGAACTGGACGAAGTTACGGGTTTGTCTCGGTGGGTCGTAACGGATTCGCCCGATGAGAAAAGGCAGCCGACCATTCAGATTCGTGACGAAAATCACAAGCTGTTGCGAAAATATCTGATCCCCTCCCGCGCTCATCTGATCGTCGGGGATGGAGACGCTGTTCATCAGGGAGATGTGCTCGCCAAGATCCCTCGAGAGACAACCAAGACGAAAGACATCACGGGTGGGTTGCCCAGGGTGCAGGAATTATTCGAAGCCCGGAAGCCACGGGAAACGGCCGTGATCACCGAGATCGACGGCATGGTCAAGTACGGGGACATCGCCAAGGGCCAACGCAAGATCTATGTCGTTAACGAGAGCGGGGTAGAGCGGGAATATTCACTGCCTCGAGGCGTCCATATCAACGTTCAGGAAGGGGAGTACGTGAGGGCGGGCGAGCCGCTCATGGACGGCCCCAGAAATCCGCACGACATTCTTGCGGTCCTTGGGGAAAAGGAACTCCAGACATACCTGGTCAATGAGGTCCAGGAGGTCTACCGGTTACAGGGCGTCAACATTAACGACAAACATATCGAGGTCATCGTCCGTCAGATGATGCGCTGGATCAAGGTCGAGGAAGTTGGCGATACCGAGTTCCTGGTCGACCAGCAGATTGACCGCTTTCGGTTTCAGACGGAGAACGAGCGTGCCAGGGAGGACGGTGGCCAACCGGCGTCGGGCCGGCCCCTGCTTCTTGGCATCACCAAGGCGTCGCTGGCGACCGACTCTTTCATATCCGCGGCGTCGTTCCAGGAAACAACCCGAGTGCTCACGGAGGCGTCGATCAGCGGTAAAGTCGATTACCTGAGAGGCTTGAAAGAGAACGTCATCATGGGCCGGCTGATCCCGGCTGGCACCGGCCTGGACTACTATCGGAACGTGTTCTTGCTGAACGAACGAGAACCCGAGGAACTACCGGCGGAAGATGATTTGTTGGAGCCGGGTGACGCCGCCGCAACCGGCGCGGAGTCGTTGCCGACCTAGTCCGGGCTTTTTGCCTGTTGTGTTCGCGTTGACAATAATTTAGGTATCTAATAATATTAGTGAGTTTCGCCTGTTGACGACTTTCATACGGGCGGGGCCGGTAAATTTAAGGAGTAGAATGGCTCGTGCCAACGTTTAATCAATTGGTTCGGCAGGGAAGAAAGAAATCGAAGTCCAAGACGAGTAGTCCTGCGCTGCAGGATTGCCCGCAGAAGCGTGGCGTGTGTACGCGTGTTTACACGTCGACGCCTAAGAAGCCGAACTCAGCCCTTCGCAAGGTAGCCCGCGTCCGATTGACGAACGGGATCGAAGTCACGACCTACATCCCGGGGATCGGACATAACCTGCAGGAGCACTCCATCGTGTTGATTCGTGGTGGGCGTGTGAAAGACCTGCCAGGCGTTCGATACCATGTAGTTCGTGGGACATTGGATGCGGCTGGAGTGGCGAATCGCAAGCAATCACGCTCCAAGTACGGTGCGAAGCGGCCTAAGGGATAAGGCCTGCTGCCGGGATCTGCTTCCGGGTATAGGCCCAACAGCGACCCGAAATTTTAAAACTGACTGAACGACGGAACCCGGCGTTTGTCCGGAAGCCGCCGTTATTGGTGTGTAGAGGTTTCTTATGCCTAGGAAGGCCCATGTTGTTCGGCGCGAGATTCTTCCGGATCCGCTCTATTCGAGCATGCTCGTATCGAAGTTTGTGAACCAGATGATGTGGGGCGGCAAGAAGAGCGTCTCCCAACGGATTTTCTACGGCGCTATGAAGATCGTCGAGGCGAAGTCCAGCGAAGATCCATTGAAGGTCTTCAAGAAAGCCGTTGAGAACGTCAAGCCCGTCCTTGAAGTCAAGTCCCGCCGGGTCGGTGGGTCGACGTATCAGGTTCCGATCGAAGTGACCGCGGTCCGGCGGACGTCGTTAAGCATTCGCTGGTTGATCGGCTATGCCCGGGCTCGGGGAGAAAAGTCGATGGAGCAGAAGCTCGCGGCTGAACTATTGGACGCTGCGGGCAGCCGCGGAAATTCTGTCAAGAAGAAGGAAGATACGCACCGGATGGCCGAGGCCAACAAGGCCTTCGCGCACTATCGTTGGTGACGTTTGTTATGTCTCGAACCGTACCATTAGGAAAGACCCGCAACATCGGTATCATGGCGCATATCGATGCCGGCAAGACGACGACTACGGAGCGGATCCTCTACTACACGGGGATCAACTACAAGATCGGCGAGGTGCATGAAGGCACGGCGACGATGGACTGGATGGAACAGGAACAGGAACGGGGCATCACTATTACATCGGCCGCAACGACCTGCTTCTGGAATGACCATCGCGTCAATATCATAGACACTCCGGGCCATGTCGACTTTACTGCTGAAGTCGAACGGTCGCTAAGGGTCCTTGACGGTGCCGTGGCTGTGTTCTGTGCCGTTGGCGGTGTGGAGCCTCAATCCGAGACAGTTTGGAGGCAGGCCGACAAGTACCGGGTCCCAAGGATCGCATTTGTCAACAAGATGGACCGCATGGGCGCGGATTTCGTCAACTGCATGGGAATGATGCGAACGCGGTTGCACGCCAATCCGATCGCGTTGCAGTGGCCTCTGGGCGCTGAGGAAAATTTTCTTGGTGTCATTGATCTCATCAAGCAGAAGGCAATCGTCTACCAAGACCAGTCCCTGGGCGCCGAATACGAAATCCAGGACATTCCGGAAGAATTCAAAGAGGAAGCCCGTCGCCGAAGAGAGGAACTGGTCGAGGCCGCCAGTGAGTCCGATGACGTTCTCATGGAGAAATTCATCAACGGGGAGGACATTTCCGAAGAGGAGCTGATGGCAGCGGTGCGTCAGGCGACCATCGATATGAAGATGACGCCTGTACTCTGTGGCTCGGCTTTCAAGAACAAGGGTGTCCAGCCGCTTCTCGATGCCGTGATCGACTACCTGCCTTCCCCTCTCGACGTTCCGCCAATTACCGGTTTCAGTCCCGACCGTTCTTCCGAATTGACCCGACGTGCCGACGACAGCGAACCATTGTCCGGGTTGGTGTTCAAGATCATGTACGACCCGTTTGTGGGGCAACTGGCGTTCTTCAGGCTTTATTCGGGACATCTCGAGACAGGGTCTTACGTCTACAATCCAACGAAACGCAGGAAGGAACGAGTGGGCCGTTTGTTGAAAATGCATGCCAACAAGCGGGAAGACATCAAGGCTATTTACACCGGAGATATCGCAGCGGCGGTAGGCCTCAAGAACGTGACGACCGGGGACACAATCTGTAGCGAGGGCTCCCAGATCGTTCTCGAGGCGATGGACTTTCCGGAACCTGTGATCGCGGTCGCCATCGAGCCCAAGACCAAGGCGGACCAGGAAAAAATGGGCATGGCTCTGGGCAAGCTTGCCAAGGAAGATCCGACCTTCCGCATTCACACGGATGAGGATACCGGGCAGACGATTATCTCGGGCATGGGCGAGTTGCACCTGGAGGTCCTCGTGGACCGCATGCTGAGAGAGTTCAGTGTGGGGGCCAATGTCGGCAAGCCGCAGGTGTCCTATAAGGAAACGATCCGTTCGAAGACCGAGTCGGAAGGCCGATACGTTCGCCAGACCGGCGGCCGGGGCCAGTACGGTCACGTCAAGATTTCCCTCGAGCCGGCCGAGCCTGGCACGGGATTGGAATTCGTGAACGGGATCGTGGGAGGATCGATTCCCAAGGAGTTCATCAAGCCCGTGGAGCAGGGTGTCCGCGAGGCGATGAGCGCGGGCGTTCTTGCCGGATACGAGATGCGCGACATCAAGGTGACACTCTTCGATGGTTCATTCCACGATGTCGATTCTTCGGAGATCGCTTTTAAGATTGCCGGTTCCATGGCTCTCAAGTCCGGTTGCATGCGGGCCAACCCGGTGCTCCTGGAACCCGTGATGCAAGTGGAAGTCGTACTTCCCGAAGAGTACATGGGCGACGTGATCGGAGATCTGAACTCTCGCCGCGGGCACATCGAAGGAATGGAAGCACGTCCGGGCACTCAGATCGTCAAGGCCACCGTTCCCCTGGGGGCCATGTTCGGCTACGCGACCGACCTGCGATCGATGACACAAGGGCGTGCAACCTACACGATGCATTTTGACAAATACGCTCAAGTGCCGAAACAGACAGCGGACGAAATCGTGGCCAAGGCACAGGGTAGGGAAGTGAAGCATGCGTAGGGGAAGTGGTCTGGGGAAGTTGTCAGTGGCTAGTGGTTAGTTGTTAGTTAAGGATTCGGAATCCGATCAACTAACCACTAACCACTAGCCACTTTTCCGTGAAGGTGGAGAAACTGGAAAGAGCGGCCAACTAGAGACAGGCAGAACAGAACAAGGGAAGCAAACGAATGGCTAAAGAGAAATTTGAGCGAACCAAGCCGCACATCAACGTGGGAACGATCGGGCACATCGATCACGGGAAGACGACGTTAACGGCGGCGATCACGAAGACGCTGGCGAAGAACGACCCGACGGTAGCGTACCGGTCGTTTGATTCGATCGACAACGCGCCCGAAGAGCGAGCGCGGGGGATAACGATCGCGACGGCGCACGTGGAGTATCAGACGTCGAAGCGTCACTATGCGCACGTGGATTGTCCGGGACATGCCGACTACATCAAGAACATGATCACGGGCGCAGCGCAGATGGACGGAGCGATCCTGGTGGTGGCGGCGACGGATGGTCCGATGCCACAGACCCGAGAGCATATTTTGCTGGCCCGGCAGGTTGGAGTGCCGTACGTGGTGGTGTTCCTGAACAAGTGCGACGCGGTGGAAGACGAGGAGTTGTTGGAGTTGGTGGAGATGGAAGTTCGGGAACTACTGACCTACTATGGATTTCCAGGAGACGACATTCCGGTGGTGAGAGGGTCGGCGCTGAAGGCACTGGAAGAGGAAGATGTCTGGGTGGAGAACATCAACGAGTTGATGAAAGCGGTGGACGAATACATTCCGGTGCCGGAGCGAGCCGTGGACAAGCCGTTTTTGATGCCGATCGAGGACATTTTTTCGATCTCGGGACGAGGAACGGTGGTAACGGGACGCGTGGAGCGGGGGATGGTGAAGGTTGGCGAGGAGCTGGAGATCGTCGGATTCAAGCCCACGTTCAAGACGGTGATCACGGGTGTCGAGATGTTCAAGAAGCTGTTGGACGAAGGCCAGGCGGGCGACAACGTGGGGTTGCTGCTGAGAGGGACGAAGAAGGACGAAGTAGAGCGGGGCCAGGTGGTGGCGAAGAAAGGGTCGATCCTGCCGCACACCAAGTTCAAGGGCGAGGTCTACGTGCTGACGAAGGAAGAGGGAGGTCGACACACGCCGTTTTTCAACGGATATCGGCCGCAATTTTATTTTCGGACCACGGATGTGACCGGATCGTCGTCGATGCCGGAAGGTGTGGAGATGGTGATGCCGGGAGACAACGTGAATTTGTCGATCGACCTGATCACCCCGGTAGCCCTCGAAAAGGGGCTGCGGTTTGCCATCCGTGAAGGTGGTCGCACCGTCGGCGCCGGCACCGTGACCGAAATCATCGAAGAGTAACCAGAACATGCTGAACGAAAAAATCCGCATCCGGCTGAAGGCATACGATTCTAGAATTCTGGATCAGTCGTCTTCCGAGATCGTCGACACTGCCAAACGCACGGGCGCCCGGGTTGCGGGGCCGATTCCCCTTCCTACGGTGATCAACAAGTACACTGTTCTGCGGTCACCACATGTGGACAAGAAGTCCCGGGAACAGTTCGAGATCCGTACGCACAAGCGATTGTTGGACATTCTGGAGCCAACCCCACAGACCGTGGACGCCCTCATGAAGCTGGATCTGCCCGCGGGCGTGGACGTGGAAATCAAGGCCTTCGGGCGGGAACATGCGAAATAGCGGTCGGCAGGCAAATAGCTGACAGCCAAGAGCTAATCATGATCAACGGACTCTTAGGTAAGAAAGTGGGCATGACCCAGTTGATGAACGACGACGGGACCGTCGTTCCGGTCACGGTCATTCAGGCGGGCCCTTGCGTTGTGGTCCAGCGCAAGACGGTTGCCCAGGACGGTTATGATGCGGCCCAGTTGGGGTTTGTGGAATTCGTCAAGGGGAAACGTGTCACCCGGCCGATGGCTGGACACTTCAAGAAAGCCGACATCGCGCCGGTCCGGATTCTGAGGGAGTTCGAGATCACCGGAGACGAAGACGTGAAAGCCGGAGACCGGTTTCAGGTTGGGATATTTGCGACGGGTGAATCCGTGCACGTCACCGGCACGACCAAGGGCCGTGGCTTTGCAGGCGTGATCAAGAGATACCATTTTTCGGGAGGTCGGGCCACCCACGGATCCATGTTTCATCGTGCGCCCGGTTCAATCGGACAATCCGCATACCCCTCTCGAGTCTGGAAGGGCCAGAAAATGCCCGGTCATTTGGGAGCACGTCGGGTGACGGTTCAGTCTCTCGGGGTCGAGCGGGTGGACGAAGAGAAGAATCTCTTGTTCGTCCGAGGTGCGGTTCCAGGACCCAATGGCGGATACGTGATGATTCGTAAGACCGGCTAGTCAAGAGCCGGAGGAAAGCGACAGAAATGCCCAAGATCGAAGTCAAAAATCTGAAGAATGAGGTCGTCGATACGCTGGACTTGGCCGAGGCAGTCTTTGACGCGCCCGTCCGCGAGGGTTTGATGCACGACGCAGTCAAACAGTACCTGGCCAGTCACCGGTCGGGGACTCATTCCACAAAGACCCGGGCAGAGGTTGCCGGTAGCGGTCGCAAGCCCTGGCGTCAGAAGGGAACCGGTCGGGCCCGTGTCGGTGAAATACGCAACCCTCTCTGGCGGACTGGCGGTATCGTGTTTGGCCCAAAGCCGCGTGACTACGGCTATAGCCTGCCGCGGAAGATGTTTCGTGCCGCACTCCGATCTGCTTTAACAGTGAAGCTGAGGGACTCGGAACTGAGTGTCGTCGACGAGTTCAACCTGGAAAGTCACCGGACGAAACTGTTTGCGGCATCGCTCGACAAGCTGGGCTTGACGAGAAAGGTTCTGCTCATCGACAACAAAGACAATCCGAACCTCCTTCGAGCTTCGAGGAATCTGGCTGAGGTGAGCCTGATACCCAGTCTGCAGGTGACTCCGTATCAGGTGATCAACGCGAGGCACGTGGTTTTTTCGAAGGTCGCCGTCCAGGCTCTTGAGGAGGTGCTGAGCAAATGAGCACACTCTACGATGTGATCCGCCGCCCGATCATCACCGAGAAAGGCCTGATGCTGAAGGAGCAGGTTCGGACTCTGTGTTTCGAAGTCGCTCCCGACTCCAGCAAACAGGAAGTGCAGCAGGCAGTCGAGCGCATTTTTAAGGTCCGTGTCGATGCGGTCCGCACGATGAATGTGCGTGGGAAGATGCGTCGCCGGGGCCGCTATTTCGGCTACAAGCCGTCGTGGAAGAAGGCATACGTCACCCTTGCGGAAGGCGAAAAGATGATCGAGTACGGGGAGGACGTGTAGATGGCGATCAAGAAATTCAACCCGACTCCCATGTCCCGACGCTTTCAGGAAGTGATTGACTACAAGAAGGAACTCACGACTGATAAGCCGTTCAAGCCCCTCCTGGAGCCCAAGAAACGGATCAGCGGTCGTAACAATTCCGGCCGGATCACTGTCCGCCACCGCGGCGGCGGAAGCAAGAAGCAGTACCGTGTCATCGATTTCAAGAGGAACAAGTCCGGTGTTCCGGCCCGCGTCGAGACTGTGGAATACGATCCGAACAGGTCGGCGTTCATCGCCCTGCTGGCGTACGTTGATGGCGAGAAGCGATACATCCTTCAACCCGTCGGTTTGAAAGTCGGGATGAAGGTGGTTTCTGGCCCAGAGGCGGATATCCTGGTTGGTAATGCATTGCCCCTCAAGAAGATGCCGCTGGGTACGACGATCCACAATGTCGAGCTTCGACCGGGCAAGGGTGCCCAGATGGTCCGGGCAGCGGGTGGATCTGCCCAGCTCGTCGCCAAGGAAGGGAAGTACGCTCACATCAAGCTACCGTCCGGAGAAGTTCGACTTGTCGGTGTCGATTGTATGGCCACGGTGGGACAGGTCGGCAATCTCGATCACGAAAACATCAGCCTTGGAAAAGCCGGACGCAACCGGCATCGTGGCTTCCGGCCGACGGTCCGGGGCGTTGTCATGAATCCGGTCGATCACCCACACGGAGGTGGCGAAGGGCGGGTAAAGGGCAACAACCCAATGACGCCCTGGGGTAAACCGACACTGGGGTACCGGACACGAAACAACAAACGCACCGATAAATTTATCGTGAAGAGGAAGAAGTAGGCGATGGGACGATCAGTTAAGAAAGGCTATTTCATCGACGATCATCTCGAAAAAGCGATTGCGGCTATGAATGCCCGGGACGAACGAAAGGTTCACAAGACCTGGTCCCGTCGCTCCACGGTTATCCCGGAGATGGTTGGGCACACGATCGCCGTACATAACGGAAAAAAGTTCATTCCAGTGTACATCACCGAGAACATGGTTGGGCACAAGCTCGGTGAGTTTGCGCCGACAAGAACCTTCCGAGGCCATGCCGCGGGCAGAAAGTCCGTGGCGCCCAGATAATTTCGAGGGGCGCGCCCGGAGCGCCGATTGGTTCGTCGGTCAAAGATCGACGTTACATTTGAAGGGTCGAAAATGATAGCTAAAGCGACGGCTCGCTACATTCGAATGTCCCCGCAGAAGGCGCGCCTGGTGATTGATCTGATTCGGGGCCGGGATGTGAACGACGCGTTGATGACTTTGAAGTTCACCAACAAGCGCGCGACCGGGCCGATTGAGAAAGTCGTGCGGTCCGCCATCGCCAACGCGACTGAAAAGCACGAAGCGTTGGACATCGACAACCTGTTTGTCGAAAAGGCGTACATCAACGAAGGCCCGCGGTTGAAGCGGATCCGGCCCGCCCCGATGGGACGTGCTCTGGGTTATCAGCGCCGGATGAGCCACATAACCGTCGAATTAGGAGAACGTGAATGAGTGAGTCTGTTCTTGCTGACCACTGGCCACTGACCACTGACCACTTCGAAAGTAGTCAAGCAAGCGGGAGAACGTAATTTCATGGGTCAGAAAACACATCCATACGGATTTCGGCTGGGAATAACGAAGCCGTGGAGATCACGGTGGTTTGCAACGAAGGACTACGGCAGGCTACTCCATGAGGATCTCGAGCTCAAACGAAAGCTCAAGAAGCAACTTGGTCATGCGGGCGTCGCGAATATCGAAGTTGAACGAATGGCCAACAAGCTTCGAATTACGATCTACACATCGCGCCCGGGGATCATCATCGGGCGGAAGGGTTCCGAGATCGATAAGCTCAAAGCAGAGGTCCAGAAGCAGACCAATCGCGAGGTTTACATCAACATCCAGGAGATTCACCGGCCCGAACTGGACGCCCAGTTGGTCGGGGAGTCGATCGCCATGCAGTTGGAAAAACGCATCGCCTTCCGTCGCGCCATGCGCAAGGCTGTGGATTCTGCATTGCGTTTCGGTGCCAAGGGTATCAAGGTGCGAGTCAGCGGTCGGTTGAACGGAGCCGAGATTGCGCGGTCGGAGTGGTACCTGCAGGGGCGATTGCCGTTGCAGACCTTGCGGGCCGACATCGATTATGGCTTTGCCCAGGCCTATACCACCTATGGTGTGATCGGAGTGAAGTGCTGGGTGTACAAGGGCGAGATCCTCACAAAAGCGGCACCCGCAAAGCCGGCAGCGGCTAGGATCTAGGGAGTTACTTTTCATGTTGATGCCCAAAAAGGTCAAGTACCGCAAGCAACAACGCGGTCGTATGCGGGGCAAGGCCTGGCGCGGGTCTACTCTGGCGTTTGGTGATTACGGTTTGAAGACGCTTGACGCGGCATGGATCACGGACCGGCAGATCGAGGCCGGCCGGATTGCGATGACCCGTTCGGTCAAGCGCGGAGGGAAAGTCTGGATCCGAATTTTCCCGGACAAGCCGGTCACGAAGAAGCCCGCCGAGACCCGAATGGGTAAGGGTAAGGGTGCTCCGGAGTATTGGGTGGCGCCGGTCAAGCCAGGCCGCATCCTTTACGAAATGGAAGGCGTTCCGGAAGACGTCGCACGCGAAGCGATGCGGTTGGCTGCGCAGAAGCTGCCGGTTCGGACAAAGTTTGTGGCCCGGATCGAAAAGAGGACGACGACGTGAAGATCAGTGATCGTCTCAACAAGTTGAAGGATCTTTCGGTGGAAGAGTTGGAGAACCGACAGGAAGGCATGGCGGAAGAGGCTTTTCGTCTACGCTTCCAATGGACCATGGGCCAGTCCGAAGCACTCAAGAAGATGCGGGAGTTGCGGCGTGATCGGGCCCGGGTACTCACGTTGCTCCGGCAGAAACAACTTGAAAATCAGGAGACCTCATAGGAACAGGATCCCACCCCCAGGGGGCGTGATGTCCGAATCCGGAGTTGGAAATGGTAGAGGAAACAACACAAGTGCAAGCGACGAGAGTGCGGCAGCGGCAGGAAAAAGTCGGTGTCGTAACCCGGACAAAGATGCAGAAGACGATCGTTGTGGAAGTGAGCCGGCGAGTGCCCCATCCCCTCTATAAGCGGATTATCACACGCCGGTCCAAGTTCCTGGTCCACGATGAGAATGGAGAAGCTCGAATCGGTGATACCGTTCGCATCGTCGAGACCCGGCCGACAAGCAAGCACAAGCGGTGGCGTCTTCGGACTATCGTTCAACCTTCGTCGTCGAGGGAGGCGTAACGATGGGCGTTCAAATGAGGACCATCCTCGAGGTGGCCGATAACTCCGGGGCCAAGAGGCTTTCCTGCATTCTTCCTCTTGGAGGATCGGTCGGCAGGACTGCGGGCTTGGGTGATATCGTGACGGCGTCGGTTAAGGAAGCGAGCCCGGACAGTGGAGTTAAGAAGGGTACTGTCGTCAGGGCAGTGATCGTGCGAACGAGAAAGGAATTGCGTCGGAAGGATGGAACCTACATTCGGTTCGACCAGAACGCCGCCGTGCTGATCAACGAACAGCGCGAGCCGGTAGGTACCCGAGTCTTCGGACCCGTAGCCCGTGAGTTGCGCGACAAAAAATTCATGAAGATCGTCTCGCTTGCACCGGAGGTGATTTGATGCCGGCGATTACCCCCATAAAGAAAAACGATGAGGTTTATGTCCTTTCTGGAAAAGACAGGGGTAAGACCGGGCGTGTCTTGATCGTCGATCCGCAAAACCAGCGGATTGTGGTCGAAGGTGTCCAGATGATCAAGCGGCACACGCGACCGAACCCGCAAAAAAACGTGAAAGGCGGGATCGTCGAGAAGGAAGCTGCCATCCATGTTTCGAATGTGTCGATCGTCTGCAAGAACTGCAAGGAACACACGCGACTTGGCAAGACAATTCTGAGCGATGGTCGCCGTGTGCGTACGTGTAAGAAATGCGGCAACGCATTCGAATAGGTTGGGGACTTTAGGAGTGCGAACGTGGCAAGACTGAGAGAACAGTACAAGAGTGAAGTCGTACCGGCGCTTATCAAGCACTTCAAGTACGAAAACATCATGGCCGTGCCACGCCTGGAAAAGACCGTGATCAATATCGGTTTGGGGGAAGCGATTCAGAACTCGAAGCTCCTCGACTCCGCGATCGACGAGCTAGGCCGCATCGCAGGCCAACGGCCGATTATCACTCGTGCCAAGAAATCGATCGCGAACTTCAAACTCCGGGAGAAGATGGCCATCGGAACAGCGGTGACGCTGAGAGGAAACAGGATGTTTGAGTTCCTCGATCGACTGACAAGTGTCGCACTGCCTCGCGTGCGAGATTTCAGGGGCTTGTCGACGCGCTCCTTCGATGGACGCGGCAACTACACGCTCGGCCTGATGGATCAGTTGATTTTCCCGGAAATCGATTATGCCAAGGTCGATAAGATCAAGGGCATGAACGTAACAATCGTGACCACGGCCAAGACCGACGACGAAGCCCGAGAGTTGCTTCGTTTGCTCGGCATGCCGTTTAGACGTTAACAGGAGATTGAATGGCTCGTACCTCATGTGTGGCCAAGGAAGCTAGAAAGAAGAAATTTGCGGTGCGTTACCGTAACCGTTGTAAGCGGTGCGGACGCCCTCGCGGATTCTTGAGAAAATTTCAGCTCTGTAGAATCTGTTTTCGGTCTCTTTCTCTCGCGGGTGAAATCCCTGGTGTCGTCAAATCCAGCTGGTAGGGGGTGAGGAGAAATGACAGATCCAATTGCAGACATGCTGACGCGCATCCGTAATGGATTGCAGGCCCGACATCAGAAAGTTCACGTCCCCTCTTCCAAGCTGAAGGTGTCGATTGCACGAATCCTCAAGGAAGAAGGCTATATCGGCAACTACAAGCGCAGTGATGGCGCCGGGAAACCCGTTCTCACCCTGTTCCTCAAGTATGGTCCCGCCGGGGAAAAGGTTCTCACTTCGCTCAAACGAGTCAGCAGGCCGGGGTGTCGCGTCTACGTCGGAAAGCAAGAGATTCCCAGGGTGCTCGGTGGTCTCGGTATCAATGTTCTCAGTACATCGAGCGGGATCATGACCGGAAAAGAAGCTCGCAAGAGGGGTTTTGGCGGCGAGATCCTCTGCGACGTTTATTGATTTTGCGGGCGGCCTTTGGCCGCACGATCTGAACGGGCGCCCACACGGGGCACCAGTTAGAAGGCGATATGTCACGAATTGGAAAGATGCCGATACCCATTCCGGACAAGGTCAAGGTTGAGATCAAGGCCACCGAGGTTTCGGTGACGGGGCCGAAAGGCACTCTGATCAGTCCGATCCCGTCGGGCATTGGCTGTGAGCAGAGAGACAATCAGTTGTTTCTGACCCGGGCAAATGATTCGGGCCGGCAGCGAAGTTTTCACGGTCTGGCTCGCGCCCTGGCGGCGAACGCCGTTCGAGGCGTCTCCGAAGGCTTCAAGAAGGAACTGGAAATCGTTGGTGTCGGGTTTCGTGTCGAACTCCGAGGGTCTTCCTTGATCTTCAGCCTCGGGTTTTCCCATCCGATCGAGTACCCGATACCGGACGGGATAGAAGTGAAAGTGGAAAAGCAGACCAAGATCGCGATAAGTGGTGCGGACCGGCAACAGGTTGGTCAGGTGGCGGCTGTCATACGAAGCCTGAAGAAGCCGGATCCTTACAAGAACAAGGGGATACGGTACAAGGGTGAGGCTCTCAAGAAGAAGGCCGGAAAAACTGCAGGGGGGGCTGCCTGATGGCGACCAGGGAATCTCGTGATCACGTCCGTCGGCGGATTCACTTCCGCATCCGGCGTCGTATTTCAGGTACCGGGGAACGTCCCCGCCTCGTGGTATTTCGCAGCAACAAACATATTTATGCCCAACTGATCGACGACACCTTGGGACGGACGCTGGCTTCGGCCGCGTCGACCGAGGAGGAGACGAAGACGGGTGGGTCGGGCGGCGGAAATGTAGAAGCGGCTAAGAGAGTCGGTCGCCTCATCGCCGAACGCGGCAAGGAAAAGGGCTTCGGGTCGGTCTTGTTCGATCGGGGGGGGTACCTTTACCACGGTCGCGTCCGCGCGCTTGCTGAATCTGCCCGGGAATCGGGATTGAAGTTCTAAACTAGGAGTCTCAATGGCCAATCAAAGAGGCGGTCCAAATCAAAGGCCCGGGGGTCGAAGGTCCTTCAATCAGCGGGCCGAATCGGCAGACGGACTCAAGGACACGGTTGTTTCCATCAACCGTGTCACCAAGGTCGTCAAGGGCGGCAAAAACCTCAGTTTCAGTGCGCTTGTTGTGGTCGGCGACGAGAGCGGCAAGGTCGGCTACGGCAGCGGCAAGGCCAAGGAAGTGCCACAGGCGATCCGGAAGGCGATCGAGACTGCCAAGAAGAACATGATCAGTATCCCGATCATCAATAACACGACGCCTCACAAGGTAGTTGGTGTTTTCGGTGCCGGGCGGGTGCTGTTGAAGCCGGCTGCGGAAGGGACGGGCGTCATTGCCGGCGGGGCTGTACGAGCCGTCATGCAGGCCGCGGGCATCAACAACATCCTTACGAAATCCATTGGAACCGCGAACCCCCATAACGTTGTAAAAGCTACATTCGCAGGCCTGAAAATGCTCAGGGATCCAAAAGACGTCGCACGACTTCGGGGTAAGACGCTCGAGGAGATTGTCGGTTAGCGCCATGGCGACACAAAAGAACAATTCAGCGCAGGTGACGGTCAAGGTTCAGTATTACAGAAGCTCAATTGGATACAGCGAGGCGCAAAAGCGGGTCGTTAAGGGCCTTGGGTTTCGTAAGTTGAATGCTGTGCGGGAGATCAAGGACACGCCCGAACTCCGGGGTATGGTTCGGAAGATTCCCCATCTGGTAAGGGTTCTGGAGAATGAGGAATGAGTGGTATTAACGAGCTGAGACCGAACCCCGGATCCAGGAGAGACCGGAAGCGGGTTGGCCGGGGCATGGGAACCGGAAGGGGAAAAACTTCCGGTCGCGGTCACAAAGGCCAGAAATCACGGTCCGGCTATCATTCAAAGCGTGGCTTTGAGGGCGGCCAGATGCCGCTGCATCGCCGGTTGCCCAAGCGCGGGTTTTCGAACGCGATTTTCAAGAAGCATTATTCGACCATAAACGTCGGCGACCTCGCCCGGTTGGAAGGTGTCGAGCCGGACGCTAAGATCGGGGCCGCCGA
The DNA here is from genome assembly GCA_965262425.1 of Terriglobia bacterium. Lineage (GTDB taxonomy): Bacteria > Acidobacteriota > Terriglobia > 20CM-2-55-15 > 20CM-2-55-15 > CAZOZZ01. Next base: position 5,942,577 of record OZ253536.1, on the reverse strand, counting down.
GTTGGTCGAAGCGGGAATAATCCGCAAGCTCAAGAAAGACGGCCTGCGTGTACTGGGTAACGGAACCATTGACCGGGGCCTGCACGTCGTCGCCCAGCATTTCACCAAAGGCGCTCAAGAAAAAATTGCCGGCGCCGGGGGCAAGTGTGAGGTGCCATCGCTGTGATCGACGTCGTCCAGACCACCAAGAACATTTTCAATATTCCCGACCTGAGAAAGCGGATTCTCTTCATGCTCGGAATACTGGCAGTGTACCGAGTGGGTTCGTTCATTCCGAGTCCCGGAATCGACGCCAACGCGTTGCAACAGTTCTTTGCCGAGGCCCAGGGGACGGTGTTCGGTTTCCTCGATATGTTCTCGGGTGGAAACTTTGCCCGGATGACCATCTTCGCCTTGGGCATCATGCCCTACATTACGTCGTCGATCATCCTCCAACTACTGACGGTGGTCTGGCCCTACCTGGAGAAACTTTCCAAGGAAGGTGAACTCGGCAAGAGGAAGATCACAACCTATACACGGTACCTGACCGTGGTTCTGAGTGCGGTCCAGTCGGCCGGGATCGCCGTGGCCCTTCAACGATCGGGTCAGTTCGTGATTGACCCGGGTGTAGGGTTCATTCTGATGACGATGTTGACGCTCACGACCGGCACGGCATTCATCATGTGGCTGGGCGAGCAAATTACAGAACGTGGCATTGGCAATGGGATGTCGCTGATCATTTTTGCAGGCATCGTTGTAGGGCTTCCCAGCGCGACCAGTGAAATATACGACAAGCTCAACACGAACGAGTGGTCCGTTCTGACCTTACTGATGCTGCTCATTGTGATGGTTGGAGTCGTTGCGTTCATCGTTCTTGTGGAAAGGGGACAGCGCAGGATTACGGTCCAGTACGCCAAGCGCGTGGTCGGCCGAAAGGTTATGGGTGGGCAATCGACCCACCTGCCATTGCGAGTCAACACGGGCGGAGTCATTCCGGTCATCTTCGCATCGTCGATCCTGACTTTCCCTCAGACTTTCGGGTTGGTCTTGAGCGAAAATCGTTTCCTTCAATCGATCTCGGACGCGTTGCGGTTTGGCGAGCCTCTATATAACCTGGCCTTCGTCGGATCGATCATCTTCTTCTGCTATTTTTACACGTCGATCATCTTCAACCCGAATGAAGTTGCCGACAACATGCGCAAGTACGGAGGGTTCATTCCCGGAATTCGTCCCGGCAGACGGACGGCGGATTATCTGAACGCCATACTCACTCGGTTGACGCTTGTAGGCTCCCTCTATCTTGCGCTGATCGCCACTATCCCCACGTTCATGATGGTGGGGTTCCATGTCCAGAGCCTGCCTTTTATCGGACCCGGCCTGGACGCCGCTCTACCGACGTTCATTACGCAGGGATTGCAAGTGAACTTCTATTTCGGAGGCACCTCGTTGTTGATCGTTGTCGGTGTTGCGATGGACACGGTGCAGCAGATCGAGTCGCAGTTGATCATGCGACACTATGACGGCTTCATGAAGAAGGGGCGCATCCGCGGGAGGCGTGGTTGACCGTTCGGAACATCGTTATCCTGCTTGGTCCGCCGGGTGCCGGAAAAGGAACACAGTCTCGGGTGATGATGGATAAATTGGAATTACCACAGATCGCAACCGGGGACATGTTGCGGGACGCGGTGTCGCAGCAGACCCGACTGGGAATGGAAGCGAAGAAGGTTCTGGATGAGGGTAATCTGGTTGGGGATGATATCGTCACCGGTATCGTACTGGAGCGCACAGCGGCTCCTGATTGTGCTCGGGGCTTCATTCTGGATGGGTATCCAAGAAATTTGGTGCAGGCGGAATTGTTTCAAGATGAGCTGGGAGCTGAGGACCATCTGACCGTGATCGAGCTTGCGGTCGAAACGGATTTCCTGGTCAAGCGCATAACTTCCCGCATCACTTGTAGTCAATGTAATGCGGTTTACAACAGCGAGGCCCGGGCACCACGCGTCGAAGGTGTGTGCGACCGTTGCGGCGGCGACCTGATTCATCGATCAGACGATCACGAAGAGGTCGTGCGGGAACGTTTGCGAACGTATATTGCGCAGACCGAACCCCTGGCGGAGTTCTACCGCAGCAAGGGTGTCTACAGTAAGGTCGATGGAATGAGCGACATCGGCCGGGTAACCGAAGACATCATGCTGGTTATTAAAGGAGTTGCGGGTATCGCCTGAGAGGAATTGGCGATACCGGCCTAGTCCCGGAGGAATAACTCGAATTGTCGAAAGAAGACGCGATCGAAGTGATGGCCACGGTCGTCGAGCACCTTCCCAACGCGATGTTCCGGGTGCAACTGGAGAACAAGCACCTGGTCCTGGCGCATATTTCGGGGAAGATGCGAAAGAACTTTATCCGGATCCTGCCGGGAGACCGCGTGGCGGTAGAGTTGTCGCCCTACGATCTGACCCGTGGCCGAATCGTGTACCGTTACAAGTAGTTGATAGCTGAGAGTTAATTCATGAAAGTACGAGCATCAGTAAAGAAAATGTGTGACAAGTGCAAGATCGTGCATCGTCGCGGTGTTGTGCGCGTCATCTGCTCCAACCCCAAGCACAAGCAGCGTCAGGGGTGAAATGGGTGACCAGTTGCCAGGGGCCAGCGCGAAACTGGCTGACCACTGACCACTGACCACTAACGAGGGTTCATATGGCACGAATCTCAGGTATAGATCTTCCGGCTAACAAGCGGGTCGAGATCGGCCTTACTTATATCTTTGGCATCGGTCGGTCGTTAGCTAGCAAGATTCTGTCCGACGCGGACGTTAGCCCGGACCGAATCGTCAAGGATCTCAACGATGAAGAGACGACGAAGATCAGAAAACTGATCGAAGAGGACTATACCGTCGAGGGTGACCTTCGAAAGGAAGTGTCGTTCAACATCAAGAGGTTGATGGAGATCGGTTCCTACCGGGGGTTCCGTCATCGCCGAGGGTTGCCGGTCCGCGGCCAGCGCAGTCACACCAACGCGAGGACCCGCAAGGGGCCGCGGCGCGGTGCGGTTGCTGTCCGTAAGAAGGCGTCTGCGAAGACTTGATCAGAGTGGCAGTCAGTGTTTCAACTGATCGCCGCTCACTGGATGACTGAGGGGTTTCCATGGCAAAACCGAAAAAGAAGGCTGCGAAGAAACGCGAGAAGAAGGTTGTTCCGAGTGGCCATGCCTACATTCAGGCCACGTTCAACAATACGATCGTTACGATTTCCGACAAGGATGGAAACGTTGTGTGTTGGTCCAGTGCGGGATCTCTAGGGTTCAGAGGTTCGCGCAAAGGAACCCCGTTTGCTTCCCAGCAGGCGGCAGTCACCGCTGCGAAGAAGGCCCGTGACGTGGGAATGCGGACGATTGAGGTGAGTGTGAAAGGGCCTGGATCCGGGCGCGATTCAGCGATTCGTGGCTTGCAAACCGCGGGTCTGGACATTCGTTCGATTCGGGATGTCACCCCGATACCGCATAACGGTTGCCGTCCGCCTAAGAAGCGGCGAGTTTGATTGGGGGTTCGAGGCGACGCCTCGGCCTACTAAACGGAGGGAATTCAATTGGCTAGATATTCCGGCCCCGTTTGTCGGCTTTGCCGGCGGGAGGGGATGAAGCTTTTCTTGAAAGGTGAGCGGTGTTTCAAACCGTCTTGCGCCATCGAGAAACGGAATTACATCCCGGGAGAACACGGCCGGGATCGTAGACCGAAAAAGATCGTTGGGTATGGCCTGCAGTTGAGGGAAAAGCAAAAGGTCAAGAGAATGTACGGGATACTTGAGAAGCAGTTTCACTTGTACTTCAAACGGGCCGTCCGCCAGAAGGGTGTCACTGGTGAAATCCTTCTCTCACAGCTGGAGCGTCGGCTCGATAATGTGGTCCTTCGGTTGGGACTGGCTGTATCCCACGCACAGGCGAGGCAGTTCGTGCGGCATGGCCACGTCCGCGTGAACGCCAAGAAGGTGAACATCCCTTCGTTCCTCGTGCGTATCGGGGACGAGATTGCCATCAAAGAGAAGTCGAAAAAGAATGTCCAGATTCAGAACGCACTCGACGTCAGCCGTGGGATGCCTCCATGGCTTGAGCTGGACCGGGATGGCTTGAACGGCAAGGTGCTCGCGTTACCGAAGCGCGAGGACATCAGCATGCCGATCGAAGAACACATGATTGTGGAATTGTATTCCAAGTAAACGCACAGATCCGCCGGTGGGCTGACGATTGTTTTAGCCTTGTCGGCATAGTCACTACTGAGGTCAAACATACATGCTTTGGAAAGGTTTTCAGAAGCCGAAAAGACTGGCGATAGACAGCGAGACGGCAACCGAGAACTACGCGCTTTTTACCGCCCAGCCATTTGAGAGGGGATTTGGTACGACGATCGGGAATGCCCTGCGACGCGTACTGTTGTCCTCGATCGAAGGTGCGGCCATAACCGCCGTTAAGATGGAAGGCGTTCTTCATGAATTTTCGTCGATTCCAGGTGTTGTCGAAGATGCGACGGATATCATCCTCAACTTGAAGCAAGTCCCGATCAGACTCCACAGCGCCGAACCAGTCACGATTCATCTGACTGCCAACGAAGCGGGTGTCTACAATTCGGGGAGCATCGAACACGGTTCGGGAATCGACATCCTGGACAAGAAAATCTATCTTGCGACCGTGAGTCAGGGTGGATCGTTGAGCATCGAAATGCGGGTCAAGAACGGTCGGGGCTATGTGTCGGCCGATCGCAATTTCGACGAAGACCTCGGAATAGGCTACATCCCGGTCGACTCGGTCCATTCGCCGGTCAAGAAAGTCAATCATTTCGTCGAAGCCGCCCGCCTGGGGCAGGTCACGGATTACGACAAGTTGACCGTCGAGTTATGGACGAATGCCTCGATCACGCCCCAGGATGCCTTGGGATATGCCGCTAAGCTCGTGAAAGATCACATGCAGATCTTCATTCAATTTGAAGAGAAGCCAGAGGTCGAAGAAGCACCCGCCGAGGTGCAACACGACGCGGTCATTGGGCACTTGTCGAAATCCGTCGACGAGCTTGAGTTATCTGTCCGTTCCTACAATTGCTTAAAGAATGCGAGTATTCGAACCATTGGGGAACTGGTTCAGAAGACTGAAGCCGAGATGTTGAAGACAAAGAACTTTGGCCGAAAGTCGCTCAACGAGATCAAAGAGATCCTGTCGACGATGAGCCTTGGCCTGGGTATGAAGCTCGATGAAGAGGGTCGGCCGGTGAGTCCGGCTCCCCAGATCGAACACACTGTGGAACCGTAAGGCCGGCGGCTGGAGAACTCTGTATGCGACACAAGATGGCTGGACGGAAACTGGGTCGGAATCCCTCGCACCGTCGTTCGCTTCTTCGCAACCTGGTGACTTCGTTTCTCGAGCATGAAAGGCTCGTGACGACTTTGCCGAAAGCGAAAGAAGTTCGACCGCTGGCCGAGAAGATGATTACCCTTGGGAAGAGAGATACACTTCACGCCCGTCGGCAGGTCCAGTCCTACCTGTTGAGTGCTGTGATAACGAAGAAAGTTTTCGATACGATTGCTCCCCGATTCAGCGATCGCCCCGGCGGTTATAGCAGGATTGTTCGACTCGGGCCTCGCGTCGGCGATGGCGCCGACGTTGCGATTATCGAACTTGTTGGCAGTGAACTGGCAGTGAAGAAGGCCGAGCGGGCCGAGAAGGAAGAAGATAAAGCGGAACAGACTGACGCCGGGAAGGGCGAAGAATCGGCGACAGAAGACTAACCCCATGTCAGTACGACTCTGTGTAAGCCCCATTTCCACAAGAAATGGGGCTTATTTTGTAGAGCGGTGAACAGCAGTTAACACGACGTCCCTCATGAAGCAAATCGGCTCCGGGCCGCAAACGAGGGTGGCTTTCGATTTCGGAGGAAATTTATGCAGGACCTAGCGAGCTTGGCACCCGTCCTCGGTGTCATCGGCCTGGTGGCCGCCGGCCTTATCTATTACGGCATCACGCGCATGCCCGCCGGCAACGAGACCATGCAGGAGATCGCTGAAAACATCCACATGGGCGCGATGGTTTTCCTCAAGCGGGAATACACGATCGTGGCGATCTTCGTCGGAGTGGCTTTTGTCGTCCTCAGTGTTGCTCTCAGCCCCTGGACGGGAGTTGCGTTTCTGACAGGAGCTCTGTTTTCGATGGTCGCAGGATTTTTCGGAATGAAAGCAGCGACGCGTGCCAATGTCCGGACGACACAGGCCGCGAAGGATGGGGGGACGGCCGCGGCGCTGGTCGTTGCGTTCAACGGCGGCGCGGTCATGGGGCTCTCGGTTGCGTCCCTGGGCTTGCTGGGCATCGGTATCTATTTCTATTTCACGCAAGACACTCTCATCATCAACGGGTTTGCGATGGGCGCCAGTTCGATTGCTCTGTTTGCCCGCGTCGGTGGGGGCATATTTACAAAGAGCGCCGATGTCGGGGCCGACCTGGTGGGTAAGGTCGAAGCCGGAATACCGGAGGACGATCCCCGGAACCCGGCCACAATTGCCGACAATGTCGGTGACTGTGTGGGGGACACCGCTGGAATGGGAGCCGACCTTTTCGAATCCTACGTCGGATCGGTAATCGCCACGATGGCCATTGGTGCAACCATGGCGAACCCGATGTCCTTGATGACGTTGCCGCTGCTGTTGGTCATGGCGGGTTTGGTTGCATCGCTGCTTGGTGTGTTCTCTATGAGAATCTTCAAGAAGATGACTCCCGAGCGTGCGCTGCATATGCCGACGTATGTCGCCGGCGCCCTGTTTGTCATCGCGGCTTTCGGTGTCGTTCAAGCGACGATGCCGGACCTCTCGGCGTTCTGGGCCGTGCTTGCCGGCCTGCTTGCCGGCGTCGCGATCGGTTTTGAATCGGAATACTACACGTCCGGCAAGCCCGTCCGGGATATTGCCGAGGCAAGCCTGACTGGCCCGGCGACGACGATCATCAGCGGACTGGCCGTCGGACTGGAAAGCACCGTGTTGCCGGTCTTGACCATCTGCGGGGCGATCTTCGTGGCGTTCAGCTTCAACGGCCTCTACGGAATCGCGATTGCGGCGGTCGGAATGCTGTCGACGATCGGGGTCACGATGGCGGTCGACGCATATGGCCCGATCGCCGACAACGCCGGCGGCATCTCTGAGATGTCGGGAGCGGGACCGGAAATCCGAAAGATCACGGATCGCCTGGATGCGCTCGGAAACACCACGGCAGCGATGGGGAAGGGTTTTGCCATCGGCTCGGCCGCTCTCACAGCGCTTGCTCTGTTCTCGGCCTACACGCGGACCGTCGGTTTGGAAACCATTGACATGACTGAAGCCAACGTCGTGATCGGCATGTTCCTGGGTGGTGTGATGCCGTTTCTCCTGGCGGCGATGACCATGAAGGCTGTTGGCCGGGCGGCATTCAAGATGGTGAACGAGGTGCGACGTCAATTCCGGGAGATCCCGGGTCTGATGGACGGTGACGCAAAACCCGACTATGCCAATTGTGTCGCGATCGCGACTGATGGAGCCCTGAGTGAAATGATTCTGCCCGGATTGATTGCAGTGATCATGCCGGTCGTCATAGGCCTCGGCTTCGGTCCCGAAACCCTGGGCGGGTTCCTGGGCGGAGCGACGGTCACCGGAGTACTGCTGGCGATCATGATGTCCAACGGGGGCGGTGCCTGGGACAATGCGAAGAAATATATTGAAGCCGGCGCGCACGGCGGAAAGGGTTCGGACGCTCACAAGGCCGCCGTTGTCGGCGACACGGTCGGCGACCCGTTCAAGGACACCTCGGGCCCTTCGATGAATATCCTGATCAAGCTGATGTCGATCGTTTCCCTGGTGCTGGTTGCGCCCCTGCTGGCCTGATAGTTTTTCGGCATTTCTGACCCATGACCCCACCTCGATTGGAGGTATCATAAGGCGTGGATACCAATCCAGGGGAAGAGATCGGGCGGAAGGAAGACCAATCTGAAGAGCCGGACTTCCTGATCAAGGTTCCGGGTTCCAGGTCGAAGTTCGACTACTTGCGGATAGGTGCGGGTGTGCTCGCCGGCGTTTCGATCGTCGGCATCCTCCTGTTCTCGACGACCGATCTGTCGTCCGTAGTCCTTCCCATGGAAGACCGCTACCTGGACGTCATGATTCCCACGACAGAAGACGGGTTGGAGCCGTTCGTCTTGAATGAACTGTCACACGAACTGTCCGAGAACACGCTTTCGGTCAGCGGCGTGATGACGAACCGGAGCGGCGAGGAGGTCGAAACCGTCGTGGCGGTCATCACTGCCAGGGACACTACCGGGCGCTTCCCGGCCACCCTGGAAATTCCTGTTGATCCGTCTCCCCTCCTACCCGACGATTCCGGATCGTTTTCGATGACTGTGACGCTTCGAGAGAAACCTGATAACTACTCGATAAGATTCAAGATCGTCGACGGGCCTTTCGTGCCGCATAAGGACCAGCGCGGGCTGTCGTTTGAAGTCCGGCCCCCACAGTAACCGGTTCTCCGCCTGTTTGCGATAACGGGTTTGTGGGGACCTTTCCGAGAGGAGTGCGCAAATGTCGGCATACATAATCGTTGAGGTGAGCGTCAGCGATCAGGCGAAGTACGAGGATTACAAGAAACTTGTGCCTCCGACGCTCGAACTGTTTGGTGGGAGGTTTCTCGTTCGGGGTGGCAAAACTGAAACCCTGGAAGGGGACTGGAATCCCGGTCGCTTGGTCATCCTCCAGTTCGACAGCCTGGAACGAGCCAAGGCATGGTGGGCATCGGAGGAATACCGTGCGCCGAAGCAATTGCGTCAGCAGGCGTCGAAGGCAAGAATGATCGTTGTTGAAGGTGCCTGAAGCTATCCGTCGGTCTGGTTCCCCGCTGCCAGCCTTCAGTGTCGGGCCTCGGTTGGCGACCTGTTCGGGCCGAGTTCCCTGTCCTCCCGGCCGCTGATATCGCGGATCAGAGCCAACACTCCCATACGATTATCGATTTGGATCATGGAAGCAGAAATCTCGGCAGACACGATCCCTCCCCCTTTGGTCAAACAACTCAATTCGTTGGTCCACCCATTGCCTTCCCGCGACACAGATTTGACGAATGAGCGGAGAGCGGGCATTTCGTGAGGGTGGATTGCGCTGATCGGGAGCGACAGCAATTCGTTTCGTGAGTAGCCGAGCATCGAGCACGCCATGGGGTTGACATCGAGAATCCGGTCGTTCTCGGGGTCGATCACGCAGATCGCGTCGTTGGACTGTTCGAAGATCCTGCGGAACCGTTCCTCGCTGTCTTCAAGCGCGCGCCGGGTCAATTCGTCGTCGGTAATGTCTTCTACGATCGCCAGGATGCGTTCGGTTTCTCCTGAACAGTGAGCCCATGCGCGGATTCGAACGGGGTGGAGCTTTCCCCCTTTGGCGCGTGCGAAGCCCGTCAGCAAAAGCGGTGTGCTGGGAGCCGGCTGGAACAGGACGGAAAATTCCTCCGGCGAGAAGCCCTTCGTGACCTCCCAGAAAGTAAGGGTTAAGATTTCTGCCCTGGAGTAGCGAAGGCTTTCGCAGGCTCTACCGTTCGCATCCGCCAACCGGCCCTTCCGATCGAAGACCAGCAAGGAATCCGGCATGTTTTCGACGATGCGACTGAATCCGAGTTCGGGTTCCAGGAATAGTTCCTCAAAGCGCATCCTGAGTGAAGGTCCCCTTTCAAGTGTCCAGCAACCAGATAGATAGTATACAACCAGTATCCGCAGGTCACGATTTCAGGGGAATGTTACCGGATTGTGAAGGGACAGGAGAAGGCAAAAGCGCCTGCAGTTCGACGTTCGAGGATGGAGAATCCAGTCGGTTCAGGTATGTGACAGTTGTGCTCTGAGTTTGCGCGTAGCTCGGAAGAGGTAGTTCTTGGCAGCGCCTTCGGTCGTCTCGAGGATCCTGCCGATATTCTTCAGCTTGAGGCCCCCGTAGTGCTTCATTTCGAACACCAGTCGCTCCGTTTCGGAAAGCGTGCTCACGGCGGCGTCGATCTGCTGCCCGATTTCCTTGCCGTAGAGAGTCCGTTCGGGGCTGAGGTGGGGCGCGATCATACTGGACACCACGTCCGTCGATCCGGGAGCCGGCGAATCCCCGCCAACATAGGTCTCGTCGAAGTTTGATTCCCGACGCTTCTGCTTTTGGCGAAGGCGATCCAGGCACACATTTGTGGCGATCTGGTAGAGCCAGGTGCTCAAGCTGGATTCGAAACGAAACTTGTGCAGGTAGCGATACGCTTTGAGAAACGTTTCCTGATACACGTCCTGCGCATCCTCGGCGTTCCCCATCATGCGGTAGGCCAGCCGCAACACCCCCCTGTCGCACTTGTACACGACCTGGGCGAAGGCTTCCTGATCGCCGTTTCGCGCGCGTTCGATCAGCAGACGCTCCTCGTCCTTGCCGCTTGCGGCTGCCACTAACGCTGTTGGGATGTTGTGTTCTCCGCTGTCGGAATGAGTCATCACGTGTTTTCGCCTAGTCTCTATTACGCAACCGCGAACCAAATGGTTCACAAAAAAAGTCGGATCCCTCGCCCAGTGGAACTGGCAAATCCCGTTCCAACTATCACCAGCGTGAGGTCGAGTCTGTATCTATCTGAGCATAAAAATGTTAATGGGAATCGACCGGTTTCCGGGAATCCTGTTGTGACCCTGGAGCATCTCGGTTCTGTTGCGATTGTGGGTTCCGACTGTTCGGAATCGGACACCATGGGACAGCTCTCCAGAGACGTTACTCGTACCGTAATACGAGCATCGGATCCAGCCGGGCGGCCCGCAATGCCGGGAGGAGTCCCGCGAGCAGGGCTACGACAGTAAGCAGGATAACGGCGCCGCCAAGCGTGCCTGTGTCCCCGGAACTGATCCCATAGAACTGGGAGCCGATGAGGCTCGAGAGGGCATAATATGACGGAATCGCAATGCAGACGCCCAGACCGACGAGCGTTCCGACTTCGCGCATAACCATCCGGACGACGTTCCAAGCCGGTGCGCCGAACGCCATCCGTATGGCGATCTCGCGGGCCCACCGGGCGACTGAAAAGCTCATCACGCCATAAAGGCCGATGATCGCGAGAATGGTCGCGAGTACACCGAACGCACCGGACAGACTGGCGACCATCCTCTCGGTCGTTAACGACCGGTTCACCTGCTCATCCAGCGTGCGCATGCCGTAAACGGGAATGTTGGCATCCAGTTCGCGGGCGCTGGACCGGACGGACTGGAAGAAGGCCGATGCGTTTGTGGTCGTTCGAGTGTAAATCACCACGCCCGAGGCGTTGCTTAGCTGACCGAACGGGAGAAATACCTGCCTGGGAATCTCCTGACGCATGTTCTCGTACATGGAGTCGGCAACGACTCCGACGATCTCCAGATCCAGTTCGGTGTCGGGATCCCCACCCTGTCCCATCCGATGGCCGACGGCATCGCCGTCTGGAAAGTATCGCCGAGCGAACGTTTCATTCACGATCGTGACCTTCGGCGCGCCGAGGACATCGTTTCGATCGAAGTCTCTGCCGGCCAGAAAGTGGATGCCCAGCGTCTGGAAGTAATCCGGGCTGACCGCGTTAAAGTGCGGGTTCATGTTCTCCCCCTCGGCCCTTTCGTATCCTTGTACGGCGACCGAGCTGTCCCACTCGCTTCCGTCGAGTATCCGAATGATCGAATAACCCGTGGATTCTACGCCCGGCAGTGCCTTCAGACGTTCCTGCAACCGGCCGTAGAAGTCGCGGGTCTTTGGATCGTCGTACCCGCTCAGATAAGGATCGACCTCGAAGGAGACGAGCTGTTTCACTTCGAAGCCAGGATCCAGACTTCTCAGGTTGGCCAGCGTGCGCACGAACAGGCCGGATGTGACCAGGAGCAGGAGTGACAGTCCAACCTGTCCCACGACCAGGCCCTTCCGAAGTCTCGCCCCGCGACCTCCGCCGATGACGCTGGCTGCACCTTCGGTCAAGGTTCCGGAGATGCTGGCCCGGGCGGCCTGGAGCGCGGGAGCGAAACCGGCCAGCAACGCAGTCAGTAGCGCCACGCCGAGGGAGAATCCGAGTACGCGTACATCCAGGTCGCCGGTGATCATCAGTTGCGAAGTTTCCGCCGCGAAGAACGTGAGCAGAAATCGGACCATCCCGACGCCGAGCCAGATACCCAGGGCCGCGGCCGCCACCGAAATCACGAGACTTTCTACCATGAGCTGCGACCAGACCTGGCTGCGGCTGGCCCCGAGGGCGAAGCGAACCGCGATCTCCTTTCCCCGAGCCGACGCGCGCGTGATCAGGAGGTTCGCGACGTTCGCACAGGCGATCAGGAGAACCAGACCCGTCAATCCCAGCAAGACGTAGAGAGGTGTTCGAAACTGTCCACGGAGGAACGATCGGCCCGTCGCTCCGTCAAAGACCGTCATTCGGGATTCCAGGAACCGGCCCTTTGAATACTGTGAAGCGTTGGCGAAGGCTTCTTCTTCCAACTCCCTCCGGAGGATCTGACCGAATAACGGTTCGATTGAAACTTCCGCCTCGGCGATGGAGACACCCGGTTCGAGTCGGGCAAAGACATTGACCCAACGCGAGCGTCGGTCCTCCATGGTGTAGTAGTTGGACATCACCGGGAGCATCTGCTTGTACATCATCAGAGGCACGAAAACCTGGGTCGCTTCTCCGACCTCTACGCCCTGGAAATTCTGTTGGGAGACGCCGATCACCGTCATCGGATAGTTGTTCAGATATACCGTGTCGCCGAGGATCGACGGATCCGACCCGAATCTCGATGTCCAGAAATCATAGGACAGGATAGCGACCGGGTGTTCTCCGGGTAGCCGATCATCCCCGGGCGTGATGGTGCGTCCCAGTGCGGCGCCGACGCCAAGCATGTCGAAGTAATTTCCCGACACCATCTCGCCTCGCACGCGTTCGGTGTCGCCGCCATAGCCAAGGCCGATGGTCGCACTGCGGCGGCTGATGACGTCCTGGAACACTTCGCTCTTGTCGCGGAAGTCTTCATACATGGGATAGGACATGGCGTTCATGCCGTAGTTGCTGCCGTAATGGCTGCCTCTCGCGGCAAGCTGAACCAGCTCGCGAGGGTTCTCCACTGGCAGTGTTCGCAGCAGTAATTGGTCGATCAGGCTGAAGATGGCTGTGTTGGCGCCAATTCCCAGCGCCAGCGACAGGACCGCGGCGCCCACGACGAGTGGGTTCTTCTGGAATGAACGAAAGACGAAGCGAAGATGAAATTGCGGCATGATTCCCCCAGGCGAAAATAGACACGGTGCCGCCCGAATCGGTTGGCCGGCATTGCTGTTACTAACCGGGGGTGGGAGGAAAGGTTACGGGGATTTTTCTGGAGTCGTGTAGGCTTCCTGAATCGTCAATGAGTCTGGCGCCAGCGTTACATTGAATGTGAAGTCGACGTTGCCTCCGGGAGTAACCAGGGTGAGAGTGTGATCTCCCAGCGACACACCGGAGCCTACCTGGACGTTGGCGGTCAGCGCGGTCGTTGTGCCACCCGTGATGGTGGCGGTAATTCCGGACGGAGCCGTGATTCCGGTGGCGTTATGAGATTCCGGCCGTTCAACACAACCGCGGTCGTGACGGTCTGCGCGCCGGTGCCCGGACACACGCTCGTGATCACCGTTCGACTGTAACCCAGTATTTTCGTGATAACGCGTTCCATCCCGATCCCCTGGCTTCTTGGTTTGAGGGCACACTCTACAACAACAGGCTTTCGAGACGAAGTGTATTCAGGTCGAGTGGAATCGTCGACCTCGAAAGACGGTCAGAAGCGCTTAAAGTTGTTGTAAATGTGTGTCATATCGAATATATCTTATCGGAGTATTGATAGTATTGGGCCGAGTTCCGGTTACCGATCCTGGGGCTTCAGACAGTGGTGCGCGAACTGGTGGAATCGTTCCCTCGACCAGCGTGAGAATCGCATCAGGTGAAGCACGTCGGAGTGTCCTGGGATTGGGTCCCACGAAGGAAGTTTCGACCAACAAATTGTCGTACCGGACGGAAGCGGAAGTGATTGGCCAATCGCCCGTGCGAGCGGTATGTCGGAGAGAGAGATTGACGAACAGAATATTGTTTTCCACTGTACTGGTCATCCTGTCAGCGGTGCCGGCGTACCCGGAGCTTCCAGGTGTGGCATCGCTTTTTTCATCCCACGCCTCGCCGCCGCAGTCGCGAGCCGCGGAGAATAATGCACTGCTCGATCAGTATTGTGTGTATTGCCATGATGACGACTTGAAAGAGGGCGGTCTCACTCTGGCGGAAGTGGACCTGTCTCAACCTGGCCAACATGCCGCCAAATTGGAGCTCATGATCCGAAAGCTTCGAGCAGGAATGATGCCGCCTCCCGGTTTGCCCCGTCCTGACCCCGCCGTCCTCAAAGCCCTGGTCGCCGATCTGGAATCCGGGGTTGACATGGCTGCCGCTGCCGCACCAAATCCGGGTCGTCCCGTTCTTCACCGGTTGAACCGAACCGAATACGCTATCTCGATTCGAAACCTGCTGGGCCTCGAAGTGAATGCCGAAGCACTTTTGCCCCCCGACGACATGAGCCAGGGCTATGACAACATGTCGGACGTCCTGACGATCTCACCTTCGCTGCTCGAAGGTTACATGAGCGCCGCAGGCAAGATCAGCCGTCTGGCCGTGGGTGATCTTGAGGCCACTCCTGTCGTCGAGACCTACGTTGTCCCCCAGGCGATTTCGCAGATGAAACACATCGAGGGAACACCGTTCGGGACGCGGGGAGGCATGGTTGTCCGCCACAACTTCCCGGCTGACGGTGACTACACGTTCTGGATGAGTTTCTATTACGCCAGCATTGGCGGATTTTTCGGCGACAACATACCGGCTGAGGGCGAGCAGATCGAAGTTTCCATCGACGGCGAGCGAGTCGCGATCCTGGACATCGACCGGAAGATGAAGACGACCGACGATCTCCGAACGCCGCCAATCAAGGTGACGGCGGGACCGCACGCGGTTTCAGCCGCTTTCATTAAGAGAATGGCCGGTCCCGTGCAAGATTTCGTTATGCCGTTCGAACGGGCGTTGGTCGATCTTTCGACCGGTCACTTTCCCGGACTGACCGGGTTGCCGCACCTGAGGAACCTGGGCATAAACGGCCCATACGACATCACCGGAGTGAGCGAGACACCCAGTCGCGGGAAGATATTTACGTGCCGGCCGGCCGACGCCAGTGAAGAACTCTCCTGCGCCAGGGAGATCCTGTTGTCGATGTCACGACTGGCATTTCGGCGACCGGTGACGGACGACGATTTTGAGCACCTGCGGTATTTCTTTGAGAGCGGTAGCAAGGAAGGTGGCTTCGATTCGGGAATCCGGTTGAGCCTGCAGGCCATCCTGGCAGACCCCGAGTTCATCTTCCGTTTCGAACGGACGCCTCCGGATGTGGAACCGGGAAGCAACTACCGCATCACGGATCTCGAGTTGGCTTCACGATTGTCGTTCTTCCTGTGGAGTACCGGTCCTGACGACGAACTGATCCAGGTTGCTTCTGACGGGAAGCTGAAAGATCCTGCGGTCCTCAAGCAACAGGTAGAGCGTTTGTTGGCGGATTCTCGTTCAGAAACCCTCGCGACGAATTTCGCGTCGCACTTCCTGCATTTACAGAACCTTGAGGATGTGCATCCGGACGCGTACCTGTTTCCCGACTGGGACTACAACCTGACCCAGTCGATGAGACGCGAGACGGAGATGTTCTTCGACAGCATCGTGCGCGAGGATCGGAACGTCGTCGATCTGTTGACCGCCGACTACACGTTTGCCGACGGGCGTCTCGCCCGCCACTACAAGATCCCGAATATCGTGGGCAACAGGTTCAGACGCGTTCAGGTTACCGACGAAAATCGCCGGGGATTGCTGGGTCATGGAAGCATTCTGACGTTGACGTCGATGGCCAACAGAACTTCGCCGGTTGTTCGCGGCTCCTGGCTTATGGAGGTGATACTCGGGACGCCTCCTCCGAGTCCCCCCGCCAACGTGCCGCCCTTCCAGGAAGATGAGGATGGCCAGAAACTTTTGTCGGTGCGCCAGCGGATGGAGTCGCACCGTGCGAACCCCGCGTGCGCATCGTGCCATGACGTCATGGACCCTCTCGGGTTCTCACTGGAGAATTTCGATGCGGTGGGAGCCTGGCGAACCAAGGACAATGGTTTCGAGATCGATCCTTCCGGTACGTTATCCGACGGCACCCCTTTGAACGGGACGGCAAGTCTCCGGGAGTACCTGGTTGGACGCCAGGACCTTTTTATCACGAACTTCACCCGCAACTTGTTGATGTTCGCAATGGGGCGGGTTCTTCAGCATTACGACATGCCGGCAGTTCGGGCAATCGTTCGGGAGGCGGGGGAAAATGACAATCGTTTTTCGTCGTTCGTCATGGGCATCGTGACGAGCACGCCGTTTCAGATGAGAGTGGCGGAGGATACGGAGTCGGAAACGAGCGCCGGGCAGAACTGACGGGCAACGCGCAGGAATTCAGACGAAAGAAATCGCAATTTTCAATAACATAGATTCAACGAAGAGGAGAGGAAGGGCGATGTACATCACGAAGAAACACATTTCCAGGCGGACGGCACTACGTGGCATCGGTGTGACTTTGTCGTTGCCGTTGCTAGAGGCGATGCTGCCGGCACAGACTCCTTTGAGCCAGACGGCTGCGGTTCCGCCGACGCGTCTGGCCGCGCTCGAGATGGTACACGGCTCGGCCGGCAGTACGGGTGACGGAACACGCCTCAAGTACTGGTCGCCGGAGAAGGAAGGAAGTGATTTTGAGATCACGGCCATCCTGCGATCGCTGGCTCCGTATCAGGACTACCTGACGATCGTCAGCCACACCGACATCGCTCCGGCCACCGCTCAGGAGGTGAAGGAGGCGGGCGCGGACCATACGCGTTCCTCCGCCGCCTTCCTCACGTGCGCCCACGCGAAGATGACCGAAGGTGCCGACATCTATAACGGCGTCTCGATGGACCAGCTTTACGCGCAGAAGTTCGGTCAGGACACACCGTTGCCTTCGATTCAACTCTCCATCGAGGACGTCGGTTCGCTGACCGGAGCCTGCGGTTATGGCTACAGTTGTGTATACGCAAACACGATCTCCTGGTCTTCACCAACGACGCCTCTTCCGATGGAGCGCGATCCGCGAGTAGCTTTCGAGCGTTTGTTCGGAGATGGTGCGACGCCCGAGCAGCGACTGAGCCGCAGGCAGGCCAACGCCAGTATTCTCGACGGGATCATGGGCAAGGTTGCCGAACTCAAAAAGGGTCTTGGCCCGAGCGATCAGAATCGTCTGGGCGACTACCTGGACGATGTTCGTGAGATCGAACGGCGCATAGAGAAGGCGGAGCAATACAACATGTCCGGGGAAGCGACCGCCTTGCCGGACGCGCCGATCGGAGTGCCGGACGTCTGGAGCGAGCATGTCAAATTGATGTTTGATCTTCAGGTGTTGGCCTTCTCGACCGATATGACGCGTGTTTCCGCGTTCAAGATGGGGCGTGACGTGAGTTCCCGCGTCTACACCGAAAGTGGCGTCAAGACTCCGTTCCACTCCCTTTCGCATCACGGCAACAAGCCGGACAAGCTTGAAGAGTTTTCCCGGCTCAATACGTTCCACGTGGACCAGGTGGCGTACTTCGTCGACAAGTTGAAGAACACCCCCGACGGTGACGGCAACCTCCTGGATCATTCGATGGTTCTCTACGGCAGCCCCATGGGCGATGGAAGCGTCCACAACCACCTGCGTGTTCCCCTGTTCCTGGCGGGCAAGGCCAATGGTCAGTTGAAGGGCAATCACCATGTGCTGTGCGCAGATGGAACGCCCATGGCGAATGCTCTACTGACCCTGTTGCATAAGCTCGGTGTCGATGTCGATACGTTTGGCGACAGTACGGGAGAGGTTGCGATTTAGGTCGAGACCGTGGGAGGAGATTGCATGTTTCGAAGAAGACTGATCGGCGGTGTCTCGATGGGTGTTGTGGGTGTGCTGTCCATGACAGTGCTGCTCTGGGCCGCCGCCACCGACGCCCCCCTGGCGGACGCAGCCATGGCGAATGATATTGAAGCGGTGCGTTCCCTGCTCACCGACGACGAAGTCGATGTGAATGCGTCCCAGGGCGACGGCATGACTGCGTTGCACTGGGCTGCGTTTCAAGACGACGTGGAAATGGCGAGGTTATTGATCGTGGCCGAGGCAGACGTCAAGGCGAAGGTCCGCATTGGAGGGACTACGCCTCTGGCCCTGGCCTCCAAGAACGGTAGCGCCGAGATGATCGAGACTCTGGTGGAGGCTGGTGCGGATGTGCACGCTCTGACATCAAACGGAACGACCCATCTCATGTCGGCGGCTCTGTCAGGCAGTGAGGACGCGGTGAGTGCACTGCTGGACCACGGCGCATTCGTGAACGTCAGAGAATCCACGAACGGCCAGACGGCATTGATGTTTGCCGCCTGGGAAAATCGGTCGGAGGTCATTAGGGTTCTGGCAGAGCGGGGCGCGCACGTTGGCCTCGCCTCGCTGCTTGTTCCGATGACCGGCCCTCCCGTCGACACGGTCGGAAATGTCATCGTCCAACCGCCGCAGCCGCCTGCCCCCGCAGCAGGACAAGCCGGAGCCAGAGGTGGAGGCCCCGGCGGGCAACCGCAGGCCCCTCCGCCAAACAGGAGAAGAGGAGGTCCGAGAGCTCCGGGTACCAACTCCATAATGGGCGGCATGACCGCACTGTTGTTTGCTGCCCGCGATGGCAACCTGGAGTCGGTCCGCGCACTCGTCGAGGCCGGTGCCGACGTTGATCAGGTCAACGTCGGTGAAGGCTCGAGCGCCATGGTGATCGCGATTGCCAATGGTCATTACACCGTGGCCAAGTTCCTTCTCGACAGCGGAGCGGACCCGAACCTCGCCAACCTTGACGGGCTCACTCCCTTGTATGCGACAGTCAACATGCGATATGCACCCGTGTCCTGGGCCCCAAACCCGAGGACGGACCAGGAGACGGTGGATTCACTCGACCTCCTCCAGGCCTTTCTGGATCATGGAGCGGACCCGGACGCCAGGATCGAGAGGAAACTATGGTTCAGCCCGACGTCTCACGATCGCGGTTGGATCGATCCCGCCGGATCCACTGCCTTCTGGCGAGCCGCACAATCGAGTGATGTCGAAGCGATGCGCGTCCTGGTCGAAGGTGGAGCAGATCCCAGGCTTGCCAGCAAAGGAGGCGCGACACCGCTGGTGGTGGCGTCGGGGATCGGTTGGATCGGAAACTTTACCCAGAATTCTCCGGACTCCTGGATGGACGCAGTCAGCTACTGCGTGGAATTTGGCAACGATGTGAACGCCCCGGATGTCGATGGGTTTACCGCTCTACACGGAGCGGCCGCCCGAGGCGACGAAGAAATGATCCTGTACCTGCTGGACCAGGGTGCCGACATCGAGGCGATCAACAAGGACGGGAATTCGGTTGCCGATATGGCGTTTGGCCCATCGCGATTCTTCATTCCCAAGCCGTCAATCCGCGATCTGCTGGTGAAGTTGGGATCGCCATTCCAGGATAACTGTCGATCCGACCAGTGTGTGGACGGGAAGTTCAACGCCGAGGGCAGAACCCCGAATTAAGACTTCACGATCACTCGAAGATAGCAAGAGCCCCGCGTTCCGAATGGAATTCCGGGGCTTTCTTGTTGCTGGACTAGCCAGGAGCCTCGGCGGCAAGCGCATCGTAGCGAGAAGCAGTGGATAGGGGCGGGCAGTTCAACGCAAAGACGCCAAGACGCAGAGTACGCAATTTGTCTTCTGGGGCAGAGAAACGTCCTGACAAGCAACTTCGCGATCTTTGTGATGTCGCGTCGCTACAGACTTTCACCACAGGCTCCTAGGTTGCTCCCACGTTGACGCTGGTTACTGCCCGCAACCCTCCGCGACCATACCTAGCGCCGTCAGGCTGATGCGGTCGCCATCGGAATTCCGAATGAGAGCTCCCTTGGCCTGCATCTTGTGGCCCTCGTGTAGATCCGGATCGAAAGATCCCAACATGTAGAAGTTCTGGAGGCGAAACTGGTTGTTTCCCAGCGGTTTCGTTTCTGCCTCATTCAGCTCTTCCCTGGTCGCTCGATCCGACTTTCTCGTCCGTACCGGCTGGCTGGCCATTGTCAGTGTCCATTCGTCGCCTTCGACCTGGGTCATGCAACCGACGACTTCGACCAGGGACCGATCGGGGACGGGTTGAGGACCATTCGCTCCTTCTATCCAGACTGTTTCGAGGGTGCTTGTGTTCAGGCGATAGCCGCCGGCCGGATAGCCGTTCGCCTGCAGAATGTACCCCAGGACATCCAGTCCCGACCGATCGTCCAGGGATGAGCCCCTGGGCGGCATCGTCTTCATAACGGCAAACAGGTTTTCCAGCGTGTCTTCGCGCCAGCTCTCGAGAAAGTGATTGCCTGTCAGGGCGGGCGCGCTCCCGCCTTCAAGGACCTCTCCATGGCAACGTGAGCAGGTACGCGAGTAGGTATACCAGCCGTTTTCGGCTTCCGCATCCGTGTAGATGCCGTCCCAGACCGTCCAACGTTCGGAACCGTTTTGCTCGGCCGACTCGGTGTTGGCCGTTCCGAGTCCCTCAGAGAGTCCGAGCATCATCATCAGGGGGATGAAAATGATGGTAAACCTTCGACGCATCCTTAGGCGCTCCCAAATCTACGGCTGCTTGTCGTACACATCCGTGTTAGTTGGTATTCCGACAAAAGTGTGTGTCAGCGACTTTCCGTCGGGTGAAACCACAAAGCGCTCTGTGCTGGAACTGCTCTCGGTCCTTGTGATGAGCTCGAACGTGTTGTCATCCACGAGATTGAACGAGATCGTAAAATCTGGAAGGTGTTCCAGGGGAACTTCGGCTCCGTCGGATGGGACGGTGTACTCCTGGTGGATCGCAGCTCCCTTGGCGGGGACCAGATCATCCGTGATCGTTATACTTCCTGCAATGGCTGCGATGCTCCAGGTCCGGCTTTTCCACGGAGGTCCGTTGTCTTCGCTGTTCCTGAAGATTGACTCATCAAGGTTTAACTCCCAGGTTCCGATCCACTTACGAGACCCTTGACCAAGCAACACCATGGTCGTCGAGAGCAGAAACAAACAGAACACGAGCCCCAGTTTGTTGATGTTGCGGTAATTGCCGCGTTTCCTTTTCATATGAGCCCCCCGGAAAAATCACAGACAGAAGCGCGGTCATTTGATGTTGTGTGTCTCATGTCGCTGCGCTGTCGGCCACGCCCCTCAGTGCCATCATCGTATCACCTTGGGGTTCGCGTGTGTCGTCAACAAATTAAGAGGCCGACCCTCTTGACATGACGTTCCCGGACTCGTACTATTGGGTGCTGTGCCTGTGCGCTTGGTTGTATCGCGTGCAGGGTGGTGAGATAGACCGTCAAGTACCATTCTGGCGGTCTTTTTGGCCCCTGATTTCGTATTTTGACCTTGGTTGAGACGCGGATTCAAGCACAATTTGAGGCCTGAGAGCCGAAAAGCTCTTTGACAATTGAGAGCGTGCCTAAAAGTTGAACTAAACTGAGTTATCAGCTAAGCAAGTTTATTGGTTTTGACTTTCAAAAGTTATTTTGAGAGTTTGATCCTGGCTCAGAATCAACGCTGGCGGCGTGCCTAACACATGCAAGTCGAGCGAGAACGGGGACTTCGGTTCCCTAGTACAGCGGCGCACGGGTGAGTAATACGTGGGTAATCTGCCCCGGAGCGGGGAATAACATCGGGAAACCGGTGCTAATACCGCATACGATCACATAGTCTTCGGACTTTGTGATGAAAGGCTTCGGCCACTCTGGGAGGAGCCCACGCCCGATTAGCTAGTTGGTGAGGTAAGAGCTCACCAAGGCTGCGATCGGTAGCCGGTCTGAGAGGACGGTCGGCCACACTGGAACTGAGACACGGTCCAGACTCCTACGGGAGGCAGCAGTGGGGAATTTTTGACAATGGGGGAAACCCTGATCAAGCAACGCCGCGTGGATGATGAAGTATTTCGGTACGTAAAATCCTTTCGACAGGGAAGAAGCCTTCGGGTTGACGGTACCTGTAGAAGAAGCCCCGGCTAACTCCGTGCCAGCAGCCGCGGTAATACGGGGGGGGCAAGCGTTGTTCGGATTTACTGGGCGTAAAGGGCGCGTAGGCGGTCCGTTAAGTCGGATGTGAAAACTCTGGGCTCAACCCAGAGCCTGCATCCGATACTGGCGGACTAGAGTGCGAGAGGGGAAAGCGGAATTCCTGGTGTAGCGGTGAAATGCGTAGATATCAGGAGGAACACCGGTGGCGAAGGCGGCTTTCTGGATCGCAACTGACGCTGAGGCGCGAAAGCTAGGGGAGCAAACAGGATTAGATACCCTGGTAGTCCTAGCCCTAAACGATGGATACTTGGTGTGGGGGGGGTTGAATCCTTCCGTGCCGGAGCTAACGCGTTAAGTATCCCGCCTGGGGAGTACGGTCGCAAGGCTGAAACTCAAAGGAATTGACGGGGGCCCGCACAAGCGGTGGAGCATGTGGTTTAATTCGACGCAACGCGAAGAACCTTACCTGGGCTCGAACGGCTAGTGACAGAGGGTGAAAGCTCTTTTTCCCTTCGGGGACACTAGTCGAGGTGCTGCAT
Organism: Terriglobia bacterium; assembly: GCA_965262425.1. Taxonomy (GTDB): domain Bacteria; phylum Acidobacteriota; class Terriglobia; order 20CM-2-55-15; family 20CM-2-55-15; genus CAZOZZ01. Next base: position 5,919,904 of record OZ253536.1, on the reverse strand, counting down.
GGCTGTCGACAGCTCGTGTCGTGAGATGTTGGGTTAAGTCCCGCAACGAGCGCAACCCTTGCCCTTAGTTGCCATCACGTTATGGTGGGCACTCTAAGGGGACTGCCGGTGAAAAACCGGAGGAAGGTGGGGATGACGTCAAGTCCTCATGGCCTTTATGTCCAGGGCTACACACGTGCTACAATGGGCGGTACAGAGGGTCGCAAACCCGCGAGGGGGAGCTAATCCCAAAAAGCCGTCCTCAGTTCGGATTGGAGTCTGCAACTCGACTCCATGAAGTTGGAATCGCTAGTAATCGCGGATCAGCATGCCGCGGTGAATACGTTCCCGGGCCTTGTACACACCGCCCGTCACATCACGAAAGCTGTTTGTACTAGAAGCCGGTGATTTAACCTTCGGGAGATAACCGTCCAAGGTATGAGTGGTGATTGGGGTGAAGTCGTAACAAGGTAGCCGTAGGAGAACCTGTGGCTGGATCACCTCCTTTCTAAGAGTAAAGCTCACGATAGGCGTTGGGGAAGCTTCCCTTCGGGGTAAGTAATCTCGACGCTTTTTACAAAGACTCGTTTGATTTGGACTCAGTTTGTCCGGCCGGCGGGCACGCTTTCTGCCTCAAATTTAATAATGATAATTAAATCTGGGACTCGTCCGACCGGCGAGATTTTTCGAGCCGGCCAAAGCATTGGTGTGCGACAACGGGCCTGTAGCTCAGTTGGTTAGAGCGCACGCCTGATAAGCGTGAGGTCGGTAGTTCAAATCTACCCAGGCCCATTTCGGTAACGAATCAGGGTCGCCGGCCTTCGGAGGGACACCCGGGTTTCCCCTGTTAGTTGTTGCCAGAACAATGCCAGGGGGATGTAGCTCAGTTGGGAGAGCGCCGCCCTTGCAAGGCGGAGGCCGTCGGTTCGAGCCCGATCATCTCCATTTGGAAAGGGGACTGATACCTAATTTCCGACGTATCGGTCTACGAGGTTTTCAGTCACCGGAAATGAGGTGTCTGTACCCGATTCCTTTTCCCAGGCAGCCTAACGGCCGCCGCCACAGTTTCCTGCGAGTTGCGCTCGCAGAAAACTTTTGAGGTCTTTGACAACTGAATATTGATGGGCAAACTCTACGAATTCCTGACGTGGAGCGAGCTGGAACGCCTCTCGTGTAGGTGTGGTCTTTTTGATCGCACATTTCTGTATTCTGCGGACCAGCAAGCTAGACGTTATGAGTAGAGCGAGCGCCTTAGGCGAGTAAATTTTACTGTAGTGATCAAGCTACTAAGGGCACACGGTGGATGCCTAGGCGACGGTAGGCGATGAAGGACGTGGCAAGCTGCGATAAACCTCGGGAAGCCGCAAGCAGGCGTTGATCCGGGGGTCTCCGAATGGGGGAACCCACTCCGGCAAAACTGGAGTATCTACGACTGAATACATAGGTCGTATGAAGCTAACCCAGGGAAGTGAACCATCTTAGTACCTGGAGGAAAAGAAAACAAAAGTGATTCCGTTAGTAGCGGCGAGCGAATGCGGAATAGCCCAAACCACCGATTCTTCGGATTCGGTGGGGTTGTAGGACCTGTCATTGTGGAGTTACAAATTGCTCCGCTAGTAGAACAGTCTGGAAAGACTGGCCAGAGAGGGTGATAGCCCCGTACACGAAAGCGGTAGCAACTCCCGACAGGCACCTGAGTACCGCGGGACACGTGGAACCCTGTGGGAATCTACGAGGACCATCTCGTAAGGCTAAATACTAACCGTCGACCGATAGTGAACCAGTACCGTGAGGGAAAGGTGAAAAGAACCCCTGCTAGGGGAGTTAAAAGAACCTGAAACCGTGTGCTTACAAGCAGTGAGAGGGCTATGGCCATTCTTCGGAGTGGCAAGGCCTGATCGCGTGCCTATTGCATAATGAGCCGGCTAGTTATTGTCACGGGCAAGGTTAACCCGAATGGGGGAGCCGTAGCGAAAGCGAGTCTGAATAGGGCGACCACAGTCCGTGGTAATAGACGCGAAGCGGGATGATCTACCCTTGGCCAGGATGAAGCCTCGGTAACACGAGGTGAAGGTCCGAACCAGTGTCGGTTGAAAACGGCTTGGATGAGCTGAGGGTAGGGGTGAAAGGCTAATCAAATTCCGTTATAGCCCGTTCTCGCCGAAATAGCTTTAGGGCTAGCGTTATGTGAATTGCGTCGGCGGTAGAGCACTGAATGGACTAGGGGCCCCACAAGGTTACTGAATCCAATCAAACTCCGAATGCCGACGACAAATGCATAGCAGTCAGACAGTGGGGGCTAAGCCTCATTGTCAAAAGGGAAACAGCCCAGACCGCCAGCTAAGGCCCCAAAATCGATGCTAAGTGGGAAAGGACGTGAAGATGCTGAGACAGCCAGGAGGTTGGCTTAGAAGCAGCCATCCTTTAAAGAAAGCGTAACAGCTCACTGGTCAAGCGTCTTTGCACCGATAATTCAACGGGGCTCAAGTATCGTGCCGAAGCTGCGGAACTCATGATTCTTCGGAGTCATGTTTTGGTAGGCGAGCATTCTGTTCGGCGTTGAAGTCTGACCGTAAGGACAGATGGAGCGTACAGAAGAGACCCTGCCGGCATAAGTAGCGATAAGGGAGGTGAGAACCCTCCCCGCCGAAAGTCTAAGGTTTCCTGAGGAAGGTTAATCCGCTCAGGGTTAGTCGGTCCCTAAGTCGAGGTCGAAAGGCGTAGACGATGGGAAACAGGTCAACATTCCTGTACCACCACGGTTTCGTTTGTACGATGGGGTGACGCAGGAAGCTAGCTCAGCCAAACCCTATGGCTATGGGAGGTGGAACCCGGTAGGCGGTCCGCGCAGGAAAATCCGTGCGGGCATTCAACGCTGAGAGGGGAGTCCGGAGTCATTTCGACTCGTAAGTGAGTGAGGCTACACTGCCAAGAAAAACCTCTAAGGAGAGGCCGCGGTGACCGTACCGCAAACCGACACAGGTAGACGAGGATTTAACGTCCAAAGGCGCTTGAGAGAACACTCGTTCAGGAACTCGGCAAATTAGCACCGTAACTTCGGGAGAAGGTGCGCCCCATTATTGTGATGGTCCTCGCGGCCTGAGCAAGAAGGGGTCGCAGTGAAGCGCGTCAGGCGACTGTTTAACAAAAACACAGGTCTCTGCAAAGTCGAAAACGACGTATAGGGGCTGACGCCTGCCCGGTGCCGGAAGGTTAAAGGGAGGGGTTAGCTGCATTTATGTAGCGAAGCTCTGAACTGAAGCCCCGGTGAACGGCGGCCGTAACTATAACGGTCCTAAGGTAGCGAAATTCCTTGTCGGGTAAGTTCCGACCTGCACGAATGGCGTAACGATCTGACGACTGTCTTAACGAGTGACTCAGCGAATTTGTAGTTCCGGTGAAGATGCCGGATGCCCGCACCAAGACGGAAAGACCCCGTGCACCTTTACTATAACCTGACAATGATTTATGGGTCAGCATGCGCAGGATAGGTGGGAGGCTTTGAACCGTGGGCTTTGGCCTGCGGGGAGCCACTGGTGAGATACCACCCTTGTTGTTTTGTGAATCTAACCTAGGGCCGTTATCCGGTCCAGGGACCTTGTCAGGCGGGTAGTTTGACTGGGGCGGTCGCCTCCTAAAATGTAACGGAGGCGCTCAAAGGTCACCTCAGGCTGTTTGGAAATCAGCCTTCGAGTGTAAAGGCATAAGGTGGCTTGACTGCGAGACCTACAAGTCGAGCAGGTGGGAAACCAGGACTTAGTGATCCGGTGGTTCTGTATGGAAGGGCCATCGCTCAACGGATAAAAGGTACGCCGGGGATAACAGGCTGATCCGGGCCAAGAGTTCACATCGACGCCCGGGTTTGGCACCTCGATGTCGGCTCATCGCATCCTGGGGCTGTAGAAGGTCCCAAGGGTTGGGCTGTTCGCCCATTAAAGCGGTACGTGAGCTGGGTTCAGAACGTCGCGAGACAGTTCGGTCCCTATCTGGTGTGGGCGCAGGAGATTTGAGCGGGGCTGACCTTAGTACGAGAGGACTGGGTTGGACGGACCTCTAGTGTACCAGTTGTCACGCCAGTGGCACCGCTGGGTAGCTACGTCCGGTTCAGATAAGCGCTGAATGCATCTAAGCGCGAAGCTGGCCGCAAGATAAGATCTCCCGGGCCATAAGGCTCCTAAAGACCCGTGGAAGACTACCACGTTGATAGGCGGGGTGTGTAAGCACAGTAATGTGTTTAGCTAACCCGTACTAATCGGTCGTGAGGCTTGATCATTATTGATCTAATCACTACAAGATTTGTTCCTATCGCGCTCAACTTGCCCATCAATATTCATTTGTTAACGACCTGATGGTCTTTCGACAATCACAATTTTCTCGGTGATCTTACCGAGGGGGTCACACCCGTTCCCATCCCGAACACGGAAGTTAAGCCCCTCAGGGCCGATTGTACTGCGTGGGCGACTGCGTGGGAGACTAGGTCGTTGCCGGGAATTAATTGAAGAAAAGCCCCGACAGTCGAACGACCGTCGGGGCTTTCTTGTTGCCCGCCCTACTCAATTTCACTTCTGTAGACTGAAATCAGCTCGTCGGCCAACTGTTCGTTCTTCTGATCGGAATCGCTTTCGATCATCACACGAAGCAAGGCCTCGGTTCCTGAATACCGGACGACGACACGGCCATGCCCATCCAGGGTTTGACTGATCTCAACAATCTTCTGGCCAAAAGCGGGCATCGTTTCCAGCGGCACTTTCCGTTCGACGGGAACGTTCTTCAAGAGTTGCGGTGCCGCCTTCCAGTCGTCGGTTAGTTCGCCGAGCGAACTCCCGACGGCGACAATCGCTTCGCACACTCTCAATGTGGTCAGCAATCCGTCTCCGGAGAGTCCGACATCTGAAAAGATAATGTGACCGGACGGTTCGCCACCCAGAACGCTTCCCCGGGCCCTCATTTCCTTGAAGACATGCCGATCGCCCACATCAACCCGGACCAGTCGTATGCCTTCGCGTCCTAGAGTCTCTTCAAGGCTGTAGTTGGTCATGGACGTGCCAATGATCGTCGGTGGTTCGAGCGTCCCCAGGGTCTTCATCCGACGGGCCATCAAGAGTAGGACCGCGTCGCCGTCGATCAGGCGGCCGTTCGCGGAGACGAAAAGGGAGCGGTCCCCGTCTCCGTCAAAAGCCACCCCAAGATCCGCCTCGTGTTGACCGACGGCGTCCATCAGGGAGGCCGGGTGAACGGCGCCGCACCCTGCATTGATGTTGGTGCCGGATGGATTTGTCTCGATCTCGCACACTTCAGCGCCCAGGCTCCGCAAGAGTGCGGGCGCCAGCCAACTCATTGCACCGTTCGCACAGTCGGCGACCAGGCGGGTGCCCTCCAGCCAGCGTCCTTCCGGAAATCGATCCCGGAGGAGACTCTGATAGCGTTCCGACCACACCCGGGATCCCGGCGCCGGGGGCTGTGGATTCTGTCGGTCTGGCTCTTCGTTCGGAGTGTCGCCATGGGCAATCAATTCCTCAATCCGTCTCTCGATCCTGGATTCTTCCGCCTCACTGAGTTTCTGCCCACTTGCCCCAAAAATCTTGATACCGTTGTCCTCGAAAGAGTTGTGGGAGGCCGAAATCATCACACCGCCCCCGCAGGGGCTTTGTTGGGTCAGAAGGGCGATCGCCGGCGTGGGCAAGATGCCGGTGTCTTCGATACCCCTGCCGTTCTCCTCTATCCCACTTTTCAACAGATCGAAGATCCAAGGGCCCGAGGTCCTGGAATCCTGACCGATCAGTATCTTTCCAGACAACTGCTCGCCGATTGCTTTACCTATGGCAAAGATCGTGCTGCTGTCGAGGGGGAACTGTCCCGCGCGGGCGCGGATGCCGTCCGTGCCAAATAGTTTTAGCATTCCTGATCGAAAGTCTTGATGTTTGATTCTTACCAACTGTTCGCGATTAGGAGCCTCGGCGGCAGAAGGGATCGTAGCGAGAAAGTGGAGAATCGAGGCCAGATTTTCTCGATTTTGAGGCGAATAGTGGTTCTATTCAACGAAAAATCGGAGAAATATGGACCGATTATACCGCTTTCGCAGTAGATCTCTTCTGCCGCGCAGGCTCCTAGCTTCGGACAGCAAAACCTGCCCATCGTCACGGTGCCTCTCTCGAAACCACCTGAACCCTTTCAGGGTCGAACGAAGAGACCGTCAGCGGGGCGTTGATGCCCAGGATCCGGGGTACAACCTCCTGGCTGCCCGGAAGGACGGGGTCGGTATCGATCGTGAAATAGATGAACGTGGGGACGTAGTCTGCCATGACACTTTTCGGTCCCCGGATCGTAACGTCGACGGATGTCGGTTGAATAAGCCAGAGTTCCCGATCAAGTGACGGGTCAACGGGAATGCTGTACGTGTTCTCAACCTCCACCTCCCGGATATCAATATGGACTTCGAAGGGCGACAGGGACTCGATCCGGACAAGTGGATCCAGCACGTTCAAATCGGTTGGGGCGGTTATCCCTTCCCGCAAGCCGTCGATGCGAACGGCAGTCGTCGTCAACGCCTCCAGCGGCGGGCCGACCCGCGACTCGGGGCCGGAGACCTGAACCGTGTTCGGCACAACCCGCGCCACGACGACCTCGTAGTCTTCGGCCGGGATCCCTTCCACGTTTGCCCGGACAGGAAGCGTGCGTGTCATCGTCCGCTCCAGGTTGAACTGCACCCGGGGAGGATCCACACGAAGGACCTCGATTCCGAACGGGCGCAGAATGTTCTGCGCAGACAAGGCCAGGTTCTTTTCCCCCGGCGACTCTCCCGCCAGCGACACGAACGCCGCGACGTCAGCCGGAGAGATTTCATTTAAGAGAGTCGAAGATCCCCGCACCTGAAGGCTGACCTCGGTTGCGGTTTCTCCCGTGATTTCCATGTTGAGGGGGATGCCTCGAAACTCCAGGGGTACGGTCCTGTTCGTAACCGTGTTTGTTTCCGTTGCGATCGTCAACCAGAGCAGGCTCGCCAGCAGGATAGAGAACAGCTTGAGAAACCAGTTGTGTGACAAAAAACTGCGCAGGGACGGCATGGTTACGACTCCGCGGGAGACGTCACGGTTTCAGGGATCCCACGCGGCGCCTTCTTTTCGAATGCCTCCCGCAGGCGTGTCCGTAACCGATCCGCATCGAGGTGACGTTCGATTTCGCCGTTCGCGGCTAACGAAATGGACCCTGTTTCCTCCGACACCACGATTGCGATCGAATCGGTTTCCTCGGTGACCCCGATCGCTGCCCGGTGTCGGGTTCCCAACTCCTTACTCAGACGTGGGTTCACCGTCAACGGAAGAAAACAGGCCGCTGCCGCAATCCGACCGGTCTGGATTATTACCGCGCCATCGTGGAGCGGAACCGATGGGTCAAAAACCGTTACAAGCAGATCATAAGAGACCAGGGAGTCGAGTGCGATACCGCTCTCGATGTAGTTCTTGAGGCCAATATCTCTTTCGACGACAATCAGGGCCCCCGTCTTCTTGGAAGCCAGAGTCGTGGCTGCGAGGACGATCTCATCATACAACTCACTTCGGTTGATCGACGAAAACCCGCTCAAGAAAGGTGCCTTGCCGAATTGTGTCAGCGCCCGCCGGATTTCCGACTGGAAGATGACGATGATCGAGAATACGAGGTATGGAAGGATGTTGGTCAGCATCCAGGACAGGGTGGCCAGCCTGCTGTAGCGAGACAGGTAGAAGAATGCGACGATCAACGTCAGGCCGAGTGCCATCTGAACCGCGCGGGTTCCGCGGATCAGGACGAGAACCTGGTAGATGATGAACGCGACGATACAGATATCGAGTATCGCGAACCCATCAAACGGTGGCAAACTGAGAAAATCGATCATGGTCGTCCTAGGCCTGCTCGATCTGATCCACCATCTCCGCGACGGCCCGCATCTCGGCGATCTGGTGCACTCGCACGGCATGAGCGCCGCCCCGCACAGCTAGTGCAACGGCCGCTGCGGTGGTCCAAACGGTCGCTTCGGAGGCAGGTATGCTGCCTTTAATCAGATATTTGCGGGATACACCCACCAACAGTGGATAGCCTAGTCTACTAAAAATCTCGAGCCTTTTTAAAACTTTTAGGTTGTTTCGAGGGCTCTTGCCGAATCCGATTCCCGGATCGGCCATGACAGCTTCCCGATTGATGCCTGCCTTTGTCGCTGCTTCAATGGTCTGGCCCAGTTCCCGGCAGATTTTGGCGAGATCTTCCGTCACCCTCCGATCGTGGATGTTTCGCCGCGCTCCCCGGCTGTGCATGATGACCACGCCGGCTTTGGTTTCTGAAGCCACCCTTTGCATGTCCGGATCCATGCGGAGGCCGCTGATGTCGTTGATGATCTGGGCGCCGGCGTCGATGGCGCGCCTTGCGACCTCAGCGCGATATGTGTCCACAGATATGGGGATCTCAAGCTTGGTGGCCAGAAGCTCGACTGCTGGAATAACGCGTTTTATTTCTTCCTCTTCCGCGATCGGAATGCTCCCGGGGCGTGTCGATTGGCCGCCGATGTCCAGAAGGTCCGCACCCTCGGCCTCGATTGCCTGTCCACGGTCGACGGCTGTATTTAAATTCAGGTACTTGCCACCGTCGGAAAACGAATCCGGCGTCACGTTCAGAATCCCCATGACCAGGGTGCGCCGCCCCAGTTGGATCGAGGTGCGGGGTAGTTGCCATGTGAACCCTTTGCGCATATAGATCGCTTTATAACACGACGTCAAAAAAGAAAGAGCCAGAAGCATCGCTTCTGGCTCTTTCTTTCGCTCTCCGTCCTCTAGCAGCCTGAGGCCCGAACACCCCTGCTCCCTTCGGGTTATGACGGCATGGGGCCATCTGCGGTGAATTGCAGATGGCCGGCTTCGACGTCGTCGTGGCTCCTAGCCCGTGGCCCTGTAACGCGACCCTACGCGGGCGCCGGATCCTCGTGAGGTGGAATCGGAGGAGTCGGCTGTGCAGCTTCGTCAGCAGTCGTCGTGGGTGCCGGTTCGCCTTCTTCCTTCTTTGGCGTTGCGGCTGGCGCCGGTTTATCCTTCAGGCGCTCTCCATCCATCAACATCTGAATCTCGGTCGCGTCCAGGGACTCCCGTTCCAGCAAGGCCGCGGCAATTCTCTCCAGTGCTTCGCTGTTGTCGGTCAGTATCTGTTTCGCCCAATCGTAGCCTTCCATTACGAAATTGCGGACCTGTTCGTCGATGGACTCGGCCGTATCTTCGCTGTAATCACGATGCTGACTGATCTCACGCCCCAGGAAGATCTGCTCTTCCTGCTTGCCGAAAGTCAGCGGCCCGAGGGTGGACATCCCGTACTGGCAGACCATCTTTCGCGCCAGTTCCGTCGCTTGTTCGATGTCGTTGCCCGCACCTGTCGTCATCGTCTCGAGAAAAAGTTCCTCGGCCAGACGGCCTCCCATCATGATGGCCAACTGCCCCTCCAGGTAGTTGCGTGGATAGGTGTGGCGATCGTCTACCGGCAACTGCATTGTTACGCCGAGGGCCATCCCTCGAGGGATGATCGTGACCTTGTGTAAAGGATCCGCCTCAGGGACCATCGCGGCCACCAGTGCGTGACCCGCCTCGTGATAGGCCGTTATCCGCTTTTCCTTATCGCTGATGATCAAGGATCGTCGAGCCACACCCATCAGGACCTTGTCCTTGGAGGTCTCGAAATTGTCCATGGTCACAGCCTTCTGGTTCATCCTGGCAGCCAGGAGAGCCGATTCGTTCACGAGGTTTGCCAGATCTGCACCCGTGAATCCCGGGGTGGCGCGGGCAAGAACTCCGATTTCCACATCTTCCGTCAGTGGGATCTTCCGCACGTGAACGGCCAGAATGCCTTCACGGCCCTTGACGTCGGGCCGCGGGACCACCACTCGCCGGTCGAAACGGCCAGGCCTCAACAGTGCGGGGTCGAGGACGTCGGGTCGGTTCGTTGCCGCAACCAGGATCACGCCTTCGTTCGATTCAAACCCGTCCATTTCAACCAGTAACTGGTTTAAGGTCTGCTCCCGCTCGTCGTGGCCCCCACCGAGGCCGGCACCACGATGTCGACCCACTGCGTCTATTTCGTCGATGAAGATGATGCACGGTGCGTTCTTTTTGCCCTGCTCGAACAGATCGCGGACTCGCGAAGCCCCGACACCGACGAACATCTCGACGAAATCCGACCCGCTGATCGAGAAGAATGGAACGTTGGCTTCGCCCGCGATCGCCCGGGCCAACAGGGTCTTGCCGGTGCCGGGAGGGCCAACCAGGATGACGCCCTTGGGAATTCGTCCACCGAGCTTCTGAAATTTCTGGGGTTCTTTAAGGAATTCAATGATTTCGTTGAGTTCTTCCTTTGCTTCTTCGACTCCGGCCACGTCCTTGAACGTCACCTTCTTCTGATGCGCGGTTAACAATCGGGCCCGACTCTTGCCGAACGAAAGCGCCTTGTTCCCGCCGCTTTGCATCTGACGCATGAAGAAGATCCAGAATCCGATGAGGAACAAGAAGGGCGCCCATCCAATCAAGGCAGTCAGCCAGGGGCTTTGATTTGCCGCCTCGCCGGTCACAACGACGTTCTGCTCCCTCAGGATATCGAGCAGTTCGGGATACTCCATCGGGATGACGGTCGTGAAGGATTCGCCGCTTGTCAATTCTCCGGTCACTTCCGAGTTCGCGATGGTCACGCTTTGAACAGCGCCACGTTCCAGTTCCTGCATGAACTGGGTGAAGTTGAACTCCGATTCCTGGCCGGCTGTCGTGCTCTGGACTACCTGGTAAAGCAGTACTGCGGTCAGCAGCAGGGCGACCCAGAACAAAATGGTTTTTGCTGTCGAATTCAAAGAACCCTCCCACCCGGCCCCGCCAGGAACCCGGGCTCGTCTAAAGTGCCTCTAACCCTTAGACTCCATTCCAACCCAAACGTCCCTACCTTCCGCAATAGGTGACGCCTCAAATTCAACGATTCGTCGGGATCGTCCCGAAGGGATAAACTCGCGGGACACGGGAAACGAGGCCACCCAGACAATCGTACTGCCGGCGACAAGAACGGGCCACTGGCGTCTCCGCCATCTGGGAATCCGCCCTTTCTGGAAAAGCTTCACGAGCTTCGCCGAGGGAAGTCCTACGGGATCGTAGAAGTCGCCATTCCTCCAGTTTCTAATTTTAACATAGGGTCCAAGCGATTCACCATCGACAAAGACCCGTCCCTGTCGGGGTTTCGAGGCACCGAGGTCGGTGAAGCGGGCTTCAAACGACGTCCCGATTTCAGGAATCCGAACGACGCCTGGAACCTGAAGATCATATTGGTAATCGAGAGGTTCATCGCTCACGTCTCGCAGAATCAGCTTGTCGAAACTCCGTTCGACCTGGATCGACCCGGGCAATTCCACGACCTTGCCGCTCTTCGGTCCCGAAAGTATCGACCGGATACTTTCGATGTGATCGAATCCGATGTCGATCAGGGGGGAGCCCGCTCGTCGGAGTGCCTCCCTGAGGAGGCGACGGGTGAAACCCACGGGCTGGTCCGAGAGCCCATCGATCTGGACCTCGAACGACAGGCCTTCCGAACGGGTATGGGTGTCGAGCCACGCCTCGACTAACTGGCTCATCCACGCGTCCTCGTCTTGCAGAATTTCAACTGTTCTAGCTAATGTGTCCTGCAACCTCGGATTGAATTCCGATGCCAGCCTGGGCAGTACATCGTGCCGGATCCGGTTGCGGGCAAAGCGGTGGTCGCTGTTCGTTGCGTCGGACCGCCATGACTGACCGATCGCCTGGAGGTAGGTTTCGATGTCTTTCCGTGTCGTTTCGATAAGGGGGCGAATCGTGTTTCGGGCCACGGGTCTCATCGAGACAAGCCCCTCGGAGCCGGAACCCCGCAGGAGGTTCAGCAATACCGTTTCGTTCCGATCGTTTCTGGAGTGGGCCAGGGCGACCTTCGTAAAATCCTCCCGTTCGGCGATTTGATCAAGAAATGCCCCGCGTGCCAGCCGAGCCTGTTCTTCCAGGTTTCCTGCACGCAGGTTCGATTGTTCTCCCCCCACGAAGAATTCCAGACCCAGTTGCGACGCCAGTGTCTTGACGAAGGTTTCGTCTCCATCCGAGGCTTCACCTCGCCACCCGTGGTTGAAGTGGGCGACGCCCACCTCGAAGCCGAGGTTTGTCAGTATGGTGACCAGGCAAACCGAGTCGGCTCCACCCGAAACCGCCACCAGGACCCGATCTCCAGGGCCGATCATCTTCAGTCTGCGGATCGTTTCGGCTACACGTTCCGGTAAAGGGAGTTTTCTTGTCATCTTTGATCCTGGGAAGTATGAGTCAATTGTGCCTTGTAATCAATCGTTTGGGGTTGGACGATCAGGCATCCCCCGTGTGGCCGCCAGCAGGATTCGGGGTCTCATGCCGACATTTTGGAATCGAAAATGCATGTCTGACAACGTGATCGTTCGCGTGCATGGAAACGAATCACCGCCCCGAATCCGCGATGAAAAGAAAGCGGGACTCCAAACCGCCGGTCAAGTAGACTGATCCCGAGAGGCTCGAATGGAAATGAACGGTCGTACAACTAAGACGATTTTTGGGGGAACTGCTCCGAAGCGGTCCGACGGATCGTCCTGGCATAACGCCGACGGGATTCTCGACAACTGGTCGAAGCGGGAGTGGAGCGACGGGCTTCAGATCGAATCCCTGGAAGACCTGGACTCGCTTTGCGTTCAGACCGAGAACAACACGTACGAGATCACGGTTCTATCCAGACACACTGGTGAAGTGATGGTTCGCGGTGGCCATTTTTTCCCGGAACGCACGCCCGTCCACCTGGCGGGAAGCTCCATGGGTGGCTCCTTCCTTAAGCTCCGTGGGATCTATCTCGGCTTCAACCTCGAGTTCCAGTTTGACGGTCGCCGGATCGTGACCAGCAGAGTCAAAAGCATCGGCATGGTTGTCGAGTAATCTCCACGAAGTCACCAAGCCATCGTCCTTACTCATAGAGTTCCTCTGTTCCTGGGACTGTTTTTTTACCGCGAAGACGCGAATTTGCCGAATGTTTTTTCTAGAAGACCTGAACCTTCGCGTTCTTCGTGACGTAGTGGTGAATCCCCTCCCCGAAATTACTTGACTCGGACCCTGTAACTCTCGATCCTCATTTGTGATCTCACAACAGTCTAAGGAGGGCGCTCGCTCGCGGGCGTGGAGCCATATGAAGAGGAAAATGAGTCGAGCCCGGGGTTTCGCAGTTGTTCCAGCGTTAGCGGTCTTGCTGTCCGTCGGGACCCTTTCCGGCCAGGACAAGAGGCCGATGGTCTTCATGGACATCATCAATATGCAATCGGTCGGAAGCTCCACGGTCAGTCCCGATGGCAGTTCGATGCTCTACACGCGGTCGATCACCGACTGGAAATCGGCGACGAACTTCACTGACATCTACCTGGTTTCGATGACCGACGGCATCGACTCCACGCGTCAGATGACGTTTACCAGGGAAAAGAACGAGACATCTCCCCGTTGGGCCCGCGATGGAAGCTTCTTCGTGTTCGCTTCGGACCGGGAATCCTCATCGGATGAGGCGGGCACTCAATTGTACGTCATGCGTCCGGACGGGGGAGAAGCCCGCCGGATAACGTCTGCCAAAGATGGCGTGGGGCGCTTTTCCTTCAGTTACGACGGTGAATGGCTTGCATACACTGCGGGCAAGGACGATGAGCGGAGCGTCTGGTCCATCCGAGTGGCCGATCTCGACGCCGAGCCGATCCATCTGATCGATCATGATACGCCCATCAGCTGGTGGGACTTTGCACCCGACAGCAGCCGGATCTATTTCATCGCGCCCGATAGTGTCGATAAGGACAACCTTCGCCGGATGAAGGAAAACTTCGACGTGATGATTCGTAACGAAAACTCGGCTCTCGAGCACCTGTGGTCGTTTGACATGGATTCCCACCGCTCGACGCATCTGACGGCGACCAACGACTATGCCGTCAGCGGGGTGACGATTTCCCGGGACTCGAAGTGGCTGGGGTTTCAGGGGACGCCTAACGACCGGTATAAGCGAACAGTTACCGAGCGCAGCATTTATGCGGACGTTTACCTGTTCGAGGTTGCGACCGGCAACGTCGAGAGGCTGACCGAGAACGAAGAAGTTCGGGAGGGCTCGATCACTTTCTCGCCCGACAGCTCGATGCTCGCTTTTTCGGCGTCCAACGACTTCGTGTACAACCGTGACCAGAAGATCTGGGTGCGGCCGGTATCCGGCGGGGAGCTGAAGAAGCTCGGCGGTGATCATGACGGTCCGGTTTCGGTCGGCTTCTGGGCTGAAGACGGCCGTACGATCTATTCCAATGCTGGAATCGGTGCGACCCGGGCCGTGGTCTCGGTCGATGTCGATTCAGGGCGAGTGAGGCAGGTGACCGATGAAAAGGCCTCGCTTTCAGCCAGCTACGACCGCTTGAGCGATACTCTCCTGATCAACTACTCCGATCCGACGACGCCTTCCAGCATCTATACCGTAGGATCGATGGGCGAATTGGGTGACCGTGCCAACTGGAAAAGGCTGACAAATTCCAATCCCCAGGTGGATGAGATCGCCCTGGGCGAGACCGAAGCGATCAAGTGGCGGTCGACCGATGGAAAGATGGTTGAAGGCGTCCTGGTGAAACCTCTTAATTACGAACCCGGAAAACGGTATCCGCTGGTTGTGCAAATCCATGGAGGGCCCGCTTCGGCGACCGTTTTGAGCTTCAACGGTGGTCATGGGTATTATTCGCACGTCTACGCCGCCGCGGGATACGTGGCGCTCCTGCCGAACTATCGTGGATCGAGTAACTACGGAGAGGAGTTCCGAACCGAGATCATTGGTGATTACTTCCGGCAAGGGTATGAGGACATCATCGCGGGAGTCGACCATTTGATCGATACGGGCCTGGTGGACGGCGACAGGATGGGCGTGATGGGATGGAGCGCGGGTGGCCACTGGTCCAACTGGATCCTCACCCACACGGATCGCTTCAAGGCGATCTCGTCAGGCGCCGGCACGATGAACTGGATCTCGATGTATGCCCAGAGCGATGTTCAGCGGAACCGTCAAAACTATTTCGGTACGTTTCCCTACGACGACTTCGAGGCGCTCTGGGATATCTCGCCCCTGAAGTACATCAAGAACGCCAGGACGCCGACGATGATTCACGTGGTTCATGGGGACCCGCGCGTGCCTCGGCCACAGAGCGAGGAATTACACATGGCGTTGAAGAAACTCGGGGTGCCGACCGAATTCTTCGTCTATCCGGGGAACTCTCACGGCATACCGGGAACGCGCAATCGGTTAGTGAAAATGGTGTCGGAGTTCAGCTGGATGGAGCGGTACATCAACGGGAAGGACGGTTGGTTTGAATGGGAGGATCTGCTCAAGACGCTTCCCGCCGAAGAAGAGGAAAACGAGGCCACTTCTTCGGAGCAGCCGCAACGATTCTGAATCGTTCGAGGAGTAATTCAGGCGGTCTCGAAAGAGGCCGCCTTTTTTCGTGGCTGGCATCACTCCTCGCCGACGATGGTACGATGTCTTGGATGAACGACAAGGAACTTGGACCGGGCGCCGAATTGGATCGTCTGGTTCTCGATCATGTGATGGGGGGCGAGGCGCCGGAGGGCCGGGGGCAGTTCAGTACTGCGGGTCCCGCCAACAAAGCCATGATCGATCGTCTGGGTGAGCAGGGTTTCGAGTACCGGCTCCAGAACAAAGGCCACCGCCCTCCATGGGTCGCGTGGTTTGGTCGAGACGGCAAGGCGTGGGAGGCCACGTCCCGGACACAGTTCGCGGCCAACTGTCTGGCGGCCTTGAAGGCGGCAGATTACCTGGACAGTCTGCTCGGACAGGGACGCGACTACTCTCTTGATGTGACCTGATCGCACTTGATTTCGGCTAATCGTTTTGCGCGTTCATCGTTCGATGCAACCAGTGTAGCCTTCTTCGTACGGCCGTCGCTCGTTGTGCATTTGAACCTGTACTGGAACGCTCCGAGTCTTCCGGGTAGCGGGACCTTGCTGATCTGTACACACTTGCAGGGCATGGCTCTCTCCGTGGCACCATCATATTGAAGTGGCTGACGCCGAGTCAAAGGCGAGAACTACCCGACAGGAGGATTGATGCGATATGCTCGTCGACATCGAAGCTGAAGCATGGATAAATGACTAAGAGGAAGACGCCGCCGCGAGCGATTCTTTTCGATCTGGACGGAACCCTGATCGACACGATCGATCTCATCCTCCACAGCTACCGCTACACGGTTGCTGCTCACCATTTCGAACCGGTCCCCGACACCGAGTGGCTGAAGAACATCGGGATTCCCCTGCGCATGCAGTTCCGGCATTTCACCGAAGACGCGGACGAAATCCAGGCGATGATCAAGACCTACGTAGCCCATAACCTCGAACATCACGACGACTTGGTCGGTCACTATCCCGGGGTTCTTGAGGGCGTACGGGCCCTGTATTCGTCGGACCGAAAACTTGGCGTCGTGACCAGCAAGATGCACGGCAGCCTGGAACGCGGTCTCTCGATCGGCGGCTTTGACGGAATGTTCGAAGTCGTGATAGGCGCCGACGATGTCGAGAATCCCAAGCCCCACCCCGAGCCGGTACTGAAAGCCCTCGAAGCTCTGGATGTAACCGCTGATGAAACCGTTTTCGTCGGAGACTCTCCTTTCGACATGGCATGTGGTCGAGCGGCCGGCGTCGAGACAGCAGCCGCGATGTGGGGGCCTTTCTCCCAGGCAGACCTCGAGCCCCACGCGCCGAATTACTGGCTTCGAACGCCGCAGGATCTCTTTGTCTTCCTCAGCCGACCAGTGGGTTCTCGGTCCGAAGGTCCGGAACTCGGTTGAAATCGCGGTCAGCGGTCAGGAACTTTCGAACTCCGTGGTTCAGACAGATCGTGGCGATTCGTGCGTCGTGAATTGCCGGGCCCCGGACCTTTGACATCAGCAGGTGGGTGCGAAGGGTTTCCGAAGACGGATGTGCTCTCGCTGAGCAACCAGACGGTTGAGCGAGGAAGAGCGGATGCAGTTGCAGCAATCAATCTTTTGGCACCGAGGCTCGTGGATCATTCGTTTCGAAGGGCGACGAGCGGATCGACCTCGGTCGCCTTGCGGGCCGGCTTATAGCACGCCAGCATGACCGTCAGCGAGAGTATCGCCGCCACGGCTCCGAAAGTGAGTGGGTCGGTTGGGCTCAGATCGAACAGCAACCCCTCGATGAAACGCGTGAGCGCGAGGGACAGGCCAAGTCCCAGCAGAACGCCGGTCGCTGTCAAGATGAATGCTTCGGAGATGACCATCCTGAGGATGTCTACCGGGCGTGCACCGAAAGCGATGCGCACTCCGAGCTCCGGAATCTTCTGAACGGTGGAAAACGTGACAACGCCGTAGATCCCCACGCTGGCGAGCACGAGTGCAGTTACGGCAAACAGGCCTGCGAGCAGCAGATAAAACCTCCTCGTTATCACCGTCCCATCGACCAGTTGGTCGAGCGGGGCGACGCTGCTGATCACCTGGTTCGGATTGAGATCCCAGATTTGCTGCTGGAGACTTTCGGCAAGCGGGAGAGCGTCCGCTTCTGTCCTCACGACCACGATCATCGAGCCAAAAGGGTTCTGACGATGCGGCAGGAAGATCTCCGCTCTCGGGCTGCTGTCGAGACCCGTGTGACGCGCGTCGGCGACCACACCGATGACTTCATGCGTACTCCGGACACCCTCGTCATCCATCGCAATGGTTCTGCCGATAAAATCCCCGGCGCCCCAATACCGGCGAGCCGCGCTCTCGGTAACGACTGCAACCGGCCGAGCGTCGGGTCCGTCGAAGCGCGTGAACACGCGTCCCTCGAGCACCGGAATCCCCATTGCCTCGAAGTAGCCGACGGTCGCGATCGTGACGTCGGTCCCGCGAGCTTCCCTGCCACCGCCTTCGTTCGCAGTGCTGAAGACGCGCTTCATTTCACTGCTGGAAGAGTGAAACGGCAGCACGGACGCGGCTCCGGCCCCGACGACCCCCGGCAGCGCCCGCATCCGGGTCAGGATCTCGGTGAGGAAATTCGCCTGCTGCTCCGGTGCCGGATAGGAATCCCAGATGTGGATCTCGAGGGTCAGGGCCTGTTCAGACACGAAGCCCGGATCCACCGAAAGCAGATTCAAGAAGCTCCGACCGAGCAGGCCGGCTCCGATCAACAACACGAGGGCCAGTGCGATTTCCGACACGACGAGGACGCCTCCCAGCCGCCGTCCCAGCCCGCCGGCGTTCGGGTTCCGTCGACTCTCTTTCAGCAGAGAGTTCGTGTCCCCGGCGAACAACCTCGCCAACGGAGCCAGACTCGAGATCAATGCGGCCCCGATCGACACCAAAGCCGTGAACAGCATGACGTTCGTATCGAGCTGGACGTAATCGATCCGGGGGAAGTCGGAAGGGCTCATCAGCGGCAGTACCCTTTGGATCCAGAGGGCCAGCATCACACCGAGGCCCCCTCCCAGGCCGGCCAGGACCATGCTTTCGACCGCGAGCTGTCTGGGGATCCGCGTTCGACCCGCGTCCACGGCCGCCCTGACCGCGAACTCCTGCTCTCGTTCGGAACCGCGCATGAGCATGAGGCATGCCACGTTCGAACATGCGATGAGTAGAACGAATCCAACAGCTGCGACAAGGAGGATCAACGGCCCTCGCACGTGGCCAACGAGGTGATCCCGGAGCGATACCACCGTGATGCCGATGCCTGTATTCGATTCGGGATATCGCCGCGCCAGGCTCGCGGCGATCGCGTCCATGTCCGCCTTGATCTCGATCGCCGTCACACCTTCCTTCGGTTCGGCAATCACACCCAGATAACCCGATGCCCGTCGGGCCACCTCCGGCCGGAGCAAGTAGGGCGCCCAGATTTCGGTCTCCCTGGAAGGAAATTCAAATTCCGGCGGCATCACGCCGACTACTGTAAAAGGGACACCCCCGAAATCCAGCGTCCGCCCGACCACGCCAGGATCCGCTCCAAACTGTTGTTGCCACAACGGATGACTGATGACGAACACACGTTGGTTTCCAGCCTCGAAATCCCGTTCTTCGATCGTCCGTCCATGGATGGGCTCGACACCGAGAATCTCGAAAAAACCTTCCGTCACTAGGGTGGCCGGTATGTCGAGCGCTCGTCCTTCATCTTTGTACTCGAACGAGTAAGGCCGGGTCGCTGATATGCGACGAAAGACCCGATTTTCGTTCTTCCAGTCGCCGAAGTTTGCCGGCGCCACGCCGTCCCGCTCGAGTCCTTCCGTCCGGTCGTTTTGCCACAGCGTGTAGATGTCGCCTGCATTGGGATACTGCAACGGCTGCAGGAGAACGGCATTGACGATGCTGAATATTCCAGTGTTGGCGCCGATTCCAAGAGCGAGAGTAAGTACCGCAACCGTTGCGAATCCCGGATTCCTTCTGAGTTGTCGCAGTCCGAACGATAAGTCCTGTTTCAAGTGGTCATAGTGTTCCGTTCGTCGCATATCCGCCTCGAACTCCTTGCCGATGTCGTTGCATTCGCTTCGAACCTGACGGATGTCGCCGAAGGCTCGGCGCGCTTCGTCACGAGCCTGTTTCGGGTCCATGCCCCGATCGATCAATTCTCGCGTTCGCATCTCCAGGTGAAACCGCAGCTCGCCCTCGACGTCTCGATCGACGTTCGGACCCCAGAACGTAAGGTATCGTCTCCATATCGGTGTGTTCTTCATGGCTGCCCAATCTTCCTAGTGGACCCGTAGTGTTTGAATCGGGTCCACGTGAAGCGCGCGGCGGGCCGGGATGTAGGCGGCGACCAGTGCCGTTGCCAGGAGCAACGCCGAAACGGCGAGATAGGTCGCCGGGTCCGTGGGCCGGATACCAAACAGCAGGGATTCCATGTAACGCGTGAGAGCCAGAGCGCCGATCACGCCTGCACCAATTCCGGCGACGCCGAGAAACAACCCACGGCCAAGGACAAGCCCGATGATCGAACCCCCGCCCGCCCCCAGGGCCACGCGCACACCGAGCTCATGAGTCCGTTCAGTGACGGAATAACTCACGATTCCGTACATCCCGATCATTGCCAGAAGCAGCGCCAGGAGAGCGAACCCCCCGATGACGAGCATGTTGAAGCGGGGGAGGGTGAGTGAATCGGAGATCCACATGTCCATGGGAGCGAGGGAATCGACGACCACGCTCGCATCGGCGCGTCGGACGGCTTCCTTCAGTGACGCCGTGGCGGCCACCGGTGAGGTTCGTGTGCGAACCACGAGCCAGACGCCTCCCGGAACGTCCGCCTCGAGCGAGAAATAGACCTTCGGCGGCGGCATCTGGTCGGGTCCCTGGTGACGCACGTTCCCGACGACGCCAACGACGCGGAACCAGGGAAAGTCGTCGGACACACCCGACCATCGGAACCGTTCGTTGAGCACGTCGTCATCGTTCCACAAAATTTGCGCGGCGGCCTGGTTGACGATGGCCGCCGGCGATTCATCGTTGGCGTCCTCGAGGCTGAACGTCCGCCCTTCGAGTAACGGGATGCCCATAGCCCGGAAGTAGTCGGTACTGATCCGCTGGAAGACGAGTTCAGGGTGTTCGCTTCTGGGTCGCGGGCGGCTTTCCACTTCCAGGGTGGTCGTCATGGAGCCACGAAGCGGCAGGTCGGAAGTCAGAGCAACGGTCTCCGCTTCAGGCATACCCGCCGCTTGGTCCAGCAGTACTCGGTAGAACGAAAGTCGATCCGCATCTTCGGCGTACCGCGTCGCGGGCAGTTCGAGTTCCGCCGTCAGCGTTTGTGCCGATTCAAACCCGATGTCGACTTGAACCAGAGTGACGAAGCTGCGCAGAAGCAAGCCCGCTCCGACCATCAACATCAGGGCGATTCCCACTTCGGCAATCACAAGAACATCGCGAATGCGCTGTCCCCGCTGTCCCATTTCCGCTCCGGTCCGTCCCGCCAGGGAGAGGGCGATTGCGGCGCGGGATGCCTGAAGTGCCGGCGCGGCTGAGAATAGAAGGCCGGCCAGAAGCGAGACCGTCGCCGTGAACAGGAGGACCTTCCCGTCCACCGCTACGTTTTCCATTCGCGGCAGCCAGTCCGGGTTCATCCGTTGCAGAAGGAAAACTCCACCGTAGGCGACCAGCAGTCCGGCAAAACCTCCGAGCCCGGCCAGGACGACATTTTCGGTAAGCAGTTGCCGAATCACCCGGCCACGGTTTGCCCCCATGGCGTTGCGAATGGCCATTTCCCTGGCCCGGCTGCTCGCTCGACCGAGAAGGAGGCTGGCAACATTCGCGCAGGCGATAAGGAGTATGAACCCGACAGCGCCCAGCAGAACCAATAGCGTCGAGCGGGCATTGCCGACGAGCTGTTCGTGAATCGGAACAACCCTGGCTCGTTTGCCGGTATTGGATTCGGGGTAGTCGAGTTCGAGATCCGCGGTGATCGCGTCGAGTTCCGTGTCGGCTTGCTCGGCGGATACTCCGGGAGCAAGCCGTCCGACGGCCCAGAGCCACCGGAGCGATCGCCGGTTTTGTGCCGCCAGAGGGTTGCGGACGATGGGCGCCCAGAAGTCCGCGTCGTCAAAGAAACGGAACTCCCGCCCCATCACCCCGACCACGGTCGCGGCTTCGCCGTCGATGACGACCTCCCGGTCGATGACGGCGGGGTCTCGTCCGAACCGGCTCTGCCACAGACGCTCGCTGATAACGACCGCCGGCGAACTGTCCGGTCTCTCGTCGACGGGACCCAGAGTCCGCCCGAGCATGGCGTCGATTCCGAGGAGGCTGAAGAACGGAGCCGACACGTGCTGCACGGTGATCATGCGAGGTTCCGGATCTCCTTCAAGGATGGCGTCCCATTCGAAGCCGATCACCGCACTCATGTCCTCAATGCTTCTGGACCGCTCTCTGAGATCGTTGAAATCCGGTAGCGACAGCTGACCCTCCGTTCGGTTCCGCGGTATGTCATGGGTCCAGATCATGACGAGCCGGTCGGGATCGTCGTAAGGCAGGGGGCTCAGGACGACTCCGTTGACGACCGAGAAAACGGCGGCGTTGGCCCCAATGCCCAGGGCCAGGGTGAGCACCGTCAGCAACGCCAGACCGGGCCGGCGGTAGATCTGGCGCAGTCCGTATACGCAATCCTGTTTGAACTGCTCGAAGTAATTCGTGCGTCTCACTATTTGCTCCTGTTGTCGGTCAATCAGCCGGCATTCGTTTCGGAGAAGCTCGGCATCGCCGAATACCCGGTGTGCCGCCTTCAATGCAGGCTCGGGGGGCAGACCGTTATCCATGAATTCCTGCCGGCGCATCTCCAGGTGAAAACCGAACTCGTCGTTCAAGTCCCGGTCGATGTTCCGACCCCAGAAGGTCAGGTAGCGGCGCCACATTGGAGACTTCGTCTTCATCGGCTTCATGCCCAGTCCGGCGCCTTCGTCGCGTCCACGACTTTGCCCACGGCCTCCGCAAAGCGAGACCACGTTGACATTTCAGTCTCGAGTTGCTTGCGACCGAGTTTCGTCAGCTCGTAGAACTTGGCGCGGCGATTGTTTTCCGACAGACCCCACTCCGATTCAATCCACCCTTTACGTTCGAGTCGATGGAGCGCCGGGTAGAGAACACCTTCCTGGATCTCGAAGGCTTCCTCCGTGATCTCCCGAATCCAGCGTGAAATCGCGTAACCATGCATCGGTCCCCACGTGAGTGCTTTCAGGACCAGCACATCCAGGGCGCCCTTCAAGATTCCAAGTTTTTCGTCGTTCATGGTCTCTCCCAAATGAATACTAGGGGTGATAGTAAAACAGCACCCCTGCTAATGCAAGGGGTACTTAAACTGACCGCCCGGAGGTACGACTGAACCGAAATCGAATGCCTCTAGATAGTCAGGACGGAAAGAGACCTGTTCTGGCCCGGCGGTTGGGCATACTGTCCTCACCTCAGATCTCATAGCGCGGCTAGGCGGTCCCGCCGAAAACCGATGGTTCGGCTGCCGCGCTCTTCTTTTCCTCATTTCTCCATGGCGTCACGTCCGGCTTGACCGTTTAAGTCACATTGAAGTATCAAGCTCGTTCAAACACTCGAAACGGAGGTGAGCAAATGACTCTTGACATGAAGGCGACGGGGTTGACCATCTCGCTCTTGTTTGGCGGCAGCATCTTCATTACCGGCGTGGCCAACCTTGTTTTTCCGGGATATGGGTCCGCCTTTCTTGAACTGGTGGCGTCGGTGTACCCGGGGTACTCCGGAACGTCTTCGATCGGACAGGTGTTTATCGGATCGCTCTACGGCTTGCTGGACGGTTTCCTCGGCGGGGTCGTCGCAGCCTGGATCTACAACTTCTTCAGGCCGGTGGCGTAGAAGGAAACAGTGAGGCAGCGGGCCCTTAGGTCACTCGTACCGTAACGCGATCATCGGATCGACTCGTGCCGCGCGTCGAGCGGGAATGTAACTGGCTCCGATCGCTACGATCAACAGCAACAGCACGACGCCGAGAAACGTAATCGGGTCCGTTGCGCCCACGTCCTTGAGCAGCCATGCAAGCGGCTGCATCACAGCTGCCGCGATCGCCAGACCGATCGTCGTGCCGATGATAACCAGGCCCATTCCTTCCCCGACGACCGACCTGATGACTTGATGGCGTTCTGCACCCAATGCCATCCGGATGCCAATTTCCTGTGTGCGTTGCGAAACCGTACAGGACACGATTCCATAAAGCCCGATACTGGCTAGAATCAAGGTCAAAAAGCCGAAGATGGACAGGAAAATCGCGGTCGCTCTTGGAAGGAAGAACATCCCGTCGAGATGTTCGGTCATCGTTTTCGACTCGAAGACGGGCACCTCTGAACGCAGGTCGTCAAGCTCTCGACGGAAGATTGCAGGAAGGTTCGCGGGATCGCCGTATGAGCGGGCAATGACCGCTACTGGCGTCCTGTAGTGTTGCGAAAAAGGGACGAACACGTGAAGGGGCTGCTCTCCCTGTTTGGGATCCCGAAACACACCCTCGATTTCCGTGTCGCCCACAACGCCCACAACCTCGACCGCTGTTCGTTCGCGTCCCTGGACAATCTCGAAGTTTCGTCCGACGACATCGGTAGATTGCCAGAAGTGCCGGGCCGTCGATTGCGACACGATCACCACGGGTTTCGAATTCTCCGCATCCCCTGGACTGAACGTTCGACCGTGAAGCAAAGGTATCTCGAGTGCGGGAAAATATTCCGGTGAGACTGCGGCGCACTCCACCTGAGGTGGCTGAATGTCCGGGTCGGATTCCGTGCCGGGCAGATACACGTCGAACTGCCGAGTTCCGAAGAATCCGTACGGAACGCGACTCGCCAGGGCGAGGGTCCGGATTTCCGGTAACTCGCGGATTCTTGCTTGATACCGATCGAGGAATCGGCGCCCCTGGTCTTCGTCCGTGTAGCCACCGATTTCAACGTCGATCGTCGCAAACGCCGTACGTTCGGTTTCAAACCCGAACTCGACCTGCTGGCCGTGGATGAGGCTCCTCAAGAACAGGCCGCTTCCTACCAGCAGGATGACCGATATGGAGACCTGAACGATGACGAAGAAGTTCCGCAGAGACATGCGACTGTCCCCCACCGTGAGGGTCTGGCCAGGGTTCTTAATGGCCTCCATGACGTTGGGCCGAGAGACCTTTTAGGCCGGCGCGAGGCCGAACAGGATACCGGTTCCTACAGATACCAGAAGCGCGTATGCCAGTACCGTCATGTCGAGCTTGAAGTCGATTACCAGCGAGACCGGCAACGGCAGTCTGACTGAAACCATCAGGTCAGCGGCCCAGTATGCGACAACCCAACCAGACCTCCGGTCATTCCCAGGAGCGCGCTTTCAGCGAGCAACTGCAAAATGAGCCGGCCTCTGCCTGCGCCGAGAGCGTGACGAACGGCCAGTTCACGCTGACGCGAACCAGCACGGATCAACATGAGACTGGCCAGATTGGAACAGGCGACCAGGAGCACGAGAGCAACCACAATCATCAAAAAGGCCGAGAGAGGATACAGCGCCGGGTCGATCATTGGGTGCATCCGGATGTCCTCGGCCTGATAGAGGGCGGCGGAGCGATCGGTATTCGTGTCCGGGTATTCCAGTCCGAGACTCCCGGTGACCGCGCTCAACGCAGCCGCGGCTTCGCTGAAACCGACATCCGGTCGCAACCGAGCCAGCATGAAGAACCCCCGATAGCCACGGTCTGCCATCCTGCCGCGGAGGGGTTCGTCAATTATCACGGCCGTTTCCATCGGCACCCAATACTGCACCTCGACCCCAAAGAAAGCGAGCCGAGAGCATGTATCCAGCCATTTCGGAAGTCAGGGAGGGCGGAGTGTATGGAAGGGGCTCTGGAAGGGAAAAGGTTGGCGAGGGAGACGAATTTGAAGTGCGGCTTATTTCGAGCGACAGGTAACCGTAGCGGGTCCAGCCCGGTGATTTGGGTCAGGCAGGCGCGTGGAGACCGGGGAATCGAGGCGGTTCAGCTGGAGTCGGCTGGGGTTGGAGCAGGCAGAGCGAGGCGAAGCAAACGAAGGAGCTCGATGGAGGTACGGGGGTGATGGCGCCCCCGATGCAAATGGCGCAATCGATACAGACGTTCGATCGTGAGGGCCAGGATTATGAGGAGCCAGTGCAGAAGTAAGCTGTTGGCGTGGTGATGGGGTGAGGGGCTCCCCATTCTTCGGACAGAAAATCCCGGATCTTAAGGTGGATCGCTGCCGTTGAAATGGGTTGATGTTTTACCCGTCGCCGAGCCTGTGGGAACTGTGAAAAAGCCGAGTCTCCGAGGCTGTTTTCAAGCCGTTGTGGAAATCCTTTTTGAGGATTTCCATCAGCGGCGGCAGTTTCCACAGGCTGCAGCTTTCTTTCTTTTTTGGTTCTCTTTTCTTTCTTTTCGCCTCCGATAAACACTTCCAGAGAAAAGATCGCGCCAGGATCGCCTGTCAACGGCGTTCGCCGTCTGGGGCAACCTGGAGTATGGCTGCTTTCTTGACCGATGCCGTACTCCTCGTACTTTGAAAGTACATCGCCTCGGGTGTCTGATAGTCGAATACCTGATGACCGCGTTCCTGATTGTAAAATCTGAAATAGACAGTCAGGTTCGAGACCGCCTCGGGAACGCTCATGTAGTCCTTCAGGTACACTTCCTCGTACTTCACCGTTCGCCATAGACGTTCGACGAAAATGTTGTCCAGGAACCGGCCCCGGCCGTCCATGCTGATCCGGATGCCCTCGCCTTCGAGTCGGCTCGTAAACGCATCGCTGGTGAACTGAGAACCCTGATCCGAGTTGAAGATCTCCGGTTGCGCATGCCTCAGGGCCCAGTCCAATGCCGACACGCAGAAAGCGCTGTCCATCGATACTGAAACCTCCCAGGCCAGCACATACCGGCTGTACCAGTCCATGATCGCCACCAGATAGATAAACCCCTGCCGCAGACGGATATACGTGATATCGGTGGCCCACACCATGTCTGGGCGATCGATCCTCAGCCCCCGTAGCTGGTACGGATAGATCCGATGTCCCGGTGCCGGCGTCGACAACCGCGGTTTGGGATAGATCGCTTCCAGTCCCATCTGCCGCATGAGCCGTCGTACTCGTTTCGCATTGACCCGGTGACCTTGATTCTCCAGCCAGTGAGTCATCCGCCGCACGCCGTAGAACGGCGTCCGTGTGTACTGCTCGTCCAACAGACGCATCAACTCCAGGTTCTCGGCGCTCTCGCCAACAGGCGTGTAGTAGAGTCCCGACCGGGACACTCCCGCCAACCGGCACTGCTCGGTGATGCTCAGTTTCTTGTCGCTTGATTCGATCCATGGCCGTCGTTGTCCTAACGTGAAAGTCCGGACTTTTTTTTCAACCAATCCACCTCGACGTGCAACTTTCCGATCTCTTGGTAAAGTTCGGTCCGGACTTCTTCATCGGCTTCCATCGATTGTGTCTTCCCGTTCGAGAAGATCTCCGATGCGCCATCGAGCAACTGCTTCTTCCACTTTGTCACCATATTCGGGTGGACCCCGTAGTTGGAGGCGATCTCCTGGACCGTTCGCTGTCCCTTCACCGCCTCCACCGCGATCTTCGCCTTCAGATCGGCGCTGTACTGCTTCCTCTGTCTCTTCTTCATCTGCCTCTCCCGAGGCAGCGATTTTACACCTTAGCGACCTGTCCGAATTTTGGGGAGCACCTCAGGGGATGTGGGCCATCCCATAACGATTCTTGGCATCGTTGAAACCTTGGTTTTCGACTTCCCAACGACTCTTGGCCATGCGAAATAAAGTGGGCGCTCCCACTTGGTTCATCGAGAAATTGGTCAGCCAGTAGGCTTCGACCACCGATCCATTGGGTTTCTCTTGCCGGTAGCGGATCACGCGCACGGTCGACCAGTTCAGTCGGTCCCAGGGATCGAAGTCGTCCGCGTCCCAGATTTCCACCCGATCGGCTCCATCCTTGAAGACCCGGGACGGCGGCCGACAAGCGAACCGACTTTTGGCGGCGTTGAACAAGCTCGGAAGATTGGCTTTGAGCCGGACGATGGTCTTCAATCCCAACTCGTCGGCCAGGTGCAGGAACGGCGCGGCCGCATATCCGCCATCGACAACAACATAATCGGCAAACCGCGGCCCCAACTGCCCCACTACCCGACGTAGCAGTCGTTTACCCCCGGCCCATTCGCTATCCCCACTGCCGTAGGGTTCCACATCGACCGGTAGAGTCAGCCCGGTACCCACGATGGTGGCCATCACGACGTGGTGCAAGTAGGTGGTCACCTCCCCCTCGGCGTTGCGGTGGGGACGACACCAACGACACCCGGCCTCACGGACACGCCCCACGGTCGTCCCGTCCAGCGCCAGGCCGATGAAGCGGCAATCGTCGAACGCTTTATTGCGCTTGGCCTGCTTGATGGCGGTGATCAAAGCGCCGCGCGTGAATTCCGGATCCAGCTTCTCGGTGAAATAGCCCAGCGTGTCGTCGCTAAAGCGGCGTCCGATTCCCAAGGCCCTACACGCCGAGGATCGTGCGAGCGACTCGATGGCCAGGAAGCTCGACTCCCGTAGCAGATACCCGATCACTAGAGACCAGATCAGATGCCCGCTTCCGATCTGCGGTCGCACCCGTCCATCTCCGGGTTGATTCAAATACCCCTTCAGCCGCAAACACTTTCGCGCATACCGTCGAATCCCTCCGGCCGACGGACCTCTCACCGTCGCTTCCGCTTCTCACGTTGTTGCTGGCGCTCCAACACCACCAACTTCGCGTTCGCTGTCAGCACCTCCCGGATCGCATCCTGAAACTCCCGTCCCGCTCCGACACGCTTCTGAATCTCCTCAACCATGGCGGCTGGAACGTGTTCGACATGCTTCTTCCCGTCCATCATGAATGTCCAGGACCAGGATGGGTGGCCTTCACCCGACACACACCGGCACGTCGGCTTACCGCACCGGGTGTAACTAATCGACACCGAGCCAGGCAGCAAACCGTCGGGTATCTCATGGCGCTCGATCAGGCTGTACTTCCGCCTTCGCAGTCGCGAAGCAGCGGCTCCCTTTACCTGATTCAACTCAAGCCATATCTTTTTCTTCTTCATCTGACGGTATATATACCACAAGACACCGTCAACACCTCGCCAATTTCAACAATGCGAAAATAGAACTTGCTTAACAATGGGGTTGAATTCGACTCAAATGCCCACTGGCCGGGCCTCATTCAATATCGACCGACCTGCTCTTCCGAAACGGCTGCAATACCAGGCCGACACCGATCAGTTGAAGCCCGTGCCCCAATACCATCCGCACCAGATCCTGAGGACGGGCGCCCAGAGCCTTACGTATGCCAAGTTCCCCGGTGCGCCGGTTGATCGAATAGGCCATGACGCTGTAGACACCGGCTGCGGAAAGAAGCAGCGCGACCGCGGCGAAGATGCCAAGGACGAGAGTGGAGAAGCGGCGTTCCGACACCAGGTCCCCCCGTATTGCATCCATGGTCCGAATTCGATCGATGATCATTCGATCGTCCATAGCCGAGGCTTCAGCGCGGATGGTCCCGACCAGGTTTGTTGCACTGGTCGTGGTTTGAACGGCCAGCATCATCGCTCGCAGTTCGCCCAGGAACTGACGATACGGAAGATATATCTTCGGAGTCGCGTCGTCTTCGATCGAATCGCGCGTGTTGGCTACGACGCCCACGATCCGGAGCCGCATATCCTGGAATGCTGACAGCGCCCTGCCGACCGGGTCCTGGTCACCCCACAGTCTGCGTGCAACCCTTGTGTTGACAATGGCGAGGGCTTCGATGTCGCCGCCGTCCTGCTCAGTAAAGAATCTTCCGGCGACCAACGGAATCCCCAGCGCACCCTGAAGGTTGACGAAGCTTCGGATCAGGAGCCCCGCACCGATCAGCAGCATCAAGGCCAGGGCCACTTCAGCGACGACGACCGCGGCACGCGATCTGGAGATGCCGGTTCCAACCCACGGCCGCCGATCATCTCGAAGCGGTGCCGATCGAGCCGCCCGGAGCGCGGGGGCCAGACCGACCAGAATGCCCACCAGGAGTGAAATGGCGAGGGTAAATACCAGGACTTCCCGATCGATTGCCACCGGTCCGGCTGTTGGGATGGTTCCGGGGATCAGGGGAGCCAGAGCCCGGACGCCCCAGAACGCGACCAGCAGGCCCATCGCTCCGCCCAGAACCGAGATCAGCGTGCTTTCCGTCAGCAATTGCCGAAGCAGGCGCCCGCGTCCTGCTCCGAGCGCCGCGCGGACGCCGATCTCGTGTTCTCGCGACACCGCCCGGGACAGCAGCAGGTTACCGACGTTGGCGCACGCGATCAGCAGGACGAATCCGACAGCGCCGGTTAGAAGGTAGAGCAGTGGGCGGGTGTCGGCGGTCAGATAGGTGTGAAGGGGCACAACCGTATGCCATACTGAGTATGGTAATATGTATTGGATATGGTAAAAGTCACTTTCACACTCGATGACGAAACCGTGGACACCCTGCGCCAGACCGCCGCCAGACTCCAGAAACCGAAGAGCTATGTGGTTCGTGAGGCGATCCGGGATTTCGCTGATCGGATCGGCAACCTGACCGAACAGGAACGCCGCCGGATGCTGGAGCTTTTCGACGAGGTGGTTCCGGCGATCCCCAAGCGCCGACTCTCTCACGTGATGGCGGAACTGGAGCAACTGCGCGTGGCCCGGCGTGGGGGCGGTCGCAGGAGCCCCGACCGCCGATGATTCATCTGGACACGTCCGTTCTTGTCGACAGTCTCAGCGGTCCTCAGAGGTCTCGGTTGAAGCTTCGAGAGTGGATTGATCGGAGAGAACGAATTCTGATCAGCACTCTTGTCTTGTACGAGTGGTGGCGTGGTCCCCGCCTAGGCGAAGAAATTGAAGCGCAGGAGGCCCTGTTCCCGGCGATGAAAGCGATCCCATTTGGACCGGAGGAGGCGGAAGTGGCAGCCGAACTCTACCGCCAGGTCCACCGACCTCGCGGTCGCGAACTCGATCTGGCTATCGCAGCCTGTGCGCTCCTTCATGATGCCGCCCTGTGGACCTTGAATACATCGGATTTCGGGGATATTCCCGGGTTGCGACTGGTCTAGGAGCCCGTGGTGGAAGTCTGTAGGGTCGCGCGCAGGGGTATTCGGGTCTCAGGCGCGAAATGAGGAGCGGAACGATGCTTTGTCATCGTGACCGACGAGTGACAAAGCCTGTGGCCCGAAGACCCCTGCGCCCTACGGGTTACGACGGCATGGGGCCAGCTGCGGCGTTGCCACTCCTTGATCGATGAGGAGCATCGACGTCGTCGTGGCGCCTTGCATCTAGCCCCATGGCGCTCGTAACGCGACCCTACAGACTTCCACCACGGGCTTCTAGGTTGCGAGAAAGTGGAGAATCGAGGCCAGATGTTCTCGATTTTGAGGCGAATAGTCGTTCTATTTAACGAAAAATTGGGAAATCTGGACCGATTATACCGCTTTCGCAGTAGATCTCTTCTGCCGCGCAGGCTCCTAGTGTAGTCCGTCACAGTTAATGTAACTTATTCAGATTTCCTACGTCTGAGTATATATGAGGAGAGCACCGACGATTAAATTGGACATTCCTGTGCGGAAGGAACTGGAGCGACTGAGCCGAAGCCGCAGTGTGGCGGTCCGGTTGGCGGAACGATCTCGAATTGTCTTGCTGGCCGCCGGGGGTCTGGACAATCAGGAGATCGCTGCCAAGTTGGACATCACTCGTCAAAAGGCCGGACGTTGGCGCGATCGTTTCGTTGAAGATGGCCTCGGGGGAATCGAAAAGGACGCTTCCCGCAGTGGACGGATTCCCTCGACCGGCCGCCGGAAGCGGGCCCGGATCGTGAAGAAGACGGTCGAAGGGAAGCCTCCGAACGCCACGCACTGGAGCCGGTCCTTGATGGCCAGGGCAACCGGCGTCAGCGAGTCCACGGTAGGGAGAATCTGGCGGGCTCATGGCTTGAAGCCTCATCTGGCACGCACCTTCAAACTTTCCAACGACAAACAATTTGTCGAGAAGTTGGAGGATGTGGTCGGTTTGTATCTGAACCCTCCGGAAAACGCCATTGTTTTGTCCTGCGATGAGAAGAGCCAGATGCAGGCCCTGGACCGCACGCAACCCGGGTTACCTCTGAAGAAGGGGCGGTGCGGCACCCTCACCCACGACTACAAACGCAACGGGACGACCACGATGTTCGCCGCGCTCAATACGCTGGACGGCTCGATTATCGGGACCTGTATGCCGAAGCATCGTCATCAGGAATGGATCCGGTTTCTCAATCAGATCAAACGTTCCGTGCCGAAAGACAAACAGATCCATATCATTTGCGACAACTACGCCACGCACAAACATCAGAAAGTCGTCAACTGGTTGAAGCGCAACACGCGCTTTCATGTGCACTTCACACCGACCAGTGCATCCTGGCTGAACATGGTCGAACGCTTCTTCCGGGATCTTTCCGAACAACGGCTTCGGCGCGGGGTTTTCCATTCGGTTCCTGAGCTAATCCAGGCCGTGGAGGAATATGTCGGGGGTCACAATCAGAACCCGAAGCCCTTCATTTGGACCGCAACGGCTTCCGATATTCTTGAAAAAGTTCAACGTGCCCGAAAGAAGCTCGATAAGTTACAGTCTGTTTGACGGGGACCACTAGCGTTTTCCCGCAAGTAGAATCGTTTTTCACCGGCTTTGAACGGGGGTACTTGAAGATTGACGTCTATTTCGATGTCTTGTAACCTCAGTGGGTTATCCTTCGTAGGTAACTGTATTGAGGAGACCTTATTCATATGCGCCGTAGTCTGTTGACATTCATTTTAGCGATCATGTTCCCGGCCCTGACTCTGGGCTACCAGAATCCCGGTCTGGACGACGAAGGGGCAGCTTCCCGACAGGGTGACGGAGTCGATCTGTTCGACCAGGTGAAACAGGTACTCGAACAGGCCTCGACTCCCCTCACCGAGGAACAGGAGGAAGCGCTGCGCCCACTCGTCGGAAGCCAGCGCGGTGAGCCGGGCGATGCCACGACGGCCACGGGGGATGAAGGTCTCAGCGATCGTGCGAAGGATATCCTGACGACCGAGCAGAGCGATGCCTTGAAGCGGGCGGACGCGGGGCGGACGTTGCTGACCAATGGCGTCGAGGGTCTGCGCACCGTCCTTCAGGAGGAGGGGGTGCCTCCCCTGACTTTCGACCAGGAAACCCAGGTCCAGAACGTTTATGAACAGTACAAGGTCGAGTACGAACGTCTGCTCGAGGAAGACCGTGTCGAATCCGGCTCCGTGTCGACCGCTGTGCTTGCGTTGGAAGAGCAACTGCTTCTGGCCGCCCTCAAGTTTCTGAATCCTGCACAACGCACGGCCCTGACAGGCACCCTCAGTGCCGAAGCCAACAGCGATCTGCCCGAGGACGAAGACGAACTCCGTGAGTATCTGGGCGACCTTGTCAGCCCCGCAGGTGGCGGTGGCGGTGGCGGACGGGGTGGTGATCGTGGCGGACGCGGCGGCGGACGGCGTGGTCCCGGCGGTGGTGGCGGTGGAATCGTCGTCAACGGCTTCGGTGGTGGTCGCATGCCGAACCGTGAAGAAATTCAGGAAATTCGGATCAACGAGAATGCTTTCACTTCCGAGCAGAGCAACCAGAGCCGGGGGCGCACCGAGATCATCACGCGCGGCGGAGTCGGGCGCTTCAACGGGGACGCGACTTTCGATTTCGCCGATGAGTCTCTAGACGCCAGCAATGCGTTCGCGTCGTCCCGGCCCCCATATCAGCAGCGGAACTTTCGAGCCAACGTCAGTGGCCCCATACTCCGAAACCGGTTGACCGTGACGTTCGGCCTCAACAACAACGTGAACGAAAACGGGAACACGTTGCGGGCCATCACGCCGAACGGTCTTATCGACGACGCTGTTGTCAACCCGCACATGAACCGTGGCTTTACCACGACCGCAACGGCCCAGCTTTCGGAGAACAACAATCTCAATTTCAGCTACAGCTACGGGACCAACAGTCGGAAGAACAACGGGGTGGGTGGATTCGGCCTTCCCGAGCAGGGATCGGACACGACGGGGGACAATTTTAATTTTCAGCTCAAGGAAACGGCCGTTCTATCGCGATCCTTCAACAACGAAGTCCGGTTCCGCGTCGAGGGTCGATCGAGCGAGACCCGCCCGATCACCGCGGGATTCAAGATCGACGTCCTTGATTCGTTCCGTTCCGGTGGCGGGAATCAGAACAACGAAAACGTCAACAGGTCCTATGAGTTTGGCGACCTGCTGATGTACACGGGGCAGAAGGTTGCCTTGAAGATGGGTTTTGAAGGCGAGCGAGAGAGCGATCAATCCATATCGCGAAATAATTTTAACGGCACCTTCACGTTCTCGCGTCTGGACTGCGATACCGATCCGGAGAACACGGATCCCTGTGCCGGCGCCTTTTCGGTGCTCCGTCCGATCCGCTACAGGGTCAACCAGGGTACTCCCGAACTTGATACGAGCCAGTTTCAATATGCGACCTTCTTCCAGAGCGACTTTCGCGTCATCCAGGGTCTGACGATGGGATTCGGTGTGCGTTATGAGAATCAGCAAAACCTCTCTGACAACAACAACCTGGATCCCCGGTTCGGTTTCGCATACTCGATCGGGCGCTCGACCGTGATTCGGGGTGGCACCGGGACTTTCCACCAACGCTTTAACTTGTTTGCCGTCAGGGAACTGATTCGTCTGGATGGGACCAAGCAGAGAACCTTGACGATCAACGATCCATCGTACCCCGATCCGTTCGTCGACAGCGATGGTGGTGAAATCAGCGTCCCCTCGTCGGTCAGCGTCGCTGCCGAGGACCTCGCGGCGCCTTACACCTGGAACAACCAGTTGTCCATCGAGACGACCCTGAAGGGACTGGTTCTGACGGGCTCCTACAGCTTCGTCCGCGGGATTCACCTTCACCGCACTCGTGACCTGAACGGGCCGCTCGATATCACCTCATCGGTTGCACGTTCCTGTCAGCCTGGGCAGCTTACAGAGCCCGACGAGTTCGGCAACCCCGCCACCTGTCTTCGCCCGGACCCCACGCGCGGAAACATCAACCAGTTGGAATCGGGCGGCGTGTCCAACAACCACAATCTGAGGTTCGGGTTCCGCCAGCGATTCAGCACCGTCAACATCAACGGTAGCTACACGTTCAGTTCGAACTTCAGCAACGTTACCGGTGGTGGCGGTTTCGGTGGTTTCGGTGGTGGTGGTTTTGGCGGAGGCGGGGGAAGAAACTCCGGCCCCTCAGACAACTATGATCTGAATTCGGAGTGGGGGCGTTTTGGATCGGCGCACCGTTTCAACGCATCCGCCAATTTCCGTCTGCCTTGGAACATCAACGCCAACACGAGCTTCCAGATGAATAGCGGCAACCCGTACAGTCTTCGCACCGGTACGGACGATAACCACGACACGAACACGAACGACCGCCCGGCCGGCGTGCCTCGCAACTCCCTGGTCGGCCCCGGGTATTTCGAAATGGGTCTGAACCTTTCGAAGACTATTCAGTTGGTATCGCCCGGAGCCGAAGTCCAGGGCGGCGGCCCCGCCGGGGGCTACTATGGGCGGCGTAGCGGTATCCGAATGACGATCACCGCCAACGCCCAGAACCTGTTGAACAACGTCAACTTCCAGAGCTTCAGCGGCGTCCAGACGTCATCCTTCTTCGGCCAGGCCACCCGGGCCCGCGACGCCCGGCAAATCCGACTTACGGTGAGATTCAACTTCTAGCCAGAACAGCATTAAGGATCAGGCAGGCGCGGTTTCGCCACCCTCTACCACCGAACCCGCATCTTCAAGCGACGCGGTAGCGGTCAATCTTTCGGGTCTTCCGCAGAATTTGTGGGTAAAACCGTCTTCCATCGCCGCTTGAGGAGACCACGGTGCTCGCCAAGCCTCAAGGCTTCCCTCGCAAGCTCGGCGGCTGCGCCGGCCTTGACCCTCGGCTGCGCTCCGCGGTGTCGGCTGGTGTGGGCGATGGGGAACGGGGCCTCCGGCGGGGGCTCCGGGCACCGGGTGTAGGCGTCCGACCGAAGTGGGTACTGGAATATTCGCCGTCGAACAAAAAAATAAGGTACTTTGTTTCAATTACTTATGTGCGCACAGGCCTTTGGACTGCCCACAAATTCTGCGGAGGAGGCAATCTTTCTTTGTAAGCCTTGTGGACCGCATCCCGGGTTCCGGGAGAGAGCTCCATCAGCTCTTCCAGGTTTCGCCGGCGGAGTCGCAGCATCGTACACGGAGCGGCGGCGCGAACCGTTGCGGTGCGCGGCGATTCGTCGAGCAATGCGATCTCTCCGAAAAACCCCCCGGTTCCAAGGATGGCCAGGAGGCGCGGTTCCTCCGCCCGCGTTTCCTTCAGAACCCGAACCGTGCCACGGGCGATCACGTACATCGACTCACCCGACTCGCCCTGTCGTATGATCTTGTCCCCTTCTGCAAACGATTCGGATTCGAGCATCTCGGCAATCTTTCCGATGTCGATTCCGGTGCAGTGAGCGAACAGTGGGATCTGGGCCAGCAGCGACTCCGGATCCAGTTGCAGCGTCTCGATCGGGCGTGCCCGCAGCCGCTCGAATCCCTCCTCGATCTCTCCTTTCTGTTCCAGGTAGACCTTGTCGGGGACCAGGCCCAGCTCCCGCAACATCTCCAGCGAGGCTTCTTCGCTGTGGAGGCAACTGCGCGCGAGAAGAAACTCCTGGGTTCGCTCGACGTAATCGGGGTAGTCGGTGGCCATGGATGTCAATTCGCGCTGGGCCTTGTCGTGGCGGTTGTGATAGTAACGGCGGATCGAGTCGTATGCGTCCTCATCGATGGAGCCTTCCTTGAGGAGCCGATCCATCAACGCCACAACGGATCGTGAGGCAGCCGTGATGGCGCAGTTTTCTTCAAAGTGATTTGCGATCTGGCTGACCTTGCGTCTCTGCAGGTATCTCCCGAAGATGCCCAGCTTATAGAGCAAGCGATCCAGTGGGCTCTCCCGCGTGCGGGCTTCTTCGAAATCGGATCCGAACTCACCCGACTCCTTGACCCGGTCGGTCAGGAAGTCGATGTCCTGGATCAGGAGCTTGTATGCCTCTTCGGTGAGATTCCCCTCGTAAAATTCTCCCCAGTAGTGTTTCTTCTCCGCACTCAACGCCTGGATGGCAACAACCCCAAGCCGATCACGCTCGCTCAGTTGGTCCGCTTCCCCGATGCCGGCCGCGCGTTCAGCGTCCAACCTGGATTCTCCCGACAGGTATTCTCCCTGAACACGTTCGACGATGTTCGGGGCGATCGCGCGCTCTTCGGCAAACCTGGCGATCCGATTTCGTGTTTCGCGCTTCAACATCTTGAGGCTCTCGAACCGGGCGTACAACTCGGCGGGCGACAGCCGGTCGAGCCCGAGAAGTCGTAGCAGTCCTCCGATCGTCAGGGCGTTGACCAGTAGCGTGGCCATGACGACCCCCATCGCACAGACCAGAATCAACTCCCGTTCTGCAAATTCAGGCGGAAGGCTCAGGGCTAGCAGCCCGTGGC
This sequence comes from Terriglobia bacterium, assembly GCA_965262425.1. Taxonomy (GTDB): domain Bacteria; phylum Acidobacteriota; class Terriglobia; order 20CM-2-55-15; family 20CM-2-55-15; genus CAZOZZ01. Next base: position 5,882,834 of record OZ253536.1, on the reverse strand, counting down.
AGAAGTGGGGTTTTCTGAGTTGAGAGTTTCAGGTCTTCGCCCGGACGGAACGGCGTCTAAATCGATTCTGGAGCGCTGAGGATGGAACGAGAGCGATTCACAGTGGCTCCAGAGCAGTATTAAGGTGAATAAGGCCATGACATGTTGGCCCTGAAGGCCTCGTGGTGTGCCGTTTCCGAAATTGTTCCGAAGGATCAGGCTCAGATTCAAAGCGGCATATTGAATCAGGACGCGCTTGAGAATGTTGTCCCGATGTCGGAGGTGAACCCGACGCATTGCGCCGGTTTCCAGCGTGTGTGCGAACGGTCGTTCCAACATCAGTCCGCGCTGTCGGAGTAATTGCTTGCCCCGGTTGCCTCGGATTCGTCGCCGGTTGGCATAGACGGCCTGTTTTTCTTCGGACTTATCTTTCCAGTTGCGTCGGCCCCGGTCCGGTTCCGAGATGTAGCTGCGAATGTTGAGGTCTTTGAATCCGGTCAACGTATCGTTACTGTGATAGCCCTTATCCGCCACCAGTTCGGAGAGCACATCGTTCCGAAGTTTCGATCCAGGATCGGCGGCCAAGGTCTCCATCTGATGCGCGGCTTGGATCATCGTTTCTTTGATCGTCGTCGTGTCGCCCTGATCGGCACCCTGCACCGTGACCGCCAGGATGGCTCCGGTCTTCATGTCGGCGGCATGCTCCACCTTATGGGCCAGATGCGTTCGTCCGTCCTTCATCTTCGTGATTCGCGCATCCGGGTCGTGGGGATGCTCCCACTCTTTGTTCGATCCTTTCTTCGACCGCTTGCGGTCGAGTCGCCCCAGCTCGGTTTGCGTCGGTGTCTCGATCCCAGACGCCTTGGCCAGCCGTGTCAGGAATTGGTTGTAGGCTTCTCCGGTGTCCCGGCGTACGATCGACCGCATCGCCGCGTTGGCTTCCAGTGTCGATGCATCCACGCCCACCGTCTTCCCATCGATCAGGCCCTCACCGGCCAACACGCCCAACATCCACGAAAAGACCTTTCCATGTGTTTCCAGATCGATCAACCGTCGCGTCCGCGAGACTGTCGAATGATCCGGCACCCCTTCGCTCAGCCCGACTCCAAGGAATCCTCGCAAACTCAGAGAATCGGCACACCGCCACGCTATGCCACGCTCCGAATCGATTCCTTCGAAATAGCCCACCAGCAACATCCTAAAATACTTGCCCGGCGCCACGCTCGGCCGACCCATCACCTCAGCGTAGAACTGCTCACAGGCATCTTCGACGAACCGGTCGAACTTGGCTTGGTCCAAGATTCGGTTAACCCGTTCGTAGAACACGTGGCCCGCTGTCCGCGGCAACTCTGCTGTCGCAACCCATAACGTGGCTTGTCGGTCCTTTTTCCGTCCCATTCCCATATCGCGTTCTCCTTCCACTATCTTCCTCGCGATACGGTCGCATGGGGTCCGTTGTTAACTATGAAGTTGACTTGCACCACGGGCTGCTAGGGCTAACGCGAGCGCTCCCCGCAGCCCACCCCAGAACATGACCAGTTGGTAGCTCCCACTTATAGGTTCGATCGATTTTGTTCGGTTGACCATGGGAACGGCCAGCGCGATGCTTACCCCCCGTGCCAGGTATACGATCGGAATCGCCAGAAGCATCGCGATGAGGAAATCCTGGATTAGATCGGGGCTCAGTGCGAGTCCGACCAGGATGAAAATCAGGGAGTTCGCGACGAACGCCAGGTATTCCCAGAACGAGTGCATGAAGTGGCCCACCGACGGGGAGATCTTGGTGCGTCCCCACCCACCGAGGATGATTCCGGCAGTGGCGGTGGCCATCACGCCCGAGACATGAAGGTAGTGCTCGGCAACGATGAACGACATGTAAGCGACGATTGTAGTGAGTGTGATTTCGACGAGTTCGTCATCGCGAACGAACGAAATGATTTGAGCGAAGGTGAATGCCAGGATCGCTCCGACCACGATTCCTCCAACGAAAACAAACAGGAAGCTACCCACCGCGGAGGTGACCGACACCGCCACGGTCGTTCCCAGAACGATGCCGAGCAGGACCTTGAACAGCACGATTGCCGTCGCGTCGTTGAGGAGACTCTCCCCTTCGACCAGAACCATCAAGCGTTTCGGAGCGCCGAGCTCTTTAAACAATGCCACGACCGCCACCGGGTCGGTCGCCGAGATCAGCGCCCCGAACAGGAGGGCTGTCGCCAGAGGGAGGTCCAGGGCCCAGGAAGCGAGAACGCCGACGATCGCCGTGGACAGGAGAAAAGCTGGAACCGCCAGCGTCAGGATCGGGACGATGTTTCGAAACAAGAGTTTGGAATCCAGGTTGAAGGAAGACTCAAACAGAAGGGTTGGGAGAAAGATGAAAAAGACGACCTCGGTGGAAATCTCCGACTCCAGGAGGCTGAAGCCTTCCCATTCGGAGAAAATCAGTCGAACCCCCATGCCAAACACGACCAGGAGGACCGTGAAGGGGAACCGGACGCGGTTGGCGACCAGCGAGATCAATGCCGCTGCGAAAAGCAGGCCGACAAGAAGGAGTACGATCGTGACGAGGTCCAATTCCATGATTCGCGTCCTGCAGGCTGTCCGATTGTCGGTCGTTCAGAGACGTAACCGGGGCTGTATTCTCAAGCAGGGTCCGGATCGAGCGCCTTCCTTGCCCGTTTCACATCCGATGCGTCGCCGAGAACCACCAGGGTCTGGCCGGACCGAACCATCCAGGAGTCGTCCGGATTGTAGGTGAAGTTGTCCTGCCCTTCACTTCGCGCGCCCACGACAAAGAGATCGAATTCCGAACGAAGGGGAATGTCTCCTAGCTGCCGGTCTCCCCAGTCGCAGTTTTCCGGAATGGTCAGTTCCTCGAACCGGTACGTTGATGATGTGTCCCTCAACATGGTGTCGAGAAACATCACGACCGACGGCCGAACCAGTTCCGATACCAGTCGCAGACCGCCGATCATTCCCGGGTTCACGACCGCATCGGCGCCGGCCCGCTTGAGCCGGGCCGCCATACCGGGCTCGATTTCTTTCACCACGATCCGGATGGACGGGTTCAGCATTCGGATGCTGAGTGTCGTGACGAGCGTGTCGCGATCGTTGGGAAGCGCGACCACAACACCCGCGGCCCGTTCGATGCCCGCCGCTCTCAATATGTCCTCGTCGTCGGACACGCCTTGCAAGATAGGTTTCTCGTGGTGTTCCCGAAATGTCTCGATGCTCTTCGGGTCCGGATCGATAACAACGAAGTCCCGCCCGGTGTTAGCGAGTTCTTCGATGACTCGCATCCCGGTCTCCCCAGCGCCGCAAACAACGAAATGATCTTTCAACCGTGCGATTTGACGTTCCATGCGTCTCTTCCAGAAATACTGGTTCAGGTCCCCCTCGACAATGAATGCGGTAACCACCGAAACCGCATACAGCATCACACCCACACCCGCCAGGATCAAGAACAACGTGTAGGAACGCAAGATCGGGCTGGCCGCGGTGTCGATGACTTCGCTGTAACCCACGGTCGTGACCGTGATGACCGACATGTAGAGACAATCCAGGAAGGATGTTTGCGGACTCAGGATCTTGTACCCTAAGCCGCCCAGCAGGTATTCGCTCAGCAGGAGGGCAATTCCAATCTGGAAGCGGCGTTTCATGCTATGAGCGTTCGGTTACCGGTTTGCTGCCCGGACCGGGCAAGGTTGATTTTCGACCACCGGCTTCCTCTCCCCGGATCAGTTCTTCTTCGCTGGCATAAGCGTAGATCGTCGGTGCCTTGTTCTGCATGAGGCCTCCGGTGTCGGCGGTCGGACCGTAGTTGCTGTGCAGCGGCCGATTGATCATCCGAACCATGGCGGCCTGTTGGCCTCGATGATGGGACGTATGCGCGATCCGTCGAACCATCACCCATGCGCGGCTCCGTTTGGCTTCGAAGAAGGATACTTCTTCCTCCCACCATGCTTCGTCCTGCGACTCGAGGGCTTCCAGTCGTATCTGGGAATCTTCGCGATAGCGATTCATGAACCCGATGCGGGTCTCCGTCTCGGGCAACGGAGGCGCCTGGATGTCGATGCCCAGAATATTCCGAAACCACAGATCCTCGCTCACGCACTGGTGGACCATCTGCTCCAATACGCTTCGCCCTCTCCTGTCTTCCGGGTTGGGGCGGACTCCAAGATCCTCATCCGCGAACATGGCCCACATGCTCAGGACCTTCAGACGCTCGGTACGGTAGGTGTCGATCAGAAACTGGTAGGTCATAACGCTCCTCGAGAATCAGCCTAGGAAAGACTAGCGAAATAATTCTCAAGGTAGAAACAAAATCTCAAAGCCAACAAAGCTCGATTGCGCCCGCGTGGGGGGGACGTGCGGCGACCGAGCTCCCGTAAGCCAATGGTCCGCATGAACGTCCGAGCTCTCACTGAGGTTGGAGCTGGAGCGGGACGGTGGACCCGACGCCAAGCAGCCGTTTCGGAAGAGCAGGTCGGTCGATGTTGAATGAGGCCCGGCCAGTGGGCATTTGAGTCGAATTCAACCCCATTGTTAAGCAAGTTCTATTTTCGCATTGTTGAAATTGGCGAGGTGTTGACGGTGTCTTGTGGTATATATACCGTCAGATGAAGAAGAAAAAGATATGGCTTGAGTTGAATCAGGTAAAGGGAGCCGCTGCTTCGCGACTGCGAAGGCGGAAGTACAGCCTGATCGAGCGCCATGAGATACCCGACGGTTTGCTGCCTGGCTCGGTGTCGATTAGTTACACCCGGTGCGGTAAGCCGACGTGCCGGTGTGTGTCGGGTGAAGGCCACCCATCCTGGTCCTGGACATTCATGATGGACGGGAAGAAGCATGTCGAACACGTTCCAGCCGCCATGGTTGAGGAGATTCAGAAGCGTGTCGGAGCGGGACGGGAGTTTCAGGATGCGATCCGGGAGGTGCTGACAGCGAACGCGAAGTTGGTGGTGTTGGAGCGCCAGCAACAACGTGAGAAGCGGAAGCGACGGTGAGAGGTCCGTCGGCCGGAGGGATTCGACGGTATGCGCGAAAGTGTTTGCGGCTGAAGGGGTATTTGAATCAACCCGGAGATGGACGGGTGCGACCGCAGATCGGAAGCGGGCATCTGATCTGGTCTCTAGTGATCGGGTATCTGCTACGGGAGTCGAGCTTCCTGGCCATCGAGTCGCTCGCACGATCCTCGGCGTGTAGGGCCTTGGGAATCGGACGCCGCTTTAGCGACGACACGCTGGGCTATTTCACCGAGAAGCTGGATCCGGAATTCACGCGCGGCGCTTTGATCACCGCCATCAAGCAGGCCAAGCGCAATAAAGCGTTCGACGATTGCCGCTTCATCGGCCTGGCGCTGGACGGGACGACCGTGGGGCGTGTCCGTGAGGCCGGGTGTCGTTGGTGTCGTCCCCACCGCAACGCCGAGGGGGAGGTGACCACCTACTTGCACCACGTCGTGATGGCCACCATCGTGGGTACCGGGCTGACTCTACCGGTCGATGTGGAACCCTACGGCAGTGGGGATAGCGAATGGGCCGGGGGTAAACGACTGCTACGTCGGGTAGTGGGGCAGTTGGGGCCGCGGTTTGCCGATTATGTTGTTGTCGATGGCGGATATGCGGCCGCGCCGTTCCTGCACCTGGCCGACGAGTTGGGATTGAAGACCATCGTCCGGCTCAAAGCCAATCTTCCGAGCTTGTTCAACGCCGCCAAAAGTCGGTTCGCTTGTCGGCCGCCGTCCCGGGTCTTCAAGGATGGAGCCGATCGGGTGGAAATCTGGGACGCGGACGACTTCGATCCCTGGGACCGACTGAACTGGTCGACCGTGCGCGTGATCCGCTACCGGCAAGAGAAACCCAATGGATCGGTGGTCGAAGCCTACTGGCTGACCAATTTCTCGATGAACCAAGTGGGAGCGCCCACTTTATTTCGCATGGCCAAGAGTCGTTGGGAAGTCGAAAACCAAGGTTTCAACGATGCCAAGAATCGTTATGGGATGGCCCACATCCCCCATCACCACGCCAACAGCTTACTTCTGCACTGGCTCCTCATAATCCTGGCCCTCACGATCGAACGTCTGTATCGATTGCGCCATTTGCATCGGGGGCGCCATCACCCCCGTACCTCCATCGAGCTCCTTCGTTTGCTTCGCCTCGCTCTGCCTGCTCCAACCCCAGCCGACTCCAGCTGAACCGCCTCGATTCTCCGGTCTCCACGCGCCTGCCTGACCCAAATCACCGGGCTGGACCCGCTACGGTTACCTGTCGCTCGAAATAAGCCGCACTTCAAATTCGTCTCCCTCGCCAACCTTTTCCCTTCCAGAGCCCCTTCCATACACTCCGCCCTCCCTGACTTCCGAAATGGCTGGACGCCAAGAGATGCTGTTCACAAAGGTGGAGACTGCTGGTAATCTGGCATCGGCACGCGCCGAATCGAGAAGCATGACCACGCCCACAACCGCAACATCAATCCTGGACCACGAACTCCAACCCTATTTTAAGGAGCTGGCGCGATTCGAAAGCACGAAGAAATGCGAGGATTCGGAGCTCTTCCGTCGCCTGAAGCCGGAACTGGACCGGATTCTCAACAGTGTCGAGCAAGAAAATTTCGCGATGGGCGAATCCTCCGCAAACAGGAGTCACATTCGCGCGACTTCGTGGAATCTGGAACGCGGCAGCCAACTGGATGGGATCATTCGCGAGTTGCGAGAACACCAGGTAATGAGGCGGAGTGATGTTCTTCTCTTGCCGGAAGTGGACTACGGGATGGCCCGGGCGGCCAATCGGTACGTTGCGCGTGAGTTAGCCGTCGCGCTCAAACTGAACTATGTATTTGCTCCGTGCTATCTGGCCTTGAACAAAGGGTCAGGTGCGGAAGCCGATGCGAAAGGTGACAACACGCTGGCTTTGCACGGCAACGCGCTGATGTCCAGATTCCCGCTCCTGCGGTCCCACTCCCTGGCGCTTCCCAACGGGAAGGACAAGATGCGGGGCCGGGAAAAGAGGCTGGGTTCGCAGCGTGCGGTCATCGCGGATGTGGATCACCCACTCGGCATGTTTCGCGCCGTGACCTTACACGTGGACGCACATTCGAGTCAGAGCCATCGTCATCTCCAGATGAAGCTGTTGCTGGATCACATCGATCGGCTCGACCCCGCCCTTCCCGTCGTGATCGGCGGAGACTGGAACACGACCACGCACAACGCGAGTCGGGCCCTGTACTCGATCGTCGGGTTTTGTCGCAGGGTGCTGATGGGAGTTCGGAACGCCGTCGCCAACCACTATCCCTATCCGGACCGCTGGTTCGAACGCCACCTTTTCCGTGAATTGGAAACCAGAGGTTATAACTACAAGGATCTGAATGTTCCGGGGGAGTGTACGCTGCACTACTCGATCCGCGACCTCGCCGCGAATCGAAACATGGGTGAGTGGGTGCCGCAATGGTGTTTCTGGTTCATCAACTGGGCCCTGGAGCCTCAGGGAGGCATCTGTTCGTTGAAGCTGGACTGGTTTACGGGGAAGGGAATTCGGGTCGATCCCAACGACCCGGACCAGGGTCCGGAGGTTCTGTCCGATTTCAGAGACAGGGAGCCTCCCCTGTCCGACCACGACCCCATTACGCTCGGGTTCGTTATAGAGTAGGCCGAGGTAGAGGGAAGGGACTTCAACGCAAAAACGCAAAGGCGCAGAGAGGACGAAGGATATCGTGTCTGCCTTCTAGCTGTTTACGGGACCTGGAATCAGAGGTGTGAAAAAAAGGACGGAACACAGGCATTCTGACTCGCTCAAGAAACCCTCTTCGCCTCCGCGCCTTTCGGTCTTTTCGCAAACCCGTAGTTCGTAGATAAATGGAGGATCGATGAGAAAATTGTTCATCGTGTTGTGTGTCTTTTTCGTAGCTGCGTGTGGCTCTGGTGTGGAGCCTGAGCCCGAACCGGATCCTGCCGCCGAAGCGGATGATCTGTATCAGAGTGCGGTGGCGGCGGACGAAGCCGGCAAATTCGGCGACAGCGAGGAACTTCTGGAGCAGATCGTCGCCGAGTATTCCTCGAGCACGGCTGCCGACGATGCGGGCGAAATGCTCGGGCGGGTTCGGGAGAGCAGCGAAGCGGCGGCTCTCGAAGCCGTTCGTGACATCATCGAGGCGCAAGTCATCTACATGGCGACTCAGCGGCGCTATGGCCTGAACGTCGAAGATCTCGTCGGACAGATCCTTCTTCCTGAAGATCCGTCACGAGCGGGACTGGGTTACAGGTTCTCCCTCCGTGGCAGTCCGGCCGCGGACAGCTACACGCTTACGGCGGAGCCGAGTTCCGGAGTTGGCGAGAAACGATCCTTCTTTGCCGATTCATCCGGCGTGATCCGCTCGGAGTTGGGTCAGCCGGCCACGCTGGAAAGTCCCGAGTTGGACGCCGATTCCGACCTGAGCAGCCTGTGGTGGAAGTCTGTAGGGTCGCGCGCAGAGGTATTCGGGTCTCAGGCGCAGACGTAAGGAACGATGCTTTGCCATCGTAACCGACGAACGACAAAGCCTGTGGCCCGAAGACCCCTGCGCCCTACGGGTTACGACGGCATGGGGCGGCGATACGTACGATGGGGAGCATCGACGTCTTCGATGGGAACCATCGCCGTCGTCGTGGCGCCTTGCATCTGGCCCCGTGGCGCTCGTAACGCGACCCTACAGACTTCCACCACAGGCTGCTGGTTCATGAACCGTCCGCAGGGTCCAGATCCAGAGCTGCCGAGTTGATGCAATAGCGGAGTCCCGTGGGTCTTGGACCGTCCGGAAAGACGTGTCCAAGATGCGCCCCACAGGAGTTGCACGTCACTTCGGTACGCCGCATACCGAGACTCACGTCTTCTTCGGTCGCGACATTTTCCGTCGAAGCGGGTTCGTAGAAACTCGGCCAGCCCGATCCCGAATCGAATTTAGTGTTCGAGTCGAAGAGCTCGTTTCCACAACACGCGCACGTGTAGACACCCGGCTCCTTCGAATCGTGGTACTTGCCGGTAAATGGGCGCTCGGTCCCTTTCTGCCTGCAGACGTGGTACTGCTCCGGGGTCAACTCCTCCCGCCATTCCTCGTCCGTCTTTTCGATCTTATTCGTTTCTGACACTTTGTCTTTTCTCCTCGTTCTTAGTTTACCTCTATGGGAGGAAACCGAGCGATTCCGAGCAGTTTCTTCCGAGTCCGGGCGCGGAATCGGTAACCGGGAACCCGCGCCGAAAGTCGTTCCAGCAACTCCAATCCTTCAAAGACCAAAATGCGTCGTCCCGTCGCGCCAGGGGCGTTTAAAACGCCGGCACTCCGAAATCCGAGCTCATCACGGAACCGCACTTTGCTCATATGATCCTTCGGTCCTCCCAGTGCGTGTCCAAGCGGTCGAACTCGACGCTGTCTGCCGCTAATGGCTCCGTCCGCTCGGGCCCGCTCCCGATCGTTCACAATCTTCAAGCAAAACGGGGGGTTTTCCTTTTCGGGGCGACTACTTCCTGGAACGACTCACTCCCCGCACCCGGGTTACGAGTGGGATGGTGCCTCACGCCGAATCTAAAACAAGAAGACCTGGACCAACCAGTGTCCAGCAAACAACGAGAGGATATCAAATGAGAAGTTTAACCACCCAATCTGCAAGACACGCAGGTTTCGCCACAGTCGCAATGGCAGTAATTGCGCTCCTGTTCTGCGCAGAGAACGTTGCGGCTCAGGGCGGTCGTATGTACGAAGTCACGATTACCAATTTGACCCGAGGCCAGCGGTTTACGCCGATTCTGGTGGCGACCCACCATGACGGAGTGAATCTTTTCGATCTTGGAACACCAGCGAGCGCCGAACTCGAGACTCTCGCTGAGACCGGAAATACCACCCCGCTTACCAATCTGCTCCTTGGAACAGGCGGAGTCTTCGATGTTGTCACGTCTGCGGGTTTGTTGGATCCGGGGGCTTCCGTGACCGTCCAGATTCGAGGTGGCGTCGACGGCTTCAATCGGTTGAGTCTGGCTTCCATGCTGATACCCACCAACGATGCTTTCATCGCCTTGGATGGCGTCTCGTTGCCGTTTGCTTTGATTTGTCCGATTTGCCGCTCTCAGCCGGTTGTGATCACCTCGCCAGCCTACGATTCCGGAAGCGAACCGAACGACGAGCTGTGTGCATCCATTCCCGGCCCGTTCTTCGTGGAGTGTGGCGGACCGGGTGGGGGAGGCACCCCAGCCGGGGGAGAGGGCTACGTGCATATCCACGCGGGAATCCACGGAGTCGGTGACCTCGACCCGTCCGTCCGGGATTGGCGTAACCCTGTTGCAAGCATCACTATTCGAGAGGTTAATTGATTCCACCGTCCCCGGGCGGCTGACGGTCGCCCGGGAGGTCTGGCGGGGAACGATTTGTGATGGTCTTTCTGGCCGACAGCACGAATCAAAGCGAGTTGTGTCATGCCTCACCATGGGCATAAACGCGCGATGTGCGACACGGCAACTTTCCAGCTTGTCGGTCACGAGGCGGAACGGTTCCCGTCGCTGGCTCTTTAGAATTTTCGCAAAGAATCTCCGCGCCGCACGCCCGTCCCGACGGGCCTGGACGAGGATGTCGATCACGTCGCCGTCTTCAGGACGTTTTATCGTGTACGATGGATCCGACGTGCAGGGCGCCCCCAGCCAGGGTGGAAGGGTCTGCGGAGCGATTCAATATGAAGACTCTCATCATCGGGGCCCTGATCTGTGTGACCGTTCACCTCAATGCGGGCAGGCTCTCGGCGCAAGGGGGGCAAGGTTACTTTGGTGTGATCGTTGGCATCTCCACCTTGTCGGCAGATGGACGATCCGTCACGACGCCGGACCGCTCGGCTGTCTCGCTGTACAATCCCATGAACGGGCTTGCCCTCGACATCCTCGGGGGGTGGTCCCTGAATAACTATGTGAGCTTTCAGGGCAACTACATCTGGAACAGGAACCGCCTGACACTCACTTCGACCGAGGCGTTCGCAGGCGGGGCGGCTCTTTTCGAACAGGAGCGGACAAGCTCCCACAATAGTGTTGTTGGGGATTTTCTCCTGTATTTCAGGGCGCGGGGTGAACGGATCCGGCCGTACCTTTCGACAGGCGTCGGGCTGGTGCGCTTCAAGAGTACGGAAGAACGGACCCTGGTTGCGGTCGGCGCGGTCCAGATTCCGCCGCCGAGCTTTCGGGAGACGACCATCGTACTGCGGTCCGCAGTCGGCGTTGATGTCCGGGTAGGCCGAGGCTGGGCCGTGCGGTACAGCTTCAGCGAGTTCATAGGGCCGAATCCGATCGGGCGGCGGCTCAACCCAGTTGGCAAACGAAGTCTGATGAACTTCCAGAGCCTGGTCGGCTTTGTCCGTTATTTTTAGCGATCCTGAAAGGTAACGTACGGGCAACCGCTCCAGTAAATCGGAGCTCTCTCGAAACGCTCCGCCAGGACCCGGGCATGGCAAAACTTACAGAAGTTAACAGAACCGACGCTCTCCGGCAGCGGCGCGATTTGAATCAGACCTTCGAATACGCACAGGCGGTGCGTCTCGCAGGTGGGTTCCACCCCAAGAATGGGGCCCGATTCTTCCATCCGCCTCACCAGACTGGAATAGATCTTCGACTTCAGGCGCGACGGCGCCCTTAGCTTCTCTTCACCCGGCTCGGCTAATTCAGCGAGGCGTTCGAAGAAGAGGTCTTCTGGATCTTTGGAGATGTTCACGTTCCTTGTCTCGTCGCTATCCACTGTACCATCTCCGCTTGAACTGTGTTCGAGCGCGAGCCAGCGCGCGTTCGACGGCCTTTTCGGTCTTTCCAAGTTCTGAGGAAATCTCAGCAAGACTGCGCCGCTCCCAATATCGCCAGAACAGCAACAGCCGGTACGATTCTGGCAGATCTGCGAGGATCTCGCGCGTCTGCGTTCTTGCGCGCTCACGATCAAGGTCGGAGTCCATAGACGGCACATGTATGGGACCAGAAACCGAATCGCGATCGGAGTCGAAGGAGAGATGCCGCCGCAGTTCCCGGCGGTAGTGGGCTTCTACTTTGTGTCGTGCGATCCCCAGCAGCCAGCCCTCGAGTGAGGATTTACCGCGGTAGGATTCAAAGTTGTCCCAAGCCGCCAAGAACACCTCCTGGACGATGTCGTCAACCATGTCGATCCGCGGCATCAGACGGTATCGGGCGTACCTGTAAATCGGATCGCTATATTTCGAGACGAACTCCGCCGCGGCCTTGCGGTTCTTGCTAAGAATCGCGGCAACAAGCTTCTGATCCGAATTCGCGTCAACCGATGCCGCCGTGCCTTCACCTTCCGTCGCTTCGGCCGATGTTTTCGCTCCAACCAACTCTTGACTCTCCGTACCTAGTGGTCCCCGTCAAACAGACTGTAACTTATCGAGCTTCTTTCGGGCACGTTGAACTTTTTCAAGAATATCGGAAGCCGTTGCGGTCCAAATGAAGGGCTTCGGGTTCTGATTGTGACCCCCGACATATTCCTCCACGGCCTGGATTAGCTCAGGAACCGAATGGAAAACCCCGCGCCGAAGCCGTTGTTCGGAAAGATCCCGGAAGAAGCGTTCGACCATGTTCAGCCAGGATGCACTGGTCGGTGTGAAGTGCACATGAAAGCGCGTGTTGCGCTTCAACCAGTTGACGACTTTCTGATGTTTGTGCGTGGCGTAGTTGTCGCAAATGATATGGATCTGTTTGTCTTTCGGCACGGAACGTTTGATCTGATTGAGAAACCGGATCCATTCCTGATGACGATGCTTCGGCATACAGGTCCCGATAATCGAGCCGTCCAGCGTATTGAGCGCGGCGAACATCGTGGTCGTCCCGTTGCGTTTGTAGTCGTGGGTGAGGGTGCCGCACCGCCCCTTCTTCAGAGGTAACCCGGGTTGCGTGCGGTCCAGGGCCTGCATCTGGCTCTTCTCATCGCAGGACAAAACAATGGCGTTTTCCGGAGGGTTCAGATACAAACCGACCACATCCTCCAACTTCTCGACAAATTGTTTGTCGTTGGAAAGTTTGAAGGTGCGTGCCAGATGAGGCTTCAAGCCATGAGCCCGCCAGATTCTCCCTACCGTGGACTCGCTGACGCCGGTTGCCCTGGCCATCAAGGACCGGCTCCAGTGCGTGGCGTTCGGAGGCTTCCCTTCGACCGTCTTCTTCACGATCCGGGCCCGCTTCCGGCGGCCGATCGAGGGAATCCGTCCACTGCGGGAAGCGTCCTTTTCGATTCCCCCGAGGCCATCTTCAACGAAACGATCGCGCCAACGTCCGGCCTTTTGACGAGTGATGTCCAACTTGGCAGCGATCTCCTGATTGTCCAGACCCCCGGCGGCCAGCAAGACAATTCGAGATCGTTCCGCCAACCGGACCGCCACACTGCGGCTTCGGCTCAGTCGCTCCAGTTCCTTCCGCACAGGAATGTCCAATTTAATCGTCGGTGCTCTCCTCATATATACTCAGACGTAGGAAATCTGAATAAGTTACATTAACTGTGACGGACTACACTAGTGGTCCCCGTCAAACAGAGTGCACTTTAACCAGCTTCTTTCGAGCGCGTCGGACTTTCTCAAGAATATCGGAAGCCTGCGCGGTCCAGATGAACGGCTTAGGGCTCTGATTGTGACCGTCGACATAGTCCTCAACGGCCTGGATTAACTCTGGAACCGAATGGAAAACTCCGCGCCGAAGCCGTTGCTCTGAAAGATCCCGGAAGAAACGTTCGACCATATTCAGCCACGACGCACTGGTCGGTGTGAAGTGCACATGAAAGCGCGGGTTGCGCTTGTGCCAGTCGACAACTTTCTGATGCTTGTGGGTCGCATAGTTGTCACAGATTATGTGGATCTGCTTGTCTTTAGGCACGGAGCGTTTGATCTGATTGAGAAACCGAATCCATTCCTGATGCCGATGCTTCGGCATGCAAGTCCCGATCACAGAGCCGTCCAGGGTATTGAGCGCGGCGAACATCGTGGTGGTTCCGTTGCGTTTGTAGTCGTGGGTCAAGGTGCCACACCGCCCCTTCTTCAGCGGTAACCCGGGCTGGGTGCGGTCCAGTGCCTGCATCTGGCTCTTCTCATCACAGGACAAGACGATGGCGTTTTCCGGTGGGTTCAGATACAGACCGACCACATCCTCCAGCTTCTCGGCAAATTGTTTGTCGTTGGACAGCTTGAAGGTTCCTGACAGGTGTGGCTTCAGGCCATGGGCCCGCCATATTCTCCCGACCGTCGAATCACTGACTCCGGTCGCCTTTGCCATCGAGGTACGGCTCCAATGCGTGGCGTTTGGGGGCTTCTCTTCAATCGTCTTCTTTACAATCCGGGCCCGCTTCCGTGCGCTGATGGAGGGAATCCGGCCGCTTCGCGGCGCGTCCTTCTCAATGCCTCCCAATCCATGTTTGGCGAAACGAGCACGCCATCGGCCAACCTTCTGAAGCGTCATCTTCAGCCGTGCTGCAATCTCCTCGTTCCTCAGACTCTCAGCCGCCAGCAACACAATTTGGGATCGTTCCGCCAACCGTACCGATGTACTACGGCTTCGCCTCAGTCGTTCCAGTTCCTTTCGTACCTGAACATCAAGATCAACCCTCGGTGCTTTCCTCATATCTATATCAGACGTTGGACAAGCACTTACATCTCATTAATTCTGGCGGACTACACTAGCTTACATGTAGTCGATGCTCGTGCGCTGAACCCCCTTCAAGAAGTGCAAACCACGAGATTAGAGCTGGAGATCGAAGCTTTGCGAGCATGGATTCGTGGACATGATCTTAATCCGTGCCCTCAGGCTCGCGCGCTCTCCGACAAGGGCCACACGACCTCGGTGACATTTTCCGCGTCCGATCATCGCGCACCACCCATTGCCCCGGCCGCCTCCTTGCATCCCGCTCCGCCAGACTGTTTCTGAACACGGCTCGAACGCGCACGTGGCGCCCCGATCACTGCGACTCTGTGTGCACAGCATGGATTTTCGTCTTGTTTCCGCCGTTCTGCCCCCGGTCGGCCTCCTGCAACTCGACATAACGCCCCAACGACGACACTGTCAGTACTGCCATAGTCGTCAGACCCTGCTTACGCCGCTTATCCGCACGGAGGATTTTGGTCCTGCGTTACACGCCCCGTTCCACCCCCGGCGCGGAACGGTCTGAGCCGAAGTTCTAGCTTTCTTTAGAAAGTGCAGCGTGGATCAAAACTTCCCGTTGGGCCGAGGCAGTACGGACCGTTAGCGAAACCCCGTCCGGCCGTTCGGCCTTGACGAATCCCGTCTCGAACACTGATCTGCAGCCCGATATCTCCGCCCGCCACGCAACCCTCCCCGGGAACCACATCGACCGAATAGAGGCCATTGCCGAAGTTCCGAACGGCCAGGCTGAAAGGTGTCGGCTCGAATGCGTCCCCCGGAAGAAACGGTGGAGGTGCGTCGAGACCGCACGCCTGGAGACCGCCGATTTGATCAAGCGTGAAATTGCGTTCAACAAGGTCGTCAATAGGTTCGCCCGTTGTCGGATCCGAGACGACAACAGGCGTGCGGGAATGAGAGAAAACCACGATAAGACCTGTTTCGGGATCAACACCTCCAAGGTCAACAACGGAAGGATCGGCGGCCTGGACGTCAAACGCAGTGGGCAAAACTACCGAAGCGCCCTTTTTATCTGACTTTTTCGACGACTTGTTCTGGGCCGACACGATGTCGGGACCGAACATCGACCCAAGAAGAAACGCGACGGCTAAGCCTGCAAGAATGGCGGATCCGAATCGAATTCCTAATTGCATGTGTCTTCCTGGTTGAAGCGACCGGTGGTGGCGCAACAGTCTCCCTTGTACACAGGGGCCACCTTTGAATCAAGTCACAATGGGTAGGAGGAAAGGGAACACCCAGATAGCCCCAGTAAGCGTGTCGGCTACCAGAATAGGAAGGAGGGTGAATTTGGTCAGATTGACGAGCCGAGCCTATCAGACTCGATAGACTCTGCAGTTTGAGGGTTGGTCTCGATCGGGCCCCGTCGCTCATGTACATCACTCAAGACAATGGGGCATAGCCAATGCCAAGCCATGCGGGAGGCCCTGGCAGATCGATTGCTCCTGAGTCCCCGCTCGACAGGCGCGTTCGCAGAGGCTCACGGAAAATGCAGCCAGGCAAAAAAACGCGAGCTGGTTTCCGCTTCTGACCGTGAAGATGCGCAATCCGAACAATCGTTGTCGACTGCCGCCCTGATCTCCTTGTTGGCAAGCCCGGACCTGCAAGATCAGCTCGAGGGACGCGATAGGGTCATCGTCGGGTGGCCTGCTACGCAAGACGTTTTCCGGGAAACACTCGGGAACTTGAAATCTAGCTTGGACCGGCCGGCATCAGCAAGAGTCGTTCACAACCTGGTTGAGATCGCAAATGAGGCCGAGGCCAAGAACCCCTCGCTTGAAGCGAATTATCATTGGCTCACTGATTCGCCGGGCCAACCAATCGAGCGCCATGCCGAATGCGCAGTGCGGCGCCGTGATCTTCATACAACGTTACGGTTCGGCTCTAAATCTAAACTTGCACCTACACATGTTGGCCATCGATGGCGTCTACGCGGCCGATGACGACGGTAATCCGAGGTTTCGTGTGCTGCCGGCCCCAGAAGTTCGCGAGATCGCTCGACAGACGGTGTCTTTGTCCGAAAGAATTCCGAAATGGCTGCTCGGTCGTGGCCTGGGACCCGACTGCGATCCTGAAGAGGCCGATCCTCTCCTACGCGACCAACCCTGGTTGGCCGGCCTGTACGCCGCCTCCATATCCGGCAGGCCGGCATTTGGACCTAATGCCGGCCGTCCCTGGTGACCCGCAAAGGGGATCAGGTCGATCCCGAGAGAGTCGAGGTTCTGGCCAGCCCGCGGTGCGCCAGCGTCAACGGTTTCAGCCTGCACGCGAACGTCTCCGCCAGCGGTTGGAACGTCTGGCAAGGTATTGCGCCCGGCCACCGCTCGCGATCGAACGTCTCGAGCCGCTCGTAAACGGCCGACTGCTTTATCGCTTCAAACGCCCCTGGTCGGACGGGACGACGCATGTGGTGTTTGAAGGATTGGAGTTGCTGGAACGACTTTCGGCGCTCGTGCCCGCTCCACGAACTCACCTGGTTCGCTACAGCGGAATCCTCGCGCCAGCGGCCAAATGGAGGGCCCGAATTGTGCCCACCGAAGCTGACGCAGAGCCTCGGCCGATACCCGACGCCGCTGGTACTCCGACATCCGGGCTCATCACGGAATCGTTCGCCCTCGAGGGGCCGTCGCTCCGGCCCCCCGGCCCCTGGCGGTGGAGCTTCGCGCGGTTCCACATCCGCGGAACTACTCCTGGGCGGAATTGATGAAACGCGCTTGGGCCCGCTTGTTTTACTTACCCCCGCTCGCCCCTCTCCAGATACGCGCCCACAACGAGAGCGGCCGCGCCCGCCATCCAAAGAACCCCAGCGAGTTCAAATTCGAAATCTCGCAGCACCGGTAGGGCGTCAAAAAACAAAAGGATGGCACCGATCCCGGTCAAGACCGTGCCGTTCGAGGAGTATCCCCAGACCCGACTCGGATTCACGCGGCGAAATCTAAGGAGTGCCCCAAAGACCACCATCCAGGCTCCGACCACAACGGCCAGGATAGCGCCCGTTATTTCAAACCATAAGCCGGCTCTGGATCCGGAAGCCCGCAAAGAGGCGAAAATAACCAGTCCGCCAAAGACGATGAATATCAATAGCGCTTTTCGCATGTCGACCCCCCTTCATTCGTGTGCTGTCCCGTGTGTGAACATGTTTCTGGCCTCGTCACAGGCGCTACCTAGGGACGAGGTAGGTTCCGGCGAGCCGGTCCTGCAGACCACGGGCGGGGTGGAACACGGCCCAGGCCGCTGCGGCGGTGATCAAGAACAGAGACGGCGCGACGCCCAGCCATCCGTAATCTCCAACAGCTGCGGACATCTCGCGCAGCGCGTCGAAAGGGATAAGCCGGCTGAGCAGGAATGAACGATCCCAGTACCCCGGGAACAGGACGATGACAGTGCCCCAGACTATTGTTCCTCTCGCAAGCACCCGCCAGAACGCGGCCGGCCGGCCCTTGGCGTCGACGACCGCCATGCCGAACAGACGCAACAACATTCCCCCTCGAAACAAAACCGTGGAGAGAAGCCCGAACTGGGCGAGTAGCGTCATGGAAAAAGAAACCGAGCGGCCGTCCGACACTCTACGTTGATTGCGGGCCTCGACCTGTGCAAGCAGCGGCTCGAGCTGCGCTTCCGCATCCCGGAGCTCGGAAGCGGTCACGCCCGGATGGCGGTCGATCATGTCCTGAGCGTCCTCGAGGCGCTCGCGTTGACTTGGAGGCAAGCTAGCAGTCCAGAGCTTAAGGTCCCCGACGATCGTCCGGAATCGAGAGGCGATCACGATTTCGAGCGAGCGAATCATCTCTTCGTTGTTGCCTTGTTCGATCCGAGGCCGCCTGATCTCCACCTGTGTCAGGAGGTCGTCCAGGCGGACCCACTCGCTCCGCTGCGCCACGTAGGCAAAAATACCGATAGCTACCGCAAGGAACGCCGGAAGGGCACCACACATGAGTATTTGCGCGAACCGGTGTCGTTTCCTCACCACCGCGTCCGCAACCGCCAGTGAACGGAGTGTGCCCAGCAGCTCGGAAAAGCTGTCGAAGCCGGATTGTTTGAGACGTCTCAGGAATCGAGACGCAGCCAGAGGAAGCGGAGGGATCTCACCGTGTGATCCGTCGCCGAGCGGCCGCGCGTTCGAGGTGGCTTCGGAAAGAACAGCCTGGAGGGTCGGCAGCCCACCATGACCGTCGGAATCGTCTGTGGCGGGAGGAACGTCACCCGAAACTGAGAAATCCAGCCAGCGCGCTCTTCCGTCCGCTCCGATCCAGATTCGGTCCGATGCAAGAACTTCGGGCTCCGTGTGATCCGTCTCGCTCTCGGAGACATCGGCGGCGAGATCCAGGAGCCAGAGCCGCAGGCCAGACCATGCCGGCCGCGTGCTGACTCCCAGCTCTCGCCCGGTCTCCGCCTCCCGTTCAACCACCGGAGGCGCCCGCGCCTCGAGAGATCACGCCGGCTGGCAGATAGCGGCGGCGTCCCGTCCGGCAGCTGTCGAATCCATACGGGGCGTCCGAGCATCGGGTCGTACGCGTTGAGAGGCAGGACCAGCTGGTGAATAGCATTGCGGGCGCAACGCCAAGAGTTCTCGGCCAGCGTTTCTTCCTGTCCGGTACCGTGCTCATCTACACCGCCAGCGACTTTGGAAACTTTCGTCGGATGCGACGGTTTGATATCGGCTCTGGCAACGACACGCTGATTGCCGAGGACGACCGGGTCCAGCTTCAGAGCTTCAACGAGGAACGGACCAAGTTCATCTACTTTGTCTCAGACCCGCTCGTCGAAGCCCATCACTACGATGTTGCAACGGGAGCAGACACGCTGATCGCAGCAGCCGGGGACGCGGTCAATCTTCGCGGCTGGTTCCTCGACAGCAAGCGCCTGGCCTATTTTCTCACGTCCACGAAGCAGCTTCGGGTACTGAACCTGGAAGACAAAACGGACGTATTCATTGCTTCCGTGGGCAGCAATGAATTCATAGATGCCAACAGGGCGGATTCGAACCGCCGGCAGATCATCTATGAGAGGAGACTGGCGGATGGAACGCGAGCCTTCAACACCTATGATTTCGCAAGCGGCACCGACACCCTGATCGTCAGGCGGGACATCAACGACACCGGTTTCCCGCTCGGGTACTTCGACAACGACACCAAGATTGTGTACCCGCTGCGGAGCAACAACAGGGGGGAAAGCGTCCACGTCTTGGACATCGCGAGCGGCACGGACACGACGATCGCATCCGTCGACACCGCCGCGGGAGAGAGGGTCGATCTGTCCTTTCGCAGGACAGATCGGGGATTCACCTACACTTCCCACTTCGCGGATCGGGCCGAGCTTCACCATTACGATGTGCCGGCCGCGCGCGACACGCTGATCGCGACTGCCCCTGCAGGACTGACTCCCAGAGTGCTCGCGTTTCTCGCCTCGGACACCCACATCCTGTACGAGTTGAGAATCAGCAGCGTTCAGCAGTGGCACGTGTACAACCTGGCCACGGAAACCAACGAGCCATTGGTCACCGCCGACGCAACCGAGACCCTGGCGCTGGGGGAGGACAGCAGCTCCGACCGAACCAAGTTTGTCTATATAAAGCGGAATTTGCAGGACGGTTTGCAGGAGCTGCACACCGTTACCGTGGTCCCGGTCCTCACGCCCGAGCAGCAGCTCACTACCACCAACGACGCGCTTCAGGACATCGTCAACAGCAATCCGGGCACCCCGCTGGCGGACAAGATTCAGGACGTCTCCGACAAGGTCCAGACCGCCCTGGACGAGCTTGCCAAAACCCCTCCCGATAACCAGGCAGCCATGGGAGGCATCGAAGGGGCGGTGGGAGATCTCGAAGCGGCCGTGAATGACGGGCTCCTGGGCATCGCCCAGGGCACGCAGCTCCTGGATCAATTGACGGCCGTGGCACGGCAGATGGCGGCCGAGGCCCTGGCCGATGCGATCGCCCGGGGAGGTGACCCCGGCGACATTGCCGACGCGCAGCTGGCGTTCGACGAGGGAGCCGCACTGAGAGCGGTTGGAGCGTTCAAGGACGCGGTCAACAAGTACAAGGACACCCTGGCGAAAGCCGAAGGGGCGTAGTCTGAGCGATCGGGGTCAGGTTCCTGATTCGAGATCCCCGTTTTCGTGGCGCTTCAGGGTAAAGATGGACTTACCTTCGCACTCGATGATCTTGGCGACGTTGACGTAATAGTTGCCGCCAATCTTGACTCTGAAATTGTCTCCGATTTGCCACACTCAATGGATTCTAACGTCACGGGCCTTGGCCACACCACAGTGAAGTTGCACCCCGGAACCGACTCGGTCGTTGGAACCCAAAGACCTTGGCGGGGGCTTGTTCTTATATATACGTCCCCGTACATCGTTTTCGGAAAAGCGGCCACGTTCAGGGCGAGCGTTTCAACTTCAACACCGCTGTCAGCGAACGAGGATGCAAAGGAGTACCGTTCCAAGGACCGTTCTCGGGCATCGGCGAGTGATTGACCCCAACCCCCTCCTCCCGTACTATTTACGCAAGTTTTTTCCGTCACTCGGATCACCTTTGCTAAAAGCAGGAACAAAACTCGGTCCCTACGAGATCCGCGACCAGTTAGGCGCTGGCGGTATGGGCGAAGTGTATCGCGCCACCGACACCCGTCTGGACCGCACGGTCGCCATCAAAGTCCTTCCCGAACACCTTGCCGATGACCCGCAACGCCGGGAACGCTTCGAGCGCGAAGCCAAGGCCGTCAGTAGTCTGAACCACCCCCACATCTGCACTCTCCACGATGTTGGCGAACAGGACGGTATTCACTACCTCGTCATGGAATACGTGGACGGGGAGACCATGCAGAAGCGGCTGGAAAAGGGACGGCTGCCCCTCGATCAGGCTCTCGAATACGCCATCCAGATCTCCGACGCGCTCGACAAGGCTCACCGGCAAGGGGTCGTTCACCGTGACTTGAAGCCCGGCAACATCATGATCACGAAGTCGGCTGGCGTTAAGCTCCTCGACTTCGGATTGGCGAAACTCAAGGCCAGATCGGCCCCGCTGGACCAATGGTCAACCATTGAGGAAAAGGAACCTCTGACAGCGGAGGGTGCGATCCTGGGCACCCTTCAGTACATGGCTCCCGAGCAGTTGGAGGGTAAGGAAGCCGATGCCCGCACGGACATCTTTGCATTCGGTGCGGTTGTGTACGAGATGGTGACGGGGAAGAAAGCGTTCGGGGGAGCGAGTCAGGCGAGTCTGATTGGGGCGATCATGCACAATGACCCGCGGCCCATGTCTGAGCTTCAGACGCTCGTGCCACCCCCACTGGATCGACTGGTACGGCAGTCCCTCGCAAAGGACCCGGACGACCGCTGGCAGACCGCCGGAGATGTGATGCGCGAGGTGAAGTGGATTGCGCAACCCGGGCCGGAGGGAACAGGCGTGCGCGAGGGATCGAACGTGCGTTCGAACCGAAGCCGAGAACGCGTCGCATGGGCGGTAGCAGCAACCGCGATGTTGATCGCCCTTTTCGTCTATCTGCCCGATTTTGGTCAGACGCCGACGCCCGGCCCGAGCCTCGAAGTCACCATCCTCCCTCCCGAGGGAAGCTTTTTCCGGACGGTCGGCGGCCTCGCAGCGACTCCGCAGATCTCTCCGGATGGTTCTTCTGTGCTCTTTCGATCCCAGGGCGGACTCTGGGTGCGTCGGCTCGATTCCCTCGAACCACTCCTCCTCGGTGGGACCCAGGCCTCAAGTAGCTCGTCGTTCTGGTCCCCCGATTCCCAGTACGTGGCGTTCACTTCCGGGGGCCAGCTCATGAAGGTTCGTGTGCCTGACGGTGCGCCCGAATCCATCGCGGAGGCGACCGGAATTACGCGCGGCGGTACCTGGAGCTACAACGGCACAATCCTGCTTTCTCACGCTGAAGACCGGGTGTTCAAGTTGGGCGCGACACAGGATTCCGGCGGCGAACTCCAGCCGGTGGAGGTGCCCGGTCTGGAAGAAGGCGAATTCATCCATCCGCAGTTCTTGCCGGATGGTGAGAACTTCATATTTCTTTACGTGCCGTGGGATTCTGAGGAAGAAGGAGACATCTATCTGGCGACGCTTCAAGACGGGAGGGCCACAAATCCTGTCCGACTGCTACGGGCAACGTCGGCGGCCCGTTACACGCCGGCGGGCGGCGGACGGCTCCTTTTCATCCGGAACGACAACCTGTACGTGCAGGGGCTGGACTCGAACCGCCGGACGTTGGAAGGCGATGCCGAGCTCGTCGAGGAAAATGTCGCCTCGATGCCAGGTAGGTCTAGTTTTACGGCACACTTTTCGGTCTCGCGTTCCGGAACGCTGGCATGGCGGCCTGGACGGGCCCCCCTGGGCCAGGTGACCGTGTTCGACCGGCAGGGCAACAAGATCGAAACGGCGGGTCCGGAGGGCACTGTGGCCTCGATCGCTCTGTCGCCGGATGGAACGCGTCTGTTAGCCGATCGCCAATGGCTCCTGCGTCCGAATCAGGCCGGCCGCAACCCGTTGGAAGCCGGTTATTGGGTGCTTTGGTCTCCGGACGGATCCGGGCTTCTGGGCTACCTCCCGGACTTGGACCCGCTGAAGATCTTCGAACGCCCCGTCGACGGCCCAGCCGATCCCCGCGAACTCGGGCCGGCCATTAATGGCTTGCCTCAAGACGTTTCTCCGGATGGCACTGAGATTCTTTACATGGGGCTGGACAGACGTTCCGTTTCTTCCGCCCAGGTCCGACCGCCCGGCGATGGCACCGACAGACTCCTGGTCCAGACAGGAGAGCTTGTCTTTAGCCCCAGATTCTCCCCGGATGGGCGCTGGATCGTTTATGGGACGTCCGATGAAGATGGGACGGATGCGATCTATGCCCAGCGTTTCCCAGGCGGGGTCGAGAACAGGCAGCTGATTGCGGACGACGGCTTCAATCCCCAGTGGCGCGGGGACGGCCGGGAAATCGCCTATTGGCGCTTCGAGGATAGTATCCAGTCCGTCTGGTCCATTCGCGTCGCCGCCGGGCGGGAGACCTTGAACTTCGGAACCCCGGAACGGCTGTTCTCCGTTCGTCTGCCCGCGTACTTTGTTTTGCTCATGAGTCCTCTGGCAGTATCCCATGACGGCTCCCGCTTCTACTTCGTCCAGGGTGTCGAACAGCCAGGTTCCGAGGTGATCCACGTCAAGGTTGGTAGGCCTTGGGACTGAGGCAACTGAGAGATGGACTGATTGATTTCGAAGGAATGGGATGCCCATTTCAATAAACAGGTGATAGGACAGACGCTCGGCAGCTACGAAATCCTCTCACCACTCGGCAAGGGCGGTATGGGTGAAGTGTGGCGTGCGCGTGACCAGAAGCTCGGACGTGAAATCGCCATCAAGACCCTGCCTGAAGAGTTTGCCAAAGACGAAGAACGTCTGGCTCGGTTTGAACGTGAAGCGAAATTGCTTGCCTCGTTGAACCATCCGAACATTGCGGCGATCTACGGGCTGGAAGAGCACGAAGGCACAAGGTTCCTGGTCCTTGAACTGGTCGAAGGCGACACGCTCGCCGACCAGTTGAAGCGCGGTGCCATCCCAGTTGAAGAATCCCTCCAACTCGCTCTCCAGATTGCTGAAGCTCTCGAAGCGGCGCACGAGAAAGGGGTCATCCACCGGGACCTGAAACCCGCCAACATCAAGGTGACGCCCGACGACAAGATCAAGGTGCTGGACTTTGGTTTAGCGAAGGCATTGATGGGCGACGGTGCCGATGTCAGCCTCTCTCACTCACCGACGCTCAGCATACAGGCGACGGCGCAGGGAGTGATTCTCGGAACGGCGGCGTATATGTCTCCCGAGCAGGCACGGGGGCAGGAAGTCGATAAGAGGGCTGATGTATGGGCCTTCGGCGTAGTGCTGTTCGAGATGCTGACAGGGCGAGGAACTTTTGACGGAGGCACGGTGTCGGATGTGCTGGCCGGTGTTCTGGCGAAGGAACCACATTGGAACACGCTGCCATCAAACCTGCACCCTAGTGTAGTCCGTCACAGTTAATGTAACTTATTCAGCTTTCCTACGTCTGAGTATATATGAGGAGAGCACCGACGATTAAATTGGACATTCCTGTGCGGAAGGAACTGGAGCGACTGAGCCGAAGCCGCAGTGTGGCGGTCCGGTTGGCGGAACGATCTCGAATTGTCTTGCTGGCCGCCGGGGGTCTGGACAATCAGGAGATCGCTGCCAAGTTGGACATCACTCGTCAAAAGGCCGGACGTTGGCGCGATCGTTTCGTTGAAGATGGCCTCGGGGGAATCGAAAAGGACGCTTCCCGCAGTGGACGGATTCCCTCGATCGGCCGCCGGAAGCGGGCCCGGATCGTGAAGAAGACGGTCGAAGGGAAGCCTCCGAACGCCACGCACTGGAGCCGGTCCTTGATGGCCAGGGCAACCGGCGTCAGCGAGTCCACGGTAGGGAGAATCTGGCGGGCTCATGGCTTGAAGCCTCATCTGGCACGCACCTTCAAACTTTCCAACGACAAACAATTTGTCGAGAAGTTGGAGGATGTGGTCGGTTTGTATCTGAACCCTCCGGAAAACGCCATTGTTTTGTCCTGCGATGAGAAGAGCCAGATGCAGGCCCTGGACCGCACGCAACCCGGGTTACCTCTGAAGAAGGGGCGGTGCGGCACCCTCACCCACGACTACAAACGCAACGGGACGACCACGATGTTCGCCGCGCTCAATACGCTGGACGGCTCGATTATCGGGACCTGTATGCCGAAGCATCGTCATCAGGAATGGATCCGGTTTCTCAATCAGATCAAACGTTCCGTGCCGAAAGACAAACAGATCCATATCATTTGCGACAACTACGCCACGCACAAACATCAGAAAGTCGTCAACTGGTTGAAGCGCAACACGCGCTTTCATGTGCACTTCACACCGACCAGTGCATCCTGGCTGAACATGGTCGAACGCTTCTTCCGGGATCTTTCCGAACAACGGCTTCGGCGCGGGGTTTTCCATTCGGTTCCTGAGCTAATCCAGGCCGTGGAGGAATATGTCGGGGGTCACAATCAGAACCCGAAGCCCTTCATTTGGACCGCAACGGCTTCCGATATTCTTGAAAAAGTTCAACGTGCCCGAAAGAAGCTCGATAAGTTACAGTCTGTTTGACGGGGACCACTAGGAGTGGCAACGCCGCAGCTGGCCCCATGCCGTCGTAACCCGTAGGGCGCAGGGGTCTTCGGGCCTCAGGCTTTGTCATTCGTCGGTCATGATGACAAAGCATCGTTCCGCTCCTCATTTCGCGCCTGAGCCCCGAATACCCCTGCGCGCGACCCTACAGACTTCCACCACGGGCTGCTAGCACGAATCATGTATTTCGATCCAAACGTCGATGCGACTATCCTCTGGACGTCGGCTGATGCGTGCCGTTGGCGCAAATCCACATCGAGTATCTGCCATGAATCCCTCCTGTATCCCAGCGATTCAAGAAACACCGCTTTGTGACGGCCAATGGGGTGCGAGTGTGACAAGAGATAACTTCGTACTTGTCCGGCTCGACGATCGCCCGGGCGGGGTTTGGAAGTTTCAACAAGATGGTGATGAGACCGACGAAGGGTGGGCGACCGCTCCGACGTGTCCGGAGGGATCCCAGCAACCGACTTGCCAACTTGGCCTTGGTCGGCCTGGGGGCCTTCAGATAAGGACGAGCTGACCGTGAAACGCGCGCAGCTTTCGGATGTGGACAGGTGGAGCTGACTGGTGGAAACCGAAAGGAAGCCGCCGTGATTCTCGGAATCGATCCGAAGAGCATGACGGCTTTACTATCCAAATCCTAGTGGTCCCCGTCAAACAGAGTGCACTTTAACCAGCTTCTTTCGAGCGCGTCGGACTTTCTCAAGAATATCGGAAGCCTGCGCGGTCCAGATGAACGGCTTAGGGCTCTGATTGTGACCGTCGACATAGTCCTCAACGGCCTGGATTAACTCTGGAACCGAATGGAAAACTCCGCGCCGAAGCCGTTGCTCTGAAAGATCCCGGAAGAAACGTTCGACCATATTCAGCCACGACGCACTGGTCGGTGTGAAGTGCACATGAAAGCGCGGGTTGCGCTTGTGCCAGTCGACAACTTTCTGATGCTTGTGGGTCGCATAGTTGTCACAGATGATGTGGATCTGCTTGTCTTTAGGCACGGAGCGTTTGATCTGATTGAGAAACCGAATCCATTCCTGATGCCGATGCTTCGGCATGCAAGTCCCGATCACAGAGCCGTCCAGGGTATTGAGCGCGGCGAACATCGTGGTGGTTCCGTTGCGTTTGTAGTCGTGGGTCAAGGTGCCACACCGCCCCTTCTTCAGCGGTAACCCGGGCTGGGTGCGGTCCAGTGCCTGCATCTGGCTCTTCTCATCACAGGACAAGACGATGGCGTTTTCCGGTGGGTTCAGATACAGACCGACCACATCCTCCAGCTTCTCGGCAAATTGTTTGTCGTTGGACAGCTTGAAGGTTCCTGACAGGTGTGGCTTCAGGCCATGGGCCCGCCATATTCTCCCGACCGTCGAATCACTGACTCCGGTCGCCTTTGCCATCGAGGTACGGCTCCAATGCGTGGCGTTTGGGGGCTTCTCTTCAATCGTCTTCTTTACAATCCGGGCCCGCTTCCGTGCGCTGATGGAGGGAATCCGGCCGCTTCGCGGCGCGTCCTTCTCAATGCCTCCCAATCCATGTTTGGCGAAACGAGCACGCCATCGGCCAACCTTCTGAAGCGTCATCTTCAGCCGTGCTGCAATCTCCTCGTTCCTCAGACTCTCAGCCGCCAGCAACACAATTTGGGATCGTTCCGCCAACCGTACCGATGTACTACGGCTTCGCCTCAGTCGTTCCAGTTCCTTTCGTACCTGAACATCAAGATCAACCCTCGGTGCTTTCCTCATATCTATATCAGACGTTGGACAAGCACTTACATCTCATTAATTCTGGCGGACTACACTAGAATCCGCCTGCTCCTAGAGCGTTGCTTGGAGAAGGAAGCCAGGGACCGGTACCACGACATCGCCGACGTGAGGGTGGACATTCAGACAGTTCTCGCTGATCCCAGCGGCGTGTTGGTCCAGCCGGTTGATGAGGGTGTTCAGGCTGCACCGCAATCAAAACTGCCTTGGGTCGCTGCCATCATTTTCGGCATCGTTGCAGGTGTAGCGGGCTGGAGCCTGAAGCCGAACCTACCCGGCCCAGTGAGCCGCTTTTCTCACGTCTTGCCGGAAGGCCAGCAATTCACGAACACCAACCGTACCGTCGTGGCGCTTTCTCCGGACGGTTCGAGAATGGTATATGTCGCAAATCAACAGCTCTACGTGAGGGCCATGGACACACTCGATTCCAGCCCGATTCCAGGAACGGATGAAAACCCCACGGCTCCGTTCTTTTCACCTGACGGGCAATGGATCGGGTACTGGTCCCAAGTCGACCGCCAGCTTAAAAAGATCGCTCTCGGCGGAGGCGCACCGGTGGTGCTCACTGATATTGGGAATCCTTACGGGGCACCACAGTGGTCAGCCGATGACACAATAGTGTGGTCGCAAGCAACAGGTGTCATGAGAGCTTCCGTAAATGGGGGAACTCCTGAACTGCTGATTGCTGCCTCTGGCGAGATCATTATTCTTCCTCAGATTCTGCGCGACGGAGATTCGGTCTTGTTCCATGTGGGAACTTCAACAGCCGGCGAAATTGCCGTGCAATCGTTGGAATCAGGCGATCGGAAAGTCCTTTTCCCAGGGACGCATCCAAGGTATGTCCCGACGGGACATCTGGTTTACAACGTTGACGGTGTGCTCTTCGCCGTTCCGTTCGATATCGACTCGCTCGAGGCAACGGGCGGGCCAGTGAGCTTGGTTGAGGGGATCCAAACAGTCCCGACTCAATATGCAGTGTCCGATTCGGGTTCGCTCGCCTACGTTCCGGCCGGTTCAGCAGTTAACGACTGGATTCTCGCATTAGTAGACCTTAGCGGATTGGTAGAACCACTCAATGTTCCGCCGAACCAATACAGGAGTCCCAGTCTCTCGCCAGATGGGAGGCAACTCGCCGTAGAGACGACCGGCGAGCTAGGGAGCAACATATGGGTGTATGACCTGTCGGAAACTGCGGCTATCCGGCAGTTGACGCAATCCGGAGACAACACTCGCCCGATTTGGACACCCGACGGCGAGCGCGTGACCTTTACCTCGGATCGAGAAGGGACTTCAAGTATTTACTGGCAACGTGCAGATGGCAGCAGCATCGCCGAAAGATTGACGACGGCAGAAGAAGGAACGGAGCATTCGCCTGAGTCATGGTCTCCGGACGGGCGTACGCTCTCAGTCGCGAGAGCAACAGGAGACAATCGTGGGATTTGGACGTTGTCCCTGGATGCTGGAGCCCAGCTGGAACAGTTCCATGACTTGCCCGAATCGCTTGAGTCCGGCTCACGGTTCTCACCAGACGGGCGGTGGCTGGCTTACCACTCCGGGGAATCTTTCATCGAACTCGAACTCTACGCACAGCCGTTTCCGGCGACTGGAGTGATCCACCGGATTACTCAGGAGGGAGGGGCCCGCCCTGTATGGTCACCCGACGGACGACAACTGTTTTACAGACGAACTTTTCTTGAGGCGGCAGTAGCTCCCCGCTTGATGACGGTGGATATCGCAACGGACCCGCGGTTCATATTCTCTAACGAGCGGACGCTCCCCATAGAAGGCTTCCTTCTGGTTTCCACGCAGGATTGGGACTACGACATCACCCCCGAGGGCGATCGATTCGTCATGCTTTTTCCAGTAGACCAAACGGATTCCGCTCAACCCACGGGCCCCCAAATCAACGTCGTCCTGAACTGGCTCGAAGAACTGGCCGAACGGGCACCGGTGCCATGATCGGCCAGACCATATCCCACGTTCTTCCAGGATCAACTGGACGCACAAGATGAGGCTTTCGACGGCTTTCTATCGTATCCCGATGGCGGGGTTTCTTCTTCTCACGCTAGGCCTGATTGCGCTGCCTTCAGGGTTGCCCATATCGGCCGACGATCCGATGGCCTGGGCCGTCGGGCCGTCTTTGTTGCTGTTCAATATCGCGGCGTCAGGCGCCTGTCTTCTTGCGCTTGTCCTCGTTATGCGCCTCTGGCAGGAGACAGCAGCGCGATGGTTGAGTATCTTCCTCGCCTTCACGGCACTTGCCTGGGCGTTGGCCACCAGCCCGGAGGTTTCAGACGCCATTGTATGGGCCGCGGCCGCGGAGCGTGTGAAGTTCGTGTTGGCTTCTGCAAGTTTGCCGCTGTCGGCGACGGGACTCCTTCTCTTTTCGATCCACTTTCCGGCCTCCCTGAAAAGCGACGATTTCCGCTATTGGCGCTTTCGTGAGGAAGAGGCCAAACCTGGCGGCAGATTCGGAAACTTTCTTGGATTGTCCTCGACTCGCAGCAAGATGTCGCTGCCCGAGGAAGTTTCTACTGGAGTCAAGCGGCTCGCCTACATGGACATCGGGCTTGGACCCTTCCCCTCACGGCGACTTGGCGAGTTCGATCGGCTCGAATCGATGGCGCTCAGACCGAAGGAGGCATTGCAACTTGGGCTCGTCCTGACCGCCCTCGTGCTCCTCCTCTCGATCCTCTCGATCGCGTTCTATGGTTTGGGACCTTTCTTTTTCCTTGTGCTCGGCGTCCAGGCACTGTTCTTTCTTCGAGTTTCATATGCCGTCCATCTGGGAGTGGACCGCCAGAAGCTCCTTTGGATCGTGGAGGGGATGGGGCTTTCGATTCTGATTCCTTTGGTCCTCACGCATTTGTTTGTGTTTGGAGCCTTCTTCGTCAGGCTGGGGGGAGCCCAGTCGATCCGGCTTGTAGGTGCTTCAATCGGGATCATACCGATCGGGTGGGCGCTGGGATGGATGGCCCTGGTCACGTGTCTGGCTATAGCGGTTTTCAAGGAGGGCGTTCTCGATCCCAGACTCGTTATCAAGAAGACGGTTTTCTACACGATACTCACCGGCATAGTCGTCGCGCTATACCTGGCGCTCGCCGGTGGCGTCGGAACTCTTGTGATCCAATTCGCGGGTGTGACCGATCAGTCGGTGACGATTGTTTCGACGCTGGCTGTGGCGGCGCTCTTCATGCCGGTGCGCTCACGCGCACAGGTATGGGTGGAGCGATGGTTCTTCAGGAAAGAGAGGGAGTACCCTCTTTTTCTGAACGCCATCCGACAGGAGACTGAAGACGCAGTGAGCCTGGAAACGATGTTGGAGCGCTCCGCGTCTCATATTCGTAAGGCTCTGGGAGCCTCGCCAGTCGTTATTTTTTCCAGGAGTCGCGGAGACCTGACGTTCGCTACCACCGTGCGGATCGGTACCGAACAGAGCCTTCGGTCGATCGACTTCCCGAGGTCGAGCCCCCTCATTGAGGCCCTTGATGAGATCAAGCCAACGTCCGAGGCGGAATTGCCGGAGATTGAAAACGAACGACTGAGACAGATTCGGAGCGTTCTGCTTGTTCCCGCTCGATCCGGTAACGAATTATTGGGATTCTTGAGCCTCGGCCCACGAGTTCGGGGCGATCGATACGACGCCGAGGACATTCAATTTCTGAAATCCGCGACAGTGCCTATCGCCGCCGGGATCAACAACTGGGACTTGAGGGCCGAACAGCAGGACTTCGAACGTGCACGCGAGATCCAGCAACGCCTGCTGCCCACAGAAATCCCCCAGATTCCGGGATACGAAGTTTCCGGGATCTCGGAACCGGCGCGGCATGTGGGCGGTGATTACTTTGACGTCCTGCGACTGTCGGACTCGAAGTTGTTGGTTTCGATCGCGGACGTGGTCGGCAAAGGGATGCCGGCAGCGCTTCTGATGTCGAACGTTCAGGCGACCGTGAAGACACTGGCGTCGGAAGATGTTTCACCCGGATACGTGTGCGACAGAGCAAATAGGATTATTTGCAGCAATGTTTCACCCGGCAAGTTCATCACATTCTTCGTCGCCATCCTGGACTCTGCCAGTTCCCGTTTGACATACGCGAACGCCGGCCACAATGCGCCGATTCTGTTTCGACCTGACAGTCCAGAACAACTTCTTGAGGCAGGCGGTCCGGTATTGGGTGTGTTCCCTGAAGCTCATTACGATCAAGGAGAAGTCGAATTGTTTTCAGGAGATCGGATCTTGCTGTTTACCGACGGCGTAACGGAAGTGCCTGGACCGGACGACGACGAGTTCGGTGAACGGCGTCTGATCGATCTGGTCAAGAATACAGTGACACCGACAGCCGAAGACCTTCAGCAGACTGTGAAGATCCGAGTCTCTGAGTTCTGCCGAGGCAATTTTCTCGACGACGTCACAGTGGTGGCGATACGGGTGAAGTGAACGGGCGATGAAGTTTCTGTGCGGTCACTCCAGCGACGTCCTTGTCTCACTCGTGCTCCTCTAATAATTCAGGTGATTTCATGAAAGAGGAAGAATAGACAGCCGCAACAGCGTCCGCTTTTGCGGCTGTCTCGCGGGCGATGTATTGTATGCATGTGACTGACGATAGCGCCCTGTCTGGCCTGACCGTCCGGCGCTTTTTCCAGATGTGGACGGAACGCTGCTTGATTTTGCCGACGAACCGACGAGAGTCGAGTCTCCGACAGGGTCCGCCGGTCTTTTTTTCGCAGACCTGATTTGTCCCCCTACATCCCCACAACCGGCCAACATCAAGGTCACCCCTGACGGCAAGAATCGGTATCGCGACATCGGCGACGTGCGGGCCGATATACAGAAGGTGCTCCTGACCCGAATGGTGTGTTGATCCAGCCGGTTGAGAGTAACCATGTTCACAGGAAACGCCCGGACCGCTCTTGCTGCCGGCGAGTGTCGACATTACAGCGATCATCGTGGATTTCGGAGCCTGGGTCCTAAGACCAACTTCTGCGAACCCACTCGTAAATCGGGTATCCAACAATGTGGAAGAACAACTCGACCTCCGCGTTGGAAACATCATGGCGGTCCTCGATCAGATTCCCCGCAGCCGGCACACGCGGTCGGGCATGCAGACCGGTGGCGATTCGTCCCGCTACCGATGTCCCCCGCACCGCTTGCCAAGAAAAAAGGAGGTTGGCGACCGACCTCTTGTCAATCGCCAACCTCCTGGGGAAGTTCGTCACATACTACCCTTTGCAGACACTAGAAATCGTACCGCAGGGCCAGCTGGATCTGCCGGTTGATCGTCGACGTCCGTCCCACGGCACCGAACGACCCCGAATTCCAGGTCAGGTTCGGGAAACCGAAGTTCGGGTGGTTCGTGATGTTGAAGAACTCGGCCCGGAATTGGATCCGGGATCCTTCCGTCACGTCGAAGGCCTTGGCCAGGGTCAGGTCGAGAGTCTGGATGCCGTCCGACGTGGCCGTGCCACGCCCGGAGTTACCGAACGTATTCGGTGCCGGCATCGCGTAGGCGTCCTTGTTGATCCATAGGATCGGATCGGGGTTGCTCAGCTTAGGATCGCCGACCAGGTGCGGCCGATCGGAACCCACGAAAACCCCGCTGTTGTTGCCGCTGAGCCGCGGCGTCAGGGGGAAACCCGACTGGGCCGTGAGGATCCCGGAGAACTGCCATCCCCCGAGTAAGAAGTTAGCGGCATCCGGGATGTCTGCGCCGAAGCTCTGCCCGTGACCGAACGGAAGGTCCGCCACCCAGCTGAAGCGGTAGACATGACGGACGTCGAAGTCCGAGAGGCCCCGCTCCGCAGACAGGTCGTAGCTGTTCTGCGGGGTGCCGGACGACCCTCTCCCCTGCCCGCCGGTGTTGTCCAGCGACTTTCCCCAGGTGTAAGACGAGATAAAGGTCAGCCCGTCGGCGAACCGCTTTTCGATCCGGGCCTGCAGGGAGTGGAAGTTCGACTGACCCGTCCACTCGGACTGATTGAGGCGACCGAAGTCCGGGTAGGGTCTTGGCCCGACGACGCCATTTATCAGCTGGGGCTGGTTGAGCCGCCGGCTGCGTTTCAGCCTGTTCGTTTTCGAGGCTACGTAGCTCGTGTCGATGAGTAGTCCCCCGAGCAGTTCGTGCTGAATGCCGAAGTTGTAGTGGATCGAGTAGGTGTCGCGGAAATCCCGATTTACGCTGTTGACGCTGATGACAGGTGCGACGAGAGCCGCGTCATCAGGGAAAGCCCCCTCCGGTGTGAATTCCAGCGGGAACAGCTCGTCGTCAAAGCGCGTGAACGTGAAACGGGGGAAGGTCGTGATGATCGAGAAGTTGTGACGCTCGTCGTTGTTGTAGAAGATGCCGGTGCCACCCTTGATCACGGTACGCGAGCCGCCGAACGGCCGGTATGCAAAACCGAAACGGGGAGCCCAGTTGTCGTGATCCCCGTTGACCAGGGAACTACCCTCGCCGTCCTGGCCCGCGATAATGACCTTGCCCGCCACCGGGTCGAAGCTCGAGAAGCGGTCGGCTTCCTCGGTCATGCGCTTGTAGAACTCGTAGCGCAGCCCCCAGTTGAGGGTCAGGTTGGGCGTCACCTTCCAGTCGTCCTGGATGTAGCCGGCCATCTCGAACTTGCGGGGATGGCCCTGCGGGTCGCCCCGGGCGACATTGGTTCCATCCGGCACACCGAGCAAGAAGTCAGCAAAAGCGAAACCGGTGTGGCGCTCCCGGTTGACCGATCGGAACTGGAACTGGGAGGCGCCGCCTACGAACGCGTTGAACAGGTAGCGCCGCACGTCGAGTCCGTATTTGAACGTGTGGTTGCCTTTCACCTGGGTCACGTTGCCCAGGTAGTTGTAGGTGTTCACTGCGCGGTTAAAGCCGCCGCCGCGGCCGATCTCGTCCAGGCCCTGGATCTGTATCGGATTGAAGGATTCGCGCGCGGTCTCGAAGGCGCGCAGTTCGTTCGGACCCAACTCGAGCGGTTTGAACGGTTGGTTCAGGCGGCTGTATCCGGCGCGAAGCTCGATGATCATGTTGGCGGATGCGGTCCAGGTCAGGCTCAGGCCGATATTCGTGCGGAACTGATCGGACGAAGTCGGGTACCCGTCGATGCGACGGCTTGGGTTCGAGCTGATCTGGTCGCCGTACGGATCGAAGATCGGGTTCGCGGTGTAGCTGCCGCGGCCGCTGGCGCGGAGGTTGTCGTTGAACTGGTGGTCGATCTTGATCGACATGTCGTTGATGTCATCCTCGGTGACGGGGTTGCCCACATAGTTGTTGACCGCCGCGTTCGGCTCCGACAGCCGGAGATTCGGTTCGGGGAAGCTCGGCTTTCCGTCTGCCTTGACGTAGCCGAGAATCGCCTGGGAGTTCGAGTTGAAGCGATCCTTCGGGATGATGTTGCCCGGGAACGGCTGCCCGGTCACCGGATCCAAGATCTGCTGCGACAGGGCCGAAAAGTCTCCCTGCCTCCACGCCAGCGGTGGAACGCTCCCCACCCGGGTCTGCGCCTCACGGGCCCGGAGCCCTTCGTAGAGGACGAAGAAAAACGTCTTGTCGCGTTTGATCGGGCCACCGACCGCTGCGCCAAACTGGTTCTTAACCTGCCGCGGGATGTCCTTATCCGGCGAGTCGAAGTAGTTCTTGGCGTTCAGGGCGGAGCCCCGGTAGAACTCCCAGAGCGCCCCGTGGAACGCGTTTGTACCGGACTTCGTCGTGACGTTGACGACGGCGCCCGAGTTGCGGCCGAACTCCGCCGCGTACGCCGAGGTCTGCACCTTGAACTCCTCGATCAGGTCGATCGACGGCCTGTAGGCGTAGATTCGGACGACAGGATCGATGTTGTCCACCCCGTCCAGGATGAAGCTGCTCGTGACTTCGCGTTGGCCGACGACGTTGAACAGGCCGCGGTTGGCGTTAAGCGATCCCTCCACAGACATCGTGGCGCCCGGAATGAGGTTGACCAGCTGCTCGAACCTTCGGCCGTTGAGCGGAAGCTCGGTAACTTTCTTGCGGTCCACGACGAACCCGACGGAGCTGTCCTCGGTCTGCACCAGGGGCGCCGTGCTGGTGACCTCGATTGTTTCGGTGAGCTGCCCCACCTGCAGCCCGAAGTCGATCCGCGCCCGGGCGTCCACGTTCAGCGTGATCCCGGTCCGGATTTCGGTCCGGAATCCCGGTAGCCCGGTTTCGAGCGTGTACGTACCCACGGGAAGCAGAGGGATCGTGTAGTTGCCGCTCTCGTTGGTGAAGACCTCCCGTCGAAGGCCGGTGCCTTCGTTCGTGGCCGTGACGGTCACACCGGGAAGGACCGCGCCGGTTGCGTCGGTGATCGTTCCGACGATCGATGCCGTCACTCCCTGTGAATACGCGGGGGTTGTCAGGAGGACGAGGGCAATGATCGCAGCCGCCGTCCATCGCAGTCTTCCGCATTCTCTGATGACGCTCATGTAGCTTTCCTCCATCTGAAAATTGTTAGTTTGAGCCGGCTCCCGGCCATCCTTTCCAGCAGCCGACGCTCTCTGGTTCACGGCGTTCCATTCACGAGTGAATTCCATAGATCAATGGTTGGGTTCCGTCGCAACTCGATCCCTTTCCTTTGTTCTTCCATCAGCTTCTTGATGTCGTGGTCTGCTCCGAGCATGAACTTGTCGAACATGCGGCTCATTGCAGTTAGCGATCTTTCCACGCTGTCGGGCCGCCAGTGATACCAGCCGTGAGGCTCTTTCTCGTAGATTGCCCAGTCGAACCAGTTGCCGTGGATTAGGGCTTGTACACCGTACTGCTCGATCTGTTGGAATCGGGCGGCGCCGTCTCCCTGGGCGTAGAGGAACAGCAGTGGAACCTTCACGCGATCGGCGTGGTAGATGATGGAGCGGCTATAGTAATTCTCCGGGTTTTCCATCGGATCTTTGCCGATCAGAAAACGGTTCCAACCCTGCATACCTCCGTAGGTGGACAGCGTGACCAGGTCCGTCGAGCCGTACCAGACGACGCCCGCCTTGAACCGTTGGGGGTCCTTGGTGACCGCGGTCGTGGTGAAGAACCCTCCGGTCGAGCCACCGAAGGCGCCGACGCGATTCGGGTCCACCCAGCCCTCTGAGGCGAGCAGGTCCATCCCGGCGAACGCGTCGCGCAAGTCATGATCTCCCCCGTAGGTGTGGACTGACTGCCGGTATTCTTTGCCGCGGCCGGTGCTCCCACGGAAGTTCGGGGCGAAGACCAGGTAGCCGCGGCTAACGAAGTACTGGATATAGGGATGCCACTGCATCGGGTGTTGGCCGTTGGAGTTGGCTCGGAAGAAGAAAAGGGCCGGCAGCCGATCGCCCGCCTGGCTCCCCTTTGGTTTGTAGACCAGTCCGGCGACCTCACGTCCGTCGAAGCTCTTGTACTCGATGAACTCCGGCCACACGAACAGGTCCGGATCTCTCAAGGCCGCTGCCTGATGGTTCGTGATCTGCCGTTCGCCGCCACCTGATGCCGACATGATCCAGACGTCACCCGTCATCGTCGGATCGGAATGGTAGTAGACGATCTGGCTTCCGGACGGATGCCACATATGGTTGCCGCGAGTCTGTCCGGTTGCCGAGGAACCGCCGCTGACGCCACCCTTCTCCGTCACTTGGACAGCTTCGCCGCCGTCGGCAGGGATCTTGAAGATGTGGTACTGGTAGTCCAGGTTCTTGGTGAAGGTCAACCACTGGCCGTCGGGAGACCATCGGGGCTCACTGTGTTCCACCGACTCGGTCAGCAACATGCGAGCTCGACCCGTTTCCACATCGATGACGCCGAGGTTGTTCCATCCGTTCCGGTCTGAAGTGAAGGCGATCTTCGAGCTGTCCGGAGACCAGACAGGCGCTCGATCGAGGGCGTCGAACGTGTCAGGTGTCAGGAGCCGTGCGTCGCCGCCGTCGGCCGACATCACATAGATGTCCTGGTTGCTCTGGTCGTCATCACGCGGTTTGGCGTTTCGCGCCAGGACAATCCACTTTCCGTCGGGCGAGAGTTGTGGGGCGCCGCCGCCCCGCCCAACGCGCGTGATCTCCCGCGTCTCGACGTCGATGACGGCAACCGAGGAATCGAAGTACATGCCGGTACTGAAGTAGATGCTATTGCCATCCGGGGCCCAGGACGGACTGCTGTCGTTCAGGGGGTGGTCGGTCAGGCGAATCGCGTCGCCCCCGCCGGCCGCGATCAGGTAGAGGTCTCTGACGTTCACGCCACCGGAATCTGCTTCGAACACGATCCACTGGCTGTCGGGGCTGAACTTTGGCGCCATTTCCCGTCCGGGCATCGTCGTCAGGCGGTTCGGCTCGCCGCCTGAGGTTGGGGCCGTCCATATGTCGTATGTTCCGGCCTTTGCCGATTTGTAGGCGATCAGGTTCCCATCCGGTGAGACGTCGAACTCCTCCACCCAGACGGTCTGGGCGAGAGCGTCGATGGAGAGTCCCGCTTTCGGGATCGTTTGGCCCACCAACCCGGTTGATGACAGAACCCAGGCTGAACCACCGAGGGCGAGGGCCGCAATCGCTCCCAGACTTCGTTTTCGTGAGCTTCCCATCAAATAATCCTCCGGTTGCGAACCGGACACACGAGCAGCCTGTCGGCTTATCCGATTCATGCCAGCACCTGCCCCGTTGGCGGCTTCCTACCTCACCAGCACGGCGGTCCATAATGAAAGTCCATTAACGATAATTAGTGAAATCTTATCACAGGATCGCCCTCACGTTAATCATCCGAATGGCCTAATTCGACCTATAAGAACTATCGAGGCCCTGATGCTGGCCGATGAGGGCATTGTCAACTTGGACCACTGCGGACAGACTTAGGGCATGAAATCCACGCGATCCCGTTATCACGGACACCGGTATCCATGCGAAATCATCAGTCATGCAGTCTGGCTCTACTATAGATTCGGTATCAGCCTCCGAGATGTCGAAGATCTGCTTGCCGAGCGGCAATCACTGTGTCCTATTAGACCATTCGCCGATGGTGTGCGAAGTTCGGGCTCGACTATGCCAGGCGCCTGAAGCGACAACGAGGTCGGCTCGGAGATACGTGGTTCCTCGACGAGGTGTTCGTGACGATCAACGGTGAACGGCAATACCTCTGGCGTGCCGTGGATCAAGACGGCGACGTGATAGATATCCTCGTTCAGTCGCGGCGCAACCGTCGCGCGGCGGAGCGGTTCTTTCGCAAGCTTTTGAAGGGTCAAGGCAAAGTTCCGTTTCGCCTGGTTACGGACAAGTTGAAGAGTTGCGGTGCGAAGCTGCGGACGATCATGCCTTCGGTGAACCATGACACCGAACGATACCGAACAATCGAGCCGAAGTATCACACCAGCCAGCCCGGCAGCGGGAACGACAGATGCGACAGTTCAAGTCTCCACGACAATCGCAACTCTTCCTTTCCGTGCATGGTGTCGTTCTGAATCTATTCCGAGTGGGACGACACCGGCTGAAGTCGGTGCATCAACGGATGCTCAGAGAACGTTCTTTCGCGACTTGGAATGTGGTCACGGCAGGTTGATCAACCGGTGACCGCAGCCCATTGGTTTGGCTGTTGGCAACCAAGTTGACAATACCGTTGCTACGAGGCGGCTGCCGCCACTCGGATGGGTCCCCGCGTCGTTGCGGTCAGCCCCTCCATTACGTCAAATTGCTTGACGCTGAAATCGCTGAGTGCCGGGTGACTCGTAACCTGCGCCGCAAGCGGTCCTTCCAGGAACTTCTTTACAGACTCCTCGTCTTCGAAGAGGTAGATCCCACCCGCCTCGTTTTGAGCTTCATTGATCATCCAGATCTTCCATCGAAGACCGGGAAGCGCGGCGAACTCTTCGCCGAGTGGTGCTACCGCCTGTTGATAGTCCGAACCGGAAACGTTGAATCTGAAGTTAAGCTGGACAAGCCTCTCGCTCATGACTGCCTCCTGGAGAGTGGTTTGACGCCATGGTATCTCAAGTGACCCCGTCACGAGAAACGAAAGCGTACGTCTTTGCCGAGCGGGGAGAGGATCTCGTAGCTGCCGAGTTGGGTGCCGGGGATCATTGATTCGTCAAGTCAACGTCGGCACAACTTGACAATCCTATTGAGGACAGTGATGACACCAATTCCAATCAACTTGACGGACAAACTCAGCCTGTTCACCGAGCGTTGGTCGCCAAAGATCGTTGCGCAGATGGACGGTTATCACTTCAAGCTTGCCAAACTCGAAGGTGACTTTGTTTGGCACAAACATACTGATACCGACGAAGCGTTTATCATCCTCAGAGGTCAGTTACGGATCGACTTCCGTGACGGAGCTGTCACGTTGAACCAGGGAGAGATGCTGATCGTGCCCACCGGGGTCGAGCACAAGCCGTATGCTGAATTAGAGTGCCACCTGATGATTCTCGTGCGTGCGGACACAGTCAACACCGGTGATGCTCACGAGAACGAACTGACTGCAGACACCGGGGCATGGATTTGGAGTAAGCAAGGTCTACGACACTATCGACGAATCATTTTGAAGTGTTGGAAACTGGTGACCGGGGGCATGGCTGGGAGTGATGCTCAACCGCACCCTGAGTGCGAGGAATCGTTGTTAGTCGGGCAATGGCTTCCGGTTCAATCGTCGGGCTACCGTGCCCTGGGGTCCGACAGCGATCCTGAAGAGTCCGATCCTCTCTCTCCTGATCAACCGTGGTTGGCGGGCCTCTACGCCGTGTCCACGTGTTCGCCGTGGTGCCTGGCCACCCCAACACTGCGGACCCTCTTGTTTTACATAGCCCCTCAGCACTTTGATTTAAATGCGCCCGTCCCTATTCTCTGAAACGCCTCAGGATCGGTCCCGAACGACGATGGAGCCCGAGGCTGTTCGAAGCCGGCTCTCCGGGCTACCCGAAGCTCGGATTATCGTCTGCTCGATATACTTCTGGTCGTTCCGGAGGAATGTTCTCTGTGAGGTGACCGCGAAGGGGCTTGTGATGCGGCCCCGATCCTCGCGCTTGGTCAGGATTAGCGTGAAGTCGTCGCCGAAGGCTGTGTCGATCCTTACATTTCCGGACGCCGACGAGGCCTCCAGGTCATACGACCCGAGGTCGTCCAGTGTGACCACCACGTTCCCCGATGCCGACGAGAAGCGGCTCGGGCCATCTAAAGCAGTTTCGGACACACGAACGTCGCCGCTCGCCGTCCGAAAGCGAAAGCTCGCCTCGACACCCGAAGCTTCCAGACCACCGCCGGCGGATTTCATGACGATCACGGGTTCAAGAGAAGCGGGAACCGAAAGGATCCACTCCACGTTTCCACGGCTCGACGAACCGGTCCATCGCTCATCGATGCGTACGGTACTTCCCTGTTGATCCACCTCGCCCACGAAGGCCCCATCCGGTCTGACGTTCGAGCGGAGGGCGAGTTCCAGTTCGGATCCACCCGCGCGCTCCACGACGAGGTCGCCCGATATCCCTTCGAATTCGATCCGGTCGACCCCGGAAAACGTCCAATCGGAACCCTGCTCGACCTGGGCGCCCGCGGTACCCATCACGATCGCAATTGTCGCCATGACTCCGATAGCCACGTATTGCCTCTTTCTTATTCTTTGCTCCTCGTTCGTGTTAGTTCGGGGGGCAGAGCCCTCAATACCCGAATTCATGGACACCCCGCACCGGGGTCTCGGAACACAGTCGGATCTGGGATCACGTCTGGTAACTCCTGCTGTCAATCTGTTCACGTATCGCATTGGCTGTGTCGGGGGCGCTCCTGGCTGTTTTGAACGTTCCCAGCGGCGGCCAGGAACCAGGTCCTACTCTTCCCGCAACCCCTCATGAAATTGATGGACGCAGCTACGCCCACATCTGATAGAAACGCGGACAGGGGAAGTGGTCCCATTGGGGCGAATGAAAAATGTTATGACAACTCGGTTTCGACGGGGACGGTCCCACACCCTACACTGCGGCACCCCCTATGGGCAGGCCTGTCAGGAGACCTGACAGGTTGATTCAATTGCGTGAAAAGGCCTTCCTCTCGTACTATTACCGTCCGAGGTATTGGGCGTCGTTTTTCGCCGGCTATGCTACTAGGATTTCAGCTATCCGTCTCGCAATCGCCCCCTATTGATTGAGGTGGGGAATGAGGATTGCGACCTGGAACATCAACGGATTGAGAGCGCGCATGGATTTCGTGCTCCACTGGCTGAGAGACCGCCAACCCGACATAGTAGGATTGCAGGAGCTCAAGCTGAACGAGGAGCTGTTCCCGCACTTGGAATTCGAAGCGGAGGGCTACCAGGCCGCGATCCATGCCCAGAAAGCATGGAACGGCGTTGCCGTTCTGAGCCGCCAAGAGTCCGAAGTCGTGCGGCGCGGACTACCTGAACAAGAGAAAATCGGAGCCCGCCTCCTGTCGGTGCGCGTCGGTGGCCTGACTTACATCACCGTTTACGTTCCCAATGGAAAGAACACGGAGCACCCCGATTTTCCCCGGAAGCTGGCCTGGCTGGAGTCCCTTCACTCCTTCTTGAAGAACACCCTGACCCCCGGCGATCCGATCGTACTGTGCGGGGATTTCAACCTCTGTCCCACCGCTCGAGACACCTGGGCCGAGGAAGACAGGAAGGGAAGCATCTTCCACACCGACGCGGAGCGCTCGGCATACCAGGATCTGCTGGACTGGGGTCTGGTCGATCTCTATCGCGAGATTCATCCCGAAGGTGGGTCCTTTAGCTGGTGGGAGTATCGAGCAGGGGCTTTCCACCGTAATTGGGGACTTCGGATCGATCTCCTCCTTGCGACGGGAGCTGTTCTTCGACGAGTCGAGGACGTCTGGATCGACCGGGACTATCGCAAGAAGAAAGACGGATTGATCGCCTCCGATCACGCCCCGGTCATGGCCGAGCTCAAGGACGACTGATTGGTCGAGGCTTGGACGTCGTAGTTGTGGACCGAAACGGAGGATGACAGGATCCACATCATCAGCGCACGTTCCGCGACGAAGCGGGAAGCAGCACCGTTCGCTAAGGCTATGGGGATTAGCGTGCACACACTCCGAAACTGGGAGCAGGGGCGTTGGATCTCCCGGTTCACGTTCATTTCACCAGGGTCGCCCGACGGCCTGCGGCCGCGCGCGGGTTGACAT
The DNA here is from genome assembly GCA_965262425.1 of Terriglobia bacterium. Lineage (GTDB taxonomy): Bacteria > Acidobacteriota > Terriglobia > 20CM-2-55-15 > 20CM-2-55-15 > CAZOZZ01. Next base: position 5,840,202 of record OZ253536.1, on the reverse strand, counting down.
AGCGCCCACATGACGACGCTGTCCCCTCTGCCGTAGTCGTCAGACCCTGCTTATTCCGCTTATCGTGCGCCAAGAGGCGTGAATGGAGCTTGTGAGATGCAAAGATCACCACCTTAAAGTCGAGCAGACGGAGGTGAAGAACGCACCCTGGCGCGAAGGGTAACCGACGCGTTAAAGCGGGTGCGGTATGAGCGGACAGGCCGAATCGGTGAGATGAATGGGCATACACCCCGAAACGGAAAAAGTTGTGGTCGCCGACCCGGTGGATAAGACGGGGAAGGCGGAAGAAAGACAGGCGTTAATGCGAGTCTGTCCTCGGCCACCGGGGGCGCTGGCTCCGGCATGTCCGCAAGAGCACGTTCATGAACTTGGGAGATCCCTGTGTTTGTCCACAGGAGGTGGACAGTGGCGCGGTGCAAGCCGGGCTGTAGGAGCGCAGGGAAGTCAGACCACGTCATAGTAGCGGTGAACCGAGTAATGACCGGGGAGCAAAGGGCGTGGCAGAAAGAGGAAGTGGCAAATGAGGAAATCGGAACCGCACACCGAGGCGGGCAACCCAGCCGGACCCAGTGCTGGCGAGGGGCATGATCCAGTTTCCAGACGAGCCGCGATAGCAGCAAGGGCTCGGAAGAATCCAAAAGAGCAGTTCAATAATTTGCTTCACCACCTCACGTATGGATTTTAGCGGAGTGTCTCGATGAGATACCGCGATCGAGCGCGGCGGGGGAGCGTCAAGCAGGCCAGAGAGAATTTGAGCTGGCTGCTTCCGCCAATCCTGAAGCAGATCCACGACGGGTGTTATAGGCCGCCGCCGGTTCGAAGGGTGTATATCCCGAAGGCGGATGGTTCGAAGCGTCCCATCGGGGTTCCGGCGGTAATCGATCGGGCGATCCAGGGTGCAATGGCGAAGGTTCTGAAATGAAATCTATGAGCAGGACTTCCTGAAATGCTCGTTCGGTTTCAGGCCAGGGCTGGGCTGTCATCATGCGCTGGCGACGATCAACGCGTTACTGCACCGCCAGAAGATGGAGCACGTGCTTGAGGTGGACATCCGGGATTTTTTCGGAAGTCTGAGCCAGGACTGGCTCATGCGCTTGGTGGGACTTCGAATCGGTGATCGGCGAGAATTGACGCTGATTCAGGCGTGGCTAAAAGCAGGCATCTTCGAGGGATGCAGGTGGCAGGCAGTGGAGAGGGGAACGCCGCAAGGCGGCTCTATCTCACCGCTGCTGGCCAACATCTATCTTCACTATGTCGTGGGCCTTTGGTTCGAGCGGAAGATCAAGCACCCGCTGGTTCGGCCGCGAATCCGGATCCGCTATTCCCAGTTGGCGTCCTACACCCGGCTGTAAACAGACTCTTTTCGAAGAGCCGTATGCGGGAAATCCGCGCGTACGGTTCCGTGGTGGGGCCGACCCGGCGACGGGTCGGTCTACCCGATCGCGGGACGGTGGTTACGACAATTCGGCGTTATGGTCACGGTTGCGGTCACTCAGAGCGAAGATCTCCTCGGCGTCTTCGGGCTGAACCATCGCAAGGAAAATTCCGTCGCCGATGTCGAGTGGGTGAAACGCCATGGTTGTTCACCGATCCGGATATGATCGCACACCAACCGTTCGTTGACATCCCGCCCCGCTACCGATTAGCATGCCCACACAACCGATCCCGCTGGTGCAAAGCATTGAAGAGATTAATCTGGACCGTCGTCGTGCTCTTAGCGCTGCCAACCCTGTCCTTGGCCCAGCAAGCCCCCCAGTCGCTTCTCACACGCCTTCTGGAGGCCGAACTGGCCCGATTTCCGGCAAAGGAGGGAGGGCTCGGCGATCGTCATCCTCGCCTGGGCGGCGGGACTCGGAGAGCGATAGGGCTCGGTGGTTCCCGGGGCCACCTACCAGTACCAACTGGTCATCAGATGTCGAGACGAGCCGACCCATGACAGAGGCGTATCTTTCAGAAGGGTTCATGGCGAAGTACCCTGCGCTCTCGGAGTGGATCAATGGCCGAGGACGAATCGACTTCGGCTTGATCGAGGACGACGAGCATTTAGAGCATGTAGCGCGGCGGTCTTTTCTTCGTGTGATCGATAACAACGGGTCCGTCGTTTGGCATGGCATCGAACACTACGCCTCCTTGGAATCCGCTTTTTCAGAAGCCGAGAAGGAAGTAGGAAGATGGCTCGTGATGGCGGCCCGTCAGCCCTTCGAGCGACCGGCCCGCCATCCCCGAGATCTAGCCGTCGTGGCGGAGACCAGGATCGACCTCAGCGAGGTAGTGAATCGCCTCAGTGGCGCCTGCCGTAAAGCTCTGGAAGAAGCCGCCAGAATAGGCATGGACTACACGCACCGTAGTATTCAGCCGACCCATCTTCTGAGGTCTCTCGTCGACACTCGCGACAGTGACTTCTCCCATATTCGAGTGCACTTCAACATCGACGACACCGACCTCGTCGAGCGCCTCAACCTGCGTCTGGAAGAGTATTATCGAGGCTATGAGCTGACGCCTGGCTTCTCCAAGCCTCTCCGGAGGATCCTTGGAAAATCACTGCAGCTCTCGGCCCTCGAGAGCGAGATCCCGTTCGTTAGGTCCGGGCACTTTCTTCGTGCCCTGATGAGTGATGTGGACGCCGTGCGGGCTCTGGGTTCGGCAGCGGATATCATCAGACGAATCCCAACGGAAGTGCTGACTCGAGAGTTCACGTCCATCACCGCGAACTCGTCAGAGGCGACGGAATCGCGCAAGGTGTCAAAAGGGGGAACTACCGGGCACGTCTTTGTGAGCTATTCCAGAGCAGACCTGGAATTGGTCCAGGATTTTGCGTCGGGTCTTCAGGAGAGGGGTGTCAGCCTTTGGCTCGACGATTTGAACCTCACGCCTTCCGCAAATTGGGACCTGACGATTGATCAGGCGATCCAATCGTGCCAAGCGTTTCTCGTGGTCCTATCACCATCAGCTGTGTCTTCGTCGGAGGTCCAGAGCGAGCTTCGGATGGCTCTTGACGAGAAGAAGCCGCTGGTGCCCGTGATGTTGGCGGAATGTCGTATTCCTCGGTATCTCCGGCAGATTCAGTACGTCGATTTGAGGCACGGTGACCTCATTTCGCCCATCGCGACCAGGATCACGATCGAAGAACGGATTCCGAAGGTCGTGGAAGCTCTGAAGGTCGCTATAGGCGGGCGGGAATAAGTAAAACAAGCTTGGTTCGCGGTATAACAGGCACGGTAGAAATGTCGCCGATGGGATGTTATGTGAAGTTGCGCGAGGGAGCACGGAGGAAATCAAAACGAAAAATCGCCGATAGACCGAAAAGCTTCTATCTTCTACTGGCGCGCGCGGGCCCCGGTCGGCTCCGCGTCCGCGCGCGATCATGTTCAAGCAGATTCGTCAGAGAATCTCATAAATGTCGTAGGAAGCAACGTGATTGGATCATCGCACGGGCACCCGTTCTTTCAGCTCCTGGAACCAGTTCACGACGACGTTGATTCGGGCGTTCTGCCGGTCGATTCCCCTGATAGCGATGTTCCGAAGGACAAGAAACTGTTCACCGTCAGGGTGAAGATCCCACACGGTGGACGAGGAAGGCAGATCGAAAAGTACCTGCGGCTCTCTTCTGGTGAAGTCGACGCCGGTTTCTACCGAGACGGTCATGATTTTTTCGAAATTGGGTCCGATGCCGCGGTAGTACAGTGCCTGCCCGTCCTCGGACCACGCGGACCAGCCGCCCTGCACCCCTCCGCTGACGGTGGAGATCTGGCGCCCGGGCCCCGGACCGGGATGCGGGGCGACCCAGACCCGGTTTCCTCCAGTGTCGCGGCGGACATAGGAAATCCATCGTCCGTCCGGGGAGAACGCGGGCGCCGCTTCCACGTCGTCGGTCTCGGTAAAACGCAGTGCCGTACCCGCATCCGGCGAAAAGACCCAGATGTCTCCGGTCTCGGTCAACAGACTGGTCGCCGTATCGAAAGCAAGATGATTTCCATCCGTCGACCAGTTCATCCCACCCACCGCTTCGTCGTGCGTCCACAAGAGCTCCGCCGGCTCGGTTCCATCAGTCCTCTGGAGGTAGATGTGCTCGTCGCTGGAATAGGTGACCCGTTCCCCATCGGGCGACCATGCCAGCGAACCCTTCGGCCGGGCGTCGTCCGTCAACTGCAGCGGTGTGCCGCTTCCGACATCGTGGATCCAGACGTTGGAGACGCCATTCTCATCTCGAATCAGAGCCGCCAGGCGGTCACCGGCGGGAGAAAGACGAACGTAACGATAGGACCGGCTCTCTTCGATCAGGGCCGTAACCTCTCCTCCTTCCCCGCCCAACCAGCTCACGACTCCGCTATAGCCGGTGGTTTCACCGGGCAGATAGGCAAGCGTTCCGCCGTGACCGATCGAGTAGCTGGCTCTGCCCGTGTTCAGGACGTCCTCCATCACCGCAACCGCGCGGGCTCCCAGTTCCTGCGTTGCGAGATTGAATCGAGCAGCGTAGACAACATCTCCGGCCGTATAGACCATGTACCCGGTAGGCAGGTAACGTCCGTCCAGGCCGGCCTGAACAAGCAGCTTCCGATCCCCGGATTCGAGTGAGAGGACAACGATCCCGGAGTTCGCCGAACTGGGAAACGTTTCCACCGTCAACAGCATCGATTCGCGGTCTGGCAAGAGCCAGGGAGCGCTCAGCGTTTCGCCCCGCTGCGCCGGAACGATCAGCTGCGGATCCCCGCCGGCGGCCGACACACGCAGGACGCCCTGGCGATCGGCGTAGACGATCGTGTCCTCGACGTTCCAGCTTGCCCCCATGTAGGGAGGGGCCACGTCGGCCAGCGGGAAGGGCGCGCCACCGTCCACGGACACTTTCTTGATTTGGCCATCAACCCTGGAAAAGTATCCGATCCACATGCCATCGGGGGAAATGGCCGGATCGACCGGACCGTCGACAATGCCCGACACCGGGGTGGCGGCGCCCTGTTCCAGGGTCCAGAGGTACAGCTGTGAATTGGCGACATACACGATCCGCTCACCGTTGGGGGAAACGGCGACGAGCGGATGACGCAGGTTCGGATCCAGAACCTGGCCTTCCGGAAGTTCGTAATCGAACCGAATGACCGGACCGGCGGCCTGCGGCGGCTGAGGCCTCGCGTACCATCCGACAGCCGCCGCAACAAATGCCAGTACGACGCCGGCTAGCGCGTAGGCCGTGACACCTCGGGCGCCGGGGCGGGCTGCCCGGACAGGTTGAATCGTCAGCGCGTCGGGGTCTCGGAGGACCTCCTGAATTTCAAGACGCACGTCGCCCATTGCCTGCCATCGGCCCTTCGGGTTCTTGCTCAGGCAGAGGCGGACGAGTTGCCGTACACCCGGATGAATGTTGAGGGGAAGTTGGGTAAGATCGGGTTCACGACTGAGGATTCCGGTGATCGTGTCTGCCACGGTTGGACCCTCGAAGAGGGTGGATCCAGTCAGTATCTCGAAAAGGACGCTGCCGAACGTCCAGACATCCGATCGATGATCGACCGCCTGGCGGCGGGCCTGCTCGGGACTCATGTAGGCCGGAGTCCCCAGCAGTACTCCATCACGGGTCTCGCCCACAGTGGTGAGCGTCTGTGTCACCGCTTCCTCGCGGGCGGTGTCGGTCACGACGGCCTTCGCCAGTCCGAAGTCCAGCACCTTGATCTTGCCATCGGGGGTGACCTTGATGTTGGCGGGTTTCAGATCACGATGGATAACGCCCTTCTCGTGAGCGGCTTCGAGCGCTTCGGCGATCTGGAGGGCGAGTCGGAGGGATTCCTGGACCGGGATAGGACCACGAGCGAGCCGATCCCGGAGTGTGTCGCCTTCAACGAGTTCCAGAACCAGGAAGCGTGTACCGTTGTGTTCTTCGAGACCGTGGATCGTGGCGATGTTCGGGTGGTTCAACGACGCCAGCAGTTTGGCTTCACGTTCAAACCGGGCTAGACGTTCTTCGTCTTTGGCGAACTCTTCGGGAAGGGTCTTGATGGCGACTTCGCGTCCGAGCTTCTGATCGCGCGCGCGCCAAACCTCACCCATGCCACCCTTACCGAGCAGGGAGAGAATCTCGTAATTGCCGAGTTCGGTACCTGACTTCAAAGCCATAGCCTCGGTTGCCTCAGACGGTCTATCACCCATGTTGGTAAACTGCGTAAATGTTACGGTAGGAAGGAGTTGGGGTCAATGTCGAAGGCGGTTGGAAAGCGGTTGGATGTGGCGTGAGGCATTTACACCCACAACCAAATTTACAATTGCGGACTCTGGGCGTATCGTGCGGTTGTGTGGAAATCCGCCGCTCTACAGGAAATCTGTGGCGCAGACGTTACCAGTCGTGTCGATGAAGTTTAGGCTGCTCGCGCTTTGTGCGTTGTTGTCGGGCTCGATGCCCGTTTACTCCCAGGGAACGATCCAGGTTGGCTACACGCTGGTTTCGGCCACGGGAGGGACGGGCGTGCCCGCAAGCTCCGCCCTGTTTACCTTCTCAAACAGTAGCGGCGTTCTCGTCAGCCAGGCCGGTGTGCCTGCGACAGCGCCCATTCTGTCGGGCCGCATTCTTGTCGACGAAGTAGCAACGCAGACAGCTCTGGCTCTGGTCAATCCTTCGAACCAGACGGCGAGTATCCAGTTTGTCCTTCGCGACGCCACCGGGAATCAGGTGGGGACAGAGAGTCGAGATCTCGGGCCGGGACAACACCTCGCATTGTTCGTTGCGGAATTGTTTTCCGGGATGCCTGTGGGCCTGCTCGGCAGTCTGACCTTCACCAGCGATCAGGCCCTGGCGCCGCTCACCTTACGACAGAGTATCAACAGCCGCGGAGAGCCGCTGTATGCGACTTTTCCGGTCGTCGACCTGACGACCGCCGCTGGTAGTGATTCGGTGACCTTCCCTCACCTGGCCGCGGGGCAGGGCTACACGACCCAGCTCATCCTCGTCAACAAGACCGACAATCCAATCTCCGGCACTGTCGGGTTGACGCAATCCGACGGATCACCGTTGATCTTGCGTCTGGGCGCCGAGGACGTTTCCAGTTTCGCCTATCAGCTGCCACCCGCCGGTGTCACCCTCCTCGAACTCGGGCATCCGACTGCGCTCAGCGTAGGCTATGCCGTCGTTGTTCCAGACGTCGGTCAGGCGGCTCCGGCGGGGACGGCAGTGTTTCAGCTCAAGCAGGGCACGCAGTTGATCACCGAAGCGGCCGTGGCCGCAACACCGCTGACCACGAAGGCCAGGGTCTTCGTCGATACCGTCGGGACACAGACCGGGCTGGCTCTGGCAAACCCCGGGGCCGCGGAGCAGGAGGTGACCCTGGCTCTCCTCGATCGCTATGGGGAGTCCCAGGAAGAAACGACCCGGACACTACCGGCCGGCGGTCATTTCGCCATCCTTGCAACAGAGTTGTTCTCGAGCGTCACGCTGGGGTTTACCGGTCAGATCGAGGTCCGGACCAACGAACCGATTGCCGCGGTAACGCTGAAGCTCACCACCAACTCGCTCGGGGATCTGGTCCTGACGACGCTACCGGTAGCCGACGCGGCGGCACCGCCGTCGTCCACCTCGATCGTCTTTCCCCATATCGCGATCGGCGGCGGCTTTTCCACGAGATTCATTTTCCTTCATGCGGATTCGTCGAACCCGGCGGCCGGCCAGCTTCAGTTCTTCCAGTCCGACGGTTCGCTGATGCTGGTTCCCCTGGCCGGCGAAGAAGGCAGCCAGTTTCCCTACACTTTCACCGCCGGTGAGGCCCGGCGCTTCTTTCCGGGCAATACTGATTCTGTTGCAAGCCTCACCCTCCGCGACAGTTCATCGAACGAGCCGAGCGAAGAGGTGAACGTCAATCTCGGTGTGGCGCTGCGCCTCCGAGTCCTGGTCATCGACAGCGTCGGGACCTCCAGGGATGATTTCGCCGTCGGTTTCAGCAGCATCAGCCCCGATATCGCGAGCGTGGATGCAACCGGCAATATCCAGGGTCTGAAATCCGGTTTCTCCACGTTGACGATGACGGCCGGCAGCATCATCGCGGCAGCGACGATCACTGTCACCGATGTCGCCGCGGGAGTGACCGGCTTCGAGGCAACGGGCGTCACTCAGGATGATGCCGGCACCCTGTATCTGGCGTCCAGCCAATCCCACACCGTGCTAATCAGCGAAAATCTGACCCAGACACCGCAGGTCTATGCAGGAATCCAGAACAGTCCCGGCCTGAAGAATGCGGCGCGGGCCGAGTCGCAGTTCAGCAGCCCCACTTACCTCTCCTTCAACAGCACCAGCGGCGCGCTCTACGTCAGCGACAGCGCGAACCATGCCATCCGCCGAATCCAGTCCGGCGCCGATGGGCAGGTCGAAACTCTGGCCGGAACGGGCGTTGCGGGGAGCTCCGACGGAGGGTCTGCGACCTTCAATAGTCCCCAGGGAATCGCACTCGACGGTCGAGGTAACATGTGGGTCGCCGATTCTGGCAATCACACGATACGCCGGGTCAACCTGGAGACCGGGTTGGTCGAAACCCTGGCCGGGTCGGCCGGCAGCCGCGGGCTCGCCGACGGAAGTGGTTCGGCGGCTCTGTTCGACACGCCGACCGGAATCGCACTTGAAGTCGAGTCCCTCGCAGCACAGCTGACGCGGGAATTGACCGGGGATCCGCCGCCACCGGTACGAATGCTCGTGACGGACACGAACAACGGCGTCATTCGCCGGGTGTCGGAGACGGGTTCAGTTGAAACGTTGACTTCGCTCGGCTCGAACTCCGCACTCCGGGCCGGTGGTGGCGGCTCCGAAAGCCGGCTCGACTCGACTGCCGGCGCTCTGCAGTTTGCCGCCCCGGCCGGCGTGACTTCCGATGCTTTCGGGAACATCTACGTGACCGAACCGGGCCGCAACCAGGTGCAGGTGATACTGCCTGACGGGCGGACGACGCTCCTGGCTCAGCGCAATACCTTCCTGGAGCCACGTGGCGTGGTCATCACGGACGACGGGAAGGTCCTCGTGTCCGATCGCCAGAGCCTGGCTCGATCCATCGAATTCGGGACCCCGACGATCCAGAGCATCTCGCCTCAGAGAGTCTTGAACACCGGGGGCGAGAGCGTGACGATTCGTGGAACCAATTTCGCCCCGGGGACGCTGGTTCTCCTCGGCAGGGTGTTGGTCGAGACTTCGGTAGAGCGAAGCACGCGCGTAACATTCACGGCCCCAGTCGCCGCCAGCGGAATCCGCACGTTGACGATCCTGAACCGTGGAGGCGTGGCCCAAACGCCTCTCTGGGTCGATGCCGTGCCGCTCGGCGAGGTTGCGCCCGGCAACATCACGACAATCGCCGGTGGCAGCGATTTCGTCGGTGACGGGCTGAAAGGGGTGCAGGCGGCTGTCGCCTGGCCTGTTTCGACGGCCTTTGCTCCCGGCGGCCTCCTGATCGTCGACCGCGGCAACCACCGCGTCCGTCGGTACGACTGGAAGACGCGAGTTGTAACGACGATCGCGGGAACCGGTGATCGGGAATCGTCCGGAGACGGTGGTCCCGCCGTTGCCGCTTCCCTCAATGCGCCGACCGATGCCCTCGTCGGTCAGGGGGGCAACATCTTCATCGCGGAACTCGGTGGACACCGCCTCCGGATGATCAGCGCTTCGACGGGCATCATCTCGACTGTTGCAGGGACCGGAGAGGCAGGGTTTTCTGGAGACGGGGGTCTGGCCGTCGAGGCCCGTCTCAATCAACCCATCGACCTCGTCCTCGACGCCGAGGGCCGCTTGTTGGTTGCCGATAGGGGGAACAACGTCATCCGTCGAATCGATCTTTCCGACGGGAAGATCTCCACGGTCGCCGGCACCGGCGAGCAGGCATTCGGCGGCGACGGAGGACCCGCCTCTGAGGCCACCCTGGCCGCCCCTCGAGGACTGGTCGTCGATGCTTCCGGCAACATTTTCATCGCCGACACAGCTAATGATCGCATCCGTCGTGTCGAGGCCGGCACGGGCGTGATCAGGACCGTCGCCGGCACAGGAGAAACGGGATTCTCGGGGGACGAGGGTCCTGCAACGGCAGCGACCCTGAACCGGCCTGCAGGAATCGCTACCGATGCGAATGGGAACATTTACTTTGCCGACCGCCAAAACCAGGTCATACGCCGGATTGACGGCGAAACCGGTGTCATTCGAACGATAGTCGGCAACACGCAGGCTGGTTTCGGAGGAGATGATGGTCCCGCGGGGGATGCGTTGCTGAACCGTCCCGCCGGCGTTACCGTCACCAGGAGCGGCGGTTTTCTCGTCATTGCCGATACTCTCAACAACAGGATCCGCCGATGGCGTCCCCGTGACGATCTGGTCCGCACGTTTGTCGGAAACGGCGAGGCGCGAATCATCGGGGACGACGGCCCGGCGACCGCTGCCGGCCTGTACAAGCCCTCGGACGTGGTATTCGACTCATTCGGAAACCTTTTTGTTGCCGACACTGAAAATCATCGCGTGCGTCGGATCGATGCAGGTTCGAGGACGATCGCGACAGTTGCGGGCGGGGGGGACGAAGGCCTGCTTTTCGGTCGGGGCAGAGGAGGCTATGCCGGCGATGACGGACCTGCCCTCGACGCTTCGCTCAACCAGCCGATCGGGAGTTTGATCGATGCAACTGGAAGCATCGTGATCCTCGACTCGGGGAACAATCGTGTTCGCGTCGTCGCTCGAACGACGGGGAACATTCGAACGCTCGCGGGTAGCGGTCAGCAGGGTAACACCGGCGATGGGGGCCAAGCCGTCGGTGCCGAAGTCTCTTCGCCTCAGGGTATCGCTTCCGACAGCGCCGGGCACCTCTATTTCACCGACACCGAAAACGACAGCGTGAGACGGATCGATCGAGTCACGGGTGTGATCACGAAGCTGGCCGGCAACGGATCGAGAGGCTTTTCCGGAGATAACGGAGCGGCCCTCGACGCATCGTTAAATCGCCCCCGCGGCCTGGCCTTCGACCAGGATGACAATCTCTACGTCGTCGATGTCTTCAATCATCGCGTCCGTCGCATCGATCGACGAACCGGCGTGATCACGACTGTCGCCGGGAGTGGCGAGAGTGGCGGCAATGCCGGCGCCTTCGGCGGAGACCAGGGTCCCGCGATCGAGGCCCGTCTCAATCTCCCGTTGGATGTCGCAGTGGACCGAGCGGGCAACCTGTGGATCGCCGACTATCTCAACAACAGGGTTCGCTTCGTCAGCGGTGAAACGGGATTCATCTCTACGGTTGTGGGTAGCGGCCGGGTCGGATCGCGGGGAGCGTTTTCCGGAGACAACGGGCCCGCCACTTCTGCCACGCTGGGGCTTCCTCGATCCGTCGTCCTCGACTCGAACGGCAACCTGTTCATCGCGACGCAGGCCCACCGGATCCGGGCGGTCAGAGCTCCACTACCCTAAGGAATCGGCCCGCGAATGACGCGGATCCGGTTGTTGAAAGTATCGGCGACATAGAGGTTGCCGGACGCATCGAAAGTCAGGCCTCTCGGGTAAGCGAACTTTGACGACGCGGCTGGGCCACCGTCACCGGTAGAACCAGTCGCGCCGCCGCCCGCGATTGTGCGTATCGTGCCGTCCACACCGACCTGCCGCAGGCCCTGGTCGAGGAGGTCGAAGACAAAGAGCCGTCCGTCGGAAGTGACTGCGATCGGAAACAGCTCGGCCTCGGTGGCGGCGACTCCGTCGTCTATCGAAGTACCGCCACCCGCGATCGTTGTGATGATCCCCGTTGCCAGGTCCACCCGTCGTACCCGGGAGTTGGGGTCGGTATCAATCAATATGAGGCCGCCGGCGGTATCGAACGCGATATCGGGGACCCACGATATCGCCGCCTCGACGGCCGGCCCCTCATCGCCGGAAAAACCACTCGATCCGATGCCGGCTGCCGTCGTGATCGTTCCTGTTCCCAGATCGATCTTGCGGATCCGAAAGTTGCCGCTATCGGCGACGTAGAGGTGGCCCTGGGGCGACACGGCAAGACCTTCCGGAGCGTTGAGGTCGGCTGTCAGGGCTGCGCCGCCGTCGCCAGAGAAGCTCTGGGCCCCGGTTCCGGCAATCGTGCTGATGATGCCCGTCACGGCATCGACCCGGCGAATTTTGTGATGCCAGGTGTCGGCAATGAACAGGTTGTCGGAAGTGTCGAAAACGATTGCGGAGGGGTTGGACAGGGCAGCAGCCGTCCCAGGGCCACCGTCGCCAAACCCCTCGAAGTACTCCCCGCCACCCGCAAACGTCGTGATGATCCCTGTAACCGCGTCGACCCTTCGGACCCTGGCGTTACCCTCGTCGGCGACGAAAAGGTTTCCGCTCGAGTCGAGCGCGACGGCTCGCGGTTCGCTCAACACTGCCGCTACGGCCGCGCCCCCGTCACCGAGAAAGCTGTTGTTGCCGGTACCGGCAACGGTCGTGATGATGCCTGTGTTCGCATCGACTCGCCGGATACGGCGGTTTCCGATGTCCGCGATAAACAGGTTGCCGCCCGAATCGATGGCCAGGTTACGTGCGTCGTTCAGGCCGGCCTCGGTCGCCGGTCCGCCATCTCCGGTCAGCTCGAACGAACCGTCCCCGGCAACGGTCGTGATAACGTTCGTACCCGCCGCTACCTTGCGTATGAGGCCATTGCCGGCATCGGCGATGAAGAGGTTCCCCGCGCCGTCGACGGAGACATCGCTCGGGGAGGATATCCCGGCGGCCGAGGCCAGTCCTCCATCTCCGCTGAAGCTGTCCACACCGGTGCCAGCGACAGTTGTAATGATCCCGGAAACCATATCCACCCGACGAATCCGGTGATTCTCGGCGTCGGCGATCAGAACGTTGCCGACTCGATCGACCTCCACGCCATCCGGATTGTTGAGCATCGCCGCCGTCGCGGGTCCTCCATCGCCCGAAAACCCTGCCTCTCCTGTACCGGCAACAGTCGTGATGATGCCGGTCACGCGGTCCACTCGTCGGATGCGATGAATCAACGTATCGACGATAAAGACGTTGCCCTCCGGGTCGGCGGCAACATCGAAAGGAGAATCCACGCCGGCGATCGTGGCCGGGCCTCCATCACCCAGAAAACCGTACTCCCCTCCCCCTGCGACAGTCGAGACGATACCCGAGTCGGAGCCCACTTTCCGGATCCGGCCGTTGTACGCGTCAGCGATGTAAAGATTGCCGGCAGCGTCGAAGGCAACTGCCTCGGGGTGATCGAGGGAGGCGGCGGTCGAAGGACCGCCGTCACCGGCAAAGGCGGCCAGGCCGGTGCCGACGATGGTCGTGATGAGTCCAGTGCCCCGATCCACCCGACGGACTCGATTGTTGAGAAAGTCTGCGATGAACAGGTTGCCCGATGAATCCAGCGCGACTCTTGCTGGATTCATCGGCGCCTCGGTCGCCGGGGAGCCGTCGCCGGCAAACGTCGAGCCGCCGGCAACAGTTGTGATGAAGCCCGCGGGCAGACTTGCGGCAGGGGCCGTTTCGACGACGAACAGACCCTGGGCGAGACCACCTCGATTCTGGATGGTCAGCGTTGTCCGTCCGCTGGGCAGCGGAGCCGTCACGAACGAAACGGTCACGGAATTTACCACCGTGACATTCTCGATCACGGTTCCGGCGGCGATGATCTGGGTGCCCGGAGCGAAATTCCTCCCTGTGATCGTCACCGTCGTGCCCCCGTCACTTCCGACCGTAGCCGGCGAAACGCTCTCGATGCTGGGAGTCCCGTAGTGGATCTGACGGGCTGCCTGTCCCGCGTCGGCAACGATCACCTTTCCGCTCTCGGTGACGGCGATACCCTGGGGCCGGACGAAGGTGTCTCCCTGGGCCGTGGAGACGACACCGCCATCGGGCAGGATGGTTCGGACGTTGTTCGAATCGGGTTCGGTGACGTAGATGCTTCCGAACCGGTCTACCGCGACGCCGGCTGGAGAGCGGAATGCCAGCGGTACGGCGGTCGTCAGGTCGGAACGAGTCGCCGACGGGCTCGCCAGGGAGATCGCCGATGAGCCCGGTCCAGATAAGCGATCGCGGTTTCGTGATCGCCAAGCTTGTTGTGTGCGGTGCCCAGGTCCTTTGTGGCCAACATCTCGGTCCGAACATCGCCGGCGTCGATCGCCATCCCTACGGCTTGTGTCAGCAGGACCAGTGCCGATTCGGGCTGATTCAGTTCGTTATAGAGGTGTCCAAGAACGTAAGTGGCGTATGCCTCGCCGGGGGCATCGCCCTCGGCGGCACAGATGGCCCGTGCCCGATCCGCCAGGAGGAATCCCCGTTCGAACTCACCCCGGCGAGAAGCCAGGAACGATTGGAACGCCAGCGTCATGGCTTCGATTCGTCGATCATCACTCGTGCCTGCAAGCCTGACCATCTCGTCGGCGATTCTTTGTGCAGGTTCATGGGCAGCCTGATCCAGATAAGAAGACGCAATCAGTTCGAGTGCCTGGGCCTCGCCGAAAGGATTTTCCGATTGCCTGAACAGGTTTCGGGCTTGCCCGGCCAATCTGCGGGCTTCGGCGAGTGATGCTTCATCGCCTGCCCGCAGTCCGGCGGACGCCCGGCGGAACAGTCGCTCGGCGTCTTCGGATACGCTCTGTGCCCCGTCCAACCTCAGTGGCAGGGCCAACGAGGCCAAGATGAGGGCAATTGAAATCCGTTTCATTTTTCGAGAATCAGGAAAGTGGCGAATGAAGATTGAATGCGTTGTCCGGTTTTGTCCACAGCGGTCACGCGCCAGGCGTACTCACTTCCGGCGTCCAGTCGATCGACGATCTCATCGGGTACGACGGCCCGGGGTGCCTCAAGCCGCAGCTCGCCCCAGAGCGTTCGAAGACCCAGGTCGCGTATCTCGACTTCGTAATGGTCGATCCCGTCCAGGGCCCGCCATTCGAGGAGGCGAGGGGCGGATTCGATGTCCCCCCTGGGCTCGAGCAGCTCGATCGTTGGTTCGAACACACCGCTGCGCACCGTGGACGGCTCGGTCGGTGTGCGCAAGGAGATACCGATCACTCCCAGGGTTGCGACAAGGAGGAGCGTGGCGGCTATCTTGAGCCCACCCCGGTGTGCGAACAAACTGACGACGTTGTCGCTTGTGATGGGGTTGACGTTCGTTGCTCCCTCGTCGTGAACTCCGGCGAATCTTCGGAAGTCGATGGAAAGTTCCAGACAGGCCGCACAGATCGACAGGTGTTCACGGACCGTGTCGGCTTCCCCTTCACTCAGACCCTCGGCGTAGAACACGTCGAGTAACTCGCCGTCGAGACATGGCGATTGCCTGTCGCCTTCCAATCGAAAGGCTTCACGGATTCTGGGGTCTTCTTTCTCCAAAGCCTGTTCCTTCCGGTGTTGAAAGTTCCTTTCGCAGACGAATTCGTGCTTCTCGAAGATGATTGCGAACCGTCCGGCTGCTCAGTTGCAGCACATCCCCGATGTCCTGGTAACTCATTTCCCGCAATACGCGCAGACGAAGACACTGTCGTTGCCGCGAGGGAAGACCATCGATCGCTTCCAACGCACGACGCAGTTCTTCGTGCGAGATCGTCCGGGTGAGCGGGCTCGGAGACTGGTCCGCAGCGGCGGAACCCACCGCGTCAATCTCCAACGTTTCACCACTGAACGGATTCAGCCCGCGTCGGGTCAAGGCCGACAGACGGACGTTCCGTGCAATCTGAAAGATCCAACCCAGGAAGCGGGCCTCGTCTTTCAGGGCGCCAATACCCATAAAGACCCGGCGGAAGACTTCTTGTACCAGATCGTCGGTATCTTCAGGGGAAAAGGAGTGGTGTCGGAAATAGGATCGGATCCGAGGTGTCAACTGACCAACCAGCTGTTGGAACGCGGCCTCGTTGCTTTCGCCCCGCTTAAGACCCGCTACGGCCAGAAATACCGCTTCGTCCATGACAGTCACCCGGCTGAATCGACCGAACCGTCGAAAACCGATGGGTAAGCCGTTCCGGTATTGGAATTTAGCATATCGGCAGGCTCATCCCGTACTTTTCTTAGGAACTTCACTGGTACTTCCCATTCCTTATCGGGTCATTAGAAATAGATGGCTGATAGGAGTTCGCCCGTTTGTCGGTTCTGGCACATGGAAGGGCTCCGGCCGGACTGATGTTGAGTGAAATGGGAACGCTCAAACTTCAGGGTGGGTGCCGGCTCGATCCGTCGACGAGAAGCGGTTCGAGCCGGACCCTTGACATAGCAATTAATTGCGCAATCCACTTCTATCGCGGAGTCGCGAAACAGACGTTGGTTTAGAAGGAGGCCAAGAATGCAGTTCAAGAATTTCAAGTTAATCCCGTCTCTAACCGCAACGCTTGTAGCACTTATGTGGCTCGGGGTCTTACCGGTAGTCGACTCGGTGGACACCGCCTTCGCACAGGGGCCAGTCCCCTCCGGTCTCTTCTCGCGACCGATACGGTCCGTATCTCCGGACCTTCCTTTTGAAACCTGCATCCAAGGCCACTTCGACCTGCCTCCGGGACCGGGACCTCAGGGAGTACCCCATTTTTGGTATGTTCGACCTCGTCAGACCGGGCTGTTGACGATCGAAGTGTTTGCTCACGCTGTAAACACGATGGCCGAGAGTGGGAACATCACGGCGACGCTGTTTGATGGTGCAACACAAATCGGGCAGGTCGTTGTGGTGCATCCTGTGTTCCCTGCGACGGACGGATCTGAGAACAACGGCTTCATCGACGTCAATGTGAAGAAGAACAAGGTTTATACCCTTCAGATCGAGCGGCAAGTACTTCCGGGGTCCCCTCCAGGTCCGGGCGACCCTGTGGGGCTAAGAGAAGCGCACCACTACAGGCTGGGTTTTTCGGGTATGCCCAGCAACGATGGTCAAGCCATAGACGTGGGTGTCGGAAGTCCGACGTTTCGGTATTTCGAGCATGTAGAACAGGTCTTTCAGATCAACGTCGATCATAGCGAACCGACGGTTGATCTGGCTGTTCGTCTGGACGACGATGGCGGGGCCGGGCAAGCGCAATCGATCGATTTGGAGATCACTCGGCGAGACAACGGTGGCGTGGTGTTGTCGACCACCGTTACACTATCGGCCCCGGCTACCAACGATTCTGATCAGGTTGTTCCCATACCCAATCCATTCCACAACGGCAAGGGAACGCTCGTAATGGAAGTCCACACCGACGAGCATTACCGGTTGAACAAACAAACCGGCAAAGACAGAGGCATCTACTTCGATACGTGCCCGGTCGACGCGCCGCCCCCACCTCCGCCGCCCCCGTCCCAACCCGACGGGCCGCGGACGATCGGATACTGGAAGAACCATCCCGATGACACTGCGCCACTCCTGCCGGTCCGTTTGGGACTTCCCGGATCGGGCATAGGCGTTCAGACCCTGGGTGAGGCCCAAGCGGTGTTTGATTCGGCCAAGGCCAAGAACCCGGTCGACATGCTGAAGGCCCAGTTGTTAGCAACCAGGCTCAACATTAAGGCGGGTGTAAGCGGCTGTCCCGCACTCGGGTCCCTGTTTTTCCCTGAGCCGAGCATTGTCGAACAGATGGTAACGACGCCTTCCGATTTCACCAGGAGCGAGATCAATGCCGGCAAGGACGTGCTCGACGCGTTCAACAACGGTAGTCTTTGTCCTTAGCTGCATTGAAATGGGGCGGGCGATCACGGCCTGCCCCTCCCTCCCTCCTTCCTATCAATCTTCTACTGAGCGACCGGTTCTTAAGGAGCGTATGCCTGTGATAGACGGAAATTAGATGGAACGCCCGCCAGATCCCGGTGTCTAAATGAGAGAACAGACTTTTCGTACACGTGTTGGAGAACCTCTCGGAGAACCGGGGGATGAACATTACTGCGCTGCTACTGATCTGGCTGCTCGTCGGCATGCAGGAACCGGCGGGGGAACAAACCGAGAAAGCCACCCTGACCGGAATCGTCACCCGCATCGGAACCGGCGATCCGCTGACCAAGGCCGAGATCCGCCTGACCCCGAGGACCAGGGGCCAAGACCAACGAAGAATAACAACTACAACGGATTCCGGCGGCCGGTTCGTCTTAGCCGAGGTCGTTCCCGGAAAGTACCGTTTGCTGGTCACGCGCAACGGCTACGTCCGTCAGGAATATCAAGCGAAGCGGCCTGGAGGCCGGGGCAAGGATCTGGAGCTGGCTGCGGGAGAGGATAAGGAACTGCTGATCCTGATGTCGCCTGCGCCTACGCTCTCAGGTCGGGTTTTCGACATGGACGGGGAACCACTGGCGAACATAACGGTTGAGGCGCTCGAACCCCGGTATGGAAGCGATGGGAAGAAAACACTGGTGCAAACCAAGCGTGCGGTGACGAACGATCTGGGCGAATACCGTCTCTTCTGGCTGACACCGGGCGACTACTTCTTGAGCGCCACACACAACGGGAACAGGTCCAACAGCGACCTGGAAGTCTACGTCCCGGTCTACTACCCGAACGTCACCGACGCCGGTTCCGCGGTGGCCTTGACCCTGTCGGCGGGTAGCGACCTTCCGGCGGTGGACTTGACGTTTCGACCGGTACGTTCGGTCACGGTTTCCGGCAGGGTGTTTCATACGACTACCGGAGAGCCGGCTAGAGGTGCCGCTCTTGGTATCTACCGGAACGATGGCCTCGGCCGGGCGGTTCGGACCGGAACCAGAACCGACTCCGACGGCCGGTTCGAGCTTAGTGGCGTGACATCCGGATCCATGGTGATTCGTGCTTCGTTCGGTCCCAGCCGGGATCGATACGAAACGGCACTTCCGATCGAGGTTTCCGGTGCGGACGTTCGAGATCTCGTCTTGATGATCGGCCCGGGTCTGGCGATCGAAGGCCAGCTCTATTTCGAGGGTACGGCGCCCGGAGCCGTCAGCACCACAATCCCGGAGGACGCCGCCGTGAGTGTGTTTCTCCGCCAGGCTGAGAATTCCGTCTTGACCATGCCCAGTGCGACTCCGGACGAGTCGGGGAAGTTTACGCTCGAGAATGTTCCGGTCGGAGCATACCAGTTGTGGGTGACCGGGCTGGATCCGAACTACTACGTGAAGAGGGCCCTGCTTGGATCGGAGGAAATCCCGGACAGCCTCGTCGTAATTGACGCCCGTTCGACTCCCGCGCTCAGCGTCCTGATCAGCCCAAACGCGGGGGTTTTGGATGGCACGGTGACAGGGCTCGATGAAGACACCCTCGGTAGTGCCCGGGTCGTACTCGTGCCCGAAGACCGTCTTCGCCGAAGGACCATCCTGTACAGGATATCCGCGGTCGACGAAACGGGTCGTTTTTCCATGAGTGGAATCGTACCCGGTGACTACACGATCTTCGCGTGGGAGGAACTGGAAGGTTCGGTGTATTTCGATCCCGAGTTTATCCGGCGCTTCGAGACCGAAGGCGAACCGGTTCGGATCGAGGAAGGGAGCAATCCATCCGTGACGGTCCGTGTAGCAAAATAACGACGTGCCCATCTCTATTCTCTTCACATGAAGATATCCGTAATCGAGGGAGACCTCCTCGAGCAGAACGTGGATGCCATCGTAAACCCCTGGAACCGGAACATCATTCCGTGGTGGCTGCATCTTCCCACGGGTGTCTCAGGCGCGATCAAGAAACGAGGCGGCCGCGAGCTTTTCAAAGAGGTCGGTCGCGCCGGGCCCATTCCGCTTGGCGAAGCCGTTTTTAAAGCCGTGCGTATTGCCTTTCCTTTGATCGGCGCCGGAGCGGGCGGGGGCAGCGAGGATCAGGTGCTCCAGTTGATGCAACATCCTCTGATGACGACTAATTTTAACGGCGACGTCTCTATCGTGAAGTTCGGGTCTTCCCGAACACGGCGCCCATCCATCATGCTGTGACCACACATCCGGCGTTACTCGCCGGTAACAAGCCGCAACTGGCCGAAAATCAGGTGCATACACGTCTGGAGGTTCCATATTCTATCTCTGTCGGAGGCCCGATTCCGCAGTAGCCGACAGGAGAATAGCCCCATGAGAAGAAGAGCCCACATAAGACGATCGTACAGAGCCGAAGTACACTCCCCGACTCAACTGTGGTTCGGAATCGTTGCGGTCCTTGCGGGGATCTTGTTGACGCTCGACAACCTTGGCTTCATCGATGCGCGCTTGTTCTTCCGGTGGTGGCCGGCCCTGTTTATCTGGGCCGGCATTAATCTCGCCGTTCGAAAAGACCGCCCACTGGCCGGTTCGATATTCGCGCTCCTGGGCCTCTTCCTGTTACTGGACAATCTGAATTACATCGATCTCGATTTTTCAGACCTCTGGCCCCTGGTCCTGATCCTACTGGGTGTAAAGATCATCTGGAGGCACAGGGAAGAGCGAGATGGGGAGGATACTCGCTCCGGGGCGAACCCGGATGGATCCGTTCCAAGCTCGGGCGGTGAAGAGAGATCCACGGGCTGGACGTCCGAGGACGCCACAATAAACGCGGTTGCCATCCTGGGGGGTGTCGACCGGAAGTGCTCTTCCCAGAGGTTCAAAGGGGGACAGTTGACCTCGGTCATGGGAGGATGCGAAATCGACCTCCGGGAAGCTTCGATCGTGGACAGCCCGGCGGTGATCGATGTCTTTGCTTTGTGGGGTGGCGTGGAACTGACGGTCCCCGAAGACTGGACCGTGACCATGAAGACCCAACCGATCATGGGAGGTATTTCCGACAAGACCACCGCTCCGAAGGGTGGTTCGGAAAAGAATCTGATCCTGAAGGGGAGCGTCGTCATGGGCGGCCTCGAGGTCAGTAACTAATCCATCGCGGGCGGCATTTGAATGCATCCGTTACTCGCAGAAAGAAAACGTCTGGTTTTGTACCTGGTCGCCTGGGTTCCGATCGCGGCGTTGCTCACCGCGCTGTTGACTCTGTCGGGATCGCTTGCATGGTGGGACGCTTCCCTGCTGGCCCTTCCGCTGGCGTTCTTCTACGCCTTTCTCTGCCTTCCCGCCTGGTACCTGTGCCGCGCCTTTCCACTCGACACGACGGAGTGGCCGCGGCTAATCGCGATGGGCCTCGTTGCGTCCTTGATGACCGCGATACTGTGGTTGATCCTTGGAGAAATCTGGGCGGCTCTTCTGGGCCGGATCTATTCCCCCGGTATCGAGGAACAGTATGTCGCAGCCTTGCCTCTTCTGCTCGGCCTGGGTGAAGTCATGTTTCTCCTTTCGCTCGTCGTGCACTACCTGTTCATCGTGTTCGAGGCGGCGCGCGACGCCGAAAAGCGATCGCTGGAGAGCCAGGTGCTGGCACGGGAGATCGAACTCAAGGTCTTGAAGGCCCAGGTCGACCCGCATTTCCTGTTCAACAGCCTCAATTCGGTCAGTTCGCTGATCGGGTCGGACCCCCAGGGCGCCCGTGAAATGTGTGTGCTGCTCGCCGAATTCCTGCGAACCAGCCTGAAGCTCGTCAGTCAACCGAACATCCCGTTGTCGGAGGAACTCGCTCTGGTCGAGCGTTTTCTCACGATAGAGCGCGTTCGATTCGGGTCCCGGCTCCGGCTGGAAATCGATGTCGATCCCCGGAGTGAAACCAGCCTGGTCCCGCCGCTGATACTGCAGCCTCTCGTGGAAAATGCCGTCAAACATGGCGTTGCGCATCGACTGGAGGGGGCCACCGTGCGCATTCGTTCGGAGATCGTCGGCGATGATTTGCGCCTGTCGGTTGAAAACGAGTGCGATGCGGATCGGCCCGAAATCGTTTCGACGGGGATCGGTTTGAAGAACGTTCGAAGCCGCCTCCAGACTCTCTATCCGAACGACGCGCGAATGGATTTCCATGAGTCAGACCAGCGATTTGTTGTGGAACTACGCCTGCCTGCGCTCGTCGGGTCAGGAGAAGCCCGCAGCGTGCCTGCCGTTCGATCTTCCCTTGATGGAATCAGGGCCGAGAGGAGTACGGGCTGATGAAAGGCCGTGTCTTCAATCATTACGAGATTCGTGAAAAACTGGGTGCCGGTGGAATGGGGCAGGTGTATGCGGCCTGCGACACGCGCCTCGACCGTAAGGTCGCTCTCAAGCTTCTTTCCAGCGAACTGGTTGCCGATCGATCGGCGCTCGATCGGTTCGAAAGAGAGGCGCGCGCGGCGTCGGCTTTGAATCACCCGAACATCTGCACGATCTACGACGTCGGAGAGTACGAAGACCAACCCTATATCGTCATGGAGCTGCTTGAAGGTGAGACGCTGGCCGAGCGGATCTCCGGGGGGGAGTTAGGGACCGATGAAGTGCTCGCTATTGGAATCCAGGTGGCCGACGCTCTCGACGCGGCACATGGTGCGGGCATCATCCACCGCGACATCAAGCCGGAGAACGTGATCGTCAACTCTCGCGGACACGCCAAGGTTCTCGACTTCGGCCTGGCGACCAGGTCCACAAGCCGAACGCAGGCGGATGCTGCCGGATCCGCCCCCGTGACGGTTCTGACCGATCGGTACGCTTTGATGGGCACCGCCCCTTACATGTCGCCCGAACAGGCGCGTGGCGAAGATGTCGATGCACGATCCGACCTGTTTTCCCTGGGCGCTGTGCTCTATGAGATGGGTACCGGCCATCGTGCCTTCGGAGGTGAAACGGCCGCTGCAACCTTTGAAGCGATTCTGTTCAGGAATCCGACCGACCCGGTTCGGTTGAATCCGACCTTCAATGGCGATTTGGAGGCCATGATCCTCAAGGCGCTGGAGAAGAAGCCGGCCGAACGATACCAGTCTTCCAGGGACTTGGTTGTGGATCTTCGCAGGCTCCAGCGCAACGTCGCGTTCGCCGCTGAGGCCGAAAAGCGGACGCCGTCGTCCTCGTCCACGCTGGCCATGTTCCCTCGCGCCCGGATCCGGTGCGTCATCATCGACGACGAAGAGCCCGCCCGGAACCTGTTGCGCGAATTCCTGGACCCGAACCCGACCATCGAGATCGTTGCCGAGTGTGCGAATGGATTTGAGGCCGTTAAGGCCGTTTCAGAATTGAAGCCCGACCTCCTGCTTCTCGACATCCAGATGCCGAAGTTGAACGGGTTCGAGGTTCTCGAGTTGATCGGTGATGACGTTGCCGTGATATTTGCGACGGCCTACGACGATTACGCCCTCAAGGCTTTCGAAGTACATGCGGTGGACTACCTGCTCAAACCCTTCAGCCGCAGACGGCTGGAGCAGGCTCTGGCTCGTGTTCGAAAGCAGATCGGCGGCGGCAGGGATCCGTCGATTTCCAACCTCGTCGAGGAACGACGTGCGAACAGGGCGCCATCCGAACGGATTCTGGTACGGGACGGTTCCCAGGTTCATGTCATCGCGGTCCGCAAAATCGACTACGTCGAAGCGCAGGATGACTACGTGTCTTTCAAGACATCGGAACGGTCCTATCTGAAACAGGAAACAATGAACGAGATCGAGGCCCAGCTCGATCCTCGGCGCTTCGTCCGCATCCACCGGTCCTACATTCTGAACCTCGACCGTCTCACGAGGATTGAACTCCAGTCGAAGGACAACCGCGTGGCGGTCCTGCCGGATGGAACCCAGCTCCCGGTCAGCCGGTCCGGCTACGCCCGCCTGAAGCCCCTTCTTTAGTGTAGCCCTGCGCGCGACCCTACAGACTTCCACCACGGGCTGCTAGTCTAGTGGTAAGCAGGGGGGTGGCCGGGGCGAGCGGGAAGGTAGCCCGAGGCATTTGCTCTGGAACTTTCAGGGATGCCGCAAGTCGGGCTTAGTGACTGAAGGATCAGGACTTCGGCAACCCTCAAGCAAGTTGCCAAAGCGAAGATCTTAGCATATCATCTACGCGTGATTCAGGGGCATCGATCCGATCGGCGTCTCGATTTATTAGGAGGATAGTAAATGAAGAAGTACTTTCTGCTCCTCCCGCTTGTGGTGTTTGTGTCGGCCTCGCTGGCTTTCGGCCAGCTAACGGCGCCGGGCACTGACAACACCCCGACGGTGGGGGAGAGCGCCCCGGAATTCGGGCTCCTGAGCGAGCTCCAGGGCGAAACCAAGGTCCTTCTCGCGTTCTTTCCCGCCGCTTTTACCGGTGGCTGAACGCGGGAATTCACCGAGTTCGGTGAACGGTACGACGAGTTCTTGGATCTGGGTGTCGAAATCATCGGCATTTCGAGAGACCTGGGTCCGTCTCAACGAGTATTCGGGGAACAGGTAGGGGCCAAAAACCGCTTCCTGAGCGACGTCGACATGGAGGTCATTAACCTTTACGGTGCGGGCCGAGAGGGACGTAGCGCAGCCTCGGCGAACCGCTACTATTTCCTGATCGACGAAGAGGGAAAGCTGATCTGGAAGAATACCTCCGGCGGCCTCATTCCCGCCGATAAGCTTCTGACCGATTTTGCAGAGCTCATCGGGGGGAACTAGGAGCCTTTCCCCTGCATCGCAATACCATCGTCGATGGGTCTTGCGGGTGAGATCGAGGAACGACTAAGAGATCGCCCGCAACCCCCGTCGGCCCGAAGTTTGCGGCGGAACGGCACCGTCTTCGTTGTCGTTCGTTCCTCACACCGTGCGGAAGACCAGACGATCTCAGCGAAAAACGAGCGTCACACTGTCACCGTAATCCCTGGGAGCATATGGATCTGTCGTCACGTCATGGCGTACAAACCCGCACTTTTCGAAAGTACGTATGGAACGGGGATTCCTGGCCGACGGCTGACACCATATTTCCCTCACGGCAAGTTGATCGCGTAGGTACGTACACATAGTCGTGATGGCATCCGACCCGTAGCCTTTGCCGCATTCCGCTTCGCAACTCAACCAGATGTCCACCTCGACACGATCTTCGGCGTCAATATCGTTGTATGCAATCATGCCAACGGAGCGAGCGTGGACTTCGATAACAAAGGCGCGACCCATTCGCGGTGCAGAACCGTCGAAGTAATACTGCTCCCAATCAGCGCAAAATTGCTCGTACGTTTCCGACTTGTTGGGCGGGAGGTTGATCCAGTGTGCAATGTCCGACAGATTAGTCCATTCGTAGACCGCTCGACGATCATCGAGAGACGCCGGTCGGAGCGTTACGACCTTGCCGTGAGCAGAGGATTCCATAGGTTCACACCTTCAGTCCACCTTGCCAGCGAAAAGTCTCAATGGTCCGGCGTCTCATGGTTCGTGTGTCCGTAACTGATACTACAGCAGGAGGCCGGGTTGACGAGCTTCGAGCAGGCGGAGGAAGCGATGACGATGCGGCTCCTTGCCGGCTCACGCGACGCTACGGCCCAGGCGTGGGCGGACCGGACCGGCGTAACAGTTCACGGCAATTGAACACAACGGAGGAGAGAACCATGTCATCACCAGAAACACCCAAGGCTTATCAATTGTTCGTCGAGCGGTATCCCAAGCTCGGGCAGGCGTGGGAACT
The DNA here is from genome assembly GCA_965262425.1 of Terriglobia bacterium. Taxonomy (GTDB): domain Bacteria; phylum Acidobacteriota; class Terriglobia; order 20CM-2-55-15; family 20CM-2-55-15; genus CAZOZZ01. The sequence goes on along the minus strand of OZ253536.1, from coordinate 5,814,902 downwards.
GGCCTCCGAGGAAGGCCAGACCGGACCGCTGGACCGGAGAACGACCCGCCTGGTCAAACTGGCGATCACTATCGGGGCCATGAGGGAAGGCGCCGTTCATGCCAACGTTCGTAAAGCGTTGGCCGCGGGAATTTCCGAGGACGAAATCGAGCAGGTCGTCGCGCTGGCCGCCGGGACCATGGGCTTTCCGTCGACTGTCGCGGCCTTTGCCTGGGCCCACGACGTCATTGACAAGAAATGACGCAAACCGACAACCCCACGGGTAGCTGACTGGAGCCTCTGATGAAAGAACCCGAGCCCCCCCAGCGTATCAGTTGTTCGTCGCGCGGTACCCGAAGCTCGGCCAGGCGTGGGAACTGGCGGCCGAGGCGGGGAAAGAAGGGCCGTTGGATCCGAAGACCGTAAGGCTGGTGAAGTTGGCGATTGCTCTCGGAGCCCGCCGGGAGGGAGCTGTCCATGCCAACGTGCGCAAATCTCTGGCCCGCGGAATCTTCATTGACGAAATCGAACAGGTCGTCAAACTGGGAGTCGGTACTCTCGGATTTCCTTCTACCCGTGCAGTTTATTCCTGGGTCCAGGATGTCGTCGGCGACAACGATTGACCGGAGTCGCTGCCCCTGTTTCGGCGTGCGACGGCGCCACCCCCTTCATTTTATCAAGACCCGCCTCTTACGCACTGGCTGTAGCGTTGAACACAGAAAGGCACTCTTAAATTCTGTATAGTTGTTCTTGTCCTTCTTCGATTTCGGGGCCATGATGTTTCGGATTCCGACGAAGCTCGAGGTCCTCAGGAGGCTCATGGAGATTTTCGTCCGAGATCATCTGAAGAACATTTCAAGCCCGGCCAACCTCAAGATCAACGATCAAATCTCGGCCTATCGGGCGGAATGTCTCAAAATGGGATGCGATCGGGACTATCATCACTTTGCCTTCGGTCAATCGCCATTCCCCCCTCCTCCAACCCTTGTTCAAGCTGTTGCTGCCAATTCGTCGAAACACGCGTACCTCCCGACCGGCGGCATGGCTCCACTGAGGGACAGAATCGCCCACTACTACAGCAACAAATTCGGGATCGACTGCACCGGTGAACAGGTTGTTGTCGGCCCGGGCAGCAAGGAGATGATCTCTATTTCGCTCACGGTTCTCGATGGAGCTTTGATCATCCCGACACCCTCCTGGGTCAGCTATCTGCCGCAGGCCAAGATCATTCAGAAAGAGGTGATCTCGCTTCGAACGAACCGGACGGATGACTACAAGCTCACGCCGGACCTGCTGATCCACGGACTCGGGCATGTGCAGTCTACCCGAAAGATCCTGCTGCTGAACCATCCACACAACCCGACGGGAGTCGTTTACACCGCCGAAGAACTGACGGCCCTGGCAGAGGTCTGCAGAGCCGAAGGGGTCATCGTCATCTCCGATGAGATCTACTCCCAAACGACATTCGACATGGACTCTTTTACGAGCATGGCGCGAGTCTACCCGGAGGGAACGCTGTTGACCGGCGGTCTTTCGAAAGATCGTTCATGTGGGGGGTATCGATTCGGTCTCGTGATAACACCCGGACAGGCGAGTGATTTGACCGAGAACATTCTGAAGGTCGCCGGTTCCACTTATTCGTGTGTTGCGGCGCCTTTCCAATATGCAGCCATGGAAGCATATTCGGGTAACGACCAGATTGAGAGCCATATTCGGGACTGTACGAAGATCCATGCCCTGGCAGGCCGGAAGACGTCGGCGCTGCTGTCGCGGATCCCTGGGGTTCGGACGACAACACCTCAAGGAGCCTTTTATCTTCTTGTAGATTTCAACGAGTACAGCGATCAATTCAGGGAATTAGGCCTGAACACGTGTGTGGAGTTCTGCGAGAATTTGCTCAGAATGGAACACACGGCGCTGCTGCCCGGAAGTGCGCTGCTTCTGCCCGAGGACGATTTTTCCGTCCGGTGCTCTTACGTGGACTACGACGGCGACGAGGCTCTAGCCCGGTGGAGGGCGAATCCGCCGGCTTCACGAGAGGCCGAAAATGCGTTCGTTGAACACAACTTTCCGTTGATCACCGGTGGCGTGGGGTCGATCGAGCGGTATATCCGGTGCATTGCCGCGGGGAAACGTCCGGGTCATTCGGATATCCCGGCGGCGTGTTCTCTCGAAGGTCTGCAATAGGTCTGACGGTGAAGCTCTGAATGGAAAAACCATATTCACTGGGGTGCAACGAAGTATGGGGTGGAAACCGGGAGGTTGCCCGTTCAGTCGCTCTCTCAGGCCTGGTCGCCTGGGTTTATTCGTCTCCCCTGCGTACCCACAGCGGGGGCGACCTGCACTACCTGTCGGTGTGTGACTACGGTGTCTTTTCAAGGGTACTGTCCCGGGTCCTGCTGGCTGATGTGATGGGCCACGGCGAGAGCGTGAGCCATGTCGCGACGGACTTGCACGCCATGATGCACAAACAGAGTCAATCCCATTCTTAGTTGAAACTCTCCACGGCTCACGATTGGTCACGCAACCTTCTTCTTCGATCTCGTCGACGTCTTCGCCTCAATCTTCAGCTCCCGCCTGAGGGCTTCGCGGAGCTTTGGAAGATGACGGTAGCCGATCACCTTCCTCAAGCGTGGTTCGATGTCGATGAGCGCCGTCGCCAACCAGCGCTGCCGCTGGCTCGAGTTCTTCCAATGATCGACCTTCGCGCACCTTTCCTCGACGAGGGCATTGACCGATTCCAAGCAATTCGTCGTCTTGAACGAACGGCCCAGGACCCCGTACACGCCGAGTCGATGCAACGTGAGGGTCTCCTCCAGGCCTTCCTCAAGGCTCGTAGCGGCCGATTGGTTTCGCTCCTCGAGCTCTCCATGGAGCTGTTCGAGGGCCGCCCGGGCTTCGTTGTACTCCGGGCGCTGGTACGCACGCTGAAGCCGCTTGCGCCACGCGGCTTGCTCGGTCTTCGACAGGTAGCTCACCACGTTCTCGCGTTTGTGCCATTGGCAGCGTTGGACCAGGGCTCGATTACCGAATGCCCGCTTGACTGCCGCGCGCAGACCTTTGCCGCCGTCGACGATCACCAGCACGCCTTCAGAGATGTCCAGGCCTCGCTCCATCAATGAACGGAGAAACGGAGTCAGTACCTGCTCGTTCTCCGTACTCGTCTCCACGAAGCCTAAGAAGCGTTTGTCGCCCGTAATTGTGATGCCCAGGGCCACAACCATCGTGGCGTCGGCAAACATTTTCCCGTCCAGGAAGATCGCCACCACGTCCTCGGCCGACAGATCCCGCTCCTGCATCTCCCGAAGTTTCGCCCCACTCGCCTGGACGAATCCTCGAGACACCGTCGAGCTCGACAATCCGATGGCTCCTGGAATCGCTTCCGCGGCCGACTCGTAGTTCCGGCAGGAGATCCCATAAAGCACACGTCTGAGAAGCAGTTCGTTCACCGCGCCATCCGGACTGAGTTCCTCGTAGCTCCGAAGCGGAATCTCCCCGCCCGCCACGCTGCGCACTCGAGGCACCCGAACCGGCACCCGCTGGCCCCCGAGCCCCACGGTCCCCGGATTACTCCCGTGTCGCCGGCCCCTCAACGTCGCCTCCTTTCGCGCGTATCGCTCACCCGCCAACGCCTTCACTTCCTCGTCGAGCAACTCCTCCACGTGCATCAACCCCAGTGGGATCAACGCCCGAATCATCTCCACCTTCGAGTCCAATTCCAGTCCCGAGTATTCCTCCCGGCTCAGGACCTCGACCTCACCCAGCACACGCGACTTCTTGCGTTTCTTCACCGAACGTAACAGACTGCTCATCTCGGCTCCTTTCTCTTACAGGCTTGATGTTGTTTCTTCCAATACCATCAAACCATAGGGTTTGGAGCCGTTTCAATTTCCAACTAAGATTGGCACACTTTCTACAAACACATCAACACCTGGGATCAATCCGAACTCATGAGAGAACTGAACCGGTCATTCCACGGCGGCGTCCCGGGATTCAATTACGCCACCCTGGTCATATTGGGCTACAACAGCACCAACCGCCAATTGGTAATCACGAACGCAGGCCATCCGCCACCCCTCTGGTATCGTGCCGCCGACCGAGAGTGGAGTTGGCTCGAGGATAACCATGCTTCCAGTGGCGACAATCCAGAGGACTTGCCGGTCGGCATGATTCCGGGGACGGATTACCGCCAGAGTGTCATCTCCTTCACTCTTTCCGACAAGCTCATACTGTATACGGATGGCATCACGGACGCGGAGAATAGTTCGGGCGAACCACTGGGGCGCGACAGGCTGCAGGAGTGGGCGCGTCTGCTTCCCGGGGACACACCGGATGAGACAGGCCGAGCATTGCTCGACCGGCTCCGGACGTTTCGGTCCGGGCCTCCGACCGATGACGAGTCGCTCGTTGTCCTTCAGGCAGTAACTGGTTAGGGTTCGCGAAAACTTCGCAGAATTGGCGCCCATCATCAAGGTGAACAGGGGTGACATTGTCTCCGTTACTCTGACGGCGGACGACACTATCCACGGCTTCTTTTAGTGCCGATGTCTATCACGGTTTTGCTATGCCCGCTTTCGGGATAACCGACGGCATGATCAAACCGAGCGATGTCACGGAAGTGGAATTTGTCGCCGATCAGGTGGGGAGTTTCAAGTTCTTCTGCACGATTAAGTGCGGTCCGATGCACGGGGATCTTGAAGCGACCCTCACCGTCCTGCCCGCGGACGGGACGACAGCGCGAGCCCAGAGTTTCCGGTAGCGAGGGGCGGGCGAAAGGAAGATTCAGGGCTGTGCCAGCCCCGGGTCCGTCCTTCGTCCTGCCACCCCCTTCACTGCGAACCCCGCTTGTTTTCCCCTATCGGCTCGGTAGACGACTCGGTGGCGTTTCCGCGGGTGCGGTCTAACGGATTGGCATTCAGCGGCCGGCGCAGCCGGTCCGCTGCAATGGCTTGTTGGAGAGCCCTTTGAGCCGCTCGCGGAGCTCCCAGAGAGCCACCCTGTTCGAGTCCCACGTCAACCGTTCGCGCGCTGCGTCGTATCCGTACCATCCAAACTGATCGTGCTCCGCTGAGAGCCTAAGCTCGGCGTCTCCGACATTCACAGCGAAAAAATGTTCCGGTATGACATACACGTGTTCCGGCCACGGTGCTCCCGGGAACGCCGTCCGGGGAATAGACGCCGTTGAGTCGAGCGCCATCCATTGAGCACCGCTCAGGATACCGCCTTCTTCAAACGCCTCCCGTTTTGCGGCATCCTCGGGATTCTCGCCTTCCTCACCGCCGCCTGCAATGAACTGCCACATCTCGGCGTCCTCGCGATGGAAAACTGCGTATTCGAATCGGCCAGTTTGCAGCCGGTACGGGAGAACAAGAACGTTGAACGATTCACGTGGCATGTCTTTCTAACGGATCGGCGATAACCCGCGCCGCCAGCTAGTGGTCCCCGCCAGAGATAACGTTACTATCTCCGAAGGAGGTTGCGAGCGAACCGATGAGTGAGATCCACCTTGTGGTATGTGTGACTTTCGACGGTTTTGAGCGTTCATGAGGGGCAACCTCCATCGGCCCTACGGGTTCGGGCGGAACGGTACCGTCTTTGGTGTCGCTCCTCCTCACAATGTCGAAGCATTGACTCCTCGTCGCTCCCCCAAATCCGGCACCGTTGCACTCCGAAATCTAGTAACGCTATCTCTGGCGGGGACCACTAGGTGTTTGTTGCGGGCTCGGCCTTAGATCAATCGAAGTTCGTACGGCGGTGTCGACACTGCGGCGTCGGGTTCATCGTCTTGTTAGCCAGCCGTCTGGAGAAATTCCGCCACAGTCACATTCCGACGTTTCGTCAGGCTACGCCGGTGACGTTTGATTCGTTCGATTTCGTGAAGGGTCGGTGCCGTGAGGTAACTGGCCCCGCAGTGTGGGCAACTAATAATCGGCACCTTTTCGATAACGAGCAGGTTTGCGCCTTTGCCGTAGCTGTGCGTCACTAGTCGGACTTGGGCGTCCTCCTGACCACAGTTCTCACACGGAAGCTCTCTACCGTTCGACGTCATATACAGTAGGGATATACAGCATCCGTCCGGATGTGCCAAATTTCGTCACGACGGAGATCGAGCGGCCATCGGCGGTTTCGCCCGCAACAACGTATTTCGGCTCACCCGTCTCCCGATGTCTTTGCTTTTCGACAATCTTGCCGGTCAGAACAGCACTCTCCACGTCGAATAGCGTGAAATCGTCTGCATCTGCTTCTTCGTCTGCATGCGTCGTCATGACTTATTGCCTACGACGCACCTGATTTCGCATGCGATTTAGGATTCGAGCAAACACCACTGAATTTTACGGCAGATCGCTCCTCGGACACGGTTCCATGTTCGTCTGTCTAACGGATTGTGGCTCACCTGCGGCGGCCACACCATTGAGAATCAAGAAACATAGTGGCCGCGCCGTCAGGTGCAGCCACGCGTCAGGCACCAGTTTAGGCAATGCCATATTTGCGAGTTGTCTCGGAGAGGTCGGTGCCAATCGTATATGTTTCGGCGTTCCAACCTGCTTCACGAGCGGCCATTACGTTCTCGGACAAATCGTCAAAGAACAGTAATTCACCAGGTTCGCGGCCCACTTCAGACGACACGACCTCATAGAATCTGGGTTCAGGCTTCTGACATCCCAGTCGGCAGGAGAAGAACAGCCTGTCGAAGAGATCGCTGAAGCCCATTTGGTTTTCAAGATAGGATGCCCGGTGTTGTTCCTGAGTACTTGCGACATAGCACTCGATTCCACGCCGACGTACTCTATTCGCTAGATCAACCATCTCGGTGTTTATTTCCGAGTCGGCTTCAAACCAGCGAGCAATGAAATCTTCAAGCGAATGGGGCCACCCCCAATCCTTGAGGAACCGAGGCAATTCTGTCTTGAGATCTGCTTTGCCGAGCAAGCAACGCCTGAACGGCCCTTGAAAGAAACCAGCAGTGTCGGCTAGGGTCAGACCATAGTACGCGCGAGCACTCTGGAGAACACCATTGAATTGATGAGCACGCCATCCACGTCGAAAACGATTGCTCGAATCATGCGCCTGTGTGCCTAACGGACGATGGCTCACCTGCGGCGGCCACACCTTATCCAATCAAGAGAATATCGTGGCCGCCGTCAGGTGCAGCCTCGTGTTAGCCGGCTCACTTCAAGCGCGAATCATCGACCGCGCACTTTCCACAAAAAGAAAAGCCTGTTGGCTTGCACTTCCGGCGGAACGTCGAAAGCCCGGAGTCCCTTCGTTTCAACACCTTTGGCACCCGACGCTCCGCCCAGTAGCGCAAACACCTCTGCCCAATTAGGCGGCAAGAGACCAGAGAATAGCCCGATCCCGACAGCTGCTAGTCCGACGCCAACATCCCTTGCTGCTTCCTTTGCCAACTGAGTTCGTGCGTTTCTCAGGAGCAAGTCTATTCGATTGAGCTCGGGACGGACGAGATCTTCGAAGGCATCTCCCCTCTGTGCCAACATGGGTGAGACACTTGCTTGAACGTTAATTAGAGTGCAGGGCGGGAAGGAAGATAACCTGTGTTGGTGATCAAAGAAGAAAAAGATCGAGAAGAATCGCGCGGAACGGAAGGAGCGCGTAGAGCGACTGGAGTTGCGCGCGAAGCGGCGGAGTTCAATGGCGTTGGAGCGGACCCGGAGGTAGCCGATAAGGCGACACGCCGGCAGTTGAGTGCCAAGTATAAGCGGCGGATCGTGCGGGAGGCCGACCGGTGCACGAAGCCGGGGGAGTTGGGGGCGTTGCTGCGGCGAGAAGGGTTGTTTTCGTCGGCCTTGAGCACGTGGCGGCGGCAGCGCGAGGCCGGGGAGCTGGAGGGATTGCGACCGGCCAAGCGAGGCCGGAAGGGGAAGCCTCCAGACGCACGGGATAAACGAATTGCCGAGCTGGAACGCAAGAACCGACGGCTGGAGGCCAAGCTGGCGCAGGCCGAAACGGTCATCGTAATCCAAAAAAAGTGGCTTCGCTGCTGGGGATTCCCCTGAAGAGTTCGGACCCGGAAGAGAACGACTGATGGAAGCGGCCGAGAAGTTCTCCACCGAATTGGGAACCGCCGTGGCATGCCGGGCCTTTGGAGTGCCCCGCGCGTCGCTGTATCGTCGCCGGCAGCGGGGAGCGGATCCGGCCACGCCCCGGCCGCGTGCCCCCTCGCACCGGGCCTTGGGCGAGGCCGAGCGTGGGCAGGTACTGGACTTGCTCCATAGCGAACGCTTCGTGGACCAAGCGCCTACCCAGGTGTGTGCGGCGTTGCTGGATGAAGACCGCTATCTGTGCTCGGTACGCACGATGTACCGGATCCTGGATGCGAACCAGGAAGTGCGGGAACGGCGGAACCAGCGGCGTCATCCCGTCTACCAGAAGCCGGAGCTGTTAGCGACTGGCCCGAATGAAGTGTGGACATGGGATATAACGAAGTTGAAGGGCCCACGGAAGTGGACCTACTACTACCTGTACGTGATTCTGGATATCTTCAGCCGCCAAGTCGTGGGCTGGATGGTGGCCGATTGCGAATCGGCCAGTCTGGCTAAAAAGTTGATTCGTGAAAGCTGCCTCAAGCAACGGATCGACCGGGATCAACTGATCCTCCACGCCGATCGCGGGTCGTCGATGAAGTCGAAGGTGGTGGCGCTGCTGCTCTCGGACCTGGGAGTGACCAAATCCCACTCCCGGCCGTATGTGTCCGATGACAACCCGTTCTCGGAAGCGCAGTTCAAGACGCTCAAGTACCGGCCCGACTTCCCGGAACGTTTCGGTTCGATCCAGGACGCCAAGGCGTTCTGCCGGGATTTCTTCCACTGGTACAACAACGTCCACTACCATTCGGGTCTGAACTGGCTGACGCCAGCCACGGTGCACGACGGCCGCACCGACCGAATCGTTCGGCGACGGCAACTGGCTCTGGATCGTGCACGGCAACGCCATCCCGAACGCTTCGTCAACGCACGCAGGAAGATCGCCGGTCCGCCGGACAAGGTCTGGATCAATCCGCCTGCTGAACCGCAGGCGGTAGCTTAAATTCCTAATGCAGGTGTCTCAAACTTGTTGACATCTTCCGCTCGCGCACTCTTGGCACCGTCATTTCAATGAACCGAGTGTTCACGATTCTTGCGACGTTGAGTCTTGTTTTTCTAATGGGAGCGAGCTCCCTGTACGCACAGAGCCGCTCTCTGAGAGTAAACGTTCCATTCGACTTCGTCATTGGCGATGAAACTTTCCCGGCCGGCGACTACACCCTGGTTCGAGTCCTCGACCAGAGCAATCGGTTGTACCGGATCTAGCAGCCCGTGGTGGAAGTCTGTAGGGTCGCGCGCAGGGGTATTCGGGTCACAGGCGCGAAATGAGGAGCGGAACGATGCTTTGTCATCGTGACCGACGAATGACAAAGCCTGTGGCCCGAAGACCCCTGCGCCCTTCGGGTTACGACGGCATGGGGCCATCTGCGGTGAGATGTAGGATGACGAGCATCGACGTCGTCGTGCCGCCTTGCAGCTAGCCCCATGGCGCTCGTAACGCGACCCTACAGACTTCCACCACGGGCTGCTAGGGCCGCAAGACCGACCAATGGGCGTTCATCTACGCGGATGTGACCCAAACGGGACACAACCAGAAATCCCGTGCTCTGTTCCGGCGCAACGGGGAGCAGTACCAGTTGGCTGAATTTTCCTTCCGGGGGACGAGCGAATCGCTGGTGCCAAGCTCAACCAGCCAGCCACTCGAAGGCGCCCGGACGTCCAGCCAATAGATCCGACGGCTTCGGGCCGAACTTCCGAAGGTGGATGGGGGGACACGTCCTCCTATCCACTTCCTTGGATTCCTCTCCTGGAAAACCCCAACTCTGACACTATGTCGTCGGTGGTACGTTTTGTATCGCGTCCACGCAAACAGCTTGCGCAGGAATTTCTTCTTGCCCTCGGTCAGAGTCGTTTTTCGCCAGGCGTTGGCGACCCTTTTGATGACCTCGGCTTGGGTGGGATATGGGTGGATGGTACCGGTGATCGTGCTTAAGCCCAGTCCTCCTTTCATGGCCAGGGTAAACTCACTAATCATGTCGCCGGCATTGACCGCCACGATCGTGGCGCCCACGATGTGGTCCGTGCCCTTTTTTACATGGACCCTGGCAAATCCTTCATCCTCTCCATCCAGGATTGCGCGGTCCACTTCATTCAGGTTAAGGGTGAACGTGTCCATCTCGATTCCTTTTTCCCCGGCCCCGGTTTCGTACATTCCCACATGAGCGATTTCGGGTTCCGTATAGGTGCACCATGGAATAATCAGCGAGTTCGTGCTTCGGTATCCCAGGCCCAAAGGATGCGGGAATAAGGCGTTTTGAATGATGATCTGGGCCATGGCGTCTGCGGTGTGTGTGAACTTGAAGGGGAAACAGATATCCCCGCCTGCAAAGATCCGCGGGTTGGTGGTCTGCAGTCTCGCGTTCACTTTGACGCCCGTCGAGGTGTCATACTCCACGCCGACCCTTGCTAATCCTAATCCCTCGACATTAGGCGCCCGCCCGACGCTTACCAGGATTTCATCAACCACCCATTCGTCTTCGCGGCCATTCACGTCGTAGTGGATGACCCTTTCCCGCCCGCGCCTTTCCACACGGGTAACCTTCGAATCGAACGTGAAACAGACCCCATCTTTGATCATCTGAGCTTGCACCACCTTCGCGGCATCCGCATCTTCACGGGGCAGGATGTGGGCGGTTCTCTCAAAGATGCAGACCTGGCTTCCAAACCGCGCAAAGCATTGCGCCATTTCACAGCCAATCGGGCCGGCCCCAATCACCGCCAGTTTCGGAGGTCGCTCGGTAAGGCTGAAAATGGTTTCGTTGGTGAGGTATCCGGTTGTTTCTAAGCCTGGAATCGGAGGCGCCGCGGCACGGGCGCCGGTGCAAATCGCCGCCTTCGCAAATTGCAGGGTTTTCCCATCCACATCGACTGTGTCGGGGCCGGTAAACAGGCCGGCCCCCACGAAGACATCGACACCAAGTTTCGGGTCTTCCGCAGAATTTGTGGGTAAAACCGTCTTCCATCGCCGCTTGAGGAGACCACGGTGCTCGCCAAGCCTCAAGGCTTCCCTCGCAAGCTCGGCGGCTGCGCCGGCCTTGACCCTCGGCTGCGCTCCGCGGTGTCGGCTGGTGTGGGCGATGGGGAACGGGGCCTCCGGCGGGGGCTCCGGGCACCGGGTGTAGGCGTCCGACCGAAGTGGGTACTGGAATATTCGCCGTCGAACAAAAGAATAAGGTACTTTGTTTCAATTACTTATGTGCGCACAGGCCTTTGGACTGCCCACAAATTCTGCGGAGGAGGCCAAGTTTCTTGTACCGGTGAGCGGAGTCGACATGACTGATTCGGGCTCGGAGCTTACGCATCCGAGCCATGACAGCGCCAAAATCCTTTCTGACCCCATCAGGAATGTGCAGCCCAAACTCACTCGCCCCACGGACCCGGGCCCAGGCCCGGGAAGCCCGGATGAGACCCTTGGACGGGACGCATCCCACGTTCAAGCAATCCCCACCCAGGAGATGCCGTTCAATCAAGGCGACCTTCGCTCCGAGACCCGCGGCGATGGCAGCGGTAACCAGGCCCGCGGTTCCGGCGCCGATGATCACGATGTTGTATCGACCGGAAGGTTCGGGGTTGACCCAGTCCGGCGGATGCACGTTATTGACCAGCTCTCGATTGAATTCATCCATGGGAAGAACTTCGACCGGGGGAAGAACTTCCACGGGTGGGTCTACGTGACTTGATCTGTCCATACAGTTCACTTCAAAGAACCAAGAGACTCCATCCTCGCTCCACTCGCTCCAGCAGTCACCACCGATCCGGAACCGCGGCGTTCCAGTCGGCACGCCAGGCCGACGGCACGTCGTCCTCCTTTAAGAGTTGTCCTGGTTCGAGAAACTCATAGATGAGGTCGAAGCTCCGGACTTCGAGATCCCCCACTCGTCGAAAGATGTGGCATGGACGAAGATCGCGGGGATGACCTAGCCCGCATTTCTCATGAATGGTGCCCAAGACTGCATTTAGGAGAAGGAAAAGGCGTCGGAAGCTGGTTGGCGGGAGCAAAGATGCCGACTGAGCTGAGAAAGTGGGCCTGGATGACGGGTGTTGCAAGGAATGGTGAGGTGAAATCGGATTACAGAGACAGCTATCCCGACCAAAGACGGGAAGGTTGGGATGTCTGAGAAGAAGTGATTAACAGCGCAGAGGGATTTGTTGAAGGTTCGCGTAAATCTGAGCGAACACCGTAGCGTAGGGGTAGCCTCCAGCCATCCGAATCCAGACTCGACGCACCGTGACATGGATCTGGGCTGCGATCTTGAGCAGCTTCAGGCGAATCGTGGTGCACTGCGCCCGCGCGAATTCGGTACCCTGCAAGCCGAGCCGTCGCAAGGCCTGCATCAGCATGTACGCCACCGATGAAAGGTAGAGTCGGAGTTGATTGGCGCGCATGGTGGCCGTGCTGGTCCGATCGGCGAACAATCCGAGTTGTTGCTCTTTGATCCGGTTTTCCATGTCTCCCCGTGCACAGTAGGTCTGTTCATAGATGTGCCTTGGGGATGTTCGTCCTTTCGGTAACGAGGTAACGATAAACCGGGGATTGGCGCCCTTGGCCAGATGTTCGGCCTTACCAATGATGCGTCGCTCACGAGTCCAGCTGTCTCGGGTCTGATACAGAAACGTCTTAAAGACGCGCGCCGGCTTTCCGGTCCTGTCGAACCGCTTTTTTGCCGTCGCCATCGGAGTTTCAATCGCGGCTAGCAGCCGATTGTTCTTCGCCAGTCCGATCACGTAATCGACACGGTGTTGGGCCTCGCACCAGGTCAGGATCTCATCGCGGCAGAAACCCGAGTCCCCCCGAATCACGATCTGGACTCTGGGCCACTTCTGCCGAATCTGTCCCACGATCCGTTCCAGTTCCTCTACCGATCCGTCCGCACCATCGATGTCGGAGCGTCGTAGCCGGGAACACAACACGAACTCCCCACAGAAAATATGCCTCCTCCGCAGAATTTGTGGGCAGTCCAAAGGCCTGTGCGCACATAAGTAATTGAAACAAAGTACCTTATTCTTTTGTTCGACGGCGAATATTCCAGTACCCACTTCGGTCGGACGCCTACACCCGGTGCCCGGAGCCCCCGCCGGAGGCCCCGTTCCCCATCGCCCACACCAGCCGACACCGCGGAGCGCAGCCGAGGGTCAAGGCCGGCGCAGCCGCCGAGCTTGCGAGGGAAGCCTTGAGGCTTGGCGAGCACCGTGGTCTCCTCAAGCGGCGATGGAAGACGGTTTTACCCACAAATTCTGCGGAAGACCCGAAAATATAAAGCGGCAGATAACAATGGTGCCTGTAGTAGCCGTGAAAGAAGCGACCCTCCTGATTCCCGTGTATCAGATCGTCGGTCGCATCCAGATCCAGAATGATCTGCCGCGGTGCCCGCCGATGGGCCTGGAGGAACACGTCCACCATCAGCCGATCTATCGCCGCTTCGTCCCGGCCGATCTTCTTGGTCGGGTGCTTTGCCGCACCCTCGGTCGACAGTTCCAGTCGGTTCAACGTGCTCTTGCCCGCCAGGGCCTTACCTCGATCTCGAGCTTGTTTCCGTGTCCGGCCCTTCGGATCGGTCTCACCCACCATCACCGCCAGCACGGATCCGATCGGAGTTGATCGTGGTCGTTCAGATCTTCATAGTCCAAACACAATCCGTACACCCGTTGCGACACCAGTTGTTCGATCCCGTGTTCCACAAATCGCGGGTCCCGATAATCCCGGAAACATTCGGCAAACTGTTTCAGGATCCCGGTCCGTTTTTCCGTTTCTCGTAGCAGCAAACCGCCCGCGTCCGTGCTGATGTCTCCCCCGTCGAATTGCCCCCGGACTTCCCGTGTACCTAATGCGTGATATTGAATCGTTTCTGTTTTACACTCTGTCATGACAAAGGCCGCCTCCGTCTTGGCTTGAAAGTTTCTATTCAAAACCTTCTATGCCAGACAGGGCGGCCTTTTTCGGTCCTTTCCCTTCTTACTCGTTTCGATTTATTTCAAATCTCTTGAGAAATGCGGGCTAGCCCCATCGCCGCGAGCATTTCGAGAAATCCATGCACTGTCGCCTTGTGAAACCGGGTAACCCGCTCGGTTTTGTCCGTCACGTCCAACCCATGCATCAGAGCCGGATCCTGGGTTGCGACACCCGTGGGGCACTTGTTTGTGTTGCAACGAAGCGCCTGGATACAGCCGAGGGCGAGCATCATGCCGCGGGCGGACACGCACAGATCCGCGCCCAGCGCCAGAGCGCGGACCATGTGAAATCCGGTGAGTATCTTCCCCGCGGCGATGATACGAATTCGGTCGCGCAGTCCAAAGCCGGTCAGGGAGTTGTGGACGAACGTCCACGCGTCCCGAGCGGGCATACCGAGCGAGTCCGAAAATTCCAGAGGAGCCGCACCCGTTCCACCCTCGCCCCCGTCGACGGTGATGAAGTCGGGGGTCATGCCTGTCTCGATCATTGCCTTGCAGACCGCCAGAAACTCCGCCTGGTGTCCGACCGAAAGCTTGAAGCCCACGGGCTTGCCTCCCGAGAGGTCGCGAAGCTTGAGGAGAAACTCGATCAGGCCGCGTGGCGTCCGGAAGGTTTGATGAGCTGGAGGCGAAAATACCGTCTTGCCGACTGGGACACCTCGAATGCGCGCGATTTCTTCGGTGACCTTACCGGCCGGCAGGATGCCCCCGTGTCCCGGCTTGGCGCCCTGTGAAAGTTTCAGCTCGATCATACGAATCGAATCTCGAGCGACCTGCTCTTCAAATCGTTTCGGATCGAAGCCGCCGTCCACGTCACGGCACCCGAAATATCCCGTGCCGACCTGCCAGATCAGATCACCACCGGGTTCGAGATGGAATGGTGACAATCCGCCTTCCCCGGTGTTGTGCGCAAACCCACCCTTTCGGGCGCCTCGATTGAGCGCGAGGATCGCGTTGCTCGACAACGAGCCGAAGCTCATTGCCGAGATGTTGAGCAGCGAGGTGGCATACGGCTGCTTACAATCGGGCCCACCCACAGTGAGACGAGGCGGATCTTCAAGCGGGATTACCGGCGCGATCGAATGTGCGGCCCACTCGTAGCCGACGCGATACACGTCGCGCTGGGTGCCGAAAGGCTTCGTTTCGAGTTCGCCCTTTGCACGCTGATACACGATGCTGCGCAACTCCCGCTCGATCGGAAACGCGTCGATATTGGATTCGATGAAGTATTGCTGGATCTCGGGTCGAACCATCTCGAGCAGATAGCGTCCGTGCCCGATCAAAGGGAAATTTCTCAGAACGGTTCGTTGCCGCTGGAGGGCATCGCGCATCCCGATCGCAACAAGCGGTCCAACAACCAGCAGTAGCCACAGGATTTGCGGCCGGACGAAAGCGCCGGCCACGATGCCGGCGAGGACTAGAGCGGAGATCGCATAAAAACGTCGACGAAACAAGGCTGGCTCCTTAGACGATAGTGTGGTTTAAACCGGCCGCTTCTTAGTTGAAGCATTCGTTCAAGAGATTCCGCGAAGTAGACGGCACAAGTCAATCGAAACTTGCGGTAAACAAACCTGGCGTTTGGCCCTTTGTTTGCTTGAACACAGATATGAAACTGGCCGGCGGCGTCAGTTCGCTTTTCGGACAGGGGGTTACAACGCAAATCGGTGTTCGGATGGCAATGCTGGAGACGTATGGAAAAGTATCTGTCCGGCACGAACCCGCGTGTCAGTCGACGGATCCATCCACTACGGCTGGAAATAGAAAGGGAACACGGCGGAGGTCACGGGTGATCGGGAACCTTGCGGGGCCCGTTCTGTGGTGGAGTTCCAGGCGGGACGCCGCCCGCTACCCATCCGGCCGCCCACTGGAACCGCAGACATTTGTCGAGCGGCGGTAGCTATCGCCAGTCTCCGACGTCCGAGGCTGTAGTCGATCGATCTCGGACGGAATTCCTGCCGCCCCTTATTATTGATAACGTTCCCGCATTTAAGCGTTTGCCCTGGAATCCAACCTTTTTGACCACTCGTTCGCACAAATTCGTTAACCCGTTGAACATGCCGGCGTTTCACTACGTATAGACATAGGGTTGACAATCTGGCAGAGGGGAATCAGCCAGCAACGACGATTCGTGGCGCCCACGTCAGGCCACCAAAGACCGGAGTTGCACCTTAATGATGGACCAGGTTTTCAAGGATATTCGTTTCGCCTTTCGGGGACTCATCAGGAACCCCGGTTTCACCGTGACCGTCGTGTTGATACTGGCGCTTGGAGTAGGTGCGACGACAGCTATTTTCACCATGGCGAACGCCGCATTTCTGCGGCCGCTTCCAGTTGGAAATCCGAATGAATTAGTGGCTGTCTACACGACGGATGAAAAGAATCCGGGTTTTTTCAGTGTGGCCGGTGACAACTTTCTCGATTTTCGCGAGCAAAGCACTTCCTTCGTCGATCTGGTTGCCTCGAGCAATGTGTTTGTCAACATGGCCGGCGAAGGAGAGCCCGTTCAGGTGTCCGGAGGGATGGTCACCGCCGGTTACTTTGATTTGCTTGAATTACGTCCATCCGCGGGCCGTTTTTTTCTCCCGGAAGAAGACAAAACTCCAGGCACGCATCCCGTCATGGTCCTCAGCTATAGCAGTTGGGAAGGTCGCTTTGGAAAAGAGCCGTCGATCATCGGCCGGGAGCTGACGCTGAATGGTCATGTGTTTATGGTGATCGGAGTGGGGCCGGAAGGCTTCCAGGGTACCGAGATCGCGCCTGCACCCGAATTCTTTGTACCCACGATGATGTTCGAGCAGGTGACGCCGCGACCCGACTGGATATTTGAACGCCGTGCGTTGATGTTCGACGTGATCGGAAGGCTCAAGCCCGGAGTGACGATCGGTACAGCCCAGGCCGAGATGAAGACGATCGCCCGGAATCTGGAAGCAGAGTATCCGGAGCCGAACGGCGGGCGTTCGGTAATGCTCGCCCCTCTGTCCCGGATCGATCCCGGCGCAAGCGCCCAGATCGGCCTGGCCATGGCCTTGCTCACCGGGATCGCCGGGCTGGTGCTGGCGATAGCGGCAGCCAATGTTGCAAACCTGCTGATGGTTCGTGCCGCAGCCCGGAAGCGGGAGATCGCGGTCCGCGTGTCGCTCGGCGCAGGCCGCATGAGGCTGGTACGGCAGTTGTTGACCGAGAGCATGATGCTGGCCGCTCTGGGCGGGGCCCTCGGAATCGTCATTGCCGTCTGGACCCGAGAACTCCTCTGGTCACTGATTCCTCCGAGTCCTTTTACCATTGCGCTCGATACCAGCGTTGATGTTCGCGTGCTCGGATTCGCCATGCTGATCACGCTCGACTCCGGGCTCTTTTTCGGCATCGTGCCGGCAATCGGGGCGTCTCGGCCCAACCTGTCGAACGCCCTCAAGAGTGGCCAGCAACGCGAGGGAACGATGCGGCGATTGAGCCTTCGCAACACCCTGGTTGTCGCACAGGTTTCCCTGTCATTGATCGCGCTGATCACGGCCGGCCTGATGATGCGCAGCATAGAGAATGTCTTTGGCGTCGATCCCGGGTTCGAATCCGACAAGCTGCTTACTGTCAGCTTTCCCCTCGCGGATCGGCAGTATGCGGACGAAGCTCGCGGTCAGGCATTTCTGGATCGTTTGAACGAAGAGATCGCAGCTTTGCCGGGTGTCGAATTGACTACTGTTTCCAACCAGCTTCCGATGGGGTTCGGGGGATTGCGACGGACTGTTCTGGTAGAAGGGAGAGACGTCGGTGAGGGTGAAAACGGAATTCTTGTTGGAGCGACAACTGTTGGAGACCGTTATTTTGAAGCCACGGGAATAGAATTGATCCGGGGCCGAATCTTCCGGAGCGAAGAGCCGAGCCCGACTCCGCGGGTGGCCATAATCAATGAGACAATGGCCGGCCGTTTCTGGCCGGGCGAAGATCCGATCGGGCGCCGGTTCACGTTCTACGGTGATGAACTGACCGTGGAAGTGATCGGTATTGCGAAAGACTCCAAGTACGGAAATCTCGCCGAAGACCCCCAGCCTTTCGCGTATCTCCCGTTGCGACAGAGCTACCGTGATACGACCGCCAGCTCCCACTTGTTTATCCGTACCAGTGGAGAGCCCCTTTCGGTGGCCGCCAGCGTTCGCTCGGCCATCGGGCGGATCGATCCGAACCTTCCCATCACCAGCCTTCGGCCGATGAACGACATCATCGAGTTGTCGATGTTTAACGCACAGATTGGAGTGTGGCTGGTTTCCGCATTCGGTTTCCTCGCTCTATTGCTCGCCGGCGTCGGGGTCTACGGTGTCATTTCCTATTCGGTCAGCCAGAGGACCCACGAGATCGGCATCCGAATGGCTCTGGGCGCCCGACCCGGGGATGCGCTCAATATGATCGTCAGACAGGGCATTGTCCTGTCCCTGGTAGGACTCAGTATCGGTCTGGCGGCATCTGTCGGGGTGACGCGCTTGATGTCGACTTTCCTATTCGGCGTGAGCGCGGTTGATCCGGTCGTCTTCGTCAGCATATCTCTCCTGCTGGCCGCAGTGGCAGTCGGCGCATCGGTTATTCCTGCCAGGCGTGCGACCAAGATCGATCCGGTCCTGGCGCTCCGCTTTGATTGAGGACCCTTAGCAGCCCGTGGTGGAAGTCTGTAGGGTCGCGCGTAGGGGTATTCGGGTCACAGGCGCGAAATGAGGAGCGGAACGATGCTTTGTCATCGTGACCGACGAATGACAAAGCCTGTGGCCCGAAGACCCCTGCGCCCTTCGGGTTACGACGGCATGGGGCCAGCTGCGGCGTTGCCACTCCTAGATCGATGAAAAGCATCGACGTCGTCGTGGCGCCTTGCATCTAGCCCCATGGCGCTCGTAACGCGACCCTACAGACTTCCACCACGGGCTGTTAGGGTTCGCTCAAGAATAACTTCACAGAATTGGCGCCCAGATTCGCGGCAGATTCGGTTGCGACCGATTTGAGCAGACCGGAGGAATAGCCTGCTATTTCGAGGATCTGCGATTGAGGAGCGACCGAAGATGGCGCGAAGGTCCCGCGAAGATGGCGCGAAGGTGCAGAGTGAAGAAGTGCATGAGTCGGATCGCGCCGTGGCCATCCGTACTTCAGCGTGACTTCACAGTAAACCGATACTATCCTTAGAAAAATCCTCTGCGTCTCTGCGCCTCTGCGGTGAAAAACTTCCCTCCCTGTCCTCCGCGTTGAATCCCAAATAGTGAGAGAATGGAACCATGTCTGCGGGAGCTTCGAAATGGCCGGTGCGAGGGTGGATCGGGCTGACGCTGGTGGCGGTGTTCTGGATTCTCAACTGGTCGTTGGCGGGTCTTCGGACACACTGGGGGTTCTTCCCGCTGTGGCTCGGTTACTGTTTGGCGGTCGACGCGATGGTCTTCGCCCGGCGTGGGACTTCGCTGTGGGAACGGAGTCGATGGGGTTTTGTCGGGTTGTTCGTCGTATCGGCCCCGGCCTGGTGGCTGTTTGAAGTTATCAACTGGCGGACGGGGAACTGGTACTACGAAGGGCGGGAAGCTTTCTCCGACCTGGAATACCTGTTGACCGGGTCGCTCAGCTTTTCGACCGTCATTCCAGCAGTGTTCGGGACCGCCGAACTGGCGAGTACTTTCAGTTGGATTCGGAGTTTTCCCAGACGCCGAAGCCATCGGCTGCAGGCGAAGGGTCTTGCCGGCCTGTTCGCGGGCGGCCTCTTGATGATGACCCTGTTGCTCGGTTGGCCCCGATACTTCTTCCCGCTGGTTTGGATTTCGCTATTCTGTATCCTCGACCCCGTCAATGCGCGACTTGGAAATCGCTCGCTGTTTCGGTACCTGGCCATGGGCGAGTGGAGGCCCGTACTGGCCTTATCCACAGGGTGTCTCGTCTGTGGATTCTTCTGGGAGATGTGGAACTTCTTCTCTTATCCCAAATGGATCTATGTCATCCCGTTTGTCGACTTCCTGAAGGTCTTCGAGATGCCCATCCTCGGATACGGCGGATACATTCCATTCGCACTCGAGCTCTTTGCCCTGTATCACCTCGTCGCCGGATCGATCCGGATCGGGCCGGAGTCGGAGCGGAGCTTTGTCGACCTCCTGGCGGGCGAGAGACCACGAGCAGCCCGTGGTGGAAGTCTGTAGGGTCGCGTTACGAGCGCCATGGGGCTAGATGCAAGGCGCCACGACGACGTCGATGCCCCCCATCGATCAAGGAGTGGCAACGCCGCAGCTGGCCCCATGCCGTCGTAACCCGGAGGGCGCAGGGGTCTTCGGGCCTCAGGCTTTGTCATTTGTCGGTCACGATGACAAAGCATCGTTCCGCTCCTCATTTCGCGCCTGTGACCCGAATACCCCTGCGCGCGACCCTACAGACTTCCACCACGGGCTGCTGGCCCGTAGCGAGTAGCAGGCTGCGAGCCGCTTTTCGCCCGCCCTCCCGGCTGTGCGCAGCCCGGTACACAGTCCTTGCCAAAAGGCGTAAGATGTGTGGACCGAAATCGCCTTTGAAGGGGACGAATCATGAGACCTGTTCTTCCAGCCGTGTTGATGATGCTTACGGTCAGTTGCACGCCGTCGGCTACCGAACCCGAGGCTCCTTCCGGGGCTTCTGCTCGAAACCTGCCGGTCGCGTTCGTCGGAGTCAACGTGGTTCCGATGGATTCGAAACGTGTAGTTCCCGGACAGACCGTGATAGTCGAGAACGGGCGCATAACCGCCATGGGGCCGGCCGAAGAGGCCGAGATCCCGGATGGTGCCTTCCTGGTGGACGGGGGCGGAAAATACCTGATGCCCGGGCTGGCCGAAATGCACGGCCACATTCCACCGCTCGACGAGTCTGGCGAGTACATCGAGTCCGTTCTGTTCATGTACGTTGCGAATGGCATCACGACTGTTCGCGGCATGCTCGGGTCCGACGGCCAACTGGGGCTGCGGGACCGGGCGAACAACGGCGAAAGCACCATTCCAACCCTTTATCTTGCCGGGCCGAGTTTTAACGACAGCTCGATCAACTCGCCCGAGGAGGCGATCGAAAAGGTTCGGACGCAGAAAGCCGAGGGATGGGATTTGCTCAAGATCCATCCCGGATTGACCATGGAGGAATACGATGCCATGGCCGGCACCGCGGCCGAGGTGGGAATCCGGTTCGGTGGCCACGTACCGGCCGATGTCGGGCTGGCCCACGCTATCGAGATGGGACAGGAGACGTTCGATCACCTGGATGGCTACGTCGAGTATCTCAACGGGGATCAGGGCCCCGTCGACCCTGACCGGCTGGCGGACATCGTGGAACGGACCCGGGATGCCGGCGCGTGGGTCGTGCCGACGATGGCACTCTGGGAAACTCTGATGGGCACCAGCGACTTGGAGACGCTGACGAGTCTTCCCGAACTCCGGTACATGCCGCCACAGTTGGTAGAGCAATGGACCAGCCAGTACGAGGCCAGGCTGTCCGGTCCCAACTTCGATTCGGCCGCGGCCCGTCACATCGTCGATAATCGCAAACGGGTGCTCGCCGCGCTCAACAACGGAGACGTTCCCATATTGATGGGAACCGATGCGCCCCAGCAGTTCAGCGTGCCCGGTTTTTCGATTCATCGGGAGCTCGAGGTGATGGCCGATGCGGGGATGACGCCTTATGAGATCATCAAGTCCGGAACCGTTAACGTCGGGCGGTATTTCGAGGGACAGGACAGCTTCGGGACTATCAAAGTAGGCAATCGTGCGGACCTGATTCTGACGAATGCAAATCCTCTCGATGACGTGGCCAACATTGCCGGGCGATCCGGAGTCATGGTGCGTGGCGCCTGGCTGCCGGAAGACAGGATTCAGGAAAGGCTGGCCGAAATCGCCGCCTCCTATCAGTAGATTTCAAGTGTCGAAAGGAAGAAGCCGAATTGATGATGTGGAAACGATTGCTTTTTGATGAACCCGTGCGGTATCGCCCGGCAACAGGGGTGGCATGTCTTCTGGTAGTCCTGCTGTTCGGCGGATGCAGTAAACCGCCCCCGATTGAAACCGAGATCCTCTGGGACACCTGGGGCGTGCCTCACATATTTGCCGGCAACTGGGAGGGGCTTTACCATTCCTTCGGGTGGGCCCAGACAGCGAGCCACGGAGACCTCATTCTCAAGCTTTACGGTGAAGCGCGTGGACGGGCGGCGGAGTACTGGGGCGAGGGGTATGCCGAGTCTGACCGATACATCCGAAAGATGGGGGTGCCGGGGCGTGCCGAGGAATGGCTTGAAGCGCAACGTCCCGATGTTCGTGCGTATCTGGAGGCCTTCGTTGCGGGGATCAACGACTACGCCCGCGAGCATCCGGACCTGATCGACGATGAAATGGAAGTCGTCCTGCCGGTACGGGTCTCAGATGTACTGGCACACGTGCAGCGTGTGATCCATCTGGAATTCGTCGGGCAGTCGATCCGCCCCCGCGTCGAAAGCTACGGTGCTCCCGGTTCGAACGCATGGGCCATAGGTCCTTCGAAGTCGGAGAGCGGCAATGCCATGCTCCTGGCGAATCCCCATCTTCCCTGGTCCGATTTCTTTACGTTCTACGAGGCGCATCTGGTAGCTCCGGATCTCAACGCTTCCGGTGTCGCACTGGTGGGTTTTCCCATCCTTGCTATTGGCTTCAACGACAACCTGGGATGGACCCACACGGTGAACACCATGGACGGCGCCGATCTTTACGAGGTATTCCTCGAGGGTGAAGGGTATAGCTGGCCACCCCTGGGCGCAGGCCCGGATTTCATCCGGGAGTTCGATGTTCGGACCGAGGTCCTCCGGATCAAGCAGGCAGACGGCACACTGCGTGATGAAGAACTGCGGATTCGAAGCACGGATCACGGCCCGGTCGTCGCCGAACGGTCCGGCAGCGTGTTGACGGCCCGCTTGGTGGGCCTGGATCAACCCCATTTCGTCGGGCAATACTGGGACATGATGCGGGCGAACGATATCGAGGAGTTTGAGCAGAGTCTCGGCGAACTGCAGAATCCCTTCTTCAACGTGATCTACGCCGATCGTGACGGTCACATCATGTATCTGTTCGGAGGCCGGACTCCGATCCGAAGCGACGCCCCCTGGGATTTTTGGCAAGGAACGATTCCCGGGAATCATCCTGTCACGTTGTGGAACGAAACGCATTCCTACGGCGACTTGCCGCGAGTGGTCGACCCGGAAAGCGGATGGGTTCAAAACGCCAACGACCCGCCGTGGACCTCCACGTTTCCGATGGCGCTCGACCCCCTGGATTACCCGGCCTACATGGCGCCTCGTGGCATGGGCTTCCGCCCCCAACGCTCGGTGCGCATGCTGGACGAAGACGACTCGATCAGTTTCGACGAGCTCGTCGAGTACAAGCATTCGACGCGCATGGAACTGGCCGATCGAATCCTGGATGACTTGATTCCTGCAGCGCGGCGTCGCGGGGGTCTGGCGCGACAAGCGGCCGATGTGCTCGATTCCTGGGATCGCGAAGCGGATGCCGACAGTCGTGGCGCCGTGCTTTTCGAGGCCTGGGTGCGGGAAATCGAGCTTGGACCGGACGTCTTCCGGACGCAGTGGGACGAAGAGAATCCTCGCACGACGCCCGATGGCTTGAAGAGTCCGAACGCCGCCGCCGCGGCGCTCGAAGCCGCCGCCGGTACAGTTCGGGAGACACACGGAGCCCTCGATGTGGCCTGGGGTGATGTCTACCGGCTACGTTACGCGGGCAGAGACCTTCCGGCAAACGGGGGACCCGGCGCTCTGGGAATTTTTCGAGTACTCGGCTTTGGACCGGACGGAGACGTCCAGACAGCGGGCGGAGGGGATAGCTATGTCGCCGCAATCGAGTTTTCAGATCCGGTTCGGGCAGGAGTTCTGTTGAGTTACGGGAACGCCACCCAGCCCGGGTCTTCGCATCGCGGGGACCAACTGGAGTTGTTCGCCAAAAAGGAACTCCGGCCCGCGTGGCGCACTCGCCCGGAAATCGAGGCGAACATGGAGAAATCGGAGACCGTGGGATTCAGACCTTGACCGAACGGGGACAGCGATCCGGCAAGGAGCCTGCGCGGCAGAAGAGATCTACTGCGAAAGCGGTATAATCGGTCTATATTTCCTCGATTTTTCGTTAAATAGAACCACTATTCACCTCAAAATCGAGAAAATCTGGCCTCGATTCTCCACTTTCTCGCTACGATCCCTTCTGCCGCGCAAGCTCCTAAACCTCGGGACTGTCCTTCGAGGCGTTCGTTCCCCGTTTCCAGCGGACGATGCCGGACGGATCGACAAAGAAATGCTTCTTGGTGTCCTTGTTCATTATGGGAATCGCGTCCACGGTGTAGTCGGAGTTGTCGTCACTCGCCGAGATCCGAAACCTGTAGCCGGTCAGCGTGACCGCGCTCAACTCCGCTTCGACAAGGTCTGCCGCAACTAACTCCATCAGGGTATAGGCGTAACGTCCTTCCTTCACTGCGGCGAATTGTTCCTGGGCTCGATGAATCGTTTCCAGCCCGGAAACGGCGACGCCTTCCAGCCGTTGTTCGAACTCTTCATACGCCTCAATGGCTCTAGGAGCCACCCGGGTCTCGGGGTAATCCCGGATGATCCGCGTCAGCAGTTGCTCCGCCTCCAGCGGTTCGCGGATTTCGAGGGCTCTCGTGGCTGCCCGGTAAATGATCGCGGCCTGGTCCTCCGGGTCCCCGCAGCCGGCCAGGAGTAGCAAAAGGATGACGGGCAGTTGTTTCATGAGAATCCCCACGAGAGTATCCAGGAATCCCCCCCACGCGGCAAGTCTTTGTGCCGGAGAAAATCACCGGGGATCCGCCTCAATGAATCGAAAGCGCTTTCCGACACAGTTGTTCAAGGTGGGCAAACCGGATATCCTTTGGTCGGAGAGAGCGTTGCTCTTGCTCGAGCCCAACAATTTTGGTCGGAAGGAAGATCCTAAGCATGTCAGGCGTCCATCAATCATTGAAAACGCAGGCGGGAGAGATTGCGTTCCGCAAGCTGGCCGCTTTTGGAGAACCCGAAAAGGTTCTCGAGATCACAAGAGCCAAAATTGAGGCACGAAGGGCGATTTTCGAGGGCCTTGGTTCCCGAGGCGTGGCGCTCACGCCCTTCCTGGAAATTGGTGCGGATATCGGTGCGACGACGCTGGTTTTGCGGAACGAATTCGAAGGGCAGGGTTTTGCTGTCGACATTTCCCGGGATGCTCTGAAGGTCACCCCGGAAGTTGCCGAGCGCCTCGGTTATGATCGACTGCCCATCCGGATTTGCTGTGACGCGAGGTGGTTGCCAGTCGTCGACGGCGCTGTAAGTTTTGTCTACTGTTTTCAAACCCTGCATCACTTTGCCGACCCCGAGCCAGTCATCCAGGAGGTGGCCCGTGTTCTCGGGCCGGGGGGACATTTTCTATTTCGACGAAGAGCCGATCCGGAGATGGTTGTGTTTGAACCTGTACCGCTGTGATCGTCCCGAATCCCTCACGGGATTTGATCGCTGGCTGTTCAGGACTGGACTGATCCGTTATGTAGCCGAAGCCTATATTGGCAGTCTTCAGGAGGTGGAGTACGGTTGCGTCGAGAATCAGACGGTTTCGCTTGGTCAGTGGGAGCGTTTTTTTTCGGCTATCGGAGAAGTGGAGACCCGGCTGTCGCTTTTTACCAGAGACGCCCAATATCTCCAGCGGGCATTCCGCCGTCTCGGAGTTCCCGACGACACTAGCCTGCGATTGTTGGCCAACCTCTTTGGCGCGACGCTGGGCGGGCTCTGCACATCGACAAAGTCGGGCGAGCCTGCCGAAACGAAGGATCTGACGAAACTCGTGTGCTGTCCGGATTGCAAGAGGCCTCTTGAATTGCTACACAAGCCGTCAACCCATTTCGCTTGCTCAAGATGTGGGGCATTTGATGTGTTTCATGGAGTTCACGTACTGCTCCGGAAGGAGCGATCGAAGGTTTTGTATCCTAAGATGCTGGAATCCAGCCCGGAAACCTCGAGCAAGCAAGAGTTCCGCTGGAAGGAGAACGGGCCTCCCGCGACCGTCGCCAAAGAGCACGGGCAGCCAACGGAACGTCGAAGCCCCCATCCCCTCACCAAGGGAGCCGTGATCAAGTCCGTGTCTCTGCTCAACCGAAACGACGAATCGGTGGACTCGATCCGGAGTGGGGAGTTGACGACTATTCGCGTCGAAATCGAATTCAAAGAGGACGTCCCGAAGCCGGTGGTAGGGTTTATCATTCGGACGATCGAGAACGGGACGGCCAGTATCGTGTACGACACCAATACGATGTGGCGGGCGCAACCTACAGCCGATTTCCGCGGAGGGGATACCGCTGTTGTCACCTACGCCCAGCAGATGAACCTGGGTCCCGGTACATATTACCTGAGCACCGCGATCGCGTCCGAGGGTGCGGAAAAGTTTTACGACTGGCGCGAAGCTGTCCTGTCGTTCGACGTGGAGGCTGCGCCTGGAATGCAGGGCTCTGTAAACCTGAATTCTAAGATCCGCATGGAGCTTTCTTAAGTGGGCCGTTAATCCGTAACCCCGCTTGATCGGTCTACGTCCGAAATGATCCGGCCCGCGATCTCTTTCAGAATCTTCGCGGCGACAATCGAAGTGATGTTGTTCACATCCTTTCGCGGATTCACCTCGACGATGTCGGCGCCAACCAGGTTGCCTTTGAACGTCTGGATCGTATCCAGGACTTGCCTCGTCGAAAGCCCGCCTGGCTCCGGGTGGGATACCCCCGGCGCATATGCCGGGTCGAGGCCGTCGATGTCCACCGAGACATACACGGGACCATCGAAGGTGATTCGCGTGTCGCTCCCGAAGTGGCGCATCTCGATCATCTCGACTCCGAATTTGGCTGCTTGTTCACGCTGGTGGCCCGTCGCTGTCCGAATCCCGATCTGGACAAGCCGTTGGGCGAGCCCGTTTTCCATGATCCTGGCAAACGGGGATGCGTGCGAGTTGGGGTTGTTCTCAAAATCATGATAGAGATCGGGATGGGCGTCGAAATGTAAGATATTGAGTCGTGCAAACTTCTGGTGGAACGCCCGAACGACCGGATAAGTGATCGCGTGGTCGCCGCCGAGCACTATCGGGGGGACATCACGTCTGAGAAGCAAGTGGATTGCTTCTTCCACGGTGTCCCACGGATCTTCTTCCAGGGCGAGGTCTCCTGCGTCGAGGAAGGTCCCGTCGACTCCAAGGTCGACTCCCGTTTCGGTCCACATGTTTGCAGCCTCCGAGAACAACGCTTCCCGGATGAAGGGAGGCGCTTCGGCAGTTCCTGGCAAATACGATGAGTTGACATCGCTTGGAACACCGATCAGAGACAACTTTCCAGACTTGTCTTGATCCAGCCGGGTGCGCAGATCGTCGATCGTCATAGGTAACAATGAAACCACAGAACCGAAACGACATGTAGCCCAATTGGTCATCACCGGCGTGTATGCCGGATCAAAGGCGGCCAGGGAATCAATTTCATAGTTTCGTTTCTGGAGCCGGCGTGATAAGAAGCGAATTGAGGAAAAGGTGATTGGGTATGAGACCGAGACTCGTAGCGATTTCTGGTCCCCTGGAAGGGCAGTTGATCGAATTGAGTAAGACGGAGGTGACCACCGTCGGCAGGGACCCGGAGAACTTCGTCCACATCGAGGACGACCTGGTTTCGAGACGTCATTGTGAGATCCGATGCGAGGATGGGGAGTTCAAGATTCGGGATCTGGAAAGTCGAAACGAGACCCTCGTGAACGGCGTTCCCGTCGATGCGCAGTTGTTACGCCACGGCGAACGCATCGAGATAGGCTACTCCCACTTTTACTTTTACATCTTCGAATCCGAAGACATGCCGGCGGATGAGATGCGATTGGAAACCGTACAGGATTCGGAAGTCGAGAGAGCCCGGACCATAACATGGTTGCAAGTGGAGGATTCTCGCTTCCTCCAGCCACCAGCGGGGCGGGCCTCGGGGAATACTGTTCCGACGACAACTCCGAGCGACCGAACAGTCCGCGACTTCCGGGTTCTGCTGGAGATCAGCCGTGAGATCAGTGCCGCCGAGGGATTGGAAAACCTGCAGGAGAGGCTGTTGGAATTGATCTTTGAAGCCCTTCGGGCCGAAAACGCGGCCATCCTGCTGGACCCGATCGGGGAACCGGACAACCCTCGGTTCTCATCGGTGTTTCTTCGACAAAGGAATCCGAAGGGACGAGGGAAATTCCAGGTCAGCGGGACGGTAATCGAAAAGGTCTTGTCCGATAAACAGGCCATCTTGAGCAACGACGTTTCGCACGATGAGCAGTTGCTTGGCGCGGAAAGCCTGAAGCTGGGCCAGGTACATTCCCTTCTCTGTGCGCCTTTCCGAGATCAACGTGATGTGAGAGGTGTGCTCTACCTGGACACGACAAATCCAAAGAAATCGTTCGACCAGGACGATCTGGAACTCCTGACCGGGGTGGTGGGAATAGCGTCCGCCCCGCTTGAGAACGCACGGTACAGAGAGTGGTTGGAGGAGGAGAACGACCGATACCTGGACGAAGCTATAGAGCACAACATGGTCGGCGAGAGCGCGGGGGTGCGAGCTCTTCTCGACAGGTTGGCCCGGTGCGCCGCGAGCCACCGGGGCGTTCTGATCCTGGGTGAGAATGGAACGGGGAAGGAACTGGTTGCTCGAGCGATACACAAGAACAGCGCGCGTTCACGAAAGCCTTTCGTGCCCGTAAATTGTGCCGCCCTGGTGGACACGCTGGTGGAGACAGAACTCTTCGGCACCGTCCGGGGTGCGTTTACCGGTGCGGTGGACCGGAGAGGAAAGCTGGAGTATGCGAACGGCGGAACAATCTTTCTCGACGAGATCGGGGAGATGAAGCTTGAACTTCAGGCGAAATTGCTCCGGGTCATCGAGGAGAAGCAGTTCGAGCGAGTCGGCGGACATGAACCGATTACCGTGCATGTACGGATCATTGCCGCCACGAACGTGGACTTGAAGAAGGCGATGGCCGAGAAGACCTTTCGCGAAGACCTCTATTACAGGCTGAGCGTGTTGACCCTGGACGTCCCGCCACTGAGAGACCGGCGGGAAGACATCCCCGTTCTAGCCAGTCATTTTTTGAGAGAGGCCTCAAGGGAATCGTCCCGCCGCATCGTCGGTATATCCAAGGATGCCCGCGCCTTCCTGGCTCACTACGATTGGCCCGGAAACATCCGGCAGCTCAAGAACGCCATTGAGCATGCCGTCGACATGGGATCCGCTGAACTCATCATGCCAGAGGACCTGCCGGCCGACATCGTGCAGGGAGATTTTCCCGGAACCGTCCGCGTTCCGGGCCTGCAGCAGGGCATGAAAGAGGCCAAGAAGCGGTTGATCCAGGACGCCATTTGTACGGCCGAGAGCAACATCACCGAGGCTGCTCGGCTCTTGCAGATTCACCCGAATAATCTGCATCGGGAGATCCGAACCCTTGGGCTACGCGACTGGGTCGAAGAACTACGAAAGGGTGCGTCGGCCTGAATCAATGCGTGCCGGGGCAGGCGATCGATCTCCCATATCGAATGTCCCGGCCAACAACATGGCATGAAAGTTTCCAGACAGCGTACGCATGCCTGGCTTTCTTAATTTCGCCTCCTCCGCAGAATTTGTGGGCAGTCCAAAGGCCTGTGCGCACATAAGTAATTGAAACAAAGTACCTTATTCTTTTGTTCGACGGCGAATATTCCAGTACCCACTTCGGTCGGACGCCTACACCCGGTGCCCGGAGCCCCCGCCGGAGGCCCCGTTCCCCATCGCCCACACCAGCCGACACCGCGGAGCGCAGCCGAGGGTCAAGGCCGGCGCAGCCGCCGAGCTTGCGAGGGAAGCCTTGAGGCTTGGCGAGCACCGTGGTCTCCTCAAGCGGCGATGGAAGACGGTTTTACCCACAAATTCTGCGGAAGACCCTTAATTTCCTGTGTGGACGATTCCGCTTCTCCACAAGCCTCGTTTGCGGTTCGAGAGTCGAGCCGTTGGTGTCCAACGAGGTATACAACCGCGCCGTGGATATGGACATAAAACCAGGCTCCGTTGGTGACGAGACTGAAGAAATCCTCTCGTTTGGTGTCCGGTACGATCTGACGTTCGTTGTCCAGTGCTGCTCTCAGCTCCGAAACACGCGGTTGGAGTGTTGGATTCAGAGGCACAATTCGAAAATGATCCGGCGGCCGCCACGAGACTGTTGAGCGGTTCATGTCACTGGTCCCCCTGCGCCATCCTGGCTGCTTCGCCGCCCCTCGGCGGTACAGTCCTTTGTATGAGACAACAGGCAATCGACAAGCCAGGCTGGAACGACAACCGAATTCCCTGTGGTTATCGCGGTATCTGATTGATACTGTGTGACTTGGGCGTGAGTGGGCCTGAAGTTGCGTGACGTTGATGCGTCAAGATTCGAGTGACTTGACTATCTGTCTGGATAGCCGGCCTATCTTTTCTCCTTGATCGGACCCCCATTCGCACACCCGGCGCTACCCGAACATGTCGAAGGGTTCGAACTCGCCGTTGAGGATTTCCCGGGTATGCCCGTGACCCAGCCAGTCTTCGATCACGGTGGCGTAGACGCGGCGGAAGTCTGTCGTGTAGACCAGGTTGTCGCCTTCGTCCAGTTCGGTCAGGCTGGGTACCTCGCCGTAGTGGCCACCCTGGACCGGGTTGCCGACCACAAACATCAGGTTGGCGGCCCCGTGGTCGGTGCCCAAGCTGACGTTTTCGGGAACACGGCGGCCGAACTCGGAAAAAACCATGACGACAACGTCGTCGGCGCGGCCGATCCGTTCCATGTCCTGCATGAAACCCGACAGCGCATCCGACGCGTAGGTCAGCAGACGTCGGTGCAGATCGTTCTGGAATACGTGAGTGTCGAACGCGTTGTTGCGGTATGCGGTGTAGTAGAGACGCGTGGGCATATCCGCTTCGATCAGCGCCGCAATCTTCGGGAGGTCCGACCCGACGATCCCGTAGTCGATCGGCGATCGATAGTTGGCCCATGCCTCCCGCACCAGTGCCGAGGCGTTGTTTGCGCTTCTCGCTATGTCCAGCAGAAAGCTTCGTGAGGCATTTTCCCCACCCACGTCATCGGCGACACGCCCGAGCGCTTCGCGTTCCTGGTAGAAACTTTCACGGGCAAACTTGTTCGGGTCGTTAAAGACCAACGGGACATGCTCGCGACTGCGTACGGCAAGAGACTGCCTGGAGTCGATGTTGACCACAAAATTCGGAGTGCCGCCGGGGACCAGTTCATCCGCCAGCCTTCCCATCCATCCGTATGCCTCCCCGCTGTTTGGAGCGGCCGTGTGCCAGTAGGCCATCGAACTGAAATGGGAGAAAGAAGGGTCTTCATACCCGCAGCCGTGGACGACGGCCATCTTGCCGTCTTTGTACAGGCGTTCGAACCCGGGCATTCCCGGATTGAACCCAAAATGGTCGTCGATTTTGCGGAGGCCGTCGGCGGGGAGACCGATCTGGGGCCGATGGTTGTAGTAGGCGTCGTCGCCGTATGGCACGAGTGTATTCAGGCCGTCGTTGCCTCCCGACAGTTCATAGACGACGAGAATCCGGCCTTCGCTGGCGGTCTGTGCGGCAACCGCTTCAGCCGCACGCGCAAACAATGTTGGAACGCGGAGTGTGCCCGCGGCGCCTGCTCCAATTCCCAGAAGTCCGGCGCGTAACAAATCGCGGCGCGTTATTCGAGAAAGTTCTTGCTTACTCATAAGTACTCCTAGCCAAGCTGATACTCAGGTTGGCTCATGATCAGATGCAACAACAGGCGCAGCGGATCTTCGAGATAGGTTTCTGCCCGACGGATATCGCTGGTGCCGAGTTCGCCGGTCAGGAAATCAACGAGCATGAGCCGCTCGGTTTCCGCTGGAGCGACCCGCATGAATCGATAAATGAAATAATCGACCACCTGTGCCGTATCTTCGAAGCCCTTGTCGAGGACCATTCCGGTCAGGTCTATTTGTGCCGCATGGCGGGGGATCGGTTTGACCCGTTGAATGGCCATCTGCCATCCGCGGAAGCTTCCATACCGCGTGTTGAAATCTTCATCGCGGTCGGCCAGCATGTTGGATTCCGCCATCTCACCGTTCCCTTCGGTTTCCGGCATGGTCGAGGTTGTGATGTCCATACCCTGGGCGATTTTGGCCGCAACAGTTCGAATCGTTCCGCTTCCGTTGTAACGGTCCGGCGGAATGAAATTGATGTCGGGGAACAGGATGTCTCGCGCGAAGTTGCCCCGTTCTAGAAGGAGCCCGGGCGTGATCCAGCTTCGGCCCCGGGCCCAACCGGCAACCGTTGGCGGGCGGAACAGCAACTGTCCGAGCGCCGACGTCGCCCGATTGAAGTCGGGAACGCCGGGCACTTCATCCAGCCCAAGCTTCCGGAAGGTCGAGATCGCCAGCTGTATGGGGCTCTTGATGTGAGTGCCCGCGGATCGATCGCTGTAGAAGTCCCGGGATAGAAAGATGGTCTCGAGCAGCGGACGGATCTGATAGTTGTTTTCGGCGAGGACTTTGCCCAGGTTCGATCTCGTGTCAGCAGAGAGTTGCTCGCGAACGAAGTAACGGTAGATCTTGCCCGCAATGTATTCGGATGTGACCGGCTGATCGAGGATGATGTCGATGGCCCCGTCGCCGTCAAACGTCCCGGTCTGCCCGAGGAGCGTTTTTTCTGCATCATCGTGCTGTTCTTGGTTTACGACGAAGTCGAGGTCCTCGTAGTTCCAGCCGGTAAACGCACGTGCCGCTTCACGGATGTCCGTTTCGGTGTAGTTGCCCACGCCCATCGTGAACAGTTCCATGATTTCCCGGGCGAAGTTTTCATTCGGGGCTCCCTTGACGTTGACACCGGCGTCGAGGAACGACAGCATCGCCGGATCCTTCGCCACTGCCAGCATCAAAGTCTTGAAGTTGTCCGTCCCGTGCCGATAGAACAATTCGAGCAGTCCGAGTCCTTTCCGATAATCCCGGATTTTGCTCTCGGTGACGGCGAAGTGGCCATGCCAGAACAGCGCCATCTTTTCTTCGAGCGGACGATTCGTCCGAACCATCCGGTTTGCCCACCAGTAGGAGACGCGGTTGGTTTCGAGGACGCTTGCGCGAAGCCAGTAGAAGAACTTGTTGACGACAGGCTGCAGGCGTCTATTGCCGGCGGGCTTGACGCGGATGCCCAGGGCCTCGCCGGTTTCCTTCGCCAGGTCGGTGACGGCAGGCCGGCTGGGTGGAAATGGTTCGAGACCCGAATCGTGAACCCCGGAATGGTCGAACGGTTCGAGGTGTGAGTTGTCGACGTCCTCAAAGCTGACGAGATAACGGACCGCTTCGGCCGGCGTCATCGCCGCCAGCCTTTCGATCTCTTCGGGTGTCCCCCCGAACCCGGCCCGTTCGAGCAGATGAGCCGCCCGGTCATAGTTCCAATCCGCCGGACCGATCGGCCGCAGATCGTCCGTCCATCCGCTCTGCGCCAAGCTACCGGTCGGGGCCATCACCATAAGCGCAACCAAGAAGGCTACGCCAGCTACTCTCGATGTGTTCATCCGACACCCCTCCTGAGGGTCCTCTTACCCGGGAATGAAGTCGAGTCTATTGTAGTTTCCGACTGTCAAGGGAATCAATTCTATTGAACTTGCTTCGTGAAAAATATGGCCGTCAGGGAGGTCGTTCAAGGTAGATTAGGCCAAACATTGCCGATTCAGGAACGACACACTATGAGACACACGCTTCTCGTCATCTTGCTCTTGGTTCCAGGATACCTGTTTTCCCAGGACCCCGCGGTGAAGGTCGCCAGGGACTACCGAAGCGAGAACGGTTCGGCGATACTGGCCGGCTTTGCCGAATTGCTGTCGATACCCAATGTCGCCAGTGATACCGAAGGCATTGGAAGAAACGCAGTCTACATTCGGGATCAGTTTCGCGAGCGTGGTATCGAGATGGAACTGCTGACGCTGCCTGATGTGCCGCCCATCATCTTCGGGGAGATCACGCGTCCAAACGCGACCCGGACGCTCGCCATCTACGTGCATTACGACGGCCAGCCAGCCGACCCGACTCAGTGGACGCACGACCCGTGGGAAGCGACCCTCTACACGGCCGCGATGGAAGAGGGTGGGGAACCGCGGCCCTTTCCGAAGCCGGGAGAGGAAATCGATCCGGAATGGCGTCTCTACGCGCGGTCCGCCGGGGACGACAAGGCTCCGATCGCGGCGTTGCTGGCCGTCCTGGATGCTTTCCGAGAGAGTGACATCGCGATCACTTCCAACATCAAGTTTTTCTTCGAAGGCGAGGAGGAGGCCGGTTCGGCCCGTCTGCCCGAGTATCTGGAGACCTATCGCGACCGGCTGGGCGATATCGACGTCTGGCTGTTCTGCGATGGCCCCGTACACCAGAGTCGATCACCGCAACTGGTGTTCGGTGCCCGCGGAGTGACCGGAATGGAGGTCACGATTTACGGCGCCAACCGGCCCCTCCACAGCGGCCACTACGGCAACTGGGCACCGGTTCCGGGCACCATGCTGGCACTTTTGCTGGCTAGTATGAAGGACGACACCGGCAGGGTCCTGGTCGAAGGCTTCTATGACAGCGTCGAACCGGTGGGTGAAGAGGAACGCG
The DNA here is from genome assembly GCA_965262425.1 of Terriglobia bacterium. Lineage (GTDB taxonomy): Bacteria > Acidobacteriota > Terriglobia > 20CM-2-55-15 > 20CM-2-55-15 > CAZOZZ01. The sequence goes on along the minus strand of OZ253536.1, from coordinate 5,780,236 downwards.
CCGCGATCCGAAACCTGCCCGACATCGACCGCGAGCTTCGCGCCTCGTTCGGGCTGGCCCGAACCGAAGCCGACAACACGTCCATCGCCGAGCGACTGCTCCTGCCCGCCCTCACGGTCCGGGGCCTGTCGAGTGGCAACGTCGGCCGACTGACCCGCAACATCATCCCATCGACCGCAACGGCAAGCCTGGGAATTCGGCTGGTGAAAGGGAACGATCCGGAGAGAATGAAGGACCTGGTGGAAAACCACATTCGCGCCCAGGGCTACCACCTCGTAAGGGAAGATCCCGACGCGGCCACGCGTCTGGAGTATCCCCGGATCGCGAAGATCACCCGGGGAGGTGGCTACCCGGCGGCCCGAACTCCCATGGACCTGCCTATCTCCAGGCAGTTGTTCGAAGCCGTCCAACGCGCCGCCGGCAACGCCGCCCTCCAGGTGCCGGCCCTCGGCGGATCGTTACCCCTGTACCTGTTTTCCGACCCCGCCTACATGAACCAACCGGCGGTCATCGTTCCTGTAGCCAACCACGACAACAACCAGCACGCCCCCGACGAGAACCTGAGAATCGCAAACCTCTGGTACGCCATCGACCTCTACGCCGCCTTGCTGACCATGCCGTGAACGTTGGGTGCAACGGGCAAGGGCAAAGGGCCTTAGACGCAGAGACGCAAAGACGCAGAAAGATCATGTCAGGAGAGGGATTTGGTCCGGTCCTGACATTTCCTCTCTGCGCCTCTGCGCCTCTGCGTCAAAAACCTGTTCCGGGATTGCTACTCGTTTCGGTTCAGGTCGCCAATCGCTCGTGCCCGCCGTATGAGTTCGATGAACTCGGCCCGGTAGCCTTCCTTGTCGAGCCCGACGCTGGACTCGGCCAGTTCGAGGATCGAATCGTAGGTGGCGTTGCCCTTGTGGGGTGAATCTCTCAACAGCATTCCGAAGCCGGCGACGGAGGCGGCAAAGCGGTAGTCGGTGCCGGCGTCGGCCAACTGGTTTTGACGGTCCACCACCGGGACTTCCATCAGCTTGCTTTCATCCCCGTCTGGTTCCTTGTATCGAACCTTCATTGTCAGCAACTCGCCACTTTCGGTCCGAGTACTGCGCTCTGCCGGAGTTTGATACTTGAGCGGGTCGATTCCCGGCAGGGGCATGTCAACTCCGGTCGGAACAACTTCAAACAACGCCGTGACGGTATGTCCCGAGCCGATCTCGCCCGCGTCCTTCGTGTCGTCGTTGAAGTCCTGGTGTTCGAGCACCCGGTTCTCGTATCCGATCAGCCGGTACGCGTTCACCTCGGCGGGATTGAACTCCACCTGAATCTTGACGTCCTTGGCTATCGTCACGAGCGTGCTGCCCATTTCGTGCACGAGCACCTTGCGGGCTTCCTTGATCGTATCGATGTAGGCGTAGTTGCCGTTTCCCTTATCGGCGAGGGCTTCCAGGCCCGCATCGTTGTAATTGCCCAGTCCGAAACCCAGAACGCTCAGGAAGACGCCGGTCCGCGCCTTCTCTTCGATCAACCGGGTCAGTGCGCCGTTGTGGGTCACACCTACGTTAAAATCACCGTCGGTCGCAAGTATCACGCGATTGATTCCGCCTTCGATGAAGTTGGTAACCGCCGTGTCATAGGCGAGTTCGATTCCCGCTCCCCCGTTTGTGGAGCCTCCGGCGGACAGTCGTTCCAGCGCCGCTAGAATCCGACCGTTCTTATCTCCTCCGGTTGAAGGCAGTACCATGCCCGACGCGCCCGCATAGACGACGATCGCGACGCGGTCGTTTTCTCCGAGTTGTTCGACCAGTAGTTTCATCCCGCTCTTGAGCAGGGGCAACTTGTTCTGATCACGCATCGAACCGGAGACATCGACCAGAAAAACCAGGTTGCTGGGCGCACGCTCGTCGACGGGGATCTCTATCCCTTTGATTCCGAGACGGACGAGTCGGTGTTGCGGATTCCATGGGGCTGCCGATACCTCGGCGTTGACGCTTACCGGTCGGCCGTCTTCCGGTGCGGCATAGTCATAGGTGAAGTAATTGATCATCTCTTCGATCCGCACGGCGTCGGGTGGTGGCAGGGTCTTCTGGTTCAGGAAGCGACGAACGTTCGCGTAGGATGCCGTATCCACGTCGATCGAAAGCGTTGCCAGCGGATCCTGACTGACAGCGACGAACGAGTTGTCCACGATCCGGTTGTACTCTTCGGTGTTGAACCCTCCGCCCGGGCGCCTGTCGAAGGTGACCATCGAGGGTGCCGGTGGCGGTGGGGGGGCCGCGTTGGCCGAGACGAATGAATTGGCGACCGCCAAGCCACCGACAATACCGGACGGTGCTACCTTGGCTAGTCTTCGCCGAATGGACTCATCAGCGCTCGCGGCCCTCAGTTCAGCCGGAGCATCCGATCCAACTGACGCCTCGGCAACAAGATCAACCTCGGACTTCTTTATTTCGGCGAATCTCAGTACTTCGCCCAGGGTCGCCACCGGATCGACTTCGGCAACCTCTCTACTTGCGGTCGTGACAGTTTGGCCGTCGTTCGGCGAACCGGCCGGTTCGTTGGCGGTATAGACGGGAGGTGCGATCGGAGCCTCGACCGGTGGAGTGATCCCCTGTTGCGGGGCGTTGTCCGCGATCGAAGTGACCGGAGCCACCACCACGCTCGCTGATCGCGAACGCAATAGACTTGGCGTGACGAACGACACGACGCCCATCAGGACGACGGCTGCCGCCGCCAGCCCGCCCGCCCATGCCAGCTTGCTTGAGCCTGCACCGACCGTGGGCCTCACGTGGAATTCGACCTTCTGCCGCTGCTCGGAGGACAGGTGAGCCGGTTCGCCCGCAGACAGGCTCTGCGCAACCAGACCGATTGTTTCGCGGATCTCGCTGAGAATCTCCTCTGCCTCCGGCGCCGTTCGGAACTCCGCCTCGAACCGAGTGCGTTCGGCGGCGTCCATTTCGTCCAGAACATAAGCTGTCCACCTGGGACCGTTGCGATCGATAGTCATGGCACTCTCCTTACCAGGGACGGTATCGGGGAAGTTTCCTTCTTCATCCGTTCTCGGACGTTCTTTACGCCCGTGTGAATGAGGAATCCGACGTTGGTGACCGACAGGTGCGTGATGGCCGAGATTTCCTTGTAACTGAGGTCGCACTGGAACTTCAGATAGAGGACCTCCCGCTGGTTATCCGGAAGTGTCTCGACCACGTTGAAGACCTGGCTGAGCGTCTCTTCCTGTTCCAGTTGCTCCAGTGGCCGCGGTCCGAGGCTGGCGCGGGTGCTCAAATCGACCTCGGTCAACGGAGTCATCGGGCTGTCTTTCTTCCGGACGTCGAACGCCCGGTTCCGGCATACGGTGAAGAGCCACTGCGCCAAGTGATCCCGGACCTTGTCGGCCCGCTCCCGGCAGAGTTTCAGAAACGTATCCTGGACAACCTCTCTGGCACGCTCAACATCCCCGAGAATCCGGGTGGCGTATCGAATCAGCGGTGATTCGTAGCGTTCCAGGGCCAGGGTCAGCAGATCAGACTTCGAAACATTGTCAGTCAACACGCGATGTCCATCCCCCTTTCACCAATGACTACGATCCGGGACAGGGTTTCTTAGATATTGGACACCGTTATTGTGGAAAAGGTTCGACGGACGTGGGGGTTGGGCGCAGGAGCGACCGGTTCGCCGGTTCATTCACTCCATGGGTGACATCGAATTCCAGCATCAGGTTTGAACAGATCAGCCCGGATCCCGAGAGTGGCGAATTCTTTCGCTCGTTGCGTGACGTGACACCCGGAGCTAGAATATTTTCACCGATTAACGTTTTGATAGTTGCCATAAATCTCCAATTGCTTCGCCGACCTCGGACATTCCGCGGTTTGCGACGCGGTACCCGGGTGGAGGACTCAAAGAATGACCTCGCTGCTTGCTCGTGTTGCAGGCGTCACTGTCTTGACCGCGGCCTTGCTTTTCAGCTCACAGGTCCTCGATCCGACATTTCAAGGCAAAGAAGTCGAAGACTTTCTGGTGAACGCCGCGATCGTGGACATGGAAAGGACCGAGCGCGGCATCACGTTGCCCCAAAAAGCCACGCTCGAACGGGATTCGATGAAGCACTTCGCCATTTTTAAGACGATCGACGTGTTCAAGAAGGGGCTGACAAAACTAGCGAGCGGCGCCTTCGAAGTCGATTTTCAGGACAGTTGGAAGACGGAGGTCGCGGCCTACGAACTCGACAAGATGATCGGCCTTGGAATGGTCCCTGCGACCGTGGAGCGGCGTCATCGCCGCGACCGGGGATCCATGCAGTGGTGGATCGACAATTCGATGTCGGAATCGGATCGGCTCGAAAGGAACATTCCGCCCCCAGACATTGCAACCTGGAACGACCAGATGTACACGATGAGATTGTTTGACAACCTGATCTATAACGTCGACCGTAACGCAAGCAACATGCTGATCACAGAGGACTGGGATGTCTGCCTGATCGACCACTCCCGGAGTTTCCGACTCTCGAATGATCTGTGGCAGGCGACATCGATGTTGAGGTTCTCAGCATCCGTACTGGAGGGTATCGAACAGCTCACGGAAGACAGTATGAAAGAGAGGTTGGGAGATTACCTATCGATCCATCAGATTCGAGCGGTTCTGGTGCGGCGTGACTTGATACTCGAAAAGGCCTCCGCGCGCATCGCAGAAGTCGGCGAAGACCGAGCCCTATTCAACTAAGGGCACGCTCAAGATTACTAAGAAAGCCGGCTCCTTTCTGTTTTTCCCGTCTTTCGGTGGGTTCGCGGTGAAGTTCCACCCTCTTGTTCTTATTCGTATCTCAACGCCACGGTTGGATCCACACGCGCGGCTCGACGGACCGGCAAATAGCACGCCAACAGTGCGACCACGATCAGAGTTGTCGTTATTGGGACGAACGCCATGGGATCGGTCGGATCGATCAGTGGCGATATTGCTGCCGACAACCCCCGGCCGACCCAATAGCCGCCAAAGAGACCCACCGCCAACCCGGCCAGCGTAACGGTCATTCCCTGGCGGATAACCCGTTTGTATATGTTGTTCGGCTTTGCGCCCAGCGCCATCCGGACGCCGATTTCGTGCGTTTGCTCGCTCACCGAGTAGCTGACGACACTGTAGACGCCCACTGCTGAGAGAATCAGGGCGAAGCTCGCTAACGTCCCTAACAATTTCAGCAGGACAAAGTCCGCCGCAGCTTCGGCATCGACAACCTGCCGCACTGTTTGCACATTGAAGACCGGCAGGTTGGGATCCAACCGGCTGAGCCGGCTCCGCAGGTCTCGAGTGAGTGCAAGCGGATCCTCTTCGGCTCGGGCCGCCAGCGACATCGCTCGGACGGGGTTCTGCGCATGCGGCCGGTAAACCTTTGAAAGAGGCGGTTGGTCGATGTCGTCATTTCGAACGTCTTCCACGATTCCGACAACCGTGACCCAGTCGCCCGCAAACTCTGCTCGGCCCATCCGGACTCGCTTGCCGATCGCGTCGCCATCCCCCCAATATCGCTCAGCCATGGCCTGGGTAATCAATGCAACCCGAGTTGTCTCCGGGGAGTCGCCCGGAGAGAGGTGTCTTCCTTCGAGAAGCGCGATGTCCATCAGGCGAAGGTAGTCCGCGGTGACCGTGAGATCCACCGCTGTCGGTTGTTCACTGGCCGTCGGGTTGGGCCGGCCTTCAATCGTGACGGGGCTTTCATTCAATCCACCGATGACGTTGACGGGCAGCAGATTGGTCGCTCCGGCCAGTTCGATGCCCGCAATGGCTGAGATTTCCTCGATCGCTTCCTGATAAAAATTCCGCCTCCTCCGCAGAATTTGTGGGCAGTCCAAAGGCCTGTGCGCACATAAGTAATGGAAACAAAGTACCTTATTCTTTTGTTCGACGGCGAATATTCCAGTACCCACTTCGGTCGGACGCCTACACCCGGTGCCCGGAGCCCCCGCCGGAGGCCCCGTTCCCCATCGCCCACACCAGCCGACACCGCGGAGCGCAGCCGAGGGTCAAGGCCGGCGCAGCCGCCGAGCTTGCGAGGGAAGCCTTGAGGCTTGGCGAGCACCGTGGTCTCCTCAAGCGGCGATGGAAGACGGTTTTACCCACAAATTCTGCGGAAGACCCAAAATTCCGTACCTGGGGATCATCCGGATATTCATCTTCGGATAGAGAAGTCCGCATCGTCAGGACGCTGTCCATATTGAAGCCCGGATCGGCGGTCCGCACCTTGATCACCGAGTTGATCATCACTCCCGCAGTAATCAGAAGGACACCGGCCATGGCGACCTCCGAAAACACGAGTGCGGTTCTCAGGCGACCGTGGCTCGACCCACCGGATCGATGCCCGCTTTCCTTCAGCGCTCCATGGAGATCCGCCCTGGATCCCCGCCATGCCGGAACCAGTGCGAAGAAGAGCGTGTTGACAACCGACAGGCTCAGGGTAAAAAGAAGCACCTTCCAGTCGATCTGCATGGCACGACCCATCAGTTGGGTTCCGGGAGCTGCCGCAAACGAGCCGCGCAGAAAGCTTATTCCCCAGACCGACAGTACGAGGCCTCCGATCGCGCCAGCCAGTGACAGGAGGATCCCTTCGGTCAGGAATTGTCGAACCAGGCGCAGTCGACCGGCTCCCATGGCAACGCGGATCGATACCTCGGAGTTTCTGGACGACATCCGCGCCAGCATCAGGTTCGATACGTTGACGCAGCCGATCAGGAGAACAAACAGCACCGCGCCTTGTAACATGGCCATGATGATGGCCGTGTTGCCGTTAAGGAGGAGTTCCGGCCAGGTCTGGATTTCGATCGCCCATCCCTCGTTCGTTTCGGGGTACTCCTCTGCCAGCCGCGAGGCGATCGTCTGAAATTCGGCGCGCGCCTGGTCGGGTAGAACGCCGTCGGCGAGGCGTGCGTTGGCGACAAGGTTTCGATTCCCACGATCGGACTCGTTCGGGTCCAGTGTGAGCGGGACATATACATCCGTCCCCAGGGAAAGGGCGAAATCACTGGGGAGGACCCCGATGACCGTGTGGGAAACCCCGTCCAGGGTCAGAGTTTTGCCAAGGACTTCGTGATCCGATGCGAGTTCGCGTTCCCACAAACCCTCGGTGACTATCACGACGGGATCGGCTCCTGGCAGGTCTTCGCCCGGTAGAAACGCTCTTCCCAGGACCGGATCCACGGCGAACACCGAAAAATATTCGGAAGTGACCCGAACCCCGGATGCGCGCACGGGTTCTTCCCCGCCGGTAAGGTTGAAGCTCGCTCCTCTGTTAGCGGATATGAATTCGAAGGATTTGCTCTGTTCCTTCCAATCGATGAATTCAGGCAGGGAGGTCGCAACAAAATTCGGGACGGCGATTGTCTGGTTCAGGGTTCGGATCTGGACCACACGGTCGGGCTCGTCAAAGCCGAACGGAAAAAACAGGATGCCGCTGACCAGGGAAAAAATCGAGGTGTTGGCGCCGATTCCCAGTGCCAGGGTCAACACGGCGACGGTCGTAAATCTGCGGCTTTTTGTCAGCGTTCGAAATCCATAACGAATGTCTTCAATGAAAGCCTGCATCCCGCTGTCTCCTTTTCGCACTTCAGAAGTAACTTTTGTGCCTGGCATGCCCCTGGCCTGCCACCGCTCCCGGCATCCGTTCCAGAGTCCTGCACCGATTTCCATCAGCCAGAGTCGAAGGAATCCAGTCCGGCTGCCGTGTCGAGCGGCGGAAATCCGGTCTCGGAACGTCATCCACATCTCCACTCCGCATTGCTGGCGAACGGCCGCTGGATAGGCCATCAGCAAGATCCGGAACAGCCGCCGAGACCATGGATATCGAATCGGTTCGTCGCTCATGGCGTTTCGTTTCCCAGACCCGCGATCGATGACGCACCGATGAGCTGTTTTCTCAGGGCCGCGTCAACCATCGACAACAACCGGTTTGTTTCCGCCACGGCGACCTTCCGGCCGAATGGCGTTATCTTGTAATAGCGTCTCCGGCTGTCTTCTCCCGCCGGTCTCTGCTTCCAGGCGTTGGCGATCATGCGTTGCTCTTCCATGCGCCCCAGCGCGAGATAAAGCGTGCCCGTCGCCGGTTTCATGCTCCCGCCGGTCTGGCTTTCGATCTCTTTCAACATGCCGTAGCCGTGTCGTTGACCGTCGCTGAGTGCCAGCAGAATCTGGAAATAAAGGGGTGTCAGAGGTAGAAGTGATTCCGGGCTTCGATTCATGCTGTTCTCCGCTTCAGGCTGCTTTAGTTAGACGTGAGGACGGTCGATGTATTAACAATACATTGCCAAACTATCTAGTGTCTACGGAGAGTTGAGATGGGTCTGACGATGAGTGTGAAGTCTGTAGCGGCCATGGGGGAGCCGCCACAGGCTCCTACCGGAGCAGCTGGACCACGTTGGACGCTGCCTGGTTTGCCTGGCTCAACGCCGACATACACGCTGGGTAAGGATGTTGAACTTCGTCAATTACTGGTTGTGCATGTATTGAAGGTTTGGTTACCGGGGACCCGGCGTGCAACCTCCGATCCCTGTAAAAAGTTGTGTAGTGAATTGCGATCGCGCTATTCGCTGTTCCAATTTGATAAGATCTGTGGATCTTTCAAATTGGATGTAACGGAGGAGTGATTTTATGAGAGTGAGAATTTTAGGCTTGGTTTGCTTCCTGATGGTGGCCACGTTGGCTATGTCTCAGATGGGCGATCCCTTGAGTGGTTCGTGGTCTGGTGACTGGGGACCGAGTGCACGCGATCGAAACGATGTGACGCTGGAACTCAAATGGGATGGTCATGAGTTGAGCGGTACAGTCAACCCCGGACCGAACGCCATCACATTGAAGAGTGCGTCGTTTGATGCCGAGACCGGAGTGGTGAAGATGACCGTTGAAGCGCCCGGGCGCCGCGGCGCCATGCTCCAGTATTCCATTGAGGGTAAGCTGGAAGGCAACGCCCTGACGGGTAGCTGGAACCACGATAACGTCGACGGCGATTTCAAGATCACCAAGAACTGAGAGAGCCTTTCAAAAGGAAAAAGCCCGACGGAGCATCATGCTTCGTCGGGCTTTTATGTCTCTAGCAGCCCGTGGCAGAAGTGGGGTTTTCTGAGTTGAGAGTTTCAGGTCTTCGCCCGGACGGAACGGCGTCTAAATCGATTCTGGAGCGCTGAGGATGGAACGAGAGCGATTCACAGTGGCTCCAGAGCAGTATTAAGGTGAATAAGGCCATGACATGTTGGCCCTGAAGGCCTCGTGGTGTGCCGTTTCCGAAATTGTTCCGAAGGATCAGGCTCAGATTCAAAGCGGCATATTGAATCAGGACGCGCTTGAGAATGTTGTCCCGATGTCGGAGGTGAACCCGACGCATTGCGCCGGTTTCCAGCGTGTGTGCGAACGGTCGTTCCAACATCAGTCCGCGCTGTCGGAGTAATTGCTTGCCCCGGTTGCCTCGGATTCGTCGCCGGTTGGCATAGACGGCCTGTTTTTCTTCGGACTTATCTTTCCAGTTGCGTCGGCCCCGGTCCGGTTCCGAGATGTAGCTGCGAATGTTGAGGTCTTTGAATCCGGTCAACGTATCGTTACTGTGATAGCCCTTATCCGCCACCAGTTCGGAGAGCACATCGTTCCGAAGTTTCGATCCAGGATCGGCGGCCAAGGTCTCCATCTGATGCGCGGCTTGGATCATCGTTTCTTTGATCGTCGTCGTGTCGCCCTGATCGGCACCCTGCACCGTGACCGCCAGGATGGCTCCGGTCTTCATGTCGGCGGCATGCTCCACCTTATGGGCCAGATGCGTTCGTCCGTCCTTCATCTTCGTGATTCGCGCATCCGGGTCGTGGGGATGCTCCCACTCTTTGTTCGATCCTTTCTTCGACCGCTTGCGGTCGAGTCGCCCCAGCTCGGTTTGCGTCGGTGTCTCGATCCCAGACGCCTTGGCCAGCCGTGTCAGGAATTGGTTGTAGGCTTCTCCGGTGTCCCGGCGTACGATCGACCGCATCGCCGCGTTGGCTTCCAGTGTCGATGCATCCACGCCCACCGTCTTCCCATCGATCAGGCCCTCACCGGCCAACACGCCCAACATCCACGAAAAGACCTTTCCATGTGTTTCCAGATCGATCAACCGTCGCGTCCGCGAGACTGTCGAATGATCCGGCACCCCTTCGCTCAGCCCGACTCCAAGGAATCCTCGCAAACTCAGAGAATCGGCACACCGCCACGCTATGCCACGCTCCGAATCGATTCCTTCGAAATAGCCCACCAGCAACATCCTAAAATACTTGCCCGGCGCCACGCTCGGCCGACCCATCACCTCAGCGTAGAACTGCTCACAGGCATCTTCGACGAACCGGTCGAACTTGGCTTGGTCCAAGATTCGGTTAACCCGTTCGTAGAACACGTGGCCCGCTGTCCGCGGCAACTCTGCTGTCGCAACCCATAACGTGGCTTGTCGGTCCTTTTTCCGTCCCATTCCCATATCGCGTTCTCCTTCCACTATCTTCCTCGCGATACGGTCGCATGGGGTCCGTTGTTAACTATGAAGTTGACTTGCACCACGGGCTGCTAGGAGCCCGTGGTGCAAGTCTGTAGGGTCGCGCGCAGGGGTATTCGGGTCACAGGCGCGAAATGAGGAGCGGAACGATTCATAGTCCTCGTGACCGACGAATGACAAAGCCTGTGGCCCGAAGACCCCTGCGCCCTACGGGTTACGACAGCATGGGGCCAGCTGCGGCGAGATGCGCGATGAAGAGCATCGACGTCGTCGTGGCGCCTTGCATCTAGCCCCATGGCGCTCGTAACGCGACCCTACAGACTTCCACCACGGGCTCCTAGTGTAGTCCGTCACAGTTAATGTAACTTATTCAGCTTTCCTACGTCTGAGTATATATGAGGAGAGCACCGACGATTAAATTGGACATTCCTGTGCGGAAGGAACTGGAGCGACTGAGCCGAAGCCGCAGTGTGGCGGTCCGGTTGGCGGAACGATCTCGAATTGTCTTGCTGGCCGCCGGGGGTCTGGACAATCAGGAGATCGCTGCCAAGTTGGACATCACTCGTCAAAAGGCCGGACGTTGGCGCGATCGTTTCGTTGAAGATGGCCTCGGGGGAATCGAAAAGGACGCTTCCCGCAGTGGACGGATTCCCTCGACCGGCCGCCGGAAGCGGGCCCGGATCGTGAAGAAGACGGTCGAAGGGAAGCCTCCGAACGCCACGCACTGGAGCCGGTCCTTGATGGCCAGGGCAACCGGCGTCAGCGAGTCCACGGTAGGGAGAATCTGGCGGGCTCATGGCTTGAAGCCTCATCTGGCACGCACCTTCAAACTTTCCAACGACAAACAATTTGTCGAGAAGTTGGAGGATGTGGTCGGTTTGTATCTGAACCCTCCGGAAAACGCCATTGTTTTGTCCTGCGATGAGAAGAGCCAGATGCAGGCCCTGGACCGCACGCAACCCGGGTTACCTCTGAAGAAGGGGCGGTGCGGCACCCTCACCCACGACTACAAACGCAACGGGACGACCACGATGTTCGCCGCGCTCAATACGCTGGACGGCTCGATTATCGGGACCTGTATGCCGAAGCATCGTCATCAGGAATGGATCCGGTTTCTCAATCAGATCAAACGTTCCGTGCCGAAAGACAAACAGATCCATATCATTTGCGACAACTACGCCACGCACAAACATCAGAAAGTCGTCAACTGGTTGAAGCGCAACACGCGCTTTCATGTGCACTTCACACCGACCAGTGCATCCTGGCTGAACATGGTCGAACGCTTCTTCCGGGATCTTTCCGAACAACGGCTTCGGCGCGGGGTTTTCCATTCGGTTCCTGAGCTAATCCAGGCCGTGGAGGAATATGTCGGGGGTCACAATCAGAACCCGAAGCCCTTCATTTGGACCGCAACGGCTTCCGATATTCTTGAAAAAGTTCAACGTGCCCGAAAGAAGCTCGATAAGTTACAGTCTGTTTGACGGGGACCACTAGTGTCCTTCGTCGCCCACGTTTGTGGTTCCGCGCGTGAAGTCCTTTCACGTGGGCTCCGCCCGTGCAGTTCATCCTGATTCCCTGACGTTGGCGACTACCGTCCCTGGCCGGACTTGCCTGTTGCTACTAGAGGTCCGAACGGGCCGTAGTCAGCCGCGTTATGTCTTTATATAAGCACGCAGGCTGCCAGGATCGGCGACAATTTCATCGTCCATTGAATACAACGAGTTAGAGCTTGTGGGCCGGCGCCCATTCCGCCATATCCCTATTTATCGACAAAAACTGAAGAACCTTTAACAAAATTGTTGTCGACAGGAAGGAAACCTCAGGCGTGTCGTGGAAAAGGAAAAGCCCGACGGAGCATCATGCTTCGTCGGGCTCTCTTGTCTCTAGTGTCCTTCGTCGCCCACGTTTGTGGTTCCGCGCGTGAAGTCCTTTCACGTGGGCTCCGCCCGGGCAGTTCATCCTGATTCCCTGACGTTGGCGACTACCGTCCCTGGCCGGACTTGCCTGTTGCTACTAGAGGTCCGAACGGGCCGTAGTCAGCCGCGTTATGTCTTTATATAAGCACGCAGGTTGCCAGGATCGGCGACAATTTCATGGATCGATGTAATACAACTGTAATACAACGAGTTAGAGCTTATGGGGTCGGCTCCCATTCCGCGATATCCCTATTTATCGACAAAAACTGAAGAACCTTTAACAAAATTGTTGTCGACAGGAAGGAAGACCTCAGGCGTGTTCTGGAAAAGGAAAAGCCCGACGGAGCATCATGCTTCGTCGGGCTTTTATGTCTCTAGTGTCCTTCGTCGCCCACGTTTGTGGTTCCGCGCGTGAAGTCCTTTCACGTGGGCTCCGCCCGTGCAGTTCATCCTGAGTCCGTAACGTTTGCGACTACCGTCCCTGGCCGGACCTGCCTGTTGCTACTAGAGTCCGAACGGGCCGTAGTCAGCCGCGTTATGTCTTTCATATAAGCACGGGCCATGCCAAAAACTCCGAAATTCGGCCGCCACAAGGAATCCAACAAGTTGAAGCTCGTGGTCCAGGCCTCAACTCGCCGTATCCCCTCTTTATCGACAAAACTTGAGGATTCTTTAACAAAATTGTTGACGACTCGAAAGGATCGACGAGCAGTGTGTCCTCAATGCAGGGTCTCTAACATTTCGACGTCGTACTCCTCGAACGGTCCGCCATCACGAATCTTTTGTTCGGGAGTTCGAAGTCCGTCCCCAGGCGGAACGGCTGTAGCAGGGTTTGTGCGGCGTCGCCCACATGGGTCGTTGAAGATTCAGGCATCTGATCATTCTCCTCCGAATGACACAGACTACACGGACATCGGACGAATCCGTGTAGTCTGCGCAACTGACTTCAATTCTGGACCAGCTCGAGATAGCTTTTCTCAACGTTCCATTTGTGGATTCCGCTGATGAAAGGCCAGAAAGCGACGAGCGGTGAGTTGGAGGGGAACTCGTACGCTTTGCCCAGGCCGGCCTCCAAGACCGTTGCCAGAGATTGCCCGGAGCGTCTGGCTACCCTCACCGATTCGATCAACTCGCTGAGGTAACCAACATAGCGTGGGAAGATCGCCGCGGTGGTCGGAACTCCGTGACCGGGGATGATCGTCCGTACCTCCAGTGTGCTCGCGAAGCGGGATACCGTTTCCAGGTACGTGCCAGGCCGTCCCTCGATGAGAAAAGGGATCAAGCCTTCGCCCAGGATGAGATTCCCGGTCCATGCGGTTTCGGACCGCGGCTCGTAGACGACGGTGTCTCCCAGCGTATTGCCCGGTCCGAAATGGTAAACGTGTACCTGGCGGTCACCCAGATCCAGCCGCAGGTGGTCGTCGAAGATGACATCCGGAAGCCTGAGTTCGACATCAGCCAGGACAGAGCGATCACCGTTCACGGTCGCCAACAGGAAGCTGCGTTCCTCCTCGAAGTGTTGCATCTGACGCGCCGTTTCCCGGTGTGCCACGATCAGCGTTTCGGCCGGAAACGCATAGTTGCCGAACGTGTGGTCGCCGTGGTAGTTCGTGTTGACGAGATAGAGGATGGGTTTGGAGGTGATTCGCCGGACAGCCTTCTGAATCTGGCGTGCCATGTTTCCATTGATGTGGGCGTCGATGACCAGGACGCCGCGTTCGCCGATGATAAACCCGCTGTTGTCCACGGCAGGCTGGTTTGAGAGCAGGGCGTAGACACCTGGCCCAAGCTCTCTGGTTTCGAGTTCGATTCCGGCTGGATTGAGGGGCGGTGGAATGAAACCATCGGGTCCATCAAACGTTCCCGAGTGTTGGGCTGTTGCCGGCGATGCGATGACCATCAGCAGCAAGAGTGTCGCTACGGATTTGAATTTCATTATCTTCTCCTTTGAGTTGTTGACTTGTCGTTCCAAAAATAGGCAAAAATGTTTCACGTTCGTTGGTTTACAGCAGTTCCGGTTGCATCGCCTTGTGGGCGATACCGCTAAAGACACGGGCCATCCCGCTGCGTGAGAAAACCCGCTTACCGAGGAAGCCCATGATGTTGTTGATGGCTCCCGGAATGACCGATGGCCGCCGTCCCAGGTTCCGGATCGCGGTTCGGACGACCGGCTCCACATCCATGAGTGGTATGGGTGTCTTCCCGAAGTCGACTCCATCCATATCTCCCGCCATGGCCGTGTCGGTCAGGCCCGGCGACAGAACGGTCACGTCGACCCCTTTCTTCTTCAGCTCAAAGTGCAGTGCTTCGCCGAGTGAAAGAATGTAGGCCTTTGATGATGCGTAGTTCGCGAAATAGGGGACCGGCTGGTAGGCGAGCGTGCTCGATACGAAGAGGATCCCGCCCCTCCCGCGCCGCGCCATTTTCTGGCCAAAGACGTGAGCCAGCTCCATCGGCCGGACAACGTTCAACTGGAGCAGCGCGTTCTCTCTGTCCAGATCAGACTTCAGAAAAGCGCTATGGGTTTCCACTCCGGCATTGTTGACGAGCAGACCGATTTCGAGATCGGCAGTCGCCTCTTCGAGGACTTCAGTGGAGCCCGTATTACTGAGGTCGACCGGAACGGTTCGGATAGCCACGCCATAACGATGCGTCAGTTCCTCTGCGAGTGCTTCCAGCCGTTCGCGGTTTCGGGATGCCAGAACCAGGTTCAATCCGTCGGCCGCGAGCTGCCGCACGAACTCCCGACCGATCCCGGCCTAAGCGCCCGTCACCAGGGCCCACGGCCCGTACTTGACGTTCGACTTCGTCGTTTGAAGATCCGGATCCGCAGGCGCGAAATCAGAGATCCCCGGGGCTTGTGCTGTGTCGTTTGACTGAGTCAGAGCATTCATTTGATCGTCTCCTTGTTATGGAACATACGTTCCAAAATAAGCCAAAAAAATATAGCGCTCTATTTGAGCGCCGACATTGCGACGTCGATGACGTCGATGAGTTCCTTCCGGGTGCGTCCGGACTTACCCAGAACCGTCAAGCCCTGGACCGTTGCCATCACGAATCGGGTTTGAGCCCTCGTGTTCGCGTTCCCGGCCATCTCGCCCGCCTCCACTGCGCGGTCCAGTGTGCGCCTGACGTTAGCGCCCATCCGCTCGAAAACCGATCCCAGCACATCGGCAACCATCGGGTCACAGGACGCCAGCTCCACGATGGAGTTCGTCACCATGCATCCCCGTTGTTGCCCGTCCGTGGCCACCCGGCTCACCCAATCGAGCATGTTCCGAACGTTTCCCAGTGGGGAACCCGGGCTTTCGAGCACGGAGGCCAGTTGACCGGACTGCATCTCGATGTAGTGGTCGAACGCCGCCGCAAACAGTGCATGTTTGTCACCGAATGTGTCATACATGCTGCCGCGGTTGATACCCATGGCATTCAGCAGGTCCTGGACACTGGCCGCCTCGTACCCTTTGGTCCAGAACGTGTCCATCGCCTTTTCCAGGGCTTCGTCCCGATCAAACTGTCTGGGTCGTCCAACTACCATGACCCGACTATTGCATGTTTTGGAACGTACGGTCAAGAACTATTTCAGCTGGTCCCCGAATCCCCAGTTTCTCTGCGCCCGAAGCGCTTGCAACGCGGGACTGGAACGTTCTGCCCCCCGAAGCAGGCCCGTTGAAACTTGGCTTTACCTTCCCTGTTTTGTATAGTTGGCCACCTTGCGCCTACCGGTGCGCCAACAACTGCATACAACGAGGAGACTCCCTATGAAACGTGCAGCGTTAACTATCGCCCTTGGATTGCTGATGCACTCCAGCGCTTTCGCAACGTGGTCCCTGCTTGCCCTGGACACTAGAACCGGCCAGGTGATCATTGCGTCGGCGACCTGCGTACCCCAATCACGCTTTCCCCCGCGACCGTCCAGAGATCTGATGGACATCCAGGCCGTCATCGTCCCCGGAATCGGAGTTGCCGCCTGTCAGGCCAACGTGGACAACACGGGCGAGAATCAGCAGTTGGTTTTCGAGGAGTTGAAGAAAGGGACGTCACCAGACGAGATCATCGAACTGCTGCGGGAATTCGAAAAGGCAAAAGGACCCGAAGATGATCGCATGGAACGCCGTCAGTTCGGAATCCTCGACATGCAGGGACGGCGTTCCGGGCACAGTGGTTCGGGCAATGGCCATGCATCGCTGGACGTTTCAGGCAATGTCGGCGACTTCATCTTTTACCAGTTTCAGGGGAACTCCCTGCTCAGTGACGACGTGATGCAGAACGCCGAAGTGGCCTTCACCAAGACCAAGGGGACACTCGCCGATCGCGTGATGGCGGCCATGGAAGGAGCCGACGAGAAAGGCGGCGACGGGC
Organism: Terriglobia bacterium; assembly: GCA_965262425.1. Lineage (GTDB taxonomy): Bacteria > Acidobacteriota > Terriglobia > 20CM-2-55-15 > 20CM-2-55-15 > CAZOZZ01. The sequence continues at coordinate 5,763,484 of OZ253536.1, read as the reverse complement.
GTTGCACCTGCGAGGAGGCGCCCTATCCCATGGCCCCCTGCGACGGCAAGACCGCCCACGTGGCCTACATTCTGATCGCGAACAGCGAAGACTCCACCGGCACCGGTTTCAACGGCGGGAAATACTTCGCCTACATCAGTGCCACCGACGAGAACATCCAGCCCTGGGAAAACGCGAGTCCCGTCAAGACTCTTCGCCTGCGATACGACATCTGGAAGGATTCCGGAAGCCCGAGGATGGATTTCGACGCCGAATGGTCTCCCGAGGGATGAATTGAACCGGCGGTGAGGGCGCTTGAGTGGGCCCCTAGTTTTCCCGGAGCGCGTCCATCGGGTCGACTCGAGTGGCGCGCCGGGCCGGAATCAGGCAGGCGATCAACCCGGTCAGGACCAGGACCGAGACGACCAGAGCGAACACCGAGGTATCCCAGGGCTCAACGCCGTAGAGCTGGCGTGACAGTTCCATCGGCAGCCAGAACGCCAGGGCGGATCCGAGGGTGATGCCGATTCCAACCTGGCCGAGACCCTCACGAAGGGTTCCCGCCACGATGTCGGCGCGCGTCGCGCCCAGAGCAGCCCGGATTCCGAATTCCGCGGTGCGGCTGCTCACCGAGAACGCCATCACGCCATACAGTCCAATCGAAGCCAGAAACAGGGCGACGCCACCAAACACCATGAAGAACGACCCATAGATTCGGTATTGCCCAACGCCCTGGGCAATCACCTGTTCCATCGGACGAATCAGGTAGACAGGCAAGGTCGGGTCGACCTGGTGCACGGCTTCGTTGAGGAGTCCCGCCGACATCATTGGGTTGCCGTTCACCCGGAGGGCGGCGCTCATGTTCCGCAGACCGAACCTCCCCAGGCGCGCCCGGGCGCTTGGTTGGACGCTCTGTCGAAGGGGGAAGTACAACCCTTCGCGCTCCCGGTCGCGTGCCCCGTCCATCCACATATCCGGTGCGAGGCCGACGATTCGCATCCACTGTTCCCCCGAGTCTGCCCCACCGAGTCGAATCTGTTTGTTCAGCGGGTCTTCGTTGGGGAAATAGCGCGAGGCAAAGCTCTCGTTGACGATGACGACTGGCGCGCTCCCGGAGCCATCCGCGGCGGTAAATTCCCGCCCCCGGACCAATTCGATCTCGAACGCGCTGAAGAACTCCTCGGTGATCGCCGCGGTCCGGACCCGTGGATAATCGTCGCCCGTTTCATAGATTGCACCTTCGATTGCGAATGATGCCGTTCGTGCGGGAGTCAGCGGAAGACTGGACGTGATCGTTGCGGCCTCGACTCCCGGGATCGCTCGAAGAGCAGGCACCAGCTCGTTCAAGAATCGCAAACGCGCCGGGTCATCCCCATAGCCCGGGCCCGATGGGTCGATTCGCACCGTCAGCACGTTGTCCACGCCAAAGTCCGTTCCGAGCCTTCCGACGTTCGCCACGCTCTTGATCATCAGCCCGGAGACCACAAGCAGCCCCATGGTCAGGGCGACTTCGCCGATGACGAGCGTCCGCGTCAGGCCCTTCAGGCGGAATCCCGTCGTTCTGCCCTCATCTTTCAGAACATCCTGGACATTGGCCCTCGACGCTTCCAGGGCCGGTAAGAGCCCGGCCAACAACGTCGTAATAAACGTGACGCCCACGACAAAGGCCATGGGAACCAGCCCCACCTGGATGTCCCACCAGAACAGGGCATCCGTACCGTGAGGCAGCCGCAGGACGCCCGCTTCGGCGCCCGCCCGATCGAACCACGCCACACCTTCCCTGGCAATGAGAATTCCCAGCGCACCGCCGGCGGCAGCCAGGAGGAACGCTTCCGACAGCAGAAGCGATATCAGGCGCCACCGAGTCGCTCCGACAGCGGTTCGAACGGCCATTTCGTGGTTCCTGCCGGCAGCATGTGCCAGGAGAAGGTTCGTCACGTTCGCCGAGGAGATGATCAGAACCAGAACGGCGCCAAGCAGCATCATATAGAGCGTGCGCGTGAACTCCTCGCCCACGTACTCCTGCTCGAAAGTCTGGAGAACCGCCGTGATGCCCGTGTTCGAGTCGGGATAGGCGAGTTCGAGCCGCCTGGTTATGGTTTCGAATTCCGTACGGGCTTGCTCTATCGATACTCCTGGTTTGAGCCTGCCAAAAACGTCCAACCGGCCGCCGCCACGCTGGACGTTCGACATGTCCAGGCGTAAGGGAATCCAGAATTGCTCGGCGATCGGAAACCCGAATTCGGGAGGCATGACGCCGATAACCGTTGTCGGCTCGTTATCGACGAGCACCTCCCGACCGACGATCGTGGTGTCGGCCCCGAAGCGTCGCGACCAGACCCCATGGCTCAGGACGATCACGTCCGGTCCGCCGGGTTGACTCTCTTCATCGGTGAACAGTCGGCCGATCGCGGGGCGGACCCGAAGCAGGTCGAAGGCAGCCCGATCGATCGAAACGCCCAGGAGTCGCTCCGGGTCCCCGGCATCCCCTATCATATGGATCAGTGCCTCGACAAATGCCGCGAGGCCTACGAAACTCTCCTGCTGTTCGCGCCAGGCGACATAGTCGTGCGGGGTGACGGCCAGGCTCTGCTGTCCTTCGGAAAGGTTCTGCCGTTCGAAATGAACCAGCCCATCGGCCTGGTCGAACGGGAGCCCACGAATCAACGTTCCGTGAATGATGCTGAAGGCCGTCGCGGTCAGGCCGATGCCGAGGGCAAAGGCGATGACCGAAATGGCCGTCAGGCCAGGCTTCTTGAACAGCGTTCGGATTGCGAACCGAAGATCGCGGCCGAAGGTCGTCACGATAGTCCCTCCCCTGTTGCCTTCCCGCTCCCACGATGCTGGATTTCGAAAACGGAGCCCCCAGGACCTTCGTTCGAACCCGGCGGGCATCCACCGAGCCAGGACGGACTCGATTGCATGCCGCCAAAACCATCTCCGTGCATGTCGTCCGCCCCATTTACCGACCATGTCGGCGTATTCCTCATGTAGATCGCCAACGATGATCTCGGATGATTCTCCCGACAGGAAGAATCGCAGCAGTAAACGGGCCAGCGTGGGTGGGCTCTTCCCCTTACGATCCACCGAGTCGTTCCTCCAGCTTCGCTGCCTGCCCCTTCGCCATTTCGCGCAGTGCCGAATACGACCGGTTCAACGCCTGAGCGCCAGCGGGTTCCAGTTGGTAGTACTTCTTGCGTCTTCCACCTCGCGCCGGTGTCGATTCGCCGAACCGTGATGCGACATACCCTCGAGCCTCCAATCGCTCAAGAGTCGTATAGATCGCTCCCGCCGAGACATTCCTTCCCGTTCGTTCCTCTATCTGTTGTCTCACCGTGACGCCATACGCGTCATCGCTGAGGCGAAGCAGCGAGAACAGGATCAGTTGTTCGAACTCTCCAAGGTGTTCCGGCATGGTGACATCCAATACTCACACTGTAGTTAAAATGCACCCTGGAAGTCAACAGAGAGGCGTAATTCGACGAACTAACTACTCATAATGCGAGAGTTGTGGAAGTTGCGCCTCCGTCCCCGTAATAGTCGAGTAACTTTATCCTCCCTTGAAGGTCTTCTCTATTTAATAGGAGGCCACCCCGAAATGACCCTGCTTCAGGATCTCCGGTACGGTATCCGTACCCTTCGAAAGAGCCCGGGCTTTACTGGTGCTGTCGTGTTGAGCCTGGCGCTCGGAATTGGCGCGAACACGGCTATTTTCAGCGTGATCGATCATGTGCTGCTCTCGCCGCTGGACTTCGAGGAGCCAGACCGGATGGTCATGTTGTGGACCGTGCCGACCGGGGATCCCTCCATACGGTCTCAGGTTTCCGTCCCGGACTTTCGGGACTGGGTTTCCGAATCCACCAGCTTTGAATCGGTTGGGTCATTTCAAAACCGGAGTGGCAACCTGACAGGAGAAGGAACACCCGTCCTCGTTCGCTTCGCTGCGGTGTCGCCCGGCTTCTTCCCGGCCATGGGAGCCGAAGCGGTTTTGGGCCGGACGTTCATCGCCGAAGACGATGAGCCGGGGAACGGCGATCGTATCGTCATTGCGTACAGCTTCTGGCAGAGACACTTTGGCGGAGCGTCCGATGTGATCGGCGACACGATCGTTCTTGACGACCGATCCCGTACGGTGATCGGCGTCGCCCCGGAAGGTTTTGCCTTTCCCGACACACGCACCGAGATCTGGACGCCTATCGGCATTGTCGGGGATACGAACTCGCGCGGCGCGCGTTTTCTCACGGTCGTTGCACGACTGGCGGACCCCGCCACCGTCGTTGCCGCACAGGCGGAAATGAGTGCCATCGCCGCCCGGCTCGCCGCGGCCTATCCCGCATCGAACCAGGATCGCGACGCCTTTGTTCAGCCCCTTCACGAAACCGTTGTCGGCGACGTCCGTCCGGCCTTGATGGTCGTATGGGGAGCGGTTGGATTCGTCTTCCTGATCGTTTGTGCGAATGTTATCAACATGCTGCTTGCCCGGGCCCGGGCAAGAGAACGTGAGATTGCAGTTCGCATGGCCATCGGAGCGGGTCGCGGCCGCGTCGTCCGCCAACTGCTGACCGAAAGCCTTCTGCTGGCGGCGGCCGGGGGAGGCGTTGGCATTCCGTTGGCCATCGCCGGAGTCGATCTCATTCCGCGCATCGGTGGAACGGCTATCCCTCGAATCAATGAACTTCAGGTGGACACGGGTGTGTTCGCATTCTCCTTTTTTCTGACGCTGGCGACCGGAATTCTCTTTGGTCTCCTGCCCGCGCTTGGATCCTCGCGCGCGGATGTGAACCAGGGACTGAAAGCCGGATCGGGCAATTTCGCACGCTCGTCCCACGGAATGACCGGCGCCATATTGGTCGCGGGAGAAATTGCGCTCGCCTTGATGGTCCTGATCGGCGCCGGCCTCCTGATCCGTACCTTCCAGGGTCTGACCGAGGTCGACCCCGGCTTCAATATGACCAACCTCATGACGATGCGCGTGGAGCCTCCGTTTACTTCCAACGTTCCCGAGGACCCCGACGACATTCCGGGCTGGATTGCAGCGGAGCGCACGAAAGCGGCCCTCTTCTACAGGGAGGTCCAGGAGAGAGTTGGAGCGCTGCCCGGTGTTCGGGCGGTCGCGGCGGTGAATCGCATGCCGCTTTCGGGAAACTGGTGGGGATCGGGTTTCAGGATCGAAGGAAGGGAAGCAGACACCCCGTCGGGTCTGTTCTCCACATTCGCCCGGCCGGTCCTGCCCGGCTATTTCGGGACGATGGAAATCCCTCTCGTCGGTGGCCGTCGATTCACCATGCAGGATGAAAGCAGCGCGATGCCCGTCGTTTTGATCAACCAGACGGCGGCGCGCCGTTACTGGCCGGACCAGGATCCGATCGGTCGCCAGCTGATCTTTGATCCATCCCCACCGTTCACGATCGTTGGCATCGTCGGCGACGTTCGACACAACCGTGTGGAATCCGACGCCGAACCCATCGTCTACACACCGTTGGCTCAAGCGGTCGAGGGTTTTTCAGGGGATTTCGGAATGGACATGGTCGTCCGGTTCGAGGCCGATCCGTCCACTCTTGTCGAGCCCATTCGGGAAACGATCCAATCCCTCAATCCGAACCTCCCGGTCTTTGACGTCCGCTCCATGAACGACGTTCTGGCCGGATCGATCGCGGACCGCCGTTTCTACATGATCCTTCTGACGCTGATGGGAGCGCTGACGCTGGTGCTTTCCGCGATTGGGACCTATAGCGTCATCGCGTATTCCACCAGCCAGAGGATGCGCGAACTCGGTATCCGTGTGGCGCTCGGTGCCGGACGCGTCGAGATCCTGAATCTGGTCGTCGGACGGGGGGTCGGGTTGACGCTCGCTGGTATAGTCGTCGGCCTGGGTGGCGCCTTTGCTCTGACGCGGGTGTTGGGGGGCGTGCTGTTTGGCGTAACGCCAACCGATCCTTCGACTTTCGCCATCATCGCCGCCGGTCTGACGCTGGTCGCCCTGGTGTCCTGCTGTGTTCCCGCACGGCGGGCCGCAAAGGTGGACCCGGGGGTCGTCCTTCGCGAAGAGTGACCCCGGTCGTGCTCGGTCCATATCGAGTAGACAGAGGGTTGTCACTCCGATATCCCACTTCTCCCCGGGTGTTCTGGAGTCTTCGTTTGAAGAGAAACCCCGGATTCCATCTAACCCGTCTCGATCAGTTGTGTAAGATAAACAAGCACGCCTAGCAGCCCGTGGTGGAAGTCTGTAGGGTCGCGCGGGGTATTCAGGCCCACACATCATGAGTTGGACGCGTAGATTCGATCGTTATTTCTCGGCCCGGATTCGCACCCGCGGCCTCGGGTACTACCGCGCCGGCAGGGTCCACATCCGCGCCGGTGATGCGTACAACGTCGAGGCCGAGGTCCTCGGGACCGATAGGTATCGCGTGCGTCTCCGCCTGGACGATGGCGATCTCCGAGTCGACTGCACGTGCCCTTACTACGACTCCGAGTACGAAAGCTGCAAACACATGTGGGCCGTGATGGCCGCTGCCGAACGGGATGGGCACCTGTCTGCCCTGATCTCCGCTTCGAACCCCCGCCTCCTCGATGATGCATTAGACGACGAAGTCGGGAACGAATTCGACGAGAACTTCGAGACCCGACAGCCTGGCGAGTGGGAGGGGACTTCACCTCTCGACATAACGCGTGACGCTGCATGGAAACGCCAGATGACCGGCCTGACCCCTCTTGTTCCCCGTCGTTCAGATCATGGTCCAGAGCGCGATGTGGGGTATGTGGTCGAATCCCAGGAATCCCGCAACCGTGGAATTCCAGTCATCCGCGCCCTGACGCGAAGAAGAAAAAAGAACGGCGACTGGGGTGTGTTCAATTTCCGCCAGACCCGCATCGATTCATTCTCTTCCCTGACCGAGGAAGACCGACGGATACTCGCCCTGCTGTCCGGATCAAAGGAATACTCACCATACGGCTACTACTATCCGGGTGCGGACTCCCGCCCCGCGGTCTATCACGTTCCACCCGAGGTGCTTTCCTTCGTGATGCCGCTGCTTTGCGGAACAGGGCGATGCTACCTCGGAGGAGATTTATCCTCCAGGGAACTGACGTCCATCACCTGGGACGACGGTCCCGCCTGGGAGTTCTGGCTCGAGAGCCGGGAAGAGGCCTCGAGCGGTGACTACATGATTTCCGGCTCTCTTCGACGAGGCGAGGAGCGGATCCCTCTGATCGAGCCGTCCCTGCTTGTGCCGGGTGTGATCTTCATCGGCGCCCGTGTTGCGCGTTTTGATGATCACGGGGCGTTTGCCTGGATCCCGATGTTGCGCGAAGACGGTGTCGTGACCGTTCCGGTCGGGGACCGGGAGAGTTTTCTTCGTGAACTGTTGGCCCTGGGCGCCCTTCCCCGTCTGGACATGCACTCGGAACTCCGTGTCGAACGCGCCGTCCTGGAGACGCCCGGGCTCTATGTCCTCGCATCCGAACCATCCGGTGGTGTTGCCGGCATCGCCTGCGACCTCCGATTCAAGTACGGAGGGACGATCCTTGGGTGGTCGGACCCCGGCCTCTATGCCCAGGACGAGGAAGCCGGCCGGTTTTTCTGGCGTGATGTCGAAGGCGAGCGAGCCGCCGTGTCCAGGCTTCGCGAAGAGGGTTTCAAAGTAGCAGGCAAGCGTCACGGTTCAACGTGGACCATCATGCCTGAAGGATTTGCCGATGCCGTCGGTAATCTCCTCGATGACGGCTGGAACGTGGAGGCATCGGGAAAACCGCTCCGGAGGGCAGGAAGTGTTCGGGTCGAGGTCCGCTCCGGAGTCGACTGGTTCGACCTGGAAGGTGCGGCGGACTTCGACGGACAGAGCGTGAAGCTGCCCCAATTGCTCCAGGCGGCCCGGCGTGGGGAGCGTACCGTGGCCCTGGGAGATGGCACGGTCGGATTGCTTCCTGAAAAATGGCTGGAGCGATACAGCAGGGCCGCGGCCCTGGCCAGTTCGAAAGACGGTACGATCCGGTTTTCCCACAGTCAGGTTGCGCTCCTGGACTTTCTTCTCGCGTCCGAAGAGACAGCGGTCTTCGACGACGAGTTCATCCGCCTGCGTGAGCAGGTCCGTGACTTCGCCGGCGTACGGCCGGCCGATCCCGCCGCCGGGTTCACGGGCATCCTCCGCAACTACCAGCGTGAGGGACTCGGTTGGCTGGAGTTTCTGAGACAGTTCGGATTTGGTGGCTGTCTGGCTGACGACATGGGTCTCGGAAAGACCGTCCAGGTTCTCGCCCTGCTGGCCTCCCGGTATGCCGGTGACAACGGATTCGACCACCGACCGTCTCTGGTTGTCGCTCCGCGTTCCGTGGTCTTCAACTGGAAGGACGAGGCCGAACGTTTCGTGCCGGCGCTGCGCGTCCTGGACTACACCGGAACTGGCCGACGTGCCAAGCGGGACGATTTCGGCAGGTACGACCTGATCGTGACCACCTATGCGACAGTGCGTCTCGACGCCTCGTTCTTGAAAGATCACACTTTCGATACCCTTATCCTGGACGAAGCCCAGGCGATCAAGAACGCTGCCACAGCCTCTGCCAAGGCAGCCCGCCTTCTGAAGGCGAATCATCGGCTGGCGTTGAGCGGCACCCCGGTTGAAAACCACCTCGGGGAATTGTGGAGCGTCTTCGACGTTCTCAACCCCGGGATGCTGGGTTCGGTTGGGGCGTTCGAAAGCGCGCTCTCGAACGGGACGAGGAACGATGGCGATCTGGAAATGTTATCCCGTGCTCTCCGACCTTTTATCCTGCGGCGGACGAAGAGCCAGGTGGCGCCCGAGCTCCCTGCCAAAGTCGAGCAAACCATTTATTGCGAGATGAAGCCGCCTCAACGCCGGCTCTACAACGAACTCAGAAAATATTACCGGCAGTCGTTATTGAGAAATACTGACGATGCGACGATAAAGAGGTCGAAGATCCGGGTCCTGGAGGCGTTGCTCCGCCTGCGCCAGGCTGCCTGCCATCCGGGCCTGATTGACAAAGAACGACGAAACGAACCCAGTGCCAAGCTGGACGCGCTGATCCCCCAGATCGTGGAAGTCATCGAGGGCGGAAGGAAGGCGCTCGTGTTTTCGCAGTTCACGAGCCTCCTCGGAATCGTGAGAGACCGTCTGGACGAACAGGGAATTACATACGAATACTTCGACGGACGAACCAGAAACCGCGGCGCCCGCGTTGCACGATTTCAATCCGACGCTTCCTGCAGCCTTTTTCTGATCAGCTTGAAGGCCGGAGGTCTGGGCTTGAACCTCACCGCTGCGGAGTACGTCTTCATCCTCGACCCGTGGTGGAACCCCGCTGTTGAAGCCCAGGCCATCGACCGCACGCACCGTATCGGTCAGATTCACCAGGTGTTCGCATACCGCCTGATTGCCCGCGACACGGTCGAAGATCGCATCCTCGAACTCCAGCAGACAAAACGCTCTCTCGCCGATGCCATCATCGGCAACGACAACAGCCTGATCAGCACCCTCGGCAGGGAACACCTGGAAGTGTTGTTCTCCTAGGAGCCTAGGAGAACAAACTAATCTATTGCAAAATGGCGTGTCTCGTCTGGGCGACAGGTAAGGAGGATTCGATGCTGGAACTACTTGGACCGGCGGCGCTGCTGGTCGCCACGATAACCATGGGAATATCGGCGGGGGTTTTCCAACTCTATTCCTTCGCCATCATGCCCGGGCTGGGCAGGACCGACGATCGCACCTTCGTCGCCGCTTTCCAGCAGATCGACAGAGCGATCATCGGCCCCTGGTTGTTAGTCTTTTTCTTCGGCCCCCTGGCCTTCGCCGCCTTGTCGGCGGCGCTCCACCTTGGAGCGGGCGAGCGACCCGTGCTGCCCTGGATCGGCAGCGCGTTCGTCCTGTACCTGGCGGTTTTCGTCATCACTATAGTTGTCAACGTACCGCTCAACGACGCGATCAAGGCGGCCGGGGAGTCGGGGCCGATCGCCGATTTCGCCGCAGTACGCGAGCGGTTCCACGAAGCGAGGTGGGTCGGTTGGAACCACTTCCGGTCCGTGGCTTCGACGATCGCATTCGCCTGCCTCGCATGGGCCCTGTTGTTGCACGGGCGCCCTTAGCAACTGCCCTCTGGATCCGTTACCGCTGGCGGCCGCCGGATCACTGTGTTCCCCGGCCCGCAGTATTCGTCGGTGGGTGTGGTCGATTCGATCCAGACAGTGGATCCCGGCCGGATAACGTATTCGCTGGCGCCAACCCTGGTGTTGGGACTCCCCCAGTCCAGAGTGTAACCGAGTCGACTCCAGGGCAGTGCGTTAGCTTCATAGTAACGCTCGAACTGCTCTTTGAACCAGCGCGCGTGCTCGAGTGCGGCCTCACCCGGGTCCGTCGGGATATCGGGCAGTCCGACCCTGCAATCCCGATCGTCAATCTCGGGATCCGGACACGGACGAAACAGATCCTCCGGATGGACCCACATTTCAACGACCGTTGCCCGTCCGCCACTGGGTGCAAGTCCCAGGTATTGCTCCAGGCGGTTGGAGAGTGCTGCCCCGGCAAGCCCGAACCGACGGCAACGGTCCTGCACCTGCGGGACAGGAGTGACCCAAACTTCGACTTCCAGACTGCATGCCCTGGACAAGTTCCTCTCATACCCGGAGTAGCTCGTCCAGGTCGCGGCCAATACCTTTGGAGCACCTGTGCTCTGGTCCCAGAACAGGCTGGGATCATCTTGAGTGAGCGCCACCAGTTCGCGGCTGACCTCGTCGATGCCGGAGTCCCGTGCATCCCGTAGCGCGATGTCAAAGCTGGCGGTCCCGGCGGGACCTTCGGCCTCCACCGGAGCGTCCGGTGCTTTCGCAACATAGTAAGCGAAAGCCACCACGAGTCCCGCATTGATAACAAGCAGGAGGACGCCGACACCGCTGATCCTAGGCCATCTCATGATTCGGTCCTCCGCGGTCCGACCCGTTGCACGCCTGATTCACCCTCACCCTCCCAAGCAGCCCGTGGTGGAAGTCTGTAGGGTCGCGTTACGAGCGCCATGGGGCTAGATGCAAGGCGCCACGACGACGTCGATGCTCCTCATCGATCTAGGAGTGGCAACGCCGCAGCTGGCCCCATGCCGTCGTAACCCGAAGGGCGCAGGGGTCTTCGGGCCACAGGCTTTGTCATTCGTCGGTCACGATGACAAAGCATCGTTCCGCTCCTCATTTCGCGCCTGAGACCCGAATACCCCTGCGCGCGACCCTACAGACTTCCACCACGGGCTGCTAGCCTCCGGACGGCTCCTTGATCTCCAATCCCACGACGTCAGATTGCTCCTCCACACCAGGTGTTTCCACTCGGAAATCGATGGTTCTGGCCTGGGCAAGATCGGTGGATTGCAACTGTAAGGAGAGTTCGGCTTCGCTGATGAACCGGGGTTTACGAAGTTCAGTTCCGATCCGTACACGCGTGGTGGGTCTGAAATTCTGCCCGAGTAGCTTGATCTGGGCACCTTCGGTGCCGGCCGTCAGGACATCCGGATCGATCTTGCTCAAAACGGGCAGCAGAACGTTCTTGTCTCCCAGACTTACGTCTCTGTTCGTTCGGAAGAGCGTTTCGAACACCTCGCCCAACTTGTTCGAGGCCTTCTTGGCAAACATGCCGGCCAGGGCGGACAAACCAACCATGCCGTATGGAGGAACGTCCGGGTCCGGCGTCGTGGCCATTCCGGTGAGGACGCCACCGCGCAACAGCAAATAGATGAGCAGTGCGAGGCTCGATCCGACCGGCATTCTGAGGAGATACCAATAGATCCAACTACGAACCAGTTTCCGATCGCCTATCACTGCTGTCCAAATTAGCGGCAACCACGGCCAGTCGGTGTTGATTCCAATAGAGATAGATCTCCCCTGAAGGGCTGGTGAGAATCAGCCCCCCCTGCCAGCAATGGGCGACGGCCGTGTCGGATTTCAGATGCTGTCCAAAAGAGTGCGCGTGTAAGCGATGAGTTACCTCGATTCTGAAAGAGATGCTGTCCAAACTACCGGTTCCATTCCAGCGCCAACTGCTGGGCTTGGATTTGGGCCAGCGCGGGCGGGCCTTCAAACGGGACGTCGAGCCAGGCGTTGAGATCACGATAAACGAACAACTGGTGCCGGAGCAGGGCGACCAGATTGGACAAGGACCATCCGAAGGTGGACCTCAACTGGAGGTATTTCAGCAGCAACATCGCGATCAGGGCCGTCCAGATCTGGGTCTTCACCGCATTGGGGCTGGTCCCGAGGAACGTTTTGATCTTCAGATTCTGCTTCAGCGCCTTAAAAAACAACTCCACCGACCAACGATCCTTATAGATGGCGGCAATCGTGGTTGCACCGAAATCGAGGTGGTTGGTCAGGAAGATGATCGATTGCTCCTTCTCCGGAACCCACACCTCGACGAGCCGGAAGAAATATTCCTCACGGGCTTGGGCATGATGGGGAAAGAACACCACTTGATCTTTGAGGATGTTCCGGTTCTTCGGAACCGGCCGATCTTCGATGACTTCCACTACGGCGTTGCGTTTCAGCCGGGACACGAAGTACACCCCCTGGCGCGTCAATTCCACGAACCAGTCGTAGTCCATATAGCCGCGGTCGATCGCCAATACCGTTCCCGGCTCGAATCGCATCTGCCGCGCCACCTTGATGTCGCTGCTCTTGCCCTCGGTGATCACGGCAAACGAAGGCAGGTAACCATCGTGATCCAGCAGCAGGTGCAGCTTGATCGCCCCCTTGGTCCGCCGAAACTTCGCCCAGTCGAACAGCGACATCGACAGGTCGATGACGCTCGAGTCCAAGCTCATCAGTTTGTTCTTGAACCGGAACTTCTTCCCGCCACGCTGGGCCGCCACGCCCTGACATTTCTCTAGCAACTGCCCGAACACCGTCTGATAAAGCTGCCACGGCCGGTGTCGATTAGCGTAGGACAGCGTCGATCGTTTCGGCGCTTCCTCCAACCCCAGATGTCGCAGTTTCCCTTCCACGCTCGCCAGACCGCCGCAGATCTCCCGCAGCGAATGGGCCCGTCCCAACTGGCAGAACAACATCGCGATGAACTGGCTCCAGCTCGCGAATCCACGCGCATGCCGCTGGGCCTGATGATCCTGAACCGCCTTCTCAAACTCCAGGCGCGGAAATAGTTGCAACAACTGGGAGAAAATGCTGGAAAATCGTTTCATGGTTGGGCCCTCCCCACGGATTGATTTCTCGTGTTGGAAAAACCAATCTTACGAGGCCGGGCTCAACCTACTCAATTCCTAAAAGCTAATTTGGACAAGAGTGATCGCCTATATAGTCGCCCGCCGAAGTGGCGACGTGGATGAAACTGCCCAGGGCACCCGCGACGACAACAAGAACGAACAAACGCACCTCAAGACCGGGTCTGCCCAGGTACACACCGAGAAAGCTGACATCCTGGGGAGCGGCAGCGCTTCCAGATTCGGGCCAGAAACTAAACAGAATGCCTATCAGAGACAGGAAAATCAGAAGCAGTGCCGAGACGAACAGAAAGATGTCTGTAGGCGAGGCCAGCACATTATCGGACCGCCCGGACTGCGCTCTCGCCTGGCTCTCATCGTTGCCGTTTGTCACATCTGTTGCGTTGCTCATGCTATCTCAACTCCAAATTTCAATTCCTCGCAATACCATCCTCAAGCGCGGCCCTACAGACTTCCATCACGGGCTCCTAGTTGTGCGAGGTCATCGAATACGCCTCGCAACTCGCCCTGAACGTTCTCGTCGTCGAGGAGATCGATCGCCTGCTTCAAGTCGCTGAGGGTTGTGGCGAGTTTCCATTTGTCGGCGCCTTCGCGCCGAATTTCGCTGCAGAGAGTTTTTGCTTCAGCGACGTTGCCGTCGTCAAAGGCTGCGCCCAGCAGTGTGGGCCGGATCCACTCATCATCTGGATGAAGCGCCCTGGCACGGTGTACGGCTGCCAGGGCGATGGTGGCGGCGGACTGCGCGAGCTTTTCGTCCTCATCCCGTCCCCTGGCGCGATAGAGTCGCGGAAGGTTGGAGCTGGGATAGTAGTCGTTGAGGTCGAGGTTGGTGCCGAGCTGGTAGTTCTCGATGGCTCTGTTGAGGTAGTGAAGGCGATCGTCGGTCGACTCGGCGTCCTGCATCAGCTTCTTGAAGCGTCCGCCGAGCAGACCTCGGCGCTCGGAGGTCTCGCCCGAGAGTTGGACGAGCGTCTCGAGGCCTGAGATGGCCTCGTCATGACTCCCCGACTTGGATTGCGCCAGGGCGAGCTGTTCCAGAACGACAGGAACATCTCGCATCGCGGCTGGAAGCTTCTCGATGTATTGCTTCGTCTCCTGCCAGCCGGCGACATCACGCAGGAGAAATAACAGTTCGAGAGAAACCGAAGGGGGAGTTTCGCCGCCCTCCGCAACGGTTTCGGCCAGGGCGAGCGCCATCTGCTCACGCCGTGACGGGGCAGCGCTTCGGATCGCACGCATTTTCCCCTGGAGGGTGGAGAGTTGTCGAACGAATGCCTTGAAGGCTTCGGCGGAATCGAGCTGTGCGTTTGGATAGCCGGTGACGGCCTGTTAAACCGGGGACGTGCCATCGGCGAGTGTCGGGAAATGCTTGACGATGAGGTCGTGAACCTCGGTGGCGCAGCCGTCCGGGACGGATCCGTCTGCCAGCGGGTACACGAGACGCGGCATCTGGGCGACGTCGAAGAGCGGCTTGGCCCAATCGGCCGCGAGCATCACGCAGCCCTTCTCCTGGGCGGCGTGTCTTACGCCGATTTCGTAGTAGACGTTTCCGTTGGGGATGGAGATGTCGGCACACACGAGATGGGCAATCACGAGACGCTCGAGCATCTCCTTGATGATGAGCGCGCCGAGATCCATGTCGGCTCGCACAGGCTCATATCCGAGCTTTAGCAGCGCCGGCCGATAGGCCTCCTCCCACAGCCGATCGAAGTCGACTTCCTTCGGAGCTTTCGGGGCATCCACGCCGGTCACTCGCTTGCCGTAAGGCATGACCATGAAACAAACTTTTCTCGGGCCATCGCCAAGCGTAGTCGTCATGGGGCACCCTCCTTGACGAGATGAGGATAACGCTTCTGGTCGCCAAAGGGGAAGGAAGCTGAGCATAGACGAAACAAGAGCCCTGTTGCCTGCGAAAATGAAGCAATGCCGCAGAAATGCGCAGACGGGCGCGCTGTCGCCGCTTCCTATTTCCACTGACGCTTGACGAAATCCTCTACTTCGGGCAGGCCCCCCTGCAGGATGAGGTAGCCGTTGTGGGGTTCCCGGTCCGCGACTTCGTGAGCGATCGTCGTTCGCATCATCTTAAGAACTTCGTCGTGGTCGCCGGTGTGTCCGAGGACCCAACCCAGTTTCATCAGGGCCGTCTCGGGCAGCATGTTGTCGAGTGGTACCACGCCGTGTTCGGTAGCCAAAGGTGGCCGTTTGACGCGTGCCATGACTGGCGGCATGATAACATTCCGAGGTTGATCGAAGCGTACGATCCCAACAGAACGCAACCCAGAAACCTGAGGAGAAATGATGAGCCTGATTCTGTACCACAAACCCGGCTGAGGGCCGTGCGACGATACGAAAGCGTGGCTTTCGCAACAAGAGATTCCCTTCGAACCACGACTGCTTCTTGAGAATCCTCCTTCGAGGCAAGAACTGGGCGTGTTCGCCCGGGCAACCCCGGGAGGGGCGCCGGGGATGGTGACCCCGAACACCCATTTCCCCGAGTATCAGGAACACATTGCCGGCAAGGATCTGACCGAGGATCAACTCCTCGACATCCTGGCGCGGGTCCCCAACCTCCTGAAGAAGCCGATCATAACGGACGGGAGCAGGATCCTTCTGGGAACCAGCGATCCGAAGCTGATCGCCGGGTTCGTCGGCTCGAAGGTCGGTTGATTCGCCCTACCCCCCGAGGGGCGATCGGTTTCGGGAGTTAGTGCGCGGGCGACCGTTCCTGGTCGCCCGCTTTTTCGAAGATGACAATGGAGATTCCGATGCCGAAATGCCTGCGATTGTCGTTCATGCTTATTCTGGGAACGGCCCTGTCGTCCTGCACGGTTGCCGTCGAGCAGGATGCTCGGGCCGACCAGGTACGTGATGCCGATCCTGCCGCGGACATCCAGTCGATTCACGATCTTCAGACACAACTCACCCTCGCCTACAACACCGGAGATGCGGAGTTGCTGGCGTCTCTCCATACTCCCAACGTGATTCGGATGCCGCCGGGTGCCGAAGATGTGGTGGGGAGGGACGCGGTTCTCGAAGGTAACCAGCGGAGCTTCGCGCTTGCGGAGGTCGAACTGGCAAATGCGAGCGATGAGATCGTGGTTTCTGGTGACCTCGCTTTTGCGCGTGGCGTCGCCACGAGCGCCAGCACTCCCAGAGACGGAAGTGCCGGCGCCCGTTCCAGCACCCGATACCTGCACATCTACGAGCGTCAGCCCGACGGCGGATGGCTGATATCGCGCGTAATTTTTAACCCATATGGAACGGACGAGTGACATCCGAATTCTGAGGCTGGAACTAAATGACAACTGTCCTTTTCCCGGCGCTGTGCACCTTTCTTGCCATGCTTCTTGGGCAAGGCACGGACTTCCGGCCCGACGTGCCCCCCTTCTACAGCTCGCTGGCCGAGGTCCGCGCCGCGGTCGAAGACCGTTGCGATGAGATAGAGGTGCGCGACCTGGACCTTCTGTTGGACGTCGCGCGGGAAAGCCAGCGACAGATCGACTGCACGGGGTTCGAGTACCGCGGCAGGAAACGCTTCATGGAACTCATGTTCAGCGACGACGAGTTGGACCTGGTCATCGTCCTGATCGAGCCTGAGGAGTACGAGTCGCTGGCGTTACAGTTTCGCGAAACCTATGGCGAGGTCACGCACGACTCCGTCGTGGGACAGTTCTTTTACTACTCGGCCGTCGCGAGTCGGACTCGGCCCCATGAGGTGGTGTTCGTTTCCAAACGCGCCCGCGCCAACTACCAGGTCTATATGGACTCCATGGCCCGGGAAGCGGGGGGTGGATAGAACCCGGGGGCAGGACCGATGGATCTCTGGTTCGGCCGGGACCGAGTGGGCGCATACAATTTGATCAATCCTGGCGGGTGGCCAGGGACGGCCACCCCGACACGCCGGCCCCGGGGTTTCGTCGATGTGATGAAGACGGGTCCCCGTCGGATCGTCAGGATCAGGGTTGGGTGCGGCCAGCCGACTGACGACTCAGCTCGTTCGCCGTTCGGGCGAATCCCGATTCCGTCTTTTCAAGAATTCCGATGATCGCTCCCCGGTCGGCATCCGACAGATGCGCGAAGGTGTCAGTCCTGTCTTCGCCGACGAGAACCTCCCACAGTCGCTGGTAAACCTGGCCCCTGGCTACTTCTGGCAGAGACTGGAAAGATTCGGAGTAGATGAGGTAGCTCAGCGGGTAGCGGAACAGTCTCCGGGTAAGGTCAAACTGTCGGAGGGAACGACCCTTGTCGTCCCAGGGCCCCTGGCTGGCGAAATGATCGGCAAAACCGGACGTGCCGTCGATGGGAGAGGTCAGCCTCACTTCGCCGGAGAACAGCATTGCACCGACCAGCAACTCAGCCGCCGCATTGATGCGAGTCAGTGTGACCGGAGAGACCGGACCCTCTTCGCGGCCCAGCTCTTTGTTGAGGGTGCTTTCCAGGTGAAGAGCCTTACGCGTCTCGTAGCCCAGGTGTGTGATCTGGTTGCTCACATTCACCTGATGTCCCAGGACCATCAATGCCACAATATCGCTGTGCCGGGCGAGATACGGCGTGGTGTCCACCAAACTTGACGCCAACTGCGTCAGGTTGGCGCCTTCGCTCCGGTCCACCTTGACCTTGACTCGAGATATTCCCGGAGGTGACGGTGGAACCTCTGCGATCAGGTTCCCCATGTGCACCTGACCGCCATGGGTGCCGGTGACATACCACCCACCCCATCGCTCCGGGAAAGGACTCTGGTCGCTCGTGCTGAAAAGACCCGCAGTGAAGACGGGCAGGCCGCCCTTGTCGGGGATCACGGATGTCATGATGTGGCTGGGCATTGACGGGTCATGGCATTGGAGACACAGTCCCATCTCGTGTTCGAACCTCGCTCCACCCCCTTCACCCCCAGCGACGGTGTAAAAGGTAGCTCCCAACTTGGCATCGACCGCCGAGAGTTCGACGAGCGGACTCCCCTGCACCCACCCGACGTAGACGCTGTCGTTGAAGTAGATGGCCCGGGGAGTTTCGGGAGAAATCTGGTCAATCTGGAGGCTCGTCTTCGAAGCGACGAGCAATTGAGACGAGACGTCGATCCCCAGTTCGTCGAGAAGGGATGCCAGGTATCCGCCTTTGGTGTCATAGCGAAGCTGGACCTCGCCTCGATCTACCCGGTCCATCAGTTTCGCGACCGGGTCGGTCGGGGCGGTCTGATAGTACTGGATCGCGGGGTGCTGCAATTTGGCAAATGGTCTGGACACCGGCGACCGCTGCATCATCGTAAACCCAGTGACGGGAAGCAGGAAGATCAGGGTCGCGCTCGAAATCGTCCTGCCGAACGGTCGGGATAAGCGTTTCAGGGGTCGCATGTGTGAATTCCTCCGGTGATAGAAGATGTCTCGTCGCGTGGTATGGCAATTCACAGTCCAGAATCTCTGTTCGACATAAACTGATGATAAATAGTGTAGTTGCGGCTTAGAGCAGACTTCGGGTCTCGCGCCAATATGACAACAGCGGCAATACAGAGACCGTTTCGAATGTCACATTGTCAACCCGGGGGACAGAGAGTCAGGAGATCCCCACGACAGCACAGGAACAGTCGTTTTTCCCTGTCGTGCTACCATTCCTCCAACTCGACGACCGAGCCATGAATCGATTACTAGTGTAGTCCGCCAGAAGTAATGAGATGTAAGTGCTTGTCCAACGTCTGATATAGATATGAGGAAAGCACCGAGGGTTGATCTTGATGTTCAGGTACGAAAGGAACTGGAACGACTGAGGCGAAGCCGTAGTACATCGGTACGGTTGGCGGAACGATCCCAAATTGTGTTGCTGGCGGCTGAGAGTCTGAGGAACGAGGAGATTGCAGCACGGCTGAAGATGACGCTTCAGAAGGTTGGCCGATGGCGTGCTCGTTTCGCCAAACATGGATTGGGAGGCATTGAGAAGGACGCGCCGCGAAGCGGCCGGATTCCCTCCATCAACGCACGGAAGCGGGCCCGGATTGTAAAGAAGACGATTGAAGAGAAGCCCCCAAACGCCACGCATTGGAGCCGTACCTCGATGGCAAAGGCGACCGGAGTCAGTGATTCGACGGTCGGGAGAATATGGCGGGCCCATGGCCTGAAGCCACACCTGTCAGGAACCTTCAAGCTGTCCAACGACAAACAATTTGCCGAGAAGCTGGAGGATGTGGTCGGTCTGTATCTGAACCCACCGGAAAACGCCATCGTCTTGTCCTGTGATGAGAAGAGCCAGATGCAGGCACTGGACCGCACCCAGCCCGGGTTACCGCTGAAGAAGGGGCGGTGTGGCACCTTGACCCACGACTACAAACGCAACGGAACCACCACGATGTTCGCCGCGCTCAATACCCTGGACGGCTCTGTGATCGGGACTTGCATGCCGAAGCATCGGCATCAGGAATGGATTCGGTTTCTCAATCAGATCAAACGCTCCGTGCCTAAAGACAAGCAGATCCACATCATCTGTGACAACTATGCGACCCACAAGCATCAGAAAGTTGTCGACTGGCACAAGCGCAACCCGCGCTTTCATGTGCACTTCACACCGACCAGTGCGTCGTGGCTGAATATGGTCGAACGTTTCTTCCGGGATCTTTCAGAGCAACGGCTTCGGCGCGGAGTTTTCCATTCGGTTCCAGAGTTAATCCAGGCCGTTGAGGACTATGTCGACGGTCACAATCAGAGCCCTAAGCCGTTCATCTGGACCGCGCAGGCTTCCGATATTCTTGAGAAAGTCCGACGCGCTCGAAAGAAGCTGGTTAAAGTGCACTCTGTTTGACGGGGACCACTAGCAGCACTCACTGTTATTGCCTGGAGTTCCGCGAACCTTGCCGCCGGACAGGTTGCGGACGGCTCGACTTCCGATCCAATTACGAACTTTGAAATCCTCCGGACCGAAAAGGTCTATCACGCTGTGCGAACGAATGACCCGATTCGGATCGACGGCATCATTGACGAAGCGGGGTGGGAGGCAGCGGACTGGGTCGGCGACTTCTACCAGGACGATCCGGTGCGCGGCGCCCCGGCTACGGAAGATACCCGGTTTCGTATCCTCTACGACGACGATAACGTTTACATCGCATTCATCATGGAGCAGGCCGGGCCAACGATCGTAAGCGAGATGAAGCGTGACTTCGCTCCAAGCAACGGCGACATCATCGCCTTATTGATCGACACCTTCGATGACGATCGCAACGGATTTGCTTTTCAGACCAACCCGAGCGGCGCCAAGCGCGACCACCAGATCGCCGCGGGTGTCCGAAGCCCGGACTGGAATGGCGTCTACGATGTGGCCACCAGTATCGAGGACTTCGGATGGACGGCGGAATTTGCCATTCCGTTCCGGACTCTGCGGTTTGACGACTCGAAACCGGTTCAGCGTTGGGGGCTGAACATCCTGCGTGTTATCCGCAATTCGAACGAGCGTCTCTTGTGGGTTCCCGGGCCACGCCCGTTCGGCTTCTGGGACATCTTCCTTGGAGGCGCGATCGAAGGCATCGAGGGTGTGAACCAGGGACGGAATCTCTACGTGAAACCGTTCGCGGTGAGCAGCTACCGTCCGGACAGGGAAGACGATCGGTCCGAGACGGACGTCGGCCTGGACCTGAAGTATGGTGTGACGGCCGACCTGACGCTCGATCTGACCGTGAATACGGATTTCTCACAGGTGGAAGTCGACACGCAGCAGGTCAACCTGACCCGCTTCAACCTGTTCTTCCCGGAGAAGCGCGAGTTCTTCCTCGAGAACGCCGGCCTCTTCGATGTGGGTGGGAACACGGGTACGTTTTCGGGAGGGGGAGGCGGGGCCAGGAGTCGGGACCTGGTTCCGTTTTTCAGCCGTCGGATCGGGCTGTCTGAAAGTGGCCAGCCGTTGCCCATAAGGGGCGGCGCACGCCTGACCGGCAAACTAGGTGGCTTCGATGTCGGCGCCATGAACATCCAGGTAGGCCGGGAAGGAGAAACCCCCGCGGACAACTGGAACATCCTGCGTCTCCGCCGTGAGATTCTGACCAACTCGGATGTGGGAACGTTCTTGTTCAATCGGCAGACGTCGGACACCGGGTACTGGAATCGGTCGACCGGTGCCGACGCTAATTTTCGGTTCCTGGGCCAGCGTCTCACTTTTTCCGGGTTCGGAATGAAGACCTTCACGCCGGGAGATGATGTCGGCAACTCCGCCGGCCGAATCGGTGCGTCATTTCAAGACAACCTCTTCACGGCACGTACATCCTATGTGACTATCGAGGAAGGCTTCCACAACGACTTCGGCTTTACGCCTCGCGAATCGATCCGAAAGACAGATCTTCTGATCGGCGTCCGCCCCCGGCCCACCCGTGGACCGATCCGGCAGATCTTTCCACGGTTTGAATCCAGCTATGTGACAGATCAGTCCAACGAGTTGCTCACTCGCGAGCATCTGCTGGGCGTCAGTATCAACTTTCACGCAGGGGACACGATCAACCTCACCCGCAACATGAGATTTGAACGTTTGCATGAACCGTTTGACATCCGGAGCGGCATCACTGTCCCCGTCGGGGACCATTCCTTCAACGACTGGGAAGCCAGGTTCCAGACCTCGGGCGGTCGACGTCTTGCCTTCAATGCCAGCGTCAAGCGAGGGGATTTCTGGACCGGTACGCTCCGCGGGAACCGGCTGGGCATGAACTTTCGCCACGGCATCCATTTTTCGAGCCAGTTGACCTGGTCGCGGAATAAAGTGGACCTCGTCGCGGGAAGTTTCAAAACCGATCTCGTGGCTCTTCGCGCTAACGTGGCGATCTCGCCGCGCATCGTTTTCGAGAACTTCGTCCAATACAACAGCGAGTCCAAAACGATATCTTCCAATTTTCGTTTCCGTTTCATCCATCGGCCGCTGAGCGATTTCTTCGTGGTGTATACCGAATCGCGAGGTGTCAGTGGAAACGATCGACTGATCCGGCTGCTTACCGTTAAGTTCACCCGTCTATTGAGCTTTTAGAATACTGTCATCTCCGCAAGAACTGCTCGTCCCGGGTCTTGCCGGGCCTTCGGCGACGCTGTGCGCGGCATGTTCATGTTCGTGCTACCATTCATGCACTTGAACCCCGTTCGAGTCCTGGGAGACCCATGAGAATTCTGCTGGCGTTGACATTGCTCGCGTGCTGCCCGGTGACGTCGCTCGCCCTCGGGCAGGACCAGGATTCAATGCCCGCAGAGACAGGTGTGAACTACGAGTCCGTTCGGGCCGAGAAGGTTCACCGTGCGAGCCGCGCGCTGGGCGCCATCACGATCGACGGCATCATGTCCGAGTCTGCGTGGGAAGAAGCCGAGGTCGGCGGCGGGTTTTACCAGTCCGAGCCCAATCGCGGCGATCCCGTAAAGGAAGAGACCGAGTTTCGGATCCTGTACGACGACGAGAACATCTACGTCGGCGTCATGTTGTACCAGGACGGACCGACGATCGTGAGCGAGCTCAAACGCGATTTTTCCTGGAGGGATGGCGATGGCATTGCGCTGTTGTTTGATACCTTCGACAACGACCGCGACGGATTCGTCTTCCAGACGAATCCCGGCAGCGCCAAGCGGGACCATCAGATCGCGGCCGGTATCCGGAACTCGGACTGGAATGGCGTCTACGATGTCGCCACCAGCATCGGAGAATCCGGGTGGATGGCTGAATTCGCCATTCCGCTGGGCACGTTGCGTTTCGATGACACGAAACCGGTCCAGCGGTGGGGCTTTAACATGTTGCGCGTCGTCCGTTATTCAAACGAAAGGCATCTGTGGGTTCCGGGCCCGCGCCCATTTGGCTTCTGGGACGTTTTTCTCGGCGGTGCAATCGAAGGCATCGAGGGTGTGACGCAGGGACGGAATCTTTACGTGAAGCCCTTTGTCGTGTCCAACTACCGCCCGGATGCGGCAGACAATCGGACCGACGCGGATGCCGGGCTGGATGTGAAGTACGGCTTGACGGCGGATCTGACACTGGACCTGACGCTGAACACGGACTTCTCGCAAGTGGAAGTCGATGAGCAGCAAGTGAACCTGACGCGGTTCAACTTGTTCTTTCCAGAGAAACGCGAGTTCTTCCTCGAGAACGCGGGGCTGTTCGACGTTGGGGGGACCACCGGTAGATTTCTGGGTGCCGGTGGCGGCGCCCGGAGCCGAGATCTAATCCCGTTCTTCAGCCGTCGCATCGGGTTGTCCGAAAGCGGGCAGCCCTTGCCCATCCGGGGCGGCGCGCGCCTGACCGGTAAACTCGGAGGCTTCGACGTCGGCGCCATGAACATCCAGGTCGGCCGGGAAGGGGAGACCCCTGCGGACAACTGGAGCATCCTTCGGCTCCGGCGCGAAGTCCTGTCCAACTCGGATGTCGGAACATTCTTCTTCAATCGGAGGACATCGGACACGGGCTACTGGAATCGGTCGTCTGGAGCCGACGCCAATTTTCGGTTCCTCGGCCAGCGTCTCACTGTTTCCGGGTTCGGAATGAAGACCTACACGCCGGGAGACGACATTGGCAACTCCGCCGGCCGTATCGAGACGTCGTATCAGGACAACTTCTTTACCGCACGGACCTCTTACATGACTATTGAAGAGGGCTTCCATAACGATTTCGGTTTCGTCCCGCGAGATGCGATCCGGAAGACTGATTTTCTGGCCGGTGTTCGCCCTCGCCCCAGTTCCGGCCCCATCCGACAGATTTTCCCGCAATTCCAGTCCAGCTACGTGACCGACCAGTCCAACGAGGTCCTCACTCGCGAGCATCGCGTGGGCGTCAACATCGAGACTCACGCCGGAGACACGATCAACTTCAACCGCAACATGAGATTCGAACGCCTGACCGAGCCGTTTCGAATCCGGAGTGGTGTCAACGTGCCCGCCGGAGATCACGCCTTCAACGATTGGGAGGCAGGTTTCCAGACTACAAGGGGGCGGCGCGTTGCGTTCAACGCCAGCATGAAGCGTGGAGATTTCTGGACCGGCACGTTGCGACAGAATCGGCTCGGGTTCAATTATCGCCACAACATCCACTTTCTGACGCAATTGACCTGGTCGCGAAACACCGTTGAGCTCCCTGAAGGGAATTTCAGAACCAACCTGGTGGCCCTGCGCGCAAACATCGCCCTCTCGCCGCGAATCGTGTTCGAAAACCTCGTCCAGTACAACAGCGAGTCCAAAACGATATCCTCAAATTTCCGCTTCCGCTTCATCCACCGTCCGCTGAGCGATTTCTACGTGGTCTACACCGAGTCGCGCGGCATCAGTGGAAACGATCAGCTGAACCGACTCCTCACCGTCAAATTCACCCATCTGCTCAGCTTCTAATACAGCTTCTAATAAAGGGACGGAGGAGTAATTGCAACTAACCCATAGATTCGGTGGGAGTTCCAATAATTGCGCTTCCGTCCCCGTAATTCTGAACCTGGGACTGGCGACCGAGGTGTTTCTCCTCGAGGACTTGGCGGGCGCCCTTTCCAGGCACAGACGCCATATGGCGATCCGGCTAAAATCGGTCGCAGAGAACGAATGCAGTCAACGTTCCCGAACAACAGATCCCCGGCACCCCCTTAGCCGACACCTTCCAGTCACTTCTGAGCAGACAAGCCTCTGGCACTTTTGTGCCGCAGGGACGGCGCAAAAGGCCAACAAGAAATGGTCGCCTGCTCCGATGCGGTAATCCCGTCGACATGCTTGAATGGATGAAGTCGGTGGCAGGAAGCCATCGGTTCCAGGTGACGATCTCCTCGTATCCTGTCGAAACATGGAGAGGGGAACACAGCAGGAGACGACATGCGTGTCCCGGCATCGGTGAATGGATTCCCGAGGGTCGCGGGTGTTCTCCTCCTCGAAACGCTCCTTCCGCGGTAGCGAGTACGACGTTGGTACGTCCTGCCGCCGAAAGGGGGCCCTTAACTGGTGAGGTGAATCGTGGCAAGAGCGCAACAGATGCCGACAGCCCTGGTTCCGGCCTTTTTCTGCGCTGCGATTCGCAACAAGCTTGCGATCATACAGCTTGCCAACGATCGGATAGCCGACGGTCCTGCCAGCGCTCTGACTTCAGAAAGCACGGCAAGGATTGACCGCGCAGTCAGCGAGGCCATCATGGTGCTTAGTGAGTTGGCCGCTTCGAGTCAGCGAGATGACTTGATGGGCGGCTGATTCCCCCCGCTCAAGCGACTCTGACCATCCCCTACTCCGCCCGCAAGCTCCCCAGCAGATCCACTCGCGTGGCTCGCCGCGCGGGACGTATCATAGCCAGAAGAATCACGATCGACAGAACGGCTGCTGCTGCCAGGAACGTGGGAATGTCCATCGTGCCAACGCCGAACAGGAACCGTTCCAGGAATCGGGTGAGGAGCAGGGCGCCTGCGAAGCCCGCCAGCAGGCCCGCTCCAGACACGACCAGACCCTCCCTTAGAACCATCCGAAAGATTTCCGTACGATCGGCCCCGAGCGCCTGACGGATTCCCAACTCGCGGGTTCGCATCCCAACCGAATGCGCCATCGTTCCATAGAGCCCGACGCCGGCCAGCAGCAAAGCGACGGATGCAAAGCTTCCGAGAAGCATGGCGTTAAACCGAGGTTCGGTCCGCACGGCTCCGATACGGCTTCTGATCGGGCCGAGATCCTGAACCGGTACTAGTGAACTGAACAGGGAAGCCGCCCGCCGCAGATCCCCGGCCAGGGACTCGCCGTCCCGATCGCTTCGAACGGCAACGCGTGCGATCGGCCAATCCCTTTGCGTGTACGGCACGTAAACCGCCGGCAGGGGCCCTTCCTCGGCTCGGGTCTGAATGACATTGCCCACGATCCCGACGATTTCGAGGTTGGTCTCTTCCTCACCGCCAAACCGAATCGAAGATCCCAGGGGCTCCCGGCCGTCCAGATGCATTCGAACTCTTCGTTGACGACGACGGCCCGGGCTCCATCCGGTCCGTCCTCACTACCGAACGACCGACCACGGATGAGGGGGATCCCCATCGTTCCGAAAAAGTCCATCGTGACGACATAACCCGCGATTCCGGAACGGTCGAACTCGGGAGGGTCGCCGGGCAGGAGGACCCGAGGGCCCCAGTTTGGCCCCTGGAATGGGAGATTCGAACCGGCGTCGACCGAATCGACACCCGGTATCGCCCTGACATGGTTCAACAACTCGTCCCAATCCTGCCACATAGCCTGATTCCATCCGTCCGGGCGTTTCATGGGCATGGCGAATACCATAAGCTGGTCGGGCCTGAATCCGGGATCCACTGCTCGAACCCGCATGAAGGAATTGAAGAGGAGGCTCGCGCCCACGCCCAGCACCAGGGCCAGCGCCAGTTGCGCGACGACCATGACGGTTCGGATTCGAGCCCCCTTTTGTGCGACCGTGGTTCCGGAAGCCTCCCTGATTTTCATTGCCAGGTTTCGACTGGTCAGTCGGAACGCGGGAATGATCCCCACCAGTACGCCAACGGCAAGCGATGCGATCGCGCTGATCGCGAGGATTCGTGAGTCCACGGCCACTTCACCCAACCGCGGCAACGACGATGGGCCGAACCTCAGGAATGCCCCAATCCCCGCGTACGAAAACAGGACACCCAGGGCGCCGCCGCCCGCGGCGAGAATCACGCTCTCGGCGAGCAACCCACGGACCAGCCGACCTCGGCCGGCTCCGAGAGCCTGTCGGACGCCCAACTCCCCTTCGCGATCCATGCCCCGCACCAGAAGAAGGTTCGCGGCATTCAGACCGGAGATCAGGAGCAAGAGCCCGGAGGCGCCGAAGAAGATCAGAAGCGTCCGTCGGGACGTTCCAACGGTTTCGGAATGGAGGGTGTTCACGCCGGCCCCAAAACGTCTGATCCCGTCGGGATACACGTTGCCGTCCGGAAACTCCTCGGCCAGAGTTTCCTGGATCGCATCGATCTCATCGCGTGCGGCGCCGATGTCTATTCCTGGCCGGAGCCGCCCGAGGACGTTGAGTCGGCGGGTGCCGCGACCGCGGTAGCGACCGTGACCCAGGTCGAGCGGCATCCAGAATTCCGGTGCACTGTCCAGTAGGGCTTCGGGTGACTGGAAGTCTGCCGGCAAGACACCGATAATCGAATACGGCCGCCCCGCAGTGGGCATCAATTCTCCGACGACCGAAGGATCACCACCGTATCGCTTGAGCCAGGTTCGGTGACTTAAGATGATGACAGTTTCGGCCTCTGGCGCCAGATCCTCGGAAAGAAACGATCTCCCGATAAAAGGTGTGCCCGAGAGAAGTTCGAAAAAGTTCTCTGTGACCCGCGCCATCGTCACCAGTTCGGTACCCTGTCCCGTGTCGGGAAGCAGGACCGCCGACTCTTCCACCGCCGCAAGCTTCGCGAATGAGCGAGCGCGCTCTCTCCAGTCCTGGAAGTTCGCCCCGATACACTTGCCAGATGCTGGAGGTCGGCGTACCGGTCGTCCCATTCCTGGTCCGGGAACGTGATTCCCACCCTGACGAGACGGGCCGCGTCCTCATATGGAAGCGGCCGGACTACGACCGCGTCGACGACACTGTAGATTGTGACCGCAGAACCAATGCCCAGACCCAGAGTCAGCACCGCGACAATCGTGAACGCCGGTCTTCGGACAAGACTCCGGCCCGCGTACGAAACGTCGGATAAGGATCCGCCGATTCCTATCACTTCCTGCCTCCTGTA
The DNA here is from genome assembly GCA_965262425.1 of Terriglobia bacterium. GTDB lineage: Bacteria > Acidobacteriota > Terriglobia > 20CM-2-55-15 > 20CM-2-55-15 > CAZOZZ01. The sequence continues at coordinate 5,735,625 of OZ253536.1, read as the reverse complement.
TCTCGACTGAATGCCGCTTCGGGCCCGCGTCCGCCGTTGGACGGCGTTCGGGCTCCACCATGCGACGACTGATCGAAGCACGTCGAAGAAATAGGACAGTCCGGCACTTGCTCCCGCCCGCCGGTTGTCGTTGTCCACCCGTCGCCGGAAGGACTCTTCAATATCGCCTCTAAGAATGTCCGCGTCCGGACCTCTCAGCAACGAGGACAGGAGGCGTCCCAGCAAGGGTGGTCGACGAATCATGCGTCCTCCCCTGCGTTTCCGGCCTCGTTACCTGCCAGACGAGCCCGCAGCCGGGGAAGCAGCCCCCGCGACATCGAGTGGAACGTCCGCACCGACCGATCCAGAGCCTCGGCCCCCTTCGGCCTCAGTTGATAGAGCCGTTTCCGCCGCCCGCCCCTCTCGGCGGTGGGTTCTCCGACGTGACTCGACACGAGGCCCTGTTCCTGCAGCCGTTCCAGCCCCGTATACACGGCGCCTGAAGAAACCGCACGCCCCGTCCGCCGCTCGATCGCTTCGCGGATGAGCACACCGTAGGACTCACTGCCATCCAGGTCCAGGAGCGCAAACAGAATCAGTTGTTCAAACTCACCCAGGTTTTTCGTCATTCCGAATCTTCTCCAAGAGTGGGGGCAAAGCCACTATAGCCTGCATTGCAGGACAAATGGTAGCATAAGTCCGCCACCTCCCACGGAACAGCGTGTACGGTCGCGGCCGTCCCTGGCCGCCCTCGGGTCAAACCGACACTTCTTTCTCCTGTCTCCCTCCAATCCCCGATCCCCACCCCCCCCCACCAGTTGACACCCCCCCCTCACTCTGCGATAAGCTGCCAGTTCGGCAGCCTTTCGTAAGGAGACAAGAGTGGCTATCACCTCCGGCACCCGCATCGATACCAACCCAGACGTTGTCAAGGAATCCTCCGCCGCCAGAAGTGGCATTCAACACCACATTCCCGTCGTTGGCGACATACACGACAAGAGTCCACTGGCCTATGCCGCGACTCGAGGTGCCGTTCGACTGACGAACCTCGTGCAAATGGCTTTTGCGGAAGCCTACGTCCATGGGATGGAGCTTCCCGACCCGGTGATGCGAGGAATTTTCAACACGACCATGCCGATCATCTTCAAGCATTTCCCGGCGCTCCTGACCCCTTATGAATGGGTGTTGGAAGAAACGCCCCACATGGCGGAAGGCTCGAAGGATTTGATGAAGACCCAGTACGACCTGCCACAGGGAATGTTAAACAGGATGCTGGGCGACGGGAAACTGATCTACCCCAAGTACAGCATGGGATTGTGGGAGAGAGGCGCCACTAATCTCGAACAGTCCCAGGAGCATATGATCGACGGCATCATTGAAAAGCTCGGGATCGAGGATGGCGACAACATCCTGGACTTTGGCTGTGGGTGGGGTTGTGTGCCGAACTACATTCTGTCCAGGTTCCCCAATTGCCGGTTCACTGGATTGAACCTGAGCCACGAGCAATGCGAATACATGCGTCGCCAGATGCAGAATCCGGAAAGTCATCTCAGCTCGGGTCGATTTACTCTTGTAGAGGGCGATCTCAACTTGACGAATTTCGACGAACAGTTCGACAAGATCCTCTCCGTTGGGGTTTTCTGCCATGTGGGGAACCTGACCCAATCCTTCGCCAAACTTGCTTCTTTCCTGAAGCCAGGCGGAAAATTTTTCCTTCACATCATCTCCGTTCGGACTCCCAACAACATCTCCAGCGCGTACACCCACAAGTACATCTTCCCCCACGGCCGCTACTGGAGTTTTGATTCGATCCCGACCTATAACAAGGATTTCAGAACAGTCGAACGCTGGTATCTCAACGGCATGAACTATTCCAAAACACTGGAACGATGGCTGGAGAACTTTGACGCGAGTTATCCCGATGTCAAAGGTCTCGAGTACGGCATGGATTTCGCCAAGTTCCGGCGCGTCTGGAGGTTCTACCTGATCTGGTTTGTGGCCAACTTCGCAAGCTGTGACGGTGAGATCAACGGCAACGCCCAGTATCTGATGGTTCACTCTTGATCGGTCGGGTCTTTGTATGACTCCAGTTGGACGATTTAACTTCCGTACGATTGTTGCCTTCGCGCCGCTGCATGCCGCCTGCCTGCTCCTGTTGTGGACACCGTTCAAGTGGTCTCTCCTCGTGTGGCTCGTCGCCACCTACGGCATTCGAATGTTCGGGGTCACGGCCGGCTATCACCGTTACTTCGCCCATCGCTCGTTCAAGCTCGATCGTTTTTCTCAGTTCCTTCTAGCCTTTCTTGCCCAAACCAGCGCGCAAATGAGCGTGTTGTGGTGGGCGGCGCACCATCGAACGCACCATCGCTACTCCGACACCGAAAAAGATATCCACTCGCCGGTACAGAAGAGCCTCTGGTGGTCACACATGGGGTGGCTGCTCGACGGTAGGTCCACCTCGTATGACAGCCGGATCACACAGGATTTTGCGAAGTTTCCCGAACTCCGGCTTCTGGACAAATACCACAGGGTGCCGGCGATCTTGTTTGGCGCCACGGTGTTTGCGCTGGGAGGCTTTCCGGCCTTCGTCTGGGGTTTCGTCGTTTCGACGGTTCTCCTATGGCACGGCACGTTCACCATCAACTCCCTCTCCCATGTCTGGGGGACCCAGCCCTTTGACACGGGAGACCAGAGCCGGAACAATTTCTTGCTCGCACTGATCACTCTCGGTGAAGGCTGGCACAACAATCATCACAAGTTCATGTCGAGCGTCCGGCAGGGACTGCGATGGTGGGAAATCGATATTTCCTACTACGTCCTGAGAATCCTCGGTCTGATCGGAATCGCCCGCGAATTACGCACGCCCGACCCCTCCGAAGTCTTCAAATACCGAACCGCAACAGTAGATTCACAAATCCCCACCCCACTCTAGCAGCCCGTGGTGGAAGTCTGTAGGGTCGCGTTACGAGCGCCATGGGGCTAGATGCAAGGCGCCACGACGACGTCGATGCCCGCCATCGATCTAGGAGTGGCAACGCCGCAGCTGGCCCCATGCCGTCGTAACCCGTAGGGCGCAGGGGTCTTCGGGCCTCAGGCTTTGTCATTCGTCGGTCATGATGACAAAGCATCGTTCCGCTCCTCATTTCGCGCCTGAGCCCCGAATACCCCTGCGCGCGACCCTACAGACTTCCACCACGGGCTGCTAAAGGTGGTACGCTTCCACCCGCCCCAAGGAGGCCCAGCAGATGCAAACGCGACTTCACTACAAGACCAAAGGGATCTGCCAGATGTACAGAGCGTACACGTTCGCCATCATGACGATGTTTGCCGTGGTTCAGTTCGGTCACGGTCAAGGCGTCGATCTGACGGCACTGGAGAACCAGGCCGTTACACGCGTCCAGGAATACATCCAGGTCAACACGATCAATCCGCCCGGAAACGAATCCCGAGCGGTGGAGTTCCTCGGCAGAATCTTCGAGGCTGAGGGAATTCCCTTTGAGACCGTCGAGACGGCGCCGGGGCGTGGCAACATCTGGGCGCGTATCCCCGGAGGTTCGGAACCCGCTCTGGTCCTCCTGCATCATTCTGACGTTGTGCCGGCCGATGAGGATTTCTGGGATTCGGATCCGCTCTCCGGGGAGATTCGTGATGGGTACATCTACGGGCGTGGAGCCTTGGACACCAAAACCCTTGGCATTCTCCACTTGCAGACCTTCCTCGCGCTCCACCGGGCCGGACGACCGCTGAACCGCGACGTCATCTTTATGGCCACCGCGGACGAGGAGGCCGGCGGATTTTTCGGAGCGGGTTGGATGGTCGAGAACCGGCCGGAGATCTTCGACGACGTCGGCATCCTCCTCAATGAGGGTGGCGGTGGTTCCCTCGACGGAAACCTGATCGAATTTGGAGTGGAAGTGACCCAAAAGGTCCCGTACTGGTTTCGCCTCGTCGCGAAGGGGCCTCCGGGACACGGGTCGACACCGAGGGTCGAGTCCGCGGTCACGCGTCTGATCCGTGCGCTGTCGAACGTCCAGAGCCATAACTTCCCGCCGCGCATTATTCCCCCGGTCGACGCCTACTTCAAGGGTATTGCACCCAACGCCGACGAACAGTGGCGCGACGCGTTCAAAGACATGCGGTCGGCGATCAAGGATCCCGAGTTTCTCCTCAAGCTGCAGCTCCACAATCCTTTTCTACACGCCATCACGCGGAACACCTGTTCGATCACACGTCTGGAAGGCAGCAGCAAGATCAACGTGGTTCCGCCGAGCGCCACCGCCGAACTCGATTGCCGTTTACTACCGGATCAAGATCCCACGGCGTTCATTCGAACGCTCGGTAGCGTCATCAACGATCCCGCCGTCGAGATCGAACAGATCATGGGGTTCTCACCGGCCGTTTCCACCACGGAAACGAGCCTCTACCGGGCTATGGAGACAGTTACAAAACGCCACTTTCCCACGGCTGCTTTTCTCCCGACGATCCAGAGCGGATTTACCGACAGTCATTTCTTTCGCGACCTGGGCATCGTGAGCTACGGGTTTTCCACGATGCTCATTCCAATTGCGGACGACGGAGGAGTTCACGGAAACAACGAACGGATCTCACTGGAAAACGTAAAGCGGGGGACGAGAATGATGCTCGAGATTGTACAGAGCGTCGTGTACTAACATCACTGTGTCGTGGGCCGCGTTGGCCCCACAGCTCGGCTTTCGGACCAGGCTCACCTGGTGCGGGAGTTTCGCGAGTTTTCTCACATGACGCCGGTCGAGCGGATGCGCAGGCTCCTAGCCCGCATTTCTCAAGAGATTTGAAATAAATCGAAACGAGTAAGAAGGGAAAGGACCGAAAAAGGCCGCCCTGTCTGGCATAGAAGGTTTTGAATAGAAACTTTCAAGCCAAGACGGAGGCGGCCTTTGTCATGACAGAGTGTAAAACAGAAACGATTCAATATCACGCATTAGGTACACGGGAAGTCCGGGGGCAATTCGACGGGGGAGACATCAGCACGGACGCGGGCGGTTTGCTGCTACGAGAAACGGAAAAACGGACCGGGATCCTGAAACAGTTTGCCGAATGTTTCCGGGATTATCGGGACCCGCGATTTGTGGAACACGGGATCGAACAACTGGTGTCGCAACGGGTGTACGGATTGTGTTTGGGCTATGAAGATCTGAACGACCACGATCAACTCCGATCGGATCCGGTGCTGGCGGTGATGGTGGGTGAGACCGATCCGAAGGGCCGGACACGGAAACAAGCTCGAGATCGAGGTAAGGCCCTGGCGGGCAAGAGCACGTTGAACCGACTGGAACTGTCGACCGAGGGTGCGGCAAAGCACCCGACCAAGAAGATCGGCCGGGACGAAGCGGCGATAGATCGGCTGATGGTGGACGTGTTCCTCCAGGCCCATCGGCGGGCACCGCGGCAGATCATTCTGGATCTGGATGCGACCGACGATCTGATACACGGGAATCAGGAGGGTCGCTTCTTTCACGGCTACTACAGGCACCATTGTTATCTGCCGCTTTATATTTTCTGTGGGGAGTTCGTGTTGTGTTCCCGGCTACGACGCTCCGACATCGATGGTGCGGACGGATCGGTAGAGGAACTGGAACGGATCGTGGGACAGATTCGGCAGAAGTGGCCCAGAGTCCAGATCGTGATTCGGGGGGACTCGGGTTTCTGCCGCGATGAGATCCTGACCTGGTGCGAGGCCCAACACCGTGTCGATTACGTGATCGGACTGGCGAAGAACAATCGGCTGCTAGCCGCGATTGAAACTCCGATGGCGACGGCAAAAAAGCGGTTCGACAGGACCGGAAAGCCGGCGCGCGTCTTTAAGACGTTTCTGTATCAGACCCGAGACAGCTGGACTCGTGAGCGACGCATCATTGGTAAGGCCGAACATCTGGCCAAGGGCGCCAATCCCCGGTTTATCGTTACCTCGTTACCGAAAGGACGAACATCCCCAAGGCACATCTATGAACAGACCTACTGTGCACGGGGAGACATGGAAAACCGGATCAAAGAGCAACAACTCGGATTGTTCGCCGATCGGACCAGCACGGCCACCATGCGCGCCAATCAACTCCGACTCTACCTTTCATCGGTGGCGTACATGCTGATGCAGGCCTTGCGACGGCTCGGCTTGCAGGGTACCGAATTCGCGCGGGCGCAGTGCACCACGATTCGCCTGAAGCTGCTCAAGATCGCAGCCCAGATCCATGTCACGGTGCGTCGAGTCTGGATTCGGATGGCTGGAGGCTACCCCTACGCTACGGCGTTCGCTCAGATTTACGCGAACCTTCAACAAATCCCTCTGCGCTGTTAATCACTTCTTCTCAGACATCCCAACCTTCCCGTCTTTGGTCGGGATAGCTGTCTCTGTAATCCGATTTCACCTCACCATTCCTTGCAACACCCGTCATCCAGGCCCACTTTCTCAGCTCAGTCGGCATCTTTGCTCCCGCCAACCAGCTTCCGACGCCTTTTCCTTCTCCTAAATGCAGTCTTGGGCACCATTCATGAGAAATGCGGGCTAGGGCCGAAGCAGACACTGTTCTTGATTTACCCGAGTGTCAGCAGTCGGTGGCTACGGGCTGACGTACGGGCCGAGCGCATAGGCGGCGCTTAAGATAACGATCCCCCCGTCCCTCCACACAGCAAGCGGGTACTCCATCGCGTAGCTCCTGAGCTCCCGTATCATCCAGTGATGGAGGCCCTCGACCCCACCGCGCCCGCGGAAGAAGGGCTCACCGCCAACCGTCAGCAGAAGGTCGCCGGTTCTGAGGCCGGCGCTGTCCGCCGTGCCTCCCGATTCCACCGCAGTGATGCGCACGGCTACCTGTTCCGGGGCCCCTGCACGCGCCCCGGTGGGTAGCTCCACCTGGGTGCCGTCAAAGCCCAGCGTGGGTACACGTTCTTCGAGCGCCCGCACCGCGTACATCTCCCAGAACGAGAGCTGGCCCTCCGGATGCACCGGCCCGAGTTCACTCCACAGTGCGGCGCCAGCGTCTGCCGACTGAGGCGTCGTGGGCACCTCCACGGTCAGCTTCACCGGATACACGCGCGTCGGGTCGTTTAAACGGCGTGCTTCCTCGAGCGCGGTGGGAATCGACCGGGGCAGGGTGTCCTCGAAGATCTGGATGCCGTTGACCCGGACCTGGACGGTCTCGTCCAGGTTCACGAGACGGTCATTCAGATACAGCGTGATCGAGCCCGCCCACCGGGCCGTGATGTCGATGCGGGCGGGGCTCACCACGCGGGCTCGAACCAGAGCCTGGCGGGTGTCGGTTTCGATCCAGTGCAGCTGGCGAGAGAGCCCCATGATGCCCTCATGAGGCACGCGCAGCACCTGACGCGGGGCCGTGTTCCGAGGCCGGCTGTCGAGCCAGCGCAGTACGTCTCCGTAGTGCTCAGAAAAGCCCTCGTGAGCCCGGTCGCCGAACTCGCGGTAGGTCAGGTCGTAGCCGAATGCGTGCATGATGTTGTCGAGTGCCCTGGGTCCTCCGACGCCACGGATGTTTCGGTCCTGCGTTCCTTCGAGGATGTAGACGGGCACGGAGGCCAGGTTGCGCAGCAAGTGCTCCCGGGACTCTCCTTCGGTAGACACGGGCACGATGGCCGAGAACCAGTCGGGGTGAGCGGCCGCGTAGCCGATGGAGAAGTTCGAGCCCAGCGATATGCCCGTGGATACGATCCGGTCGGGTGCTACGTTGAAGCGCGCCCGCACGGCGTCGATGACCGCCCTGGCCTCTTCCGGATGGAAGATCTCGTACGGCAGCCGCTCGGCGGTCCGCCCTCCCTCCGACACCACGTTCACCATAGCGGGAGAGGCCACGATCCAGCCTGCCTGCTCGGCAGACTCGACCCAGACGTCGATCATGTTACCCGCGCTTCGGTTCGCACCTTCCACGCTGCCCGGAGGTCCGCCGTGCATGGCGAACATGAGGGGCCACGGTGTGTCGGGTGTGTAGCGACTCGGCAGACGTACGGTGACGGGGACGATCCGGCCGCCCGGGGTTTCCACGTTGAAGCGGTTGAGGACGTCGCCCACGCCCGGCGGTGGCGCGCCTCGGCCAATCCGCGGCCGTCCCGTGCGCATGACCTCTTCGACGTCGTGGATGACCATGCGGCCGACGCCCACCAGAGAGTCGTTCGCCAGCAGCCCGGCCTCTGCGCTCTCGAACTCGGCCTCCGACTGGGGCCACAGGTAGGCCCGGACGAACTCCGTTGGGACGCTGACGGGGCTCTCGGCCTGCGGGTCTCGGGTCGTGGGACCCTGGCCGAAGAGGGGCGTCGTCAAAGCGAAAGAGAAGGCGATCAGGAGCAGAATCGCCACGTGTGTCGAGACCCGAACTCCTCCCCACCACCGAGAGGTCGTCACTATTTCTAACGTTCTCATACCAGATGTCCTCCACTCCCGCGGTCCAGAACCCGCGTCCCGCGAGACTATCACGACCCTACAGAGTTCCACCACGGGCTCCTGGGGTTTAGACTCCAGACATGCCCCGTCGACAGCCGCTCCCCGACGAAATTGAAGATTACCGCGATGCACACTGGTGGCGTTCGGAAACACTGCCTGTGAACACGGCGCAACAAGCGGAGCGCTTTATTGAAACGGTCGGGTTCGCGGGCTGCCTGACAGACTCGCGACGGCCCGGTCCGTCGCTCTACATCGCCGTCTGCGGCAGGCGCGACGCCGTGGTGCCGCGCAATGTCCAGAAAGACCCGGAGAGCTCGCACACGTGGCTGTTGAAAGACGAGCTCATGAGACGCGGGAATGTTTACTACGCCAAGCTTTCCCGGGGCAGATCCATGTTTCTGGCGCCGCGGATGATCCGGTATTTCAAAGCCATCTGGAGCGTCCCGCGGCGCCAGGAGAAGATGCGTTTAAGCAAGGCGGCCCTCACCATCCTCGCGGTGTTGCGCCGTGAGTGGGAAATGGCCACCGCCGAGCTGCGTTCTGAATCTGGCCTGACGGATCGGAAAGCGTTCACACAGGCCATGGATGAACTTCAGAGAGTCATGCTCATCGTCCCCAGCGAAGCTGTTTATCTCCCCAGGTTCACCTACCTGTGGGAGTTGGCCACAGAGCGTTTTCCCGAAGAACTCGCTCTAAGAACGCACCAGCTGACAGCTGTACGGGAAATTGCGCGATGCTTCCTCGCCGGCGCGGGACTTACGGTGCCCGGTGAACTCGCGCGTGTCACAGGATTGTCGCGTGTCGAAGCTGGAGCCGGAAATCAGGTTCTGGTCAAGGAGGAGTATGCGACAGCAGTTTCGCGGGGAACGTATCGCCTGACCGGTCTCCAGTGAGCCCGCCCGCGCGAGCGAGTGGGTTGCTGCCGGTGTGCCCGCGGGCGCCCACGGAGGGACGCCCCGACACGCTTTCCCCACCATGGCAAATGTAGCGGACACCGTGTCGGGGTGGCCGTCCCTGGCCCCCGCCCTCATTACCGGATGCCAAGCCCAATCCAACACAACACAGTGCCCTCTGAAACCCACCCCGTTCAGGCAGCAGGGTGTAGAATGTGCTCGGGAGCTTGGTCTTATTCCTTCAACAGCCTGAATCGTTCTGCCGCGCAGATTTCTGGCGCAAAAGTGAGACGATCTCTTGGTGCCTTTCTTCATCCTGACAATCAGGAAATGAAACAACCCATAACATCTAACACTGCAGAGAATCTTCGGCTGTTCGGTGCGTTCGCGGCACAGGCGATCCAGTTGGAAAGTCAGAATCGGGCTGGGCTTCACTTGCCTCCGTCCCCGCATTAGTCGTATTCGGAGGTCCGTCAGTGTCCTTTTTTCTGGCTCCAAACGTCCCAGTACGACATAGTGCTCCAGAGCAAATCACACTCAGGAGTTGCACTCATGAAGACCCCCTTCGTCGTGGCGTTGATCACAGTCTTCGTGCTGATCGGGCCGCTTTCTGTCTCCGCCCAGACGCCCGCCTCAGATGGTGGCACGTTGGGCTTCTATCGCTTCCCCGCGCTACACGACGACCTGCTGGTGTTTGCAGCAGAAGGTGACCTGTGGCGCGTCTCCGCGAGTGGCGGCATGGCATATCGATTGACCACGCATGCGGCGGAGGAACGTTCTCCGGTTATCTCACCCGACGGCAGTACGCTCGCATTTGCGGCGCAGTACGAAGGGCCGACCGAGGTCTATACCATGCCCCTACAGGGCGGCACGCCGACGCGGTGGACGTACGAATCGAGGCCGTCGATTTCGTCCACCTGGACGAACGACGGGCGGCTCGTTTATGAGTCGCAGCAGTACTCGACACTGCCGCACGTTCAGTTGGTCACACTCGACCTACAGCAGAACTCGCGTGAGCGTGTACCGCTCGCGACAGCGACCAGTGCCAGCTACGACGAGTCGGGAAGCGACCTCTATTTCGTGCGCCCGGCGTTCCACAACAACGTCACCAAACGATATGTGGGTGGGACCGCGCGCGACGTGTGGAAGTTCTCCGAAGGCGCGGATGAGGCGGTGGAGCTTACCGCTGACTTCGATGGCGAGAGCCATTCCCCGATGGCGTTCTCCGGCCGGGTCTATCACGTGACCGATCGTGACGGGACCATGAACATCTGGTCGATCGACGAGAACGGCGGTGACCTCACCCAACACACCCGGCATTCGGGTTGGGACGTTCGGAATCCGCAGTTGCAGGGTGGTCGAATCGCCTATCAGGCCGGGGCCGACATCTGGATCTACGAGATCGCCTCCGGCTCGACTTCCGAGGTTCCAATCACGCTCGCGTCCGACTTCGATCAGCTCCGTGAGAAGTGGGACGACAATCCCATGCAGAATCTCTCGTCCGCCCGATTCCATCCTGACGGTGAGAGCGTGGTGCTCACGGCGCGCGGCCGTGTCTTTGTTGCCCCCGCAAACGGCGGCCGCCTCGTTCAGGCGTCGACCGCCGAGGGTGTACGATACCGCAACGTGATGTTCCTGCCGGACGGCGAAACGCTCATTGGGCTCTCCGACGAGTCGGGTGAGATGGAGTGGGAGACGATTCCCGCCGATGGTGTGGGCGATCGCCGCCAGATCACGACAGAAGCCGAAGCCGAGCACTTTGCCGGCCAGGTGTCTCCGGATGGACGCTGGCTCGCCTACGACGACACGGAAGCGGATCTATGGGTCGTCGATGTGGCGTCTGGTGAGAAGACCCTGGTGTCGGAAGGGAAAAACGGAATCGCGACGTTCTCGTGGTCGCCGGATTCCCGCTGGCTCGCGTTTGCCGAGGTCGCGGACAATACCTTCAGGCAGGTGAAGCTCTACAATATGGAGACCGGTGAGCGCGTGGATGTCACGAGCGATCGTGTGAACAGTGCCTACGCGGATTGGGACCCGGATGGGGACTTCCTCTACTTCTTGTCGGACCGGAATCTGGTCTCGCTCGTGCCGGCTCCGTGGGGCCCGCGCCAGCCCGAGCCGTTCTTCGACAAGCAGTGGGAGGTCTATCACGTCTCTCTCCGGCCGGGGCTGCGATCTCCGTTCGCGCCCGATGACGAGTTGTCTTCGGACGATGTCGCAGACGACGAGGCGGACGAAGGCGAGGACGCCGAGGACGAAGACGCCCCGATCACAATCGAAACGACCGGCCTTGCTCGGCGCGTGAAGCGGGTGCCCGTGCCGGCAGGCAACTACTCGGGCCTCGAAACCAACGGGAAGGCGCTCTTCTTCTCCGGTCGTGACGCGGACGGGGAAGGCGGAACGCGGCTCGAAGCCGTCGCGATCACAAATGACGACCCTGAGATCGTGACCGTGGCCGACCGTGTCCGCTGGTGGGAGCTGTCGGGAAGCGGTGATCACCTCCTCATTCAGCAGGGAGGCAACTTTGCGATCGTGGATGCACGCGCCGCCCCGGCGGGATCGCTGGCGGACCATCGGGTAGACCTCTCCAACTGGGCCTTCGCCATGGATGTGCGTGAGGACTGGCGAGAGATCTATCGGGACCTCTGGCGTCAGGAACGCGACTGGTTCTACGACCCGAACATGCACGGCGTGGACTGGGATGGCGTGTACGACAAGTACATGGCGCTGGTGGAACGCGTCACGACGCGTGACGAACTGAACGACGTGATCGGGCGCGTGGTGGGCGAGCTCTCCGCGCTGCACACGCGGGTTTCGGGCGGCGACGTACGGACGGGCGACGACAACGTTCGAGTCTCGTCTCTGGGTGCGCGTATCATGCGAACCGCCGAAGGCGACAGGATCGACTACATCTACCAGACGGACCCGGACTATCCGGATGAAATGTCCCCGTTGGCCGATCCCGACCTCGGTATCTCCGCAGGTGACGTCATCACAGCGGTGAACGGTCGGAGCGTTCTTGATGAAGTCGACATCGGGGCGTTGCTGCGGAACCAGACGCGTCCCGTACGGCTCGCATTGCGCGGCAGCAACGGAGGGACACGCGAGGTCATGGTCACGCCGACGACGAACGAGCGGAATATCCGTTATTCGGACTGGGAGTACACGCGCCGGGTCGAGGTGGAGGAAGCCGGCGAGGGTGACATCGGGTACGTGCACCTCCGCGCCATGGGCGGCGGGAACCTCACCGAGTGGTACCGACAGTTCTACCCGGTCTTCAACAGGCCGGGCCTGATCCTGGATGTGCGCCGGAACAACGGCGGAAACATCGACAGCTTCATTCTGGAGAAGCTCATGCGGCAGGCATGGATGTACTTCCAGGACCGCGAGGGTGGGACGAGGTGGAACATGCAATACGCGTTCCGTGGCCACATGGTCGTCATCATCGACCAGAACACCGCGTCTGATGGCGAAGTGTTCGCTGACGGTTTCCGCAGGCTCGGCCTCGGTGAGGTCATCGGCATGCGGAGTTGGGGCGGAGAGATCTGGCTTTCGAACAACACCCGTGCGAGTGACTCCGGTCTGGCGCGGACGCCTCAGACCGGGGTGTTCGGGCCGGAGGGGGAGTGGCTGATCGAACAGATTGGCGTTGTGCCCGACATGGAGGTCGACAACCTCCCCCACGCTACGTTCAACGGAGAGGATGCCCAACTCGAGGCTGCCATTCGTTACTTGCAGCAGAAGATTGCCGAGGACCCGCGGGCTGTACCGCGGCCTCCGGCGTATCCGACTCGAGGGTTCCAGTACCGAACACAGGACGATACGGGGTCGAGCGGCCGAAGGCCGGGCGGCCCCTGAGGGAGTGCCCGCCCGCGCCGCGCGCGATTTCGATCGAAGGGATGTGCAGGTGTTCGAGGCATGAGGATGGAGTGATCGATGGGATGGGCTCGTCCGGATGATGAACCGAGCAGCGTGATCAAGGCTCGCTGGAGATCACCAGTTCGGCAGCTTTTGTCTCTTCTGAACTGTCCGGTATGGTCTGCGTCCGTCGAATCTGCGAAATGCGTTTTCGAATCCGCCGATCTGTTCAACTGTTCAACAAAGGTTGCCCAAGATAATCAAGGAGCGGGGCCATCTACCCCGAAATCCTTTTCTACCCAGGTTGAGTTCGCAACCGGTCATACGTCCAGGTGACCTCGTCAACAGGTCAAGACGAGGATTGCTAAACCCTTGGCGACAAGGCAGGAGTAATACGGTGTTTCGCTGCGGCCGCAGCCTGAGTCACTTGAGAATCCTCGCAGCAAACCATCCTCCCGAGCGGGACCTAGAAAATCTTAGACTGCCTCGGCGGATAAGCGGAATGAGCACGGTCTGACGACTACGGCAGCGGGGACAGCGTCGTCATGTGGGCGTTATGTCAACCCGCTCGCGGCCGCAGGCCGTCGGACGCCGAGGTCACCTCGTACTCGCCGATCTCGACTTCACCGACGCCGACTTTCAATTCCACCTGACCCTGACGTCCGAAATCGCGACAAGGTCGCCCGTCCGCCGAATCGATGGCGGCCAGACGCGCATCGAGCGTGGCAAACAGGATTCTCCGGCGGCAGGCAACAGAGGTCGAGGCGCTGGTGTCCTCCCAGGCCGCAACACCTCGGGGACCTCGATGAGCTTGGCGCCCGGCCCCCGATTCGATACAGTATCGTACCCGAAACCGAGGTATGCTTCTTCGGGTCGACTCCTCATTGTCCGGCCGTCACGACAAGAAGGGCTGTTGTTTTCCTATGCTGCTGTTTGGGTTGCATTCTTCGAGGCCCTGCCGAATGATCAATAGCGCATCCTATGAACGTGTGAACGTGCGAGTGAAGAGGAAAACTGATTGAAATTCTTTCGTTATAAGGCCGACCGGATGCCCGTACTACTTTTCACGCTGTTGTTCGGTCTAGATCTTCTCGTATTCTTTCTCGTCGAGAACTTGGCTTTCGTGGGCGCCTGGATGGTGATCGGCATATTTCCCAAGGCCTGTATCTGTTCCTTTGGCCATCATCATCAGCACTTACCAACGTTCCATCAACCCATCTGGAATCGCTGTCTGGAAATCATACTTGGCTTTCAGACTGGGACTACCGGTGATGGCTGGTTTCTCCATCACGTTGTTGGCCATCACCAGCATTATAAGGATCAGGCCCTCGATGAATCTCGCTGGCAACGTGACGATGGATCGACGATGGGCGAGCTGGAGTATGCGACTGTTGTGTTTGGCACTAGTGGTCCCCGTCAAACAGACTGTAACTTATCGAGCTTCTTTCGGGCACGTTGAACTTTTTCAAGAATATCGGAAGCCGTTGCGGTCCAAATGAAGGGCTTCGGGTTCTGATTGTGACCCCCGACATATTCCTCCACGGCCTGGATTAGCTCAGGAACCGAATGGAAAACCCCGCGCCGAAGCCGTTGTTCGGAAAGATCCCGGAAGAAGCGTTCGACCATGTTCAGCCAGGATGCACTGGTCGGTGTGAAGTGCACATGAAAGCGCGTGTTGCGCTTCAACCAGTTGACGACTTTCTGATGTTTGTGCGTGGCGTAGTTGTCGCAAATGATATGGATCTGTTTGTCTTTCGGCACGGAACGTTTGATCTGATTGAGAAACCGGATCCATTCCTGATGACGATGCTTCGGCATACAGGTCCCGATAATCGAGCCGTCCAGCGTATTGAGCGCGGCGAACATCGTGGTCGTCCCGTTGCGTTTGTAGTCGTGGGTGAGGGTGCCGCACCGCCCCTTCTTCAGAGGTAACCCGGGTTGCGTGCGGTCCCAGGGCCTGCATCTGGCTCTTCTCATCGCAGGACAAAACAATGGCGTTTTCCGGAGGGTTCAGATACAAACCGACCACATCCTCCAACTTCTCGACAAATTGTTTGTCGTTGGAAAGTTTGAAGGTGCGTGCCAGATGAGGCTTCAAGCCATGAGCCCGCCAGATTCTCCCTACCGTGGACTCGCTGACGCCGGTTGCCCTGGCCATCAAGGACCGGCTCCAGTGCGTGGCGTTCGGAGGCTTCCCTTCGACCGTCTTCTTCACGATCCGGGCCCGCTTCCGGCGGCCGATCGAGGGAATCCGTCCACTGCGGGAAGCGTCCTTTTCGATTCCCCCGAGGCCATCTTCAACGAAACGATCGCGCCAACGTCCGGCCTTTTGACGAGTGATGTCCAACTTGGCAGCGATCTCCTGATTGTCCAGACCCCCGGCGGCCAGCAAGACAATTCGAGATCGTTCCGCCAACCGGACCGCCACACTGCGGCTTCGGCTCAGTCGCTCCAGTTCCTTCCGCACAGGAATGTCCAATTTAATCGTCGGTGCTCTCCTCATATATACTCAGACGTAGGAAAGCTGAATAAGTTACATTAACTGTGACGGACTACACTAGCTACCTCCGCGCCTACAAGGCAGGCGCGCGTTTTTCGCGGCATCGTCGGATGTTTGTCGCCATGACTCTTCTGCAAGTGACCCTTCTGTTCTTGCTTTTTTTCTCAATTGGGTCAATGCCTTGCTGCTCTTCCTTCTGCCTATGGCTATTTCTCTTTACATAACCATTTGGCACACCTACTACCATCATGCGGGGTTGGCGACCGACGACGACTTGGAGGCCTCTTGAGGTGCTCCCCAAAATTCGGACAGGTCGCTAAGGTGTAAAATCGCTGCCTCGGGAGAGGCAGATGAAGAAGAGACAGAGGAAGCAGTACAGCGCCGATCTGAAGGCGAAGATCGCGGTGGAGGCGGTGAAGGGACAGCGAACGATCCAGGAGATCGCCTCCAACTACGGGGTCCACCCGAATATGGTGACAAAGTGGAAGAAGCAGTTGCTCGATGGCGCATCGGAGATCTTCTCGAACGGGAAGACACAATCGATGGAAGCCGATGAAGAAGTCCGGACCGAACTTTACCAAGAGATCGGAAAGTTGCACGTCGAGGTGGATTGGTTGAAAAAAAAGTCCGGACTTTCACGTTAGGACAACGACGGCCATGGATCGAATCAAGCGACAAGAAACTGAGCATCACCGAGCAGTGCCGGTTGGCGGGAGTGTCCCGGTCGGGACTCTACTACACGCCTGTTGGCGAGAGCGCCGAGAACCTGGAGTTGATGCGTCTGTTGGACGAGCAGTACACACGGACGCCGTTCTACGGCGTGCGGCGGATGACTCACTGGCTGGAGAATCAAGGTCACCGGGTCAATGCGAAACGAGTACGACGGCTCATGCGGCAGATGGGACTGGAAGCGATCTATCCCAAACCGCGGTTGTCGACGCCGGCACCGGGACATCGGATCTATCCGTACCAGCTACGGGGGCTGAGGATCGATCGCCCAGACATGGTGTGGGCCACCGATATCACGTATATCCGTCTGCGGCAGGGGTTTATCTATCTGGTGGCGATCATGGACTGGTACAGCCGGTATGTGCTGGCCTGGGAGGTTTCAGTATCGATGGACAGCGCTTTCTGCGTGTCGGCATTGGACTGGGCCCTGAGGCATGCGCAACCGGAGATCTTCAACTCGGATCAGGGTTCTCAGTTCACCAGCGATGCGTTTACGAGCCGACTCGAAGGCGAGGGCATCCGGATCAGCATGGACGGCCGGGGCCGGTTCCTGGACAACATTTTCGTCGAACGTCTATGGCGAACGGTGAAGTACGAGGAAGTGTACCTGAAGGACTACATGAGCGTTCCCGAGGCGGTCTCGAACCTGACTGTCTATTTCAGATTTTACAATCAGGAACGCGGTCATCAGGTATTCGACTATCAGACACCCGAGGCGATGTACTTTCAAAGTACGAGGAGTACGGCATCGGTCAAGAAAGCAGCCATACTCCAGGTTGCCCCAGACGGCGAACGCCGTTGACAGGCGATCCTGGCGCGATCTTTTCTCTGGAAGTGTTTATCGGAGGCGAAAAGAAAGAAAAGAGAACCAAAAAAGAAAGAAAGCTGCAGCCTGTGGAAACTGCCGCCGCTGATGGAAATCCTCAAAAAGGATTTCCACAACGGCAGCGATCCACCTTAAGATCCGGGATTTTCTGTCCGATAGAATGGGGAGCCCCTCATCTTTCAACATCGAGCACCGATGGTACAACATCCTGACTGGGAACCTCGGCTATCATACGGCCCACCATCTGAGTGGTGGGCTACATTGGTCTCTGCTCCCACAGTTCCATGGAACAATTCGCAGCAAGATACCCGCGGAGCTCTTTCGTGAACCCTGCCTCCCTTACCGCTGGATGCCCGCTGGTCGGGATACTTGTAGCACCGAACGTCGGGCTTGAATGTTATCGCCCCGCCAAAAAAACCCGGCTTGATTCGGCACAGGAGGCTTGGAAACGATTCGACCCAAACGTTTGATCATTCCGGGCGGGTGGCCAGGGACGGCCACCCGTACACGCGGTCCCCTCCGAAAACGCGCAGGTGAAGCGCCGATTACTTATTTGAAACCCCGGCGGTCAAGTATGCGAGTGAAATGCTTCCCTTCCTGAAGTGTCACGAAAATGTGGTATAAGTTCGTTAGATTCAGTACTCGGGGTGAATGCAGCTCAGGTACGTCTGGCTTGAAGAACGACATTAAGTCTGGCCTCATAGAGGACCTCCTCATATAACTCAATACGATGGATCACTTCTTTCGCTATAGATCCGACCGCATTCCGGTCGCCCTGATTACCGGGTTTTTTGCATTCGATCTGGTGGTTTATGGTCTGGTAGATGATTGGCGTTGGGTACTCGCCTGGGTGCTGGCAGGACTCTTTCCAAAAGCTTGTATCTGTTCATGGAACCATCACCATCAGCATCTCCCGACCTTTCATCAGACCTGGATGAACCGCCTCCTTGAGATTGTGTATGGTCTTCATACCGGGATCACCACCAACGCCTGGGTACTGCATCACGTGCTCGGTCATCACGTGAATTATCTCGATCAAGCCAAGGACGAATCCGCCTGGGCTCGAAAGGACGGCTCAACCAGGGGAGTTGTCGAATACACCTTCCACCTTGCGATAACGGGATACCTGCGTGCATATCGAGTTGGTAAGATGCATCCTCGCTTCCAGCGTCAGTTTCTTTCAATGGGAGTGCTGGTGATCTGCCTGGTAGGCGTGATGATCTACTACAAGCCCTTAAATGCGATTCTGATTTTTGTTCTGCCAATGCTGATTGGATACGTGATTACCTGCTGGCACACTTATTATCATCATGCGGGGCTTCACACTGACGATCACTTCGAAGCGTCCTATAACATCACGCACAAATGGTATAACCTGATAACAGGCAACCTCGGATATCACACGGCCCATCACCTCAGGCAAGGACTCCATTGGTCCCTTCTTCCTGAATTTCATCGGGCTCTTGAAAGTAGAATTCCGAAGCATCTTTACCGCGAACCTCCCATTCCGGTTAGCTTCTTCTGATTGCGAATAACCTCCACTTCAAGTATTGTTCACGGAGGATTTCAGAATTCTCCCTGAGACACACCCAGATAATGCAATCCGGCACGCGCATGACACCAAACGCAGTCGAGGCCTCCAGCCCGACCAGACGAGGGGTTCGAGACTACATTCCCCTTATTGGTGATATCCAGGCCAAGAATCCCCTTGCGCATCGGGTCACTCGTGGGATCGTTCAAGTGGCGAACGTGGTGCACATGGCTTGTGCGGAGGCCTACGTCAAGGGAGTGGAGCTTCCCGACCCGGTGTTGAAAGGCCTTTTCAATACGGGCATGCCGATCGTTTTTAAGTATTTCCCCGCCCTCCTGACCCCTTACGAATGGGTACTGAAGGAAACGGAACATCTGGCAGAAGGCTCGAGGGATTTGATGAAGATCCAGTACGATCTGCCACAGGCCATGTTAAACCGGATGCTGGGTGACGGAAAACTGATCTACCCCAAGTACAGCATGGGTCTCTGGGAGAAAGGAGCTCGAAATCTGGAGCAATCCCAGATGCACATGATTGACGACATGATTGAAAAATTTGAGATCCAGGATGGCGACAATATCCTGGATTTTGGCTGTGGGTGGGGTTGCGTGCCGAACTACATTTTGTCCAGGTTTCCCAATTGCCGATTCACCGGCCTGAACCTGAGCCATGAGCAATGCGAATACATGCGTCAGAAGATGCAAGAACCCGAAAGCTATCTCAGTTCGGGTCGATTTACTCTTGTGGAGGGAGATCTCAATGAGACGCAGTTCGAAAAACAATTCGACAAGATCCTCTCCGTAGGGGTTTTCTGCCATGTGGGGAATCTAACCGGATCTTTCAGAAAACTTGCTTCTTTCTTGAAGCCGGGCGGAAAGTTTTTCCTTCACATTATTTCGGTTCGCACTCCCCATAACGTCGCCAGCGTCTTCTTGCACAAGTACATTTTCCCTCACGGCCGGATCTGGAGTTTTGATTCGATTCCGACCTATAACAAGGATCTCAAGACTGTGGAACGCTGGTACCTGAACGGAATGAACTACAACAAAACGCTGGTGCAATGGCTGGAAAATTTTGACGAAAGTTATCCCGATGTCAGAGATCTCGATTACCGCATGGATTTCGCTAAATTCCGCCGCATCTGGAGGTTGTACCTGATATGGGTTGCCGCCAATTTTGCAGGTTGTGACGGCGAGATCATCGGCAACGGGCAGTTTCTCATGGTTCGCACTTGATCGTGTCCGCGTCGTCATTTTCGTTCGCCCCGCGGACAAGCGGAATAAGCAGGGTCTGACGACTACGGCAGCGGGGACAGCGTCGTCATGTGGGCGCTATGTCAACCCGCGCGGCCGCAGGCCGTCGGGCGAAACGAATGAGTTGGAAGCAATCAAACAATCACAGACTTCACAGACTCACAGGCGTATCACAGACGTAGCGCCGCCTGACCGTACTTGTGTTTGGGAGCGCGGGCCGTTTGGGCAACCTCATTGGGATTACCCGGGATAAACGCCGTTGTGTTTACTCATTTGAATCCACATGCCTGGTAAGTCGCCATCTTGGTAAGGCGGATTTTCGAAAAAGGCCGTTTCCCAGGCCTTGCAGCCATCCTCTTCCCGTCCGGCGTCCGTTCCGGCGATCAGCCCGCAAGCCGTTCCCACCTAGAACACCACGCGTTTCTCCGGTAGGCCCGGCACGTCGTGATCTCGCATGTAGTGCAGCAGGCTGCAGATTTGGCCGAAGTGGGAGGCGAAGTGCTCAAGAACGTGGTACAGCACCCAGCCGTGCGAGATGGTAATGCCGGTCTCCCGGCCGACAACGACCCTGTCGAGGGAAGGGTCGTCCCACGTCTTGAGCAACGAGTGTGTCGCACGCCTGGCGCGAATAGCCATCCAGGTCTCGCCCCTTGAGGCTCGTGGCATGGGTTCCGACCAGGAGGCCGTTCCAGTCGATGCCGAGGTGCTCATGGAGGACGGGCTTCGCGTCCTGGTAGGAGAGACCGGCGCACGCGACGTAGAGATAGCCGATCTCGCTGGCGGCGAGGTGCGCCATCAGCATGCCGATAGTGCTGCGGCCGGGACGTTCCTGCCACTCGACTAATGGTTCGTCTCCCGGTGATAGGTATTCGCCCCGTCGGATCCCCTCATCGCCTCCACCACACCGGCATGAGTTAAACCCTGTCTCATTAGGGCGCTTCGCACACTGTTGTCCCGGTACCCTCAAGAGTGGACCACCTAGCCCGCATTTCTCAAGAGATTTGAAATAAATCGAAACGAGTAAGAAGGGAAAGGACCGAAAAAGGCCGCCCTGTCTGGCATAGAAGGTTTTGAATAGAAACTTTCAAGCCAAGACGGAGGCGGCCTTTGTCATGACAGAGTGTAAAACAGAAACGATTCAATATCACGCATTAGGTACACGGGAAGTCCGGGGGCAATTCGACGGGGGAGACATCAGCACGGACGCGGGCGGTTTGCTGCTACGAGAAACGGAAAAACGGACCGGGATCCTGAAACAGTTTGCCGAATGTTTCCGGGATTATCGGGACCCGCGATTTGTGGAACACGGGATCGAACAACTGGTGTCGCAACGGGTGTACGGATTGTGTTTGGGCTATGAAGATCTGAACGACCACGATCAACTCCGATCGGATCCGGTGCTGGCGGTGATGGTGGGTGAGACCGATCCGAAGGGCCGGACACGGAAACAAGCTCGAGATCGAGGTAAGGCCCTGGCGGGCAAGAGCACGTTGAACCGACTGGAACTGTCGACCGAGGGTGCGGCAAAGCACCCGACCAAGAAGATCGGCCGGGACGAAGCGGCGATAGATCGGCTGATGGTGGACGTGTTCCTCCAGGCCCATCGGCGGGCACCGCGGCAGATCATTCTGGATCTGGATGCGACCGACGATCTGATACACGGGAATCAGGAGGGTCGCTTCTTTCACGGCTACTACAGGCACCATTGTTATCTGCCGCTTTATATTTTCTGTGGGGAGTTCGTGTTGTGTTCCCGGCTACGACGCTCCGACATCGATGGTGCGGACGGATCGGTAGAGGAACTGGAACGGATCGTGGGACAGATTCGGCAGAAGTGGCCCAGAGTCCAGATCGTGATTCGGGGGGACTCGGGTTTCTGCCGCGATGAGATCCTGACCTGGTGCGAGGCCCAACACCGTGTCGATTACGTGATCGGACTGGCGAAGAACAATCGGCTGCTAGCCGCGATTGAAACTCCGATGGCGACGGCAAAAAAGCGGTTCGACAGGACCGGAAAGCCGGCGCGCGTCTTTAAGACGTTTCTGTATCAGACCCGAGACAGCTGGACTCGTGAGCGACGCATCATTGGTAAGGCCGAACATCTGGCCAAGGGCGCCAATCCCCGGTTTATCGTTACCTCGTTACCGAAAGGACGAACATCCCCAAGGCACATCTATGAACAGACCTACTGTGCACGGGGAGACATGGAAAACCGGATCAAAGAGCAACAACTCGGATTGTTCGCCGATCGGACCAGCACGGCCACCATGCGCGCCAATCAACTCCGACTCTACCTTTCATCGGTGGCGTACATGCTGATGCAGGCCTTGCGACGGCTCGGCTTGCAGGGTACCGAATTCGCGCGGGCGCAGTGCACCACGATTCGCCTGAAGCTGCTCAAGATCGCAGCCCAGATCCATGTCACGGTGCGTCGAGTCTGGATTCGGATGGCTGGAGGCTACCCCTACGCTACGGCGTTCGCTCAGATTTACGCGAACCTTCAACAAATCCCTCTGCGCTGTTAATCACTTCTTCTCAGACATCCCAACCTTCCCGTCTTTGGTCGGGATAGCTGTCTCTGTAATCCGATTTCACCTCACCATTCCTTGCAACACCCGTCATCCAGGCCCACTTTCTCAGCTCAGTCGGCATCTTTGCTCCCGCCAACCAGCTTCCGACGCCTTTTCCTTCTCCTAAATGCAGTCTTGGGCACCATTCATGAGAAATGCGGGCTAGCTACTCCAGCATCGGCATGTCCAACTTGTGGCGTTGCGCACAGTTGATGGCCAGATCGTAACCGGCATCGGCGTGGCGCATCACTCCGCTGGCCGGGTCGTTCCAAAATGTTCGGGCAATCCGAGCGTTGGCCGCTTCGGTGCCGTCGACGACCACCGCGATGCCGGCATGTTGCGAATACCCGATGCCGACACCACCGCCATCGTGGAACGACACCCAGGTTGCACCGTTGGCCGTGTTCAGGAGCGCGTTGAGGAACGGCCAATCCGAGATCGCGTCCGAACCATCCTTCATGCCCTCTGTCTCGCGGGTCGGGCTGGCAACCGAGCCCGAATCCATGTGGTCGCGACCGATCACCACCGGCGCACTGAGTTCGCCAGTGCGAACCATCTCGTTGAAGGCGAGGGCGATCCGGTGGCGGTCGCCGAGACCCACCCAGCAGATCCGCGCCGGCAGGCCCTGAAACTGTATGTGCCGACGCGCCTTGTTAAGCCAGTTGTCGAGCGCCGGCGCGTCCGGCATCACCTCGCGCACCTTGGCGTCGGTCTTGTAGATGTCCTCGGGATCGCCCGACAGCGCCAGCCATCGGAACGGGCCCTTACCCTCCGAGAACAGCGGCCGGACATAGGCTTCGACGAAGCCGGGGAACGCGTGGGTATCGGTCGCACCACCCTCGGCGGCCATGCCGCGCAGGTTGTTGCCATACTCGAACACGACGGCGCCCCGCGCCTTGAACGCCTTCATCGCCGCGACATGCCGGGCCATGGTGGCCTTCGCCGCCGTAGCGACGCCCGCCGGGTCGCTCTCCTGGCGATGCTCCCAATCCGCCACGGTCCAGTCCAACGGCAGGTAGCCACGGACCGGGTCATGCGCGGAGGTCTGGTCGGTGACCACGTCGGCCGTCACGTCGCGATCCAGCATTTCCTCGAGTACCTGAACCACGTTGCCCAGCAACCCGACCGAGACGGGCTTCCCCGCCGCTCGCGCCTCGGCCACGATCGCCAGCGCCTCGTCCAGCGTGGCGGCGCGGCAGTCGAGATATCCGGTGCGGAGGCGGAACTCGATTTTCTTCTGCCGGCATTCGACGACGATTGCGTTGAACCCGGTCATGGTCGCGGCCAGCGGCTGCGCACCCCCCATGCCGCCCAGCCCTCCGGAGACGACCAGCCGTCCGGCCGCATGGCCGTCGAAATGCTGACGCGCGATCTCCGAGAACGTCTCGTAGGTTCCCTGCACGATGCCCTGGCTGCCGATGTAGATCCACGACCCGGCAGTCATCTGCCCGTACATGGTCAGGCCCATCCGGTCGAGCTTATTGAACTGTTCCCATGTCGCCCACTTCGGCACCAGATTGGCGTTGGCGATCAGTACCCGGGGTGACCAGGCGTGCGTGCGGAACACGCCGACCGGCTTGCCGGACTGGATCAGCAGGGTCTCGTCGCCCTTCAGGCGCTTGAGCGTCGCGATGATGCGGTCGAAGCTGTTCCAGTCGCGCGCCGCGCGGCCGATGCCACCGTAGACCACCAGATCATCGGGGCGCTCGGCCACGTCCGGGTCGAGGTTGTTCATCAGCAGCCGGAGCGGCCCCTCGGTTTCCCACGACAGAGCGTTCAGCTTGGGGCCGCGCGGGGCACGGATCACTCGCGGATTGGCGTGGTCCGTCGGCATGGCGATCTTTCTCCGTTAGATAATGTTTCGGGCGCGAAGGTTGTCGCGCGCGTCGTCGTCGAGTCCAAGTTCGTCGGCGAGAACCGAATCGGTGTCCTCGCCGAGCATTGGCGTGCGCGGCGTCTCGACCGCATCGATGTCTGAGAACTTCACTGGTTGGCCCACAAGCGGCACGACGCCGACCCGGCTGTGCCGTCCCTCCATGACCAACCCACGCGCGGCAACATGGTCCGACTCAGCGAGTTGCTTGAGGTCCCAGACCGGTGCGGCGGGAATGTTGGCGCCGCCGAGCATCGAAAGCACGTCGTCGGCGGGCAACGGGCGGGTCCAGTCGGTGATCACGGCCCGCAATTCGTCCTCGTGAGCATTGCGGTCGGCATTGGTTTGAAAACGCGGGTGGTCTGCCAGTTCCGGTCGGCCCATCACTCTACATAGCGCCCGGAACGCTCCTTGCGAAAAACAAACCATTACGATGTCGCCGGTCCGGGTCGGGAAGCTGTCGACCGGATAGGTCACTGGATGGCGGTTTCCGACCGGCGTCGGCGTGTCGTCGAAGTAGAGTTGTCGGCTGAGTCCAGTGAGCTGCATCGCCATCATCGAGTCGAGCATCGACACGTCGAGCTGCCGACCGGCACCGGTGCGCTCGCGGTTGAACAACGCCGCGACTACCCCGAAAGCGGCGAACATGCCGGTCGAAACATCAGCGACCGACTCGCCGACCGCCGTTGCCGGCCCACCCTTGGGGCCGGTCAGGCTCATCAGCCCGCTCATCGCCTGGATCACGAGGTCGAAAGCCGGAAGATCGCGTAGCGGACTCTCCTGCCCGAAGCCCGAAATCGAGGCGTAGACAATCGCCGGATTCACCTCCTTCACGGTCTCATAACCGAGGCCCAGCCGGTTCATCACCCCGGGACGGAAGTTCTCCAGCAGCACGTCGGCCGAAGCGGCGAGCTTCATCACCAGCTCTCGGCCTTCTTCGGTTTTCATGTCGATGGTGACGCTCTTCTTGCCGCGGTTGAGCATCATGAAGTAGGTGCTCTCACCATCCCGGTAGGGCCCGAAGGCGCGGCCTTCGTCGCCACGACCCGGCAGCTCGACCTTGATCACCTCGGCACCCAGGTCGGCCAGCATCGACGTGCAGAACGGCCCGGACATCACCCGCGAGAGGTCCAGCACACGGACGCCGTCGAGGATCTTGCGGGGCGAGATTGCGGTGTCTTGGGTCATCGCACTATCCGTCACAGGTTCGAGATCCGCAACGCCAGCTTCCCGACGCTGCGGCGGTTCTCCAGATCGTCGAGGGCAGCCGGGAGGTCTTCGAGTTCATAGTCGGCGCGAACCACCGGGTTGATCCGCCGGTCCGCGAGCCAGGCAACCAGCGTCTCACCCATCCGCGCCAGCATTGGGCCATCGTGATCGTGGGTCCAATAGACCCCCTTGACCGAGGCACGTTTGAGCAGCAGTCGTCCGGCCCCGAATTTCGGAATGCGGCCGCTGGCGAAGCCGATCACCAGCAGCACACCATCCCGGGCGATGCAATGCAAGCTCTGTTCGCCGATGTCGCCACCGACCGGATCGACAATCACGTCGGCGCCGCGCCCGCCGGTCAGGCGCTTGACTTCGTCGATCCAGCCGTCGTGGCCGTAGTCGACTGCCTCGTCCGCGCCATGCTCCCGGGCAAGCGCGCGTTTTTCGGCGTTGCCCGCAGCGCCGATCACCCGCGCTCCCAGCACGCTGGCGATCTCGACCGCGGCGATCCCAACGCCCCCTGCCGCCGCGTGCACCAGAACCGTGTCGCCAGGCTTCACGACGGCGCACTCGGTCAACGCCACCAGCGCCGTCATATAGACGACCGGCAGCGCCAATGCCTCGATCAGATTGGCACCCTCGGGAACCCGGATCGCCATGTCGGTACGCACATGGGCACGCTCGGCGAAGCCGCCCCATTCGAGCTTGCTGACGATCCGGTCACCCGCGGCAAAGCCCGAGCCTTCGGGTGCTGCCTCGACGACACCAGCGATTTCCTGGCCGGGAGTGAACGGGATGGGCGGCCGCACCTGGTACTTGCCGGCGATCATCAGAGTGTCGGAGAAATTCAGTGCCGCGGCGACCACGCGGATCAACAGGTTCTCGCCATCCCAGTCCAGCGTTGGGCGATCTTCGAGCCGGAGCGAACCGCGACCCGGCGGCTCGCCGCTGATCCATGCCCTCATGCCGGGGCCTCCGCCTGCGGCGCGGCGCCGGTATGAAGCGGCGTCATCCGGGCTAAGACCCGTCCTCGGCGGCTGTGAAATGCTCGGCGAACCAGTCGAACATGCGTTGCCAGTGATCGACGAAGTCCTCGGACGTGCTGGCGCGGCCGGCGCCGTGCCCGCCGCTGGTGTAGTGCACCCACACCACCTCTTTCCCCAGGCGGCGCAAGGCGTAGTACATCTCCCGCTGGTTGGTGGCCGGAACGTTCCAGTCGCCTTCACCCGAGAGCATGAGCAGGGGCGTTTCGATTCTGTCGGCGAACATCACAGCGGAGTGCTCGATGTACTTTTGCGGCTGCTCCCACAACGTCGCGCCGATGCGGTCCTGGCCGACTTCGGCCGCCGCGTAGTTGCGCGTCGTGATCTTCGGCGAGTCACCGAGAAACGAGACCATGTTCACCTTCCCCGACACGTTCGCCGCGGCGGCGAAGCGGTTGGTTTGGGTGATGAGTAGATTCGTGGCGTAGCCGCCGTAGCTCTGTCCGTATACGCCGACTTTGTCTTCGTCCACGAAGCCACGCTCGATGAGCTTGTTGATGGCGCTGGGCACGGCCTTGAGCCACGCCTCGCCGGGGTAGCCCTCTTCGAACTGCACCGACGGACGGAAGCCGAACCAGCCCTGGGCGGTGATCAGGTTCATGTTTTCGTTGTAGCCGTTGTCGAAAAACTCCTCGTAGATCTCCGCGACCAGCGGGTAGGTACGGCCCTCTTCGTAATCGGCCGGGTAATAAAGGATGCCGTAGAGCGTGTTGCCGTCGACGTCAAGGTAGTCGATCAGCTCGGTGCGGGCAAGCGAGACGTCCGCAAGGTCGGGATTGGAGGAGGTTAATGCCTTCGGCGCCGGGTAGTCGTGCCCGGTGACCCAGATCTCGTCGGGGCGGTCCCCGTCGGACATCGTGTAGACGACCGTGTTGCCGTCATCGGAGATGTTCCACGAGCCGTAGCGATTCCGGTCGAGCAACAGCGCGTCGATTTCGCCGGATTCGACGTCGAGGCGCTTCAGGCCGCGTTCCCAGTGATCGTGTGCCGAGTAGCTGAAGAAGATGTAGCGCCCGTCTTCGCTCCACGCCTGCACACTGCGACGGGGTCGGGCGTCCTCGTCTTCTTCCAGCACGAGCAGGTCGGAAACCGTGTCGGTCGCGAGATCGAGCAGATGCCAGCCTTTCTCGGTGGTGAGCATGAGCTCGGTGCCCGAGGAGTTCCAGCGATTGACAGAGAACTGGGGTTCCAGCTTGCCTCGATCCGGCTCCGCCTCTACCTCCGCCGTGCCGGCCTCATCCTCCTCCTTGGGGGTGCGATGCGTCGCCGTAACGTCCACCGCTTCTTCTTCGCCGAGTCGTCGCACGAATACGGAGCCGTCTTCGCTGTAAGCGAAGGCATCACGCGGCTGGGTCCACGACACGTTGATGCGATCTTCGCCCGGGCCACGGAGCGACGCGGGCTCGCTACCGTCCAGGGCGAGCATGAGAAGCTCGTAGTCGGTGCCGTCGCGGCGTGTGTATGACGTCTTGGTGCGGGTCGCCGTGGAGTAGGTGATGGCTGCGCCGTCGTCGGTGAAGCCCACGCCCCGCGGCGTTCGATCACTCAGGATCTCGCGGACCGCACCGTCGGCCACGGACACCAGCGCCGTGACTTGCTGGGCGGCTATGTTGCGGACGCGGTCCCAGGCCAGGAAGTCGTTGCGCGAGTCCTGCACGATGACCGTAGCCTCGGTGAGGGCGACAAACGCCCGGCGTGCCTCTTCCGCCCATCCATCCGGGCGCAGTCCGAGGAGGATCATGGCGCCGTCGGGCGACCACTCCAGCAACGAGGACGAAGCGATTTCCTTGTTGGTGTTCACTGCAACGGCTGTCGTATTTCCCGAAGCCGCATCGAAGATGCGCAGTGTGTAGCGGTCGTTTTCGACCATGAAGTAGCCGAGACGCATGCCGTCCGGAGACCACGTAAATCCTCTGATCCGCGCAGGCTCCTCGTGCACCCAGGTCTGATCACCTGAACCCGTGTCGATGACCATCAAGCGGGTCGAGACCGGCGAGATGTACGTCGGATCGCCGTAGCGCTCGTGGTCCACGTCGGTGCGCTCGCGGCGCGTTTGCACCGTTGCGGCAACGCGGCCACCGTCGTCGGCGACCGCCGCGATCCGCGCGGACCGCACGTCGAGGGCGATCTCCGGGTCGAAGGAGCGCATCTGCTGGGCTCCCGCCTGTGCAGAGAGCACAACGGTGAATACGAAAAGCGGGAGAAAGTGGGTCGGTAGTTCATCAGTTGGCTCCTTCGCTTTGAACCTGTTGAGACAAAGAAAATGTGGGTCTTCCGCAGAATTTGTGGGTAAAACCGTCTTCCATCGCCGCTTGAGGAGACCACGGTGCTCGCCAAGCCTCAAGGCTTCCCTCGCAAGCTCGGCGGCTGCGCCGGCCTTGACCCTCGGCTGCGCTCCGCGGTGTCGGCTGGTGTGGGCGATGGGGAACGGGGCCTCCGGCGGGGGCTCCGGGCACCGGGTGTAGGCGTCCGACCGAAGTGGGTACTGGAATATTCGCCGTCGAACAAAAGAATAAGGTACTTTGTTTCAATTACTTATGTGCGCACAGGCCTTTGGACTGCCCACAAATTCTGCGGAGGAGGCGAAAATGTTAGGAGCCTGCGCGGCAGAAGGGATCGTAGAAAGAAAGTGGAGAATCGAGGCCAGATTCTCTCGATTTTGAGGCGAGTAGTGGTTCTATTTAACGAAAAATCGGGGGAATCTGGACCGATTATACCGCTTTCGCAGTAGATCTCTTCTGCCGCGCAGGCTCCTGGAGGATTATAGGCGGATTCAATGGACGGTCGCCAAGAAAAACTCGATGCCTTACTCGAGTCGAGCAAGCGTGGGTGATTGGCCGGAGCGAGGCTTGAATCTGCTCATTAGAAAAAGGTAGGTCGGAAACGTGACAATCAAGCCGACCATCCAGGAATAGTTGAGGAAGACGAGGGCGATACCTGCGCCTGCGATCATGCTGATGAAAGCCATGGGATTGAAGCCGGCCCGAAACCAGAACGGGCTCTTTGTGGAGGTATCGAACAGCCCTTCGAGATCCACTTTTTGACGATTGAGGATCCAGTAGTCGGCAAGCATGATCGCGAGAATGGGTCCCAGAAAAGCGGAATACAGGATAATGAAAAACTGAAAGTTCCCGCTGTCGAGCAGCATCCATGGGAACGTCAGGCTGGCGGCTACTCCCACAGCAATTACGGAGACGCCCCAACTCATTCCGGTGAGATCCATCAGGATAAGTGCGGGTGGCAAAATGTTGATCGTCAGGTTCGTCGTCATCTGAGCCATCGTGACGAAGAACAGTAGCACGATGCTGAGCCCAAGGCCCGGAGACATGCTCATGAGCGCCTCGATCGGATCCCAGGTGCCGACGCTCGATGCTGCCATGATTCCAAAAACCGTCATGGCGATCAGCGGTGGATTGATGCCGACGACATGGCCGATCCAGTTTGTGGATGGCCGATTCCGGACATACCGGGTCAGGTCCGAGATGCTGATCATCTCGGTCGACAGGATTCCCACGCTGGTGTTCAATGCAAACAGGAAAGGCAAGCCCCAGGTTCCGGGAAAGTTCCACGACTCCTGGATTTCCACACCGTGTACCCCGAACAGCCGGGACATCATCCATCCCATGATGGCGAAAATCACGACCGCCATGACCGACTCAAACCATTTGATTGTCTGAATCCCGAAATACGCCAGCCCCGTCTGAAAAATCTGAAAGAGCAGGAAATAGACGGGCACACTGCCGAAACCGAACAGCGGTTGCGTAATGCCGGCGACCGCCATCGCGCCAATCCAGCTTCCGATGCCGTACCACGCGATCGCCGGCAACGCACGGATCACTGCGGGAATCTTGGCGCCCCGAATCCCAAAGCTCGACCTCAGTTGAACGGCATAAGCCAGTCCGTGCCGTTGACCGAACATTCCGTTCAGACTGAACACCAGGGTGACAATCAAGCCCGTCACCACAACAACCATGATGGCCTGCAGAATGTTCAATCCGCCGTGAGGCGGTAGAAAGGACTGGCCCAGGATAAACATCTGGATGGGCTTCAGCGAGGACCACCACAGAAAGATATAAGTGGTCAGTGAAAAAATGCGCTCCTTGTCCGAGACCGGCAGAAAACTGTCACGCCTGCTGTCAGATTTGAGGAGGGCCATGGCCGACAGGATAGCAAGAGCAGAAAGGCAGGGTTAAGAAAAGATATCGCCATTCAATTCGTCCCTGGCCACCCGTCAGTCATGCGATCCGCCGCCGACACCCACCCGGGAGGTTCTTTCGGGGACGGAGGAACGACTTTCTCCGCTGAGGCCAGCCATTCAATTCCCATCTGATACACTTCCTCTCGCTTTCTTTTCCGGGGACAGTTTTGATGGAATCAGCAATTCAATTGACGGGCATCACCAGACGTTCGGAGAGACCACAGCCGTCGATAGCCTGGACCTGGCGATTCCTCAGGGCGGGCTCTACGGGTTCATTGGACCGAACGGGGCGGGAAAAACCACTACGATTCGGATGATCATGTCCATCCTGTTTCCGGATTCTGGAACGCTGTCGGTACTGGGTCATCCCTCCGCGCTCGATGCAAAGGACCGCATCGGTTACCTGCCCGAAGAACGGGGCGTATACAAGAAGATGCGCGTCGGGGCTTTCCTTTCGTATATCGCGCGATTAAGGGAGTGGAGGGTGACGATCTGGACGCGCGCATTTCGGAGTCACTCGAGCGGGTCGGCCTTCCGGGCATCGAGCGCAAGCGATGCGACGAACTTTCGAAAGGCATGTCTCAGAAAGTGCAGTTCATCGCGGCGATTATCCACAAGCCCGATCTTCTGATTCTGGACGAGCCCTTCAGCGGACTCGACCCGGTCAGCATGCGGATGTTGCGGGACATGATTCTGGAAGAGCACGGACGCGGAGCCACTATTTTGTTTTCTACTCACGTCATGCCCCAGGCCGAAGAGATCTGCGAACACGTCGTCATGGTGTACCAGGGGAAGAAGGTACTCGATGAAGAGATCGGATCGATCCGCAGCCATTACGACCCTCGTGCGATCCAGTTCGACCCCCTTGATCCGGAAGCCGATGCGGCACCGCTCCTGTCGTTGATAGACGTGGAGAGCCTCAAACCGAAGGATCGTGGCTATGACATTCTGCTGCGCGAGGGTGCCGATCCTTCGACTGCCATGCGCAGGATAATGGACCGGGTCCCAGCGGCGCGCATCGAACTGGCGCGACCACGTCTCGAAGACGGTTTCATCCAACTCGTCTCGGCCAGCGCGACAGACGACGAAGTGCGGTTGAGGAAGGAACTGGAAGAGACGAATACGAAAGAGGCGACGATGTGAAACGCATTCTCAGAATCGCATCACGAGACTTCGTCGCCGTGATTTCGACCAAGGGCTTTATTATCGGCCTCCTGATCATGCCCGCGATGATGGTCTTGATGGTCATCCTCGGACCGCGACTCTTCGACGACGCAAGCTTCCAGGTCGAAGGCGAATTTGCGCTGGTCGACCCGACCGGAAGCATTGCACCAGAACTCCACGCGGCGCTGGATCCGGATGCCATTGCCCGAAGGCGCCTCGAAGAGTTCCAGCGTGAACTGGAACAGGCTCCGGAAGTTGTCCAGGATCTGGCCGGCATCGCCGTCAATCAGTCGATGGACGACGTCCTGGGACCCGCTCCGAATATCCGTTTGATCGAATGGCCCGGGGATGTGGACATCGAGGTGGAGAAAGAGTGGTTGAACGAAGAGTCCGAGGGATTGCGACATACCGCTCTGATCGTAATCCACGACAATGCGGTTCGGCTCCGAACGGGCGAATCAACCTTTGGCACCTATGATCTGTACGTCCCTCCCGGCCTCGATGACCGCGTTCTGGACTTCATCTACAGCAACGTTCGGGAGGCGATCGTTAACGCCCGGGTCTCCGCCCAGGCGCTCGACCGCGACACCATTGATTCCATCGTCCGGGTTCCCCGCCAGCGATCGATCACGGTGAGCGAAGGCCAGGAGCGCCAGACCGTGGACGAGTTCAGCTTCGTTCTCCCGATGGCTTTCATGATGCTGATGTTCATGGGAGTCATGGTCGGAGGACAGTCGATGCTCACCTCGACGATCGAAGAAAAATCGAGCCGGGTCGTTGAAGTCCTGCTCTCGGCGGTATCCCCCATCGAACTCATGGCCGGAAAGCTGCTCGGCAACATGGCCGTCAGCATGGTGGCGATGGGCTTCTACGCTTTGATGGGACTGGCGCTGCTGTCTTCCTTCTCCCTGTTTGGCCTTCTCGATCCATGGCTGATTCTGTACCTGATCATTTTCTTCGTCATCGGTTTCCTGGTGATGGGATCCCTGATGATGGCGGTGGGGGCGGCGGTCAACGAGATGAGCGAGGCTCAGTCCCTGATGATGCCTCTGATGCTGGTCATGATCGTTCCGATGATTCTGTGGCAGGCACTATCGCGCAGCCCAAATTCCATGCTGGCCGTCGTCGTCAGCTTTCTTCTGCCGATCAATTCGTTCGGCATGCTGATCCGGATGGCGTCGAGCCAGCCGCCGCCGTTGTGGCAAGTGTGGCTGTCGATTGGAATAGGCGCCGCGTCGGTTCTCGGGACGCTGTGGGTCGCGGCGAAGATTTTCAGAATTGGCCTGCTGATGTACGGCAAACCGCCCAACTTCAAGACACTGATTCGGTGGGTCCGGGCTGCCTAGGGCCTGCTCATGATTAACTTCGCATTCTGGCATCTCATCTTCACGCGGCGATCAGGACGGCTGTGTCGTTCCGCACAGACCATCCAGTATCGGAACGAAGAGCACGCGTCCCGGATCTTTCTCGAGCACCTCTCCGGGGTGGACGCGGATAAAGGTTGCCGATGACCCACACGGGTCATCCCCAGCGTTGGGCGATCCTGTGGATTCTGTGCGGCTCCCTCGTGCTGGTCGTAGTGAGCGTCAGCTCACTCAACGTCGCCGTCCCGGCGATCCAACGGGCTCTCGGTGCGACTGGCAGCGAGCTTCAGTGGATCATTGACGCTTACGCGCTCCTGTTCGCAGGGCTGCTGCTGCCGGCTGGCGCGCCGGAGATCGCTTTGGACGTCGTGAAGCCCTCTTGGCCGGATTGAGTGTTTTCGCAATCGCTGCTGGCGCGGCTTGACCGGAGCAGGGGCTGCATTCATCATGCCCGCGACGCTTTCCATTGTGGCGACCGTCTTTCCAGATAACGAGCGTCGCCGCGCCATCGCCATATGGGCTGGTTTCGCCGGCGCCGGCGGTGCGATCGGGTTGATCGGAAGCGGACTACTCCTGGAATGGTTCTGGTGGGGGTCCGTGTTTTTGATCAACCTTCCCATCGTCGCGGTCATGCTGATTTTAGTGGTGCGCATTGTCCCAACCTCTCGCGATGAGCAAGGCACTCCCCTCGATCCCGCTGGCGCCGCGCTATCCATGGTGGGTCTGGTGGCTCTGGTGTACGGGATCATAGAAGTACCTGAGCTGGGGTGGACGTCGGCTCCGGTGCTCGGAGCTTTCGGCGTTGCGGGCGTGTCGCTCGGCGCATTGATTTTATGGGAGCTTCGCATCCCGCACCCCATGCTCGACCCGCGCTTTTTCACAGACCGAGTGTTTGGTCTCAGTTCGCTCGCGATCACGGCGGCGTTCTTCGGAATCTTTGGCATGTTCTTCGTGATTACGCAGTATTTTCAGTTCGTCCAGGGGCACTCGGTGCTCGGAGCAGGGATTCGAATTCTTCCTTACCCTTTGGTCTTCTTCGTTGTAGCGCCCCGCGCCGCCGTTTTGTCAGAACGGTTCGGTGCAAGAGCGGTGATTACCGTCGGGATGCTCATTGCCGCATTCGGATTCACACTGCTCGCGCTCTCTCGACCGGAGACGGCCTACACGTGGGTTGGGGCGGCCTTAGCTGTTGTCGCAGGCGGGATGGCCCTGCTGATGCCCCCGGCCACCTCAGCGCTCATCACATCGCTACCACCTTCGAAAGCGGGTGTCGGCTCCGCGGTCAACGACACCACGCGTGAGGTTGGCGGAGCGATCGGGATCGCAATCGTAGGTGCCCTCGTGTCGGTCGGCTACCGCAACAGCCTGGAAGACTCTCTGGACAGTTTGGACCCGTCCATCGCAGCGCTCGGTCAGGACTCCATCGGCGCGCTGCTGGCTGCTACGACGAATCTTGCGCCGGACCGCGCCGATCCCGTGATCGCCGTTGCTGGCCAGGCGTTCAGCAATGGCGTCCGCCTGGGCATGTTCGTGTCGGCTGGCGTACTGGTTGCAACCGCCGCCCTCGTCTTAGCCCTGTACCCAAGAGCGAAAGAATCTCAAGTTGACTGAAGACATGTGCCTGGAAAGTCGACATTCCTCTAAGAGTACGTTCTGCCGGACTCCCCCCGATTTTTCTCGTGATTGAAACGTAGAGCGATACACTCGCACTTCGTATGCGCATTGCTGTGTCTGGCACTCACCGTACGGGAAAGTCCACCCTGGTTGAGGAACTCTGTCTACGCTTGCCCGACCATGCGGCGATCGCTGAACCGTATGAACTGATGCTTGAGGATGGATACGAGTTCTCGCATCCGCCATCGCTCGAAGACTTCGAAGCGCAGCTGGCGCTTTCCCTTCAGTTGCTCAGCGAGCGTCGCACGAATGCGGTGTTTGACCGATGCCCACTCGATCTTATCGCCTACCTGTCAGTGCATCCTGAGGCCGCAGCCTTTGACATCGAGGATTGGCGCCCTCGAGTGCACCGGGCTCTTCAGACGCTCAACTTCTTGGTCTTCGTTCCTATTGAGGAGTACGACCGCATAGTGCTGGCGTCTGCTGAGTTCCAGGACCACTCGAGAGGAGAGGTGGATGAGGCGCTGAGGGAGCTTCTCATTGAGGATTCCCTCGATCTTGGTGTCGAGGTGCTCGAGGTCGAGGGCCGGACCGCCGCCAGGGTCAACGCGGTGTTGCAGTGGTTCGAGAGGAGATCGTCGTAACGGTACCGGGGACGACGGACATCAAGCGGCCTGAGCGGGCTTGGCTCGCATGGATGTGCCCCTGGGTGTCGGTTCAACCGAATCGCCAGGATGGAGTGTCGGGGTGGCCGTCCCTGGCCACCCGCTAGCTAGTGGTCCCCGCCAGACATAGCGGTACTAGATTTCGGAGTGCAACGGTACCGGATTTGGGGGAGCGACGACGAGCCAATGCTTCGACA
This sequence comes from Terriglobia bacterium, assembly GCA_965262425.1. Lineage (GTDB taxonomy): Bacteria > Acidobacteriota > Terriglobia > 20CM-2-55-15 > 20CM-2-55-15 > CAZOZZ01. Next base: position 5,699,731 of record OZ253536.1, on the reverse strand, counting down.
TTGTGAGGAGGAGCGACGCCAAAGACGGTGCCGTTCCGCCCGAACCCGCAGGGCCGATGGAGGTTGCCCCTCACGAACGCAAACTCTGCCGAAAGCTCAAACTCACCACACGGTGGATCTCAGCCATCAGTCTGCTCGCAACCTCCATCGGAGATAGTATCGCTATATCTGGCGGGGACCACTAGACAAGACGTCAAACCCACCAAGCGCGTCAAGCCGCCTCGGAAATCGTCCTCTCGGAAATCATTCGCGCGATGCGAGAAAAGCACGAATAAGGAGCCGGCTCATCGCGGCCGGTTCCCCCCGACCGGCGGATCGCCCTTCATCAAGTTGAGTTGAGAAATGTCAGGATCCCATTGCAAGTCGCCGAGCAGATGCTCGACAAAGTATTCGGCGCGGAGCCAGAACCAGTAGTCACCCATGTCCCGGTAGCTGTGCCGCATGCCGGGGAACATGAAGAAGTCGAACCGCTTGTTCGCCTTGATGAGCGCCTCGGCCATCCTGAGCGTGCCGACCGGGTGCACGTTGTTGTCGATGTCGCCCGTCGTCAGCAGGAGGTGCCCCTTGAGGTTCCCCGCAAGATCCGTGTTCTTGTCGATGTCATACTCGAAGCTGATCTCGCCGTCCTCTCCCACGACCTCCTTGACGCCATCGTGCTTCTCCGACCAGGAGGTGTTGTAGACGTCGTTGTTGTGGTTCCCGGACGACGACACAGCAACCTTGAAGAGGTCCGGATAGACGAGCATCGCGGCGGTCGACATGAACCCTCCGCCAGAGTGTCCATAGATGCCCACGCGGTCCGCGTCTATGAAGTCGTGGCGATCGGCGAGCTGCTCGATGGCCGCCTTCTTGTCTGCCAGGCCGTAATCCCGCAGGTTGCCGTAGCCGTAGTTGTGGTACCACTTCGAGCGTGCGGGATGTCCGCCGCGGTTTCCGATTGTCACGACGATGAAGCCGAACTGTGCAAGCGCGGTTTCGTAGCGATTCGTCGAGAACGACTTCGAGACCGATTCGGTCTGCGGACCCGGATAGACGAATTCGATGATCGGATACTTCTTCGACGGGTCGAAGTTGAACGGTTTGTACATGACGCCGTACAGGTCGGTCACGCGATCGGCCGCCTTGATCCTGTACTGCTCAGGGAACTGATACCCCGCCGCCTCGAGCTGGCTGAAGTCGGCGGCTTCGAGATCGAGCACCTTGGTGCCGTCGGCCCCGATCAGCGTCGCGCTGGGCGTTGTGTTCACCCTCGAGTAGTTGTCGACGAAGTACTGGCCCGACTCCCCCATCTCGACTCGATGGTCGAAATCTCCGGCATCGAGTAACTTCAGGTCGTCGCCGTCGAGGTTCACGCTGTACAGATGCTGGTAGTAGGGGTCTTCGTCGGTCTCTCGAGCGTTCGCCGTGAAGTACACGACCCCGGCCTCTTCGTCGATCCCCTGGACCTGTCGCACGCCCCAGGGGCCTTCGGTCAACCGAGTCTTGAGGGTCCCGTCCGAACCGTAGAGATAGAGATGCGACCAGCCGTCCCGCTCCGACCACCAGATCAGGTCGCCCGAACTGAGACGTTCGAGCCGCTGGATCTCCACGTAGGTGTTGAGCTCTTCCTCGAGGACGACGCGCACCTCACCAGTCGTCGCGTCGGCCACACACACCTCGAGTCGGTGTCGATCGCGACTCTGGCGCCAGAAGTACACCTCGTTCGGGTCGTCCGACAGCCAGCGGTTCCGATCAGGCTCATGGCGGTCCGGATACACGAACTTACGGGCGTTCAATAGCGCGATGTTCTGGTCCTTGAACTTGGCCGCGTCTACCGCGACCATCTGGCGTGTTGCCAGGTCGTAGACGCCCAGGTCCCGCTGCGTGATGTTCTCTTCGCCAGCCATGTCGTACCGGTACGTCTCGAGCTCGGGCCGGCGGTTACCGACCGAATGGATAACCCAGAGGTCCCCCGTCTCTCGCTGATCACGCCGGACTATGGCGAAGCGACCGGAATCGTGCGACCACGAGATCGTGACCCTCTTCCGCTCGTCCTTCGCTTTCTCCCGCTCCGGGTCGGTGTCGCCCCGATCGAAGTTGGCGTAGCTGTAGTGCTGCTCACCGTCGGTCGTCAGCCCGATCTCCTCCACCTCGACGGCCTGGTCCGCCTCGTCGGCGTCGTCACCGTCCTTGCCACGCCGAGCGTCGAGGATCTGCTGGTAGGAGTCCCCGCTCATCATGAAGAGGTTGTCGTTGCGAGCGAAGATTACCGTCTGACTGTCTGGCGACACGTTCGCCCAGCTCGGATGGTCGTCGGGCTTTTCCCAATCCTCGAGCATGCGAAGGGTCCGGCCGTTGATGTCGTACTCGAAGTGAAACAGATGCTTCTTCGCCCGTTCCTCCCGGGTCTCCCCGTCATCCTCTTCCTGCTGCTGCTCCTGATCGGTCTCGTCCGCCGTCTCGGACTCCTCCGCTTCCGCATCCTGGGACGACTCGACTTCGAATTGCAGCGTGTCCGCGTCGATGAACGTGATGCCCCGGATCGGCAAGTGCTGGCCGTCCCATGGATCCTTCGTCAAGCGAGTCAGTTCGGCCGCGATTCGATCGTTGTCGAACATGGCGGTCTTCGTGCCGCGTGCCGGGTCGACCAGGTAGTAGGTCTTACCGCTCGAGGTCTCCCACTCGTACCAGAACCGGTCACTGCCGTCGTCGATCCAGCGTGGCCGAACCGCCGTGCTGTAGATCAGGCGGTCGATCTTGTATGGCGCGAAGCGCCCCGCCAGATCGTAGTTCGCAGTCGTGACGGGCTGTGGTTCCTGATTCGCGGCCTCGGTCTGGACCTGACCGGTTCTTGCCTCGGCTTCGAGAGTTAGCGGAAACGCACTCACGACTAGGAGGAAGATGAGAAAACAGGCGTACCGAGTCATGGCGCCCTTTCGAACTGGTCCACCTGGGTGACCAGGACGTCCGAGGCGACGACATGCCTGAAGTTGAATGGAGCGAGTGGATAGGAGAATCATCGGCCCTCCCTTGGCAACGATCGGCCATGAGGTTGTGGAATATTGACCTTTCAGAGTCACACCAGCGGATTATAGGCGGATCTCAGGGACGGCTGCCAAGGAAAATGACCTCCCGCCGGGCTGGTTGCCACCCCCGGCCCTTGCACATGACTGCAGTTCAGACAGTAGAGTGAGCCAGCAACGTTAAGCCGTCCCACCGGGGTCTGGAAGAATCCCAAAACGACAATTTGTGGAAAGATGTAGATTTTTGGGGTTGAAGCGTCGGTATCTGTATGTGATAAATATATACGACATGCAGTCTAAGAGCAAACTGGCGCGATTGAGCCGGTACCGGGCCGCTTTGCGGGAAGCGATCGATGAGTTAGCCGAGTTGATCGAGGTGGGCTATGAACGCAAGCCGATGGTGAAGGGGACCGTGTACGAGTTGGCGCGCAAGTGCGGCAAGGCTGGCTGTGCGTGTACGCGGGGACAGTTGCACCGCTCGATGGTGTTGAGCTGGAGCGAGGAGGGCCGGACCCGGTTGTTGTCGATTCCTGCTGAGCGAGTGAAGGGGTTGCGAGAGAAGAGTGAACGGTATACCCAGTATCGCGCGGCCCGGGCCGAGGTCACCCGAGTACAACGGAGGATTCTGAAGCTGCTGGATCAAATCGAGAAGCTGCGGCGGGAGAAACCCTGATGGGGAGTCCGGCATGACCGTGTTTGAACGCAACGACCGGTTGGTGTGCGACGCGTTCCGGGACGGGGAGTTTGACTCGATCGAGGCGGCCGGAGAGGTCTCCGAGACGGACTTCTTTCGAGCCATCGCGGGCAAGAAGATTCTCGAGAAGTTGGCGGGGAGCTACCCGACCCCATTGAAGAAGCACGACGTACCGGTGTGGGTCTATATCGCCAGCAATGTGGCGATGCGCTTCCACGGGGTGCATCAGTTTCATGCCTATCCCTATGTCGTGCGCAGCGGGGGGATGGTCCAGGCCTTCGGCCCCCAGATGGGGCATCGGGCCATCCACCCGGAGACCGGCGATGTGACCTTGGAGTGTGGGGGGTTCAACGACAAGAACAGCTACGACCGGCAGACCCCCTGTGATCAGGACTATCTGCGGAAGATGGCGCGCAAGACCGACGCGGATCGCCTCCAGGATTGGTTCAACCGCGACGTGGTGGGCATCTTCCGACAGCATCGGGCCTTTGATCGGGAAGGGCTGTTCATCGGGGATGCGACCTATCTGTTCCTACCTGACAACCCGGCCTATGAACACGCCTCCTTGATGCTATTCAACGAGCACAACAAGCCGGTCGACGGTCTAAAACTGACCTCCAAACAGAAACTCCGGTGTCAGTGGCGCCGGTGCTACAAACTGGTGACCCTGATCCACACCAATCGCGCCGGGGACTTCTTCCTATGGGCCGGACTGCGAGTCAGTCAGGGTAAAGATAACGACTTGCCGATACTGTACCGCATGGTCGACGAGTTTGTGGCCTATCATGGCACGGGAATCATCAAGCGGTTGATCCTGGACCGGGGGTTTCTCGATGGCCCCTCCATTGGTCGTTGCAAACAGGATTATGGGATCGACATCCTGATTCCGGCCCGTCGCAACATGGAGATCACCCGCGACGCGATCGATCTGGCTGACGCCCAACCCGGGACGTTCCAATCTTGGACGCCTCCTGCACCGCCGGAGAAACCGGCTCCCCTTCATCGGCCCGCCGCGATTCGCAAACGTGAGCAGGCCCGGCAACGCACCTTAGAGAAACGCCCCGTCGAAAATCCGCCCGATCCGGCCACCACGCGCGTGGGTTCGGAACTGGCCGTGGTCCGGGACCTGGAGTCCTATTCCAACTGTCCGGTCCCGCTCCATGCGGTGATCAACCGTGAACGCTATGCCGATGGGCACACCGATCAGTGGGTGCTCTTGGATACCAAACGCATTGCGGATCCCGCCCAAACCCGCACCGAGTATGCGCTGCGCACCGTGGTTGAAGAGCGCTACCGGCAAACCAAGTGTTTCTCCGGCCTCGCCGAGTTCTCTTCCCGCGCATTCAGTCTCGTGGTCAACCAGGTCGTCTTTGTCCTGCTCACCTACAGCCTGATGCAGTGGTATCTGCGGCGCATCGAACGCCGGAACATGAATCGGAAGACTCGCCCCCGCATCCTCGATGTGCTCCAGCCGACCTTTACCGTCATTCTGATTTACTACCAAAACTACGTCGCCTTCCTCTCTCCGCTCGAGCATCAGGAAATGGTGCTCACACTCTGCGAAACGGCTCGCAAGAAGATTCGGGTCTTCCGCAGAATTTGTGGGTAAAACCGTCTTCCATCGCCGCTTGAGGAGACCACGGTGCTCGCCAAGCCTCAAGGCTTCCCTCGCAAGCTCGGCGGCTGCGCCGGCCTTGACCCTCGGCTGCGCTCCGCGGTGTCGGCTGGTGTGGGCGATGGGGAACGGGGCCTCCGGCGGGGGCTCCGGGCACCGGGTGTAGGCGTCCGACCGAAGTGGGTACTGGAATATTCGCTGTCGAACAAAATAATAAGGTACTTTGTTTCAATTACTTATGTGCGCACAGGCCTTTGGACTGCCCACAAATTCTGCGGAGGAGGCGAAGATTCTTGCCAAGACCCGCCGGCTCCGTCGCGCCCTGGCAAATCAACTGCAGAATCCTCGGCCTCCATAGCGCACCGGGCCCTCGTCATGGATTTCTATCGACCCTGTTTGCCGCATCATCCGGCGGTCGTCGCACTCGTGTCGCTTCTCGAGCCACACCCATCCCTTTCACCATCCTGCAACTCCCTGTTTCCCACGCAAAATTCCTATCGCCCGAAAAACCACACGATATCGATCGGATAGCCTCAAGGAAATCGCCGCAGTGTCTGAATCGCAGACATGTGACTGATTGATTGCTATCAACTCCTTCCTCGCGTACTCTTTTCGAAAGTTTTCCCAGCACAAGGTGACGGAACGTCAGAGAGGCAACGGGAACTCATGGCCCTCCCGGCAGGTACACGTCTCGGTCCCTACGAGTCCGCGACCATTGGTGCTAGGTGCATTACCGTGTTCGATCCTGACACGATCATCGACACCGCGACGTTCGAGCAGGACCTGTCGTTCTCGGAAGGAGTGCATCAGGTTCTGGTAAACGGTACGTTCGTGGTGAAGGATAGCCAGACTGTTTCAGGAGCCTATCCCGGTCGGCCCGTTGTCGGGAGGTACAAGAACTGAACGAACCCGTGCCGGTGCCATGACGCCCTTCCGTTTCGCTGACAAGACCCCTCCAGCCGCCGGAGAACCGCACGTGGATCGCGGTCGACATTTCGCTGTTGTCGACGGTCCACTTCTACGGGTACCGGATTTTACGAACATGTGACAACGTCATTGGCCTCAAGTTACTTCGGCCCTACTATTAGGCGAGATTTCTGTAGTCCGTTTGAACGTACAAAACGATAAGGCAGCAGTCGAGTTTGAACCCGCGAAGATTTGTTGAATTTGACCTACGCTAGCCCGCATTTCTCATGAATGGTGCCCAAGACTGCATTTAGGAGAAGGAAAAGGCGTCGGAAGCTGGTTGGCGGGAGCAAAGATGCCGACTGAGCTGAGAAAGTGGGCCTGGATGACGGGTGTTGCAGGGAATGGTGAGGTGAAATCGGATTACAGAGACAGCTATCCCGACCAAAGACGGGAAGGTTGGGATGTCTGAGAAGAAGTGATTAACAGCGCAGAGGGATTTGTTGAAGGTTCGCGTAAATCTGAGCGAACGCCGTAGCGTAGGGGTAGCCTCCAGCCATCCGAATCCAGACTCGACGCACCGTGACATGGATCTGGGCTGCGATCTTGAGCAGCTTCAGGCGAATCGTGGTGCACTGCGCCCGCGCGAATTCGGTACCCTGCAAGCCGAGCCGTCGCAAGGCCTGCATCAGCATGTACGCCACCGATGAAAGGTAGAGTCGGAGTTGATTGGCGCGCATGGTGGCCGTGCTGGTCCGATCGGCGAACAATCCGAGTTGTTGCTCTTTGATCCGGTTTTCCATGTCTCCCCGTGCACAGTAGGTCTGTTCATAGATGTGCCTTGGGGATGTTCGTCCTTTCGGTAACGAGGTAACGATAAACCGGGGATTGGCGCCCTTGGCCAGATGTTCGGCCTTACCAATGATGCGTCGCTCACGAGTCCAGCTGTCTCGGGTCTGATACAGAAACGTCTTAAAGACGCGCGCCGGCTTTCCGGTCCTGTCGAACCGCTTTTTTGCCGTCGCCATCGGAGTTTCAATCGCGGCTAGCAGCCGATTGTTCTTCGCCAGTCCGATCACGTAATCGACACGGTGTTGGGCCTCGCACCAGGTCAGGATCTCATCGCGGCAGAAACCCGAGTCCCCCCGAATCACGATCTGGACTCTGGGCCACTTCTGCCGAATCTGTCCCACGATCCGTTCCAGTTCCTCTACCGATCCGTCCGCACCATCGATGTCGGAGCGTCGTAGCCGGGAACACAACACGAACTCCCCACAGAAAATATAAAGCGGCAGATAACAATGGTGCCTGTAGTAGCCGTGAAAGAAGCGACCCTCCTGATTCCCGTGTATCAGATCGTCGGTCGCATCCAGATCCAGAATGATCTGCCGCGGTGCCCGCCGATGGGCCTGGAGGAACACGTCCACCATCAGCCGATCTATCGCCGCTTCGTCCCGGCCGATCTTCTTGGTCGGGTGCTTTGCCGCACCCTCGGTCGACAGTTCCAGTCGGTTCAACGTGCTCTTGCCCGCCAGGGCCTTACCTCGATCTCGAGCTTGTTTCCGTGTCCGGCCCTTCGGATCGGTCTCACCCACCATCACCGCCAGCACCGGATCCGATCGGAGTTGATCGTGGTCGTTCAGATCTTCATAGCCCAAACACAATCCGTACACCCGTTGCGACACCAGTTGTTCGATCCCGTGTTCCACAAATCGCGGGTCCCGATAATCCCGGAAACATTCGGCAAACTGTTTCAGGATCCCGGTCCGTTTTTCCGTTTCTCGTAGCAGCAAACCGCCCGCGTCCGTGCTGATGTCTCCCCCGTCGAATTGCCCCCGGACTTCCCGTGTACCTAATGCGTGATATTGAATCGTTTCTGTTTTACACTCTGTCATGACAAAGGCCGCCTCCGTCTTGGCTTGAAAGTTTCTAGTCAAAACCTTCTATGCCAGACAGGGCGGCCTTTTTCGGTCCTTTCCCTTCTTACTCGTTTCGATTTATTTCAAATCTCTTGAGAAATGCGGGCTAGTGGTCCCCGTCAAACAGACTGTAACTTATCGAGCTTCTTTCGGGCACGTTGAACTTTTTCAAGAATATCGGAAGCCGTTGCGGTCCAAATGAAGGGCTTCGGGTTCTGATTGTGACCCCCGACATATTCCTCCACGGCCTGGATTAGCTCAGGAACCGAATGGAAAACCCCGCGCCGAAGCCGTTGTTCGGAAAGATCCCGGAAGAAGCGTTCGACCATGTTCAGCCAGGATGCACTGGTCGGTGTGAAGTGCACATGAAAGCGCGTGTTGCGCTTCAACCAGTTGACGACTTTCTGATGTTTGTGCGTGGCGTAGTTGTCGCAAATGATATGGATCTGTTTGTCTTTCGGCACGGAACGTTTGATCTGATTGAGAAACCGGATCCATTCCTGATGACGATGCTTCGGCATACAGGTCCCGATAATCGAGCCGTCCAGCGTATTGAGCGCGGCGAACATCGTGGTCGTCCCGTTGCGTTTGTAGTCGTGGGTGAGGGTGCCGCACCGCCCCTTCTTCAGAGGTAACCCGGGTTGCGTGCGGTCCAGGGCCTGCATCTGGCTCTTCTCATCGCAGGACAAAACAATGGCGTTTTCCGGAGGGTTCAGATACAAACCGACCACATCCTCCAACTTCTCGACAAATTGTTTGTCGTTGGAAAGTTTGAAGGTGCGTGCCAGATGAGGCTTCAAGCCATGAGCCCGCCAGATTCTCCCTACCGTGGACTCGCTGACGCCGGTTGCCCTGGCCATCAAGGACCGGCTCCAGTGCGTGGCGTTCGGAGGCTTCCCTTCAACCGTCTTCTTCACGATCCGGGCCCGCTTCCGGCGGCCGATCGAGGGAATCCGTCCACTGCGGGAAGCGTCCTTTTCGATTCCCCCGAGGCCATCTTCAACGAAACGATCGCGCCAACGTCCGGCCTTTTGACGAGTGATGTCCAACTTGGCAGCGATCTCCTGATTGTCCAGACCCCCGGCGGCCAGCAAGACAATTCGAGATCGTTCCGCCAACCGGACCGCCACACTGCGGCTTCGGCTCAGTCGCTCCAGTTCCTTCCGCACAGGAATGTCCAATTTAATCGTCGGTGCTCTCCTCATATATACTCAGACGTAGGAAAGCTGAATAAGTTACATTAACTGTGACGGACTACACTAGCGGGCAACGCTTCGAACTACGACGCATCCGAATTCGGAGACTTCGTTTACACGGAAGAAGCTTTGAGCCGGCCACCCCGGCTTCAGACATCACAACCTCAGGTAGGGGTGCCTTCGGTCATTTCGAAACGAATCACTTTACAAAGGTGAGAGGAGCCATGACTTGGATCAAAGCCGCTTCCATCGAGGAACTCGAAGACAAGCCGATCGTTTTTAACCATCCGCCCCGCCAGATTGCCCTGTTCAAGACAGGCGACAGCCTCTACGCCATCGACAACCGTTGCCCACACGAAGGCTATCCGCTGGCGGTCGGGGACGTCAGTTCGGACTGTGTCCTCACATGCAACTGGCACAATTGGAAATTTCGACTCGAAGACGGCGAGTGTGTTCTGGGAGGCGACCACGTCCGAAGCTACCCGACACGACTGAAGGATGGACACGCCTGGATCGACGTCACCGAACCGCCACCGGAGGAAACCCGGCGTCGGATCTTTCGGGGTCTCGAAACCGCTTTCGAGCAGCGCGACTTCGGTCGCATCTGTCGGGAAATTACGCGGCTGCACTACCACGACCTCGACACGAAGGAGGCCGTCGGACAGGCATTAGGCTGGTCACACGATCGCCTGGAATTCGGTACCACACACGCCTTTGCGGCAACAAGCGACTGGCTCGCGCTGGCGGATCGATTCTCCGATGAGCTCGAACCTCGAGTCGTGTGTATTGCCGAGGCCGTCGACCACCTGGCCTGGGATAGCCTTCGACGACCCGTGTACGGGTATGCCGAGGCCTCTGGAGAGAGATTCGAGCCCACCTCATTCGGAGCCTTGATCGAGGCGGAGCAGCAAGAGCGCGCCGAGGCGATGGTGGGCCGGGGGCTGGCGGACGGAAACCACTGGATCGACATGGAGGAAGCATTCGCAGAGGCGGCCCTGGCCCACTATAACGACTTCGGGCACAGCCTTATCTATGTAGCCAAGGCCGGGCAATTGATCGACGCGCTGGGTCCACAGGTCGAAGCACCGGTATTATTGCCGTTGACGCGCCACCTCATCTACACGACCCGCGAAGACCTGATACCCGAGTTCAAGGGCTACCGGCCAGCGGTGGAGAGTCTGCCGGAACCGGAAGCCCGGAGTGACTCGACCCGTCAGTTGGACGTCCCTTTCCCGGCAACGACCAGGAAGGCACTCGAGTGGCTGGCGGGAAGCCTCGCCACTCACGATGTCGGAGATGTGTACGACAGACTGCTTGAAGCAAACGCCCGCAACATGCTGCACTTCGACACGAGCTACGGAACAGCCCATGACCGTCCGGTCGGCCAGAACATCAGCTGGCTGGACTTCACTCACGCCATCACGTTTTCCAACGCGGTCCGCGTCATGTGTACGAAGTATCCGCGTTTGTGGCGATCGGCGCTCGTACAGATGGCCTGCTTTCTGGGACGGAATTTCAGGTTCATCGACAAGCAGACCTCCTCGGACCCCTGGCGAGTGGAACAGCCCGCTGATTTCTTCAACGAAGTGCATCAGACTCTCCTCGACCACGGCCTGCGCGACCCCATCTTCTCCTCACACCTGCTCAAGACCAGTACGGCCGTCGAAGGAGAACTGAACTTCGCGTCGAATTCCTGCCGCGAAGTGCTTCTGATGAGCTTGAATCGATTCCTCCATTCTCCAATCAAGACCAAGCATGTGCGACGACTGGCGCGTCAGGCCATCGCCCTGGTCGCCAGGGATTTCGACTCATAGGGCATCCCATCTTCACGCCATAAATCTGGGCGCCAATTTTGCGAAGCTATTTTTGAGCGGGCCCTAACGTGGCGGAACACTGACCGGGGGCCTGCGATACCGCGTAGCCTGCTCGAAAGCATACGCCAACTTCACGAGCGTGGATTCGGCCCAGGGTCGGCCAAGGAACTCGATTCCTATCGGCACACCGATCGGAGCGGAACCGGCGGGCCTGGAAAAACCGGCAGGCAGCGTGATGGAGGGAAAGCCGGTCGCGGCACCGAGGATTCCGTTGCGTTCCATCTGGTCGTCACCGATTGAAGCGACGAGGCGCCGTTGGTGGGGGAAGACCAGAGCATCGAGGCGGTGCTCGGCCATCATGCCCAGAACCTTGTCCTCGAGCCGGGTTCTGCCGGCTAACCGTTGGTGGTAACCGGCGATGTCATCGGTCGAGGTCAACGCGCTCTGGAGGAAGTCGGCGATGCTCGGGTCATGACGCCCGGATCGTACTATTTCTTCGAGCGATCCCACGGGCGCTTCGGGACCGAGTGTAGCGAGGTATCCGTTCAACAGTTTCTCGTACTCATGCGCATGGACCGAAAGCTCTCGAACCAGAGCATCGGGATCGATCGAGTCGCCAATCGAAACGGCGATCGCACCCCGCTCCTCCATCATTTCAATCGCCCGCCGGACCGTCGCGTTCACTTCCTGGTGTTCGGGGCCTGTGCCAAAGAAACTCTCAAGAACGCCGACCCTCGCGCCTCTCAACCCTTCGGAGTCCAGAAACCCGGCGTAGCGTACCGTGTTCCCGACGCCGCGGGCCGTTACGGGATCGTTGGGATCGTATCCGGCAATCGCGTCCAACATCTTCGCAGCGTCTTCCACCGTCCGCGCGATCGGACCGGCCGTATCCTGCGTGGAGGAAACAGGTATGATTCCGGCCCGACTCACAAGGCCGATAGTCGGGCGAATGCCGACCAGGCTATTAGCGGATGCAGGGGAGCGAATCGAATTCACCGTGTCGGTTCCGATTCCCATCACCCCGAAGTTCGCGGCCACGCCGGCTCCGGTTCCACCACTCGAACCGCCCGGTGTACGAGTGAGGTCATACGGGTTCAGCGTTTGGCCGAGTAGCGAGCTGCGCGTCACACCGCTCGTCGCAAACTCGTGAAGGTTGACCTTTGCCAGGACGATGGCCCCGGCTTCCCTCAAACGTTTTGTGATGAAAGCATCGTCTGGAGGGATCGACCCTTCCAGACTCAGCGAGCCGCCGGTGGTGGGCATGTCCCCGGTGTTCACGTTGTCTTTGAGTAAAATCGGAATGCCGTGAAGCGGGCCGGTTAGTCCGGATTGCTCGAATCGAACGTCCAGCTCTTCGGCTCTCGCGACGGCGTCCGGATTGACCATGATGACGGTGTTCAGGCTCGGGCCCGTCTGGTCGTAGGCTTCGATTCGCGCCAGATACATTCGAACGAGTCGAGCCGCCGTCAGGTCGCCTCGCTTCATAGCCGCGTGGATGTCGGCAATCGTGGCTTCGGCGAGCGTGAACGTCTCGTTCTGAGCCCGGCCGGATGGAGACGTGGGCATCATGAACAGGACAGCCAGCACGGTGGCCCCTTTCGTCGAAGGAAGACGCATATCAAAATCCTCTCAGACCGAAGAACGGCTGCCCCAGAACCTCCTTGAAGACTGCTTTGACGAAACGGGCTCTCATCTCTCTGAAAAGAGTGCCTCCCCGGGAAACGGCACGGCCAACCAGTAAGCCCGGATAGGGATTGTCCGTACCGCGCCTCGTCTGGTCCGAGCCCACCGTCAGGTTGTTGCGAACAGTCTCGCACAAAGCGGCATCCACACGGGAGTCGTGGATAAAGTACGTACCCAGGTAATCGAACGGGCCCATCGTGAGTGAATGGATCGGCACACGGGATTTTGGATGGATCAGGAAACGGTCCAGATACGCGGGCGTCGAATCGATGTCGACGCTTGTTTCGATTCGCAGTTGATCAAAACACCACTTCTCGGGGCGGGCGACGCGTCCCGACATCAATCCATCCCAAGCGTAGAAACGCGAATCAGACTCCAGCTCGATGCGCGTTCGCTGATGAAGGCGGGATCCGGCAAATGGAATAAACGGCTCCGCGTAGTAGTGCAGCTCGCCCCCGGCGTCGACCCGAATCCGCAGATCCTGGGTCGCCGGTCGGTCGCCACCTGGATGAACTTTCGTGGCCGACTGGGACGTGATCATGATCCGTGCACCGGACTCCACACGAATGTCGACACTGAGCGTGTCGCCTCCAAACACGCCGGCTGTCGTGTGCATCAGGATCAGATGAGCCAGGTCGCTTCGATCGGAATGGTGGAGCCGGGTCACCTTGAACGGGGTTTCCGAATAGAGATGATCCAGCACCGTCCGATTGCGTTTCCGTCTGAAGCACATCTCCAGGCGGCCGGATCGACCCACATCGTGTAAGGCGGTCGGCATTGAAAGTGCCCGGTCAGGCATCGGACACGGGCGCGGACAATTCGATGTCTTCGAACAGGAGTTCCCTTCGGATCCAGGCGACGACATCGTCCACCCCTTCGCCCAATTTCAGGTTCGTGAACAGGAAGGGTTTTTCTCCGCGCATCCGGCGTGAATCACGGTCCATGATCCCCAGATCAGCGCCTACGTACGGTGCGAGGTCGATTTTGTTGATCACCAACAGCTCGGAGCGGGTGATACCGGGCCCCCCCTTCCTGGGTATCTTGTCGCCACCGGACACGTCGATCACATATATGGAGGAGTCGACCAGCTCGGGGCTGAAGCTGGCGGCTAAATTGTCCCCCCCGCTTTCGAGAAAGATGATCTCCACATCTGGAAAACGAGCGACCAGCTTGTCGATGGCCTCGAAGTTCAGGGACGCATCCTCACGGATCGCGGTATGCGGACAACCCCCAGTCTCGACCGCCAGGACACGATCGGGCTCGAGCGCCTGGCTTCGAACGAGAAATTCCATGTCCTCACGGGTAAAGATGTCGTTGGTGACGACACCCAGCCTGTACCGGTCCCGCATCGCTTTGCACAGGTGGTCCACCAGCGCGGTCTTGCCTGATCCAACGGGGCCGCCGATTCCGATCCGGATGGGTTTTCGCATACCGTTCTTACTCCATTATCAGGAACGGAACATCCGGCTGTAGAGATACCGGTGTTCCATCTGGTAGATGTCCATCAGGGGCACGAAAGACATCAGCTCTCGCTCTTCTTCCTCGAGAATTGCTTCGACGGCGGCGGGCACGGTATCGAGGACCCTCCCCAGGACACCCTGGACTTCCTGCTGTCCGAGTGGGGCCAACCGCAGAGCCGCCGACGCCGTGGCTGACAATCGGGAGTAGGCGAAGCAAATCAACGCTTCTTCGGTCGTAAAGCCCAACGTCTGGAACACGACCCCATGAACCAGCGCAACGTTTCCGTGCATCGATCCGACCGCGACGCGGTTCTCGAGGTCCTCAAGGCCCCTCCCAGGATAAAGCTGCACACAATTCTTTAGTAACCTGTTGCCCAACGAAACACTACCCGCGCGAGACTCCGACGCCGGACGGAGTGCCGTCAGTTCCTGGTCCAGCTCTTCCAACCGGGACCAGTCCGACCTCCGGTGGCTCTCGATCGTCCACCTCAAGGCCCGCCCATCTAAAGGAATAAAAACCGATTGGACGTAGTGTTTCAGCCAATCTTCCAGCGCCGCACCATCCGTTAGCGAGCCTTCCTGAGCCGTCGTTTCCAGACCATCGGAAAAGGAAAACGCTCCAGTTGGGAAAAAACCGTCAGTCATCTGGAGGCTTTGTAGTAGCTGGTAGGGATTCATGCGGCTCCGTGGCTCCGTCAGTGTGAGTGTCCGACCGTTCCCAGGGCAGGCGTAAACGGGCGCGTGGCGGTAAAGTAGCTCACACCCAACTGGTCGAAAAGGCTCTTCACTGCCGGGTCTTCGAGACAGACCAATTCTTCGGCGGCGATCATCACCTTCTGGTGGCGGTTCCCGATCTGGTAGGCGTAGTAAGCCCACTCCCAGGTGTCGGCCGGTCGTATCACGTACACCGGTTCGTCGGCTTCGACGACAGCGACAACGACCTTTTCCGACTCCAGAACGAAACAATCACCGGCCTTCAACGGTCCTCCGCTTGACAGGGAAATTCCAAACTCGGCTCCGCCATCGGACCGCCTGCGGCCGTGCAACTTCCCACGATCTTCGGAATTGAGCGTGATGGTGTCTCGTGCGTAATCGGCCGTCGATTCCTCCAATGCCCCTTGGTCTACGGTTGTTTCGATGACTGTCATGATCAGAACAGAAAGTAGCGCTGCGCCAGGGGAAGAATATCAACCGGATCGCACTTGAGCAGTTCCCCGTCGGCACGCACTTCATATGTGTCGGGGTTCACCTCGATCCGGGGAAGCGCGTTGTTCCACTTCAAGTGCTTTTTTCCCAGGTTGCGACAATCACCGACCGGAGAAAGAGGTCTTCGCAAACCATCGAGCGCTCCGCTCTCGACACCCGCCTGGGACACGAAGTGGACCGACGTGCGGTCCGGCGCCTGCCCCAGGTGACCGAACATGGGTCGATAAATAACAGGCTGCGGGGTGGGGATGGATGCGTTGCCGTCACCCATCACGGAGCCTGCGATGAATCCACCCTTGATGATCATCTCCGGTTTGACGCCGAAGAAGGCAGGCCGCCACAACACGAGGTCCGCCATCTTCCCGACCTCCACTGAGCCCACCGCATGAGAGATCCCGTGGGCGATAGCCGGGTTGATCGTGTACTTGGCCACGTAACGTTTTGCCCGGCTGTTGTCATTGTCACCCGTCTCGTCCAGGCGGCCACGCTGCTTCTTCATCTTGTCGGCTGTCTGCCACGTGCGGCAGATCACTTCGCCGATCCGACCCATCGCCTGGGAGTCGGAGGCCATCATCGAAAACGCGCCCATATCGTGAAGAATGTCCTCGGCCGCGATCGTCTCCGCTCGTATTCGGGAGTCGGCAAAGGCGACATCTTCGGGAATCGAAGCCGACAGGTGATGACAGACCATCAACATGTCCAGATGTTCGTCCATGGTGTTGCGAGTGAAAGGCATCGTCGGATTCGTCGAGGACGGAAGCACGTTGTCCTCCCCGCAAAGCCGGATGATGTCGGGCGCGTGACCGCCACCGGCGCCTTCGGTGTGATAGGTGTGGATCGTTCGACCTTTGAACGCCGCAATCGTGTCTTCAACGAAACCGGCTTCGTTCAGAGTGTCGGTATGGATGGCCACCTGAACATCGAAACGTTCGGCGACGTCCAGGCACTTGTCGATCGCCGCGGGAGTCGTGCCCCAATCTTCATGCAGCTTGAGACCGAGTGCCCCGGCGCGAAGCTGCTCTTCGAGGGGCTCGGACGACGAGGAGTTTCCTTTTCCCAGGAACCCGAAATTGATCGGAAACTCTTCGATAGCCTCATACATCTTCTTGATGTTCCAGGGGCCGGGCGTGCATGTCGTCGCATTCGTTCCGGTCGCCGGTCCCGTACCCCCGCCGATAAGTGTGGTTATCCCGGAATAGAAGGCCTCCGGAATCTGGTTGGGTGAGATGAAGTGGATGTGCGCGTCGATGCCTCCCGCCGTCAGAATCATTCCCTCGCCCGCAATGATCTCCGTTCCCGCGCCGATCGCCATGCCCGCTGTGACGCCATCCATGATGTCGGGGTTGCCCGCTTTGCCGATCCCGGATATCTTCCCGTCACGCATAGCAACATCCGCCTTTACGATTCCCGTGTAATCAAGAACGACGGCGTTCGTGATGACCGTGTCGGGAGACCCGGAGCTACGGCTGGCCGATGCGGACTGCCCCATCCCGTCTCGAATCACCTTGCCCCCGCCAAATTTGGATTCGTCTCCGTAAACGGCGTGGTCGACCTCGATCTCGATGAATAATTCCGTATCCCCGAGCCTGATGCGATCGCCCACCGTCGGACCGAAATGATCGGCGTAAGTACGTCGGTCGATCTTCATGGCTTCGTCTCCCGGACAAACTCCCGGATCGAAGCCAGGGCTCGCCTTTGGACCTCCGGGTCATCGAGAGGCCCGTCAACGAGACCGTTCATGCCGTGAGCGATTCGGGAACCTCCCAGATCGACCAACTCGACTTCGCGGGTGTCGCCGGGCTCAAAACGGACGGCCGTACCCGCTGGTATGCATAACCGACGCCCGTATGCCTTCTCGCGATCGAACCGCAGCCAGCGGTTGGCTTCGAAGAAGTGATAATGGGAACCCACTTGAACGGGACGGTCTCCGAGGTTGGACACTTCAATGCGAACGGTATCGCGGCCCACGTTCGCTTCGATGGCCGCATCTCTCAGGACGTACTCACCGGGGATCAATGCAGACTCCTATTTCACAGGGTTGTGGATGGTCACCAGCTTGGTCCCATCAGGGAAAGTCCCCTCGACCTGAATCTCGTTGATCATGTCGGCCACGCCTTCCATGACCTCATCCGCGGACAAGATTTTTCTGCCGAGTTCCATCAATTCGGCGACGGTCCGGCCGTTTCGAATCTCTTCGAGAACCTCGGAGGTGATCAACGCGACTGCTTCGGGATAGTTGAGTTCGAGGCCACGCGCACGACGCTTTCGTGCAACTTCACCAGCGGTGAACACCATCAATTTTTCAATTTCGCGCGGCGTCAGATGCATTGGGATCCTGTTGGTTTGAACTAATGGTACTTCAACAGAGAAAACGACAAACGGAAGGCTGCATACTAACGCTGAAGAGTGAGGGAATCAAGAACCTCCAGCTTCAAGCAGCCATTTCGGAAGTCAGGGAGGGCGGAGTGTATGGAAGGGGCTCTGGAAGGGAAAAGGTTGGCGAGGGAGACGAATTTGAAGTGCGGCTTATTTCGAGCGACAGGTAACCGTAGCGGGTCCAGCCCGGTGATTTGGGTCAGGCAGGCGCGTGGAGACCGGGGAATCGAGGCGGTTCAGCTGGAGTCGGCTGGGGTTGGAGCAGGCAGAGCGAGGCGAAGCAAACGAAGGAGCTCGATGGAGGTACGGGGGTGATGGCGCCCCCGATGCAAATGGCGCAATCGATACAGACGTTCGATCGTGAGGGCCAGGATTATGAGGAGCCAGTGCAGAAGTAAGCTGTTGGCGTGGTGATGGGGGATGTGGGCCATCCCATAACGATTCTTGGCATCGTTGAAACCTTGGTTTTCGACTTCCCAACGACTCTTGGCCATGCGAAATAAAGTGGGCGCTCCCACTTGGTTCATCGAGAAATTGGTCAGCCAGTAGGCTTCGACCACCGATCCATTGGGTTTCTCTTGCCGGTAGCGGATCACGCGCACGGTCGACCAGTTCAGTCGGTCCCAGGGATCGAAGTCGTCCGCGTCCCAGATTTCCACCCGATCGGCTCCATCCTTGAAGACCCGGGACGGCGGCCGACAAGCGAACCGACTTTTGGCGGCGTTGAACAAGCTCGGAAGATTGGCTTTGAGCCGGACGATGGTCTTCAATCCCAACTCGTCGGCCAGGTGCAGGAACGGCGCGGCCGCATATCCGCCATCGACAACAACATAATCGGCAAACCGCGGCCCCAACTGCCCCACTACCCGACGTAGCAGTCGTTTACCCCCGGCCCATTCGCTATCCCCACTGCCGTAGGGTTCCACATCGACCGGTAGAGTCAGCCCGGTACCCACGATGGTGGCCATCACGACGTGGTGCAAGTAGGTGGTCACCTCCCCCTCGGCGTTGCGGTGGGGACGACACCAACGACACCCGGCCTCACGGACACGCCCCACGGTCGTCCCGTCCAGCGCCAGGCCGATGAAGCGGCAATCGTCGAACGCTTTATTGCGCTTGGCCTGCTTGATGGCGGTGATCAAAGCGCCGCGCGTGAATTCCGGATCCAGCTTCTCGGTGAAATAGCCCAGCGTGTCGTCGCTAAAGCGGCGTCCGATTCCCAAGGCCCTACACGCCGAGGATCGTGCGAGCGACTCGATGGCCAGGAAGCTCGACTCCCGTAGCAGATACCCGATCACTAGAGACCAGATCAGATGCCCGCTTCCGATCTGCGGTCGCACCCGTCCATCTCCGGGTTGATTCAAATGCCCCTTCAGCCGCAAACACTTTCGCGCATACCGTCGAATCCCTCCGGCCGACGGACCTCTCACCGTCGCTTCCGCTTCTCACGTTGTTGCTGGCGCTCCAACACCACCAACTTCGCGTTCGCTGTCAGCACCTCCCGGATCGCATCCTGAAACTCCCGTCCCGCTCCGACACGCTTCTGAATCTCCTCAACCATGGCGGCTGGAACGTGTTCGACATGCTTCTTCCCGTCCATCATGAATGTCCAGGACCAGGATGGGTGGCCTTCACCCGACACACACCGGCACGTCGGCTTACCGCACCGGGTGTAACTAATCGACACCGAGCCAGGCAGCAAACCGTCGGGTATCTCATGGCGCTCGATCAGGCTGTACTTCCGCCTTCGCAGTCGCGAAGCAGCGGCTCCCTTTACCTGATTCAACTCAAGCCATATCTTTTTCTTCTTCATCTGACGGTATATATACCACAAGACACCGTCAACACCTCGCCAATTTCAACAATGCGAAAATAGAACTTGCTTAACAATGGGGTTGAATTCGACTCAAATGCCCACTGGCCGGGCCTCATTCAACATCGACCGACCTGCTCTTCCGAAACGGCTGAGCTTCAAGGCCTTGCGATCTTTCCGACCCACACACCCGATATACCCCTTGACCGTTCCAACCTACACCACCTATAGTAAGTTTGTCCCGGCACAACGACGTGCCCAGGGGCCTGACGATGAAGTCTCCGCGACCAATGTGGTCCGGGGACTTTTTTGTTTTTGAGACACCGTAAGTCTTCCGTTTGGACAGTGACGTCCTGTGGTGAGGAAATCTCTCGCCCGGGGCGTTTTTTTATTTTGTCGCAAGAATCGGGAGGACATCACCCCATGAAACGAATTTTCCTTAGACGCCTGATCTTTAGTCTGTTGCTGACCGGCAGGCTGATAGTGGGCGCACCGACAGTTGACGGCCAGGCGAAAATCGACCTCGACGACGGCCGCTGGGTCAGCATCGGTGGAGGCCTCCGAGCCACGTTCAGGGCCGCCGAGCAGCCGGACAACACGTACACAAAGAACTTCGATCTAGACAACGCTCGCCTCTATGTCAACAGCCAGATTCACGAGTTTCTGACGCTCGAGTTCAACACCGAGTATGTCCAGTCCTCCTCCGAGATCCGCGTTCTGGACGGCGTAGCGAAGTTCTCACCCAGTGAGTACTTCAGCTTGTGGGCAGGCAGGCACTTGCCTCCGTCGGACCGCGCGAATCTGGACGGCCCGTTCTACCTGGCCGCGTACGAATATCCGGGGCTCGTCTCCCGATATCCGGCCATCTTTGCCGGCCGTGACGACGGCGTCTCGGTTTCAGGACAGGTGGGAGGCGGCGTCTTTAAGTACGCCGTTGGCGCTTACGAAGGCATCCCGGCGGCCGCCGGCCAGGGTGACTCGTCGATCTATGCGGCACGCGTCACCTACAACTTCCTGGATCCGGAACCCGGCTACTACACGACGAGTACCTACTATGGCGATAAGGACGTCCTGGCGATTGCCTTTGTCGTCCAGTTCCAGAATGAAGCCATCGAAACCGCCTCGACGACGCGTGAAAAGTTCCGCGGCTATAACTTCGATCTCCTGTTTGAAAAGAAACTGCCGAACGATGGGGTTCTGAGCCTTGAGGGCGCCTATTACGACTACGACCTCGGGGGCGCCACTGGAGAAGGAAACGCCTACCTTGCTCAAGCGGGTTACCTCTTTCCCCAGAAAGTGGGGATCGGTCAGATCCAACCCATGATCCGATTTCAGGAGTTCGAGGGTGACTCGATCTTCGACGCCGGCCTCAACTACGTCATCCGTGGACACGGCGCGCGATTGTCGCTGATGTACTCGAGAAGGGAGTTTGGAGCCGACAACACGCGGCGCAACCATATCGTCCTCGGCACGCAGTTTCAGTTCTAAGGAAAAGAGTGAGGATCTCGATGTCATACACAACCAATTTTTCGAGGAGAATGCCCGCAATGTTCAGATTCAAAGGAAGAGGGCTTCGAGCCCGCGTTCAATCCCTGATGGCCGTTACCGCGGTAACCACCCTGACACTGATAACCCTGGCAGGCTGTACTGAAGCTGTCGAACCGGTCAAGGTCGGCGTGCTTCATTCGTTGACGGGCACAATGGCCATATCCGAGACGTCGCTCCGGGACGTCGTCCTGATGGCCATCGATGAGATCAACGCCGCCGGAGGAGTCCTCGGCAAGCCCATCGAACCCGTCGTGGTCGATCCCGCTTCCAACTGGGACCTGTTCGCTGAAAAATCACGCGAGCTTCTCGTCCGGGACGAGGTGGCCGTGGTCTTCGGATGCTGGACGTCGGTGAGCCGGAAATCGGTCCTTCCAGTCTTCGAGTCGTTTAACGGGCTACTTTTCTACCCGGTCCAGTACGAGGGTGAAGAAATGAGTCCGAACATTTTCTATACCGGTGCCGCTCCGAACCAGCAACTTCTTCCCGCGGCCCAGTACCTGATGACACCTGAAGGAGGAGAGAAGAAAAAATTCTACCTGCTGGGCACCGACTATGTCTTTCCGCGCACGGCGAACAAGATCCTCAAGGCATTCCTGATCGCCGAAGGCGTCCCGGAAGAAAACATCGTTGAGGAGTACACGCCGTTCAGTCATGCCGATTATCAGACCATCGTCGCGAAGATCAAGGAATTCGGCCAGGACGGCGATGCGGCTGTGCTGTCGACGATCAACGGCGACAGCAACGTGCCTTTCTATAAGGAATTCGCCAACCAGGGCCTGACGTCCGATGACGTTCCCATCATGGCGTTTTCGGTTGCCGAAGACGAATTGCGCTCGATGGAAACCGAGCACCTTGTCGGCCACCTGGCGGCCTGGAATTACTTCCAGTCTCTCGACAGTCCCGGAAACAACGAATTTGTCGAGGCGTTCAAGAACTACGCCGAAGCGAAGGGTCTTCCGGGTGGAAGGTCTCGCGTGACGGACGATCCGATCGAGGCGGCTTACTTCGGCGTGTATATCTGGAAGGCGGCCGTGGAGAAGGTCGGGTCCTTCGACGTGGACGCGGTCCGGGAAGCGGTTCTCGGTCTCGAGTTCCCCGCTCCGGGCGGGCCGAAGAAGATGCACGCGGAAAATCACCACACATACAAACCCGTGTATATCGGTGAGATTCTGGCTGACGGTCAGTTTGATGTGATCTGGGAGACTCCGGGCCTGGTCGAACCTGAAGCGTTCAGCCATTACCTGAAGCAGGCCAGCAACTAAGAGACCGTGAGGGCGACTATCCTCAACCTGTTGTGTGCAGGTCTGCTCTGGGTGAACCCCCTCGAGGGGTTCGCCCAGTTGCGGGCCGTTCCGGATAACCTCCGTGCCGACGTGCTCGCACTTGTCGGCGAAAGTGCCCCGGACAGGCAGGAGATCTACAACCGGATCGCCGAAGGCAAGAACGCAGCGGTTGTTCCCGTTCTCGAGGCATACAGCGCAGGCCTGCTGGAGCAACGCCAGAACGGAGAGCTGGTCATCTATCAGAGCCGGCAGGAAGTTCGAGGCAATCGTGTCTATCCGCTCGTCGACGCCTTCACGCTCGAACCACTAGTCACCGCACCGGGTTCCCCGGCCTATGCCGAAGGGCTGTCCGCCAACATGCTGCGGGCCGAAGCTTCCGAAAGGCGAATTCTCGGACCGTTGATTGCCGCGCTCTCCCTTTACAGTGACGATCGAGGACGGAGGCAAGCGGCCATCCTCAGGGTGGCGACCAACGGGGACAACAGTTTGCTCGACGATCTGAAGAGTCAACTGCAATCCGAGAGCGACGCCACGACCACCCGGTTCCTGACCGAAGCTATAGCACGAATCGAGTTGGTTCACGGAAGTCCCGAGGCTCAGGCCGCGGCTGTCGGGACTCTCGGCGAAATTGGATCGAGCCGAAGCGTATCGGATCTGCGGGCCGCACTCGAACGAGCCCGGATCAATCAGGACACCGATCTTCGAACAGGCATCGAAGGGGCGCTCGCGCGAATCGAATCTTATCAACGCAAAGTACGTGTGGCTCAACACACCTTCGCGGGACTGTCACTGGGCAGCATCCTGATTCTCCTGGCGCTGGGTCTCTCGATCATCTTCGGATTGATGGGTGTGATCAACCTGGCGCACGGAGAGTTCATGATGGTGGGCGCCTACACCACCTACGTGGTCTCGGAACTCTTCAAGAGCTGGCTGCCTGCCGGCGCCTTCGATTACTACTTCCTGGTTGCACTGCCTCTTGCCTTTCTGGTGACGGGACTTGTCGGCTTGATTTCGGAAGTTCTGGTGATCAAGCACCTCTATGGCCGGCCGATGGAAACGTTGCTGGCTACCTGGGGCATCTCCCTGCTCCTGATCCAGAGCGTGCGCGTTATATTCGGCGACACGACCTCCCTGACCCCACCCAGTTGGCTCCAGGGGGGCTGGGAAGTCGTGCCGGACCTCGTGCTCCCGCTCAACCGCATGTTCATCATCGGGTTCTGCGGCGCGGCGATCGCGGCGGTTTACTTCCTGGTGTTGCGAACGAAGTTCGGATTGCTGCTGCGCGCCACGATGCAGGATCGAGAGATTGCTGGAACACTGGGCGTACGCACAAGGCGGGTGGACGCCCTCACCTTCAGCCTGGGCGCCGGCCTGGCCGGTCTGGCTGGCACGGCGGTGCCACTGTTCGACAAACTGAACCCGAACCTGGGGCAGAGCTACATTGTAGACAGCTTCATGGTCGTGGTCGTCGGGGGAGTCGGGAAGTTGGTCGGCGTCATCAGCGCGGGCGCGGGATTGGGATTTCTTACGAAATACCTCGAGCCCTGGCTCGAAGCGGTATACGGAAAACTGGCGGTGCTCGGCTTGATCATCTTGTTCCTTCAATGGCGTCCTTCGGGCCTGTTCCCACCCAAGGGCCGACTGGCTGAGGATTAGGAGCGGGAAATGAACTTGTTGGACCGGTTCACATTCAAATTCCCCTCGGTTGCTTCTTCTTATCCGGAAGTTGAGCGGTTCCGCAGACGGGCGCTTGTTTTCATCCTGCTGGCTGCGTTTGTCGCGCTACCCGTGATGAACCTGCTTGGGGTCCTCGAACCCCACGACCTGAATCGTATCGGACGTTATCTCTGTTTTGCCATCGCGGCAGTCGGCCTCGATCTGATATGGGGATTCACCGGTACGCTGTCTCTCTGTCACGCGCTTTTCTTCTGTCTGGGCGGATACGCAATGGCCATGCACCTGAGCCTGGCCGCTGGCGGAGGCGATGTCCGTCCCGAATACAACAATATCCCCCAGTTCTTCTTCTTCAACAACGTCGAGTCGCTGCCGTCCTGGTGGGCTCCTTTCTCGTCGCTGCCGATTGCGCTCATCGCGGCCCTGCTGGTTCCGACACTCATCGCGCTCGTGCTCGGATTCTTCATCTTCCGGAACAGGGTGCGCGGCGTATATTTCGCCATCATCACGCAGGCATTGGCGTGGGGCGCCTTCCTGGCGTTCTCCCGAAATGAGATGCTGCTTGGGGGCACGAACGGGCTCACAAATTTCTACAAGCCCCTGAACACGACGAATGGCTGGATTCTCGGACTGTATCTGCTCACGGCGACAACGCTGACGCTGGTTTTCTGGGCGTGCAGCCACCTTACGCGATCACGGCTGGGGCGTGTTCTGATCGCGGTTCGCGACAACGAAACGCGCCTCTACTTCACGGGCTATCGAGCGGACCTCTATAAAGTCTTCGCCTTTGGCTTGGCGGCGTTGATCGGAGGTGTGGCAGGGGTCCTGTACGTTCCGCAAAACGGTATCATCACACCGAACGTGATGCGGGTTGAAGATTCTATCTGGATGGTCATCTGGGTAGCGGTCGGCGGCCGCGGGAAACTCTGGGGAGCGGTATTCGGCGCCCTGCTTGTGAACTTCATGTACTCGGCCTTGACGACCGACATGCCCGGCGCATGGCCTTTCATTCAGGGAGGGATGTTCCTGGCAGTCCTGTTTTTCCCTAACGGCATGGCCGGATTATGGGAGCGCCTGGAAGATGAAGTGCGCTCCGGTGGACGCGTGGGCCGTTTGTTGCTTGGGGTAGCCTTCACAGAGGCTTTCCTCATAGTCGACAAGCTCGGCTTCCTCCCCGACGTCGGATCCAATCTCCTGGTCGCCGGGGTCGAAGTTCAGTACTTGATCATGCTGGGAGGCGCGGCGGCCATCTGCTGGGGACGCGTGGCCCACACCGCAATTCCCCTGTGCGGTCTGGGATGGCTGATCGTCACCGAGGCACTTGGAATGATGCCGTCATCCATGGACGTTTTGAAATACCTGGTGGTGCTGTCGACCTTCGCGGTTTACGTCTACTTGCGGTGGGCGGACCGCACGAAGCACGCCGAAGGTCTTGGCCTTGGAGCCAGGATACTTATGGCCTGGAAGTGAAACAGGAGCAATGAGCCGATCCACCCTGCAACCTGACACAGAGCCCGTGACGAGTGTCGATCACATTCTCGCGCTCGAAAACGCGACGGCTGTGTTCGACGGCTTCAAGGCCCTGGATATCGAACATCTGGAGATCACGCGCGACGAACTGCGGGTCGTCATCGGACCGAACGGCGCCGGCAAGACAACGCTGTGCGACGTCATCAGCGGCAAGACACGGCTGGCGGGCGGCAGGGTTATCTTCGACGGCACCGATATCACAGGCTGGAGCGAATTCCAGATCGCACGACGGGGCGTCGGCCGGAAGTTTCAAACACCGAAGGGATTTGGAAGCCTCACCGTCTATGAGAACGTCGAGCTCGCGTTGCCGGGCAGCCACGGGATTCTGGATAATATCTGGAGGCGTCCTTCACTGAAGGTCAAGAACTCCATATTCGAAGTCCTCGAATCGGTGGGCCTCGCCTATTCGGCCGGCATGAAGGCAGAGAACCTCGGTCATGGCCAGAGACAGGCTCTCGAGATTGCGATGCTGCTCATCGCAAAACCCCAGTTGCTCCTGGTCGATGAGCCCGCTGCCGGCTTGAGTGACGCGGAGGCCTTCGGAACGGCGGAGCTTCTGCTGCGACTCAAGGGACATCACACCATGCTGGTGATCGAGCACGATATGGATTTCGTGCGACATCTCGACGCCGAGGTGACGGTTCTCAACGAGGGGAAAGTACTGGCCCAGGGACCGATGCGGGAAATCCAACAGAACCCCGAGGTTATCGAAGCGTACCTGGGACGTTAACCCATGCTTGAAATCCAGAACCTTTCGTTTTCCTACGGTGCGGCCCAGGTGTTTGACAACATCAGCATGAGCATACCCGAGTCCCGGGTCACCTGCATCATCGGCAGGAACGGCGTCGGAAAGACGACCCTGCTGATGAACATCATGGGCGCGCTCAAACCAGATTCGGGAACTGTTTACCTTGGGGACGTCGACGTGACCCACCTGACTCCGGACGCGCGAGCTCGGGCAGGCCTGGGACTGGTTCCACAAGGCCGCCGGATCTTCCCCCAACTCACGGTCGAAGAAAATCTCCGCATTGGACTCGAGGCCAGGCAAGACGGACTGACCGAAGTACCCGAAGAAGTTTACGATCTTTTTCCAGTGCTCAAGACAATGTCCGGCCGGATGGGCGGAAACCTCTCGGGCGGTCAGCAACAGCAACTGGCAATCGCTCGATCCCTGATCGGACGGCCCAAGGTACTGTTGCTCGATGAGCCGACAGAGGGGATACAACCCAACATCATTCAGGAGATCGGCAATGTCCTGGGACGGCTCGTCAATGAGTTGAAGATCACTGTCGTGATGGTGGAGCAGTACCTGGCGTTCGTTCAGGACATCGGCCACCACTTCTACTTGATGGACCGGAGAAAGGTCGTCGCCGAAGGCCCGACGTCAGAGCTTTCGTCCGAATTGATTCACCGCCACCTCAGGGTCTAAGGGGAGACGGGAAGTTCAACGCAAAGACGCCAAGACGCAGAGGTCGCAAGTTTGTTTTCTGGGGAGAGACGTCCTGACAAAACAACTTTGCGTTCTTTGCGATTTCGCGTCTTCGCGTTGAACTTCCGGATTTATCCACTTGCGCTCGGGTTCAGGTCACGAGCCGAGATGCTTGTAGGCACGCAGGGTCAGGAACTCTTCCAAATCGTCATTCAATGTGATCTGATCGAAAAGCTTTCCGGCCAGTTCATAGGTCCCGGACTTCCACGCTTCTTCGCCGACGATCCCGCGGATCTTGGTCAGTTCCTCAGCCAGCATCTCGTGAAACAGGTCCAGTGTCACTTCCCGCCCATCGGCCAGGATCCCTCTGGGATGCCGGATCCACTGCCAGACCTGCGTTCGGGAGATTTCCGCGGTCGCGGCATCTTCCATCAGGTTGTAAAGAGGAACGCAGCCGTTACCCCCGAGCCAGGCCGCCATGTACAGGACGCCGACGTTGATGTTGGTCCTGAAGCCCTCCTCCGTGATGGAGCCTTCGGGAACTTTCAACAGATCTTCCGCGGTGACATGAACATCCTCTCTCAGCCGATCGATCTGGTTCGGACGATCTCCCAGGACTGCATCGAACTCCTTCATTGCCGTTTCCACCAGGCCGGGGTGGGCCACCCAGGTTCCGTCGTGGCCATCGGTGGCCTCACGCTCTTTGTCCTCTCGCACCTTGGACAACGCCGTTTCGTTGGCCTCCGGGTTGTTCTTGATGGGGATCTGCGGCGCCATCCCACCCATTGCGGGCGCGCCTCTCCTGTGACAGGTCTTGATGGCCAACTGCGTGTAGGAACGCAGGAAGTGCTGAGTCATGGTCACATCGGCCCGATTCGGCAGGATGAACTCCGGGTTCTTCTGGAGCCGCTTGATGAAGCTGAAGATGTAGTCCCATCGTCCGCAGTTCAGTCCCGCGCTGTGCTCCCGCAGTTCGTAGAGAATCTCATCCATTTCGAAAGCCGCCAGAATGGTCTCGATCAGGACCGTCCCCTTGATGGTCCCCTGGGGAACTCCGAGACCGTCCTGGGCGGTCACAAAGATGTCGTTCCACAACCGGGCTTCAAGGTGGTTCTCCATCTTCGGCAGGTAGAAGTAGGGGCCGGTTCCGTTTGCCTTGAGCCTGGCGTGGTTGTGAAAAAAATACAGTCCGAAGTCCATGATCCCGCCCGATATCGGTTCCCCATCGAGAGTGACGTTCTTCTCGGGCAGATGCCACCCGCGCGGCCGGACCAGAAGGACGGCGGTTTCGTCGTTGAGCTTGTAAAACTTGCCGTTCGGCGCTGTGAAAGTGATTGTCCCGTCGATCGCGTCGCGAAGGTTGATATGTCCCTGGATGGTTCCTTCCCACGTGGGAGAATGTGAATCCTCAAAGTCGGACATGAAGACCTTCGCGCCGGAATTGAGGGCGTTGATGACCATCTTGCGCTCAACCGGACCCGTTATTTCCACGCGACGGTCCAGAAGGTCGTCCGGTAAGGGGGCGATCTTCCATTCGGACTTGCGGATCTCCTCTGTCTCGGGCAGGAATTGCGGAAGTTTTCCGGCATCCAGGTCGGCCTGAACCGCGATCCGACGCTCCAATAGTTCGCGGCGACGGGCTTCGAACTTCCGACAAAGCATTGCGACGAATTCGAGCGCATCCGGCGAGAGGATCTTCGCAAATTCGTCAGACACCGACGCATTGATTTCGACGCCGCCGATCTTGTGAGACGGTGCGTGTGACATGGGCAACTCCTCGAGACATGAAACGTTGAGATGAGGGAGGATAGCAGCCCCAAGGATCATGGGCAAGCGGGGAGAGATTTATCAGATTTATCGGAATTACTCGTGTCGCAGCACACCAAGCGGGTCGATCCTGCTCGCGCGACGGGCCGGCACGTAGGTGGCAAGGAAGGCGACCACGATCATGATGACCGAGACCGCTGCAAAGGTGGTGGCATCTACCGACCGCACGCCGTAGAGAATGCTCGACAACAGCCGTGTCAGCCCGAGAGAGAGCAAGAGACCCAGGGCAATCCCGGTGAGGGCCAGGGTCATGCCCTTCCCGACAATCAGTCCTAAAATGTCCTTCCGGCGGGCTCCCAGGGCAATTCGGACTCCGATCTCCGAACCTCTCTGCTTGACGACATAGGCATCACACCGTAAAGGCCGACCGAGGCCAGGATGGCGGCCATGACCGCAAACACACTCATCAACATCGCGGCAAAGCGGGTGTCCGCGGTAGACTCGGCGACAAAGGAATCCATCGTCCGGAAGGCACGCACGGGACGCCCTGGCCCCATGGCGAGAACCTCGGAACGTATGATCGAAACCATGCTCATGGGTTCCAGCGTGGTGCGGACCGTCATGGTCAAGCGTGGGCGGGAAACGTCCCAGATCGGAACGTAGATCTGAGGAAGCCCAATTCTTCGAACATCCTCGAGGCGAACGTGGGGAATGACGCCGACGACCTCGGCCCATTGGGGGTTGGAGTTGCCGATGTTCAATTCGATCTTGATCTTTTTACCGATGGGATTCTCTTCACCCCACTCCCGTTCGGCCAGGGTCTCGTCCACGACAACCATCAGTTGATCCGCCTGACTGTCACGGGGGTCAATGAACCGGCCGGACAACAGCGGCGTTCGCATCGATTCGAAATATCCCGGAATGATCGGCCGATACTGTGCGGTCAGCTGGCCCCAGTTTCGCTCACTCTGGTTGTCGACCGCATATGGCGCCGTCAGCAGCCCTCCACCGAGCGGAAGGTTGAAGATCCCACCGGTTCGCTCGACTCCCGGCAAACTCTCCAACCGGTTTGTCAGCTCACGATAGAACGTCCAACGGCTTTCAGTATCTCGATACGTCTCGTTTGCGGTGGCAACGTCGAATGTCAAGACACGGGAGGGATTGAATCCGAGATCGATTTCGAGTACACCGGCAAACGTTCGGACCATGAGGCCCGCCCCGATCAGTAAGGCCAGGCACAATGCAACCTCCGACACGACGAGGAACTCGCGGAGGCGCTTCCCCATCGATCCCCGAGTGGCGGGACCCCCCTGTTTCAGAGTCCGATTGATGTCGAGCCGCAGCGCCTGGACGCCTGGAGCCAGCGTAAACAGGGTGCCGCACGCGATGATGGTCGCCAGGGCAACACCCAGGACCGTGAAGTCCATTTCCACGTTTTCCAGCCGGGGCAGATGCGGCGGTTTGAGGGCGAGAATCAGGTCCACACCCCACTGCGCCAACAGCAAACCCAGCAAGCCGCCGGTAAACGCCAGCAGCAGGTTTTCAGTCAGGATTTGCTGGACAATTCGCTTACGGCCCGCGCCAAGAGCGGTCCTCAGGGCAAGTTCCCGCTCCCTCCCCTTGTATCGGCCCAACAAGAGACCTGAGATGTTGGCGCACGCGATCAATATGAGAAAACCTACGGCAACGAGAAGGGTCAGCATGGCGGGCCGGATGGGATCCACCATATCGCGATGAAGAGGGATCAAACGCAACCCGATACCACCGGCCACGTCGTACTCCGAGCCATGCTCCTCTTCAAGCCGGGCCGCGATGTCATCCAGGTTCGCTGCCGCCTGCTCCAGGCTGACACCGGGCTTCAGCCGGGCGATGATCCGAATCCACCTCAAATCCCGATCGACCCAGTAAGTCTGGGGAATCCAGGCGTCCAGTTCGGTCTGCAGTGGATTGTCCGAGCCGCCGCGAAACAATCTGAAGTCTTCGGGCATCACACCGACGACGGTGCGGCGACCGTCCGCAATCTGAATTCGCCGGCCGACGATGGATGGATCTCCCCCGTAACGGCGCTGCCAGAGATCGAAACTGAGCATGACGGGCGTCGGACCGTTGGGTTGATCCTCTTCTTCGAGAAAGTGGCGACCGAGGTGGGGGTCGACTCCGAGCATGCCGAACAGGTTGGCGGTGACCCACGCGTATTGTATGGGCTCCTGGTCCCTGCCTTCTCCGACGGAGGCCGGGCTGGCCCACACGCCACCGAAGGCTTCGAACAAGTTTCCCTGTTCCCGGAGGTCCAGCAGTTCCGGGCCCGATAGCACGGCGACAGATTCCAAACCTTCAACATCGGCTCGTACGAGAACAAGTCGATCCGGATCCGCATAAGGAAGCGGTTCCAGGAGAATTCCGTCAACGACGCTATAGATGGCCGTACCGATTCCAATGGACAACGCCAGTGTCAGTACCGAGACGCCGGTAAAAACGGGTCTCTCCAGAAGCACTCGAAGGGCGTAGCGAAAGTCCTGCCACAAAGACCAGTCCGACATGTATTTCGTGACCAGAGGATCGCCTGGTGCCCCGTGGCTCGGTTGGCGGTCCGACAACCGATAGCCCGCGCGAAATGCCGCATCCATTACGATGCTTTCCGCCAAACGTCTCCAGAACCACAAATCCGCTCTTAATCGACCTGTCCGAGGAAGAACATCGTTCCGATATTCCTCAAGGATGTCACCCAGAATGTGCCTCCGCTGTCTGGCCGGCAGAAATCGCGACACGATACGGAGAACACGAGAGATCTCGGTTGGACCCTTCATTCAGACCTCGAATCGATCTGTGGTTCGAACCCCGACCACAGGGCAGTGAACAGTTCTCTTGAGCGGTTCAGAGCCTCGACACCCCGCGGTTCGAGTCTGAAATGTCTCTTCGCTCGGCCACCGCGCTCCGGAGTCGGGCTGCCGACGTAGGAACGGACCAGGCCCTTCCCTTCCAGGCGGTCCATTGTCGGATAAATGGCACCAAGCGAGACTCTCCGTCCGGTGCGTTCCTGGATTTCCCGGCGGATGGTCACACCGTAAGCTTCGGGTCCGAGACGCATCAAGGCCAGCAGAACGACCTGCTCAAACTCCCCCAGATAACGATGCTGAGCCATAAGTCATATATTCTAGTACAAATGCGTGGCAGCGGACCGCTGATCTTGTAAATTGTTGTATCAGTTGCCACTTGGCCTTTGCAGCGTGTATTCTGGTCATTTCCTGCCAAGGGGGGGAGTCTTCCGGATGGACGTCCATCTCATCGACGGAACATACGAATTATTTCGACACTTTTTTGCTGTGCCATCCTCGAAGGATGAGGCCGGGAACGAGATCGGCGCCATGCGAGGGGTGATCGGTTCGGTGATTGGAATGATCGAGAACGGGTCGACCCACCTGGGAGTAGCGACCGATCACGTGATCGAATCATTTCGCAACGACTTATACGCAGGCTACAAGACCGGCGAAGGGATCGAACCGGACCTCCGCAGCCAGTTTGTTCCACTCGAGGAGGCACTCCGGGCGCTGGGAGTTGTCGTCTGGCCCATGGTCGAACAAGAAGCCGATGATGCACTTGCGGCCGCAGCGTGGAAAGCGGCAGCGGACAAACGAGTCAACCGGGTTCTCATCTGCACGCCGGACAAGGATCTGGGACAATGTGTCGTCGGCGACAGGGTCCTGCAGCTCGATCGGCGAAAGAACCAGATCCGTAACGCTGACGGAGTGCGCGAGAAGTTCGGAGTGGCACCGGAATCTATTCCAGACTACCTTGCCCTTGTCGGCGACAGCGCCGATGGGTTTCCAGGTTTACGCGGATGGGGTGCGAAGTCGGCGGCCATCGTTCTTGGCCTCTACCCCCATCTCGAGGACATTCCGAAAGACGCCGATACCTGGCTCGTACCTGTACGCGGCGCGAGCTCGCTCTCCTCGACGCTGGTCGAACAATGGGAACTGGCTCTATTGTTCCGCGACCTGGCCACCTTACGGACGGATGCCTTGGTTTTCGATTCTGTCGACCAACTCCGATGGGATGGTCCCTTGCCTCACTTCGAGCAGATCTCGGACCGGATGAAGGCGAGGTTCCTGTGGGAAAGGGCGATGGCGGCAAACGCGGCAAACAGCTAGGAGCCTGCGCGGCGGAAGGGATCGTAGCGAGAAAGTGGAGAATCGAGGCCAGATTTTCTCGATTTTGAGGCGAATAGTGGTTCTATTTAACGAAAAATCGGGGAAACATGGACCGATTATACCGCTTTCGCAGTAGATCCCTTCCGCCGCGCAGGCTCCTTGGGTGAATCGTTCGGGCAAACACGTTAAACTGTCTACCTTCAAAGGAGGCGCTATGAAAGCAGCAACGAAGAACAAAGCCATCAAAACGCTGAATAAGATACTCGAAATGGAACTGGCAGGTGCGATTCACTACACACACTATTCCTTTATGGTTTTCGGATACAACAGGATTCCGATCGTGAGTTGGATGGAAAGTCAGGCAGACGAATCGATGCTGCATGCACGTGAAGCGGGAGAAATGGTCACGCAACTTGGAGGACACCCGTCGCTGGCTATCGGGCCCCTGCTCGAAACCCAGAAGCACGACATCGGGGACATCCTGCGGGAGTCGCTGGGCCATGAAAAGGCAACGCTCAGGCATTACGAAGCGTTACTCAAAATGGTCGCGGGAGAGGATGTCACTCTGGAAGAATATGCGCGCGATCACATCGCGCTGGAAGTGCGCCACATGGCCGAGGTCGACAAGATGCTCCGAAAGCCGGGCGACATCGAGCGATTCGCGAAGTAGGGTGCGCCGAAGGCGCGTCCGGTCAGTGCCGGTTTCGGACTTCGTTGAAGTGAACGCGCGCGCCCGGGGAGAGAAGAGCCCAGCCGACGTAAATCCCAATCATAGTTCCAAAAGGGAAACTCGCCAGCAGCAGAATGACCGAGATCACTGCGATGACGCGCGCCCACCGCTGGTAGAAGAACAGGCCCACGCCTGACGCAATCTTCGCAAAGGAGAACAGCAACAGCCCGACGCTGGCCAGTAGCACGATCCCCAGAGAAGCGCGAACTTCCCCCACGAACAAGCCGGCACCGATCCCGATCAACGCCAGTCCCGCCGTCAAAAAACCGGACATTATCAGGAGCCAACCACTGATCTTGATCTGCAGAGCCGCGTTCTGCCAGAAACTCGCGAGACCTCCAACAGATGCCTGAACGCCGGGCGAAGACGGTGATGGGGATGCTTCGGCCGTCGGAGGAACGACAGTCTGGACCGTACTGCTGTCTCTCCGGATCCGTTTGAGGTCGGCTTTCAGATCTGCAGCGGTCTGATAGCGAACGCTTCGATCTTTCTCCAACAAGCGCTCCAGGGCCGCAACAATGCCGGCGGGCACCTGTGGGTTCACCTCTGCGATCGGCCTGGGCGATCGGTTGAGCACGGCATCAAAGAGAAGCCCTGTCGTGTTCGCGTCGAACGCCTGGCGGCCCGTGATCATTTCGTAAAGTACCGTACCCAGAGAAAACAGGTCGGACCGGCCATCCAGAC
The DNA here is from genome assembly GCA_965262425.1 of Terriglobia bacterium. Lineage (GTDB taxonomy): Bacteria > Acidobacteriota > Terriglobia > 20CM-2-55-15 > 20CM-2-55-15 > CAZOZZ01. The sequence continues at coordinate 5,665,254 of OZ253536.1, read as the reverse complement.
CTTCCCCTCGAATCTGTTCCGGCGACATGTACCCCACCGTGCCGACCGTCGAGCCCGGATTGGTCCACTGCGGGTCTCCGTCAAGGGTGACGTCATCTGCCCCGGCTGCAAACGGGACATCCGCCGACAGCTTCGCCAGTCCAAAGTCGAGAAGGGTAGCATGCCCCCGGGACGAGACCATGATGTTGGCGGGTTTGATGTCCCGATGGACAATACCCTTCGAGTGTGCGGCATCGAGGGCATCGGCTAGTTGAATGGCCACCTCGAGGAAGTCGTCGGACGAGAGGGGACCTTCCGCCACACGGCCCCGAACGTCCGTGCCCTCGAGCAATTCCATGACGATGTAGGGCCGGCCCTGGTACTCGCCGATATCGAATATCGTGCAGATGTGGGGATGGTGCAATGACGATGCGGCTCGGGCCTCACGCTCAAAACGCTCCAAGGCCAGACGATCTTGCCCGTATTCCTCTGGAAGGAACTTGAGTGCCACAGCCCGTTCCAGCCGCGGATCTTCTGCCTTGTAGACAACACCCATCCCACCGCCGCCGAGAAGATCGACTATCTTGTAGTGGGACACGGTCTGGCCAATCATGTGCTCCCCTCGAAACGAAGGCCCCGTCCGGCCGTTGTCAGCCCAGGACGGCCAGCAGGAATCCGGCGGCGACGGCAGAACCGATGACGCCGGCGACGTTCGGACCCATGGCATGCATCAGAAGATGATTGTGATGGTTGGATTCCAGGCCAACTTTGTTGACGACGCGGGCAGCCATCGGAACCGCGCTCACACCGGCCGCGCCGATCAAGGGATTCACCTTGCCCGACGTCAACCGATGCATGGCTTTCCCCATCAGGACGCCGGCCGCGGTCCCCACGGCAAAAGCAACCAGGCCGATCGACAGGATTCCGATCGTCTCAGCCGTCAAGAATTCTTCAGCATGCAGTTTGGAGCCCACCGCGAGGCCGAGGAAAATCGTGACTGTGTTGATGATCTCGTTCTGTGTGGACTTGGTCAAACGATCGACCACCCCGCTCTCTTTAAGCAGATTGCCGAACACGAGCATACCGATCAGGGGTGACGCACTCGGCAGCAGCACAACGATCAGGAGGAGAACCGTAAAGGGGAACAGGATACGTTCCAGGCGCGACACAGGCCGCAGTTGCTGCATCACGACGGATCGTTCCGCCTCGGTTGTCAGCGCCCTCATGATCGGCGGCTGAATAATCGGCACCAGGGCCATGTAGGAATACGCCGCGACGGCAATCGCACCCAGCAGGGCCGGGCTCAATCTGGACGCCAGAAAGATCGCAGTCGGGCCGTCCGCACCGCCGATGATGCCGATCGCCGCAGCATCTGTAATGGAAAACTCCAGGCCCGGAATCGCATTCATCGCCAGAGCGCCAAGCAATGTTGTGAAGATGCCGAACTGCGCCGCCGCCCCGAGCAACAGTGTCTTCGGGTTGGCAATGAGCGCACCAAAATCCGTGTGGGCGCCCACGCCCATGAAGATCAATAACGGGAACACGCCGGTTTCGACACCCACTGAATACAATTGACCCAACAGACCCTCGGGTCCACTGATGCCGGCGACGGGAATGTTGCTCAGGATCGCTCCGAAACCGATCGGGATCAAAAGAAGAGGTTCGAACTTCTTCGCGATCGCGAGATAGATCAAGAGTCCGCCAACTCCGATCATCACGAGTTGCCCCACCTCGAAATGAGCGAGGCCGGTCGTGCCCCATAGCTTTGAAAGAAGACTTGTATCCACCAGTTACTCAGGCGAGGTAGAGAAGGGCGGCACCGATCTGGACCGAATCACCTTCACGAACGGTAATGGAAACAACACGGCCTCCACGCGTAGCGCGAACTTCGGTCTCCATCTTCATGGCTTCGAGAATGATGACGACATCCCCGGACCCCACCTGCTGGCCCTCCTGAACCTCGACGCGAAAGACTGTCCCCGTCAACGGTGACGCCAGCGGCTCTCCCTGGGCTGCAACTGGCGCCGGCGCGGGTAGCGCGGGGGGCTCGCGTGACGCCGTGACAGGCTGGACCGAAGTCACCGTCCCTTCCGGCGCCACTTCGACATCGTAATTGTTTCCATTGACGGACACGCGATAGCGCGCGGGCTGGTTCGACACGGCCGGCTGGGGGGTTCCACTGGATCCGCTTCGGACAGGCGAACCGGCCGCCGAAGACGCCGGGGAAACGGGCTCGTCTTCCAACCAGGGCAGGGGTTCAAATGCAGCGGGATTGTCCCTGTTCTTGAGGAAGCGTAGACCGACTTGGGGAAAGAGCGCATAGATCAGGACGTCCTCGGCCGGGTTGGCGGCTCGGCGAATGCCCTCTTCGGCGGCGAGGCTGTCGAGTTCCGCTGTCAATCGGTCGATCTCGGGCGAGATCAGGTCCGCGGGCCGACAGGTTACCGGATCGTCACCGTTCAGAACGCGCTTGGCGAGCGCCGCATTCACGGGCGCCGGGGTACGACCGTACTCCCCCTTGAGAACCGCGGCCGTCTCCTTCGTGATGCTCTTGTAGCGCTCCCCGCTGAGAACGTTGACGATGGATTGTGTCCCGACGATTTGAGAGGTGGGCGTGACGAGGGCAATCAGGCCGAGGTCTTCCCTAACTCGGGGCATCTCTTCGAGAACCTCGCCGATCCTTTCGGAGGCACCCTGTTCCCGAAGTTGATTCTCCATGTTGGTCAGCATGCCACCGGGCACCTGTGCGATCAGGATCCGTGAATCCACACCGCGAAGCGAGCCTTCGAACTTGGCGTATTTCTTCCGGACCTCGCGAAAATAACTCGCAATTTCCTCGAGCAACTTCAAGTCGAGGCCGGGGTCCCGGTCGGTGCCCTCGAAGATCGCGGTGATCGATTCGGTGGCCGGATGCCCGTAGGTATGGCTCATCGAAGAGATCGAGGTGTCGGCGATGTCCAGCCCCGCTTCAATGGACTTGACGAGCGTGGACGTGGCCATTCCCGTCGTGGCGTGAGATTGCATGGCGATCGGAACCGACACGGTTTCCTTGAGCCGGGACACCATTTCGAATGCGACATACGGCCTCAGCAAGCCAGCCATGTCCTTGATACAGATGGATTGGCAACCCATGTCCTCGAGCTGCTTTCCCATGTCGACCCACATGTCGAGGTTGTGAACCGGGCTGATGGTATATGAAATTGTGCCCTGGGCGTGCTTGCCGACCTTGAGGGTGGCGGCGACGGCTTGCTGGAGATTCCGGATATCGTTCATTGCATCGAAGATGCGGAAGACATCCATTCCGTTCTCGGCAGCCGTTTCTACGAAAGCGTCCACAACATCATCGGCGTAGTGTCGGTAACCCAGAATGTTCTGACCGCGCAACAGCATCTGCATGCGCGTGTTGGGCATGGCCTTTCGGAAACGGCGCAGCCTCTCCCAGGGATCCTCTCCCAGAAAACGGATACAGGCATCGAACGTCGCACCGCCCCATACTTCCGCCGACCATAGTCCGATCTTGTCCAACTTGTCGCAGATGGGAATCATGTCATCGATCCGCACTCGCGTCGCAAGCAGCGACTGGGAGCCGTCTCGAAGAACAACGTCCGTAATACCGAGGGGTTTCTTCATTCTGTTTTCGCTATTTCCGAACGCCCAATCCCGCTCGATGAGCATGAATCGAAGCGGTAATCGCCGCGATCAATTCGGGATCATCAAAGGTCGGACGCGGAGTGGCAATCTCCGGCACGGGCTCGGGAAACATGGCTGCCAGTCGCGACATCCCTTTGATTGCCAGAACCAGCAGGCCGAGTAGAGAAAAGACAACGCCCATTCCCACCAGCATGAGCTCAATCCCCTGTCTCAGTAAATCTTCCATCTTCAAGGCGCCGGCAGGCACATCTCCTGGAGGCTATAGAGAAGCCCTCCTCTTCGAATCTGTCAGGAAGGCACATATTAGCACAAGGCATTGTGCTAATCATCGCCCGGAGCCGTTATTTAAAAGGATGCTACAGAAGCGTGACGATTCGAACGAAAACAAAAACGGGCAACCCCATCCACTTCTGAATGAAGTTGCCCGTTGTGCCAAACTTAGCAACGAACCAGCGCATCGCGGCCGGACTCGCCAACCCGGATACGCCCTTCGAAACTAGACCCAGCTGATGCTCTTGTACTCGGGAACACCCGTCACATGGTCTTTGAACATGTGACCCCGGACATAGCCCTTGGCCATCGTTTTCTCGGCACCCATCATCCAGGCCAGTGTGGGAGCCATATCCATCCGGTTGACTACATCTGTGATCTTTACGCCCTCTTTGAAGTCCGGGCCGTACCAGATACTGGCAGGCCGGTGCGCATAGTAGTAACCGTCGGAGTGATGGATCTCGCCATACAGGTTCACCTCGTCATCCCGTCCGGTTTCCGGCCGGATGATGATCGCGGTGTTCGTGCTGAAGTAAGGATCGTTCCGTACGAAGTCGTAGATCTTACCGATCATCTCGTCGGTCGACTTCGCGACAGCCGAATAATCCAGGTATCCGGTTTCGTCTCTCAGATACCCGCCCGCGCCGTGTCCGGTGTCGTGCGCGACCATCTGAACGGTAATGATCCGGGGCTTGAACTCCTGGAGAACCTGGGGCACCAAGGCAAGCGCGTGGCCTTCCTGCATGTGAGGCGTACGTTGCGGATAAGGCACCTCGAGCGTCGGTTCCCAGCTTCTTTTGTCGAGAACGCCGGCTACGAAACCTTCGATCTGTTTCAACTCCTCGGAGTTCAAACCCATGTCGGCGGGAAACTGCTGTTTGACGATGTCGGCCGGCGTCATGTCCTGACCGTCGAAGAACGCGTCGTGCGCCTGAAGACTGGCGCCCCGGCTTTCGATGCCGAAGTCCGGATGCGACGTGTAGTACTTCCGATGGAAGCGCCACTGGCGATAATAGGACACCGGGTTGACGTACCAGTAGTTGCTCGCCTTGTCGCCGTTCGCCTTTCGGGCGTAGTGCATGAAGGTCGGGAACATCGGCTGGTCGCTCGAAACATCCAGGCCGGTCAGGTACTCGGTAAACATGTAGCCGTGGTTGGATACATGCGTTCCGTGATCCTCTTCGAACACCGTCGACTTCTCGAGCATCGGACGGATCTTGACGGCGATATCGTCGCGCTCGTAATACTCCATCTTCCGCGCACCGTTACCGTTCATGATCAGGATGATGTGCTTGGTCTTCAGGCCATGATCCGGGCCTTGCGCCCACGCCTCGGGACCCAGTTTTCCCATAGCCGCCAGGCCGACGCCCGCGCTGCCTACACCTTTCAGGAATCCACGTCTGTTCATGATTTCTCCTTAGTACTTCTTGAGACTTGCTGTTGCGAGTAAATGATCAGTTATAAGAACCAACTCCGCTCCCTAGGGAACGTGGCAGTTCAAGCAGGCGCCACGCGGCGGATGCGGCGGAATCATATCGGTTCGCCGGAGGGTCGGAACGGTTCCGGATCCGGACCTGCGCACGCGGTCCGCATACCCGGTATTCCCGAACGCTCCTTCTTCCAGATCGGATTGGGAAAACAACACCTGAACCGTCTCAAGCTGACCGTAGTCCCTGGAGATCATGTCCATATAGTTGTTCGCCAAATCCCGGGCGATCACACGCTTAACGGTCCACCAGCCGGACTCATCCAACGGGTGGATCGTGAACTGACCCTCGTAGATGTTTTCCTGAACATCGTAAGCCGGTTTGATCAAGACATCCGGCTTCGCCTTCGGTGTCAACGACACCCGGCGCTTGTCGATCGAGTTCGGACTGTGGATCGTCACCGTGATGTTGTCCACGCCGGAAAGGTTGTCGGCGACAACGGCCCTCAGCGTGACACCTTCTCCGGCCTGGGCCGAGCGCTTGTCGATCGAAAGGGTAATCAGTTCAGGAGGCGTCAAGTCTTCCTGACCCGCGATTATGTTGATCCGCTGATCACCGAGCGCCCTGTTGCTGTTCGGGAAAGCGGTTCGCTCGTTTCTGGCATGGTCACTCATCCGGATGCGCGCAACCCGGTAGTCGCCACCCTCGTAATGAGGGTTCAGTCGAAAGTACCCGACCATGGCGTTTGGATGATTCTCCTGGTCGAGAACAGGACTGAGCAGAATGTCGCTGTAAAGGTTGCGCTTCGGCGAAGACAGCGTAACGGTTACCTCGGCCACGCCGGAACCCGCGTCTTCAACCTCGGCATACACCGGGATCAGATCAGTGATCTTCGCCTGAACGGGGAGTTGCGGTTCGGAACCGTCGAGCGAGCCCAGAACGAACTTCGTGAGAGCCGGGGGCGTCAGGTCATAATTCGGATTGTCCTCGACCTCGAACGAAAGGCTGTTCCGATCCATCACTGGGTGGTAATCCGACCGGAAGGACTTGCCGTGACCCAGCTGGTTATTGAGGTTCTGGATCGCGAGCGGGAAATACGTACCACCCGGAGTCCACTCCGGAACGGTGCCAACGGCTTCCCAGGTTTCCCAAAGCATTCCATCGTCTCTTTCTTCGGTACTGAGAGCCCTGGCCATCCTGAGAGACATCCGTGTTTCGCGGCCGTCGATACCCTCATACATCATGGAATTGGGATTCACGGGCGCCTTGCTTCGGATCAGGACGCGAACCTTGACGGTGTCGCCAATCTGGACCTGCTTTGGAGTCAGCAACTCCATTTCCATGATCTGCGGCGAAATGTGGTAACCCGTCAGGTTGGCCGCATCCACTCGCCGATCTGCGTTGGACATGAATTCGTCGGGAATCCACTCCGACTCGGGTCTTTCGTCGAAGTAAAACTCCATGAGGTTCGGAGCCTTCGCGAGTTTGCCGGTGCGATGACCGGTGTTGAGAATGTCGGCTTGCTCGATACGATTCGTCAGCGGCACTTTCTGCTGCTGAGCCACGATCGGAATTGCGATCGCGACGGCGACCAACAACACGAACGCGACATGCCACGGGGTGCGAACAGGTTTCATAGGATTTCCTCCTCGGTCCGTTAAAGAAAAAATAGTTCGACCTAGAGCCAATTATACGGGCGTAATTATATCCCAAGAACGGCGCAAAAGCAGGCAAATCAGGAAACAAAATCGATGTGACAATCAGTCTGGCACACAAGACCACACCTCGACTTTTCAGTATCGTAACCCACTGATATATACTCCCTTACAAGAACGTCAACGAAAAGACACAAGCGAAACCACGCTGGGCTTGAAATGGAGCCACGCCGCAGGCGGCGGCGATCGTCGACACATCGAAGTCCCGAAGCTGTGGATGGCGGTCCGGCCACCAGAAAAAAAGAGCATTCCAACCCCGATGAACGAGGCTGGAATGCTCCAGATAACAGCTAGAGACTAGAACGTAAACCGCACTCCGAACTGCCCCTGGAACTGAGGCAGAGCGGTCCGGCCCTTCATGAACGTCGACGAACGGGCATTCCCGTTGAAGTTCACGATGTTCGCACGGTTCGTGATGTTGAACATTTCCCACAGGACTTCCGCGGTCATGTCTTCGTTGATGACGAACTTCTTCGCCAGACGTAAGTCCATCTGGAAGAATGTTTCGCCGCGCAGCGCCCACGAGCCTACTCCCGCCGGACGATCGTTTCGGCTGAAATCGAAGTTGTCGTCTGTCCCGGTCGTGTGGTCGTACGGCGGCGCGCTGTTGGCCGTCGCGATCGACGACACCTGGATGTCATAGGGCAGACCGTAAATGAAGTTGCCCGTGAAACGGTGCCGCACGTCGTTGTCGCTCGGACCGAAGTTGGCTTCGCCGAACTTCTCGTGGGTCGAGGTCCGGTCGAAGTTCTTCGCCGAGCCGAGCGTGTAACCGGCCAGGAAGCCGAACCTGTTCCTAAACCGTCGCTCCAGCCTGAATCCGAGCGTGTTGATGTGGAGACGGTTCGAGAAGTCCAGTATCTGGATGCGCAGGCAACCGCCGCTGGAGGAACGCAGATTCGAGGCGGTCAGCGCACGGCCGGCCGCCGCCAGGATCTGCGTCGCCAACGGGCAGACCCGGGTCGAGGAAGACGTCGCGCCCGGCAGCGGCGAGTTCGGCTCGAACGTCGCCGTGTCGTAGAACAAACCCAGGATGTGCATGAAGTCTACCGAGAATGCCATGTCCGGCGTGACTGCATACTGGAACCCCACGTTCGACTGCTGGGTGTAGGGCGTGTTCATCGTCGGCGTCGGAGCGTCCGGCGTCCCACCGAGTCGGACACCCGTTTGGGACGGCAGCAGGTTCGTCGAAATGAGGTTCGGGAAATTCCCCTGGATGATCGTGTTCTCTGCCGCGTCATCGTCGTTCAGCTGTGTTCCCGAAGTTAACAGACCGTTGTAGCTGAACACGCGGCTTCGCAGCGTGCTGGAGTTGATCCGGTCGTGGAAGAGGCCGTAGCTGGCACGCACGACCGCTTTGCCGTTCCCGGTAACATCCCAGGAGAAGCCGAACCGTGGCGACAGATCGAGGTCATCCTCGACACCCGGGCGCCAGTCCCGCTGCGTGCCCAGGGCACCGCCACCGATCGCGACGGCGACCCAAACGTCTTCAGGACGATCCCTGGAGAAACCGGGCTGCTCGAACGCGTCGGGACCGCCGATCGAGGAAACACCGGGAACACCACGGTACGTCCTCTTGTCGTAGCGCAGACCCATATTGAGGGTGAAATTCGGCGTCACGCGCCACGTATCGTTGATGAAGGCGGCATAGGACGCCACGTCGCGCCGGATGCTAATGAATGTGGGGTCCGGAGCCTCTCCACGATCGAACGGCAAGTTGAAGTTCGCCGTGTAGCGGTCCGGAACCGTCGCCGTATCCGACGGGAACCGGTAGATGCCCTGGAAAGTAACGTTTGCATCGGCGGTCGCCACCACGCGGTTAGACTCTCCGCCCAGCTTCAGCGAGTGGTTGCCGAACTCGAAGCTCATCGTATCCGAGAAGATCCAGTTCTTCTGGACGCGGCCCTGCGGCACGTTACCGGCCGTTCCGAGATCGACAGACGGGAAGTCCAATTCCGGAATGAATCCTCCCGTTGCACTTGCCTGAAGGCTCCGGAACAAGCGCTGAATCGAACGGTTCAACCGGAACTCGTTCACGATGCTGGTTCCGAACAGCGACGTCACGTTGGCCGTCGCGTTGTAGGAGCTCCTCACGTCGTCGAACCCGTTGTCGGCGCCATTCGATCCACCCGCCTGCTTGTTGGCAAACTCCCGGTCGTCATAGAGGTACATCAGGGTCAGCGTGTGCGCCGGCGCCAGGTTGAATGTGAACTTTCCCAAAGCATTCTTTTCGTCGGCTGTCAACGGCAACGCGCTGCTGGTGTCGTAGCCGGCGTTCAATGAATCCACGAACGTTTTCACGGATGGCGGAATCGAGATCTGCACGCTGTTCTCATCCGTCCGTCGCTCGATCGACGTGAAGAAAAACGCCTTGTCGCGAATGAAGGGACCACCCACCGTGACCCCGTACTGCTGGGTCTTGAACGGCGGTACGACGGCCGCAGGTGTGGCAACGCCGCCGCTAACCGCGAACGGCGGCTTGTCGAACGAATCGTCGCGAAGGAAGTAGAAACCGCTCCCGTGGACATCGTTTCCACCCGACTTGACGACCACGTTGATGGCGCCCGACCCGGTCCGGCCAAACTCGGCCGAATAGCCGCTCGACATCACCTGGAACTCCTGGATGGCTTCCTGACCCAGACGCGTCCGGGTCGCTTCAGAGATGCCCGAACCACCCATGGTGACCTCGTCGTTGAAGTCCACGCCTTCGAGCCAGACCGTCTTGTTCCGCTCGTCCATGCCGTAGAAGCTGACCGAGTCGCTGTTTCCGCCGCGCACCGAACTCTGGTCGATCGTCACTCCCGGCGCCAGCAGCATCAGATCCATGAAGTCTCGACTCTTGGTCGGTAACTCCTGGACTCTCTGGTTGTCAACCACGGCCTGAATCGTGTTTGCCGTCGTCTGGACCAGCGGCGCCTCTTCGGTCACCGTGATCGACTCGGTGATCTGTCCGACTTCCAGGGCGAAGTCGACCTTGGTCGTGCCTCCAACCGCAAGGTTGACTGCCGGGCGGGTCACCGTCCTGAAACCCGGAAACTCGACCGTCACCGTGTAGTTGGCGGGGGCGAGACCGGAGAAACGGAACGCCCCGACTTCGTTGGTCAATGCTTCACGCGTGGCGCCGGTGGCGTTGTTCGTGATCCGGACGTTCGCGCCCGGCAGGACTGCGCCGGACAGATCTGCCACGTCGCCGAGGACCGAGCCCGTCGTCGACTGCGCCATCAGCGACGGCGCGAGCACCAGTACCATTACCAGCGCCAAAACAGTAAATCGTAATCGATGCATGTAACCTCCAACTATCAGTCCGGATCGCGTTGACCGGACCGCAGCTTCCTGTTCAAGTTCACTTAATATCGATAATGCTCGCGGGGGAAAGAATGAGGGTTGGTCGCGATCTTCAAACAATCCTGACAATCGGAGGACCCCCTCGATGCGACGGAAGTCCTGCGGCTTGTCCCGGATGAGTGTGACTCAAAAAATAGGGTCTTCCGCAGAATTTGTGGGTAAAACCGTCTTCCATCGCCGCTTGAGGAGACCACGGTGCTCGCCAAGCCTCAAGGCTTCCCTCGCAAGCTCGGCGGCTGCGCCGGCCTTGACCCTCGGCTGCGCTCCGCGGTGTCGGCTGGTGTGGGCGATGGGGAACGGGGCCTCCGGCGGGGGCTCCGGGCACCGGGTGTAGGCGTCCGACCGAAGTGGGTACTGGAATATTCGCCGTCGAACAAAAGAATAAGGTACTTTGTTTCAATTACTTATGTGCGCACAGGCCTTTGGACTGCCCACAAATTCTGCGGAGGAGGCAAAAAATATAACAACTATTCCTGTCGGTGACAACGAAACCGCACGTCGATAACGATCGAACCCGACCCCCAGTGCCCTGAGACAAGGCAATCCGCCTGCCAAACAAACATCAATTATTACAGCAACTTACATGAAAACATAGACCGATAATACAGATTTTGGAATCCAGAATACAAAAAACGGGATTCGGCTGGACACATTGGTCCAAAGCCGGGAATTGATCCTTTCGCGCTCCTGCCTCTCCGATGCCGGCTAATCCATCAAAATCGGGGCTTGGGAGGGGCTGGAGAAAGTACGTATAATCTGTGCGTGAATCTCTCGACAAGGTGGTTTACCCAACCGGACCAGGTCCACCTGAACGAACTCGGGGATTCCTTCGATACGAACCTCTGGTACGACCATCTGCTTCGATATGACCGGGACGATCTGTGCGTGAATCTCTCGACAAGGTGGTTTACCCAACCGGACCAGGTCCACCTGAACGAACTCGGGGATTCCTTCGATACGAACCTCTGGTACGACCATCTGCTTCGATATGACCGGGACGATCTGGAACAGAACCTGGACACTGCGTGGGGCCCCGGATGGTATCGCATTATCTGAGGGAGCAGACCAGCCAGGGAAACTGACGTTTTGCCTGCGAAAGAGCCAGTGGGCCCTGGACCACGCAACCCGCCTGAACGTGGGTTGCGCCAAACCGAAACGATACTAGTCAACGCAAAGACGCAAAGGAACGCAAATTTCTATATAAAAAGAATTTGCGGACTTTGCGTTTTTGCGTTGAAATCCCGACCAACCGGCGAAGTCCCAAAACGAAAACCGGGGAGGACCTTATGGGGGCTAACTTCGGTCCTCCCCGGCTCTCCACGGAGAAACAATTCTCCGTCCCTGTAGATTTTGACTCTACCGGTTCTGATTGTCGGAACTGGTCCCTGGCCGCGTATGTTTCTCGAACCAGTGCCTCAAGTAGAGTTGCGTCCGCATGAAGTTCGACGGCTTCGACGTCGTCCCGTGCCACTCGTCGTTGAAACGGAGCATGGCGGCCGGAACCTTCAGGAACTTGAGCGCGCTATAGAACTGCTCGGTCTGCGGCATGGGCGTTCGCAGGTCGTTGACTCCGGTCATCAGCATCGTCGGTGTGCTCACGTTCCCAACGTACGTCAACGGTGAGCGACGAAGGTGCTCGCTCGGGTCGTCCCACGGCAGCTCATCAAAGTTCCGGTACCAGCTCGCGCCGTCGGTTGTGCCCACGAAACTGACCCAGTCGATGACGGGGCAGTTGGCCGATGCCGCAGCGAACCGATCCGTGTGTCCCACGACCCATGCCGTCAGGACCCCGCCGCCGCTGCAGCCGGTAACGAACATGTTCTGCTCGTCGACGAATCCTTTTTCGAGCATCGTGTCCACACCGGCCATGAGGTCGTCATAGTCCTTGCTGGGATAAGCGCGCATGATCTCGTTACCGAAGCTGCTCCCATAGCCGGAACTGCCTCTGGGATTCGTGTACAGGATGACGTAATCGTTGGCCGCCTGTTCCTGCCACCCAAAGTTAAAGCCCACGTTGTACATGCCGTGCGGCCCGCCGTGGATGTGAAGTTGCATCGGGTACTTGCGATTCGGATCGAAATCGGGCGGCGTGACGTACCAGCCCTGAATCTCCAGGCCGCCCGTCGACACGTACTTGATCTCGTGAACTTCACCCAGCTTCCGGCCGGTCAGGATGTCGTCGTTGACGTAGGTCAACTGCTGGATGTCCGAAGCCCGGGCCACGTCAAAACGAACCACGTCGGCCGGCTTGTGGAAGCTTGTCCGGATGCCCACCGCTGTCCCTGACGGATGGATATCGGTCGTCGTCAACAGGTGCGTGCCCGTCGTGACGGAACTCACTGTCCCGGCGCGGGAACCTTCGAGAGAAAGGAAGTGCAGGTTCCGGAGCCCCGAATCGCTGGCCGTGAAATAGACGCCGGAGCCCGAGGCGTTCCACGTAATATTGGACGGCGACCGGTCCCAGTCCCCCGATGCCAGATGGGCGTTCGATCCATCAATGTTGGCCACGAATATCTTCCGCTCAACAAACGTATCTTCAGTCCAGTCGTAGCCGACATAGACGATCTTCGTGCCGTCAGGAGAAACCAGGGGGCCCGAGTCCGGCCCATGATGGTCGGTCAACTGACGGATCTGACGGGTTGTCACGTCGACGGCGTAGATGTGACTCTCCCTCCACTGGTAGTCGGCATCGTCGGTGCGCAACCCGCTGAAGAGGATGCTCGCTCCGTCGGGCGTCCACTCGACGGACGAATGGTTGAAGTCACCGGAAGTAATCTGACGGGGCGTTCCGCCACTCGCCGGCACGACGAAGATGTGCCGGTACCCGGTGTCGGTAAAGCCCTGTCGGTCCCGGCGGTAACTCAATCGCTCCACGATTTTTGGTGTTTCGGTCCACTCTGCCCCCTCGGGACGGGACGGCAGGTCGATCGACCACGAGTTCTTCTCCTCGACAAGCATCGTGAACCCGATGCTGTCTCCGGACGGAGACCACTCGATCGATCCGGGCGACTTCTCCACCCGCGTAATCTGGGAAACGGCTCCTTCCGCATCCATCCATCGGACGAAGATCTGGGTGCCGACCGGCTTCCCGGATGCGGTGTAGGTAATGCGGTCTCCGCTCGGGGACCAGCGTGCGTTCGAACCTTCGACGAGGAAACGGTTTCTGGTTCCGTCGGCGTTCATGATCCAGAGTGAAGATTCCCTCCGGTCGTTGACTTTGTCCACCCACTGCCGGGTATAGATAATCTGGGACCCGTCCGGAGACAGCCGGGGGCCGGACACTCCTTCGAGCTCGAGATAAAGATCCAGTGACAGCCGGTCGTCCGCCTGGCCGAGCAGGGTTGCCGGCAGAATCAGAACGACAAGCACCCAGAGACAAGCGCGAGTACGCATGATAATTTTCTCCTCAGGATTGATACCTGACGTTCTACTGCCGATATGAGCCGGAGTCAACGAAAAGGAGGGGGGAGGGTGACTGGAACTCAACGCAAAAACGCGAAATTGCAAAGGGCGCAAGAAAGAATTTTCGGGTCTTCCGCAGAATTTGTGGGTAAAACCGTCTTCCATCGCCGCTTGAGGAGACCACGGTGCTCGCCAAGCCTCAAGGCTTCACTCGCAAGCTCGGCGGCTGCGCCGGCCTTGACCCTCGGCTGCGCTCCGCGGTGTCGGCTGGTGTGGGCGATGGGGAACGGGGCCTCCGGCGGGGGCTCCGGGCACCGGGTGTAGGCGTCCGACCGAAGTGGGTACTGGAATATTCGCCGTCGAACAAAAGAATAAGGTACTTTGTTTCAATTACTTATGTGCGCACAGGCCTTTGGACTGCCCACAAATTCTGCGGAGGAGGCGAATTTTCTTCTGAGAAATTAGATCTTGCGGTTCTTCGCGTCTTTGCGTCTTTGCGTTGAGGTCCTACCCAAGTTCAGCTGCCGATATCAAAATCCATCGTCGTTTCCTTGCCCGCCGTCACGGTGATGTCCCGCTCGATCATGCCGAGTTCCTCGTGCCAGACACTGAGCTTGTATCGACCGACAGGGACGTTCTCGATACGATAAGTCCCGTCTTCGGCTGAGACTGCCCAGAAGGGGTGGGCCTTGACGACGATGAAGGCGGACATCCAGTTGTGGACGTCACACTTCACACTGATGAGGCCGTCATCCTTGATCTCCGCCCGATTCACCTGGTGCTGGATGGGCTGCGCCCAGTTAAAGATTGTCTTCTTCGACGGCTCCAGATACGTATGGATGTTGTGCAGGATGGGATCCTATGTACGCGGCACGCTCGTTCATGGGCATGTCGACCATGACCTTGGACATGTTGTCCAGCGCCATTTGCATGGCCGGACTCGGACGCATCTGGGCCGCTGCGACCAGCGAAAACACCAGGATCAAACCTGCTCCGATCAGCACAGTCTTCTTCATTCGGATGCTCCTTCAATCATTTTGGGATTCAAATAGATTCGTAACCCATGAACAAAGGCTACGTTCGCTTGCATGGAAGGGTCTGTAGCCTGGAACACAGAGAACTCCGTCGGAAAGAGTCGGGGTTTCCACGATGGAGAAATGCAGCCGGAACGCTGCGGCGGGCCCTGGGAGGACCCGCGGAAGAATTCAATGCTTGAGGATCGTCGTTTGCGGATAGAAAGTTTTCCAGGCGAACCAGTAGGACAGCGTTCCGGGGACTTCGGCCAGTTGCTGACCTTTTGCCGGTCCGGCTACGGCGTTCCCCGTCAACCCGTCCCATTCCGAATCGGTTAATCCGTCTTTGATGACGATACTCCCGTCCCCGGCTTCCAGGAGTTCCCACTCCGACGACTCGGTTATGAAAACCCGGGCCGTCTTCTTGTCAGGCGTTCCAACGATGAGGAAGGACCTGCCGCCGGCCTCCGCGTTCAGGACTGGATTGTCGGACAGCTCGGCCAAAGGAACTGTAAACGACGCGCCATCGACGACGAAGCTGAGGACCCGCTCCTTCGGGCCGATACCGTCGGATCGGAAGCGTAGTAACCCTGTCACTCCAATTTGCTGACTCCGATGGTAGCCGGCATAAGCATCCGACATTCCCTCAAGCCGGCCACGGACGCGCTTCGACAGCGCCAGAGTTTCAGGGTGGAGCTCGCGCCACTGTTTCCATGTCATCATCGCCGTAGGGTACATCTCAAGCTCCGTACCCTTCATCGGACCCTGGACAGCGCGTCCATAGGCCTGCGCCCACCAGGAATCGGTCTGGCGATCATACATGATCAGGTTCTCGCGCCAGAGACGGCCCGAAACACCAAACGTCAACTCCCGGTCTCTGATGTTTCGGACATACACGATGCCCGTATAACAGAGCGGTCACCAGGTAACCGCGACCGGGGTGCGGCCGATGACGTCGTTGACTATTTCGTGACGATCCAGCAGCCATGTGGAATACGCCTTGGCTTCGCCTCCTTCGACGAGTCCGATCACAAGTTCGTCGTCGATCATGAAATCAGCGTCCCGCGCCGGCACGAACACCGGGCGGTCGATCGCCTGAATGGCGTCCTTCCCAAGAACGCGCAGGACCGGGTCGCCGTCGATGGTTACCGAATCGGGCCATTGAAACAACATGAGGGAGAGGATCACAACCATTGTCATGAGTCTATTATCCGACAGACCCTGAAAGCATACTGTAACTTCGATTACGGTGGATCGTCACGACTCTGTGTGATAAAGAACTACGCCCGTGACATTTCGGCGGATTCGAAACCCGGGAGCCTGTAATGGAATCTGTAGAGGCTCTTAATCCTGATTTTGCACCGAGGTAGACAATGTCAAAAATCGCAGTCGTGCTTGCCCTCTTCATGACGCAGGCATCGCTCGGACCGAAGGATGGGCGCGATCTCCCACCCTCGGACCTGGAACGCATACAGGTCGGACAGGTTGCGCCCGACTTCACTCTGCTCGATATAGACGGCAACGAAGTGACGCTTTCCGATTTTCGTGGGAAGAAGGTGGTCCTGGTTTTCTCCCGGGGACACTGGTGACCGTTCTGCTACACACAGCTCGGCGAGCTGAACTCACTGCTGGACGATAGCCAGAAGGAAGATACCGCGATCCTTTCAATGAGCCCGAGTACCCGGGAAGAAAACCAGATGCTGCTCGAACGGTATTCGGAGTCCGAGTACGGAGAAATCACCTTTAGCCTGCTCAACGACACGGACCATTTGGTCATTGATCGATATGGCTTCAAGAACCCGAACGGCAGCCGCGCCAACATCCCGCACCCCACCACGCTGGTCATCGACAGGGAAGGAGTGATCCGCTGGAGGTTTACGGAAGTCAACTATAGGATCCGTCCGACCAACGAACAGGTGATGGAGGAGTTGGAGAAGATTCAGTAAAGCCACCTTCAGTGGTCAGCCATGCTCCCGTCCCCTCAACTGGCCACTGACCACTTCTTCAGCACCACTTTCCTAAGGGTTCGCTCAAGAATAACTTCACAGGATTGGCGCCCAGATTTGCGTCAGATTTCGTCGCGACCGATGGAGCAGACCGGAGGAATAGCCCCGCTATTGCGAGGATCTGCGATTGAGGAGCGGCCGAAGATGCGCGAAGGTCCCGCGAAGATGGCGCGAAGGTCCCGCGAAGATGGCGCGAAGGTCCGCGAAGATGGCGCGAAGATGGGATGCCAAAATGTGAAGCTATTCTTGAGCGGGCCCTAAACCGTGGCTTTCCGCTCGAGGCCCAGCACATCATCGATCTCGACCCGTTTCCTGCTGATTGAAATCAGCCCTTCCCGCTTCAAGCCATTCAAAGCCGTCGTTACCGTCTCACGGTAGACGCCCAGGTGGTCGGCGAGTTCTTCGTGGGTCGTCAAGATCGTGTCGCTTCGGTTCTCCGAGCGCAAACGCAGCAGAAGGGCCGCCAGTTGGCTCGGAACTTCGTGGAACAGAGTCTGTTCGAGCCGCTCTTCGGATTCCCGTAGACGTTGCCCCATGACGTCGAGCAACCTTACCGCGATCTTCGGTTTCCTCAGGATCAGCTTCTCGATGTCCCGCCTGTTCATGATGCAGATGAGGGAATCTTCCATCGCCTCTGCAAAAGCGTCGTAGAGCCCTGCCCCTATCAGACTCATCTCTCCAAAGATCGTCCCTGGACCGAGGGTTTCGATCACGAGCTTCCGTCCCTCAGACGACATGCGATAGATCTGCACTTTGCCCTTCTTAACGATGAACATGACTTCGCCGGACTGGTTCGGCGAATAGAATATCTTTCCCGCTGCGCAGGTCGTCATTGCGGTCGCCTGCTCGATTTCCTTGAGTTCGGAACGATCGAGATCCTGGAAAATATCCACCATCGACAGGTAGGTGAATTTCGTCTGCGGCTCTGACCCCCGTCCCCGCAACGACAGCATTTTTTGAGAAAATTTCAACACCACCCCCGACGATTGGAACTAACCCGCATTTCTCATGAATGGTGCCCGAAACTGCATTTAGGAGAAGGAAAAGGTGTCGGAAGCTGGGTGGCGGGAGCAAAGATGCCGACTGAGCGGGGTAACTGGGCCTGGATGACTGGTGTTGAAGGGAATGGCGACGTGAAATCGGATTACAGAGACAGCTATCCTGAGCAAAGACGGGAAGGTTGGGATGTGTGAGAAGGAACGCTTAACAGCGCAGAGGGATTTTTTGAAGGTTCGCGTAAACCTGAGCGAATGCCGCGGCGTAAGGGTAGCCTCCAGCCATCCGAATCCAAACTCGACGTACAGTGAGATGGATCTGCGCTCCGATCTTGAGCAGCTTGAGGCGAATCGTGGTGCACTGCGCCCGCGCGAATTCGGTGCCCTGCAAGCCGAGCCGTCGCAAGGCCTGCATCAGCATGTACGCCACCGATGAAAGGTAGAGTCGGAGTTGATTGGCGCGCATGGTGGCCGTGCTGGTCCGATCGGCAAACAATCCGAGCTGTTGCTCTTTGATCCGGTTTTCCATGTCTCCTCGGGCACAGTAGATCCGTTCATAGACCTGCCTTGGAGTCGTTCGACCTTTCGGTAACGAGGTGACGATAAACCGGGGGTTGGCGCCCTTGGCCAGATGTTCGGCCTTACCAATGATGCGTCGCTCACGGGTCCAGCTGTCGAGGGTCTGATACTGAAACGTCTTGAAGACGCGCGCCGGCTTTCCCGTCCTGCCGAATCGCTTTTCTGCCGTCGCCATCGGAGTTTCAATCGCGCGCCGCAGCCGATTGTTCTTCGCCAGGCCGATCACGTAATCGACACGGTGTTGGGCCTCGCACCAGGTCAGGATCTCATCGCGGCAGAAACCCGAGTCAGCCCGAATCACGATCTGGACTCTGGGCCACTTCTGTCGAATCTGTCCCACGATCCGTTCCAGTTCCTCTACCGATCCGTCCGCACCATCGATGTCGGAGCGTCGTAGCCGGGAACACAACACGAACTCCCCACAGAAAATGTAAAGCGGCAGATAACAATGGTGCCTGTAATAGCCGTGAAAGAAGCGTCCCTCTTGATTCCCGTGTATCGGATCGTCCGTCGCATCCAGATCCAGAATGATCTGCCGCGGTGCCCGCCGATGGGCTTGGAGGAACACGTCCACCATCAACCTATCGATCGCCGCTTCGTCCCGGCCGATCTTCTTGGTCGGGTGGCTGGCCGCTTCCTCGGTCGACAGTTCCAGCCGGTTCAACGTGCTCTTGCCCGCCAGGGCCTTGCCGCGGTCTCGAACCTGTTTCCGGGTCCGGCCCTTCGGATCGGTCTGACCCACCATCACCGCCAGCACTGGATCCGATCGGAGTTGATCGTGGTCGTTCAAATCCTCATAGCCCAAACACAATCCGTAGACCCGTTGCGATACCAGTTGCTCAATCCCGTGTTCTACAAATCGCGGGTCCCGATGATCCCGGAAACATTCGGCAAACTGTTTCAGGATCCCGGTCCGTTTTTCCGTTTCTCGTAACAGTAAACCGCCCGCGTCCGTGCTGATGTCTCCTCCGTCGAATTGACCCCGTACTTCCCGTGAACCCAATGCGTGAAATTGAATCGTTTCTGTTTTACACTCTGTCATGACAAAGGCCGCCTCCGTCTTGGCTTGAAAGTTTCTCGACAAAACCTTCTATGCCAGACAGGGCGGCCTTTTTCGGTCCTTTCCCTTCCTACTCTGTTTCGATTTATCTCAGATCTCTTGAGAAATGCGGGCTAAAGCCCCTACATTCTAGTGGTCCCCGCCAGAGATAACGTTACTATCTCCGAAGGAGGTTGCGAGCGAACTGATGAGTGAGATCCACCGTGTGGTATGTGTGACTTTCGACGGTTTTGAGCGTTCATGAGGGGCAACCTCCATCGGCCCTTCGGGTTCGGGCGGAACGGTACCGTCTTTGGCGTCGCTCCTCCTCACAATGTCGAAGCATTGACTCCTCGTCGCTCCCCCAAATCCGGCACCGTTGCACTCCGAAATCTAGTAACGCTATCTCTGGCGGGGACCACTAGTGACCGAGCGAGAACTCTAGAAAAAGCAACGTGCTCGAAAAACGCGATACGTGTAGGCCGCATTACTGAGAACCTCGGGTGGATTGACTAGCGTTGGGAAATGAGTGACAAACGATTCGTCGTGTATGTGAGCGATCATTGCCCGACGTGTCCCGACGCGTTGATGGTCGCCGAAGATGTCCGGAAACGCTATCCATCGGTCGAGGTCGAGATATTCAACGTCGACCGGAAAAAGCCACGCGCCGAGATTTTTGCGGTCCCCACATACATGCTCGATGATCGAATCGCTTTTCTCGGGAATCCCACCGATGAGCAGATCGATGACTTGTTCGGGAATCTGGATCCGCTACTGAAAGGTATGTCCGTCACTACGCCGCCGGCACCCAACGCCTAGGAGCCTGCCGGGAAGGCGGCTGCTGGACACCCTGACAGGGACCTGACTTCAAAACAGCTTGGCCAGCTCTGCTTCGAGAGCGGCCTTCTGAACCAGGCCGACATGCCTGCCCACGACCTGGGCGTCTCGATCAAGAACGAACGTCGTCGGGACGGCATGCACGCCGCCGACCTGCGCCTCTACACCACCATCCGACATCAGGACTGTGTAGTTGACACCCAAATCCGTAAGCAGTTCGGAAATCGCTTCCCGGTTCGAAGGATCCTGGGCGATACCAATGACTTCGAAATCCTCACCGTACTGCTCTTTCATTTCGACGAACCATGGAATTTCGACTTTGCAAGGGCCACACCAGGACGCCCAGAAGTTGATCAATGTGACCTTCCCCGAAAATTCTTCAGAACGGATCCGATCACCTTCGAGCGTCTCCAGCTCAAATTCCGGGAAGGTTCGAATGTGTTCGGAGATCTTATCGATCCCCTTGATGACTGCAGCCTTCCCGTCGGTCAGCAGGCGAAAACGAACCTCGTTTCCAGGCTCGACACCGTCGAGCAGGTCTGGCGTCGAAACGGAAAAACGCATGACCATAGCCTCCATGTAGCCCGGAATGGCTTCATGGGACAGGACTATCGTCTCCCGGTCCTCGGGGATTTCGGCAATAACGCCAATCACCTCGTGTTCGGTAAGATCAGGGGGCGCACTGCATCCGGCCAACACCAGGGAACCCAGCAACGCGAACGACACAGTCTTGATCATCGGTATCTTCATTCTAGTATTGAGACGCACGCAAAGGCTAAACGATTCGTGTGATTCCAAAAGCCACAAACGGGCTCAGACGGGCGAGGCCGCTCATTGACCCGTCGCCAACCGACCGGGTAGGCTTTCGAACCGGTGGACGCAAGCAGCCCGTGGTGGAAGTCTGTAGGGTCGCGCGCAGGGGTATTCGGGGCTCAGGCGCGAAATGAGGAGCGGAACGATGCTTCGTCATCGTGACCGACGAATGACAAAGCCTGTGGCCCGAAGACCCCTGCGCCCTTCGGGTTACGACGGCATGGGGCCAGCTGCGGCGTTGCCACTCCTAGATCGATGAAGAGCATCGACGTCGTCGTGGCGCCTTGCATCTAGTGGTCCCCGTCAAACAGACTGTAACTTATCGAGCTTCTTTCGGGCACGTTGAACTTTTTCAAGAATATCGGAAGCCGTTGCGGTCCAAATGAAGGGCTTCGGGTTCTGATTGTGACCCCCGACATATTCCTCCACGGCCTGGATTAGCTCAGGAACCGAATGGAAAACCCCGCGCCGAAGCCGTTGTTCGGAAAGATCCCGGAAGAAGCGTTCGACCATGTTCAGCCAGGATGCACTGGTCGGTGTGAAGTGCACATGAAAGCGCGTGTTGCGCTTCAACCAGTTGACGACTTTCTGATGTTTGTGCGTGGCGTAGTTGTCGCAAATGATATGGATCTGTTTGTCTTTCGGCACGGAACGTTTGATCTGATTGAGAAACCGGATCCATTCCTGATGACGATGCTTCGGCATACAGGTCCCGATAATCGAGCCGTCCAGCGTATTGAGCGCGGCGAACATCGTGGTCGTCCCGTTGCGTTTGTAGTCGTGGGTGAGGGTGCCGCACCGCCCCTTCTTCAGAGGTAACCCGGGTTGCGTGCGGTCCAGGGCCTGCATCTGGCTCTTCTCATCGCAGGACAAAACAATGGCGTTTTCCGGAGGGTTCAGATACAAACCGACCACATCCTCCAACTTCTCGACAAATTGTTTGTCGTTGGAAAGTTTGAAGGTGCGTGCCAGATGAGGCTTCAAGCCATGAGCCCGCCAGATTCTCCCTACCGTGGACTCGCTGACGCCGGTTGCCCTGGCCATCAAGGACCGGCTCCAGTGCGTGGCGTTCGGAGGCTTCCCTTCGACCGTCTTCTTCACGATCCGGGCCCGCTTCCGGCGGCCGATCGAGGGAATCCGTCCACTGCGGGAAGCGTCCTTTTCGATTCCCCCGAGGCCATCTTCAACGAAACGATCGCGCCAACGTCCGGCCTTTTGACGAGTGATGTCCAACTTGGCAGCGATCTCCTGATTGTCCAGACCCCCGGCGGCCAGCAAGACAATTCGAGATCGTTCCGCCAACCGGACCGCCACACTGCGGCTTCGGCTCAGTCGCTCCAGTTCCTTCCGCACAGGAATGTCCAATTTAATCGTCGGTGCTCTCCTCATATATACTCAGACGTAGGAAAGCTGAATAAGTTACATTAACTGTGACGGACTACACTAGCCCCATGGCGCTCGTAACGCAACCCTACAGACTTCCACCACGGGCTGCTAGGTCACACGGAAACCGAAAATCAAAGGGGGATCCATGCCATCCAAGACGCTTCTTCTGACCCTGATCGCATGCGCGAGTGCAACGTCCGTACAAGCGCAACAAAGGACAGACAGGCCGGTTCACACATACTCGATCGTAGCCCGCGACGCGGCCACGGGACAGATGGGCGTTGCCGTTCAGTCCAACTGGTTCTCAGTGGGAACGCTTGTGACATGGGCCGAAGCCGGAGTGGGTGCCGTTGCGACTCAGTCTTTCGTTGAAGTCACCTACGGCCCGCTCGGGCTGGAGCTGATGCGCGCTGGAAAGACCGCCGATCAGGCGCTGGAGTCACTCCTGGCCTCGGATCCTGGAGAGGCCGTGCGGCAGGTGGCCATGATCGATGCTTCCGGAAACGTGGCTACGCACACCGGATCGAATTGTATCCAGGCCGCGGGTCACGTTCAGGGGATCAACTACTCGGTCCAGGCCAACATGATGCTCAACGATCAGGTGTGGGGCGCGATGTCGGTCGCCTTCGAATCCGCCTCCGGCGATCTGGCCGATCGCATGATGGCCGCGCTGGATGCGGCACAGGGAGTGGGAGGCGATATCCGCGGTAAGCAGTCTGCGGCCATCGTCATCGTCCGCGGCGAATCCACCGGTCGCCCCTGGGCGGACAGAATTATGGACCTTCGCGTGGAAGACGCGCCGGAACCCCTCGAAGAACTGCGCCGGTTGATCAAGCTGCACAGGGCCTACCAGCACATGAACAGCGGCGACCTGGCAATGGAAAACGAAGACGTGGATGGTGCCCTTCGAGAATACGGATCCGCCGAAGAACTGTTTCCCCAGAACCTGGAGATGAAGTTCTGGCACGCGATCGCCCTGGTCAACTCCAACCGAATCGACGAATCCCTTCCCCTCTTCGAAGAAGTGTTTACCAAGAACCGCAACTGGGCCACCCTCCTGACCCGCCTGCCCGCCTCCAACCTGATCACCACCGACGAGGCCACAATGCAACGCATACTCGCTACGGCACCGAACTGATTTTCAGCGCAAAAACGCAAAAACACGAAGATCGCAAAATTAATATTTCTTTGCGGTTCTTTGCGAGTTTGCGCCTTTGCGTTGACAGCTACGTTCGGTTGGCTATGGCTTCCCGGGCCAGGCCGAGAAACTCGTCGAGCGTTTTGGCTTTGAGATCTTTCCCGGAACGGAGCCGGACCGCCACGGAGTCGGCTTCGACTTCCTTGTCGCCCACCACGAGCATATAGGGGATTTTCTGGACCTGGGCTTTTCGGATCTTGGCGTTCATACGATCCACGCCGGCATCGAGGTCGACACGCAGGCCCGCTCCCCTCAGGCGATCGAGTACCTGATTGCAATAATCGAAATGGCGGTCCGCGATCGGGATGAGCACCGCCTGGACCGGGGCCAGCCAGACCGGGAAGGCACCGCTGTAGTGCTCGATCAGGATGCCGAAGAATCGCTCCATACTGCCGAGCAGCGCCCGGTGGATCATATACGGACGATGCGGCGCACCGTCTTCGCCGATGAAGTTCAGGTCGAAACGCTCGGGGAGATTAAAGTCGAACTGAATAGTACTCAACTGCCAGGGTCGGCCAATCGCATCGGTCAGAACGATGTCGATCTTCGGTCCGTAAAACGCCCCGTCGCCCGCGTTGACCTCGTACGGCAGGCCCAAACGTTCTAATGATCCGTGGAGCGCCTCCTCGGCCGCGTCCCAATTTTCGTCCGCGCCCACCCTTTTCTCGGGCCGCGTGCTCAGATAAAGCTTGAAGGTGTCGAAGCCGAAAGCCCGGAGAATGTGGAGGCTGAAGTTCAGAACCTTGTCGATTTCACCCGGCATCTGGTCGGGACGGCAAAACAGATGGGCGTCGTCCTGGGTAAAGCCCCGCGCACGAGTCAGCCCATGAAGCACGCCGCTTCGTTCGTACCGGTACACGGTTCCCCATTCGGCCAGACGTATCGGCAGATCCCTGTAGGAACGCACTCCAGTCTTGAATATGTGGACGTGGAACGGGCAGTTCATCGGTTTTAAATAGTAGAGTTGCTCGTCAATCTCAACCGGCGCGTACATGCCGTCGGCATAGAAGTCCAGATGACCGCTGGTCTCCCACAGCGTGGCCCGTCCGATGTGCGGGGTGTAAACGAAGTCGTAACCGTTACTCAAATGTTCCTGCTTGCAATATTCCTCGGCCAGGTGTCGGATCAAGCCGCCTTTTGGATGCCACAACACGAGACCACCGCCGATGGTTTCCGGATGAAGGCTGAACAGGTCGAGTTCGACGCCTAACTTCCTATGGTCCCGCTTCTTCGCTTCCTCCTGCCGCACGAAGTACTGTTTCAGTTCCTTCTTGTTCTCAAAGGCAACTCCATAGCAGCGCTGCATCTGTGTCCGCGACTGGTCCCCCCGCCAGTAGGCGCCCGAGACGCGGGTCAGCTTGAATGCATCCGCTCTAATCGCCCCCGCGTCTTCGACGTGGGGTCCTCTGCAGAGATCGACGAAGTCCCCGGTCTTGTACAAACTGACCGTGTCGACGCTGCCGCCGACCAGGTTCTCGTCTTCCAGGTCCGCAAAGGCAGTTGTACCGCGCGTCTTCAGATCTGTCAGCAATTCGACCTTGAACTCTTGCGACATTTCGCCAAAACGTTCTATGGCATCGTCAATTGGTAATTCCGAACGTTCGAACTCCAACTTTTCGCCCACCTTACGCCGCATCCGTTTCTCGATCTTTGCCAGATCCTCGGGCGTTAGAGGACTCTCGAGGTAGACGTCATAGAAGAATCCATCGGCGATCACGGGCCCAACACCAAATTTCGCTTCGGGATAAAGTTCCTGAATGCTGGCAGCCATCAAGTGCGCCAGAGAGTGACGTAGTATTTCCAGATTTTCGTTTTTAGACATGCAAATCTCTCATTCGACGGAAGTTTCAAAATCCTGGGCAGATACCGGAAGGCAGGTTTCGGAAGCTGACCCCTATCAGGCAAACAGAGAAGGCCCCACGGCCGTCGATCGGCCACGAGCACCTGCGCCCGTGGCTTTCTGCTCCTTGATGGGCAGCGCTCCTTCCAGTGAGAGGAGGCTTTCTTTGATGTTGAGGCCGCCGGCATAACCCGTCAGTGACCCGTCGTGACCGACAACACGGTGGCAGGGGACTATAATCGGTATGGGATTGACATGATTGGCCATCCCGACCGCCCTGGCGGCACCATGTTTGCCGAGCCTGTCTGCAATCTGGCCGTAGGTTCGGGTTTCGCCATACGGAATGCGCGACAGTTCCTCCCAGACCGACAATTGGAACGGGGTTCCCACCAACGCCAGCGGAAGATCGAACTGCTGTCTCTTCCCGGCGAAATACTGGCGCAACTGACCGAGGGCAGCCGAGCCGGGGCCCAGCGCCGCAACCAGGCCCGTGGGGATGTTGCGGCCAAACCTGATCGATTCCAGCCCCTCATCACCTGACGCGATTGTCAGTGGGCGGACGGGACTGTCCATGAGTTCATATCGCACAGACCCAAGTTATCTCAAACGGACCGTCCGCACAACTCTTGCTGTTCTTCGGCCAGACGCGTCGCGCCCTCGCCCAAGCACTCTCGGGGCCGGATCCTGAGCCTCATCGGGGGGCAAGTCTCGATTGCAAAACACCCGGTGTTTTGTTATGTTTAGAGATTGTCAAAAGTCAGAAGATACTCCGGGGGTCAGAACAAAGATAGAACCAGGGTGAATCATAGGATTCGCGCGCGAGAGGTTCGTGTCATCGACGAAGAAGGCACACAGCTCGGCGTGATGCCCCCGCAACAAGCCATTCGCTTTGCCGAAGAGCGGGGTCTGGACCTTGTTGAAGTAGCGCCGAACGGTACTCCTCCGGTCTGCCGGATCATGGATTACGGTAAGTACCGGTATCAGATGAAGAGGAAGGCGCACGAGGCAAAAAAGCATCAGAAAAGCGTCACGGTCAAGGAAGTCAAGTTTCGCCCCAATACGGACGAGCACGATTACGAGTTCAAGAAGAACCACATCATTCGATTCCTGAAACAGGGCAACAAGGTCAAGGCCAACATCTGGTTCCGTGGGCGGGAAATCGTTCACAAGGAAATTGGACGGGCTCTGATCCAACGACTGATGGAAGAAATCGAAGAGATAGGTGAAGTGGAAGATCAGCCGAGGATGGAAAGAAATAATCTCATCTGTATCTTTGCTCCGCGGAAGGAAAAGTAATTAGACATGCGGATGAAACTGAAAACACATCGGGGCGCACGGAAGCGATTCAAGTTGACCGCCAGCGGTAAGGTCAAGCGCCGGCATTCCCTGATGCGACACATTCTGACGAAAAAGTCGCCAAAACGAAAACGACACCTCGGCAAATCCGCGATACTCACGCCGGCGGATGCTCGCAAGGTTCGCGAGATGCTTCCATATGCATAGCAGTCGGCCAGGACGCCCGCAAGCCGGTAGGCCGTATTCATTGATGAGGACTAATAACTGTGCCAAGAGTTAAACGTGGGACCAAAAGGACCGACCGCCGGAAGAAGGTCCTGAAACAAGCCCGCGGATATTTCCTCGGCAAGAGCAAACTCTTCAAGTTCGCCACGGAATCCGTCGACAGAGCACTCCAGTATTCCTACCGCGACCGACGAACCCGCAAACGTGATTTCCGTCGTCTGTGGATCGTCCGCATCGGTGCGGCAGCGCGCCTGAACGGCGTCAATTACAACCAATTCATTTTCGGGTTGAAACAAGCTGGAATCGAACTGGACCGCAAAGTCCTGGCGGATATCGCCATCGAGGACCCGGCCGGTTTTGCCCAGCTTGCAGAGAAAGCAAAGGCATCAATCGGTCAAACCGCATAGGCCAGACCGATGTCTGTTGGTGTAGACCAACTCCGCCAGATAGGCGCACAATTCGAACGCGAGAAGGATTCGATCCTCGATCAGCGATCGCTGGATGAGATCCGCGCCCGGTACCTCTCGAGAAAATCCGGTCTGCTTTCCTTACAACTTCAGGGCTTACGGAACCTTCCGAAGGAAGAGCGATCCGAGTTCGGTCGTCTCGGCAACCAACTGAAGAAAACGATCGAATCGTCGATAGACGAAATCGGCAAGTCGATCGGCGAAAGCGAACGAGGAGCGGCCGTCCGGTCCGAGACGCTTGATGTGACGCTACCGGGCACGCGCCGCAGGGTCGGCCGGAGACATCCCATCACGCTGGCTCGTGCTGAGATTGAGCGCATTTTCGTCTCGTTGGGATACACTGTCGAAGACGGGCCCGAAGTCGAATCAACCTACTACAATTTCGAGGCGCTCAACATTCCCGAGGGACATCCCGCACGCGACCCTTCGGACACTTTCTATATCTCCGATGACACGGTCCTGAGAACGCAGACCTCTCCTGTTCAGGTCCGGACTATGGAAAAAAGCCGGCCGCCGATACGCATCATTTGCCCCGGTCGGGTTTTTCGGCATGACGACCTGGATGCCACGCATTCGCCCATGTTCCATCAAATCGAAGGACTGGTCGTGGATGAGGGCATTACCTTCTCGGACTTGAAGGGTACGCTGGAAACGTTCCACCGTCAGTTTTTCGGGGAGGAGACCCGAACAAGGTTGCGTCCCAGCTATTTCCCATTTACCGAGCCCAGTGCCGAAGTCGACATCTCGTGTATCTTCTGCTCCGGTGACGGCTGCCGGGTCTGCAAGCGTACGGGATGGATCGAGTTGATGGGTGCCGGGATGGTGAACCCGGTCCTCTACGGGTTCGTCGACTACGACCCTGAGAGATACAGTGGGTTTGCTTTCGGTGGCGGTATTGATCGGTACGCAATGTTGAATTATCAGATCGATGATATTCCGTTGCTCTTCCAGAACGATCTACGCTTTCTAGAACAGTTTTAGGGGTCCGGTCTCCCTGCCCGGGTTGGAAAATGCTTGTCAGCTTCAATTGGCTTCGAGAGTTCGTGAACTTCGACGGCGACGTACGAGAAGTCGGAGATCGACTGACCATGGTCGGTCTCGCCGTCGACGGGGTCGAACATACCGGCGACGACGCGATCCTCGAGTTGGACATTACTACGAATCGCGGCGATTGCCTGTCCCACCTGGGCGTGGCGCGTGAGGTGGCGACGGTCTTCGATCTGGAGGTGCGCCTACCCGAAGTCCAACTTGAGGAAATCGATCGGTCCGCCGAAGAAGTGTTCTCGATTTCCATTGCCGATCCCGACTTGTGTGCCCGCTACTGCGGCCGCTACATCGAAGGCGTAACCGTGGGGCCATCTCCTGACTGGCTGGTCCGGAGGCTGGAAGCGATCGGCATAAGATCCATCAACAACGTGGCCGACGCCACGAACCTCGCTCTGATGGAGTTGGGACAGCCGCTGCATTCCTTCGACGCCGACACGCTCGAAGGGCACCAGATCATCGTCCGAAGAGCGGAATTCGAGGAGTCCCTCGAAACGCTGGATGGAGTCGGCAGGGAACTGGATCCTTCGATGCTGGTGATCGCCGACTCAACCCGGGCCGTGGCTCTGGCGGGCATCATGGGCGGGGCTCGAACCGAAATCTCCTCTCGGACGACCAACGTTTTGCTTGAGAGCGCCTGGTTCGACCCGATGACGACCCGGAAGACTGCACGAGCTTTGAAGCTCAACACCGAAGCGTCTTATCGGTTCGAGCGCGGCGCAGATATTCGAATGGCACGGTTCGCTTGCGACCGGACGGCGGCATTGATCCATGAGCTAGCCGGAGGCAAGGTCTATCGAGACGTGATCGACGTCTACCCGGGTCGGAGGCCACCCTCAACCGCCAGGCTCCGACGCAGTCGCATCTCGGAATATCTCGGGATGTCGGTCCCTGACGAGGAAGTCCTCGGCATCTTCGGTAGGTTGGGGTTCATCCCGACTGACAAACCGATGCCGGAAGGATGGGAGATCCAGGTTCCCAGTTACAGACACGATATCGCCACCGAAGAAGACCTTCTCGAAGAGATTGCCCGTCACTATGGGTACGACCGTTTTCCCTCAACCTTGCCGGACTGGTCGGGCCAGGGACGAATGTTGCCCTGGCACGCGGAAGAGTCGGCGGTCCGGGACTTGATGTCCAGCCTTGGATATTCGGAAACTTGCAGCATCGCCTTCAGCAACGTCGATCACGAGAGCCGGTTCGCGCCGGGGGTCGATCCGGTCGTCATCTTGAACCCTCTGTCTGAAGATGCGCCGATCCTGAGGACGTCGCTTGTCGCGACGATGCTCAGGTCCATCCAATGGAATCTGAACCGGGGAAACGGCGATCTTCAGTTGTTCGAGATCGGAAAAGTCTATCCCACCGACGGCGAGACCCCACGGCTGGTGTTCGCGGCCACCGGGTCTTTAGCGGGAAAAACCGTCCATCGCCAGGCAACCGAGTACGACTTCTTCGACCTGAAAGGCGATGTAGAGGAACTTCTCAGTCTTTTCGCTTTGGACCACGAACCCGCCGTGCCGGACATCCCGGACTACTACCATCCAGGCCGTTCGTTGCGTATCGGATCCGTCGCGGTTTTCGGGGAACTTCAAGCCGATTGCACAAAGTCGTTCAAGCTGCGGCACAAGGTCTATCTGGCGGAAATCGCAATCAAAGAACTTTACGAGGCCAGCTTGAAGAGCGTTGCGGCGAAAACGATTCCGAAGTACCCTTCGGTTCGGCGAGATTTCTCACTGTTGCTCGACCGCAAGATCCATTACTCGGAAGTGATTTCGGCCGTGGGCGAAGCGTCCGTCGGGGAGCTGGCCCGGGTCGAACCGTTCGACCGGATGGATAAGGGACCGTTTCCCGAATCCTGTTACTCCCTGGCGATTTCCCTGGTTTACCGATCGCCGGAACGCACACTGACTGATGCAGAGGTTCAGAATTTCGATCGAAGGATTCTGGAACGCCTCGAAGGACTCGGGGCTAAGTTGCGGACTTAGTGTCCACGGTCCGAAGTAACGTTGCTATATTTCGGAGCGCAACGGTGCCGGATTTGGAGGAGCGACGACGAGCCAATGCTCTTCATTGCGAGGAGGAGCGACTCCGAAGACGGCTCCGTTCCGCCCGAACCCGCAGGGCCGATGGAGGTTGCTGGTTGCGAGTGCCAAGCCACCGAAGGCGTACCCATGTTTATCGACGGATTCAGCATCCGCATTGTGTCCGGCAACATCGATCGGAGATAGTGACGTTACTTCGGACCGGGGACACTTAGACCATGGCGAACGCACTGGAAAACTTTCACGTTCTTGAGGAGCGAATCGCGGAAGCGGTGGACCTGATCCAGATCACCCGCGCGGAAAAGGGAAACCTGGAGAAGGAACTGGCCGCCGCGCAGGCCGAGATTCTCGAACTCCAGAAAGAGATTGCAGGGTTACACAAACAAACCAGTGCAGTGCGGGGCAGAGTCGAGGGCCTCATTTCCAGCATATCCGAGCTGACCGAGGAGCGGCTTGTCTAAAAAGAACAAGGGCGAGATTATCGAAATCGAAGTCTACGACCAGCGATATCCGCTTCGACTGAGCGCCAATGCCGAACGGGCCAACATCCTGAAACTGGCTGAAGAAGTAGACCTCAGGATGCGCGAAATCGCGCAACAAACCGGCACCGTGGATTCTCTCAAAGTTGCAATCCTCACCGCGCTGCATCTGGCCCAGGAACTCCGCGACGGTGCGGCAGGCGGGCAAGAGCTCGAGACGGCCGTCGACGCGGGTTCACGAAAGTGGATTCGAGCGATAGACAAGGTTTTATAGTGGTTAGTGGTTAGTGGTTAGTTAGGGAATTGCAACCCACTGGCCCTCGCCCTTCCTCAACTAACCACTAACCACTGACCACTAACCACTTCCCCCACACATTGACCTCCTCTCGCCTATTCCCTACAATCAACAAGGCCCTGCGAAGTGCGTGCTGGTACCTTCATATTTGACCTATGTCTTATTTGAAGGGGTTCGATTTTCGTCGTGGTGTGCGAGCCGTCCCCTCGGGTTGATGGCTCCCTGAAGCGCGGAATAGGACACCCACCCTGTTTTCGACAGGCTCAAATAAGAGTGCCACACGGCTGAGCGGGGTTTTCTGCGCTTATGAAGATTTTGTTCATCGGAGATACGTTCGCGAGTGCGGGTCGCACGATTCTTCACCAACACCTCAAGCCGCTTCAGGAGACCTACGAGGTCGATCTGACCGTTGTCAATTGTGAGAACGCGGCCGGTGGCTTTGGAGTGACTCCAAAGATAGCCGATGAACTCTTTGACTGGGGTGTGGACGTTCTGACTTCGGGCAATCATATCTGGGACAAGAAAGAGATTCTTCCCTACCTGGATTCCCGTGCCCCGCTGCTGCGGCCGGCGAATTATCCGCCGGGTAATCCGGGTCGCGGCAGTGTCGTGGCGAAGACCCGGGGGGGCGAAAAGGTGGCTGTTCTGAACATTCAGGGCCGCGTTTTCATGCCCTCGATCGACGATCCGTTCAGGGCTGCCGATGCTGAGCTATCGGCTCTTCCGTCCGACGTTCGAGTGATCATCGTGGACATGCACGCCGAGGCCACCGCGGAGAAAGTTGCGATGGGGTGGTACCTGGACGGAAAGGTTTCGGCAGTGCTCGGAACACACACCCACATACCCACAGCCGACGAGACAATCCTGCCGGACGGCACGGCTTACCAGACCGATGTCGGCATGACGGGTCCTTTTCACTCGGTCATCGGAGTCATGAAAGAAGACTCGCTGCGGCGCTTCCTTCAGCAGACACCGGCGCGTTTCGAAGCGGCGTCGCAGGATGCGCGACTGAACGGGGCCCTGATCGACGTTGATTCCCATACGGGCAAGGCCCGGTCGATCGAGAGAATCCAGCGGGGATAGTGCGATGTTCGAAAATCTGTCTGACAAGATCCAGGGCATTTTCAAGAACCTTCGCGGCGAAGGAAAGCTCTCGGCCGAGCATATCGAAAGCGCGCTTAAGGAAATCCGCATGGCCTTGCTCGAGGCAGACGTCAACTTCAAGGTCGTCAAGGAATTCACAAGCAGCGTCAGGACGAAGGCGCTCGGACAGGAAGTACTGGCAAGTCTCAGCCCGGGCCAGCAGGTCGTCAAGATCGTGCGGGATGAGCTCGTGGAGATCATGGGCGGCTCGACGGCAAGGGTCCGTTTTGCCTCCCAACCTCCCACCGTCCTGATGCTGGTGGGGCTTCAGGGCTCGGGAAAGACGACATCGAGCGGTAAACTGGCCCGCTGGCTCCAGAAAGAGGGACACCGGCCGATGTTGGTGTCGGTCGATGTCTACAGACCCGCAGCACGGGAACAGTTGAAGGTCATCGCCGGCGAGATTGAAACCAAAATCTGGGACGGTAATGCCGACGACAGCCCCCTCGAGCTCTGCCAGGGGGCGCTCACCGAAGCTCGAAATTCCGCACACGACGTCCTGATCATCGACACCGCCGGCCGATTGCACATCGACGACGAGTTGATGGGCGAACTCACCCAGATCAAGGAAACGATCAAGCCTCACGAAATTCTCTTCGTCGCCGACGCGATGCTGGGTCAGGACGCCGTCAACAGCGCCCAACAATTCCACGAAAAACTCGGTTTCAACGGGTTCATTTTGACCAAACTCGACGGCGACGCACGAGGCGGCGCAGCCCTGTCGATAAAGTCGGTAACGGGACAGCCGGTCAAGTTCGTCGGTACGGGTGAAAAGTACGACGCTTTCGAAGTTTTCCATCCCGATCGACTGGTCTCGCGCATCATCGGCATGGGCGACATCATGTCGCTGATCGAAAAGGCCGAAGAGACGATTGACAAGAAAAAGGCGTTGGAACTTCAGAAGAAGGTTTTGTCCGACACCTTCACACTTGAAGATTTCAGGGAACAGCTCCGACAGATTCGAAAGATGGGGTCCCTGGATCAGATCATGGGGATGCTCCCCAGCATTGGTCCGTTCAAGGATTTGAACAAAGTACAGGTCGACGAACGGGAACTGACCCGCACCGAGGCGATTATCAATTCGATGACTCCGAAGGAACGCCGGCGTCATCAGCTGATCAACGGCAGCCGGCGCAAGAGGATTGCCAAGGGCAGCGGCACCTCGGTCCAGCAAGTGAACCAACTGCTCAAGCAGTACATCCAGACCCGCAAGATGATGAAGGGGCTGACGGGAGCCACGAAGAAAAAGGGCAAGAAAGGTAAAAAAGGACGGGGAATGCGTGGGTTCCGAATGCCTCAAATGCCCATGTAGGCACATAATTCTATTGCGGTCTTTTCTCTGGAAAACTATAATTTTAAGATATTTAGCGGAGACTCCGTAGGTTGTACTGTCTTCAGTCGCTGCCGAGACGGTGTTTTCTGTTCACATAGTAGGAGGCAGATATTTTGGTAGCGATGCGACTGACCCGAATCGGGTCGAAAAAGCGCCCGTGTTACCGGATTGTTGTGATTGATAAGCGAAGGGCGCAGAACGGCCGTTTTCTTGAGATCGTAGGCCAGTACAACCCCCTTTCCGACCCGGCCCACATCGTGGTCAATGAGGAGCGGGCACGTTTCTGGCTGTCAAAGGGGGCCAAGCCCTCGAACACGGTGCGTAGCATTCTGCACAAGAAAGACATCGTGTAGGACTCCCCGATCAGAATGGTACGGGCTCAGACGCTGACCTGAAACGCGTGTAGTTAGTTGACGTTCGGGAGGAATAGCATGAAAGAGCTCATCGAACAGATCGCGAAGGCGCTTGTGGACAATCCTGACGAGGTGTCTGTTCGCCCGATCGAGGGGGAACAAATCACCGTTCTGGAGTTGAAGGTCGCTCAAAGCGATCTTGGCAAAGTCATTGGGAAACAGGGCAGGACAGCGCGATCCATTCGAACCATTCTCAGTGCCGCGGGAATGAAGCTGAAGAAGCGGTTCACACTGGAAATCCTGGAGTAGCGCCATCGGTCACCAGGAACTTTCTATTCCTCTCGCTCGAATCACCCGGACTCAAGGCCGTCGCGGAGAAGTTCGCGTTCAAGTCGAGTTCGCGGATGTCCGGCTCTTCTCTTCCGGCCGCGAGGTGGCGTTGACCCTGGAAGGGCGTCAACGGAAATCGACGATCGAAGACTTCCGCAGGCAACACGGCCGTTCCGTTTTGAAGCTTGAAGGAATCGACACGATCTCCGAGGCAGAGGCCTGGGTCGGAGGCCGGGTCTCGATGCCCAGCCAGGATCTGCCGGCCCCGGAGCCAGGTTCTTTTTACAGCTTCGAACTTGAGGGGTGTCAGGTTTACGCGGCCGGTGAATTGATCGGGACGGTCCAGGCCGTCGTGGAGTACGCCGGGACTGAAATGCTGAGCGTGGGCCGAAAAGACGACGAGGTACTGATCCCGTTCGTCCATGCTTTCCTGAAAACGGTCGATACGGAGAACAAGCGAATAGAAATGGAATTGCCGGAGGGTCTGGTCGAGTTGAACGAGAGGAAATAAGGGGAAGTGGTCAGTCGTCGGTTTGGGAAACCGAACTTCTCGAACTGCCCGGTGACCACTGGCCGCTGGCAACTTGTTCTTCAAATGTTGGGCTTCGAAATCATCACCATCTTCCCGGATTTCTTCAATGGCCCGTTCGAGCACGGCATCATAGGTCGAGCCCGAAGGCGGGAGTTGATTCGAACGTCGGTTCATGACCTGCGAACTTACACGACCGACAAACACCGGACTGTAGATGACAGGCCGTTCGGTGGCGGCGAAGGAATGGTTTTGAAGCCGGAACCGATCTTCGAGGCGGTCGAAGCAGTCCGGAACCAGGACGGCACAGCCGTAGAAATCGTGGTGCTGAGCGCGTCGGGCAGAATGTTTACCCAGTCCGAAGCGCTGCGGCTGTCGAAGTCCGAACAAATCGTTCTGATCTGCGGACGCTATGAGGGTATCGATGAGCGTGTGACCGAGGAGTTGGCCACTGCGGAAATCTCGATTGGCGATTACGTCGTATCGGGTGGAGAGGTCGCGGCGGCTGTAGTTGTTGACGCTGTAACCCGTTACGTGCCCGGAGCAGTGGGTAAAGAGGAGTCTATCCTGCGGGACTCCTTTTCGGACCCGCTTGCGCTGACGCCTCACGTTGAGCATCCTCATTACACCAGACCCGCGGAGTACCGTGGTCTCGGGGTGCCCAACGTCTTGATGTCCGGTGATCACGCGGCCATTGCTGGATGGCGGCAAGCGGCCGCTATGAGAAAGACACTCAAGAACCGGCCGGACCTCGTAATGAAGGAAGATTCTCAGCCGGCCGCGGACGAAGAAGAGACGAGGTAGGGAAGGGCCGGGGGATCGGGTGGCCGTCGAGAACAGAAATCAGGTATTATACGAGGAAGTTATGAACGTTATAGACATGGTGGAACAGGTACAGCTCCGAGACGATCTGCCTGCGTTTGGTCCGGGGGACACTCTAAAGGTCCACGTTCGCATTACGGAAGGTGAAAAGGAACGGATTCAGGTGTTCGAAGGTGTCTGCATCGCGCAGAAACACGGCGGTGTCAGGGCGACCTTTACGGTACGCAAGATCTCGTTCGGGCAGGGAGTAGAACGCGTCTTCCCTCTCCACTCGAAGATCATCGACAAGATAGAGGTCGTCCGACGAGGTCGTGTCCGTCGCGCGAAGCTGTACTACATCCGGGAACTTCGCGGGAAGGCCGCGCGCATTCGCGAACTCAAGAAACGATAGTCAGCGTCGTCGTTACGCCTTCGAGCAACCCTCGACAGGTGTTTCCTATCTCGGCTTTGACAAAAATGAATCGAGTTTTTGCGGTCGCGGTGATCCTTTTCTGTTTCGAGATCGGTTTCTTTCTGATCGTTGTTCCCTGGTCCGCACTGTGGGAGAGCAATCTTCTATTCCTCTACTTGCCGGGACTTCGCCCCCTCTTCCTCAACAACCTGGTCCGGGCCCTGGTGTCGGGACTGGGCATCCTTGATTTCCTGATCGGCGTCTCCGAGGTGAGACGCCTGTTTCGTTCCTCACATATGGTTGCCGAGTAGTCGGGGTGGAAAATGCTTCGCTACTACGTCACAAACCGCCGCGCAGGTGACGTCATCGCCTGTGCGCGGCTTGCCATTGCCGCCCGGGTCGACATGATCCAGATTCGGGAGAAGGATCTGCCATCTCGCGACCTGCTCGACCTGGTTCAGCAGATCGCCAGGATGGCCGAAGGCAGCCCCACACGCGTGCTGGTGAACGACCGCCTGGATATCGCGCTCGCCGCCGGATTACCCGGCATCCACCTGCCTGCGAACGGATTGCCCGCCTCAGCGGTGCGACCCTTAGTCGACGTCCTGGGTGTTTCCAGCCACACCACGGAGGAAGCTCGCGCCGCGGAAGCCGCAGGAGCCGATTTCGTGGTCTTTGGCCCGATCTTCGACACGCCGAACAAGACCCCGGTTGGATTGGATCGCCTACGCGAGGTGAGCGCCGCGGTTCGCATCCCGGTTCTCGCAATCGGGGGCATCAACGAAGAAAACACGCCACTGGTCATGGAAGCAGGCGCGGCAGGTATCGCCGCAATCCGCATGTTTCAGGCGGGATAGCCCATGAGGAATTGCAACGGCCTTTGCGACTTCGCGTTTTTGCGTTGAAAAACAACCTCAGGACAATGAGTCGAGGACGGTGTCGAGGGCGGCGCGAGGGTCCCCGGCCTGGTTGACATACCGGCCAATAACAACATGGTCGGCACCGGCATCGACGGCCTGGCGCGGCGTCGCGATACGTTCCTGATCGTCAGCCGACTGTCCCGGCATGCGGACGCCGGGGGTTACGATCCGGGGATGGCCGTCGAAGCTGCCCCTGAGCATCGCGATCTCTTCGGCCGAACAGACGAAGCCATCCGCACCCGCTTCGGCGGCCATCCGCGCCAGTAACATGACTTGGTCTTTCGTGTCTCCGTCGACGCCGGTGTTTTCGAGGGTGCGCCTGTCAATACTCGTGAGAACGGTCACGGCAACCACGAGGGGTCGTCGGTCGCCGAAGCGATCTTCGAGTTCGCCAACCGTGGCCGCGATCATGCGGGAACCGCCCGACGCATGAATGGTCATCATCGAAACCCCAAGCTTGGCGGCCTCCACGGCGGCACTTCGAACGGTGTTGGGGATGTCGTGAAACTTCAGATCCAGAAACACCCGTTCGCCGCGGTTGATGACTTCTCGAACAACATCCGGGCCTTCGGCCATGAAAAGCTGATTACCGATCTTGAACATTCCGACAAGGCCGCCAAGGGTTTCGACGCGTCTCATCGCCTCGGTCCGGGTCGGGACGTCCAGGGCCACGATAACCGGATTCGGTTCGCCCGGAAGATTCATGATCCCTTCACCTGCCCGACCAGATCGCCGATCGATTGAATGCCCTTCCGTTTCATGAATCGCTCCAGTTCATCCAAAATCCGGAGCGAGGCCCTCGGATCCTCGAAATTCGCCGTGCCAACCTGGACCGCCGAAGCTCCGGCAAGGAAGTACTCCACCGCGTCCAGGCCCGAGGAGATGCCCCCAAGGCCAAGGATGGGTATTTTTACAGCACGGGCACACTGATAGACCATGCGCACGGTGATCGGCCGAATCGCCGGCCCTGAAAGACCGCCCGTGATGGTCTCGATGCGGGGATGAAATGTTTCGGGGTCGATCGCCATCGCGAGGTACGTGTTCGCCACGGTCAGCGCGTCGGCCCCCCCCGCCTCGGCCGCACGAGCCATCTCCGCGATGTCGGTCACGTTCGGCGAAAGCTTAACTATCAATGGGCGACTCGCGACGTCCTTCACGGTTCTGGTCAGCTCGCGCGTCCGGACGGCATTCGTGCCAAAAACCATCCCGCCTTCCTCGGTGTTCGGGCAGGAAACGTTCAATTCGTAACCGGCAATTCCCTCACACGAGTTGAGCTTCCCCACAACCTCCAGATATTCGTCAGTGCAGAAACCGAATACGTTAACGAAGACCGGACAGCCGGAGGTCCGAAGGAACGGCATCTTGTCCCGGATGAAGGCGTCGACACCGACATTCTGAAGGCCGATCGAATTCAGCATCCCGGACGAGGTTGGAAACAGGCGGGGCGCGCGGTTCCCTTCGATCGGCCTGGCCGAGGTGCCTTTTACCGATATTCCTCCGAGCCGGGTCAGATCGAGCAACCCTTCGAATTCCTCTCCGTAACCGGCGGTCCCACTGGCCAAAACGACTGGATTTGGGAGCTTTATCCCCGCTATTTCAACCGAGAGGTCCGGAAGCCTACTCATACGGAGACGAATCTATCATATAATCCTCCGGCGATGGCATAACAGCCGGCAGCTAATCAACGATGGCACAAAAACAGGACTTGCTCGGCATCGAGGATCTCTCCAACGAGGACATTCTGGCGATTCTGGATTCTGCCGAGTCGTTTGAAGAACTTGCTCGCGGGCCGGTGAAGAAGGTTGAGAAACTTCGGGGAAAGACGGTAATTAATCTGTTCTTCGAAGCGTCCACGCGCACCAGAACTTCGTTTGAAGTTGCGGGCAAACGGCTTTCGGCTGACGTGATCAACATATCCGGTTCGGACAGCAGCGTCTCGAAAGGTGAAACTCTCGTCGATACGGCCAAGACCCTGGATGCGATGTCGCCCGACTGCATCGTGATCCGGCATGCCTGCCCCGGAGTGCCGCACCAGATTGCCAGGCACTCGAAGGCCTCGGTCGTCAACGCCGGTGACGGGGCACATGAGCACCCGACGCAGGCATTGCTCGACGCGTACACGATTCGCAGGCACAAGGGGAAATTGGACGGCCTGAAGGTCGCGATCATTGGCGACATTTCTCACAGCCGTGTTGCCCGTTCGAACCTGCTGGCCCTGACGCAGCTTGGGTCCCACGTCTGGCTGTGTGCGGCGCCCACTCTGATTCCACCCGGCATCGAAAAGATCACCCGTTCGGAAAACCCGTATCTCCACGTCACCAGTTCGATGACCGAAGCGGTTCGGGATGCCGATGTCGTCATGATGCTTCGAATCCAGTTCGAAAGGATGAGCGAGTCTTTCTTTCCGTCGACCCGGGAGTACTGCCGATATTTCCAACTTTCCGCGAAACGATTACGGCTGGCGGCTCCGGACGTCATCGTGATGCATCCCGGGCCGATCAATCGCGGCGTGGAAATCGACGCCGACGTGGTCGATGGCCCGCACTCGGCGATCCTCGACCAGGTTTCGGCGGGCGTCGCGGTCCGCATGGCGATTCTCTATCGACTGCTGGGAGGCTCATGAAGCTGGTTATCAAGCACGGCCGTTTGATCGACCCGGCCCGGAATCTGGACCGGGTGTCAGACGTCCTGATCGAAGACGGCAAGATCCAATCCATTGACACGTCCGAGGTTCAGGATGCCAATGTCTTCGACGCCAGCGGCCTCATCGTGGCTCCGGGCTTCTTCGATATCCACGTTCACCTGCGCGAGCCTGGAGCCGAGGAGGCTGAGACGATCCGGACCGGGGGCGAAGCTGCTGTCGCGGGCGGATTCACAGCGGTCGCCGCCATGCCCAACACAAAGCCTCCAAACGACAACGCATCCACGACTCGATTTGTCGTCACCGAAGCCCGCCGGAGTTCTCCCGCGAGAATTTTCCCGATCGGGGCGATCACAATGGGCCAGCAGGGTGAGAAACTGGCGGAAATCGGTGAGATGGTCGAAGCTGGAATCGTCGGGATCTCGGATGACGGCAAGCCTGTGATGAACAGCCGCCTTTTTCGGCGTGCCATGGAATACTCCATGATGTTTGACCTGCCGGTCATCCAGCACTGCGAGGACCTGAACCTGTCTGCGGGTGGCGTGATGAACGAGGGGATCGTATCCACTCGGCTTGGCCTGAAGGGCATCCCTCAAGCCGCGGAGGACGCGATGGTCGCGAGAGATTTGATCCTGGCCGAACTGACGCATGCGAAATACCACGTGGCCCACATCAGCACCGCCGGCGCAGTCGGGATGGTGAGGCAAGCGAGGGCCGCCGGCCTCAACGTCACGGCGGA
This sequence comes from Terriglobia bacterium, assembly GCA_965262425.1. GTDB lineage: Bacteria > Acidobacteriota > Terriglobia > 20CM-2-55-15 > 20CM-2-55-15 > CAZOZZ01. The sequence continues at coordinate 5,624,710 of OZ253536.1, read as the reverse complement.
AGTGGCTCCGCACCATTTCACGCTCACCGACGGTGCGGTTTCCGGATACGACACTCACGCCAAAATGCAGCCTCCCTTGCGCTCCGAAAAGGACGTGGAGGCCGTCATCGCCGGGATCGAGGACGGAACAATAGATGCTATTGCGACCGACCATGCCCCCCATCACTCGAACCTCAAAATGCTGGAGTTTGATCGTGCTCCCTTCGGCATCACCGGTCTCGAAACCGCCGTCGGCCTGACGACGACGAAATTGGGACTACCCGTATCACGACTTGTGGAGTTATTCTCGACGAACCCACAGAGAATCATGAGAGTGGATGGCTGGGGGTTGTACGAAGGCAGCCGGGCAGACTTGACGGTTCTGGACATGGATCGTCAGTGGACATTTGACGTCCGTCATTCCCGATCGTTGAGCCGCAACAGCCCGTTCGATGGCTGGGAAATGAAGGGCAAGGCTGTGGCTACTATTGTCGGAGGAGAAATCGTTTATGAAGACCATCACTAGTGTTTTTATCGCCATGATCCTCGCCGCGAGTGTCGCCATCGCCCAGTCTCCGGATGAAACGGTCGAACGGATCCGGCAGGATGAGAACTACCAAAGGGCGCTGGTATTTATCGAGAGTGACCATAATCGATTCGTCGAGGAACTGATCGAACTGACCGAAATTCCCGCACCGCCTTTCAAAGAGGAAGTGAGAGCACAGGCCTACATGGAAATGCTGCGACGGCATGGTCTCACCGACATCCAGATGGACGAAGAAGGCAACGTGATGGGCATCCGAAAGGGCAACGGTGGCCCCTTGCTTGCGGTGGCGGCCCACCTGGACACCGTTTTCCCGGAAGGTACCGACGTCACGGTCAAACGCGAAGGGACCCGGCTGTCCGCACCCGGGATCGGCGACGACACGGCCGGTCTGGCCACGCTGCTGTCGGTTATTCGTGCGATGGACGACGCGGAACTCCAGACCGACAGCGACATACTTTTTATCGGTGACGTCGGCGAGGAAGGCCCGGGAGACCTCCGTGGCATGAAGTACCTGTTTCGGGAAGGTCCCTACAAAGACCTGATCCGGATGTTTGTGTCGGTCGAGGGCGGTCGCCAGACCAGCATCACGAACGGCGCCCTGGGCAGCAAACGATATCGGGTGACGTTCAAGGGTCCCGGCGGCCACAGCTACGGCGCGTTCGGTATCGTCAGCCCTGCGTTCGCCATGGGTAACGCCATGCGGAAATTTTCGTTGTTGGACGTGCCCGAAGATCCCAAAACCACTTTCAACGTCGGCGTCATCGGCGGCGGAACCTCCGTGAACTCCATTCCGTTCGAGTCCTGGATGGAGGTCGACATGCGTTCCGAGGTCCGAACCCAATTGGACGAGCTGGCCGAAACGTTTATCGGACTGATGCATGAAGCCGTCGATGAAGAGAACGCGGCAAGATCTACTTCAGAGGGTGCGATCGAGCTGGAAATGACGATGATAGGGGACAGGCCGTCGGGTTCGACTGCCGCGGACTCTGCTATCGTACGGATCGCAGCCAGTGCGTTCCAGGCTTTTGGGCTCGAGCCTACGCAACGTATGTCGAGCACGGATTCCAACATCCCCATCAGCATGGGGATTCCGGCCATTACAATTGGGCGCGGCGGAATGGGAGGTCGCGGTCATTCCCTCGATGAATGGGTAGACGTCGAAGAAGAAATCACCATCCAGGGTATTCAGGTGACTCTGACGACGATATTAGCCCTGGCTGGATTGGCCCAACAGTAGGGCAAGACTGTCCTAGGAATTTTTACCGCAGAGGCGCGGAGGGAAATGATAAGGGAAACAACTCTGCGCCTCTGCGCCTCTGCGGTAAAAAAGATAGCCTCCTCCGCAGAATTTGTGGGCAGTCCAAAGGCCTGTGCGCACATAAGTAATTGAAACAAAGTACCTTATTCTTTTGTTCGACGGCGAATATTCCAGTACCCACTTCGGTCGGACGCCTACACCCGGTGCCCGGAGCCCCCGCCGGAGGCCCCGTTCCCCATCGCCCACACCAGCCGACACCGCGGAGCGCAGCCGAGGGTCAAGGCCGGCGCAGCCGCCGAGCTTGCGAGGGAAGCCTTGAGGCTTGGCGAGCACCGTGGTCTCCTCAAGCGGCGATGGAAGACGGTTTTACCCACAAATTCTGCGGAAGACCCCTTTTGCCTCCTCAGTAAAATCTGTGGGCGACATCGGGTTCCGGTAACGCTCCAAGCGTGTGGTAGAGAGCGACTTGGGCAGCTCTAAAGGTCCGAAAACCATACGCTTTTCTGGTGGTCACTTTCGCTTTGTTGTTGAAACCTTCGACGATGCCCCCGGAAATCCGCTTTTTGGCACGGAACCAGTTGAGCAGGAGTTCCCGGTGGGAGCGGAGCATGCGCGCCACCTTTTTCATGGGCTCGATCCGGGATCGCATCGTCCGCCGGCACCAGGCATCCATGAATTGACCGGCCCAGTAGGGCGACGTGTACTCCCAGAAGAACTGGAAGTCCTCCTTGAGCAGAAAGCTCCGAACGGTCCGCAGGTTGTACTGGAGCAGGTCGGCCAGCTTGATGTCTTGCTTGTCGGTTCGGTTCTGGGGGCGCTTGAGCAAACACCACCGGGAGTGTTTCAGGATCGGCTCCAATCCCGCGGCTTTCATATCCCGGGATTCCTGGGCTCGAACCTCATCGATGGCCTTATTCATGTGCATGGCGATATGAAACCGATCCAGAACATGCAGGGCCGTCGATGCTTTCTTGGAAATCACCTTCAGATACGGCTTCCACATGTCGCTGCACACGAACTTCAACTCGGCGGCGCGCTCGACTCCGAATTGCTGGAAGAAGCGCAGCAACGTTTTCACCGTGCGATCCCGGCCGACCCAGAGCAGCCGCTTGGAATGCCGGTCGATCTGGTAGACCACCGTCAGGTACTTGTGCCCCCGGCGCCAGAGAATCTCGTCCACGCCAATCGCGGTCACACCCTCCAGGTCCCGGTGCGCCAGCCCCCAGCCGACGATCCATTCCACAGATCGAAACACCTTCTCCCAGGAAGTCCGGAAGATGTCGGCAACCTCCTGCCAGGACATCCGCCGCGCCCAACCGGCCAGAAATTGCATATACGTCCGCGTCAAGGTTTGCTTACCCTCGGCCCAGGGCACCGATTCGACCTTCACGCCACAACGCCTGCAATCCACACGCCGCATCAGATACACGAAGAACACGGGAAAGCCCCACAGCGGCACAAACTCGAACAGGCGGGCCTCCAGCGTGTCGTAACCCGGTCCCGCACGCCCGCAGCCCGAGCAGACCGGCCGGCTGTTGCGTCGTGGAAATATCTCCACCAACAGTGCCGTCTCGCCCCCGATTCGTTCCCATCGCACTGCTCCGTAGACAAAGGACTTGAACTTCTGCACTCGATTCAGAATAGTCTTCACTTGCACCCTGGTCTCGTCTCTCCTGCTTTGGATTTGTTTGGTGCAATACCAAATACAGGATTCGAGCCAGGGTGTGCTACATCCCTTTCGTTCTCATCGTCGGTTTCTCCTCATCCCGGCCTGTGTGGAAGTGTGAATCGGCCCCACGTCTTTTCCGGCCGATTCAAGTCGCTGTGGAAATCCGCGCGTCTCTTACCGGATTCCCTCAGCGTCGCCACTTTCCACAGGCCACTCATTTGCCCGTTTCTACCCACAGAGTTTGCCGAGGACCCAAAAGTTCCCTTCGCGTCTCCGCGGTCAATCCTGAAAGTCCAGAAGATTAGCCAACCACCAGGTTCAGGATCCGGTTCCGGACATAGATCTTCTTTCGGATTTCCTTGCCGTCAAGATGCCTGCCGACGGCGTCATCAGCCAGCGCGGCATCGAGAACAGTCTCTTCGGCGGAGTCCAGCGGGACAACGATCTTTCCGCGCATTTTCCCGTTGATCTGGACGGCGACTGTCACTGTGTCGGACACCGCGTGGGCTTCATCCCACTCCGGCCATGCCTGTTTGAAGATGGAAGGCTCGTGACCGGTTCGCTCCCAGAGTTCTTCAGCAAAGTGCGGGGTGAACGGCGAAAGCACCGTCAGGAACACTCCCACCGTTTCGCGGTCGGGCGCCTCATCAAGGGCATGCACGGCGTTCAGGAACTCCATCATCGCGCTTACGACGGTGTTGAGACGAAAACTCTCCAGACGCTCGGTCACCTTCTTGACGAGAACATGCCTCGCCGAGAGCATCTGGCGCGACGGAGTCCTGGACCAGTTGCCGTTGCTTCTAAGCACCCACGCCCATGCGCGCTTTAAGAAACGGTGGACGCCGTCGATCCCGCTATCCCCCCACTCCGCATCCATCTCGGGCGGGCCAACGAACAGTTCGTAGAGGCGCAGGGAATCGCACCCGTAACGCTCTACCAGTTCGTCCGGATTGACCACGTTCCCCTTGGACTTGGACATTTTTTCGACTCGCCCGTTCTTCGCCAACCGAGTAATCATTCCCTGGTTGAAAAGGCGTCGAAACGGCTCTTCGAAATCCACCACGTCGATATCGTAGAGAAACATCGTGAAGAAGCGTGCGTAGAGCAGGTGAAGGATCGCATGTTCAACGCCACCCACATACATGTCAACGGGAAGCCACTTCTTGCCCGTCTCGTTCATCAGGGCGTCCTTCTCGGTTGGGGACACGTAACGGAGAAAATACCAGGACGATCCCGCCCATTGAGGCATGACGTCGGTTTCCCGTCGCGCCTCGCCTCCGCATTTCGGACACTTCACCCGGACAAAGCTCTCGATCGACGCCAGTGGAGATTCTCCCGTACCGGTCGGCTGGTACCGCTCCACCTCCGGCAGCCGGACCGGAAGGTCCGCCTCATCGACCGGGACCGCACCACACTCCCGGCAATGGATGATGGGAATGGGTTCCCCCCAATAGCGTTGCCTCGAGTAGACCCAGTCACGCAACTTGAATTGGATCGTTCCCTTGCCGAGGCTCTTTTCCTCAAGCCACCGGGTAACCGCCGTGCGGCCCACGTCGGAGTCCAGGCCCGTGAACTCGCCCGACCGGACCATCCTGCCGGGCCCGAGGTAGGGCTGCTCGGAAACTCCCTGCTCGGAAGACACGACCTCGCGAACCTCCAGGCCGAATTTACCGGCGAATTCGTAGTCCCGATCGTCGTGCGCCGGAACGGCCATGATGGCTCCGGTTCCGTATCCAATCAGGACATAGTCGGCCACCCAGATGGGGACCTGCTCGCCATTGACCGGATTTCTTGCATGGACTCCCAGGAATAACCCGGTCTTTTCTTTCTTCGTCGACGTCCGGTCCTGGTCGGAAACGTTCCTGGCCCGATCGACGTAAGCCGCAACTTCTCGGGCCAGGTCCGCTGATACGAGTTTTTCGACAAGCGGGTGTTCGGGGGCAAGGACCAGGTATGTGGCTCCGAACAGTGTGTCCGGCCGGGTCGTAAAAATCTCGACAGGATGTTCACGACCCTCTTTGTCGACAGCGGTAAATGTTGCCTGGACGCCCTCGGATCGGCCGATCCAGTTCCGCTGCATCGTCTTGACCTTCTCCGGCCAGTCCAGTTCGTCCAGACCTCGGAGTAAACGGTCCGCGTAAACGGTGATGCGGAGCATCCACTGCCGCATGTCCTTCTTGGTGACGGACGTGCCGCACCGCTCACACGCACCCCCAACGACTTCTTCGTTGGCAATCCCGGTCTTGCAACTGGGGCACCAGTTGATCGGCATCGACGCCTGGTACGCCAATCCCTTTTTGAACATCTGAACAAAGATCCACTGCGTCCACCTGTAGTACTCCGAGTCCGTGGTATCGATTTCGCGTGACCAGTCGTACATGGTGCTCATGTCAATCAACTGCCGCTTGAAATTCTTGATGTTCTTCCGGGTGTTGATCTCGGGATGGATTCCCTTGTGGATCGCGTCGTTTTCCGCCGGCAGGCCGAACGCATCCCAACCCATTGGGTGCAGGACGTTAAAGCCCTTCAACATCTTGTAGCGAGACCAGGCGTCGGGCAGGACGTAGCTCCGCCAGTGACCCACGTGGAGGCCGGAGCCGGACGGGTATGGGAACATGTCGAGGCAATAGTATTTCGGGCGGGGATCGTCATCCCGGGCTTCGTAAAGACGCTCCCGGGCCCACCACTCCCGCCATTTGCCCTCAATCTCTTCAAACTGGTACGGGTCTTCAGACATCTGGCTGGTCCAATCGAGCCCCGTCGCATTCCCAATCGGCCGCCAGGGGGAAGCAAACAGCAAGGCCGGACGGTCCGGGATCACATCGCGAACCGCCATCGAAGTACCCATCCAATATCATGTCACTTCGAAGGGGTGGTCGAGGTTTTCGGGGTCGTACAGGATCCGCGAACAACTGTCGCAGGCAATGAGGCTGTCGTTCTTTCTGATTTCCTGGAAAACCTGCGGGCGCATCCGAACGTTGCACAGTTCGCAGGCCTCATCACTTGCCTTCGCAACAGCAACTCCCGAACGGGCCTTTCGAATGCGATCGTAGCGGGATAGGACATCCTCGGAAACTTCTGTTTCCAGCGACGTTCGTTCCTCGAGATAGGCGGCCATCGCCTTCGTGTCCTGGGTATTGATGCCTTCCAGGCGGGTTCTTTCCGTCTCGACAGTCCGCTCGTCTTCCTTGAGTATGTCTTCGGCGGATTTCAATGCCTCATCCAGACCTTCCGATCCCACCATCAGTGTGAGGATCTCGTCCTCCACTCCTCCGATGGAATTCTGGTTGTACTCGATCTCCTTGACCATCGCCTTGTACTCGTGGTTGGTCCTCACCGACATCAACTGCTCTTTGTACTTGGAAATCTTCACCGCGGTATCCGCGATGTCGGACTCGAGTTGTTTGCGCCTGGCCTGACTGTTCCTGATGTCGTCAGCGGCCTTCTGAACTCCGGCTCTGGCGGCACTGAGCTTGTCGTCCAACGCCTTGGACTTGGCGGGAAAAGCGTCGATCTCGTCACGAAATTCCTGGATGGAGATGTCAACTGCCTGGAGGCGAATCAGTTTCTTTAGATCAGCATTCATTTAGCGTCAGCCCAACTTTCAAACGAAGTGAGAAGCGATGAGCCACAGAAAGGTGTGCCGAAGCTTCCACTAACCTTGTATCACTAATGGGCCCAGTAGGACTCGAACCTACGACTGCCCGGTTATGAGCCGGGAGCTCTAACCGACTGAGCTATGGGCCCAGTGAAATTCACGACAGACCCGGGACCGGGAATGGCCCTTCTGACTGAAATTCATCGGCGTCATCTTACCCGCCGAACATTCACGCTAGGAGCCTGTGACGTCCAGGAAGGCGCGCAGCCTCCGGCTCCGGCTTGGGTGACGCAACTTCCGCAACGCTTTGGCTTCGATTTGACGAATCCGTTCGCGCGTGACCGCGAAGTTCTGGCCAACCTCTTCAAGCGTGTGTTCGGTGCCGTCTTCCAGACCGAAACGCATCTTGATAACCCGTTCTTCACGCGGTGTCAAGGTATTGAGAACGTTCTCGGTCATCTCCTTGAGGTTGATGTTGATGACGGCATCGGATGGTGACACCACACCACGGTCTTCGATGAAATCGCCCAGATGGGAATCTTCTTCTTCGCCAATCGGTGTCTCGAGTGAAATAGGTTCCTGGGCGATCTTCATCACCTTTCGAACCTTCGACACCACGATGTCCATTCGCTCCGCGATCTCCTCGCTGGTCGGCTCGCGGCCCAACTCCTGGACCAGGGCACGAGAAGTTCGGATGAGCTTGTTGATCGTTTCGATCATGTGGACCGGAATTCGAATGGTTCTGGCCTGGTCGGCGATGGCCCGGGTAATCGCCTGCCGGATCCACCAGGTCGCATACGTGGAAAACTTATAACCTCGCCGATACTCGAATTTATCAACCGCCTTCATCAAGCCGATGTTACCTTCCTGGATCAGGTCCAGGAACTGCAGGCCGCGGTTCGTGTATTTCTTGGCAATCGATACCACCAGGCGCAAGTTGGCTTCGACGAGCTCGCGCTTGGCGTTCTCTGCTTCGATCTGGCCCCGGACAATCGTCTGGAGGGTGCGACGCACTTCCAGTGCACTGGCCTTGCTGTCTTCCTCGAAGGTCTTGATCCTTGCCTTGACCGCACGAATCTCTTTCTGAACGTTCTTCCGGTATTCCTTCTTGGTGTGGTCGGCTTTGCGTTGGAGCCTGGCCAGTTCCCTCTCGATCGGCCGGATCGTGCTGACGGCCTCCCGAACAAGTCGGATCAACGACATCCTTTCGTGGATCGAATACTTGAGGGACCGGAGGAGAGCGGACAATTTGATCCGTTGCCGCCCCAACTTCCATCGGTTCTTACGGTGTTCTTTGGGTTTGCGCGTCCGGGGGATGGCCGCCAATTTCGTCCGAAGGGTATTGACCTTGCGATACAGTTTCCCGATCTGCGCGATTGTCTCAAGCGTTTCGGCATGCTTGGCTTCGATCTTCTCTTCCGTGAGATCGTCGTCGGTAAACTGGACCAGATCCTTGATGACGCTGGGGTCCTTTTTCAGTTCATCGCCCAGCGCCATGATTCGGCGGACGACCAGTGGGGAACGAGACAGCGACTGCAGGACACGGAGTTGACCCCTTTCGATCCTCTTGGCGATCTCGACCTCGCCGTCACGAGTCAGCAGGGGAACGGTTCCCATTTCCCTCAAGTACATGCGCACCGGGTCGTTGGTCTTTTCCAGCGAGCCCGGCGTTAGATCGAGCTGGACCTCTTTCTGAGTGGCTTCAAACTTCGCTTTGTCCCGCTGCAGCTTGTCGAATGAGAAGGACTGGTCTTCGGTTTCGATGACCTCGATTCCCGCAGTCCCGAAGGCCGAAAAAAGATCGTCCAGGTCCTCGGCCGAGGCTGTGATCTCGGGAGGCAGGAGATCGCTCACCTCGTCATAGAGCAGGTAGCCTTTCTCCTTGCCCAGATCGATCAGCTTTTGTACTTCATCGTACTTGTCTTCGAGTCCCATGCTCCTCCAGATCGTAATTACTTCTAATAATAGCGCTTAGACGAGATCTCCAGTTGATGCCCGGAAACGGCCGCAGGATGCTGAATGATCGAGAGTCCAACAGGCTTCACAGGAACAGTACACCAAATGTAAGGATAGGCGCCAACGCTTCATTTGCAAGAGCTTATACTCAAATTGCCAGGAGCCTGCGCGGCAGAAGAAATCTGCTGCGAAAGCGGCATGATCGGCCCGTATTTCTCCAATTTTTCGTTAAATAGAACCAATATTCGCCTCAAAATCGAAAATCTGGCCTCGATTCTCCACTTTCTCGCAACGATTCCTTCTGCCGCGCAGGCTCCTAGGAGCCCGTGGTGGAAGTCTGTAGGGTCGCGTTACGAGCGCCATGGGGCTAGATGCAAGGCGCCACGACGACGTCGATGCTCCTCATCGATCAAGGAGTGGCAACGCCGCAGCTGGCCCCATGCCGTCGTAACCCGTAGGGCGCAGGGGTCTTCGGGCCACAGGCTTTGTCACTCGTCGGTCACGATGACAAAGCATCGTTCCGCTCCTCATTTCGCGCCTGAGACCCGAATACCCCTGCGCGCGACCCTACAGACTTCCACCACGGGCTTCTAGGGTCGGATAGCCTTCAACCTGGATTTCTCCGATGCGATTTCCATTTGCTTCCGCACCAGCTCGACAGGAGCAACGCCCGGTCCATAGGTCTTCAACTGGGCCCGGATCTCGCCTTCCTGTTTGACGAGGTACTCCTGATAGAGTTGCCCCATCGACACAATCGCCACGTCGGGCCCGATCGGGGTGAAGGGTTCCAACGCCGCCGCACGGACCTCATGCTCCAGTGCGTCATCCCCGACTCCTTCTAATGCCCACTCGATGTCGGAACTTCCGCCTTCGATCAATCGTTTCAAAACACCACCGGACCAGATCCCCTCCAGAAAATCGCTTTCGAGGAAGCGCTTGAGAGAGGCGGCAATCTCCGCGTCCTGAAGTAGCGCCTGAAGGATTTGCTTTTCGGCCAGACTCAGCTTTCGGGACCGCTTTGGGGCAGCCTTCAAATTCCTGCGCTCGGACTTCCGGCCTAGCTTAAATTGTTCAAAAACTATGTCTTCCGGAATAGCGAAGGTCTCGGCCAGGGCTTTTGCCACCTCCAACTTTACGAGCTGGTCCGGAATGTGGCCGACGTATTCGATGATTTCCTGTACGGCACGCGACTTGACCTCCGGTTGCGATATGTCCGCGCGAGACCGCGCGTCAGCGATCAACTGCTCCCAGAAATACGGGGCCTCGTCCAACTGCCTCTTGTACGCATCGGCGCCCTTCCCGCGAACAAAATCATCAGGATCGAGTCCGTCGGGCAGACGCAGTATTCGGACTGTGAGATTTCGCTCAAGCAAGAGTTCAATAGAACGCTTCGTCGCGCTCTGGCCCGCCGTGTCGGGATCGTAATTCATCACGACCTCGGGAACAAATCGTGCCAGCACCGACACCTGCTGAGACGTCAGGCTGGTGCCGCACGAAGCGACCACGTTCTCAATCCCGTTCTGATGCAGGCTGAGACAATCGAAATAACCTTCGACAACGACCATCCGACCGGCCTTTCGGGCCGCGGCCCGCGCCAGGTGGAGACCGTAGAGCACGAACGATTTCGAGTAGAGAGGAGATTCCGGAGAATTGAGATATTTGGGATTGCCTTCCCCGACAATCCGTCCACCGAAAGCGATAACTTTCCCCCTCTCATTCCAGATCGGAAAGATCAGCCGCCTCCTGAAGCGGTCGTAGACCTCGCCACGATCGTTCTTGACGAATAAGCCGGTCTTGACGGGATCCTCTGGTTTGAGCACTCCGAGTAAGCCGGCAGTCGGGGCGTAACCCAGGCCAAATCGCTCAACGAACTCAGGCTTGACGTTCCGCTCCTTCAGGATCTGTCTTGCCTGGGCGGCTTCCGGGGCTTTCAGTTTGCGCTCAAAGTGGGCAGCGGCCGCCTCGTACACACCCTGTAACTGTTCACGCTCTCTGGCGGCCCGGTCATCTCGGAGGGACGCCTTCGGCATCGGAATGCCACATTTGTCGGCAACGATGCGGATCGACTCCGGAAACGTGGCCTGTTCGGCCAGCATCACGAACTTGAAAACATCTCCCCCGACTCCGCAACCAAAGCAATGAAAGATCTGCCTCTCTCTATGAACCGAAAAAGACGGCGTTTTCTCGGCGTGAAAAGGACAGAGTCCCTTGAGGTTGTTCCCACTGCCCTTGAGCGCCATGTAGTCGGACACTACTTGCACTATATCGGCAGAGAAACGAATTGATTCAGCAACATTCTTCATCGTGAATGGCAGGCCGTCTCGGAAAAAGCGGAAGCAGCCAATTTATAACATCGGCCAAGAAAATAGCAATGGGTGGGCCATATTGTCGTCGAATGACAGGCCTGAAGCGGTCCAAGTGATGTCTCTCAATGACGCTTCTTCACGATCCGAAAATTTTTTTTCAACACGAAGACACGAAGGCAACCAAGGACAAACGAAGGTTTCTCCCGGACTTCGTGCCCTTTGTGTCTTCGTGTTGAAACCCGAATGTTGGCTGACTCTCCAACTTACGGGATCAGTCTTTCAGGGTGGCGATCGTGACCCCACCGCCACCCTAGTCGGAGGGAGCGGTCTTGAAACCGGACACTTGGGGGTGGGATTCCAGGAACTCCGCGACGGCCCTCCGCAGGACTCCCGTTCCGGATCCGTGGATGATACGGGCGGTCGGAACGCCGGCCAGGAAAGCGTCGTCGAGGAACTTGTCCAGACGTGACAGGGCTTCGTCGGCCCTGCAGCCGATCAGGTTCAGTTCGTTCGTCTCCAGTTGTTTCTCTCGAAAATCGAAGTGGACACCCTTTGGAAGCTCGATTCGCGGAGCCTCCACCACCTCGATGTCATCGAAGGGGCGCCGAATCTTCATGTTACCTACCGTCACTTCGACTTCCTTTTTGAGAACACGCGACACCGAACCGGGCACTCCAAGCGATAGCACCTGGACACGGGAACCCACTTCAAGCAAATCCGTGGGCGGGGCGGGACGGAGACTCTTGGCCAGAGATGTCTTGCTTCGTTCGCGCCGGATTTCAAGACTCGCCCGGGCACGGGCGTTCTCCAGCTTACGGTCGAACCGCTTCACCGCATCCTTGCCAAGGGCCTTCAGCTCTTCGGCCGCCCGATCTCGGATTTCCTTGACGATCGAATCCAGTTTCGTTCCAACCCGGTCGAGTTCATCGGCACGCTCGTCTTCCAGTTGTCGGGCCATGGTTCCCTTCCAGGCCTCGAACTGGTTCTTCTCGGCTTCGAGTGCCGCCTTCTCGCTCTCCAGGCTCCCGATACGCGCCCTCCGTCGACGTAGCGAGCGGCTTCCAATTCCGAACGATCGAGCGAATCGCGGGCAAGCGCCAGAACTTCACGCGGCATTTTGAAGCGTTCGGCAATTGCCAGGCCGCTCGAAGACCCGGCCAGGTCGCGGATGAGCCGATAGGTGGGCTCGAGGGTCGCCTCGTTGAATTCCATTGCGGCATTCCGGACGCCTTCGGTGGTTTCCGCATACATCTTCAACCGGTTGTAATGGGTCGTCGCAAGCGTGAGCGACCCGGCCTGTCTGAAGTGCTCCAGAACGGCAATCGCCAGGGCCGCGCCTTCCCCGGGCTCCGTACTGCTCCCGATCTCGTCGAGGAGGATCATCGATCTGGAGGAGGCCAGTTCAACCATGGATTTGATGGTCACAACGTGAGCCGAGAACGTGCTCAGTTGGTTCACGATGGATTGCTGGTCGCCGATGTCGGCCAGGACGCGGTCCATGATTGGAAGCGTCGCACTCTCGGCGGGTACCGGGATTCCCGACTGCGCCATCAGCGTCAACAGTCCCAGGGTCTTGAGCAGCACTGTCTTGCCGCCGGCATTCGGACCACTGATGATGAGCACGCGGCTCTCGGCGTCCATTTCCAGGTTGCACGGAACCGGCTGGTCGGGACCTCGACGGAGGTTGTCCTCGAGCAGCGGATGGCGCGCGCCGATCAGCCGGAGACGCCCTTCCGAAAAGGTCGGTTCGGTGCAGTCGAAATCCCTGCCGAACTGGGCTTTGCCAAAAACGAACTCCATCTCCGACCATAGTGTCGCCGAATGATTGAGCTCATCTCCCCGCTCCTGAATCATGTCCGTCAACTCGCCCAAAATGCGGCGGATCTCGCGCTTTTCCTCTTCCTCGATCCTCACGATGTCGTTGTTCAGATCAAGCGTCTCGAGCGGTTCCATGAAGACCGTCGCTCCACTCGACGACGCACCATGGATAATTCCTTCAAACGTCCTCTTTTGCTCCACGCGAACCGGAATCACATAGCGGCCGTTTCGAACCGTGATGAGCTGTTCCTGCAACTGATCCGAAGAGCCCGGGCTCTTGAGGATCGATTCCAGCTTGTGATTCAAGCGCGACCGCGAGGACTCCAGGGCACGGCGGAGCCGTTTGAGCTCCTTGCTGTAATTTTCGTTGATCTCTCCGCCGCGGATCGCGCGCGCGAGGTGCCGCTCGAGGTTGCCCAGATCGGGGAAAAGAACGGCCCGGGCCGCAAGTCGGGGGAAATCGTCCGTCTCGCCCCTGAACCGCCTTCGGAACGACTCGGCGAGGGCGAGGAAATTCCCGACGGCTTCAATCTCTACGATTTCCAGGGTGCTTCCGGTAAGGGCAAGCTTGTTCAGAAGCGCCGACAGCAAAGGCAGGCCGGGAAACGAAACGCGATGGTCCCGCAAATACTCCATGGCCTCCCGGTTCAGCATGTGCTGGGCCTCCAGAGACACCCGGTCGGTTGTCGGCACAAGCTTCGTTATCAGTTCCCGGCCACCTTCACCGGTGATGTAGCGCCCGAGAAGCGTCTTGAGCTGATCGTATTCGAGAGGTCGGAGGGAAAAATCCATCGAGTTGTCTTGAAGTCCGTCGATAAGGACCGTTACTGTCGATTAATGAGACTGGCCACGACGCCGGCGCCGTATCCATTGTCGATGTTGACGACCGAAACGTTCGAAGCGCAGGAATTAAGCATGCCCAGCAGCGCGGCCACGCCGCCGAAACTCGCACCGTAGCCAATGCTGGTCGGCACGGCAATGACCGGGACGGATACCAACCCTCCCACAACGCTGGGAAGGGCGCCCTCCATGCCGGCAACCACCACGATCACACTGGCATCAGCCAGTCGTTGGTGGCGGTCCAGGAGCCGATGCAGTCCGGCCACGCCCACGTCATACAACTCGTCCGTCCGGTTGCCCATTACTTCCAGGGTCACGACGGCCTCCTCGGCGACCGGGATGTCCGATGTGCCGGCCGTGACGACCATCACGGTGCCATTTCCCCGTATGGTGGCATCCTTGATAATAGAAATGGCTCCGGACCGGGCATGGAAACGGGCGTCTGGGGATAGTGCCCGAACGCACTCGAAAGATGACGCGCTACTTCTGGTGATCAGGACATTGTGCTCGTGTTTGAGCATCGCGCCGAGGATTCCGGTGAGTTCCTCATCCGTTTTCCCGGCTCCAAACACAACCTCGGGATAGCCCTGGCGAAGCGAGCGATGATGATCGACGTTCGCAAAGCTCAGATCCTCGAAAGGGAGTGTTCGAAGACGCGACAGCGCGTCGTCCACCGACATGGCTCCGGTCTTGTAGCCGTCGAGAATGATTTTGATTTCGTCTTTGGTCATTGCACTTTAGGATCCGGCCGACGATATTCACTATACCCGTCGAACCGACACGTTGGATCTCAAAAAACTTGTGGATTTCAAGTCGGCGTGGCGGCTATGTTGAACAATTGGCGGGCCGTTGGGGGCAAACGCGGCTGGCGCCCTACTTGGGAGACCCACTTGATCCGGGACAAACTGAAGATAACATTACAGATGATCAAGTTTGAACACACCGTGTTCGCGCTTCCCTTCGCACTGATCGCCGCTTTGCTGGCCCAAAGGGGGCTGCCGGAGGCGTGGCAATTGGTCTGGATCGTTGCTGCGATGGTCGGGGCCCGCAGCGCGGCGATGACATTCAACCGCATTGTGGACTATTCCTACGATCTGGCGAATCCTCGAACCAAGAGCAGGGCGCTGCCTGCCGGGACCCTGTCGAAAAGTTTTGCGATTCTGTTCACCATCGCCATGTCGGCCCTGTTCGTCATTTCCGCGGGCCTGCTGAACCCGCTGTGCTTCTACCTTTCCTTCCCGACTCTGGCCATCCTGCTCTCTTACTCCTACACAAAAAGATTCACGTCACTGAGCCATATCGTGCTGGGGTTCGCTATTGGACTGGCACCACTGGGAGCATGGTTAGCGATTCGGGGAAGTTTCGGGCTGCCTCCAATCATCCTGGGAAGCGCCGTGATGCTCTGGATTGCGGGTTTCGATATCATCTATGCATGCCAGGACATAACCTTCGACCGCCAGGCCAGACTGTTTTCAATACCGTCCCGGTGGGGCACAGCCCGAGCGCTTCAGGTTTCGTCGGCGCTCCACATCGCAACGGTCGGGCTGCTGGTCTTGATCGCAGGTGTCAGTGAACTGGGATTGATCGCCTACTGTGGCATCGGGATCGTCGCGGCCATACTCTACTGGGAGCATCGGATCGTCCGACCGGACGATCTAAGCCGTGTCAACGTCGCCTTTTTCAACTTGAACGGCTACGTCAGCCTGCTCCTGCTGGCGGCGTTCGCGACAGATATTTTGATGACCTAGGAGCCTGCGCGGCAGAAGAGATCTACTGCGAAAGCGGTATAATCGGCCCATATTTCCCCGATTTTTCGTTGAATAGAACCACTATTCGCCTCAAAATCGAGAAAATCTGGCCTCGATTCTCCACTTTCTCGCTACGATCCCTTCTGCCGCGCAGGCTCCTACATTCGGGAGACGGGGGTTCTGAACGGTATGAAACGAATTGCATTCCTGTGGATCACGCTGATCACCTTCATGACGTTGATGGCCTCTGCACTCGAACGCGAACCGCTCGAGCAATACAAGTCGCGCCGGCTGCGGCTGTCTGGTGAAGTCGATGGGGTGATCGTCCTGTTTGGGGCGCCGGCCGAGGATCTGGTCGAATACCAGCAGGAAGATAACTTCTACTACTTGACGGGGTTCGACGAGCCCAGCGCGATCCTCCTGCTCGATGCAACGGGGGATGAACCTGAAGAAATCCTGTTTATCCCGAAACGCGATGAGGGCCAGGAGCGCTGGACAGGAGCGAGGTTGGGTCCCGGTGAAGGTGCCGAGCGCGAGACGGGCTTCACAACGGTCGAAGAAATCGGGGAGTTTTCCTCATGGCTCAAACGTTTCGCAGAAAACAGCGACAAGATCTACACGATGACCGGCCAGCAGGACAACGTTCGCGAGATCCGGAGAGCGGTACCCCGGAGCAGTTTCGAAGACGTCGCACCGATTCTCGCCCGACATCGACAGATCAAGTCCGCCACGGAGCTCGGAATGCTCGAAAAGGCGATCGACATCACGATGAAGGCCCACCAGGCGGCAGCTGGAATGATCGCACCCGGTGTAATGGAATACGAGGTCGAGGCCGTTATCGAATACGAATTCCGGCGAAACGGCGCCGAGAGGCCCGGATTCCCCTCAATCGTGGGGTCGGGACCTTACGCCACGACCCTGCACTACGACCGGAGTATTCGTCGAATGCAATCGGGCGATCTCGTCGTCGCCGACATCGGCGCAGAATACAGCGGGTACACGGCGGACATCACGCGCACCTATCCGGTCAACGGAAAGTTCACCGCCCGCCAGAGGGAAATCTACCAGATCGTGCTCGACGCTCAGAAGGCAGCACTCGAACGCGTCAAACCCGGCGCAACGATCGGCGGGGGGGGTAACAACAGCATCCACGCCGCTGCCCAGGGCTATATCCGTTCAAAAGGCTATGGGGAGTACTTCATCCACGGCACCAGCCATCACATCGGACTCGAAGTGCATGACGTCGGTCCGGTCAACCGCCCGCTCGAACCCAACATGGTGATCACGATCGAACCGGGAATCTACATCCCGGGCGAGAACATCGGCGTCCGCATTGAGGACGACGTGCTGGTAACCGAAACGGGTTACAGATTGCTGTCGGACTTTCCGAAAGAGATTGAGGAGATTGAGGCGTTGATGGCAAGACCGCGGGTGCCGTAGGGAGAGAGTGGGAAGGGAAACAGGAAGCGGGAGGACGTCCGAAGTCCGGGGTCCGACGTCGGCGAGGTGAACCAGGACAGAGTCGCTTGACGTCGGACCCCGGACCTCGGACCTCGGACGTCCAAGCAATACGAAAGGTATTACCACATGGTTCAAGCGACAAAGTTGCGGCGTGGAAACATCATCCTTCACAAGGACGAATTGTTCCGGGTCGTGGAATTTCACCATCTGACACCGGGCAACAAACGCGGGATGATGCAAACGAAGCTGAAAAACCTGCGGTCCGGCGCCATTGTCGATCACAAGTTTCGATCGGATGATTCGGTGGAAAAAGCCGTCCTGGACAAACGTGAGATGGAATACCTCTACAGCGAGGACCAGAGCCATTACTTCATGGACACCGAGACTTACGATCAGATCCAGTTCGGTTCCGAAACTCTGGGTGATGCGATGCAGTACCTGGTCGCTAATTCGATGATCGAGGTGGAGTTCTACGACGAAAAACCGGTAGGGATCGAACTGCCTCCAACAGTCGACCTCAAGGTAGTCGAAACGGAACCCGGTTTACGATCCGCAACCGTCAGCAACGTCTTGAAGCCGGCAACGACCGAAACCGGTCTCGTCGTCGGGGTTCCCCATTTTATCCAGGTAGGGGAAACCGTCCGGATCGATACATCGGAAGGGAAATATTTGGAAAGAGTCCGGAAATGAGTGGCTATTGGCTGTTAGCTATTGGCTATTGGCCTTTATCCGGTCGTACGAAACTGAGATTGCGTGATGAAGGCCAAAAGCTAACAGCCAATAGCTAAGAGCTAATCGCCTTTACAATTGCCAGCAATTCATCTTCTTCCTGCCTCGCGACGGTTCTCATATCAAGGACGACGCGGTTGTCCTCCACACGAACAATGACTGCGGGGGTGGCGTTTCGGAAACGGCGTTCGGTTTCCGCTTCTGAAACCCCTTCGATCTGAACGGTTACCCCCCATGACGGCAGGGTCGCCTCCGGGGCCGAGCCACCTCCAACCAGCGACGTCAGCTTCACCGCGGACACGGAATCACCGGCCCGACGCGCAAAGGCGTCGGCCCGGTCTTTCAGTTCATCCTCCCTCGCTAAAAGCATCCGCCACACTGGGATCTCGTTAACCTCCCCCTTCAGGTAAGCCAGTAAGACGATCTCCAGAACCGAGAGCGTCAGCTTGTCGACACGGAGGGCTCTGAACAGAGGGTTGTCGCGTACTCGATCTATCAGGGCCTTTCGGCCTGCAATGATTCCGGCTTGGGGACCTCCCAGAAGCTTGTCGCCGCTGAAACAAACCACGTCGACGCCGGCGCGGATACTGTCAAAGACGAGGGGTTCGTCCGAAACGCCGATGGGGTTCATGTCCACCAGGCAGCCGCTGCCCAGGTCCTCGAACGTCGTGATGCCGCTTCGCCGGCCCAGGTCGGCAAATTGCTCCACGGAAGGCTTCTCGGTAAATCCGATCACTCTGAAATTGCTGGGATGGACACGCAGCAGCAGGCGAGTGGCTGGATTGATTGCAGCTTCGAAATCTCCGATTCGCGTGCGGTTGGTTGTTCCCACCTCTCTCAAAACGGCACCGCTCTTTTCCATGACGTCGGGAACCCGAAACGAACCACCAATTTCAACCTGCTCCCCGCGTGAAGCGACAACTTCACCACCCTCGGCCAGAGAGTTGAGCACCAGCAATACGGCAAACGCGTTGTTGTTCACAACGATCGCCGATTCCGAACCCAGTAACTCTCCAAACAGTCTTTCCAGATGGGAGTCCCGCTTGCCACGTCCACCCTTTTCAATGTTGAATTCCAGGTTCGAGTAGCCGCAAGACACATCTTTCAGATAGTCGAGTGCCGCTTCCGGCAGGGGTGCGCGCCCAAGGTTCGTGTGAAGGACGACGCCGGAAGCATTGATGACGCGGCGTAGCGACGGCGCGAGGAGGTCGTTGACCCTGGCGGCGACTTCCGTCGCGATCGACGAGGTCAACTCCTGCCTCGAAACCACAGTATCGCCTGCCACCAGGCGCTTTCTCGTTTCCGACAGGACCTCTTTGAGAAGCCGCGCGACAAAGGGTTGTCCAAGGATCGGGCCGAAATCCGAAAGTTCGGGTGCGAGGAGAATGTCGTTGACCGGGGGAATCTGTTTGAGCGCTTCCATGCGGCTATTTCAGCACACGGTATTTTGATTTACAATCGCTTCTCCGTGGACGGCGGACCATTCCAGGCCAGAAGTAGACCACTTCTAAGACACGGTCGGGACAAAATGGCGCATGAATCGAATATTCAGGACATTCCTGCTGATCTCCTGCCTGGTTCTGGTGGCGGGGCCAACCCCGGCCCGGGCCTGGCCGGCCTCCGTTTATCCGGAAATCTTCCGGAACGCCCGAGAGGTACTGCCCCCTCCGCTCGGCCTGTTGCTCGAAGACATGGGATCATTGCTTCGCCGGCCATGCAAACGGGTCGATGTTGAAGAAGCAGTCGAGCGCGCCATCTCCGAGTTCTCGAAACGCAACGGAAACCTCGAATTGGCCATCGCCGCGCTCCGGGATGCCGGGTGCGCCGCCGCGGCAATAAACGATCCGGGCATGGATACGTTCGTCGAGTCGCAGGAAAAGAAATTCGCCGTCGTCTTTTACGGCTACCATGCCACGATTCGTGACGGCGATCTCGCCGGGTATCTGAAGGTGCGCGGCGAAGAGCGGCGGAAGTTCGACAGCCGCTTCGAGCGGTCGCGAGAGCTGCCGAGTAGAAGCGCCAGCGTGGAGTTGTCGCCCGAGTTCGGCGTGGCTTCGATTGCCTTTTCGCGTGCCGTGACCGATGTCGCCAACGTCTGGTTCCATATATGGACGAGCGTCAACGGAGCGATCAACTAGGAGTCATGAGTTGAACCGAATTGAGCGCGCCTTGATCAGCGTTTACGACAAACGCGGCGTCGTGGACTTCGCCCGCGGGCTCGCCGACTTTGGTGTCGAGATCCTGTCGACCGGGGGAACCGCCAGGTTACTTTCGAATGAAGGGATCGTCGTCCGCGACGTGCAGGACGTCACTGGTTTTCCGGAAATGCTGGACGGACGCGTCAAGACCCTGCACCCGAGAATCCACGCCGGACTTCTGGCCCGGCGTGACGATCCGGCTCACATGAGTCAAATCGGCGAACATGAGATCCGGACCATCGACCTGGTATGTACGAACCTCTACCCTTTCGTCGAGACGACCAAACGAAAGGGAGTCACGTTCCAGGAAATAATCGAAAATATCGACATTGGCGGGCCGTCGATGATTCGGGCTGCGGCCAAGAACTTCCGCGACGTGGCCGTCGTCACGAGTCCCGACGACTACGACTTCGTCCTGAAGCAACTCCGGGAAGGGAACGGAATACTGCCACAGGATCAATTGTTCGCTCTGGCTCAGGAGGCCTTCGTTCATACGGGCCGCTATGACGGGGCCATAGCCCAGTTTCTGTCCGAAATCAAGCCAGGCGCGGAGGGGTTCGAACTGCCCTCCGGAACAGGGTTCCCCCCACGACTGTTCATGAACTTTCAAAAGATTTCTGAACTGCGCTATGGAGAAAACCCGCACCAGAAGGCCGCCTTCTACGCATGGGGCGCCGAATCTCGGCACGGGTTGGCGGCTGCGCGTCAGCTTCAGGGCAAAGAGCTTTCATACAACAATCTGGTGGACCTCCAGGCCGCGTGGGCGTTGATTCAAGAATTCGACGAGCCGGCGTGCGCGGTTGTCAAACACGCGAACCCGTGCGGCACGGCGATCGGAACGGACCTCCACCAGGCGTACCTGAAGGCCTACGAGGCGGACACCGTTTCGGCTTTCGGCTCGATCATCGCCGTCAATCGCGTACTGGATCAGGCAACCGCCGAAGAAATGTCCAAACTCTTCGTCGAAGCAATTGTCGCTCCGGAGATAGATCCGCAGGCGAAGGAAATCTTCGCCAGGAAGAAGAATCTGAGGGTGCTCGAGGCAAAGGCGCCGGATCCAGCCGAAGGATTGACCGGGATGGAGGTCAAGCGGGTGTCCGGCGGAATACTTCTTCAGGAATCGGACGTTTCGAACGAACTGGCGGGGCGGTCACTCCGGATCGTGACGGCGCGCAAGCCGTCCGAAGCGGAATGGAGAGACCTTCGTTTTGCCTGGAAGGTCGCTCGGCACGTGAAGTCGAATGCTATCGTCCTCGCGGTGGACGGAAGAACTGTCGGGATTGGAGCGGGCCAGATGAGTCGCGTCGATTCGGTTCGCCTCAGCGTGCTGAAGGCCCGCCCCACGTCCGCCGGATGTGTTCTCGCCTCGGACGCTTTTTTCCCGTTCCGGGACGGCATCGACCAAGCGGCCGCGGCCGGGGTTCGGGCGGTCATCCAGCCGGGCGGATCGAAACGGGATGGGGAGGTTATAGAGGCGGCCAACGAACACGGGTTGGTGATGGTTTTTACGGGAGTCCGACATTTCAAGCACTAGTGTCCTGACCGTATTTCGGACTCAGGACACTGGATGTGTACCGAAGAAGGGCTGGCGGATCAGGTCGGAACTCGGAGGCGATGACGAAAACCAACATTCGGGAGTTTAAAGCTCGGTGCCGATGGCCCATCGCGAACAGTTCCCAAAAAAACGAATCAATCAATGAACAATGAGATAAATCGACATATAATGAACAAAAGTCAGAGTTTGTTGGTGGATCGAATATGAAGAAAATGCTTGTTGGACTGTTGCTTGGTGCAGTGCTGACTTCCCCTGTTGGAGCACAATCCCAAGACGAATCGCGTGCCGCTGAAGCTTACTATCACTTCGCCAAGGCGAGGTCTCTGGATGGCAACGGACAGTGGGAAGAGGCCATCGAGGAATATCAGCAGGCGCTGGAGTTGGACCCGACCAACTCGGTGATCTATTCGGAGATGGCGACGACATATTTCCGTCACCGGCAGGTCGATGAGGCGATCGAATACGGCCAGAGGGCGGTCCGGGCCAACAAAGACAACCTGGAGGCCCACGAACTGCTTGGCAGCATCTACACCAACATGCTCGGCAATGCGGGGGCTGGAGGAACCGTGTCGCCCGAGATCATCGACAGGGCGATCGAGGAATTTGAACAGATCGTCCGTATCGCGCCTACCGAACGGCAGTCGTACCTCATGTTGGGACGTCTGTACCGGTTTAAGAACGATCCCGAAAGGGCCTCTCAGGTCTACAGAGATTTCCTCGAAATCCAGCCCGGCTCCGAAGAGGGTGCAATCTCGCTGGCCGAACTTCAGATGGACTCAGGCAACGTCGCCGAAGCAGTCGAGATCCTCAGTAAATTTGCTGAAGAACAGCCCGAGTCCCAGGTGGTGTTGTCAACTCTGGGCGAGGCTTACGCTCGACTTGAAGAGTTCGATAAAGCAGCCGACACTTACGAAAAGGCGCTCGGGCTCGACAGGGATAACGTCGATCTGATCCGGGCCCGGGCCCAGACCCTGTTCTTCGCCAACCGGCTCGAGGAGGCTGCCGGAGGGTACCGCCAGCTGTTGGAATCTGAACCGGAGGACGCTCTCGCGCTGATGCGGCTCGGGCAGATCTACAGGCAACAGATGAAGTTGGAGGCGGCCAGGGAACAACTTGAGCACGCCAGCCGCCTGGTGCCCGACAGCTCCGAAATCCGCTTCAACCTGGCGCTCGTAAATCGGGATGACGGACGTTTCGAGGAGGCGCTCGAAGGCGTCGAGGGTCTTCTCAAGGACACCGAACGCCCCAACGCCCGCTACACGCGGGCCGAACGTCAGAATCGTCGCGTGTTCCTGACCCATTCAGCCATCATAAATACCATGCTGGAGCAGTTCGATGGTGCGGTGGAAGCGTTTGGCCAGATCAACAGCATGGATCCGGACCGTGACGGAACTGTGGACTCCTACATCGTCGATACCTACCGAACCGCGAAGAATCTGGATCGGGCTGCCGAGCACAACGTGCAGGCGCTCGAAGAGTTCCCCGACAACCGGCAGCTAAAACTTCAACGCGCAGACATCATCGCCGAGCAGGGTGAAGTCGAAGAGGGTATCGCGGCTCTTCGTGACATGAAGACCGATAGCGACGCGGACCTTCAGATCTACTCGGCTATGGTGGGAATTCTGCAGCGCGAAAAGAACTATGAAGAAGCACAGGACGTGCTCGACGAGGCGAAGGAGCAGTTCGACGAAAACGAGCAGGTTCATTTCCTGCAAGGCGCGCTTTACGAGCGGCAAAGGGACTTCGCCGCGGCGGAAGCAGCCTTCCGGAAGGCGCTGGAGATCAACGCCGACAATTCCGCTGTCTTGAACTACCTCGGGTACATGCTCGCCGAGAACAACACGAAACTTGAAGAAGCGCTTGAGATGATCCAGACGGCGGTGGAAAACGACCCGATCAACGGCGCCTATCTCGACAGCCTGGGCTGGATCTACTATCGGCTCGACCAGGTGGAGTTAGCTGAGCGCTTTTTGAAACGGGCCCTGCTTTTTGCGGCAAGCGATCCGACGATTCACGAACATCTCGGAGATGTTTACGAAAAGACGGGACGAGTTGCCGAAGCACGCGCCGAGTATGAGAAGTCTGTCGAATTGGCGGAAGATCAGGAAGAGAGAGACAAGGTTCAGAAGAAACTGGACGAACTGCGCTCCGGCAATCGCATTTGATCACTGGCTGCAACCGAATTTACGTGGTCGATCCCATCTTGATGTGAACTCTTTAGCTCCCGACAGTGTCATAAAGAAAAGCGATCGAAAACCCGACCGACGGGCGGATTTCGTGGTGGACGAGGCCGGATTTGAGGCGGAGGTGCGCAAACACCGAGCGTTTCTGATAAAGATCGCCGTTGCGTCGACACGTAACGTCGCGGATGCGGAAGACATTGTCCAGGAAGCACTTATGCGTGGCCACCGCGGACTCAAAAACTTCCGTGGCGACTGCCCTTTACGGACCTGGCTAGCGCGGATCGTCGTCCGTGTGTCGATAAATCACCGGCGCAGTTTCGTGCGCATGGTCAAACGGTTCGTTTCGTTCAGCGATCTCGACCGTGAGAACGCGACGGGAAAGACGACCGCTTTCGATCCTGAGGACCCGGCGGATCGATTCGATCGCGAGGCGATGCTCGATGTCGAAAAGCACGTCAAGAAACTGCCTGATGAATTTCGAGTGCCGTTGTTAATGCTCGCTGGAGAAGGCATGACGATTCCCGAAATCGCAGCTGTTCTGGAGATTCCCGAAGGAACGGTCAAGTCCAGGATTTTTTACGGACGCAAACGCCTGAAGAGGGCTTTAAGACTATGACCGACTGCAAGCTTGTGGAATCCAGCCTGGAGGATTTCCTGACGGACCAGATCGACGCCGAAACGCGGAATCGCATCGAACAACATCTCGAAGCCTGCAAAGACTGTCGCGATGAGGTAGCCGGATACGAGGAAGTGGACCGCCGGATCGCAGTCTATTTCGATCGGCAGGTGGCCATCGCCCACGGCGGCGGTCCGCAAGTCCCAGTACGTGTTGGGACGTTTGCGACAGCCTCCGTCATGGCAGGAGTGGCCCTTGTGGCCCTCGTCCTGTGGCTTCCGGGGACTTCGGACCAACCCACCGATGCCGTGCCTACAGTAAGCGAATCCCCGGCCACAGTGGCTGCTGTTGTGGATGAGGTGGCGAAGGCGACCGATCTGCCCGCAGCAACAAGGGCCAAGCCGGCGACCGAAAGCGGAGCAAGGACGCCATCCGAAACCGCTGCGGCAGGTGCTGAAATTCGGGCTTCACTCAACTTCTCGGTAACCGACACCGCCGGATACTCCTACGCCCTGTCGGATTTCGCCGGGTCTGTGATCGTGATGGCTGTGTTCGACGACCAATCGCCTGGGGCGCCTGCCTTCCAGGAGGCGTATGATGCGTTCGGAGCGACCCAAGACTTGAGGTTTCTCGGCGTGACACTGACAGTCGGCTCCCAACCGGACGAAATCACTTTCCCGGTCATGCTCAACCGGGGCTCGTCCCTGATGGACACACCTGCCGGAGAGTTCGTGGTCCTCACAGCCGAAGGCAACGTGCACAGCCGAGGCTCGCTACAAGACGAATCTCTCCTCAGCACGATCGCTTCGACACTTCGCGAACTAGGCCTGTAGAACTGCAGAACCTCCGCCTGACCCCAGACGCTCATCCAAGGGTGGGTATCCATCGACGGTAGAGTAGGGGAGGACGCGAAGAGCGACCTCCCCCCTCGTCGCACCGGACGTGCGGATTTCCCGCATCCGGCGCTCCCGACCAATTCTTCTGAAGCACACACGGAGAGCCTTACAGATAGACCAACCCGAGGGTTTGGAAATGCTTGTAATAGCTGACCCCGGCGGGAGGACGAAAGGGTCGCTGGCTCCGCCGCCGCAAATGACGCGTCAGACGGTCGCGTACGAAACGGTTGATCTGGCGCTTTGCAACACGGGGATAGCCATAGCTGAAGTACTGCGCCCAACCGTTGAGGTGCCGATTCAAATCCGCAACCAGGGCCGGTATGGGCATCGAGCCTCGCCATGGGCCAGTCATGTCGCGCAACCTCTGACGTTCCCGAGCCAGCGCCTTCTTTGAGGGGGCCACATTCAGATAGCGTCGTGGCTGCCCGTGCAGGTCCCGATCGTACCGAAACGTGTATCCCAGAAAGTCGAAGCTCTGTCCCGACTCCATCAGTCGCACGACCCGTGTCTTGGCTCGATTCAGTTCGAGCCCCATCCGTTGTTCCAACGTCTCTTCAATCCAATCCTTCAACCGGGGACTCTGGTACCGGGCCAGTATCACCAGATCATCGGCGTACCGCACCAGTTCGGCTCCGGCCCATTGGGCCGGACCCCCTCGGGCATGGAAGAAGTGATCAAACCAGTGCAGGTAGATATTCGCTAACAATGGTGAGATCACCCCGCCCTGCGGAGTCCCGGTCCGGGTCCGCCTAGGCGGTCCCCCGTCCCGGGTGTCGGTCACTGGCGCGTTGAGCCACATCCGAATCAACTTGAGCACCGCACTATCGGTCACCCGCATCCGAATCGCCTTGAACAGCTTGTCCCGCGGAATGGAATCAAAGTACCCTTTCAGATCCGCGTCATACACGTCCCGCTTCCTGCCGTGGAGTCCTTGCCGCACTTGCTCCAATGCATCATGGGCCTTTCGCCCAGGCCGAAATCCATACGAACTGTCCAGGAAATCGGCTTCGAAGATCGGCTCCATTATCAGCAGCAGCGCCGCCTGCACCACACGGTCACGAACCGTCGGTATCCCCAATGGCCGCTCCCGACCATCGGGTTTCGGGATATACACCCGTTGGACCGCCTCAGGCTGGTACTTCTTCGAGCGCAGCACTTCGGCCAGTTCGGCCAACCAGCGCTCCGGGCCGCCCTCCGCATCCACAATCTGGTGGATCGTGACGCCATCGACCCCGGCCGAGCCTCGATTGGCCCGCACCTGCTCCCAACCTGCTTCCAACACGTCCTTGCGGTAGATCCGGTCGTACAAACTATAAAACCGGAACTTGGGTTCCCGCTTCGCTTTCAGATATAGCCGCAGCCTCAGGTCAGCGAGTCTCGGACCCAGCCGTCGCCGCTCGCACCATCCGTGCTCCGCTGCTTCGGCTCGCTCTTGCTCCGTGCTAGGGTGGTATCCCAATCGGCTCCCTCACCTTCTTGCTGTTGCGTTTGATCGGTGGGGCCGCTTCGCTCCTCCGGCATTACCCGGTCTCATCACTACTATCCGCCCCGCCGACTTCCCGATGTCCCCCCTCAGGCTTATCTTTTCGCCTCAGGCGTTGGGTCCCACCCAAACATCGGGTTCTCCCAGGTTCCTGGGCATCCTGTCGACACGCGCCGTCCCCTTCCATCCCGGTGGACCCCTCAGGTGCCTTCGCTCGTTGCTTCCCTGATGGTTTCAGGCTTCGGCGCTCTCTGGTGGCTTGGCCATCCACGATTCGCGTTTCGAGACCGATTCGGGTTCACTTGCGTTACGGCTCGCATCTTCGCCTTCAAGGGCTTCAGCTTACGGGTTACCCCATAACCACTGCCTCGTTGGCTAGATGTTGAACGAGCAATTCACATGGCTGACTCCTTTCATTCAGCTAGAATGTCCAAGCTTTGCCTGGCGCACCAGAGACGCAAAGACGCAGAGTCTTCTTTTCTCTGCAGCCCGAATAGAGACCCTCCCTTCTTTGCGCCTTTGCGCCTTTGCGTCGAAAAACTCAGCCGGATTGAGCTAACGTTCCAGTCGAATCAAATCCTCATAGGTTTCTCTGCGGCGAATGACGGTGAACTTGTCGCCATCAACCAGAACTTCAGGAGGGCGGGGACGGGAGTTGTAATTCGAAGCAAGGCTGAAACCGTAAGCGCCGGCGCTCATGATCGCCAGCAGGTCCCCGGGTTCGAGTCGTTCCATTTCACGGTCCTGGGCAAGGAAATCCGAGGATTCGCAGATCGGGCCGACGACGTCGACTACTTCTCTTTCCTTCCCGGGTCGGATCGGCATCAGCTTGTGGAACGACCCGTAGAGCGCGGGACGGATGAGATCGTTCATGCCCGCATCAACAATCGCAAACTGTTTGGTCCCCTGGCTCTTCCTCAACAGCACCCGCGCCAGAAGGACTCCCGCGTTACCGACGATGACCCGGCCTGGTTCGAGAACCAGCGTCAGGCCAAGACCGTCCGTAGCCCGGCGCACGACCTGCCCGTATGCCTCGGGAGACGGCGGTTCTTCGTCGGCGTAGGGAATCCCCAGCCCACCACCAAAATCCAGATACTTCAGATCAAATCCATCCTGACTAAGGTCGGCGACCAGGCCGGTGATACCGACGAGGGCTTGTTCGAACGGGGCAAGCTCCGTAATCTGAGAACCGATGTGACACCCGATGCCGACGATTTCGATCCCCGGCATCTGACGCGCCTCCGCATACATTCTTCTCGCTTCGGGCAGGGGGATCCCGAATTTGTGATGCCGCAGCCCGGTTGAAATATACGGATGGGTTTGCGGATCGACGTCCGGATTCGTTCGAAACAGAACCGGGGCGATTGTCCCCTGTTCTTTCGCGACACGCGAGATCAGCTCCAGTTCGGAGTGGGACTCGACGCTGAAGAAGAGAATGCCGGCGTCGAGTCCAAAGCGGATCTCATCGGGAGTCTTGCCGACTCCCGAGAAAATGACCCGATCGGGGGAAGCACCCGCTTCGAGGACGCGGAACAACTCTCCTCCGGACACGGCCTCGAAGCCCAGACCCCAGTCGGCGAAACGGCGCAGTACGGTCTGGTTCGAGTTGGCCTTTACCGCGTAGCAAACCAGGTGCGGCGTGTCGGCAAAGGCCCCGTCAAACACACCGACATGACGCTCGAGAGTCCGTTGGCTGTAGACATAGACGGGTGTCCCGACTTGTTCGGCAATCGTCGATAGCCGAACCTCCTCGCAACAGAGTTCACCTTCTCGATAATCGAAAAAATGCATCGGAGAGCATTATAGGTTAGCGAGTAGCTGGTTGCCAGCAGCGGGTAGCCAGGAGAGAAGGTCCGACTCGCCGGAGCGATACAAACAAAAGAACCCACAAGATCGGTCTTGTGGGTTCCCAGTTCCGCAACATCCGGGCCAACTCAATCGTGCATGCCGCCCCGACCTCCCCGGCGTCTTTTTTGATCTCGCTCTCGATCTCGTTCCCGGTCTCGCTCCAGCCAGGTTTCGTACAGATCGCGCTGTTCATCGCTCAGCATCGAACGGATCTGCTCGCGTGATTCGGATCGCAACGCGCGATATTCGGGTCGCGTTCGCGCCTGCAACTCGCGGTATCCCTCGCGAGCTTCTTCGAGGATGGTCGACATCTGCGCGTTCTGTTCGGGAGTCAGGCCAAGATACTCTTCGAAACTCTGACGTTCCCTGTTACGGCCCCGGCGGCTGCGATCACCGTCCTGACGACGCTCGGTGGCCTGAACATCATCACCCCGGACATTCGTCTCATAGACATTTGTCAAGACCACGCCGGATAACGTCCCGACAAGAAAGACCGCAAGAACCAGAAGCTTCGCCTGTAGGGTCCGGGTCATCGCAATTCCTCGGCCATCGTAATCTCCAGGAACAGGTCATCGCCTTCGGGTACTTCCGCATCCTGGTACAGCCATGTATCGCTGGGCGTCGAATCTTCCGCCAGATAGGCATCCACAATGCCCTGCTCGGGAATGTCGGAACTCACCATTTGCAAACCTGACATGACAAGAAGGACCAGGGCCGTGGCCGCCACGACCGGTCGCGCAAACCCGGGCACGTATTCCCAGACAACTGTCGCCGGACGGGCGACGGGTTGGATCCTCGCCAGCACCCGGCGAGCGAAGTCGGCGTCCGGAACGAAGACACGCCGTCGTTCCTGCGCAACAAATCTCTTCGGAAGAAAATCACTCATGATCATTCCCTCTAAGTTCTCTAACCTACCCTACACCTTCGTCCGAGTCATCCGGAATAATCGTCCCGAAGTATGTCTGCCAGCTTTTTTCGGGCTCTGTAAAGACGAATCTTGACGTTCGACTGGGTGATTCCCATCATCCCGGAAATCTCCTTGATAGACAGTTCTTCGACTTCCTTCAACATCAGCGGGATCCTCCACTTCGGGTCGAGCCCTGCCACGGCCGCTCTTACGTTCTCGTAAGAATCGTGCTCCGGCCGGTTCGGTGCGGTCGGTAACGCACCTAAGCCTTCGACAGCCGCTTTCTCGCGACGAAGTTTCCGCAGTCGGTCGTAACAAACATTGACCGTGACGCGAGACACCCATCCGGGCACGTTTTCGTCAGGACGAACCTGGTCAATCTTAGCGAAGAACCGGGCAAACGCGTCCTGAGCCAGATCTTCCACGTCCTCGCGGCTCCGGAAAAACCGGCTGGCCAGCCGGAACACCATAGGCGCCAGAAGGGAAACCAATTCCTCCTGGGCCGCAGTGTCCCCGCGTTGGGCGCGGACAATCAGGTCGCGATCGAGATTCATTAATAAAATACGCCTTGTAGACTGAAAACGTTACTTATTTTGGACCATGGATGAAGGGGTGGGGCGCGCAGCTGGGTTTTGCAGCGGAGACACACTTTCCCAAACAAAAGAAAAACGGCGTGACCCTGGGAAGAATCACGCCGTTCCGCACTTCATGAATATCAATTATTCTACGTATGGGACGTACTGAGGAATCTCACCAACCTCAGGCTTGAACAGACCCGGAACGACCTGGCCCATCGCGTGGACCGCGTCAACGTTGAACAGTTTCGTCAGCGTCGGCGCCATGTCGAGCCGGCTGATGACTGTCTTACCGTCAAAACCTGTGTTGAAGTCCGGCCCGTAATAGATGCTGGCTGGACGTTGGGCATAATAGTAGCCCTTCGAGTGATGGATCTCTCCGTACGCGTTCACTTCATCGTCACGGCCGAACTCGGGCCGGACCACGATCGCCGTGTTCTTGCTGAAGTACGGATCATTCTTCACGAAATCGATGAGCTGACCCACCGCTTCGTCTGTGGAGATGGCGGTCGATCGATACTCGTCATGGCCGGTTTCGTAGCGCAGGTACCCCCCGGCGCCGTGGCCGGTGTCGTGGGAGACTTGCTGGAAGATGATCATCCGCGGCTTGAATGTCTGGAGGATCTGCGGAATGATCTTGATCGCCTGGCCCTCTTCGACGAACGGGGAGCGTGGAATGAACGGATGATTGAGGGAAGCCTCATAGCTGCGAGTGGACATTACGCCTTCGATCCAATCCGTCAACTGCACGCGTTCCGGGTCGGTGATGCCCATGTTGTCGGGAAATTCTTCGGCGATGATCTGCCGCGGCGATCGGTCCCGCTTCTTGTACCACATGTCCTGGAACACGTTCTGGGTGGTCAGCGACACGGGGCGCGTCGAGGCCGGATAATCCTTATGGGCGGCGAAGTACTTCAGGTTGTAGCGCCACTGCCTGAAGTAATCCGCACCTGTCAGATACCAGTACTTTGTCGCCTCGTCGCCGTAGGCCTTGCGAACGTAGTGGGGCACGGTTGGGTAGAGCGGAACACTGGTCTGAGAGACGTTTCCGGTCAGCAGTTCCGTATAGGACGTACCGTGAGAAGACGCCTGGTCGTTATGGTCTTCGTTGAAGACGAAACCTTCCTTCGCCATCGCGGCGAAGTTCGGTGCCACCTCAAGGTCTTCGAGGTACTCCTTCTTCCGGCAGCCGTTCCCGTTGATGATCCAGATCAGGTGCTTCGTCTGCAGATTCAGAGAACTGGTCTGCGGAGCGGAGGCTCCAAGGCGAGGCGTCAGGGCAAGTCCCGCACCGGCCAGCGTCGAACTTTTTAAAAATGATCGGCGATTCATTTGAAACTCCTTGTGATCTTCCGATTCAGCATCGATTTATGTCGTTCCTGTCGTTATAAAAATACTTCTTTCTAGGGCGCGTGACAGTTCAGACACGACCCGCGGGGCGGATGCGGCGGAATCATGTCGACACGCCGAATCTTCGCCGGGCCGGCCTGCGGATTGGCCTGGGTCGGCGCGCTCGGCGCATCCGCTGTTCCACCGGTTGCTTCTCCGCCATAAA
This sequence comes from Terriglobia bacterium, assembly GCA_965262425.1. Lineage (GTDB taxonomy): Bacteria > Acidobacteriota > Terriglobia > 20CM-2-55-15 > 20CM-2-55-15 > CAZOZZ01. Next base: position 5,592,985 of record OZ253536.1, on the reverse strand, counting down.
CCACCTTGACCGTCCGCAGGTCCGGGCTCGCATCCGCCCGAACGTCCAGGTAATTGTTCGCGTTGTCGCGGACGAACACTCGCGATACGACCCACTCACCGGGCTCGTCCAGCTTGTGCGTCTTAAACGAACCTTCGTAGACATTCTGCTTGACGTCGAAACCCGGCTTGATCAGGACGCGTCCGGTTTTCGGTGTCAACCGGACTCGCTTCTTATCGATCCAGCTCGGGCTGGCTCCCACATCGACCCAGATGTCGCCGATTCCGGAGTGGTCATCGACAGCGATCGCTACAATTTTCGTCTCGTCTTCCATGCCGGCGGTCGCCCGATCGAATGCGACACTGATCAGCTTCGGCGGGACCTTGTCGATCTTTGCGGGGTCCTGGCGGATGTTGAACTTCGCCGCAGCCAGAAGTTCGTTCGTCGAAGAAAACATGTCTTTCTGGTTGCCGGCCTTGTCCTTGATCTGGATTGTGCGCGCGCCATATTCGCCGCCGACCGACCACTGGTTGATCTGGAAGTAACCGACAAACTCACCGGGGTAGTTGAAGCGCCGCGCCAGGTTCAGTTCAACATACTTGTTGTCGGGGCCCGACAGACGGAGGATCACCTCGCTGGCGCCCGACTTGTTGTCGAAGAGCTTCGCGCGCACCGGAATCATGTCCCCAATGTCAAACGTCGCGCCGTTCATGTTCTCGTCTTCCCCGATGTAGAGGTCGACGAGATCGGGATACATCACATCGACGTTCGAATTCGGCAGAATCTCGAACTCCAGGCCAAGCATCGCCGGATGCATCGGCGGAAAGAATGCCTTGGAATGCCCGAGTTCGCTGTTCAACTCCCCGTCGTAGACAACGTACACGCCAGGCTCCGCCCATTCATCAATCTGAACGGTTCCGTCGAACAGCCAGGGGTTGTCCTCACGCGGTCGGAAGTTCGCGCGGTAGCTCGACCGCCGCCCAAACTGGTTCTGGTAGGCGATCCACCAACGCTCGGTCGGAACCGGGTTCTCCGCCTGTGCCTCCAGGCGAATCGTACCGCCGGCCTTAACCTGGCGGTCCGACACAACCTTCACCCACTTCAACTGAGGGGGAAAGTGATAGCCCTTGAGGTCTCGGGGGTCTACTTCCCCACTCGGGTTCGACATGAACTCGTCCGGGATGTATTGCGAGGGGTCTCCTTGAAGATAGTAATCGTCAATGGTGGGAACCTTGGGGCCTTCCTGGTAATCGACCGAGGGCACATCCTTGGTTTTCGGATCCATCGTCGGATGCTGCGCCACCAGCGTAACCACCGTCAAAACAAGAGTAAGTACGAATATTTTTAGTATTTTATTAGGGATCACAACGCCTCCAGTATGGGTCGTCCGATGCACATAGCTGCAAAGGTACAGATACTTGTAGGTCTCATGAATGATACTTCCGTAGCGACCCAAGTTACAAGCATCGAATCCTTCAACTTAAGGGCATTTTAAAGCGTCAGATTCGATCGCGGACTCCACTGGCCGGATCTCCCGGCCAGTGGACAGATAAGGATCTTTTTGACGATAATCATCTTTTATACGCAGTGTGAAAACAGTCATTCCGCTGGTAGTCATAGCATAGGAGTAATCAATGGAAAGCAACCCTACATACGAAGACCTCGTTGCCGGCCTCGGGAATCTGCTGGCTCCGTGTCTGGCCCAGGACTGGCCGAATCTGCCGGTCCAGAGTGCAGATGGAGTTCATCTGATCGGGTCGGATGGACGGCGCTATCTCGACTTTCTGGCCGGCTTCGGCGTGACCAATGTCGGCCACAACCATCCGCGCGTTGTGGCCGCTGCGCGCGAACAGATGGAGAAGATGATCCACGCTCCACTGGGAACCTTTGCCCCGGAAACGACGTTGCGCCTGGCCTGGGAACTGGGAAAGATCGCTCCGGGTGGAGCCGATATGTTCTTCTTTGGCAACAGTGGCGGGGAGGCCGTCGACGGCGCGCTCAAGTTGGCTCGGTATGTGACCGGAAGGCGCGCGATCGTTTCTTTTTTCGGTGGGTTCCACGGACGGACGCTCGGGGCTGCGACCATCACGACTTCCAAGGCGAAATACCGCGACCGTCAGGGGCCTTTCCTTCCGGAGGTCTACTTTGCACGGTTTCCCTATCCGTACCGGTCGACCGCCCCTACCGAGGAGGCCCTGGTCGAGGAGTCTCTCGACGATATCGACCGCCTGTTCAGGCATGTCGTCTCACCTGAGGACGTGGCGGCTTTCATGCTCGAACCGGTCCAGGGCGAAGGTGGCTACGTCATACCGCCACGCGCCTGGCTGGCGGGCCTTCGTGAGATCGCGACGCGTCACGGCATCTTGATGATCGTGGACGAAGTTCAATCCGGGTTTGGCCGGACCGGCGAATGGTTCGCGGTTCAGGCGTTGGAAGTGGAACCGGACATTGTCTGTATGGCCAAGAGCATCGCGGGCGGTTTTCCCCTGGGAGCAGTCGGCGCACGCGGCGAACTGATGAAGCAGTGGGGAGCGGCAAGTCATGGCACGACTTTTGGCGGCAATCCCGTCTCGTGTGCCGCCGCGCTGGCCACACTCGAGGTGATCCGGGACGAGGGTCTCCTCGAGAACGCGCGCGTCCAGGGAGACTACATCATGTCGGCTCTGCACAAGCTCCAGGCCGAGTCACCGATCATCGGTGATGTTCGTGGCCTCGGTTTGATGATAGCGGTCGAGTTCGTTAAGCCGGGCACCGAGAAGAAGCCCAACAACGAGGCAGCGACGTCGATCCTGAAACGTGCCCTGGCGGGCGGGTTGTTCATGTATCCCTGTGGACACTGGGGCCAGACGATTCGTCTCATCCCACCTCTGACGATCACGCGCGAACAGGTCGACGAGGGACTGGCAATCTTCCGTGAAGCGGTCCTTGCGGAGACCAATGCGTAGGTAGGGGGCAACAAGGTCGCGAAGAAAACAGAGGGGATTTTTTCACCGCAGAGGCGCGGAGGCGCAGAGTTTTTTACTTGTTCAATCCTCTCTGCGTCTCTGCGCCTCTGCGGTGAAAAAATCCCCTCTGTTTTCTTCGCGTCTTCTCCCAAGAGTTCAGGCGAAAAAAAAGCGGGGGCACAAGGCCTCCGCTTTTTGAGTATCAAACGGTCCGATTAGAACTCCAACCGGAAGCTGAACTGCATCACGCGCTCGGTGCCCCGAGTGGTGGTGAGCTCACCGAAGTTGCTGCGATCGATCCGGGTACCGTTGCCCGGCGCCGCGAAGTTCGGATGGTTCATGACGTTGAACGCTTCCCATCGGAACCGCGCACGGATGTCTTCCGTGAGCGTGAAGTTCTTTGTCAACGACATGTCGATGTTGAAGAAGGAGGGCCCTTTCCCATCGTTGCGACCCAGGGCGCTGCCCGGGAACACATTCTTGAAGCCCTCGGCCCCAAGACTGGTCCGAGCTGCCTTGTCCGCATCGATCAGGAACACCGTATTTCCGGCTTCCTTCCGGATACCGAACGGAATATCAGCCACGACTTCGGGCTGGGAACGACCGAAGAAATGATGGTTGAATCTTCCCGTCGTGAAGTTGAACGGACGGCCGCTCGTCCCCTGGATGATCCCGCCAAGCTCCCATCCACCGATAATGTGGTTGGCGACCGACGACAGGTTGGAACCGAGCGGTTTTCCCCGGCCGAACGGCAGCTCAATCAGGAAGTTCCCGTTGAACTGGTGCGTCCGGTTGAAATCGGAGATGTCGTAGTTGGTTTCGGGGAAATACGGATCGTTCGCCAGCCCCTCACCACTCTGACCGTTCGGACGTTCCCCGCGGGATTCCGCAGCGGAGGTGATGTCCATGGACTTCGAAAAAGTATAGGGTCTTCCGCAGAATTTGTGGGTAAAACCGTCTTCCATCGCCGCTTGAGGAGACCACGGTGCTCGCCAAGCCTCAAGGCTTCCCTCGCAAGCTCGGCGGCTGCGCTCCGCGGTGTCGGCTGGTGTGGGCGATGGGGAACGGGGCCTCCGGCGGGGGCTCCGGGCACCGGGTGTAGGCGTCCGACCGAAGTGGGTACTGGAATATTCGCCGTCGAACAAAAGAATAAGGTACTTTGTTTCAATTACTTATGTGCGCACAGGCCTTTGGACTGCCCACAAATTCTGCGGAGGAGGCAAAGTATAGTTGCCCGTGAACGTAAAGCCGTCGGAAAAACGCTTCCGAACCGTGAGCTGCCCCGAGTTGTAATTCGAACGGCTGACGTTGGTGAACAGGCCGAAGAACTGGGCCTGCGGCGACATCAGGACGTTACCCTGCGAGTTCTCGATCGAGACAACCGTGTCGACGAGACTGACCGCCGCGTTCGGACCGGGAGGGTTGCGCCGATGCAGCGTAGCAAAGAAACCCATGGTGGCGCTGTCAAAACTGCCTTCCTCCGGTCGGAACTTGTCAATCAGGGACTGCTGCGAGTTTGCGTGGTCCTTGGCGATTCCATAAACGTTCTCAAACCACGCGATCGGCTGGACATCTTCAACTCGCCCACCCGTCACTTCGTAGGTGTCATAGAGCTGTTTGATGGCCTGATAGTACGTCTGACCACTGATCGGATCCCGAAGGTTCACCGGGCTCGCAATGTCGACACTCCCAACGAGATTGCGGGCGAAACGCCCCACGTAGGAAGCCTCAATCACGACTCCACCCGGAATTTCTTTCGACAACGTCAGGTTCAACAGATTGTTGATCGGAGACTGAAGACCCGAATCGATTCCGCTTGTCGACAGGCTACCGATTCCCTGGGCGGCCGTCAGCAACTGGAAGCTGCGCGCGCCGGTCGGGCCACCACCAGGAATGAGCGCGAGAAGTCCGGCCCGGTCCGTCGACACGCCCGGCCCGACCCTGGGAGCGATCGGCTTGCCGTTCAAGCCGTCGATCGAAAAAGTAAATCCCGGGACGGAAAACGAGTCCACGAGCCCGATTGATCCAACCTCGGCCGCGTCGCGAGCAAATCGGCGGCCAATCGAGTCGTAACTCATCGTGTACCCGGCTCGGAGGACGAACTGGCCGCCCCTGTTGAGCCAGTCCGACTGCGGCGTCCAGGCCAGGCTCACCCGAGGCGCCCAGTTGTTCGTGTCGGCAGTATAGTAGTCGGGCACACCATTGGCCCGGCCGGCCGGCTGTGCCGTGAAGAGGGGCAGTTCCAGGATCGTCCTGGTCGTGTCGGCCTGGGTCCGCAACCGGTCGCCGAGGTCCTGACGCCAGTTGACCTGCACCCCGTCGGCTTCGTACGGCGGCGTCTGCACACCGTAGTTGACGCCGAAGTTGATCGTCAGGTTCGGAGTCGCCCGCCAGGAATCCTGGATGTAGAAGTCGTACTCCTGGAGGCGGAATTTTCGAGAGAACGCGGCCCCCGGGGCCAATTGGTTCCCGTCGACATCGAACTGGATGTCCTCGGAGAAGCGCGAAAGCGATCCTGTGGCGGCCATCACGGCGTTGCCGACCGCTTCGGCGTCCTGAACGTTGTCGGCCTCGGCGTCGCCAAGAGCCCGGGCAAGTCCGGGGCTCCCTTCAATACCGATGTTGTTGGCGGTCAGGTTGGCCCCACCCCCGAACTGCGGGGGATCGACCAGATCGAACGAATTCAACCTGTTCGTGATGTAACGGAAGTTGCCACCGACTGAGATATTGTGGTCCCCCTTGATCCAACTCAGGGTTTCCACGATGTTCCATGTGTCGATGGCCTGGTTCGACCCACCGGTGGTCTGGAACGGTTCGTCGAACAGTGGAGCGTTGTAGAAGGATCGGTTGTTGCCCGTGTCCTCGAACGATTCCCGGGTCAAGCCTACCGTCAGATTGCTGTTGACGGTCGGAGACAAAACCCAGTTCCAGCTCGCGGCAAAACCCTTGCTGTTGTCCAGGCGCTCACGTGCATCGCCAGATCCTTTGAAACGTTCGCTGCCGAGCGTCCGGACGTCGTCGTTCAACGAGCCGCGAAAAAAGAAGGTGTGGTTGTCGTTGGCCGTAAGGTCCATGCGTGAGATATAGATGTTGCGGTTCCGAACGAAAGGGGACTGAAACCGATAACGCAACGTGTTAGCTCCGGAATCCGGTCCGGGAGTATTCGAGGGATCGCTCGAAAACGGTCGATATAATTCGTAGAACCCGTTCGGACCCACCAGGGCCGGATTCCACGTATCACCGGGAACGAGGGTCCACTTTTCCAGGTCCCCGCCAGGCCCGTCGGTCAAGACGCCGAACGTGCCGTCCTTTCTTTCGTATCGAATGATACCGTCAAGAAATTCCGGCGTGGGCACGTTCCGGGTGGCAAGAATGGAACTGCGATCCGTCTGACGCTCGTAGGCCCCAAAGAAAAACAACTTATCCTTCAGGATCGGCCCGCCGACGGAACCGCCCGGCAGGTGCCGGATCAAGACGTCCGCCTCGGGCGCAAAGTAGTTCTTGGCCGACGTGCCGGTCGTCCGGTAAAACTCGTACGCGGACCCGTGCCATTGGTTCGATCCGCTACGCGTGACAAGCTGCACCTGACCGCCGCTTCCGCGGGCAGCCTGGCCGGAACCCGCCGTCTGCACGATAAATTCCTGGATGGAATCCAGTGTCGTCGGCAAGGCGCCCTCGAAAGACGCACCCGATTCCTGCTTGTTGATGTTGACGCCGTCCAGAACGATGTTCTGCTGGTCGTTCCGAGCGCCGTTCACCTGACCGCCGTCGTCCCTCGTGGTGCCGTTGTTCAGCTCCGTGACGTCCGAAACCGTGACGCCCGACTGAAGCCCCAGCAATCCTACGATGTTCCGTGCGTTGAGAGGTAGATCGATGATCTTGCGCGAATCGAAACCGACACCCAGCTTGGCGTCGACCGTGTTGACCGCCTCGGCACTGGCGATGACGTCGACGACGTCCGTCACCTGGCCGACTTCGAGAGGCAGGTTCAGGACGATGGTCTCGTCAACGCGCAGATTGACCCCGTTGACGGACTTCGTGCTGAAGCCGGGCAGCGAGGCGCTGATGTTATAGGTACCCGGAGGCAATTGTGCGACCGAATATGTTCCTGTTTCGTTTGTAATGACGGTGCGTGACGCTCCGGTGCCGGCATTGGTGACCGTCACTTCGACGCCAGGTATCACGGCGCCGGTAGGATCGCTGACCGAGCCGGTCACTCCCGCGAGTCCTTGAGCGAATGCCAGGGCCGACCCCAGCAGTAAGACCATGGCCAGCACGAAGCAGGCGCACGTCACCGCACGAAATAGACGAATGTTGATTACCATGAAGCTCCTCCCCCAGTAGGGCAATATGGTTCAAGTGACCACGCGGACCTCTCAGCCCACGTGGCTGTACACCACTTAAATCGATTTACAAAAGGATACCAAGGCCGAGCGCCTTGGAATTGGAAAACCACTAAGGCTAGCTACTTCTCCACCATCCCACTCTCGCACGTTCCCGTTTTGTGGCCGGTTTTGATTCCCCGTCCTTGGGGTATCCCGGTAGTAACGGGTAACTCCATCCCACCATAGTCAAAGCACATCGCGTGCCAAATGGGACAGCTAATGAAATGTACAGCTTACGATTTCGTCACTAGGTTAAAATACAAAAACTCATAGAAATTGTCCGTCGATGCGGATTCTGGGGGGGATTCGTTCTCGCTGTTCGGAACGCGCTCCTGGTATGTCTCTCGCTGATGAAATATCTCTAGGACATAGAATCAGTAGTTTAGAGCTTGGCAGTGGTTCCGTGGCCCGAAGGGGAACGACCTCCTGAAGAGACCACGGATGACAGACGACAAAAAAAACGGAGGCCCGAAGGCCTCCGTTCTCGGTTGCGTTGCCGCCAATCCCCGATCAGAACTCCAACCGGAAACTGAACTGCATCACACGCTCGGTGCCGCGTGTTTCGGTGATCTCACCAAAACTGCTGCGATCGATACGCGTGCCGCTTTCAGGAATCCCGAAATTCGGGTGGTTCATGATATTGAATGCTTCCGCGCGGAACCGCGCCCGAATGTTTTCGGTAATCGAGAAATTCTTCGTCACGGAGACATCCATGTTGACGAATTTCGGCCCGCGTCCCTGGTTGCGGCCCAGTATGCTGCCCGGATACACGTTGACGAACTCGGACCGTCCGAGCGCCCTACGTGTATCGGAATCGGCGTCGATCAAGAAGACGCGATTTCCGTCCTCCTTCCGAACGCCGAATGGAAGACTACCGGTCAGCAGTGCCTGGGAGCGACCAAAGTAATGATGGTTGAAGCGACCGGTCGTGAAATTGAACGGACGCGCACTCGAAGCCACGGCGATCCCTGAGAATTCCCAGCCACCGATGATTTGGTTGGCGACACTCGAGATGTTGTTTGCAAAGGCTCGACCGTGACCGAACGGTAGCTGAACGACGAAGTTCCCATTGAACTGATGCCGACGGTCAAAATCCGAAATGTTGTAGTTCCGTTCCGGATTGTAAGGATCGTTCGCCAGGCCTTCACCACTCTGGCCGTTGGCGCGCTCTCCCCGGGATTCGGCCGCCGAGGTGATGTCCATCGACTTCGACAGCGTGTAGTTCCCCGTGAGGCTGAACCCTTGAGAGAACCGCTTCCGGACCGTGAACTGGCCCGAGTTGTAGTTGGATCGGCTGATGTTCGTGAACATCCCGAAGAACTGGGCCTGCGGCGACATCAGGATGTTGCCCGGGCCATCAGCCGCACTCTCAATTTCGACAAGCCGGTCAACCAGACTTACCGAGGAGAGCGGACCTGCAGCATTCCCCCGGCGATGGAACACAGCGTAGAACGCCTGGGTCGCCGAGGGGAAACCTCCCTCCGGTCGGATACTGTCAAACCTGGACGCCTTGTTGACGTAGTTTAAGACGCCACTGTAAACGTTCTCGAACCAGGGGATCTTGGTCGTCACATCGGCGATCGTCGCCCCCTTGTTCTCGTACGTTTCGTATAGTTTCGTGATCGCCTGGTAGTAGGTCTGACCGCTGATCGGATCCCGGACGTTGACCGGGCTGGCGATGTCGACCGTAGCCAGCAGGTTACGGGCATAGCGACCCACGAAGGAGGCTTCAAGGAGCCAGCCTCCGGGCAACTCTTTCGAAACCGTCAAATTGATCAGGTTGTTCGTAGGCGAATAGAGTCCCGAGTCGATGCCCGCCTGTGACAGGCCGCCGATCCCCCTGGGGTTGACCGGCAGCACAAAGCTGGGTCGATCCCCGATACTAGGAAAGAACTCCCGGGGCGTCGACAACCCTGGACCCACGCGAGGCGCATAGGGTATCCCGTTTTCACCGTCGATCGAGTAGCTGAAGCCGGGAACCGAGAAGTCGCTCTTGAGCCCCACGGAACCACTCTCGGCTGCGTCGCGCGCGAACCGGCGTCCGATCGCGTCGTAGGTCATCGTGTAGCCACCGCGGATGACCATTGGCCCACCCTTGGTGGCCCAATCCGCGTCGGGAGACCACGCGAAACTGACGCGCGGCGCCCAGTTGTTCGTGTCGGCGGTATAGTAATCCGGCAGGCCGTTGGCCCGACCCGCCGGCTGCGCCGTGAACAACGGCAATTCCAGAATCGTTTTCGTGGTATCGAACTGCGTCCGCCAGCGATTGCCCAGGTTCTGCGTCCAGTTCAACTGGACGCCATTGGCTTCGTAAGGCGGTGTCTGCATCGAGTAGGCCACACCATAATTCAAGGTGAAATTCGGGGTCATCCGCCAGGTGTCCTGAAGGTAGAAGTCATACTCCTGAATACGGAATTTCCGCTTGAAAGGACTTCCCGCAGCGAGCTTGTTCCCGTCCAGGTCGAACTGGACATCCTCGGAGAAACGAGACAGCGACCCGGTGGCCGCCATGACCGCGTTGCCGACTGCTTCGGCGTCCTGGATCCTATCGAACTCCGCGGCACCCACGGCGCGGGCGAGGCCCGGGCTGGCTTCGACTCCGATGTCATTCCCGGTCAGGTTGGCGCCACCGCCGTACTGCGGCGGGTCGATCAGGTCAAACGATAAGTAGTTGTTTGTGATGTAACGGACATTCCCGCCAAGTTGGAGGTTGTGATTGCCCGTCAACCAACTGAAATTCTCCACGACGTTCCAGGTGTCGATCGCCCGCTGGACGCCACCTTGTGTCTGGAACGGCTCGCTGAACAGCGGCATGTTGTAGAACGACCGGTTGTTGCCGGTCGACTCAAACGCTTCGCGGGTCAGCCCGACGGTGAAGTTGCTGTTCACGACCGGGGAGATCACCCAGTTCCAGCTTGCGGCAAAGCCCTTGCTGTTGTTCAACCGCTCGCGAGAGTCATCGAAGCCCGGGAAGCGCTCGCTGCCGAGGGTCCGCACGTCATCGTTCAACGTGCCGCGGACGAACAACGTGTGGTTGTCATTGGCCGTAAAGTCCATTCTCGAGATATAGATGTTGCGGTTTCGCACGAACGGGGACTGGAAACGGTAGCGCAGGGTGTTTGCCCCGTTGTCCGATCCAGGCGTGGTTCGGGCGGCATCGTTCGAGAACGGCCGGTAGAGTTGAATGTAACTCAGCACGTTGGGGTTCCACGTGTCACCGGGAATAAACGTCCACCGCTCCAGGTCGTTGCCGGGTCCATCGGTAATCACGCCAAAACTTCCGTCCGTCCTCTCGTACCGGATGATGCCATCCAGGAACTGAGGAGTCGGTACGTTTCGGGAAGCGAGAATCGAGCTGCGGTCGGTCTGACGCTCGTACGAGCCAAAAAAGAAAAGCTTGTCCTTAAGAATTGGACCGCCCACGGATCCACCCGGAATGTGACGGATCAACCGGTCGGGTTCTGAGGCGAAGAAGTTCTTTGCCGATGTCCCAGTCGAGCGGTAGACCTCATAGGCTGAACCGTGCCACTCGTTGCTGCCGCTCTTTGTCACGAGTTGGACCTGGCCGCCGCTACCGCGTGAAGCCTGGCCTCCGGCGCCGGCTGTCTGAACAACGAACTCCTGGATGGAATCGAGCGTGGTCGGCAACGCGCCTTCAAGCGATGATCCGGCTTCCTGACGGTTGATGTTGACTCCGTCCAGAACGATGTTCTGCTGGTCGTTTCGCGCGCCATTGACCTGGCCGCCGTCATCCCGGCTGAATTCGTCGCCGGTCTTGTCGGACATCTGCACACCCACCTGAAGGCCGAGCAGCCCGACAATGTTTCGGGCGTTCAACGGAAGGTCGATGATCTTCTGCGTGTCGAAATTCCCACCGACCTTCGCATCGACCGTGTTGATGGCTTCGATGGTGGCAATGACGTCCACGACGTCGGTCACTTCACCGACTTCGAGCGGCAGGTTGATCACAACCGTCTCACCGACCGGCAACGGTACATTGCTCATTACCTGCGTCCGGAATCCCGGCAGCGAAGCACTGATGCTGTAAGTGCCAGGCGGCAGTTGGCTGACCGTATAGCTGCCGGTCTCGTTTGTGATGACTGTTCGTGAGGCGCCGGTCGAGGCATTGGTTACCGTGACCTCAACGCCGGGAATCACCGCGCCTGTCGGGTCGCTAACCGAACCCGTTACGGCCGTAAAACCTTGGGCAAACAGGCTGGGCTGAAGCGCCACAAAAATAGCTATGACAACTAAGCCAGCCAGCCACCTCCTAGAATTCCTATTCATCTACTGTACCTCCACGCTTGAACGAAAAAGAGCGATGCACACCTGGCCTCCGCCAGGTGCAGTTCGGCACGGTTACGCGTACTAACGAATCCACCCCAGTTCACGCCGCATCCTTAATGGTGCGTTCGATCCCCTCTTGGTCGAAAAAACGATTCGTCCTCAAGACGCATAACTCGCTTGTCCCAGTTGGATGCAAGCTATTCTATCTCCGGTTACCTGTCAAGTTCCTTCTAACGAACACAAAGAAAGGGCTCTCGACGAATCGGACCCCTTTTGTCGTCAATCAGAAAAGCGCTCCCTCTGGACCAGTGAAACCGTTCTTTGGTTGGCTCGACTGGCCCCTGACAGTGAGGATCGGACTTACAGACGCTACAGCATTAGCTTTTCTGGGACCGGAAGAAATAGTGTTTATATACTGGATAGCCACGCTCACTGATTCACCCAGCGGGCCCAGCGATCGTGGATCGGCTGCAGATCACGGGTTATTTCCCGCCATCTCTCCAGGAAATCGATCTCTTCATCGATGGACATTCTGGTTCGCAGGATTGCAAAATGCTGATCCACGAGTTCGTAATACTGAATCAGTGCCGCGTGTGCACGCCTGCCATCCGGGGTCACCGTCCTTTTGGACCGAACGAATTTGAGAACCTTCACGGCCCGGTTGTGAGCATCCAGGAAATGGTAAAGCCGCCACGTGTCGGTTGGTGCCGTCTCCGAACGTTGGAGGGCGGAGAGGTAATCCTCTTCGAAGCGCTCGACCTCCGGGAGAATGACCTGGCGGTATCTGGGACGCTCGTCATACCGACTTCCGAACGTCAGGGGCAGCACCACGAGAAACGCCACCAGAGCCAGTGACGAGGCCAACCTGTTCTGTCGGATGCTTTCCCGGACACTGGAAATAATGGATCTTGCGATGTCGGGGATTGAAGGTTCTTGACGTTCTCTTCGATGAAGTTCAGGAAGCGGTGTGCCGGACAATCCGAACCGAAGCGCGAGGGAACGGAAAAGGCGTCGAATTGAGCCTGAACGGCCGTCCATCGGATTTCCTCACTGTCCGCCTTCGGTGTCTTCGATGAGGTCTTCGGCGGTGATATTGAAACGATCGAAGACGTCTTTCGACACGACCCTCACGACGGTCTCGTGGGCCGATTTCCAGAAAACTCCGTCGGGGTCGTCAACATCCGCACCAAAGCTGAACCTTAAGATTTCTTCGCCATCGCCTCTGAGAACGACCTCGAGGCGACCGCTGCCCAACTCGTACTGGCCCGGCGGACCCGGCGCATCGATGATCTGTTTGGATCTTTCAAATTCTAGCGTGTTCAACATGCCGGAAACCCTATCCAGTAGAATTTTCTTTCCATCGGGAAGGATCCAGTCTTCGCCCGACCGCCGCAAGACGAGCCGATCGTCATCCCGACGCAACTCGATCTCGACAACCTCGTCACGATCGAACGATGCGATCGCCTTATCCCGCCAGTCAAACACGGGGCGGTTGGCCCGTTCGAAAATGTCCTCGTCGACGATGAAAATCGTTTCTCTCGTCTCGTCTTTGGCGAAGTATCGATCCGCCTCGCCTTCGGTCTCCCGGCCAAGCAGCAGGACGTGATCTTCGTCCTCGACCTCGTTGTGCAGAACAATTCGAAAAGATGGTTCGATCAGTCCTGCACCGGACGCGTCCACGCCCTCTTCGGCGAAACCGCTTGCCCGCGCAAAGTTCACCGCACCCAGAAACGTACTGACTTCACCCTGGTCCGCCCCGGTTTCGATCGGCCGCCTCAGACGCCACGATTCGTCGGTGCGGTCCAGCGTCAAACGGTTCATGCCGGTGATCTCGATACGGTCGATGTCGTCCTGCTCGAACGCCAGGATGACCTTCCCGCGCAGATCATTGACTTCCTTTTCGAAGATTCGTAACCACGAACTGGGTGACAGAAAGATCTCGTCGTTGGCAGCAAGCTTCGCGTAGTTGTAAATCTTCCGAGGGTTCTCGTTGCCGAAAAGAATCTCGTGCGTTCGGCCGTCCGACATCTTCACCACCACCCTCAACGCCGGGCTGGACAAACCATACTCTGCGAGTTCCGCTCCCTGGGACAAAACGGTCTCTTCGCGTTCGATCCGAGGCACGTTCGAGGCAAGCAGATCCCATTCCCCTGAGTCGGCCTCCACGTCTGCGGGCGATGTGATCTCCCACCCCCCGTCAACCCGGATACCGGTGATGGTGTGGTCCGGATAGATGATACTGATTTCCGAAATTTCTTCGCCATCGATCGGCAGGACCTTCTTCGCGTCCTCGGTGACCTGCTCTCGGTCGCGCCGCCCACGAACGTCGGTGAAGTACACCCACGCCCCGAGGACGATAAGCAGAATGAAGAGAGATGCGGTGCCTTTGAACTTCATTACGCAGATTCCGGCCGTAGAGAATGGGGGCCTAGACGCAGATTACGCGGATTACGCGGATTTAGGGGAGTGGAGCGCGGATTGTTGTGGATTCGGAATGAGTGCTTTGGATCGACAAGAATTCTGGGGTCAATCATCATTACCCTACCTTGCCCTCTTATATCTGCGTAATCCGCGTAATCTGCGTACGTCCATTCTTCGTACTTCTTAGCCCCACAATCTACGTTACCTAGCCGCCCCTCCGCTTCATCCAGACCGAGATCCCGATTGTCAGGATCGACAGGGGTAACAAAACGAGTGAAATGTAGTAGGTGATGCGGCCCTGGGACTGGGTCAAGGTCAAGCGGCGGTCCTCGGGAACTTTCGGGCGGATCGAAATGAAGCTTTCATCTTCGGCCAGCCAGTTGACCGTATTCAGGAAGAGGTTTCCGTTGCCCTGGAGGTTGAAGAACCCGTTCGTTGCAAAGTCCGAGTCCCCGAAAACCGCGAGGCGCGATTTTTCCTCCGCGTCAAGATCTTTGGTTACGATGAGTCCGATGCCTACGGGTCCGCTCATATCCACTTCCGGATCAAAGCCGGCTTCGGTGCTCTCCAGGTTGGTCTCGCCCCAACTCCGGTCGCTGGTCGTCAGCAGTTCTGTGACGTTCAGGCCACCTTCCACGGGATCGACGGTGGAGATCGATCGTGCCAGCGGAAATAGCGTCATGACGCCAGCAAGACCCTCGGTGATCGCATGGGGCCCATACTGGGAGACCAACGGTATTGACGGCCCCATGCCGAACAGCCTCCCGACGCCGCTAACATCGACAACAAAATCATCACCCGCCGACATAGCCCATTGATCCAGCAGCCCGCCTAGCGACGACGACGGCGTCGGGTCCAACATCAAAAAAACGCTGCCCCCCTGTTCGAGATAGTCCTGGACCGCTTCGATCTCTTCGGGGAACGGATCGGTTTCGGGACCGGGCCACACCAGGACTGAAGCGTCTTCGGGAACGGCCTGCTCTCGGACCAGGTTCAGCGACCCAACAACGTAGTTTTCCCTTTCCAGAGCAAGGCGCGCGGCATCAAATCCGGTCTGCTCGGTCTCGGCGATGAGCTTCTCGCCATGACCTTCGACAAAATAGATGGTCTTCTGTTCGCCCTTGACGAGCTTCATCAGCGCATTCGTGACGTCTTCCTCTCGGAGCGGTTCCGATCGTTTCTCGATCCGTTCCCGCTTTTCCCCCATGTCCAGAACCAGCGTTCCAAACCGAAAGGTCTGACCGGTCATCGGGTTGTTAAATTCACCGTACTCGCTGACGTCAAATCGCTCGGCAAGTTGCGGCTCGCGGTCCGGATCGATGAACTCGAAGGTGATTTCTGAACTCTGCGCTTTGAAAAGTTCGAGTAGATCGCGTGTCGTCACGTCATCGCCACCCGGATAGAACGCACGGATGTGGACACCTCCAGCGACCTCGCCGGCGACGTTGACCGACTGCTCGGAAAGGCTGTGGATCTTCCTTGTCGTCAGATCGATACGTTGGGGATTCTGGGCGGCGACATAGTTCACAAGAGCGAGGACACCCAGCAACAACACCACGGAGGTCACCGAATTCATCCCGAATCTGGATGATCGTCTTGCCAGCCAGGTTCGGATGTCGTCGAACTTCGCCACCAGTGACACAACGACGATCGCTGCGCCAACGACCATGGCGATGGTCTGATAGAGACTCCATGTCGATTGGACCGAGTAGACGACAACGGCTCCCATCATCATCGTCAGGCCGGCGAGATCCATCTTCTTCAGCATTTCTTTCAAGGTTTTTTCATCCCCTCCAGCGCATCGACTCGATCGACCGGTACGTCAGGAACAGCCCGAGGGTCGTCAACGATAAATAGAAGATGACGTGCGGCGTCGACAGGACACCTTTGATGAAGTCGTCCAGGTGCCCGAGTAATGACAGATGGGTCAGTATGGCTCTCGTCGTGGAAGTCGCATTGGCCGCCAGGGCGTCGACCAGCCAGAGCACCATGGCGACAGCGAAGCTAACGGCGCCGGCAATGATCTGGTTCTCCGTGAGCGTCGAGATGAACAGACCTACGGCAAGCAGGGATACACCATATAGAAACAGACCGAGATATCCCGTCAGTATCGGACCTGCGGCCGGCTCGCTGTAAATGAAGAGAATCGATATCGGCACGAATGTCGTGGCGAGCATGATCCCGTAGAACGAAACCGCGGCGAGGTACTTGCCCATAACCACCTGGAGGTCCGTGAGTGGTGCGGTCAGCAGCAACTCGATGGTGCCACGTCTCTTCTCCTCGGAAAACAGGGCCATCGTAATCATCGGAAGCATGAACAAAAGGATTACGCTCAGCGTGCCGAGAAAACTCTGGCTGATGAACCCCGGCATGTCGACCGGTTGAGGGCCGGTACCGAAACGCTGGCCCTGCATGTCCCGCAGCTGGACCTCCTGCACGATCTGGGTGAGGATGATCTGGAAGAACAGACCGGACAGGAAGACGAAAATCGTCAGGACAGCGTATGCGATGGGCGAGGCGAAGTATGCCCTCAGTTCTCTTTCGACGATCGAAAAAACGTTTCTCATGATTCTCCGGTTCCGTCGGCCTCGCTTTCACCGTCTCCATCGACGCCCTCGGCATCTCCCGCATCGGAGGTCGTCAACTTCAGGAAGATATCCTCCAGACTCATTTTCGAGGACTGCATTTCAAACAGCTTCCAGCCACTCTGGACGATCAACTGGGCCAGTTCCGGGCGCAGGTCTTCGGTCAGGCCGCTTTCGACCTGGATACGTTGGCGGCCGTCGGTACTTTTCAGGGGGTGGGTTCGAACGACCCCCGGCATGGCGGATATCCGGGCTGTCACGTCCTCTGCCGGGCCCTCGACGTCGACCACGATTCGCTCGGTGCCTTTCAGTTGGTGCACGAGGTTCGAGGGGGTATCCACAGCGACGATCTTTCCGCGGTCGATGATCACAACCCTGTTACAGGTTTGTTCGACCTCGGGCAGGATGTGGGTCGACAGAATCACCGTGTGCTTTCCGGACCACTCCTTCACGAGTTCCCGAACCTCATGGATCTGCTTCGGGTCCAGACCGACGGTCGGCTCGTCCAGTATCAGAACCGGAGGATCGTTGAGAAGCGCCTGCCCCAGCCCGACACGTTGCTTGTACCCTTTCGACAACTTACCGATGATGCGATCCCGCACGTCAAGGATGCTGACCATGTCCATCACGCGAACGATTTCGTCTTCAAGCTGCGCGGTGAGCACACCTTTGATTTTCGCTACGAAACGCAAGTACCCGGCAACGGTCATCTCCAGGTAGAGCGGAGGGTTTTCAGGCAAGTAGCCGATTCGGCGGCGAACCTCCATGGGTTCGTCGAAGACATCGAAGCCATCGACCGTGATGTGGCCTTCGGTTGGGGGAAGATAGCCGGTAATGGCCCGCATCGTCGTCGTCTTACCAGCGCCGTTCGGTCCCAGGAAACCGAGGATCTCTCCTCGCTGAACCTCGAAGGAAACGTCACTGATGACGACGTTCGTGTCGTAGCGCTTTGTAAGATTCCGAACTTCGATCATGGGGGCAAAGAAACCTGGGCACGAATCATCGGACTCTGCCCTGACGCTAGCTATTTGAGAAAGACACCACTTAAAATGAGCAGTTCATTCTATCGGAGTAGTGAAAAGAGATTCAACGCTGAAGACGACCGGAGGCAGACCTTCAATGGAGTATGCGAATCCCCACCTGATCTGGCCCCGAAGCCGCAGTGTGGCGGTCCGGTTGGCGGAACCCGAGCAACTCGAAGCACGGAGGGGTGAATCGAACGTGGTTGTCCTCGATCTGAGGCCAGCCGAAGACTACGCGAACGGCCATATTCCAGGCGCCCGAAGCCTGGACATATTTGGCATCAGCCTCATCGACACAAGGGAAGGGCCTCTCAAGGCTTTCTTGTGGATCATCGAACACCTGATCGGTGCAAAGGGCGTGTCCGACGACAGCACCGTGGTCATCTATGACCGAATCAGCGGCGAGCGGGCGACAAGGCTGTTCTGGTTCCTCGAGTTTTTTGGACACGACGCGACTCATCTCGTCGACGGCGGGTTCGAAGCCTGGCAGCGGGCCGGACTCCCAGTCACCCAGGATGCGGAGGCACCGAGGCGAGGAAACTTCAAGGCCAACCCGCAACGCGAACGATTGGCCACGGCCGAAGACATTCTGGAACGCTTACACACCCGTGGCGTGGCGATTGTGGATACGCGATCCGAAGCGGAAAACAACGCGACGCTGGTCCGGTCGGCACGGGGGGGACACATCCCAGGAGCCGTACATCTGGAATGGAAGAACAACCTCAACACTGACGGGACCTTCAAGTCGGCCGATCAGCTGACTGCGCAGTACAACGAGCTGGGTGTAACACCGGACCACGAAGTTATTCCTTACTGCCAGGGTGGCTACCGTTCCGCAAACACCTACCTCGCTTTGCGGCTCATAGGCTACCCGCGCATCCGAAATTATCTGGGCTCGTGGGGAGAGTGGGGAAACCGGCCGGAACTTCCGATCGAAGGGGGAAAATAGTGGCGAGGAGCCGTTGTCCGACCAACTGACCGCCGACCACTGACCACTGACCACGGCTCCAATGTTATTCGGGTCTTCCGCAGAATTTGTGGGTAAAACCGTCTTCCATCGCCGCTTGAGGAGACCACGGTGCTCGCCAAGCCTCAAGGCTTCCCTCGCAAGCTCGGCGGCTGCGCCGTCCTTGACCCTCGGCTGCGCTCCGCGGTGTCGGCTGGTGTGGGCGATGGGGAACGGGGCCTCCGGCGGGGGCTCCGGGCACCGGGTGTAGGCGTCCGACCGAAGTGGGTACTGGAATATTCGCCGTCGAACAAAAGAATAAGGTACTTTGTTTCAATTACTTATGTGCGCACAGGCCTTTGGACTGCCCACAAATTCTGCGGAGGAGGCTGTTATTCTAAGCCCTTATGCCCAAGATCACCATCAACGGTGAGATCTACGAGGTCGATGCCGGAAAGACCGTTATCCAGGTTGCGGATGAAGTCGGCGTCGAGATACCCCGCTACTGCTACCATCCCGACATCGGGATCGAGGGCAGCTGCAGAATGTGTCTGATCGAGACGGAAGGCGCCCCGAAACTGATGCCTTCTTGCGCGACGCACATTCGCGACGGCATGGTGGTCCGAACCAGCACCGAGCGCGTTCGGGAAGCCGTCCGGTACGCGATGGAGTTTCTGCTCCTGCATCACCCCATCGACTGCCCGGTGTGCGATCAATCCGGTGAATGCTTCCTGCAGGACTACTACATGGAGCATGGGGGACATGACAGCCGGTATCCGCTCGGCGGGAAGGAACGGCGGCGGAAAGCGTTCGATCTCGGCCCTCGCGTCAAGCTCGACCAGGAACGTTGCATCCTCTGCACGTGATGTGTGCGCTTCACGCGAGACGTTACCGGGACCGGAGAAATCCAGGTCCTGGGCCGTGGTCACAATTCAAAGATCGGCGTCTTCAACGACAAGCCGCTGGACAATCCTTATTCGGTCAACGTGGTGGACGTGTGCCCGGTTGGCGCCTTGACCAGTTCCGATTTCCGCTTCAAGGTTCGCTCCTGGTTTCTCCAGGGGACGCCTTCGGTGTGTGCCGGATGCAGTACCGGCTGTAACCTGCGGATTGATCACTCCGCGCGGGCGCAGGGTGGGGGTGTTCCGGGCTACTCGGCGACCGAAGGCATCGTCTACCGTACTGTCGGGCGCCGCAATCCGGACGTGAACAAGAGCTGGCTCTGCGACGAGGGTCGAGGGAGCTTCCACGTCCTCGAGAATTGGCCGCGTCTCACCGAAGCAAGAATGGAAGGAAATGTCCGACCTGTAACCGACATCCTGTTGGACGTCCACCAGCGCTTTGAACGCATCCGCGAGCAGAACGGGGAATCCGCCGTCGCCGGACTGGCTTCCGCGACGAATACGAACGAGGCGTTGTTCCTGTTCAAAAGGTATTTCGGTGGTCGTGCAGACTTCCGGCTTGGGGACGAGGTGCGAAGCTACGAAAGCCAAGTTGACGACATGTTGCGTCGCGGGGACAAGCACCCCAATACCCGGGGTGCTCTCGATCTCGGATTAGGGACCGGGTTGAACGGCCTCGAAGGTCTGTGCGAACTGGCGGACAACGGCCGGCTTCGAGCCGCCTGGATCTCGTTCCACCCGCAGTTGGTGGAAGAAGATTCCGAAGAAATTATCTCGAACCTCGAACGCCTGATCTCCGGACTGGAGTTCACAGTGGTGAGCACGACACACGAATTCGACTGGGCGCAGCATGCGTCGGTCGTTCTGCCAATGGCTGCATGGTCCGAAGAGGAAGGAACGTACACGAATTTTGCCGGACGCATCCAGTTTACAGGACGCGCCGTTCCACCATTGGGGGCTTCACGGCCGCTCGATCGCACCATGGCCGCAATGCTGCAACTGGCCGGAAAGGAAGCCGGCAAAGATCCTGCGTCGATATTTGATGAGATCGCAGCATCAGTCGCACTCTATTCCGGTATCGACTACGGCGGGATCGGGCCTCTGGGAACCTTACCGATCGGTCGAACACCTATCGCAGAACCCGAGGAGGTCGTCGGATGAGCCGACCTTACGCAGTTGAAGTGCCGGTCGTCAACGTGACCGAACGCGCCCGTAACGAAGGCGGATCGGTGTGGCGAACCTTTCTAGCTTTCGGTGTCACACTCAAGCACCTGGTCAACACTCTTTTTAAGGGTGACAGCCCGACGATCAGCTACCCGGAACAGACCCGGCCGTATTCGGAACGGTTCCGGGGAACACACATCCTGACGGTGAGGGATGACGGCAGCCTCAAGTGCGTCGCCTGCTACATGTGCGCCACAGCCTGTCCCGCCGAATGTATCTATATTGAAGCGGGGGAACACCCCAACCCCGAAATCGAGAAGTTCCCCCGGCAATTCAATATCGATATGCTGCGGTGCATCTACTGCGGCTTCTGCGTCGATGCCTGCCCGGAAGAGGCGATCGTGATGAGTCGGGAACATCACCAGACGGCATTGGACCGCAGCGAGACGCTCTACACGATCGAAAAGCTCATGGCTCGACCGGGCATCGACGAAAAAGGTGTGGGGTACCGGCCGAACGTGCCGTTCCTCGAAGCCAAACTTTACGACCCATCCAAGCAGGTCTGTGAGATCCCATCGACCACTGAAAAAAGACATCCATCCGTTGTCTATGAGTCGATGATCGGGAAACGGAAGTAACCGAGAGAAGGGCCACCTCGCGGTGGCCCGGTCGAAAGGAACCGGCCCCTGGCTCAAAGCGAGGCGACGACATCCACGGCAGTCTGAGGCTCGGGGCGAAACCGGTAGTCCGGGTTTACTTCGACATCGCGGATGGTTCCGCCCGAATCGATGATAAACCGGGCGGGCAGCGGCAGGGTCCAGCTGTCCTCCCCGTGGTTGGCGGCAAGGTCGATGCCGAAGCCTCGATAGACTTCCTCGAGATCGTCCGGGAGGCGGAACCGGAGCCCGAATCGTGCGGCAACCTCGTTGCCCGGATCCGACAGGATGTCGAAGGTCAGCTTGTGCCGTTCAATCATTTCCTGGCTGTGCTCGGCCAGTTGGGGCGTGATGACAACCAGTGACGCACCCCGCTCTTTAAGATCTGATGTGATCCCTTCCAGAGCATACAGCTCTGCATTACAGTACGGTCACCACTTGCCTCTGAAGAAGCTGAGCACGAGGGCGCCCTTGGCGAGCAAATCCTGGGACTCGACGCGTTCTCCGTGCGTGTTGTTTAAAGCGAAATGCGGAATCGAGGCGTCAACTCCGAGTACGCCGTTCATGATGCCGGATGACCGCAAGTCCTCGGTGGCCCGGTGCATGATGACCTGTGCGTCCTCCGGAATGCGGCTCTTGGAACTCTCGCGAATCTTCTCAAGTTGTTCTGTAAGTCCTTTCACGAATCTCCTTTACGGTCCTGGCGGTGGCGTCACGGTGAAGCCCGGATAAAGCTGTCCCGTCGCGGCGTCGGAGTCGTAGAACATGTTGCTGAGCGTGTAGGACTCATCGCGCGAGGGACGAGGCGAATTCCGATCCACGTCCAATACCGCTTGCGGCATGTAGTTGGACGCATCGGCAAACGGTGTCGCCTCGATCACGTGCATCATCCCGTTATCCTCGTGCAACAGGATATGACAGTGGTGCACGTAGGCCCCCACGAAGTCGGGAAAGCGCATCCGCATCACGACGCGGCCCCGGTTTCGGGGGATCCAGATCGAGTCCATCCAGCGCGGCTCGTCCAGGATGTTGACGAGCTCCCCTGTCTCGTCCGGGATCTCGAGTCGGGTCACCCAGAACGGGTTCTGGTGGACGTGGAAGGGATGATCGATGCCACGGCCCACGAGCTGGAAGTTCTGATCGGCCAGAAACCGTCGCTGCCCTTCCTGCCGAGAGATCGGATGGGAAACGTAATGGCTGGCGTATTGGGTGGGTGGGTTCGCCTCCGGGCTCGTATCGCCCCACAGCGTGTTGGTGAGGTTATAGAGCGTCCATTCCTCCGCGGTATCCTCAAGCATTCGCGCCCGGTGGGGATCGGTGGGGTTGAACTTTCGAGGCCCTTCGGCGTGGAGATATTGCGGATCGTCGGGATGCGGAGCGTTCCGCCGTTCCTCCTCGACACGCGCATTGTTGAAGCTGATCGCCATCGTACGCAGCTCGGGTGGCAGCAGGACGTAAAAGCCGGGCGCCGTCGGGCTCTCGGCGTAAATCAGGTTTTCGTGTTTCCGCTGCATTTGCCCGTCGATGGGGACCATGGGATCGTTGTTGATGAAGTCGACGAAGGCCCGCGCCGTGGGCGGATCGTTCGGGCTTGGCGGATCCGTGAGTCCGAGCGGATAGGTGCTGACCAGCGGCATGCTTGGATGGCCCCAGCCGGAGTAGAGAATACGGCGAGTCCGGTAGTCCCCCTCAGCCACGTCGGAACGTGCTCGGGCTTCCTCGG
Organism: Terriglobia bacterium; assembly: GCA_965262425.1. Taxonomy (GTDB): domain Bacteria; phylum Acidobacteriota; class Terriglobia; order 20CM-2-55-15; family 20CM-2-55-15; genus CAZOZZ01. Next base: position 5,569,970 of record OZ253536.1, on the reverse strand, counting down.
CGGTGGCGCGCAGTTCATCGTCGGCTACCGGTTGCAGGTATTCCTGCACGGGCGGCAGGGCCGTCTCCAGATCGGTCATCAACTGCTTCATGTCGGATGGCCGGATCGGTTCGAGGCCTTGTTGCTCGCGCTCCAATTCGGTCAGCGGCTCAACGAGCACGTAGGCGACGATCACGTCCTCGGGCGAGGGCGCTCCGGGCTGTTTGTTCAGGATCTCATTCTGCGCGCCGAACTGAGGCGTGTCGGCGTGCACGACCGTTGTCTTGGCAAAGACCGTGTAGACCTCGTACCTCCGATCGGTGCCCGGGCGCGACCGGCCCAGCGTTGTGGGCGCTTTGAAGAAGAGATCGGTCCGGTTGGCCGGCCCCATGTAAAACTCGTTGGGACGCACGAAGCAGTTGCGGACGTTGTCCGGCGATCTCCACACATTGGTCAGGCGGCACATCCGGTCGGCGCCGTCGCTGATGCGCGGGTTGGAACTGTCATTGAGTTGACTTCCCAGCGCGGCCTCGCAGCGTGGATCGTAAGACCAAAGTGGGTTCGGCAGAGGGTTGCCGTTCGAGTCCGCGCCCTGCCTGGAAAGGTCCTTGATGAAATATCGGACGTCTTCGCCCTCTTGTCTGACCAGCGTGACCCCGTCAATGGAGAGCTGGTAGAGGTCCTGCTTGGTGGCCTCCAGCGCTTCGAGATTCTTCAACGTGATGGGTTCTCCGCTGAGCGTTCCGTCTTGATTGACCTCCAACGTCTCCAACTTCGGCTGATTCTGCCCTTCGACGGGGACCGACCGCACCGTGTACTGGCCTTTGACGACCATGAACCGCTTGTACCCACGCCCGTCGACACTGCCGTTCAGGACCCGCCATCGTTCGATGGCGCCGGGCCGCATCTTGATGACCGTCGGCGTGCTGCCTCCGTTCACGAGGGCCGTGAACCCCTGTTGCAATCCCGTCTGCCGTTTTCGGGCGTCTTTGTCCTGCGAGAGGTTGAGCGCCCGCTGCATGAGCATCAACCGCTCGCGGTAGTCGTAGGGTCCGGTCTTGATCGTCGGATCGGGCGCCGGCTCGCCTTCCTGCCAATCGACGAGCACCCGGTTGATGGACTCTTCGATGTTGCCCTCGACGAGGAGGAAACCGGCCATTCCGCTGGCCACCTGGTTGTGCGTGGCGCCGTGGGCATGCGGGTGATACCAGAAGGTGCCGGCCGGGTGTGGCTGCGGCGCCAGCACTGGCAGGCCTTGCCGAACGCGCCGCTCGTTCTCGCGCCCGCGCTTCTTGCGCTGCACGTCGCCCAGTCGGAATTCGTAGTTGGCCTCGCCCGCCGCCTCGTCGTCGCGCAGGAAGTACAGCTCTTCGGGATCGAGCATGAACTGGCACGAAGCCACGCCGCCTTCCCGTTCGCGACGGCGGTAGTCGGCCTGGCTCAGCAATCGGAGGATGACGTTGTCCGAGTGGGTGCCGTTGGGATTGCGGCTCGGACGAACATGCAGGCCGTGCGTGTGGAGGTTTGTCACGCGGATGGAATGCACGCCGTTGGCATGCTCGCCCAGACAGAAATCGTGCCGGTAGTTGCCTAGCGCCTTGGCCTTCGCCTCGGCCGCGGTCAGGATACCGGCCCAATACGGCCGCTCAGCGGCAGGAACAGCCTGGCCTCCGGGAACGTTCGGATACGGCCCGACGTAGGTGTCTCCGAAATCCAGACCGAGAAGATTCCGTAGCTTCACGAAGAGCGTCTCGTCGTCCTTCATGCGGATTGTCGGACCTGGCGTGTTGCCGCCGTAGCTGAAAAGGACCGAACCGGGATTGCCCAGACCGACGCCGATGCCCGGATTCTGGTTCTCGACGACGTTTAGCTCCAGTTGCTGCCCCGGCCAGTCGCCTGGCCGCCACACCCAGGGCTCGTTCCACGTTTCGGGATCGCCGGAATTGACCGCGGGGACATCTTGTTGCTGAAGGGGTGGCCTCGGGCCACCGACGCCAGGGGCTGGGGGTGTTGGGCCTGGATCCGCGATCATCGGGTCGACGCCCACCGACGAAGCGGCGGCGATCCCCAGGATGCCGACGTGAAGGAAATCGCGGCGTGGTAACTGGCTGGCTGGGTCGTGGTGAAGAGGAGTGGATTCACCCGCCGCCGGACTCTGCCTGAGGGCGGACTTTTCGTTTTTTTCTTTCATGATTGCTTCGCTCCCAAGGTCGGTCTCAGTTTGGATCTGGTTGAATCAGAAGGTGGCGATCGGGTTGAGGGGTGAGCCCATCCCCAGTTCGATCCGGAGCGGCGCTGCCATAAACAGGAACTCGTACCTGTTCAGACGCCTCGCCGTCTCGGCAAGCCGGTCGAAGTCGAGGTTGTCGAAGATCCCCACGCCCAGAGAAACCAGCGAAAGTCGGTGTAACGGCAGCCGCTCGACGTCCGAGAGCTCCTGGGGGAACGCGTCCTGCCACATGTCGTGGCCGATGAACGACACGCCTCGGTCCTTCATGAAGTAGGCGACGTCCGCGTGGTAGCCCGCCACGCCCTCCGACGGCGGCCACGGCCCAAGCGCCGCGCGGCGCTTCCAGCGCCCGGTGTGCAGGAGGATGACGTCGCCGGGCTCGACCCTCACGCCCTGGATCCGCTCCAGCTCCAGGAGGTCCGCGGCACGAATCGCGGTGCCGGGCTCGACCCAGCCTTCCGGGGTGCCGAAGCCGGGCAGGAGCGTGGCGTCGAACAGGACGCCGCGCGTGATGATGCCGTCCTTGAGGGCGTTGATACTGCCCCTCGGGCACCCACCGGCCTCCTCGATCTCCTCCATCGACACGCCGTTGTAGCCCTTGCCGTCGACCATGATGTGGCAGTCGAGGGCATCGAGGTGGCTGTGGATTACTCCGTGGTAGCTCCCCGTGTACTGCAGGCGGTCGGAGGCGCCCGACGGGCTGACCCGGAGGACCTCCCGGCTCAGAATCGACCCGGCGTCTATCGCCTCTTCCTGCACGATGTCGTGCGCAAGCGAGACGCTGATCCCTTCGTGCACCAGCGCCGCGGCTGCCCTGCGCTTGTCGGGAGTGATGAGGTTGGCCGCACCAAGCTCGTCGTCCACGCCCCAACGGCCCCAGTTGGACAATTCCTCCATCGCGTTGAGGAATTCCGCCTCGGTCGTCATCGTCGGGTAGCTTTGCATCGCAACGGTTCCTACGTCGTCATCGGGGGCGCCGGCGCGGTCCTCTGTTGCGGTACCGCATGCGAATAGTCCCACCCCCACAAGGAAGGCAGCCACGCCGCTTGCCAGGCGCGATTGGTACCATCTCATCACTCCTCCTTCACAGCCGCTGATTTCTTCGAATTGTCGTAAGGGTCGAGGCGAACACCGGCCTCACGCCTTCCGCAGGTAGTTTCGCCGCCGCCTGAAGCGGTCCTTCGGCACGCTGCGCTGCTCGACCCAGTAGTCCTCGTTCGAGATCACGCGAGTGAACGAGGTGAGATTGTTCTTGACCGCCGGAGGCTGGACCTTCTCGCGTGTCACACCGGTGTAATCGCCACGGTAGCGCAGGTCCACCAGGACGTCGCGGACCGGAAGGTCCAACCCGTCCCATGTCAGGGCGCCGTACTTGGCGACAACGTCGGCCTTCGTGCAGATCCGGATGACGTCGCCTTCAAGCTCTTTATAGGTCAACAAAAACAGGGCTCTCTGTTGTTTCGGGGTCAGCTCTATCGAACCGAAACCCTTGTCCTGGATGAAGTCTCTGGCCTGCTTTCCTTTCAAACCTCTCGTCTGCGCCAGCTTTTGCGCCGTCGCCTGTGCCACGCCCGCCGCCGTCAGGTCGGCTATGATTTCGTTCCGCGATCGTTTCCGCATATCGTAGCCGCGCCCGATCGTGGCGCCGGACCACGGGCCCGGGACGTGCAGGCGGCGACTGAAGAAACGGCCGGGTTTCTCCAGTCCCTCGGCGTCGAACGTGAGCTGACCGAACGGAACGATGAAGTGGTCCTCGACGGCGGCGGCGCCCGGAACCGCCCGGGATGGACGGGCTGGCCGGCCCGGCACCTTCTTCTTCGCCACCTTCCTGGCCGCGGTGGGCTTCTTGCCCGGAATCTCAAGCTTGTCGCCGACGTTGGGGTCTTCCGCAGAATTTGTGGGTAAAACCGTCTTCCATCGCCGCTTGAGGAGACCACGGTGCTCGCCAAGCCTCAAGGCTTCCCTCGCAAGCTCGGCGGCTGCGCCGGCCTTGACCCTCGGCTGCGCTCCGCGGTGTCGGCTGGTGTGGGCGATGGGGAACGGGGCCTCCGGCGGGGGCTCCGGGCACCGGGTGTAGGCGTCCGACCGAAGTGGGTACTGGAATATTCGCCGTCGAACAAAAGAATAAGGTACTTTGTTTCAATTACTTATGTGCGCACAGGCCTTTGGACTGCCCACAAATTCTGCGGAGGAGGCCGACGTTGATCGCGTTCGGGTTTGCCTTGTAACGGGGATTGGCGGCTAAGAGCGCCACCAGCGTGACACCTTGCCGGCTGGCAATCATGGAAAGTGTGTCTCCGCGCTTGACCGTGTACATGATGATCCGTCCTCTCTTGAAGAGTTCTTCTTGTCGACCGTAACAACCTTGCGAGCCGTTCGTAACGCGGCTCGCAGGCTTTCAACTTCTTGTGATCGTCCCACCAATCAACGGCCGCGTCTCTCAGTCCGCCACTACAAAGAAACCTGCATCGATCCAGCGTTTTCGTATTCCGTCAGGCCTGGCCCAGGACGCGGATACTTCTTCTATTGGCTTCGCTGATTCCCGCGCGACCAACCCGAGAGCTTCCGCCACGCTGGTGCCGCCCTCGATCGCCTTCAGAAATGTGTAGTGCGGTGCGGTCAATGGGAAAGTATGGGTGAGGTAGTCCTTGCGCACCAGCGCCAGCGGCGATCTTTCCCGGGCTGGAAAGAGCGGATCGTTCCCCTTGCCCACCTCGTGGTAATACCGGCCCACCGGGAATCGATAGACGCCCTGCGCGAAGCAGGGCTGCAATCTCAGTCGGCTGTCCGGAGTGTCCCCATCGTCAAGAGGCTTCCCTTCGTGACCTGGCGCGTCAAACATGACAAAGAGTTGCCGCTCGAACCGCGCCAGATCGACCATGAAGTCCACCCAGCCCTCGCGATTGTCTTCCGCCTCCTGCCGATCCGGTCGCGTCTGCTCCAGATAGTCCGGAAACCGCCGGCCCAAATCATGCAGCGTGTAGCTCTCGGGGGGACGTGCCTGGAGGTACTCGCGCGCGAAGTCTGTGAACAAATCCTTCCCCAGCGCATGACACAGCGCTGGGAACTGCTCCTGCATGCACTTCAATATCCGCATGTAGTAGCTGCGCTGATAGATCGCAAGCCTCTGTGCCCCCGTGAGGCGCCCCGACGATTCCACGATCTGCCTGGTCTCTTCGCTGGATGTTTGCCTCGGGAAGATCAGAGCACTCTGCATCCAACTCTGCAGCGCTTCTAGTGGTCCCCGTCAAACAGACTGTAACTTATCGAGCTTCTTTCGGGCACGTTGAACTTTTTCAAGAATATCGGAAGCCGTTGCGGTCCAAATGAAGGGCTTCGGGTTCTGATTGTGACCCCCGACATATTCCTCCACGGCCTGGATTAGCTCAGGAACCGAATGGAAAACCCCGCGCCGAAGCCGTTGTTCGGAAAGATCCCGGAAGAAGCGTTCGACCATGTTCAGCCAGGATGCACTGGTCGGTGTGAAGTGCACATGAAAGCGCGTGTTGCGCTTCAACCAGTTGACGACTTTCTGATGTTTGTGCGTGGCGTAGTTGTCGCAAATGATATGGATCTGTTTGTCTTTCGGCACGGAACGTTTGATCTGATTGAGAAACCGGATCCATTCCTGATGACGATGCTTCGGCATACAGGTCCCGATAATCGAGCCGTCCAGCGTATTGAGCGCGGCGAACATCGTGGTCGTCCCGTTGCGTTTGTAGTCGTGGGTGAGGGTGCCGCACCGCCCCTTCTTCAGAGGTAACCCGGGTTGCGTGCGGTCCAGGGCCTGCATCTGGCTCTTCTCATCGCAGGACAAAACAATGGCGTTTTCCGGAGGGTTCAGATACAAACCGACCACATCCTCCAACTTCTCGACAAATTGTTTGTCGTTGGAAAGTTTGAAGGTGCGTGCCAGATGAGGCTTCAAGCCATGAGCCCGCCAGATTCTCCCTACCGTGGACTCGCTGACGCCGGTTGCCCTGGCCATCAAGGACCGGCTCCAGTGCGTGGCGTTCGGAGGCTTCCCTTCGACCGTCTTCTTCACGATCCGGGCCCGCTTCCGGCGGCCGATCGAGGGAATCCGTCCACTGCGGGAAGCGTCCTTTTCGATTCCCCCGAGGCCATCTTCAACGAAACGATCGCGCCAACGTCCGGCCTTTTGACGAGTGATGTCCAACTTGGCAGCGATCTCCTGATTGTCCAGACCCCCGGCGGCCAGCAAGACAATTCGAGATCGTTCCGCCAACCGGACCGCCACACTGCGGCTTCGGCTCAGTCGCTCCAGTTCCTTCCGCACAGGAATGTCCAATTTAATCGTCGGTGCTCTCCTCATATATACTCAGACGTAGGAAAGCTGAATAAGTTACATTAACTGTGACGGACTACACTAGCGGCATATACCTTTCGCTCAAGCTTTCTCCAGGACGGTGCTCCCCATGACCTCGGGCACCAGAAAGTCCACCGGGTTGGAGACGGATTCTTCCTCTTCGCCCTCTTCCATCTTGACCCGCGCCGGGTCGACCTTACCGTTCATGTACTGCTTCGCCTTGAGGAGCTCGTCATGGCACTCTTCAAACGAGGGGATGTTGCCGTCCCACTCGAGGAGGGTGGATGCCCCCCCGGTCCGTGTCCAGGCGAGTCGGTACAGCTCCCAGACGTCCGGCAACACGGGCCGATCGTGGGTGTCGATGATGTGCGTTCCGCAATGTTGATGTCCGGCCAGATGCATCTGGACGACCTGTTCGCAGGGGAACGATTCGATGTACTTTACCGGATCCGCAGCCGAGTTGAAGCAGGTCACGTAGACGTTATTGACATCGAGCAGCAACCCACATCCGGTCTCGACCGCAAGCTGGCGCAGGAATTCGGGTTCCTCGATCGTTGATTGAGTAAAGGTCAGGTAGGTGCTGGGATTTTCAAGTATGAGCGGGCGCTCCAGGAAATCCTGTACTTGCCGTACCCGCCCGACCACATGGGACAGGCTTTCCTCGGTCAGTGGTACCGGGAGCAGATCGTGGGAATTTACGCCGAGCACCCCGGTCCAGCACAGGTGGTCACTCACCCACCGGGGTTTCACTTCCGCGGCCAGGGCTTTCAGCTTGCCGAGGTAATCGAAGTTCAACGGGTCGGTGCTACCGATAGAGAGAGAGACACCATGCAGCACCAAGGGATAGCGCTCAGCCACCTGGCGGATGACGTACCGGGGGCGCCCGCCGGAGTCCATGAAGTTTTCCGAAATTGCCTCGAACCAGTCGACCTCCGGCCACTCCTCCAGGATGCGGTCGAAGTGCGTGTTGCGAAGACCGAGACCGAGGCCGAGGACCGGCAAATCTGACGCCTGCGAAAAATGATTGTTGCTGTGCATTTGCCGGCCTCGATCTCAGGAGCAGCCACCTGCACCACTCATCCCGCTGGCGCCGCAAGCGGTCATGTTGCTTCGTTCTTTGTTGTCATTCGAAATCCACAGGTACGGGGGACCGGTCTCGGCGAAGGGCGCTGGGGCCGGGCCGAGCTTCTCGGGCGCTCCTGCAACGTGTTTCCGAATGTCGTCCCAATTGCCTTCGAAAACCTGCCGGGCTCGTGCCCACACGCTTTTCCCCTGGTTCGGCCCGTTCGTGCTGAAGCGTTCCGCATTGATCGGCGTGGCACAGGAACCGAGCGATTTACACTCGTTGTTGCCGGGGTTGTCCAACTCCTTGGCGGTGCCATAGAGACCGCAACCACCCTGATTCTTGCATTCGTTCTGCACATGGCAGGTATGATCGGCGGCCGTCGAGCAATAGCCCTGGCCCGCACATTCGTTTGGGTGAGGATTAGGGCCGTCCGGACGGCCCGCCTCTCCGAATCGGTCCTGCCCTTTACAGCTATTGAGCCCCATGCAGGCATGTAGCACGCTCCCGAGGGGCAACGAGCCATTTTTCTTGGGCCATGCTGGAGCATCCTTGTAAGGGTACGGTTCAGGAGTGGGTTCACCAGGCTCCCAATACGGACTCACGTCAGGCAAGGTCTTGATTGTATCGAAAATGTATCCCACCGCCTTCAGCTGGTCCGGATCTGTAACGGCCTCGGTCAGCTTGAGTAGATTCGCGTACGCATCCTGGCGAAGCCCGAGATCGTAGTTTTCAAAAGTCGGCGCCAGTACGTGTTTCCCCTCATTGCCGAGTTCAAAGCGACGCATAGCCTGGATGAGCTTGTCCAGTACCCAGATCATCGACCTGTGCATGGCCTCATTGAAGAACAGCTTCTGTTGCGAATCAGGCACCCTGTAAACCGTCTCGGTCAAGATCAGCATGTACTGGTAAACACCGTTACAGACGTTTGACAGGGCCCTGAACTTCTCGTCATAGCCCGCCGTGGTGGCGTTGTCCGGAAAGTTGACGATGACCTCTGCCAGCTCCGCGGCAGTGACCGTCGGCTTGACAGGATCGGGTGGTTTCGGCAATCTCGCCAGCTTTTCGACGTGATGAGGGTACTGCTCCAGTTGGGCCTGCAGCTTCAGAAACTTAAAGTAGTGGGAATCCTCGGCGTGGGAGGGATCGTCGGTCTCCGTATGCTCGAATCCCTCTCCCTGGTCGCAGATCGTCTCGATCGCCTCCAGGGCTTCGGCTTTGGAAGAGATTGTGAGCAGCTGCGTCGGGCCGGTGTGGCTGTCAGGCTGGTTCGAGAACACTGCCGCTTCGGCTGCAGTCGGATAGTTCCCGGTGTGCCCGGGGGGAGCCGCGTTTTGTTTCGGGGGGATTCCCCAAGGATTGAACGCTTGCTTCGGATGCGCGGTATCGATGTTGTTGGGTGAGTAGTTATAGGGCTGGATCTGCGAATCCGCGCCGTGTGCCTGGAAGTCTTCGTCATGTACCTGCGGGCAGTGGATCAGGCATCGGATATACGAGTAGAACTGGCCGATGGTGTCCCAGTCTCTATCTTTCGGAGGGGTATCCACCTTCTCCGGATACTCGATCTGCAGGAAGTGCCACAACTGCTCGTAGGTGAGCCTGGACAGGGGGATCAGAACTTTCGTGTCCCCGCGTGGTCCCGGCGGCCCGACCGGGTTGTGGTAGGGGAGGGGCGTCGGGTAAGGGCCGGGCGAGTGTCGATACAACTGGGGATCCACACCCAGGGAATAGAGGACATTCGACGAGAGCGACATGTGAAGCATCTCCTCGACAACAACGCTCATGATCACGCCGCCTGCTTTGTTCGCAAACAGGTCCGCCGGGCTGATATTTTCTCCGGATCTTTCGGCTCGTTCGATTGAGTAATAGCCAAACAGGTAGATCGGAATGGTGGCCAGCTCGATCCAGACGGCCGTCTGAAGATTGTCCTTCAACTCCTGAAGTATTTCTGCCCGTGGGAGTTTCGAAAGCTTGTCGATCATCTCCTTTTCCTGCGGAGTCAAAGGGGACAGTGAAGGGGCACTTTTGCTCATGATGGGATGCTCCACAATTGAGGGCTGACTCTGTGACTTGTAACTTCAGCCGGGGCCGCGGACCGTCGGGGTGTCCTCTCGCACACGCGCTGCGGGGGCCTGGGCTCCGCAACGCCGGGAACAGGCGCATATGCCGAATGCCCTCGTCCCGGCCCGGGGGAACGGATTATTGCGTAGAGCTCGGTCGTATTGGCAGTCGGCGAACTGGGCACTATCGTAACCTCCGTCGTCGGTGCGCGCAACAGATGATCCGGGGGAAAAGAGTTCGTCCGGACGGTCCGAAAGGCATTGATGGGGCACGCGAGTTTGGTCATGATATGCACTCGGCGTTGCGGGCAAATGAGTGGCTCGCTCCGCCGAAGCGTTCAACACGCAATGCAGGGAGCGGCGAAAACGAGAAGGAGTCTGGTAGTCGGGGACCGGCGGCACAAACCCGGCGCCCTCAACCAAGCGCAACGACCCCAAAGGAGGGACCTTCATGACGACGCCCGCACCAAACATCACTACGCCACTGGTACGCGACGGAGGTGGAGAAAACGTCGCCCGGGTCCAGGCCGGCCTGGGCCCTCTCTTCGACCTGATTGGAACGTGGAACAACTCGGCATCGCCTCCACAGACCGGCTATAACGTGATGCCGCTGCCGCAGGCGACCGCACCCCACAAGTACATCCTGAAAAACTTCAACTACTTCGAGGAGATGACCTTCTCGGCAATAGCGGGGCCTGTCCCGAACCGCGGCGGCAACTACCAGCAGGATGGCTACGTCCTTTTCTACGAGCAGCGGGTCTTCTTCGGCGAAGGGGCTGCCCCGGAGGCGGTGAACAATCTCGTTCACGCCGAGAACGGGTCGTGGTCGCATCTGAAGACGCTCAAACAGAAGCAGGGCCCGTACGGCATAGACGGCTTTCTTCCCTCTCCTCCAGCGCCCGACCCGATTCCTTCACAGGATCCGACGAGGAACATCGTGAAGCAGGTATCGGTACCACACGGCAACTCGATTCTCGCCGTAGGCACCTTCGAGGAGTTCGACGGGGCCCCCACCATCCCGAACGTAAGCACGCTGCCCACCGGACGCGGCGTCACAGCGGGCTTCAATGACCCATTCGGCCCCGACGATCCGAGCAACATCATGGTGAACCCCAACAAGACACTACAGAACGCCCTGGCGCCTCAGACCAGTCGCAGGAATCCCGGCGGGGTGGGCGTCACAAAAACGGTGAGGTTCGATGTATCTACCAGGAACCCCGGCGGCGGCGTGACGAACATCGTTTTCGAGCAGAAGAAGGCCAACGTCACGGCTTTCTCGACCACGTTCTGGCTCGAGACCCTCTCGGATGGATCCCTTCAGTTACAGTATTCCCAGACCATCGAGATGACCTTGATGCAGGACAACGTCGTCTTTGTCCATATTGATGCCAACACGCTGAAAAAGGTCTAGCAGCCCGTGGTGGAAATCTGTAGGGTCGCGTTACGAGCGCCATGGGGCTAGATGCAAGGCGCCACGACGACGGCGATGGTTCCCATCGAAGACATCGATGCTCTTCATCTCGCCGCAGATGGCCCCATGCCGTCGACACCCGAAGGGCGCAGGGGTCTTCGGGCCACAGACTGCTAGTGTTAAGCTGTCCCCTACGGAGGAATGGCCGAGCGGTCGAAGGCGGTGGTCTTGAAAACCACTGTACCCGTAAGGGTACCTGGGGTTCGAATCCCCATTCCTCCGCTTTGTGTTTCTTTAGTTCAGAGTGGGTGTGGTCTCCGCGGGACAGCCTCAGGATGGTGGATAGGAAATGGACAACACGGGGAAGGCTGTAAAGCTGTAAAAGTAACCTCCCCAGCGGATGATGGACAGACTTGGGATTCCCTATTGCGCCGGGCAGGATGTGGATGCTGAGCGGCTCGCTGACCCGAGGGACAGAATGAGAAGGCCTCCGATGGCGCCGGAAGAACTGGCACTACTGCTCGGCGTTCTCAGGCAACATCCTGAAATCACAGAAGTCCGGATTTTTGGATCCCGCGCCAAGGGCACTCACAGTATCCGTTCCGACATCGATCTTGCGCTGTGAGGCAATGTCAGTCGCTTACAGGCCGCTGCGATTGCCGCCGAGCTCGACGACTTACCGTTGCCCTTTCGATACGACGTACAGCCCTTCGATTCGATAAAGTCGCAGCCACTACGTGAGCATATCGAGCGCGTCGGGATCGCACTGTACCCAGAACTTCCGCCAGTGCCCGGTTCAGGCGTCGACGAGCCGGCGTCACCGGCAGACACGTCAACAGTGGGAACCATGGCCGATGACGCCCAAGGGACAGCGGATCGCAAGCGAATGAACTGCACCGACCGCAGTCTGTACGGTTCGCTGTCGGTCGGGGTTGCTACTGAAGTCGCAGGCCTCACCGCCATTCGTGCTTCGGATACTTTGGCCGCAGCTCGGACTTGATCCCGGGATAGTGCTCCCTCCAGAAGTTAGCTAGGTCTCTGGTAACCTGAACCGGCCTCATGCTGGGCGCCAGGATGTGGATGGTGAGCGGCACACGCCCCATCGCGATCACCGGTCCCTGTTCGACGTCGAAAAGTTCCTGGATGCGCAAAGAGATGTACGGCGGGCCCGCTTCGTTATACGTCACCCGGGGCGTTCGGCCGTTCGACAGGCGGACCCTCTGGGGCGCATACCGATCGACGAGTTCTCTCTGAGGCACCGAGAGCCAGGCCTGGACGACCGGGCCGACACTCCTGTTCTTGATCTCCTTGTAGCTGGAGGCGCCCAGGCACAACTGCTCGACGATGTGCTGTCGGTCCGCTTCATGGATGGGGGGCAGTTCAAGGTCCGGACACCACTCGGCCAATGAGTTCAGTCTCAGGATCCACTGCTTGACGGCGTAGTTCCACTTTGGCAATTGCAATCGTCCGGCAACGACCTCCTCGGCCAGGACGCGGGCGGCCAGGTCGGCGGGAGGCGGGGCCAGGGGCCGCGACCGGACGACCAGACCTCTGAAAACAGCGACGGCTTCCGCCCGAACGCGGCGTGTCATCGTGTCGAACTTTCCCCGGACCTCGGACTGCAGCTCACCGGGAAACAGTTCACCCAGCCACGCACTTTCGATCCCGCTGGCCAGGGAGAGGATCGTCTGGACCTCGCCTCCCCTCCCGCCGACCTCCCGAATCTCGGCCGCAACCAGGAGCGGACTGTCCCGGACTTTGCTCTCACGCGCCAGTGTCCCGCGTCCCCCGCGCACCAGTTCGCACCGCAGGGTTCCCTCGTCCAGCCGGTGGGCCACACGGTCGCTGAATCCGATCAGGATGCATTTCCAGAGGGAATCTCCGTCACCGCGCTGCTTGTTCACGTCGAGACCCTGATCCCGCGCGATCCGTAGAAATTGTTCCAACAGCGGCCCGACCTGCCGCGCCGTGACGCCGTGGATACCGAGCTTGCGGAGCGTGCCCGGATCGAACCGGGCGTGCGCTGCGTACTCCCACGCCCCGATGAGAACTCCGAAGTCCGAACGATGGGGGGCGCCGAACGTGTCTTCCCTCTGAGATTCCACGTCCTTTCCGGGATTCCTCACCAACAGATCCCGACCCTGTGTCAGCGCCGCCACCAGGCACGCCTCGCGGACACATCCATATTCCTGGGCCGCAAGGAGCATCCTGGAATAGCGCGGATGAACCGGAAAGGCGAGCATGCGCCGCCCGAGATCCGTGATGGTCGACGTTCCGGAAGCGTCCCCCTCCAGGCTCGGACGGCTCAACCCGCCCAGGTCCACCAGGAGTTGTTCCGCATGAACGAGCGCGGCATCGTTGGGCGCTTCCAGCCAGCGAAAGTGGCGGAGGTCGCCGACACCGGCAGCCTTAAGCGTCAGGACCACCTCGGCGAGGTCGAGCCTGCGAACCTCGGGCTGGTCTGCCCGGGGACGCTCGGCGTGCTCGGACTCGGACCAGAGGCGGACCGATCGTCCCGGCGCCGTCCGGCCGGCCCGCCCGGTCCGTTGATCGGCGCTGGACCAGCTGATCTTTTCGACCAGCAGTGAGTTGATGCCGCGGTGGGGATCGTAGCGCGGGATGCGCGCCAGGCCGCTATCGATAACGAGGCGGACCCCGTCGATGGTTATCGAGGTTTCGGCCACGTTGGTCGCTACGACCACTTTGGGCTGGTCATAGCGCGACACCGCTGCGTCCTGCTCGGCGGGCGGCAACTCGCCGTACAAGGGCAACAGAATATACCCCTTCGACTCCGGCAGGTTTCCGATGGCCTCCAGGGTTCGCCGGATCTCGTAACCACCCGGCATGAACACTAGGACATCTCCCTCGACTCCTGCCCGGACGGCATTCCGGAACGCATCGGCAGCCAGAGTCCAGACCGGAGGTGAGTTCTTGCCTGCCCGGCGGGGCAGATACTCGACCTCGACCGGAAAGAACCGCCCGGCAGACCGCAGGACCGCGCACGGATCGAGATATTTCTTAAGGACGTCCGAATCGAGGGTCGCCGACATGACCACGATCAACAGGTCCGGACGGATCCGCTCCTGGATGTCCAGCGCGTGGGCCAGCGTGATGTCGCCATAAAGATGCCGTTCGTGGAATTCGTCAAAGATAACGGTCTGGATGCCGGAAAGTGTCGGGTCCGCAATCCATTGCCGAAGCAGAATGCCCTCTGTCTCGAACTGGATCCGGGTGCGGTCGCTGGTATGGTTCTCGAAGCGGACCTGGTATCCCACCTCGCGTCCCAGTTCCACTTTCATCTCCTCGGCGACGCGCCTGGCGAGCAGGCGTGCGGCGAGACGGCGGGGCTGCAGCGTTACGATGCAGCCATCACCGGCCAACCCGTGGCGAAGCAGCATCTGCGGCACTTGCGTCGACTTGCCCGAACCGGTCGGGGCCTGGAGCACGAGCCGACGGGTCGCGGCCAGTTGGGCAATGATCTCGTCTTCGAGGTCGTAGATGGGAAGGCGCGCGGGCATGCGCTACTCGAACTGTTTCCGAAACTGCTCGAACTGCTTCTGAAGCTCTTCCAACTGGTCGCGCAATTCCCCAATCGTGTCCTCGAGCCGGGTCAGGCGTTCGCCCGGATCCGGAAGGTCCAGATCTTCGGACGCCTCCAACTCGGGCGTTACCTCACCGCCCAGTCGATGGACGTACCGCACTTCCTTCTGTCCGGTCTGCCGCGGAAGACGTGACACAAACCCATCGGGCTCCCGGGTGATCAACGCGTTCAGCGTCGATTCCACCTCACCCAGGCTCCGGAAGTCGTGCAATCTCATGCTACGTGTCCGGACCTCACCGACAGTCTGCGGTCCCCGCAACATGAGGACGTCCATAACCGCGGTCGCGGCGGAATCCAGACCCCAGGTTTCGTCGACCACTTGTCTATACCGGGTGACACGCGAATCGCTACGGTGGACGATATGGAGCAGGTTCCCCCGGCGCAGGGTTTCGATGGCGTCCGCGACCTTCTGGTCGTCGTAGCGCACCACGGGATCGCGGTTTGACGACTGGTTACATGCATTCGTCAGGGCGTTCAGGGACAGCGGATAATTGTCCGGCGTCGTGATCGCCTTTTCAATCAGCGCGCCGAGGACACGCACTTCGATCTGGTTCAGTAAGTCCACCACTAGAGCTCCAACAGGAAAAGAATGGTCACCGGGAAGCCGGCTCCGATGTGGGTGGGACGATGAATCATCGCTCAATTATACTGACTATCTATGAAAGGGCTGGGATTCCCATTGCCAACATTCGACAGGGTCGCCCGGGCCGCTCCTCGAATGATCGTCGTAAGCAGGTTGAACAGATGCCCCTGGTGACCCTCGACAGCGCGTCGATCGCGTTCGGACATCTTCCCGTCCTCGACAACGTCGCTTTCGAGATCGATGGGCGCGAGCACGTCGCGCTGATCGGACGCAATGGAATGGGCAAGTCCACCCTGCTGAAGATCCTCGGCGGAGAGGTCACCCTCGATACCGGCAGCGTGTGGCGCCAGCGCGCGCTCCGCGTCGCGATGCTCGAGCAGGATGTTCCTCTTCGAGCGAACCGGCCTGTCTTCGAGGTTGTCGCCGAAGGACACACCCATCATCTCGAAGAAGACGAAGCCTGGCTCCGCGAACACCACGTGGACATGATCCTGTCGCGCCTCAAGCTGACGGCGGAGACGATCGTCGATACGCTGTCGGGTGGATGGCGTCGTCGAGTGCTGCTGGCCCGGGCCCTGGTGGGACAGCCGGACCTGCTGCTGCTCGACGAACCGACGAACCACCAGGACATCGAGGCGATTCAGTGGCTTGAAGCTTTTCTCGCCGAGTACGCCGGCGCGGTGATGTTCGTCACGCACGACCGCGCGTTTCTGGCACGGCTGGCCACGCGGATCATCGAACTCGATCGTGGCCGGCTGACTTCGTGGCCTGGGAATTACGCGACGTATCTCGAACGGAAGGCCAGTGCTCTAATCAACGAACAGGCGCTCGCAGCCAAGTTCGACAAGAAGCTCTCGGAAGAAGAAGTGTGGGTGCGACAGGGGATCAAGGCGCGGCGCACCAGGAATGAGGGACGCGTCAAGGCCCTCGAGGCGATGCGCGCCGCGCGGGCGGCACGGCGTGAGCAGATGGGCAACGTGCGGATCGAGGTGGAGCAGGCCGTACAGTCCGGCAAACTGGTATTCGAAGCCAAGGGGATTTTTAAGAGTTTCGGCGACCGACCGGTCATCCGCGACTTCTCGAGCCGGGTGATCCGCGGCGATCGCATCGGCCTCATCGGTCCGAACGGCGCCGGCAAGACAACGCTGCTGCGGGTGCTCCTCGGTGAACTCTCACCGGATCTGGGGAACGTGCGACACGGTACCAACGTGCAGATCGCCTACTACGACCAGCAACGGGAACAACTCGATCCGGAGCGAACAGTGTTCGACACTGTGGGCGAGGGGAACGACACGGTGACGGCGAACGGACTGACCCGACACGTTCACGCGTATCTGGCCGACTTTCTGTTTTCAAAGGAGCGGGCCGGTTCTCCGGTGAAGGCACTGTTGGGCGGCGAGCGTAACAGGCTGCTGCTGGCTCGGTTGTTTACGCGGCCGGCGAACGTGCTCGTCCTGGATGAACCCACTAACGATCTCGATCTGGAAACGCTGGAACTGCTCGAACAGCAACTGGTCCGGTGGCCGGGAACGCTTCTCCTCGTCAGCCACGACCGCGCCTTCCTCGACAACGTCGTCACCAGCACGCTCGTGTTCGAGGGCGACGGCTGCGTGAAGGAGTACGTCGGCGGTTACGGGGATTGGGTGCGGCAACGAGACACCGAAAAAGTGATTTCGAAATCGGACACCGCGGGGAAGCGGGACAGTGGCGCGCGAAAAAGACCGAAGGAGACGGGAGAGGGGCGACCCAAGAAGTTGTCGTTCAACGAACAGCGGGAGCTCGATCAGCTTCCGGCGGCGATCGAAGCACTCGAGTCCGAGCAGCGGGAACTGGGCGAGAGGATCTCGAGGCCGGACTTCTACAAGGAAAGCGCGGACGAAATCCGGGCGGCACTCGCACGCGTCGACGAGATGGAGAACGAGCTGGCCGGCTCCTACGCCCGCTGGGACGAACTGGATTCGCGAACGAAGTAACCTCGGCGCTTTCGGCCGAAGAATATCGTGTGCCGCGGACCTCCCTTGTCGAGACGTGCGCGCACGCGTTCCACCTCCACGTCGAACCCGCCGTACCGCAACCGCTGCTCGAACTTCCGATCGGGACGAGCGGACCAGACACCGACCACACCATCGCGGGTAAGCGCCCCCCGGATCGCCGCGAGGCCGGCGTCGCTGTAGAGAAGGGTATTGGTGGGGGCCGTAAACGCGTCGGGACCGTTGTCGACGTCGAGAAGCACCGCGTTGAACCGGTTGTGGCTGGACGTCAACGTATCGGCGACGTCACCCAAGACGAGGGTCACGCGGTGATCATTCAGCGGGTGGTTTGCCAACTTTCCGAGGGGACCGCGGTTCCACTCTATGACGGCGGGCAGCAACTCCGCGACGACCACCTCGGCCTCGGCCCCGAGCACGTCCAACGTGGCACGTAGCGTAAACCCCATGCCGAGACCGCCAACCAGAACACTCGGCCGCTCGGCCGTTCCGAGGTGACGGCACCCGATCGTGGCAAGGGCCTCCTCGGAACCGTGCATCAAGTTGGACATGAGGCTCTGGCCGTCGGCAAGGATGACATATTGACGGTCCCGACGGGTCAGTGCAAGCAGGGTGCCGTCGGGCGTACGCGACTCGCCAAGCAGTTCCCAGGGCTTCACGAGCGGCAAACCTTCACGGGCGGTGAATCCAGATTTGAGGCATACGATGGAATCATATGTGACTGCCCCGATGAGGGTCAATGAGGCTACGGACGAAGCTGGGATTCTACGTCCGCGATTTTACCCACACGCCCACTATACTAGTGGTCCCCGTCAAACAGACTGTAACTTATCGAGCTTCTTTCGGGCACGTTGAACTTTTTCAAGAATATCGGAAGCCGTTGCGGTCCAAATGAAGGGCTTCGGGTTCTGATTGTGACCCCCGACATATTCCTCCACGGCCTGGATTAGCTCAGGAACCGAATGGAAAACCCCGCGCCGAAGCCGTTGTTCGGAAAGATCCCGGAAGAAGCGTTCGACCATGTTCAGCCAGGATGCACTGGTCGGTGTGAAGTGCACATGAAAGCGCGTGTTGCGCTTCAACCAGTTGACGACTTTCTGATGTTTGTGCGTGGCGTAGTTGTCGCAAATGATATGGATCTGTTTGTCTTTCGGCACGGAACGTTTGATCTGATTGAGAAACCGGATCCATTCCTGATGACGATGCTTCGGCATACAGGTCCCGATAATCGAGCCGTCCAGCGTATTGAGCGCGGCGAACATCGTGGTCGTCCCGTTGCGTTTGTAGTCGTGGGTGAGGGTGCCGCACCGCCCCTTCTTCAGAGGTAACCCGGGTTGCGTGCGGTCCAGGGCCTGCATCTGGCTCTTCTCATCGCAGGACAAAACAATGGCGTTTTCCGGAGGGTTCAGATACAAACCGACCACATCCTCCAACTTCTCGACAAATTGTTTGTCGTTGGAAAGTTTGAAGGTGCGTGCCAGATGAGGCTTCAAGCCATGAGCCCGCCAGATTCTCCCTACCGTGGACTCGCTGACGCCGGTTGCCCTGGCCATCAAGGACCGGCTCCAGTGCGTGGCGTTCGGAGGCTTCCCTTCGACCGTCTTCTTCACGATCCGGGCCCGCTTCCGGCGGCCGATCGAGGGAATCCGTCCACTGCGGGAAGCGTCCTTTTCGATTCCCCCGAGGCCATCTTCAACGAAACGATCGCGCCAACGTCCGGCCTTTTGACGAGTGATGTCCAACTTGGCAGCGATCTCCTGATTGTCCAGACCCCCGGCGGCCAGCAAGACAATTCGAGATCGTTCCGCCAACCGGACCGCCACACTGCGGCTTCGGCTCAGTCGCTCCAGTTCCTTCCGCACAGGAATGTCCAATTTAATCGTCGGTGCTCTCCTCATATATACTCAGACGTAGGAAAGCTGAATAAGTTACATTAACTGTGACGGATTACACTAGCTCTGCTAGTTTGAAGGAGGCAGCCCGAATGCCACGAGAATCATTGGGCGAATTCGAACACCAGGTCTTGTTGGCCATCCTGCAACTGGGTGGGAGCGCCTATTCAGCGCCAATCGTTATGGAAATGGAGAATCGGCTTTCAGGCCCGTGCACGCAGACCTGTGGTGCGACTACCGAGGTCCGATTTCGACGTGCTCTGGGAGAAGTGGATGTCGGCCCATGGAATCCCGGAGGGTTACATCGACCCTGAAGATCGGTCGGTGAAGCCTTCCCCGGAATTGGTGGCGGATATCGCCGACTATTCGTTCGACCGCGCAATCATCTGCGACCGGCACGAAACCGTGGACGTGCTGCTCTACAACAATTTTCATTTCGAAAACAACTGCGCGGTGCTGGCCCACGACGGCTACCCAGAAGAAAGTTTTGAGACCGTTCTTCAGATGATTCGCAACAATCCGGAAATCGAAATCTTCGCGCTGCATGACTGCACGGTGAAAGGCTGCATGCTCGCCAACCATCTCGGATCTTCGGGAAACTGGTTTCAGGGAGGCCCGCAAATCCAGGACATCGGATTACGGCCTGATCACGTCCGGGACCTCAAGGGGTGTTACCTCGAAGTGACCGGCCTGGATGCAAGTCCAGCGGGTACGCTGACAGCGAAGGAGGCCCGCTTCCTGGCCATTTACGCGGTCGAGTTCGCCGCAACTCGACCCCAGAGGATACTGAGGCGTGTCTTTAATGCTTTGTCACCGGACGGAGGATCCGGTTTCGGGTAGAGGTCTTCGTGATCATCGGAACGTCAGGCAAAGAAGGAAAGGCGTCTGGGAAGAACGCTCGTGTGGTCCCGGCCGTGTCCGGCTTACGTTTTGGCCAGATCGGAACCGGCCGGAAAGGGCTGGGAGACGACCGGAAAGGCCACGCCCACGCTGGCATCCACGCGGACTGGGATCGCGCTTCGCTTGACGGCAGACAGATCGCTTCGGTGGAAGAGTGGCGATCGATCGTCGCTGCCGATCGGGTCGGCGAGGTTCACGGAGGGTACGCGCTCGCCTCGGTTGCCGAAGAAGGATCCGCGGTAACCCTCTGGCGCGACCCCATAGGCGAGCGGTGCCTCTACTACGCGGTCGACGACGATCGGCACCTTTTCGCCTCATCCCTCCATGCCCTTCTGGCGACAGGTCACCTTGAGCTCCGTTTGAACTATCCGGCACTTGCCGCCTATCTTTCCTGCGCCTTTGTTCCCACACGCCGCACAATGGTGGACGGGGTGTATAAGGTCCTGCCCGGTGAACGCGTGCTCTTCGAGAACAGCCGACTCCGGAGGGAGCAGTTCTACAGGCTCCCTCCGGAGGGTGCCGGCAAGCCGGAAGGTGCCGGCAAGAATGAGTCGGAAGAGGAATTGCGTTCGATTCTTCGTGACGAGTTGGAGATCGCCGTCCGAAGACGGCTCCCGGATGAGGGCCCCGTCGGAGCATCGCTTTCGGGCGGCATCGACTCCAGCCTGGTCGTGGCTCTCGCCGCAAAACTGCACCGGGAACCGCTGCACACCTATTCCATCTCGTTCGGCAACAGCCATCGGAACGAGCTCGAGTTCAGTTCTCTGGTAGCTGCGACTTGCGGCACGAAGCATACGGTCGTCGAGATCTCCCCACAAACGATCCTCCATCACTTCGACGACACGATGCGGGCGTTCAGCGATCCCATCGGGGACCCCCTTACCATCCCGAACGCGATGCTGTTCCGGCAAGCTGCCGGCGAGGTCCAGGCTGTCTTGAATGGGGAAGGAGGCGATCCGTGTTTCGGAGGCCCGAAGAACGGCCCCATGCTGCTGGCCGAGCTTCTCGGCGATAGACGAAACCGCAGCGGTCCAGGAGGTTTCAGGCGCGAAAGTTCGTATCTGAGGTCCTACGGAAAGTGCTACGACGACCTGCCTGCGATGCTGTCGCCCACCGTCCGGGAAGCCATCGCCGACGACCCCATCGAAAACTGGTTCGCACCCTACTTTTCCGACTCCCGCTGGCCCTCGTTCGTAAACAAGCTGATGGCCATCAACATCCGTTTCAAGGGGACGCACCACATCCTGTCCAAGCTGGACCACCTGAGCCGACCGTTCGGGATTCAGCCACGATCCCCGCTCTTCGACCAGAGGATCGTCGACCTTTCGTTCCGGATACCGCCCGGACTCAAGCTGAGGGGGAACGTGGAGAAATATCTCCTGAAGAGCGCCGTCCGCGACTTGCTCCCGCCGGTGATCGTCGACCGCCCGAAGTGCGGCATGCTGGTACCGGTGGAAAGCTGGTTCCAGGGACCGCTCCGAAAGGCGGCCCGGGAACGGCTTCTCGACGGGCTCACACCGTATGGGATCTTAGAGCGTTCGTACCTCGAGCGTCTCCTCGGCGGCAAGCTTCCCGAAGTTCAGCCCCGTCGCGGAGAGAAGATCTGGCTGCTGATGGCTCTGGAGTCCTGGCTTCGAACAAGACGTTGAGTCCAAGCTGGGGAAGCGCGCAGACAGACGGCCGATAGTTCCGAGGCGGCCAGAGATTCTCGGTGGGTTCAACGATCCGAAACCCCACCGATTCTTTCGATCATCACCGAGTTCCTGCGAGATTGGCGTGCCCACGTCAGCAGGCGTGAGTTGTGCCGATTTCGGTTGCTTCCTGATTTCGGAAGTATAAATATGAAAACAATGAATCCCTCGTTCTGCAGTATGCAGGCGACTGAAGAAAGGCGGCCCGGATGGTTGGTCACCGGACCAGCCGATATAGGCCATTAATTAGCCGTAGACATACGAGCAGAGGGTTTAAATGTCGATTTCCAGTGAGGCGCCCACCACCGCCGTCATCAGACCCCGATCCAGACCGACCTGCTCGAAAGTAAGAAGCTCTTCGAATGATTCGGCGACGAGCGCGCAGCCGAAGTTCCCACCGACTGCGGTCGAGTGGCTCCGTCGTGCGTGAACTCTTTTCATTCAGGTTCCCCGAGGAGCCGATGAGCCCGACGCGGGCATAGAGGGTTGTGCGAATGAAACGTCCATTTCCTCTCTTTCTTTGTTTGCTCTTACTTGTTGCACCGGTCGGCGGAGGAGCTGCGGCTGCACCTGCCATTTCCACCCTGCAACAGACTGATTCGGTGGACCAGCAAACCAGACCGCGAGTCATTTCCGCGATCTCCGGACGCGGGGAAAGAACTAGTCACGCAGGGCTTGGGGATCACATCACAATCGAGGTCGAGGGTATTTCCGTCCTGCTCGAAGAATTAGGCGGGAGTTGTACAGGGATTGTATTGTTCCTGGGCGACATTGGGCTGGACGGTGTAGAGCCTTATCAATGTATGCCCGCGGAAGGAAAGGTCTCTTTCTTCCTGGCTCGGTCACCAGATAACGATAGCTCCTGGCATCGCCTGCTGGGAAGCCCATCCGGATTTGAAAGGAGTGTTTCAGTCAGCGTGGGTACCTCAGCCGAGACGCCGATCGCTTCTGAGGTTGATGATTTTCAACTCATCCTTCTTCCAGTCGTCGAATCCTCCATTTTCTTCGTCATTCTGGTCACTGCCACTTTCTTATTGTTCAGACTTGCCGTCAGGAGCGAATTGCTTCGGAACCCGAGGGTTCCGGCAGGACCCGGGAAGCTGAGTCGCTACAGCCTCGCACGGTGTCAGATGGCTTTCTGGTTTTTTCTGACGATCACCGCTTATGGGTTTATCTGGGTGGTTACAGGCGAATTGGACACCATTACGCAGTCGGTTTTCGCTCTTCTGGGAATCGGTGCCGGTACGGCGCTGGGTTCATCCGTGATCGAGTCCGGCAAACCTGAGGCGGCATCGAGCGAGTCGACAGCTGGGGGTAACGATAAGTCGAAGGGAGAATCGGCCGGAGCGGTGAAACCAGAAGCAACTCCCCTTGCTGAGGAAAGCATCTCCTCAGCAGGATTCCTCACCGACATCCTGAGCGACCGTCGAGGAATAAGCTTATACCGCTTTCAACTAGCCCGCATTTCTCAAGAGATTTGAAATAAATCGAAACGAGTAAGAAGGGAAAGGACCGAAAAAGGCCGCCCTGTCTGGCATAGAAGGTTTTGAATAGAAACTTTCAAGCCAAGACGGAGGCGGCCTTTGTCATGACAGAGTGTAAAACAGAAACGATTCAATATCACGCATTAGGTACACGGGAAGTCCGGGGGCAATTCGACGGGGGAGACATCAGCACGGACGCGGGCGGTTTGCTGCTACGAGAAACGGAAAAACGGACCGGGATCCTGAAACAGTTTGCCGAATGTTTCCGGGATTATCGGGACCCGCGATTTGTGGAACACGGGATCGAACAACTGGTGTCGCAACGGGTGTACGGATTGTGTTTGGGCTATGAAGATCTGAACGACCACGATCAACTCCGATCGGATCCGGTGCTGGCGGTGATGGTGGGTGAGACCGATCCGAAGGGCCGGACACGGAAACAAGCTCGAGATCGAGGTAAGGCCCTGGCGGGCAAGAGCACGTTGAACCGACTGGAACTGTCGACCGAGGGTGCGGCAAAGCACCCGACCAAGAAGATCGGCCGGGACGAAGCGGCGATAGATCGGCTGATGGTGGACGTGTTCCTCCAGGCCCATCGGCGGGCACCGCGGCAGATCATTCTGGATCTGGATGCGACCGACGATCTGATACACGGGAATCAGGAGGGTCGCTTCTTTCACGGCTACTACAGGCACCATTGTTATCTGCCGCTTTATATTTTCTGTGGGGAGTTCGTGTTGTGTTCCCGGCTACGACGCTCCGACATCGATGGTGCGGACGGATCGGTAGAGGAACTGGAACGGATCGTGGGACAGATTCGGCAGAAGTGGCCCAGAGTCCAGATCGTGATTCGGGGGGACTCGGGTTTCTGCCGCGATGAGATCCTGACCTGGTGCGAGGCCCAACACCGTGTCGATTACGTGATCGGACTGGCGAAGAACAATCGGCTGCTAGCCGCGATTGAAACTCCGATGGCGACGGCAAAAAAGCGGTTCGACAGGACCGGAAAGCCGGCGCGTGTCTTTAAGACGTTTCTGTATCAGACCCGAGACAGCTGGACTCGTGAGCGACGCATCATTGGTAAGGCCGAACATCTGGCCAAGGGCGCCAATCCCCGGTTTATCGTTACCTCGTTACCGAAAGGACGAACATCCCCAAGGCACATCTATGAACAGACCTACTGTGCACGGGGAGACATGGAAAACCGGATCAAAGAGCAACAACTCGGATTGTTCGCCGATCGGACCAGCACGGCCACCATGCGCGCCAATCAACTCCGACTCTACCTTTCATCGGTGGCGTACATGCTGATGCAGGCCTTGCGACGGCTCGGCTTGCAGGGTACCGAATTCGCGCGGGCGCAGTGCACCACGATTCGCCTGAAGCTGCTCAAGATCGCAGCCCAGATCCATGTCACGGTGCGTCGAGTCTGGATTCGGATGGCTGGAGGCTACCCCTACGCTACGGCGTTCGCTCAGATTTACGCGAACCTTCAACAAATCCCTCTGCGCTGTTAATCACTTCTTCTCAGACATCCCAACCTTCCCGTCTTTGGTCGGGATAGCTGTCTCTGTAATCCGATTTCACCTCACCATTCCCTGCAACACCCGTCATCCAGGCCCACTTTCTCAGCTCAGTCGGCATCTTTGCTCCCGCCAACCAGCTTCCGACGCCTTTTCCTTCTCCTAAATGCAGTCTTGGGCACCATTCATGAGAAATGCGGGCTAGTGGCCTGGACGGTCGTTCTGGGTATGATCTTTTGCAGTTCCGTGTACGAAACGCTGTCCATGCCCGAGTTCAACTCCACACTTCTTGGCCTGCTGGGTATCAGTTCGGGAACATACCTGGGATTGAAATTCCCGGAACAGGGCAGGACTCCGACACAAACATGAACATGCCAGACGGACGTGGTTAATGAGAAGATGGTGTCCGCAACAGCGTGATTGGCGGCTTTTCTTCCGTCCAGCCTGCCGGCGTCGGCCCAACTAGACAAGACCCCACAATGCCATACGATCAGCTTGGAGGAGAAACAATGCGTCACACGAGACGATGGGCGGTGGTACTGATCGGACTCAGCCTCCTCGGATTGGCGGGATGCGCGACAGTCCCAAAAGAGGCCGTACAACTCTCTTATGCCGTCGGGCAGGATATTGAGCAGCTCCACACCGGCTACCAGCGAACGATTCGTTTTTCATTCGATCAGATTCGTCAGCGCGGTCTGGGCGTTATCGAAAACGTCTGGACACCCGCTTACCTGACGAGTTTCGTCAAGGATGGAAACCTGGTCGAGGCGGCGCAAAGCAACCAGATGGATCGCGTCGAGTTCTGGGCCCGCCTCGCTATCGAAGCAATAGACAAAAAACGCCAGGAATTTCTCAGGCCCCTCCAACAACAGGAGAACGCGCTGCTTGCTGATATAGACGACGCATTCGGCCGGGTGATCCGTGCGAATTCCGCCGTGACGGCGCACCTCAATAGCGTGCTGAAGGTACAAGACCTGCAAACTGAGGTCCTCGAATCTGCGGGACTCAAGGATGTCCGAGATAAGATCAACGCGGCCATCGACCAGGCGTCTGATTTTGCTGCATCCGCGACCAGCGAGATCGAGACCGCAGCGGCTGCATTCGAACCTGACCCATCATAGAACCGTAAAGATGAGGAGAGCGTAATGGCAAACGAGGAAGACTGGCAAAAGAAGATGAGAGAAGCCAGCGCCGGGGCTGTGGAAAAGGCCAACGAGCAGACCCAGGAAGAACTCAATGAGATTTCAGCGCAAGGCGACGCGTTGCGATCGATCGCTGAAAACCTCAAGCTGACTGATCAAGAAACCTACGACAAGTTAGTCGCAATCGTTGAAGAAGCAACCCGGAAGAACGAGTCAATCGCCGATGTGATAGGTCATATCAAGGCGCTCGGCGAGGCTGGGATCAAGTTTGCTGCGAACATCTCAGGCGGAGGCGGTCTGGCTGTTTTGAGTTCTATCCTGAAGCGCTAGTTAGTACCCAATTCCAAGCGGTGACTCCAACTCAGGCATCGGCTTTGCTCCTACGAAAACGGTACCCCCACTTCGGCCACGGGCGGATTGTACTTATTTCAGTTGCTTCCCGGTTCCGAGCGGTATAAAAACATTGCCTCCTCCGCAGAATTTGTGGGCAGTCCAAAGGCCTGTGCGCACATAAGTAATTGAAACAAAGTACCTTATTCTTTTGTTCGACGGCGAATATTCCAGTACCCACTTCGGTCGGACGCCTACACCCGGTGCCCGGAGCCCCCGCCGGAGGCCCCGTTCCCCATCGCCCACACCAGCCGACACCGCGGAGCGCAGCCGCCGAGCTTGCGAGGGAAGCCTTGAGGCTTGGCGAGCACCGTGGTCTCCTCAAGCGGCGATGGAAGACGGTTTTACCCACAAATTCTGCGGAAGACCCAAAACATTTAAAATCTTTCATCTACGGTTTGCGTACGACTGAAACGGTCGCTGTGGACTTGGCCATTCACCCCGCCAAGAGCGGGCCGTGAACTGGACTTGGGAAGACGGCAAGAGGATTTGAATGTCGATTTCCAGTGACACGCCGAACAACGCGGTCATCAAGACGTTGTTCCTGACCGATCTCGTCGACAGCACGAGGCTGTTCGAACGGCTGGGTGACGAGCGCGCGGCCGAAGTTTCCGCCGATTACGATCGTGTGGCGAGGGATCTGCTCGATAGGTTCAACGGCAGGGAAATCGACAAGACCGACGGTTTCCTGCTGCTCTTCGACCGTCCCATCGACGCCACCCGCTACGCGCTCGCTTATCAATCCGACCTCGTCGAACTTTCAGAACGAACAGGCGTCCCGATCTCGGGACGGGTTGGCATCCACCTGGGAGAAGTCTTCCTGCGGGAAAACTCCCCCGAAGACGTCGCCCGGGGCGCCAAGCCGCTGGAGGTGGAAGGCCTGGCCAAACACACCGTCGCTCGTGTGGCCTCGCTGGTTCGCGGAGCGCAGACGCTGCTGACTCAAGGGGCCTTCGACCTGGCGCGCCGCGCGGCGGTCGGCGAGACCGTCTCGGAGCGACCGCTGGGATGGCTGGCTCACGGACCGTACGTGTTCAAAGGAATCGCCGAGCCCCTCGACATCTTCGAAGTCGGAGAAGAAGGCGTCGCACCGCTGTCGGTGCCCCAGAGCACGGAGAAGGCCCGGCGGGCGGTGACCGAGGCCGACGAGTTGACTCTGGGCTGGCGGCCGGCCACGGGACTGGATATTCCGCAGCGCGCCAACTGGCTCCTCGCCGACAAGCTCGGCGAAGGTGGTTTCGGAGAGGTTTGGCTGGCCACGCACAAGAACACCCGCGAACAGCGGGTGTTCAAGTTCTGTTTCCAGGCCGACCGTTTGCGCGCCCTGCGCCGGGAGGTGACGCTTTTCCGTCTGCTCAAAGAAGCCTTGGGTAATCGCGACGATATTGCCCGTGTGCTGGACTGGCAGTTCGACGAGTCGCCGTATTTTCTGGAGTCGGAATACACCGAAGGCGGGAGCCTCGTTGATTGGTCTGCAGATCAGGGCGGACTCGCCGAGATATCGTTGGCCACCCGCCTCGAGTTGATTGCCCAGATTGGCGAAGCCCTGGCAGCCGCCCACTCCGTTGGTGTCCTTCACAAGGACATCAAGCCGGCCAACATCCTCATCGCGACCGATCGGGACGGAAGCCCCCGGATCCGTCTCGCAGACTTCGGCATCGGTCTGATCCAGGACAGGGGGTTGCTCGCCGAAAAGGGGATCACGGCATACGGGTTGACACTGCCCGCGAGCGCCGGCACGGGCGGAACGCACCTCTATATGGCGCCGGAGCTGGTGGAAGGAAAGGTCGGGACCGTCCAGGCCGACATCTACGCCCTCGGCGTGATGCTCTATCAGATTGTTGTCGGCGATTTCAATCGGGCCCTGGCGCCGGGATGG
Source organism: Terriglobia bacterium (assembly GCA_965262425.1). Classification (GTDB taxonomy): domain Bacteria; phylum Acidobacteriota; class Terriglobia; order 20CM-2-55-15; family 20CM-2-55-15; genus CAZOZZ01. Next base: position 5,541,827 of record OZ253536.1, on the reverse strand, counting down.
GAACGCGATGTCGAGGACGAGCTGCTCCGTGAGGGTATCGCGGCTCTCGTTGAGCGATCCCCCGAGCGTCGTCCTCAGAGCGCCGCAGAAATCGCCGAGCCCCTGCGGAACCTGGAAGACCACCGGACGCAGCTCGAAGCCGAGCGGCAACGGCAGGCCGAAACCGAGGCCACGCGAGTGGCACTGGAAAAGGCCCAGCGCCGGCGCCGGGTCTTCGGGATGATCGCGACGGCTGCCAGCGTCGTTCTGCTGGTCGTGTCCCTTCTCGCGATCCAGGCCGTCCGGGCACGGGAAGATGCCGACCTGAGGCGGGGACAGGCCGAGAACCTGATTGATTTCATGGTGGGAGATCTGCGGGCGAAGCTGGCGCCCATAGGACGTCTCGACGTTCTGGACGATGTCGGGGACGAAGCGATGGCGTATTTCGCGTCGATACCCGCCGATGAAGTCGACGACGACGAGTTGTTCCGCCGCTTGAAGACGTTAAATCAGATTGGCGATGTCCGGATACGCCAGGGGAGCCTGGAAGCTGCGAAAGTGGCATTCGAGGAGTCGCTGACATTGGCCCAGGAATTGGCCGAACGCGACCCCCAGAACGGCGAATGGCAGGTCGAGTTGGGCGCCGCCCACTTCTGGGTCGGAGAGGCAATGCGCCGGCAAGGAGATTTGGATGGAGTTCTGGACCACCTTCGCGCCTACCTTGAGATCTCGGAGTCCCTTGTCGAGAAAGACCCAACCAACCTGGACTGGCAGCTGGAGTTGGGCTACGCCCACGGGAACATCGGAACGATCCTCGACACGCAGGGACATCTGGAAGGGGCGCTCGAAGCGCTTCGCAAGTCTCTAGCTGTAAAGGAGCACCTGGTGGCCCGGGACCCGACAAACACCGGATGGCAACGAGCGCTCGCGCTGACCCACAGTAAGGTGGGCACGACGCTGGACAGAATGGGAGATCTCGATGGAGCGTTGGAGCCCCACCGGGCTGCGCTGGCGATCAGACAAGCGCTTGTGGAGTCCGATCTGGACAACACCGGTTGGCGGAACAATCTGGCGGTCAGCCACAATCGCGTGGGCTCGCTACTGGAAGACATGGGAGATCTGGAGGCGGCGACCGAACATTTTCGTGCCTATCTAATGATTGAAGAAGAACTGGTTGCCCACGATCCGACGAACACCGGATGGCAGCGTGAACTGGCAGTCGCGGCAGGCAGGGTGGGATATGTAGCCGAGGTGCTCGGCGATCTGGACCTGGCCGGTCAACACTATCGAGACCGCTTGCGCATCGTGGAAGCGCTCGTCGAGACGGACCCGAAGCGATCGGACTGGTCAGCAGAACTGGCCTACACGCGTCTCTATCTGTGCCGGTTCAGTCTCGGGACGGGACAGCCCGGCAAGGCGCTCGAGGAAGCGCGCTCGGCCATCGGGATCCTGGAAGGGTTGGTCCATGCTAATCCGAACGATCGAGATTCGACTCGGATGTTGAGTCAAGCCCACATACTGCTCGGCCGCGTCTGGGCGGCGTTGGGTGATGCTGACAGATCGCGCGCCTCATGGAGCCGAGCGGTAGAAATCATCGAGCCGCTGGCTCGCGACTCGAGCGACAGAGGACTACTTCATTCCTGGGCGCGAGCTTTAACTCATCTTGGCCGAATCCGAGAGGCCACACCCGTGGTCGAAAAATTGGAATCTATGGGCTACAGGGAGCGAACTTTAATGGATCTCTGGCAGGAAAAGCGACAGATTCCGAGCAGACAGTCATAAACAGAAGCCGATGGATCTCGGACTGGAAAGGTCAGAGAAAACATTTTAACTGGAGGTGCTGACATGTCAAAAGTCCAAGTACAACCGTCACTGGTACCTGTCGTTGTCGTCGTTAACTTCACTTACGACACGACAATGGAGACCGGCACGACTGTTGCTTCCCCCACAAATTGCAGTTTGCCGTGCAATAGCAAGTACGGGATCACATGGGTTCTGAACGCACGGGACCAAGAGGGTAAACGCATAAACGCGGCTTTCGACGGTGTTGACGGAGTCGTTTTCACTGGGACCGGAATCCATCAATGGCGTGGCAGGCAGCCGACGGCCGATGGATATACGTACCAAGTGGAGGCCCCTTTCGGCCAAGGGCACCAGAACACGTTGACTTACCCCTATTACATCACGGTTATCTACAACGGCCGGCCGTTCGGACACGACCCCGAGATCGAGGACGAAGGGGAAAATCCACGTGCGGTTATTTCGCCGGAGTCGGAACCCGAAGGGAATTAATGTAGCTGCGCGCGGTGTGGGCAGAAAACACTGCTGAACTCAATGCTTGAGGCGGGCTCATGCCCGCCGAGCAGCAGGCTGGATGAAGTTCGTGCACCACCGCCGGCCCAGTGCGAGCTGATAACAGGCAAGAGGATTTGAATGTCGATTTCCAGTGACACGCCGAACAACGCCGTTGTCAAGACGCTGTTCCTGACCGATCTCGTCGACAGCACGAAGCTCTTCGAACGACTGGGTGACGAGCGCGCGGCCAAAGTTTCCGCCGATTACGATCGCGTGGCGCGGAGTTTGCTCGACAGGTTCCACGGCCGCGAAATTGACAAGACCGACGGCTTCCTGCTGCTCTTCGACCGTCCCATCGACGCCACCCGCTACGCGCTCGCTTATCAATCCGACCTCGACGAACTTTCAGAACGAACAGGCGTCCCGATCTCAGGACGGGTTGGCATCCACCTGGGAGAAGTCTTCCTGCGGGAAAACTCCCCCGAAGACGTCGCCCGGGGCGCCAAACCGCTGGAGGTGGAAGGCCTGGCAAAACACACCGTCGCTCGTGTGGCTTCGCTGGCGCGCGGCGGGCAAACCTTTCTGACTCAAGGGGCCTTCGACCTGGCGCGCCGCGCGGCGGTGGGCGAAACCGTCTCGGAGCGACCCCTGGGCTGGCTGGCGCACGGTCCGTACGTGTTCAAAGGAATCGCCGAACCCCTCGACATCTTCGAAGTCGGGGAAGAAGGCGTCGCGCCGCTGTCTGTGCCCCAGAGCACGGAGAAGGCCCGGCGTGCGGTGACCGAGGCCGATGAGTTGACTCTGGGCTGGCGGCCGGCCACGGGACTGGATATTCCGCAACGCGCCAACTGGCTCCTCGCCGACAAGCTCGGCGAAGGTGGTTTCGGAGAGGTTTGGCTGGCCACACACAAGAACCTCGGACAGCAGGTCTCGGTACGTGGGGCAACGACAGTCGCAGGTCGACTTACCGCCCGGTACGGAGAGCCGGTAACCGGAGACGCTTCGGGTCTCACCGTTTTGTTTCCGGTACCTGAAGCTCTGGCCGGGGCCGAGATTGAGAATTGCGGGTTTCCCGGCGCCCGCGGACGTGCGATCACGTTTCTGGCGAGGGCCGTTTCGGAAGGGGAGCTTTCCTTAGTGCCTTCCGCGGATCCGGAAGAAGTTCGGAGGAAATTGTACGAGATACCCGGTATCGGGCCTTGGACCGCCGACTACATCACGATGCGCGCCTTGTGCCAGCCCGATGCGTTTCCGGTAGGGGATCTCGGCCTGAGAAAGGCCGCATCGACCCACGACAGGACGATATCACCCCGTCAGCTTGAAGAGATGTCGGAAGAATGGCGGCCGTGGCGAGCCTACGCCGCAATGTTGCTTTGGAACAGTCTTTAAGGAGGAAACAGATGCATTCTCGTTACGTGCTTCAGACACCCATCGGAGCCTTGACGCTACTCGGAACCGATGACGCCCTTGAAGAGATCCGGTTTGACGACGGGCTTGCCACACCTGATGACAGACAGTGTACCGCTGGTGCGCTCAAGCAGGCCGCCCATCAACTGGCCGAGTATTTCGACGGGAAACGAAGCAGCTTCGATCTGCCGCTCGAACCGAAGGGGTCCTCGTTCCAGAAGCAAGTCTGGAGTGAGCTCCGGAACATTCCTTACGGACAAACGATCAGTTACGGCGACCTTGCCAGACGTATTGGAAAGCCCTCAGCCGCCCGGGCGGTAGGCAGCGCGAACGCGCGGAATCCGATTCCGATCATTGTCCCCTGTCATCGCGTCATCGGTTCGAACGGATCTCTGGTGGGATTTGGAGGAGGATTGCCGACGAAGTCCTATCTTCTGGGGATGGAGTCCGGCACCCGGGACTAGTGCGTCATCGCGTAGAGGACAATGTTGATTCCCAGACGGAGCGCTTCGGTGGATGGTCTCAACGGATACGCTGGCTGATCGATTAACTCCCAGAAATCGCCCACATCGTTGTTGTGGCAGATGATCACCGAGAGGTCGCCCGCTTCATTTTCTATTCCGTAGAAGACGGCATCCTCGCCCACCGCATAGGGCGACTCGATGTACAGGCTGTCAATGTCATAGAACGTGTGCAGTATGTGGTGGCCGTTGTTGAGCAGCACCAGTTCTCGCTCCGGAAAAACCCGCCGCAGGTTCGCCTCCATGTTCGCGAAATGCCGCGGGCCGTTGAAGTCGTCAAGCATGACCATGCCGCCCCGATCCACGTACTCACGGAAGTTTTCAACTTCAAGGTCCGTCAACCACATCTGGCCGGGCTCGGAAATATAGCCGAAGGGATAATCGAAGATCTCCTCACTATCTATTGGCACGATTCGATAAGACATCTGGTCGACGTCGAGGATGGTGGCCTCGCTCATGACCTGGTTGAGGTGCTCTTCCGCGTCAGGGTAATCGTGGGCCCAGCCACCTCTCCCGCCCCCGTATTGCCAGCGGGCGAAGATGAACTCCGTGTCCGGCGGATCGTTCTGGAAATAACGGTTGAACCCTCCGAACCGACCGAAGCCCCTGCCGAACTGTCCCAGAGCAGCGCCGGCAAGCAACAGGACAAGGACGATCGCCAGACCGTAACGGATGCGTGGCATAGATTCATTGTTTACTGCCGGGTCGGTGTTTTCAAGAAGAAGATCGAGGTGGGTACCGGTAGTCGTCTTTTGCGGGTTGTCCCAACAGGATTTCGAGCACCGCAAGTATGACCAGTTGAAGCTCCTTCTCGACACTCATATCTGGACATGGAGTCTCTTCTGCCGCAACCGCCAAGGTCTTGGATCTGACCTCGTCACTTCGGATCGGCGTCTCATGAAGGGGAAGGCCTTCCAGGTGTTGCCAAGCCTTTCTGACTACAGGCGTGAGCTGTGGCGTCGGGCAAACCCTTGATGGAAATGCCGTCGGATCTCTACGCATGTTCCTTGTTGACAACCTACAAGGCCGTTGATACGTTAATTGTAGATTGTCTAGAGGAGAGATCATGAATCTTGTCGGCAACTTTCGCTTTGCTGTCCGCAGTCTTCGGCGAGTACCCGGGTACGCCATTGCCTTTGTGTTTACTCTGGGTCTGGGCATCGGAGCCAACACTGCGATCTTCAGCGTCATCAACGGCGTTTTGCTGCGGCCTCTGCCATATCCCGGCGCCGACCGGATCATGTATCTCGAGCAGGCGGTTACACGGGCCGGCATCCCGAACGTCATGTTCTCATTCCCCGAGGTCGCCGATTATCGCGAACAGGCCAAGAGCTTCGACGAGGTGGTCGAGTTCGGCGACTGGACCTTCAATGTGCTCGACCGGGGCGAGCCGCACCGGGCCACGGGTGGCCTGGTCACGGCCAACTATTTCAAAGTCCTGGGAATTCGACCCCAGTTAGGACGCACTCTGGTTCCTGAAGACGAAGCCGAGGGCTCGCCCCCGGTTGCGGTCCTGACCCACGAATACTGGTTGCGTGCGTTCGGCGGCGATGTTGCGGTCGTTGGACAAACGCTGAACCTGACAGTCAAGCAGGCGGCGATCGTCGGGGTCCTGCCACCCGGTTCCCACTACGCTTCGGATCAGAAGCAGGATTTCTACGTCAATTACGCCGCGAACGACCATTACATGGGAGCGGCCATGCAGGACCAGCGCCGGCATCGGATGACCGACGTGTTTGCCCGCCTGGCTCCCGGTGCGACGGTCGAATCCGCACGTGCTGAAGTTCTCGCGATTTCCACGCGGTTGCATGAGGCTTACCCGGAGGACTACCCGGAGTCCTCCGGTATTGAGATCGTCGTCACGCCCTGGATCGAAGACCTGACCTCTGAGGCGAGACCGACTCTTCTCATCCTGCTGGGCATCTCCCTGTTCGTGCTCCTGATTGCGTGTGCGAACGTGGCCAACCTCACTCTGACCCGGTTGATCCGCCGTGAACGCGAGCTGGCGATTCGCGCGGCTCTGGGCGCCGCGGGATCGCGCCTGCGCGGTCAGCTTTTGATAGAAAACCTCATCCTGTCCACTGCCGGCGGCCTGCTTGGAGTCATTCTGGCGGTTGCCGGGCTGGATCTCCTGGTGGCCTACACCCAGCGGTTTACCGCGCGCATCGGAGAAATCGGAGTCGATGGCTCCGTCCTTGCGCTAACGCTGACGGTGGCCGTCGGTGCCGCGATTCTCTTTGCATGGGCGCCCCGTCTTGGTTTTACACGTGACCTGGACGCCTCGCTCAGCGCCGCGGGAGGGGGACGGGCCACAGGCGGGCTTTCCCGCCGCCGCGCGCAACGAGTACTGGTCGTCTGCCAGCTAGCTTTCTCGTTCATGTTACTGGTGGGCGCCGGTCTGCTGGTGCGGACACTGGTCGAACTCAATCAGGTGGATCCCGGGTTTGACCTTGAGAACGTCCTGTCGCTGCAGGCTCCGGACTTCAACCAGCAGAGCCAGGAACAACGTCGACAATTCGGCGACTCGGTTGTCGAGCGCGTCTCGACCTATCCTGGAGTGGAATCGGCGGCTATGGCGTCGGCGGCACCGCTCGGCGGATCCAGTCCAAGGTTCAGGGAGTTCAGAGTCGAGGGCAGGACACCTGGCGCCACAACGCCATTGTCGGTCTTCCGGACGGTGAGCGTTGGCTATTTCGAAACGATCGGTACAACCCTTCTCAAGGGGCGCTCGTTCACCCGGGCCGACCAGCCGGACACTCCCGGGGTCGTGATACTCAGCTCGTCGATGGCGAAATACTACTTTGAACAAGACGATCCGATCGGGGGCCGGATCTCTTTCGACCTCGGCAACGGCCAATGGTCCCCCGAGTACACCGTGATAGGCGTGGTTGCCGACACGAAGTCCGACGGTCTCGACCGCGAACCGGTTCACACCTTCTTTCAGGCTTCCGCACAGAACTTCGCCCTCTCGACTTTTCTGGTAAGATCCGCCGGAAACGCCAAGCCACTGACAGCGGAAGTCGTTGAAACCATCCGGGCTCTCGATCCCAACAGGCCCGTGGACACCATCCAGACCCTGGAGGAACTTCGCTCCGAAAGCATTGCGCCGCAACGCCTGAACGCAACCCTGTTCGGAATATTTTCGCTGTTGGCCCTGACGATCGCGACCGTGGGAGTTGCCGGAATCCTTCTCTTCTCGGTCAGCCAGCGGACACAGGAGTTCGGTATCCGGGCCGCCCTGGGCGCCAGCCGGTTTCAGGTTGTGCGGACGGTTCTGGGCGAAGGTGTTTTACTTGCCGCCATGGGTCTGGGGGTTGGAGGCATGGGATCGTTCTTCCTTTCCGGACTCCTGTCGAGTTTTCTGTTCGAGGTTGAACCGATAGACCCGGCAACGTTCGCCGGCTCCGCGCTCGTCTTAGTACTGGTTACGATCTGGGCGTCGATCGTTCCGGCCCGACGTGCGATGAAAGTGGACCCGATGGTCGCCTTGCGGGTCGAGTGATCCGGACGAGCATCGCTCCGCTCCAAGTTGACACATCAGCCGCCCCTGTGTGAAAAGTAGGGGGTAGATATTGCCGCGAGAGTCCACCCGGGCCACAATCAGCGGCAGTCTCTCCGGGTTTTCACGCATGAATCCGTCACATTACATCTCTGCCCTCGCCCTGGCCATGACACTCGGGGCTTGCACCCCTTCAACCGAGGAGACGCCAGACCCCGGTACCGGAACCGAGTCCACGGCCGAACCCTGCCGCGCTACTGAAGTCGGCACACTGGATCCAGCCCTGATCAATGAAGCCAGCGGCCTTGAAGTTTCGGGTCTTCCGCAGAATTTGTGGGTAAAACCGTCTTCCATCGCCGCTTGAGGAGACCACGGTGCTCGCCAAGCCTCAAGGCTTCCCTCGCAAGCTCGGCGGCTGCGCCGGCCTTGACCCTCGGCTGCGCTCCGCGGTGTCGGCTGGTGTGGGCGATGGGGAACGGGGCCTCCGGCGGGGGCTCCGGGCACCGGGTGTAGGCGTCCGACCGAAGTGGGTACTGGAATATTCGCCGTCGAACAAAAGAATAAGATACTTTGTTTCAATTACTTATGTGCGCACAGGCCTTTGGACTGCCCACAAATTCTGCGGAGGAGGCGAAGTTTCATCCAGGTTTCCCGGTCGGGCATACCACATCAATGATTCGGGAGACACGGCCAGGTTCTTTCTCAGCGACCTCGCCGGAGGCCTTGTTCAAACCGTCACCATCGAGGGCTTCGAACCACGGGATACCGAAGACATGACTTTGGGCGACTGCGGCCCGGACCGTTCGTGCCTGTTCATTGCTGATTTCGGCGACAACAATGCCGTTCGGGAAGAAGTCCGGATAGTGATCATCGAGGAGCTGGAAACTTTTGGTGCGTCCGTCGAGCCCCTTGACATTGTCCGCTTTCAATATCCTGGAGGTCCTACAGACGCCGAATCCATTGCGATTCATCCAAGCGGTGACCTGGTCATAATTACGAAAGAAGTGGACTTTTCCGCGAGGTCCGCCCACCCATCCAGAGTCTTCAAACTCTCGAAAGACCAGTGGCAGAACGCGAATGGGGCCATGCAAACAGCCACACTCGTAGGGACGCTGGACTTTGCGGCTTTGACCACGGACCCGTTCTCCGGCCGTGTGCCGACAGCGATGGACATCGCCAGCGACGGTTCGCGATTCCTGGTGCTCAGCTACGTGGATGCCTATGAATTTTACTTCGACTTGCTCGACGGGGAGCTGAAACCGACAGCCGAGATGGTGTCGGGTGTGGACTATCGGGAAATCGACATCGAACTGCTGGAGCAACAGGAAGCCGTCGCGTACCTGCCCGGAAGCGATGCATTTCTATACGACACCGAGTTCGTCACCCAGCGGGCCGTTGCCGGTCCGCCGGTGGCCGGACGCGCAAGGGTCATGAGAGTCGACTGCCCCGTTCGCTAGTGGTCCCCGCCAGATATAGCGATACTATCTCCGAAGGAGGTTGCGAGCGGACTGATGGGTGAGATCCACCGTGCGGTGAGTGTGAGCTTTCGACATGGTTTAGCGTTCGTGAGGAGCAACCTCCATCGGCCCTACGGGTTCGGGCGGAACGGCACCGTCTTTGGCGTCGCTCCTCCTCACAATGTCGAAGCATTGGCTCGTCGTCGCTCCCCCAAATCCGGTACCGTTGCACTCCGAAATCTAGTACCGCTATATCTGGCGGGGACCACTAGTTTCTTCGTCCAGCATCTTGCGGAACCGCCCCGAGCGGATCGTTCGGGCGCCCAGTGTTCTCAGGCTCTCGTCGAGTCGTCTGTCCGAGGTCACCGCGATTATCCGGGCCGGTTCGGAGGCTTCCCGAACCAGTTCGAGCATTCGATGATCCGCATCGGAGCCGCGGCGCGCGAAGTAGACCGAGACTCCGTCGAGGTTGCCTCCGTCCCCGACTTCCCCGAGAGGACGCCCGTCGAAAACTACAGCCACCTCCTCGCTCCCCGACCGATTCAGATCGGCGAGTTCCCGCAGCAGTCGCCGCTGGGCGCCGGGTTTGTCGCGGTGCCAGCCGACCCGCTGCCCTATCACGTTGTTGCCGTCGACCAGATACACACCGCAATTGTATCGGAACAACGGTGAACGCCACCCTGGGAAAGCCCGAACCATCCTTTGGGGTCCGCTCAAGAATAACTTCGCAGAATTGGCACCCAGATTTGCGAAGATGACGCGAAGGTCTCGCGAAGATGGCGTGAAGATGGGATGCAAAAATGTGAAGTTATTCTTGAGTGGGCCCCTTACCCGTCGATCGATTCCAACACTTTTGTCGCTTCATCCAGAACTGCCAGTTCGTTGCGCCTGAGCTGACCAAGCTCTCCGGCGATCCGTTCCACCCTGCGTCGGCGCCCGGCGTCCATGAGCCTCCGACCTTTTCGGGTCGCCTGAACGACCACTTGCCGACGGTCCGCGGTACCGCGCTCCCGGCCGACCAGGCCCGCCTCCTCGAGCGATGTGACGATACGGGTAATTGCCGGACGGGATACCATCTCGGCATCGGCCAGCTGGCTGATCGTTTTCGGTCCCGTAAACGCCAGCACCGACAACAGCGACAGGCGCTCGGCGCTGAGCCCGGTTCCTCGATCCACTGTCCGGGCTCGCCTCAGGAGGTGGATGGCGATGGAATGCAAACGGTTTGCGACGCGTGTCGTTTGTGTATTCGGGAGTCCCTTGGGAAGGGGCGGGGTTGACATAATAGTTCACTTAGTTAATGATTAACACTGTTAATCAATTATGACACAGTTCGACCGTTTCCGGGAAGGAGGAAACAATGGCTGATGACTTTGGTCTGGACTCTATCGGGCAGATCCACATCACCGTGGAAGACATTTCACGATCTGTCACGTTCTACCGTGACGTCTTGGGAATGAAGCTTCTGTTCGAAGTGCCTGGACAGGATATGGCGTTTTTCGATTGCGGCGGCATCCGCCTCTATCTGGGTAAAGCGGAACGTCCCGACTTTGGTTCCAACCCGTTGATCTACTATCGTGTCGAATCGATCCAGGACGCCTGTCGCACTCTCGAATCGCGCGGAGTGAACTTCGAGCAGAAGCCACACGTTGTCCATAAGACCGATGCGTATGAGCTCTGGATGGCAGGGTTCCAGGATCCCGACCAGCACAATCTCGTCCTGATGAGCGAAGTGCCGACGGAGTGAGGCACCCCGCTACGATCGGGATTCGATCTCTGCCCGGATGATGAAATCGAGTTCCGGATAGTGTTCGACGAGGTAGGCGGTGCCGCCTTCCTCCACCGGCCCCTGATTCCCGGCTCGCATACCACCGCCGGCGTCTTCACCGTAACCGTTGTACAGGCGATCGACGACTTCCATGCCCTCGACGACTTGTCCGAACGGCGAGAAGCCCTGATCATCGAGCCGTGTGTTGTCGACCATATTGACATAGACCTGCGTCGACCGCGTATCCGGTCCCGTCATCGCGTAGGAAATGTAGCCCCGCAAGTTGCTCGCCACAACCGGGTCATCCGGGATGGTCCGTCCCTTCCAGGCCCGGGTGACGTCCGGATCTCCCGAGAGTCCCCATTGTGTGATAAACCCTTCGACGACCCGACTGAAGCGTTGGTCGTCATAGAACCCGTGTCGGACCAGGTTGTAGAACAGGTCGGCGCCATTGGGAGACCAGGCACGGTGAACCTCGATCACGAACGGTCCCTCGCTGGTTTCAAAGCGTGTCCGGAATGAATCCGGCGATTCCTCGCTCCAGCTGGCGTGATCCGGGTCGAGCAGGATGTCGAGTGTCGTCGTGGCGACGGCGTCTTCGCCACCGTTCGCCACGGAGGCCTGGTTGCCACCAGCGTAGTCTGGCGCGCTGGTGCAGGCGAAGAAGGTCCAGCATGCCGCCAGCGCGATCAAGCAACAGCGGCCACCGGGCATCAGATCACAACCTCGAAGCCTTCGAATTCGGGCGGTCCGAGGTAGGTTCCCTCCGGTGCCCGTCCACGGGCATGTGCCTTCTGGAAGGATTCCGATTCCGTCCAGGCGACAAATGTCTCGCGGGACTCCCATACTGAATGAGACGAGTAGAGCGTCGACCGATCATCGGTCGGCCCTTTCAATAAATGAAACTCTTTGAAGCCGGCAACCTCGTCCAGATAGGATTGCCGTCCTCGCCAGATGTTTTCGAAATCCTCTTCTCGTCCCGGTGCGATCCGGAACCGATTCATCGCGATAAACATGATTTCGTTCTCCTCATAGTGCGTTTCACCTCAGGGTTCCATCAGATTTGCAGAACGCGCAACCTAATGCAAGCCGGTGCGTCAGCGGAGTCCGGGTTTTCCCGCCACCGTCAGTATCGGGTCCGGCCCGGATTCATGCCGTTCGTCAACAGGTATGTATAGCGGCCCGCATGTCCGCCAGCAGGGAAAGGGAATCGCCAGCCCGGGAGTCTGGTCAGCAGTCTCCTAGGTCACAACGGGCCCTCCCTATTCGGCCCGCAGTGCCAGCATGGGGTCGACACGCGAAGCGGATCGAGCAGGAATGATGTTGGCCCCGAACGCTACGATCCCGAGAACGGAACCGGCGGCCAGGAACGAAGCCGGGTCCAGTGGGCTGATACCGTAAAGAAGAAACGTCAGCACACGGCCAAGGGCCGCTCCCGCCAGAGAACCCATCACTATGCCGACGCCGACCAGGGTCATGCCTTCGCCAACGACCTGTCTGACGACATTCGCCCCACTGGCCCCCAGAGCCATTCGTGTTCCGATCTCTCTGGTCCGTTCACCGACTGAGCAGGAGATCACTCCGTAGAGTCCGACTGAGGCCAGAAAGAGAGCAAACAGGCCGAACCCACCGAGGAACGTGGCGCCTGCGCGGACCCCGAACAGGGAAGTATCCATTTCGTTCCTCATCGTTGTCGCCTGCATGAAAAGGACGTTGGGATCAAGTTTTTCGGCTTCTCGCCGAAGCGAACCGAGCATCAAGACCGCTGGACCCTCGGTCCGAACCAGGACGCTGGCGAAAGGGTTGTAACCCTGCGAGCGGGAATAGTGTATGAACGGGCGGGCATCTTCTCCGACCGTACGCACTTTGTAATCGCTCGCGACGCCGACGATCTCATAAGTGGATCCGTTCAAGCGCGTGAACAGCTTGCCCACCGCGCTCTCGCCAGGCCAATAGCGTCGTGCCATGGAGTCACTGACGATAGCGACCGGCCTGGAACTCGGAGTTTCCTGCGGTCCGAAGTCGCGTCCTTCCAGAATCGGAACGTCCATCGTCTCGAAGTAGTCGATCCCGACCCGCGTCGTGTCCACCGACAGGGGTGTTTCCTCCGGGCGCGATACACCTCCGATGAAGATGGAACTCTGATGGATATTGATGGAAAAAGGCAGGCGCTCCGACAGGGTCGCACCGAGAACGCCCGGAAGAGCCCGTGATCGCTCTAACAGAGTGCTGTAGAAGTCTTTTCCCCGGTCCTCGTCGTAACCGTTCATATCCAGAGCGAACGTCATCACGGCAAGCCGGTCCGGTTCGAACCCGGGATCAATAGCTTCCGCCGACCGGAGGCTTCGAATGACCAGTGTTGCGCCGATGAGCAGGACCAAGGAGATCGCGACCTGCGATACGACCAGAGAGCCGCGGAGATCCAGTCGGCGTCTCCTTTTCTGCTGGTTGTGAGCGGAGCCCTTCAGATCCGGCACAAGATCCGATCGCGTTGCCTGGAGCGCCGGTACCATGCCGAACACCACACCCGTCGTGACGGAAATCAGCAGGGCAAACGCGAACACCCGGACATCGGGGGCCAGATCGAGCGTTATCGACATCGGTATCGGTGGCTGGATCGCAAGCAGCAACCGTGTGCCCCACAGCGAGAATAGAAAGCCGAGGAACCCGCCTGCGAGTGAAAGAGTCAGGCTTTCGGTCAGGAGCTGGCGTATGATCCGCAACCTTCCCGCTCCGATTGCCAGCCGCACCGCAATCTCTCTGCGGCGAGACGACGCCCTCGCCAGGAACATGTTGGCGACGTTGGCGCAGGCGATCAAAAACACGAGACCGACTACTCCCAGCAGGAGCGCGGCTACCGGTAGAAGGGCTCGATCGAGCGCCGGATGAATTCGGACATCGTTTGTCTTGAGAACCGTGATCGGTCGGTCCTTGTTGGATTCCGGATAAGAGGCAGCGAGGCGGGACATGATCGTGTCCAACTGGGCGCCGGCAGCTTCCATGGAAATCCCATCGGCCAGTCGCCCTTCTATCCACAGCCAGCGTCGGCCGCGTCTTTCGATCATCGTGTTTCCGGGGGACGGGGCGGAGGTGTGGTACCCCATCGGTTCCACGCCGTCGGCCATCATCAGAGGAATCCAGATGTCGGCGGTGAGTCCGGCGTAAGTGCCGTTGAAGCTGGCCGGAGTAATTCCCACGATGGTGTAGCGGGTGCCGCTCAGGTTGAGGGTCTTTCCGAGTGTGTCCGGGCTTCCGCCGAAACGTTTCTGCCAGAAGGTGTGTCCCAGTACGGCCACCGGATGTGTGAGTTCAGTTGCATCCTCTTCGGGCAGGAAGAATCGTCCCAGGGCAGGGCGGACTCCAAGCACCTGGAAGTAGTTCCATGTGGCCAGCTCACCCATCACCAACTCGGATCGCCCTTCCCAATCGAGGTTGGCAAACATCGGACAGTGTGCCGCGAGTCCCTCGAACGCGTCGCTCTGGTCGCGAAAATCGACATAGTCGGCAAACGAACTCGTTGCGTGCCTGAAACCTGTGTCGTCCCCCGTGTATACGTTTACAAGTCGATCGGGCGACTCCACTGGAAGTGGACGTAGAAGAACGGCGTTGACGACACTGAAGATGGCGGCGTTGACCCCGATTCCCAACGCCAGTGTCAACACGGCGGTCAGCGTGAATGCCGGATGACTTCGGAAGCTTCTAAGAGTGAACCTCAGGTCGGAGATCAGATCGTTCATGAGCTTACATTCCCCTTCGGTTTGCTGTGGGTGACAACGGCAAAGAAGTCTCGACGCCTTTTATAACGTACGGAGCACCATTTTTGTTCTTTTGAGTTATGAAAGGTCCGCCAGGAGTCGTCGAGCGAACGATGATCCTGTCACCGGCCGGGTCGGTCAATATGGATCGTGAGAATCTGTGGCGGGGGTTCAGGCGCTCGGGTGTTCTTTTCCAGTCGTGCGGGTAGTTTCGAACGGAGCCTCTGCTTTGCGGTCGTCCGCCATTTTGCTGTTTCCGTCGAGTATGCCGCCAGCCTCGATCACAAGTTCCGGGGTGCGTACATCCCCTTTGATGCTACCACTGGGGTGAATCTCCACGCGCCTGTTGCCCTCGACGCTGCCGGAAATGGTTCCGTAAACTTCCACTTCGCCTGCTTTGATGTCGGCGTGAACCTGAGCCCGCTCTCCGACGATCAGTTTATCCTTGGTCGTAATCGAGCCGTGGAACTCCCCGTCTACCCGCAGCGTCCCCGAGAATTGGAGCTCGCCGGTGACCGAGGTGCCCTGGTCCAGAAACCCACTGACCTCTTCCGATGAGAACTTCGAGCCTAGTTTCTTCATACTCCCTTATCCCTATGATGCGACAGGGCTAAATAGTCTGCTTTTTGGGCCCCCTGCGTCAAGCCGCATCTACGCGGCAGCAATGACAGTTCGGCCTGGGAGCCTTGGAGGCGACCGGGAAAATTTGCGTCTGTGATCCAGAATCAGTCCTCTTCCCCTGACGGAAATCGATTTTGGAGTGACGGATTCGACCCCTGACGTCCCGCCGGTCGAAGCCACTAGTGCTGACGATTCAACAGTTTTTAGTTGCGGCTGCCGCCTTATTGGTATATCAAAACCGTCTGGAATAATGTCGGCCGTCGGATTGCGCGAATTTTTCGCTACTCGATCCGAAGGTGTGGTCCATCGCCTGCCGCTGTGAGAGAATGTTCTGGCTCGGGCGAGAAGCGGCTGAGCCGGGTGGGTCGACAGGAAGGACCGCAAAACACGGGATTCAAGACGACTCGGCGACAGGCCTAGACCTTTGCATGTTTTCGAAGGGGTGGGCGTTTTCAAGAGTTTCACACCTCCAGGGCTCCAGTCCTGTAGGGAAAGAGGGAGATCAAGATGGCGAGAGAACGGCGACGGTATTTTGGCAGGGGATTGGATGTTGGAACCTCTTTTGTTCGCTGCGCCGAGATGCAGGGACAAGAAACCGTGTCGAGATCCGAAAGAAGCGCGTTCATCGACCTGGACCAGGACGATTTCACTGAAGGGATGCTTGGCATGGCCAAGCTGGAGTATGTAAAGAATGGTGACAAGCTTCAGATCCTGGGAAACGAAGCCCTGGAATTCGCCAGCATCTCTGGCAAAGTTGCCCGCCGGCCGCTCCGCAAGGGGATGATCAGTCCCTCCGAAGACGAAGCCATCCCCATGATCGAACGCATTATACGGGGCGTTGCCGGGGAGGCCCGGCAGGCAGGGGAGCCCTTGTACTTTTCAGTCCCTGGCGAGCCTGTGGATGCCGAGGTGAACCTGGCTTACCACGAGAAAACAATCCAGGGGATACTCCGAAAACTCGGCTATCACCCGAAACCGATCAACGAGGGCCTGGCGGTAATCTTTTCGGAACTGGGCGACGAGCAATATACCGGAATAGGAATGTCGTTTGGCGGTGGCATGGTGAATGTTTGTTTTGCGTTTCGATCTATACCGTTGCTGGCCTTCTCCCTGGCCCGGGGAGGTGACTGGATCGACCAGAAGGCCGCCCTGGCGGTCGACGAGAACGCGAGCCGGGTGTGCGCCATTAAAGAATCGTCGCTCAATCTGACCAAAAGCGAAGCCGACACCGAGGTTCTCAACGCCCTGTCCATTGCGTACGACCAGTTCATCGAGTACGTTGCGGAGAGGGTCAACAGAGAAGTGTCTAAGATGATGAATATCCCTCAGACTACCGGTGGGGCGATCCCAATCGTCCTGTCCGGAGGCACCGTCGCTCCCAAGGGTTTTGCCGAGCGATTCAAGAAGGCGTTGAAACAGCTCGATTTCCCGTTGGATCTTGCTAATGTGAGAGTTGCCAAAGATCCGTTCGGCAGTGTGGCGAACGGTGCGTTGACGGCTGCCCAGGTCGAGGAGGGTCGTGCCGAGGAAGCGGAAGCATAAACAAATCGGGGACCACTAGCGTCCCGGCCATTCCTTTCTGAATGATCGAGTGGTTTCCGATGTGACTTCGTCCTCGTCGTCACCTGCCATGTTGCTTTTTCCGTCAAGCATCCCGCCGGCTTCGATCACGAGTTCCGGTGTGCGTATGTCCCCGACTATGCTGCCTCCGGAGTGAAGTTGCACTCGTCGAGCGCTCTCTACGTTGCCGAAAATAGCGCCATAGACTTCGATCTCTCCGACTTTGATATCCGCATGGATCTGTGCGCGCTCTCCAACGATCAGCTTGTCCTTGGTGGAAATCGAGCCATGGAAATCCCCATCCACTCGAAGGGTTCCTGAAAACTGCAACTCTCCAGTGACCGAGGTGCCCTGGTCGAGAAAGCCACTGATTTCGTCCGACGCAAATCTAGATCGCAATTTCTTCAATACTGTCGATTCCTTCAAGCACTAAGAATTTAATGGAGCCTAGATATTCTGCTTTTGCCGCGCCTTGGTCAAGCCGCTGTTGCAAATAAAATGAAAGACGCAAATATTGCGCCCTTCGGCGCCTTTCCTACAAGAAAATCAGAGCCGCGTCGGTTCGGACAGGAGACTCGTAGCTTGTAGCGGAAGTCTGCAGGGCGTTCCAGTTACGGAGACGAATCAAAGATCGATTTGGAGATCTTGCCATGGACGCCCTTTGTACCGTCGACGAGTTGCGTCACGGCCAGGTCCATCGCCAGGGAACACAGGATATAGGCGTCGCCTCGCTCCAACCCCTTCTCGGAGACCAGAAAATCGATCATTTCACGTGTGGCCATACGAGCCGCCTCATCCAGATCCGGATGCAGGCCCATCGTGATGTAGTGAGTCGGTGTCTCAGCCCAGGGGCGGGTCAGGGTGCGGTCCTTGTGAAGGACGATCTGGACCGTTCCTCGAAGCGAAGTTTCCAGGGCGGTCAGGGCGACCTCTCCATCCCCCTGGAGTGCGTGGCCGTCTCCAAACGAGATCAAAGCTCCTGGAACGTGGACCGGAATGAAGAGCCTGGATCCGGCGACGAGATCCTTATTGTCCAGGTTGCCGGCATGGTGTCCCGGCGGGTTCGTGTTGACGCGTCCCAGAATGGGCGACGGCCCGACGCCTATAGACCCGAAGAAAGGCGCAAGCTCGAGCGTGATTCCCGGGGCGAAATCAACCTTACCCGTCTGCGGATCGAATCGCGTCAGCCTCAGGCGTGTGTAAGGAAAATCATCCGGAAGAGTTCCGGATCCGGGAAGAAAGTAGCTGACGCCGAAGGGGTGCAGAAACTCGAAGCTCTGGATGCGGATCTCCACGACGTCTCCCGGTTCCGCATCTTCCACGTAGATCGGGCCGGTCATGGGGTGCGCCCCGGCCCCGCGATCGGTGACCTCCCGCTCGACAACCTTCAACCGGTCGGGGATCTCATCTTCCGGCGCTCCCGCGAGCAAGAGCCGCTCCAACCCCCGCGCGATCAGCGTTTCCACTCGCACGATGTCCCCGGACGCGATCGTCAGTACGGGAGAGAGGCCGCCGTCGTAGTATCCCCAGTGGACTGTTCGAGGAGTCAGGCCGAGATCGTGAGTCTGTTGCGGCGGCCCTGCCAATCCGTCGAGGCCAGGCGATACGGTCAATAGCGCAAGCACAAGGACAAGCAGACGTATGTGTTTCATTTCGAGAACCTCGGTCGATTGGCGGGCGTCGGAAAATGGCCAGCCATTGCCGGTTGTTATTCGGTCTCTTTTTGACGAACCAGGTCGCTGCGCGTCAGGTGGATCTTGTCGAAGCTGTCCGAGGAAATGACGTAGTACCAGTCTGCGAACCTCCCGTTCAATTCGTCGGCCCGTCCGCGGCCCGCCTCCACGGTCGTCCGCCACTGCTCGTACGCAGCGTGCAAGGCGTTGTTGCTGCGGTCGGCATCGGTCCAGTCGGCCGCTTCCTTGTCCAGGAAGTCCGTGTTGGCGGCTCGTCGGGGCTCGGGGAAACGGGCTGAATCGAAGGAGGTGGTGATGAACAGGTATCTGTTCTCGCCCGGTCCATTCTCGCTGTCGTCGCTCGACTCGGTGCCGGCCGACACGGATTCTCCTGTGCCGTACACGATTTCTCCAAAACGCAACGTGTAGATGACGCCATCGCCGTCTCGTACTTCCAGCTCGCCTTCGTTTGAGACCAGTTGTCCGGTTTGAGCGAAGTAATACCCCTTGCTGCGGAGCGACAACATGTCCGTCTGGGATATCGAGAGGTTGTCGGGCCGGCCGAGGCTCCTGGAGAGGCCTTCGGGTTTTGGACGGACGCCGACGATAGAGAGTTGGTCGAGCGCGCCCAGCAGGTCGGTCATGCTGTCGGAAGCGACCTCCTGGGTTGACGCCATCCGGTTGGCACTCCACGTGTCTCCGTCCTTCTCCAGGATCACGTCGTCCCGCTGGTTGAGCCTTCCCGTCGTCTCGTTGATCGAATAGTCCTTCAGTTGGATTCGTTCGATCTTGTTCTGTTCCACCTGCAACAGGTCCCTTTCGATCCAGTCTTCGAATCGCGTCGAGATGTCGATGTCGATTCGGGAAACGTAGACCCGCTTCTGCTCCGGGAGACGGACGAATCGGAGGTTGTCGCGTCCCTCCACGTTGTTCCCGATAATCAGATCGGCCAGAACCTGGTCGTTTTCGTCTTTGACCGTGACCCTCTTGCCGCGCCCGGCGAGCGTGCTGACCGAATCAACGAGTGGATCGACGACACCCAGTGCCACATGATCGGCGATATTGGCGGACCGGAAATCATCTTTTTTGATGTCAATGACTCCGGCCGCCGTCTCCGCCAGCCGGTCTTTTCCGTCGGCTGGAAAATTATTGTGCGAAGGGATGATCCACTCACCTTGCTTGAACGTCACCTTGAATGGACGAGCGGTGGCCGTTTCGGGGTCGAAGTCGATCACCTCCAGGGTTGTGGCAACATTGGGATCTGTGAAGTCAGGAAAGAATGGTTCGTTCTGATCGAGAAAGTCGTCGGGTGTGATCTTTCCCGGCGCAGTCACAAACACGACGAGAATAAGGAAAGCGGCCACGCCGAGGTATGTCAATGTCGTCTTGGTTTCGTTCATGATCCCTGTCTCAGTCTCCGT
Source organism: Terriglobia bacterium (assembly GCA_965262425.1). Classification (GTDB taxonomy): domain Bacteria; phylum Acidobacteriota; class Terriglobia; order 20CM-2-55-15; family 20CM-2-55-15; genus CAZOZZ01. The sequence goes on along the minus strand of OZ253536.1, from coordinate 5,521,874 downwards.
GCAGCCAATGCGCCTTCCTTTTCCCTCTGTTTCCGGCGCCAGAAGATCCACACACCGAGCGCGAACACCGGCAGTGGAGGCAGCAGTACCGCGAACGTGCGGATGTTGCTCTGGATCTGTCGGATCTCGGCTTCCATGTTTTCCATGCTCGCACTCACCTTGGCTTCCTTCTCGGCTTCGATATTGGTTTTTAACACCTCGAAGCGTCGGTTCTCTGCCTCCTGGAGGTTCCTTGCCATGATTTGTTTCGTCTGAGCGTCAAGATCGGGGCGTTGCTGGACTTCGTTGACGCGTTCGGTCAGCCGCTGCTGCGCGTCATCGAGCGCGGTCTGGGCGTCGGCCTCGGCCTGTTGTTCGCCGACGACACGGGCTTCGACGAAGTTTCGCGTCTGTGCCTCAACCCTTTCCAACGTCCTGTGCCGTCTTCTCTTGTTTCTCAACGTTACGAATGATTCGTCGCCCACCAGAACGTCGATTGCGTTCAGAAAGAACGTGACGTTATCGAAGTTGAAGTCCTGCGCTCCCTGCTCGCGAATCATGAAGAATTGTTCGGAGATGAAATCCAGGTCCGCGATGACGATCGCGTTGATGGTTTTAGTCGAAGCGTTCCCGGTTTCGGCACCCGCTTGCCCGGTGTCGTCGTCCACGTTCGCTACGTCGGTCCTTGTGCCGCGAACGTGTGCGGCCAGGACGTAATAGTTCGGGTCGGGCTGATGCGGAAGATTCGTATTGAGCTGGACTCCGAAAAAGCTCCGTTGAACGATCTGGAAATAGACGAGAGGTCCGGACGCAAGCCCGGTCCGGACCAGCGGCTGGAACTCAAAGTCAGGACTGGAGGGTCCGTTGAGAAAGCCGGGATACATCAGGACCAGTTCCTGCAGGCCCCGGCTGCTTGGATGTTCCAGGTCAAACGTCCGTTCGTTCTCGTTTCCGGCGCCGACGAAGACGATTTCCGGCGCGAGTTGGGCCAGATCGGGATGTGGATTGTACGAGTCCCAGACGATCAGGTTCGAGCCCCAGGAGATCCCGATCGACGAGAGAAATTGCGTTACGTTGCCCTTTTCCTTGGGCGGCGGACCCTGGTTTGCCTGAAAGGGGTTCTGGCTGCCTCCGGTCTCGGAAGGAGACAGTCCGACGTTGACCACCGGCAGCGGATCCACCAGCAGCAGTGTCGGCTTGCCGGTTTCCATATACGCCAGAACATTGTCCATCTCTGCCTGAGACATGGACGACGGCAACGGAACAAGCAACCCGTCCACTTCTTCGGTGATCGGGCCGTCGGGCGTGATTGGAACCACTTCGTATTGTTTGGGTCTTCCGCAGAATTTGTGGGTAAAACCGTCTTCCATCGCCGCTTGAGGAGACCACGGTGCTCGCCAAGCCTCAAGGCTTCCCTCGCAAGCTCGGCGGCTGCGCCGGCCTTGACCCTCGGCTGCGCTCCGCGGTGTCGGCTGGTGTGGGCGATGGGGAACGGGGCCTCCGGCGGGGGCTCCGGGCACCGGGTGTAGGCGTCCGACCGAAGTGGGTACTGGAATATTCGCCGTCGAACAAAAGAATAAGGTACTTTGTTTCAATTACTTATGTGCGCACAGGCCTTTGGACTGCCCACAAATTCTGCGGAGGAGGCTATTGTTTCTTCAGTTCCCGGACGACACCCCACTCGGGCGTGGTCTGCATCGTCTGAAAATCCAACCCACCGAACAAATTGATCTGGGTGTTGACGACCCCGACCTTCTTGCGCTCGGCGCCGGCGACAACCCGGATGCTCCGGGTGATCTCGTATTCTGCAGGCAGGCCACGGTCCATGAAGGGAATGACCTGCTCGGCGGCCCCGGCCGTAAAGGCTAGACCCAGAAACACCTGAGAGAAACTCGTGCGCGCGTTCGCCAGGTTGGGCGCCTGTCGTGGGACGATACCGAATTTCTCCCTGGCGTCGCGAGCCGCCTGGGTAAACGGTTCGGTCTCCTCGATGATGACTTCCACCTTGGTTCCGGCCAGGGAGTCGATTTCTTTGAGGAGACCCAGAACGTTTTCACGTGTCTGGACGAACTGTTCGGGCACTTCCGGACTGATGAACGCGTGGATGAAAACCGGTCGGTCTTCCGGTATTTCCCCGATGAGACTGAGCGTTTCGCTGCTCAACGAGTGCAGCCGTTCCGCCGTCACGTCGAGTCGAACGCTCGCGCGGCCGATGATCGTGTTCACGGCAACCGCAACCAGTACGAGCGAGACAACCCGCAGCGCATGATGCGCCCACATGGGATACCCGTCCGCTTTCCGCGGCCAGTGCCGGCTTTCAATCATCAAGACGTTGAGGTAGATCGCAAGGCTCGCCAGAGAAACGAGTTCTCTCGCTGAGCCACGTGTTGGTGCTGTTCTGGCTCGGGAGCCCGGATCCGGGTCTGATGATCGGCAACTACGTAGCCGGTCGGGTTTGTGAAGTACCTCCACAGATCGCGTTTCACCAAAGCTCGAATGAAGCCGATGTTGATCTTGTTCAACATTTAGTCGGGGACCTCCGTTGGCTCGACCTCAGCGACGGGTTCGGCTGAGTTCGGCGTATGGGTCATCCTGTAGAACGGTTCCTCGAGCGAGCCACCCTGTTTCAGCCCGTCTGGGGTCCCGTCGAAGACCAGTCGTCCGTCGTTGACGAACAACACCCGGTCGGCGATGGCCTCGACCTCCTGAAGAATGTGAGTCGAGATCAAGATGGTTTTCGTCTTCCGAGTTCCTGAATGTTCTCACGGAAACCGCGAATCTGGTTCGGGTCGAGTCCCACGGTGGGCTCATCCATAATCAGGACCTCCGGGTCGTGGATCAACGCCTGCGCGAGCCCCACTCGCTGGCGGAATCCTTTCGACAACTTGCTGATCGGTTTGTCCAGAACCTCTCGTATCGAGTGACGGCCAGCGACCCAGTCAATCCGTCGGTCCAGTTCCTCTCCGACGATCCCCCTGGCTTCCCCGAAGAAGTGCAGGAGTTCGAGAGGCGTCATGTCCAGGTAGAGTGGCCCGTTTTCGGGGAGGTAGCCAAGCTTTCGTGATGCTTCGATTCGATCGGAATGGACGTCCATGCCTCCGATCAACGCGATTCCCTGGCTGGGGGCCATGAAGCCGGCGAGAATCTTCATCGTGGTCGATTTTCCCGCGCCGTTCGGCCCAAGAAACGCTACGATCTGTCCCACCGGTATCGAGAACGAGATGTTTTCTATTGCGACGAAAGGTCCGAAGTATTTCGACAGGTCCCGGGCTTCGATCATCGGATGAGATGGCGTGTCCATGGAGTTCCTCTAATAGTCTGGAGCAAATAATATCCTTGAGCAAGAAAGTCTAGCCACATCTGGTCGATGGAAACAACCCCGGTTTGGAGAAACGGCCTTCCGGAAGACTTTCTTGACAAGTCCAGGCAATAAGTCTTACGTTGTTGACATTATGAATCAGGAAGCAACGAAGAGCCTGCGGGAGTTTGAGATGGTCGTGCTGATGGCGATTCTGCAGGCGGGGAAGTCGGCCTACGGAGTGACGATCAAGAAGCAGATCGAGCTTCGGACCGAACGTGAAATCTCTCGCGGTTCGATCTATATCACCCTGGAGCGTCTTGAAAGGAAGGGCTACGTCATCTCTTGGATGGGGGAACCTACAGCGGTCCGGGGCGGTCGGGCGAAACGCTTCTTTACGGTCGAGCCCGAGGGTGTTCAAGCTTTGCGACTATCACTGGGAGACATCACTCACATGCGCGAGGGCCTGGAACCCCTGCTGGAGGACGTTTGAGCACTACCGATACGGCCGGGGGCCCACTTCTGGTGCGCCTCGTTCTGCGTCTGTCGCTGCCGGACTCGGTTCTCGAGGCGGCCCCTGGGGCTTTGCGCCTCGTATCTTCCAGCTCGGCGGGCGATGAAAGGCGACCCCGTCGGGTCCTTGCGACTGGACTGAACGCACAACATCCGGACCAACTTTGAAGCATCCCGATTACATCGTTTCTCCCCGAATGGCGCGACTCGTTCTTCGTCTGTTTGTGCCGGCAACCGAGCGAGAAACGGTTCTGGGCGACCTTGAGGAAGAGTTTCGGACCCAAGTCGAGCCGCGACTGGGCAGAAGCCGGGCCCACGCCTGGTATTGGAAGCAGGCCGTGTCGCTCGCCGTGATGTACGTGGCTCGAGACACCGGGAGAGGGCAGCGAAGACCGTTGTTAAGAGGGAAGCACCGTAGTCGTCTTGAAAGGAGCAGGGAACCTGTAATGCATATCCTTCTAGTGGTCCCCGTCAAACAGACTGTAACTTATCGAGCTTCTTTCGGGCACGTTGAACTTTTTCAAGAATATCGGAAGCCGTTGCGGTCCAAATGAAGGGCTTCGGGTTCTGATTGTGACCCCCGACATATTCCTCCACGGCCTGGATTAGCTCAGGAACCGAATGGAAAACCCCGCGCCGAAGCCGTTGTTCGGAAAGATCCCGGAAGAAGCGTTCGACCATGTTCAGCCAGGATGCACTGGTCGGTGTGAAGTGCACATGAAAGCGCGTGTTGCGCTTCAACCAGTTGACGACTTTCTGATGTTTGTGCGTGGCGTAGTTGTCGCAAATGATATGGATCTGTTTGTCTTTCGGCACGGAACGTTTGATCTGATTGAGAAACCGGATCCATTCCTGATGACGATGCTTCGGCATACAGGTCCCGATAATCGAGCCGTCCAGCGTATTGAGCGCGGCGAACATCGTGGTCGTCCCGTTGCGTTTGTAGTCGTGGGTGAGGGTGCCGCACCGCCCCTTCTTCAGAGGTAACCCGGGTTGCGTGCGGTCCAGGGCCTGCATCTGGCTCTTCTCATCGCAGGACAAAACAATGGCGTTTTCCGGAGGGTTCAGATACAAACCGACCACATCCTCCAACTTCTCGACAAATTGTTTGTCGTTGGAAAGTTTGAAGGTGCGTGCCAGATGAGGCTTCAAGCCATGAGCCCGCCAGATTCTCCCTACCGTGGACTCGCTGACGCCGGTTGCCCTGGCCATCAAGGACCGGCTCCAGTGCGTGGCGTTCGGAGGCTTCCCTTCGACCGTCTTCTTCACGATCCGGGCCCGCTTCCGGCGGCCGGTCGAGGGAATCCGTCCACTGCGGGAAGCGTCCTTTTCGATTCCCCCGAGGCCATCTTCAACGAAACGATCGCGCCAACGTCCGGCCTTTTGACGAGTGATGTCCAACTTGGCAGCGATCTCCTGATTGTCCAGACCCCCGGCGGCCAGCAAGACAATTCGAGATCGTTCCGCCAACCGGACCGCCACACTGCGGCTTCGGCTCAGTCGCTCCAGTTCCTTCCGCACAGGAATGTCCAATTTAATCGTCGGTGCTCTCCTCATATATACTCAGACGTAGGAAAGCTGAATAAGTTACATTAACTGTGACGGACTACACTAGGAGATTTGAAGTACGCGTTTCGAACAATGATGCGCAGCAAGGGCTTTACCCTTGTTGCGGTCCTTACGCTCGCGATCGGGATCGGTTCGAATTCGGCGATATTTTCAATAGTCAATGCGGTGGTTCTCCGGCCGTTGCCCTACGCCGACTCGGAACAACTTGTCATGGTTATTTCGCCAAACCTCGGACGCGGGATTGAGCCCGGTTGGCTGTCCCCTCCGGATTACTTTGACTGGCGGGCCGAGAGCGATTCGTTCGACGAGATGGCGTTCTACTGGAGCCCGGAGCTGGATCTGACCGGGGGCGGTGAACCCGAACGGTTGCATGGAGCGATTGTCAGCTGGACTCTGTTTCCGGTTCTTCAGGTTGATCCGATACTGGGCCGAGGCTTTCGAAAGGAGGAGGATTCCCCCGGAGGGGACCGCGTCGTCACGATTTCCGATGGACTATGGCGACGCCGTTTTGGGCGTGACCCCGGGATCGTCGGACAGACGCTGAGGATTGATGAGGTCCTGCGTACGGTGGTCGGGGTGATGCCACCCGGCTTTGATTTCCCGTCGGGCGAAACTGAGATCTGGTTGCCGGGACGATATCACCCGACCGAGTCGTCGAACACGGCGTTCGACGCCCCCGCCTACAGGGCTTTCCGGATACTGAATGTAGTGGGTCGCTTGAAAGCGGCAGTCACGCCGGAGCAAGCGAGCTCAGAGTTGCAAGCTATTGCCTCTCTCCTCGAGCTGGAATACCCCGCCAGCAACGCGGGTTACTCCGCGCGTCTGGTTTCGCTTCACGAGCACACGGTCGGCGAGGTCCGCCCGGCGCTCCTGCTTCTCCTGGGCGCTGTCTCCTGCCTCCTGTTGATCGCCACCGTGAACGTGGCGGGTATGTTGCTCGCGCGCGGTTCCGACCGTCGTCGGGAGATGGCCGTCCGTCTCGCACTGGGCGCGGACCGGACACGCATCGTCGAGCAACTGTTGACGGAGAGTTTGTTGCTTGCCGTGGTCGGAGGAGCATTGGGCGCCTTGATCGCGTGGTTGGCGATGCCGGTATTGTCATCTCTCGTGCCGGTTCCGATTCCACGGCTTGAGGAAACCGGCGTCGATCTCGGAGTCCTGGTCTACACCTCGATGGTCACGCTCCTCACGGGGCTCTTTTTCGGCCTCGTACCCGCCGTTGGATCCGCCCGGTCGGATCTCAACACGACTCTCCGGGAGGCGACGAACCGACTGGCCGGTGGATACGGCGCTCGATTGAGGCGTGTTCTCGTGGTCGGCGAGATGGCGCTGGCGATGGTCCTGCTCGTGAGCTCGGCGTTGCTGTTGGAGAGTTTGAGAGAGCTGCGAAACGTCGAGCCTGGTTTCAACTCCGAAGGAGTGCTCGTCGCCCGGGTCGAGTTGCCCCGGACCTACTCCGATCCGATGCGAAGCGGAGCATTCTTCGAAGACCTGCGACGGCGCCTCCGGAGTCTTCCCGGAGTGACTGCCGCGGGCTTGTCGATAGGCGTTCCACTCGAGAAGGACGCAAATTTCCCCGTCGACCCCACAACCTTCAACCTGGATGAAGGCCGGTGCTTCCGCCGGGCGAACGGCCGTCGGCTCCGATCCACATCGTCAGTCCGGGATTTTTCGAAGTCATCAGTGTTCCACTCTTGAAAGGGCGCGATTTCGAGCCGAGGGACTCCCTGGATGGCCGCGCCGTAGCCATCATCAACGAGTCGATGGCCACCCGTTTCTTTCCAGGTGAAGACCCTGTCGGCCACCGCATCATCCACGATCTGGTGATTGTTCCCGGAGAGGTGAATTCCCGAGTCATCGTCGGGGTCGTGGGCGACGTCCGGCACTTCGGACTGTACGCACCCGCGGGTCCTCAGATGTACGTGCCTCACCAGCAACGGGCCTGGCCGGCCATGGCGGTTCTAGTACACACCGAGGCGGACCCTATGGCCCTGGCGGGTGTTGTGCGGGAAGAAATATGGGCGGCCGATCGAGGGGTGGTGATCCCATTCGTAACCACGCTGGAGGAGGTCGGTGCTCACAACTTCCTGACGCCCGGGTACCGAGCTCTGCTGACCGGCTCCTTCGCGTTCACCGCGTTGCTGCTGGCGGCGATTGGATTGTATGGATTGATGTCCTACTCGGTCAGCCAACGCACCCACGAGATAGGAGTCCGGATGGCGCTTGGCGCCCGTTCGCGGGAAATCCTCGGCATGGTCGTGGGTCAGGCTTTGAGGCTCGCGGTCTTCGGCGTCGTTATCGGAGTGATCGCGACGATGTTGGTGGCGGGCCTGTTGATGGACCTGCTTTTCAATACGAGTTCCAGCGATCCAACCGCCTTGGCCGTCGTGTCCTTATTGGTATTGGTGATCGCGTTGCTCTCCAGTTATTTCCCGGCGCGCCGGGCTACGAAGGTCGCGCCGCTGATCGCGATGAGAGGTGAGTAACGGTGGAGGAGGAAAGATGGAGTCGTTGGTTCAGAGTTTGAAATATGCCGTGCGTCAGTTGGGCCGCACACCCCTGTTCACCTCGATGGCGGTGGTCATCATCGCATTGGGGATCGGTGCGAACACGGCGATCTTCAGCGCAGTGAACGCAGTCCTGTTCAGGCCCTTGCCTTTTGAGAATCCTGATGAGCTGGTAGAGATCTACCAGGACTCGGATGAAGGCGATCCCACCTCCAACTCATATCCGGCCTATCGTGACATTGCGGCACACACGGACTTGTTTTCAGCCGTTTCCGCTACATTCAACTCCATAGCCAACGTGCAGACCGATGACGGGCTGCGTCCCTCGCTTGTTGAATATGCGACCGCTTCCCATTTCCCGATGCTGGGTCTCAGACCTTCTGTGGGTCGCTGGTTTGACCCGGAAGAAGATCAGACCGGTGCCGGAGCGTTTGGCATTGTTGGCCGTCACGCATGGGAAATGCGGTTTGGGAGGGATCCCAACATCATCGGCCAGACAGTCCGATTGAACGGCGCGCCTGTCACTATCGTGGGAATCGGACCGGAGGCCTACAACGGCGCCGTCTGTGGAGTTGCGGTCGACTTCTGGCTGTCGATTTCCTCGATACTGCCCGTCGAGGGTTCGGCCAGCACCCTGGAGCGCCGGCAGAACCACTGGTTCATGGTGAAGGCCCGACTCGAACCTGGCGTCGAACCCATCGCGGCGCAGACGGCGATGACCGCGCTCGCCGCACGTCTCGGCGAAGAGTTTCCGGAATTGAACGAGGGGCGAGACATCACGGTCTTCTCCACAACCGATGTTCGCATCCACCCTGCAATTGACGGCGTGTTGCTGCCGGCCGCGGCCGGCTTGATGGCCATCGTCGGCCTTGTGCTGGTCATAGCCTGCAGTAACCTCGCGATCCTTCTGCTGGTGAGGGGTGCGGGGCGCGCACGCGATATGTCGATTCGGTTGGCGATCGGGGCGAACCGGGCTCAACTGGTTCGTCAACTCCTGTCCGAAAGCGTTCTACTGTCCACTGCCGGCGGGATTCTGGGTTACTTCGTTGCGGCCTGGACTCTCAGCCTGGTCATGGGGTATCAGGTTCCCGCCGATGTCCCGATAGCTCTGCTGGACGTGGGGCTGGACCGAAGCGTGCTGGCGTTTACCCTTGTGCTGTCGCTCCTCACAGGAATCGCATTTGGCCTGGCACCCGCATGGAGGGCCTCTCGTACCGATGTCATGTCCACACTGAAAGACGAAGGGGAGAGCCTGTCTCTCGGTCGACGCTGGTTTGGACTGAAGAACGCCCTGGTTGTCTTTCAGGTTGCCGTTTCCGTGTTGTTTCTCGTCGGCGCGGGCTTCTTCATTCGGAGTCTGGCCAACGCCGAGCGTGCCTAACCGGGCTTTGCTGTCACCGATGTCGCGTTTATCGAGACAAACGCGCTTCAGGTGGGCTATGGGTGGGATGAGGGGCAGACGCTCTACCGGACTCTGCTCGATCGGATTCGGTCGGCTCCCGGTGTTGTTTCAGCCGCCATCGCCGCGAACCCTCCTATAGGCGGTCGAGGTTCGAGCACGATGATCGTCGAAGGATATGTCTCACCCGAAGGAACCGGAGCGGTCGAACTTCCAGGCGGGTTTGTCGGCGAGGGGTACTTTCGAACCCTTCGTATTCCTCTCATCCAGGGAAGACCTTTCACTTCCGAGGACCGTGAGGACAGCCGCCCGGTCATGATCGTCAACGAGACACTCGCGAATCGCTACTGGGGAACGACCGATGTCATTGGCCGACGCCTCCGTCATCAGGGAGCGGAGGATTCCTGGATGGAGATCGTCGGAGTAGTAGGGGACACAAAAGTGAGGGAAGTCGTCGAACCGCCGCGGTCTCTGTTCTACAAACCGTTCTCACAGTCGCCGACCCGGACGGTGTCTGTCCTGGCCCGAACCGATGGAGACGGTGCCGCCCTGGTTGCATCTCTCCGAAGTGAACTTCGAAGTCTGGATCCGGTGTTGCCGGTCCTGCGCGCCAAAACGATGTCCGACCATCTTGGAGAGTCATTGGTCCTGTCCCGCATCGGCGCTGCCTTCCTGTCTGGTTTCAGTGTCCTGGCGCTGGTACTCGCCGGCCTGGGACTTTATGCGCTGGTTGCGTTCACGGTCGCCGGGAGATCCAGGGAAGTGGGAATCCGGATGGCCCTCGGGGCGAGAAGTCCCCAGGTAGTCTGGACGATCGTCCGCGAAGTGATGCTGATCGTCGGCGTGGGGTTGGCCGCAGGGTTGGGTTTGGCGTATGTCGCGATGCGGGGCCTGACCGGGTTGTTTTATCAGGTTTCGGCCGGCGACCCTCTCGTGATGCTTGGTGTTACGGGTGTTCTCGGGGCGGTCGCGTTCTTCGCCACCTGGGTGCCGGCCCGTCGCGCGGCCCACGTCGATCCATTGATCGCGTTACGGCACGAGTGACCCAGGCGCGAAGTCTGGGCGCACATCAGGGAGCGTAACTGATTCGAAGGATCCGGTTGCCGCCGTCCTCGGAAACCAGAAGGGACCCGTCCGTATATTGCAGGACGTCGACCGGCCGGCCCCAGACCTGCTTCGTTTCATCCGTGTCGGTAACGATGAATCCCTTCAGGAAGTCTTCCGGGTCACCGTCCGGCCGACCATCTTTGAACGGAACCCGTACCACCTTGTAGCCTGCAAGTTTGGATCGGTTGATCGACCCATGCAGTGCAATCAGAGCACTGTTACGGTATTCCTCCGGGAATTGATCACCCGTGTAGAAGATGATGCCCAGGGCGGCCGAGTGGGACGGCAGGAGGATGTCCGGCACAATTGACTTCTCGATCAGGTCCGGCCGGGCGCCGTTCAATATCGGTTCCGGGTTCGGTCCGATGTAAGCATACGGCCAACCGTAGAAGCCACCGTCCACAACCGACGTGGCGAACTCGGGCACAAGGTCGTCGCCGAGGTGATCCCGTTCGTTGACCGCTGTCCACAGGGTGTCGGTGCCCGGATAAAAAGCCATGCCCACCGGATTCCGGAGACCGCCGGCAAAGACGCGGTGGCCGGATCCATCCGGATTGTACTCGTTGATCGCAGCTCTCCGTGGGTCGTCGCCAGGCGTCGCGTTCGTGGCCGACCCCACCGTGACATACATCTTGCGACCGTCGGGACTGAAGATCAGGTTCCGTGTCCAGTGGTTATAGCCCCGAGTCCGGCTGATGTCGATTCCGAGCCGGTTGGCCGTATCCCGATCGCCCTCCCCACTACTTGGAGGCAGGTCGACAATATGTTCGGGCCCTCCATCCGCCTTCATCTGCCCCGGCGTGTATGAAAAGCGGACCACGGCGTCATTGTTGCCGACATATAGGTAGTCCTCGTGGAACGCGAGGCCAAACGGTCGGGTCAGTTCCGTCGCCCATGTCTCTCTTTCCTCGGCAACACCGTCCCGATCGGCGTCCCGGAGGACAACGATTTCGCCAAAACCGCTTTCGGTAACGAACACGTCGCCGTTCGGAGCCAGGGCGATCCGCCGCGAATGCTGCAGCCCCTCGGCGAAGACGTTCACGCTGAAGCCCGGTGGCACCTCCAGGTGACTGCCGTCCGGTTGCGGTACGATCTGCGTGATGTTGCGATACCACGGAGTTTGGAACGGTGGCGGTAATTGCTGCAGTCCAGCCAGCAACAGAACCAGGGCAAGACGAATCATGGGAGCCTCCTCTAATTCAGAGGAGTATACGCTGGCTGTATTCAAAAAACGAGTTACCCGCCAGCAAAGCCGGGCAGGGTGATTCCACCGCCCACCTCGGCGCTTTATGTATTATTTGCCTGATGGCCAACTCAGGAAACCGAAAGAACCCGATCCACCGTCGTAGCTGGTAGCGTGACTTCCGCTGTGACGGACGACCCGGGCGCCCGCTTGCTTCTGCTCGGTTGAGACCGGTCGCGCCGAGGCGACCCACATCATGTCGCCCAATCGGTGAGCGCGCCCATTAATTGGGATAAGCCCGTCGAGTGCGCGACCACACTCGCCGACACGTCGGAAAACCCTGCATTCGGCTATAGTCCAAGGCGGTTCTCGAAAACGTCGTCCAGCATTCCCAACGAACTCCGATCTCCCCCGGCTTGTTCGGATAGTCCAACACTATCCGACCGGATAGCCTGGAGCCTTCTCAGACCCCGACATTCGGTCCCGTCGAAGCCCTTCGTTCCATTCTATCCGCCTATACGAAAGAGACTTACTGCGAGGAGTGATGCGCGCGGACGCGTTTGGCACGGTAGCTGCCCTAAGAATCCAATTCACGGGGAGGAACCGATGAAATTGCCAGGACGGCGTTCGCTGCCCGGGCAGGGAACTGCCGTCAAGGTTTAGCTGAGGTGAATCCGGGGACTTTAGAGGGCCAGCGGTCCTTCCGGATGGCCAGCAACTTGTGTGAAAGCGGCCCAATGAAGGAGGCGCAACAACCTTACGTCCAGACTCTATCTGCGAGTTCTGACGAACCGGTTCTTGTTGTTCCACCACTGAAACACTGAAACCCAAATGGAGACATAAAACATGGCTGAACGAACCTTCAAGGTTGAAAGGGAACGTACCAAGTTTCGGGTCTTCCGCAGAATTTGTGGGTAAAACCGTCTTCCATCGCCGCTTGAGGAGACCACGGTGCTCGCCAAGCCTCAAGGCTTCCCTCGCAAGCTCGGCGGCTGCGCCGGCCTTGACCCTCGGCTGCGCTCCGCGGTGTCGGCTGGTGTGGGCGATGGGGAACGGGGCCTCCGGCGGGGGCTCCGGGCACCGGGTGTAGGCGTCCGATCGAAGTGGGTACTGGAATATTCGCCGTCGAACAAAAGAATAAGGTACTTTGTTTCAATTACTTATGTGCGCACAGGCCTTTGGACTGCCCACAAATTCTGCGGAGGAGGCCAAGTTTCTACAGCTCATAGCTGCCAATCCAAACTACTTCGGCAATTTTTCGGACGCGCCGTTTAAGGTCGTCAAGAAGATCATCGGCAATACGACTTACGAGGAAGCCACCTGTGTCGGGTTTAACCCGCGGCTGGACACGCTCGAAGCCACTGTCGAGATCAAACGCCCGACCGGATACCTGGGCGACCTCTGCGTGGGCGGCTCGACCGAGTATGTGCGCTTTTACGTGGACTACGGCGCAGGCTGGGAAGACATGGGGGTCGTGTCGTTCAAGGCGCACGACATTCCAACCACGACAGACTGCGCGAAGAAGTCTACCAAGCCACTGAACTACGTCCTGACGCAGGAAATCGAGCCCAAGCGCAGACGTTGCAAGAAACCTTTGCTGCCTAAAGTGCGCGCGATTCTATCGTGGCAGATCGAGCCGCCGGCAGGCAATCCAAACTGGCCCCCGGTGTGGGGCAATGTGCTGGAGCGACACATCCAGATCAGGCCTCGCCCGAACCTGTTCCTGGACCTGCCGGAGATGTTCGGCGGCAAGATTGTAAAGCTGCCCCCGGAATTCGAGGAGGTGCAGTTTGAGCCGATTCCCCTTCCCGACCCGCCTCCCTTTCAATTCAAGGAGTTGGCGTCGCTCTACGGCGGGTCGTCCAACGCGGGGAAAGGAGCGAAGGCCAAGGTCAAGACCAGCGTCGAGCCGCACCGCTTCGGCATGCAACAGATCCAGGCGGTCACCAAGCTTGCGGCGGTCAACCAGGAGTCGCTCCTGGCGGAGATCGCCAGCTGGAAAGACCTGGGACTGAATTGGCAGAATGCGGTCACGGCCCTCGAAGAGACCCAGGGCAACGTCAGCTACGAAGAGCTTCACTGCCTCGGCCTGGACTGTAACCTGGAGTGGGCGGTTGCCACCTTCGTCGTTAAGAAACCGACCGGCTACTCCGGCAATCTCTGCGAAAAAGGCAGCAAAGAGTACGTTGCCTTCTGGGTGGATTGGGACGACGAGTGCGATTGGACCTACCTCGGAACGGTATCCGTGGAGGCCCACGACATTGCGAGCATCCCGCCGGGAGGGCTGCATTACGCGGCGATCCTGCCGGTTCAGCTCGATCCCCATCGCCGAGACTGCAAACGACCGAAAATCGCAAGGGTACGAGCTGTCCTGTCGTGGAATACGCCACCCTCAACGGTGGACGAGGACGACATTCCTCACTGGGGCAACCGGCTCGATATCCATGCTCTGATCAAGCCCGGCAAGCCCGGTTCGGAACTGGAGCCGAATCTCAAGATCATCGGCGGTATCAGTACGGCCCAGATCGACGTCGCCGGCAACGGCATGACAACGTCCATGAGCGTCTTCGCCGGAGGCGGCGGTTTTGCCGACCCGTCCGACCCCAGCCGCTTCTGCCCGTTTGGAGGGCGCATCACAATCCAGGCATCGATCCCGGCCGGGTTGAGCGCCGCGGGCCGCCAGTACCGCATCCTCAGCCGCAAGCAGGGCAGCGCGCTTGAAACGCCGGTCACCGACAAGTTCCTGACGGCTGATGGCGTCAATCCACCGGTGGTACGGAACCCGGACCCCGTCACGGGCATGGTGTCGTACCTTCATCCCAATCTGAACCTGTTCAACTATCTGGGTTGGTGGGAGGCCGCCGGCCTGGGGAACGAACTCTGGGAGCTCCGGGTGGAGATGTATTCCGCCGCCAATGTGCTACTGGGAAGCACTCCCTGGTTCCGGGTCCTGCTGGACAACATGAAGCCCGAGGTCGCCATCACCATGGACGGCGGAGACTGCGAAGAACACACTCCGGGTACGGTTGTCAGCGGACGATTCGTGTCTCGTGACATTCACTTCGGCCGCTATAGCCTTCGGACGCTGCCGACCAGCGCGTTACCCAATGCGCCGGTTCCAAGTTCCGGCATTGTGCAGACCTCGCCTTCACCGGGAGACGTCTGGACCCTCAACACACTTGGGATGAAGCCTTGCGGTTACGTGATCGAACTCGACGTTTGGGATCGCACGATCGTGGGGAGCCTCCCGGGTTCGGGCCACCACAACCACGACAGAAGAGATCTTGGCTTCTGTCTGATCGAGGAGTAACTCCACCCTGGCGGGCAAAAGGCGAGATGCCTTTTGCCCGCTTTTTGTTTGAGACAGATCTAGTTGTACCGGCCCCCGCGCGGCGGCAACATTTCCGGTGGCGGGTTTGTCTGCGCCTTGGCTTCTCCCCGATGACATGTCCAGCAACTCAGAACCTGCTCCCCTTCGAAGAACTCGTCCTGCATGCCGGTGCGGATGTCGAACATTCGTCGCACCATTTGCTTGGTGGGCTTGACGTCGCTGGCCCAGTCGTCGGTCACATGACAATGATCGCAGCCCACGCCCAGTGAAGCGCTGTAGGCCTGCATGACGGATACTAGTGTAGTCCGTCACAGTTAATGTAACGTATTCAGCTTTCCTACGTCTGAGTATATATGAGGAGAGCACCGACGATTAAATTGGACATTCCTGTGCGGAAGGAACTGGAGCGACTGAGCCGAAGCCGCAGTGTGGCGGTCCGGTTGGCGGAACGATCTCGAATTGTCTTGCTGGCCGCCGGGGGTCTGGACAATCAGGAGATCGCTGCCAAGTTGGACATCACTCGTCAAAAGGCCGGACGTTGGCGCGATCGTTTCGTTGAAGATGGCCTCGGGGGAATCGAAAAGGACGCTTCCCGCAGTGGACGGATTCCCTCGATCGGCCGCCGGAAGCGGGCCCGGATCGTGAAGAAGACGGTCGAAGGGAAGCCTCCGAACGCCACGCACTGGAGCCGGTCCTTGATGGCCAGGGCAACCGGCGTCAGCGAGTCCACGGTAGGGAGAATCTGGCGGGCTCATGGCTTGAAGCCTCATCTGGCACGCACCTTCAAACTTTCCAACGACAAACAATTTGTCGAGAAGTTGGAGGATGTGGTCGGTTTGTATCTGAACCCTCCGGAAAACGCCATTGTTTTGTCCTGCGATGAGAAGAGCCAGATGCAGGCCCTGGACCGCACGCAACCCGGGTTACCTCTGAAGAAGGGGCGGTGCGGCACCCTCACCCACGACTACAAACGCAACGGGACGACCACGATGTTCGCCGCGCTCAATACGCTGGACGGCTCGATTATCGGGACCTGTATGCCGAAGCATCGTCATCAGGAATGGATCCGGTTTCTCAATCAGATCAAACGTTCCGTGCCGAAAGACAAACAGATCCATATCATTTGCGACAACTACGCCACGCACAAACATCAGAAAGTCGTCAACTGGTTGAAGCGCAACACGCGCTTTCATGTGCACTTCACACCGACCAGTGCATCCTGGCTGAACATGGTCGAACGCTTCTTCCGGGATCTTTCCGAACAACGGCTTCGGCGCGGGGTTTTCCATTCGGTTCCTGAGCTAATCCAGGCCGTGGAGGAATATGTCGGGGGTCACAATCAGAACCCGAAGCCCTTCATTTGGACCGCAACGGCTTCCGATATTCTTGAAAAAGTTCAACGTGCCCGAAAGAAGCTCGATAAGTTACAGTCTGTTTGACGGGGACCACTAGACGGTTGGCCGGAATATTCCCGTACTGCTGAACATTTTGATAAACCTCGCCCGATGGACGTTCCTCATCGGAGAACGGGCTCGGACCGGGGATTGGGGGCGGGTTCGCCATGAATTCCGCCATCGTCGCTTCATCAGGGTTGGGTGCTGGCGTGATATCTCCCCGGTGGCAGGTCCAGCAACTGGCCGCGCCAATCCCCTCGAAGTGCGTCGCAGAGCTGGACATCACCATCCGCACCATGCTGCGCGCAGAGACCTTCGCGGGTTTGTCATCCAGGTGCCATTCGCCTACAACATGACAATGCTCGCACTCGGTCCCCAGCACATTGCTGTAGACCTGCATCACGAAACGCAGGCGATCCGGCGGAAGCTCGCCGAAGATCTGGACGTTGCGGTACGGGCTCTCGGCATCCTGAGTAACCGCCGGTTGTTGCCCTCCGACGGCAGCTTCGGATTCCGAAGACACGGAATCGATCCCCAGGACGACGCCAACGACGAGCGTCAATCTCA
Source organism: Terriglobia bacterium (assembly GCA_965262425.1). Lineage (GTDB taxonomy): Bacteria > Acidobacteriota > Terriglobia > 20CM-2-55-15 > 20CM-2-55-15 > CAZOZZ01. The sequence goes on along the minus strand of OZ253536.1, from coordinate 5,505,027 downwards.
GGACGGCCCGCCCAATTCGATACTCCATGGTTCCTCCCGAGCGCCCCACCCGAGGCACATTCTCGTTAGCCCGCATTTCTCATGAATGGTGCCCAAAACTGCATTTTGGAGACGGAAAAGATGTCGGAGGCTGGGTGGCGAGAGCAAAGATGCCGGCTGAGGGGAGTGACTGGGCCTGGACGAGTGGTGGTGAAGGGAATGACGACGTGAAATCGGATTACAGAGACAGCTATCCCGATCAAAGATCGGAACGTTGGTATGTCTGAGGAGGGGACGCTCAACAGCGAAGCGGGACTTTCTGAAGGTTGGCATAAATCTGAGCGAACACCGCGGCGTAGGGGTATCCGCCAGCCATCCGAATCCAGACTCGACGCACGGTCACATGGATCTGCGCTCCGATTTTGAGCAGCTTCAGGCGAATCGTGGTGCACTGCGCCCGCGCGAATTCGGTGCCCTGCAACCCGAGCCGTCGCAAGGCCTGCATTAACATGTACGCCACCGATGAAAGGTAGAGTCGGAGTTGATTGGCGCGCATGGTGGCCGTGCTGGTCCGATCGGCGAACAATCCGAGCTGTTGCTCTTTGATCCGGTTTTCCATATCCCCTCGGGCACAGTAGATCTGTTCATAGATCTGTCTTGGGGTCTTTCGGCCTTTCGGTAACGAGGTGACGATAAACCGAGGATTGGAGCCCTTGGCCAGATGTTCGGCCTTACCAATGATGCGTCGCTCACGGGTCCAGCTGTCGCGGGTCTGATACGGAAACGTCTTAAAGACGCGCGCTGGCTTTCCCGTCCTGTCGAATCGCTTTTTTGCAGTCGCCATCGGAGTTTCGATCGCGCCCAGCAGTCGATTGTTCTTTGCCAGTCCGATCACGTAATCGACACGGTGTTGGGCCTCGCACCACGTCAGGATCTCATCGCGGCAGAAACCCGAGTCGGCACGAATCACGATCTGGACTCTGGGCCACTTCTGCCGAATCTGTCCGACGATCCGTTCCAGCTCTTTGACCGATCCGGCCGCACCATCGATGTCGGATCGTCGTAGCCGGGCACACAGCAGAAACTCCCCACAGAAGATATACAGCGGCAGATAACAATAGTGCCGGTAATAGCCGTGAAAGAAGCGACCCTCCTGACTCCCGTGAATCGGATCGTCGGTCGCATCCAGATCCAGAATGATCTGCCGCGGCGCCCGCCGATGCGCTTGGAGAAACACGTCCACCATCAACCTATCCATCGCCGCCTCGTCTCGTCCGATCTTCTTGTACGGATGGTCTGCCGCACCCTCGGTCGACAGTTCCAGTCGGTTCAGCGTGCTCTTACCAGCCAGGGCCTTGCCTCGATCTCGTGCCTGTTTCCGGGTCCGACCCTTCGGATCGGTCTCACCCACCATCACGGCCAGCATCGGATCCGACCGGAGTTGGTCGTGGTCGTTCAGATCCTCATAGCCCAAACACAATCCGTACACACGTTGCGACACCAGTTGTTCGATCCCGTGTTCCACAAATCGCGGATCCCGATGATCCTGGAAACATCCGGCAAGCTGTTTCAGAATCCCCGTCCGTTTTTCTGCTTCTCGTAGCAGCAAGCCGCCCGCATCCGTGCTGATGTCTCCTCCGTCGAATTGGCCCCGTACTTCCCGTGAACCTAATGCGTGAAATTGAATCGATTCTGTCTTACACTCTGTATTCATAAAGGCCGCCTCCGTCTGCGCATTTGATGCTTCTAGACAAAGTCATCTATGCCAGACAGGGCGGCCTTTTTCGGTCCTTTCCCTTCCTACTCTGTTTCGATTTATCTCAGATCTCTTGAGAAATGCGGGTTAGTGGATCCTCGAGGAAAGCTCTGCGTCTTGGCGCCTTTGCGCCTTTGTGTCGGAATCTCCTCCCTATCCCCCGATGATATACTCAACCCAATGAACAGCGACCGTGCCCGGCTTCGTGAAGTGATCCTCGAAAACTCACTGGAGATGGGAGATTTCACCCTTACCTCGGGGAAGAAAGCCTCCTACTATCTGGACTGTCGAACCACGACGTTGCACCCGCTCGGCGCGTTGTTGACGGCTCGGCTGATGTTGAAGACGATTCGTGATCAGGGCATCGACGCCGTTGCAATCGGCGGCTTGACACTCGGCGCCGACCCGATTGCCGCAGCCATCGCAGTGGTCAGTCAGATGGAGGAGACTCCCCTTCCGGCTTTCATCGTTCGAAAGGAAGCCAAAGGCCACGGCGCAAAGAGGCAGATCGAGGGTTGGCAAGGTCCGTCGGGCTCCCGAGTGATCATTGTTGACGATGTGTGCACCTCGGGGGGGTCGATGCTGGAGGCCTGCCAGAAGGTCGAGGAAGCAGGATACGAGGTAGTGGCCACGATGTGCGTCGTTGACCGGGAAGAGGGTGGTGCCGATGCGATTACAGCCAGATATCCTTTCTATCCGATCTTCACTTCCGGGCAGCTCCTTGGGAACGAAACCGTAGCCCGGATGGAGAACTAGGCGTGCGTTCCAGCTGTATCGGGATTGTCGCATTCGTCCTCACCGGCCTGTTGATGGCGTCCGGCCCACCGTTTCCAGGTCAGGGTACAGATGTCCTGGATGCGAGCGAACCCATACCTTATTTCATCGCCGACGGGTCGGGAATTCCCGGTTGGGAACCCTCAGACCAGGAATTGGCGTCGACCGCCCTCGAAGCGTGGTCCCGGGAAAGCCGAGGTCGGCTTCGATTCGTTCCAGCATCGGAAGATGAGGCTCTGATACGCGTGGTCTGGGTGTCTGCCGAACAGGGTCTGTTCGGAGAAATGCGCCGATTCCGCTTAAACGGGAGGACCGGAGCACTGGTGTTCGTGATGCCGGATGTAGACCAGCTCGGGCCCGCTCTTGCCGCCCGTTCCAGTCGAGACCCACTCCTGAGAGAGACGATCGTCTACCTCACTTCGGTCCACGAGCTGGGACATGCCGTCGGCCTGCCGCACACCTCAAACTTCAAAGACATCATGTATTCATTCGCCTACGGTGGGGATATTGTCGAGTACTTCCTGAGATACCGGAGGGAATTGAAGTCCAGGGAAGACATCCGGCTTCACTCGGGCCTGTCGCCGAGCGATGGAGAGACGTTGCGCTTGTTGTATGAAGTCGGTAAACAGGTGGCCAATGGCCGACCCTGGCCGTCCCTAGCGAACAACTAATCTCTTTTCCTGAGCTTTTCAATCAGGTCCGTCTGCGACCGAATCTTGAGTTTGATAAAGATCGATTTCAGGTGGTTGCGGACGGTGTTCGGCGCCAGGGTCAGGGTTTTGGCAATCGTTCGGACGCGATCGCCCGTGACGATGGCTCGAAGGATTTCGATTTCGCGTCGAGTCAAGGACTTGAACCCTTCCAGTTCGCTCGGGTCGAGGCGTGTCACTTCGAAGGTCCGGTCCATTCCGATCAGGGCCAGTTCCTTGGCGATTCGATGAAGCGTCGTTTCCAGTTTCGCCGCGCGCAAACTTATTTTCCCAGGATCTTCAGACCTCGTGTTGGATTCCAGGTTGCCGGCAGGATTGCTCTGGCGGGTCTTTCGTTCCGTTACATCTTCGAGCGTGCCTTCGAAGTAGAGCGCGTTGCCATCCTGGTCCATCACGACCCTGCCGTGTTCCGACACCCAGATCTTCGCTCCATCGGCTCGGCGTAGTGCGATCTCTTTTCCAAGATACTGTTTAGTTTCCGCGGCGACCGAGACCGCCTCGGCCCGCTCTCCGGGATCGACGAAAAGCTGCGCCCCGATATCGGTGACGTTGGCCACCAGTTCATCGGAGCTCTCATAGCCCAACATTTTCGCCAGGGCCTTATTGGCAGCCATAAAACGTCCGTCCAGCGTGGTTCGAAACATTCCGACAACGGCATTGTCAAAGAACTCGCGGAAGTTTGGATCGGACCCGGAAGGTGTTGCTGACTCTGTTCTTACCATGAACTCATTAAAACATGGATTTCGGTCGCACACATCAGAGCCGAAAGCCAATTGCGATGGCATAATTCGACCTGCACATGAGGCCTAAAGCGGCTATTATCGTCGTTATTTTGAGCTTAAAATAGCTGATAGTAAATGGGTTAAAAGCAGTGAGCCAGAACGCAATCGATGGTGACGACCGCGTTGCCGCCGGTGCATTTTCCTCGTCCCTAGGGTTGTCTTGTCAGTCGAGAACCTTGTCGAGGTCGAGGTTTCCTCCGGAGATAACGGCGATGGTCGGATCAGTCGTTGAACCGAGGCCCGAATGGAAAGCGGCGACGGTCACTGCCGCGGCTCCCTCTGCCAGGATCTTTTCCTGCTGCAGCAGTGCCCGCATGGATTGTCGGATCGCATCCTCAGATACGGTTACGACCTCGTCCACGAAATCGCGAATCAGGTCGAACGTGATCGAGCCATCCTCGACGTTGCCTTGAATTCCGTCGGCGACGGTTGGGCGATCTGGGATCGTGATCAAATAACCCGCTTCGAGAGAATGGTATATGGCTGCCGAGGCCTCGGCCTGGACGCCAACGATACGTACGGCGGGTCGCAATTGTTTCATCGCCCTGGCTATTCCGGCTGCCAGACCGCCGCCCCCGATCGGTACCATGACGGTCTGTACATCGGGCTGTTGCGCGACCAGTTCGAGAGCCAGGGTGCCCTGTCCAAGGATGACGAAGGGATCATTGTAGGGTGAAACGAAGACGTACCGGTCGCGATCCCCGGCAAGGCGCAGAGTGAGCTTCTCGGCCTCGTCATAGTTGGCTCCCTCCACCTTGAGATCGATTCCGTACCGTTCGATCGCCTCCACTTTGGCGCGTGGCGCAGTTTCTGGCACCACGACCGTACATGAGAGACCCAGCACCGACGCCGCCCGGGCCACGGCCTGTCCGTGGTTCCCCGCCGACACTGTCAACACCGTCCGTCGATCGTTTTCTTCGACCAGCTTCAACATCCGGCTGAAAGCGCCACGTATTTTGAACGAGTGCGTGTACTGGAGGTTCTCCAGTTTCAGAAACAACCCCGGCCAATCCGTCTCGACCACGGGCGTCTCGCGTATATAAGGCAGAATCTGTTCGTGAGTCCGCCGAAAATCACTCAGTTCCATGTCGATCATGACCGGCACAGTGTACCAGTCTCGAACTTGGCCCTGAACGGGGCGTCTAGTCGAAACATCGGTGTCGACCGAGAGACGCAGAGACGTAAAGTCTCTTGTTCTGGGCGTCGAGTTTTCCGACTCTCATAAGATCGCCTCCTCCGCAGAATTTGTGGGCAGTCCAAAGGCCTGTGCGCACATAAGTAATTGAAACAAAGTACCTTATTCTTTTGTTCGACGGCGAATATTCCAGTACCCACTTCGGTCGGACGCCTACACCCGGTGCCCGGAGCCCCCGCCGGAGGCCCCGTTCCCCATCGCCCACACCAGCCGACACCGCGGAGCGCAGCCGAGGGTCAAGGCCGGCGCAGCCGCCGAGCTTGCGAGGGAAGCCTTGAGGCTTGGCGAGCACCGTGGTCTCCTCAATCGGCGATGGAAGACGGTTTTACCCACAAATTCTGCGGAAGACCCATAAGATCTAACTTCACTTTCGTTTCTTTGCGTCTCTGCGTCTTTGCGTCAAAGAAGTCTCTCGTTTTGACGGTCTGTATCGTGTTAGGCAAAGGTGTCTCGGATCGGGTGTGCTAGAGTGCCTGCCATGTCTCTCCCCGTCCTCTCAATTGTGGCGTTTGCGATTTGCATCGTCCTGAGCGCGGTGACCACAATCAATGTCGGTATCGTGTCGATCGCGTTCGCCTTCATCGTTGGTGTTTCTTTTGGGGGCATGACCGTTCGAGAAGTGGCCGGGGGGTTTCCAAGTAACCTTTTCCTGATCCTTGTCGGTGTGACGCTTCTGTTCAGTCTGGCAGCCACGAACGGGACCCTGGAGAAACTGGCGCAACGGAGCGTCAAACTGGCACGCGGCAGAGTGGGTCTGATACCGATAATCTTTTTCGCGCTTTCGGCTTCGCTGGCGGCGATCGGTGCCGGCAACATTGCGGCAACGGCTCTTCTGGCGCCCATGGCCATGGCCGTCGCAAGCCGGTTGGGTATCAGCGCCTTCCTCATGACGATCGTGGTGGCGACGGGGGCAAACGCCGGCGGCCTGTCGCCGATCGCTCCTACAGGGGTTATTGCAAACGGTCTGCTGGCCCGCATTGACATCGTTGGACAGGAAGCTTCGACGTTCTTCAATAACTTCGTGGCTCAGGCTGTTGTTGGACTGACGGGCTACCTGGTTTTTGGTGGTTATCGATTGCTCCGTTCGAGGGGCGGGGCGAGCGGCGCTACGGAAGATGACGATCCGGTCGAGCCTCTGACGAACTCACAGAAACTGACGATCGGCGTGATCGCCGGCCTCGTCCTCTCTGTCGTGTTCTTCGATGTCAATGTCGGGATGGGTGCGTTCATCGCCGCCGCCTTCCTGATTCTGGTGCGTGCGTCTGACGAAGGGGCGGCGATCAAGGCGATGCCGTGGCATGCCATCATGATGGTCAGTGGCGTGACCGTACTGATCTCGATTCTGCAGCAGACGGGCGGGATGGACCTGTTCACATCGCTGCTGGCCCGGTTTTCGAATCAGACAACCGTGACCGGGACGATTGCCTTCATAACCGGCTTGATCTCGGTTTACAGCAGCTCATCGGGCGTCGTCCTGCCCGCTTTCATCCCGACGATCCCGAGCCTCATCGAACAACTCGGCGGCGGCGACCCGATCGCCATCGCCGCCTCGATCAACGTCGGCGCCCACATGGTCGACGTTTCACCGCTGTCCACCCTGGGCGCCATCTGCATCGCCAGCGCCCCCGCGACCGAAAACCGCACGGCCCTGTTCAACAAGCTACTCGCCTGGGGCCTCTCCATGAGCGTCGTCGGAGCCCTGGTGTGCTACGTCTTCTTCGGCCTGCTGTGAGTTTGCGGAAGCGGGGCAAAGATTTTTCGACGCAGAGACGCAAAGACGCAGAGTCTTTTGTTCTGGCAGTTGACTTTCCCGACTCCTACAAAATCTAAGTTCCCTTGGCTTCTTTGCGCCTTTGCGTCTCTGCGTCGAAAGAAAGTTTGCGGGTTGTCGTCCAGATAAACTCCAGTCTAGCCGTACGTTTGCGCCGAGGTTTCCACCTCAGAACTACCCTTCAGGAAATCGAAGTCGCACCCTTCCTCGGCCTGTAACACATGTCTCAGGAAGAGTTGTCCGTAGCCGCGTTCGTAACGCGGTGCGCGGGGTTTCCACTCTTCGACACGGCGCTCGATCTCCCGTTCCTCGACCAGCAGGTCCAGGGTGCGGTTGGCCGTGTCCAGACGGATGCGGTCGCCGGTGCGGGCGGCGGCCAGCGGGCCGCTTATTGCGGATTCGGGAGACACGTGAAGGATCACCGTTCCGTAGGACGTCCCGCTCATGCGTGCGTCGCTGATCCGGACCAGATCGTCGACCCCTCGCTCGAGGAGTTTCTTCGGCAGGGGAAGATGTCCCCATTCCGGCATTCCGGGCGCGCCCTTCGGTCCTCCGTTCTTCATGACCATGACCGAGTGTTCGTCGATTTCGAGATCGGGGTCGTCGATCCGCTCGTGGAGTTCCTCGAAGTTTTCGAAGACGATGGCCACACCTTCGTGTTGCAAGAGTTCCGGGGTGGCCGCTGCCCTCTTGAGGATCGCGCCGTTCGGACAGAGGTTTCCGCGGAGGACGACCAGCCCTTGCGACTCGCCGAGCGGTTCGCCGCCAGGTGCGATGACGTTCTGGTTCACGTTCCGGGCCCCGGCGATGTTTTCCCGGACCGTTTTGGTGGAAACGGTCAGAGCGTCCAGGTGGATGAGATCGCCCAGTTCCTTCATCAGTGCGGGAAGACCGCCTGCGTAGAAGAAATCCTCCATCATGAACTGTCCCGCGGGCTTCAGGTTGAGCAGCCATGGCGTCGATTCGGAAAGATCATCGAACAAGGAAAGTGGAAGATCGACGCCGACACGGCCCGCGATTGCGATGAGGTGGATCACGGCGTTCGTCGATCCGCTGATGGCGTGCAGGACGCGGATCGCGTTTTCAAAGGCCTTGCGGGTCAGGATGTCGGAGGGCTTGATGTCGTCATTGACGAGTTGAACGATCTGGCGTCCGGCGGCTTCCGCGATCTGGTTGCGTCTGGAGTCCGCCGCTGGAATAGCCGCGGCCCCGGGGAGCGTCATGCCGAGCGCCTCGGTCATGCAGGCCATGGTCGACGCGGTGCCCATCACCTGGCAATGTCCGGAACTTCTGCTCAGACAACTCTCCACCTCGGCCACTTCTTCCTCGGTCATCCGTCCTGCCCGAAGTTCGTCGTGGATTCGCCAGCAGTCGGAAACTCCGACTTCTTTGCCGGCCCAGTGACCGTTCAACATAGGTCCTCCCGTTACCATCAGTGACGGGATGTTTGCGCTGGCTGCTCCCATCAAGGGCGCGGGGACGGTTTTGTCACATCCGCCCAGCATCACGACACCGTCGAGAGGATAGCCCCGGATGTTCTCTTCCACGTCCATGGCCATCAGGTTACGGTAGAGCATGGCCGTGGGTTTCATCAGGGCCTCGCCCAGAGAAATGACCGGGAACTCCAGCGGGAATCCACCGGCCTGCCACACGCCCCTCTTGACCGCTTCGGCCACTGTTCTCAAGTGGGAGTTGCAGTTGTTCAACTCACTCCAACTGTTGGCGATCCCGATCACCGGCCGGCCCTTGAAGACTTCTTCGGTGAAGCCTTCCGAGCGGATCCACGCACGGTGCATGAACCCGTTTACATCGTCCCGGGCGAACCAGTTTTCGCTTCTGTAACGTCCCATTTACGGCCTCCTTGATAGAGACAGCATCATAGTCGAAAAGAAGGTGGTCTTGTAGTCGGGCTGGGTTTGAACTGTGCGGGCTGCTAGTTCAGAACGGGTCTCTGCCGTTTTATTTCGGTGGCTTCCACGTCTTCGCCCTGGGGTATGCCGGTTACGGTGACTCGATTGCCGACTTTTAGAACGTCAAAGGCGATCTTTTTTCCGTCCTGCATGAAAACGGTTTGTTCGGTTGTCGACACTTTTGTCGTCGTGTAGCGAGCGGAACGAGCCGGGCGTGGAAGGGCATCGGGTATCGGAAGCCACGGGGGGTCGGTAGGTCCCCTTGTTTCCGGCCGGCGCGCACCTCCACCGATGCTGATGCCGACATGGACTTCACCGCGCCATCCGCCGAGCCTGCCGCCCGTAGATGTCGCCTCAGGCACCCGGCTCTTCAACTCGAACGATCCTGTTTCGGCATCGATCTTCGTGATCTCGCCGACGCTGACGACCCGGATGTTATCACCATCTGATTTTTGCGAACCCTGGCCAGAGAAGGCCATCGTGGACAACGTCAGAACGATTGCAACAACAATTGCCGTTCGATGCATCGGTGCACTCCAGAAAACGAGGTACGAAAAACATATCAGGCGGGCCGACCGTTTACAAACATTAGTGGCGATCGTCGATTCCGGCGTGTCGACCCAGAATCCACCATCGCCCATGCCGTTAACGTATTGCTAAAGCTTTTCTCGCTTTCGCCGATACAACGACCAGGGAGCGGATTCTCCGCTACCGGATCAATCGGAGGTGCGTCATCGCTCGTTTCGTACGCGGAGACTTTGTTCGACTAGACAAAACCGTTCTCGACAGCGACGACGATATGTTGGGCGTCATCCTGGGCCTTCGGGTCGGTGATGTGGAAGACGACGTACCCGAACAGTATCTGGTGCAGGTCTTTGGCTCCGATGCACGGCGTTGGATCGAGGACACCGAGCTCCAGTTTGCTCCGGTCCGCATACCCGGTTACCAGCCGGACGACCTTCGCTTATAAGGATCTATCGGCCACCGCCACTGACAGTTCTCCTTCTTTCCAGATTCGGCTTCCATCATTTGCCTTTATCTCTTCGGATCGAAGTGGTACGGACTCATTGAATCAATGTGCTGCCCGCGTTCGGCGACCGGTGGCGAATCGAAGGGGTCCGAAGATCGTTGTTATCGACAAGGATGTCCGCCCGTTCCGCCGGCCGACACTCGTTCAGGTAGAGCCGCTGGCCTGGCACATAGCCCGACCGATATTGAAGGGAGCCTCCGGGGCCGAGAGGGTCCAGAAGAACTGCCTTCAGCGTTTCGTAGTCAAAAGAATCCCGATAGTAACCCTCTGGTGAGTCCGCTCCGAGCCGGTATCGGATGTGTCGTGGGTTGTGGAAGCCATCCACTGAAGCTCGGATAACCGCTCGTCCTCGAGTTTTGATTGGATCGGCCAATTCGTCGGCCAGTGTGGTCTTGCCTGCCGCATCCACGCCGTCAATAGCGACGCGGATGGGGTGTGGCCGTTCGATCAAAACGATCAGTGACGAGATTTCCTCGATCAGGTCGGACCGCTTCATTCGTCTCCGCCTGGTGTCGCCTTCCTGGGTGCGGCCTCCATAAAGTAACGGTGACGATCCTCTCTGGTCACCCGGAACCCCAGCTTCCTGTACAGCTTCCAGGCTGGATTCACCTTCAGGACGTTCAGCCGGACCGGAATCCCCCTTTGAGATGCGACTTCGAGCGTTTCTTCGATCCACATCTTTCCTGTGCCCTGACCGCGGTAGGCTGGCAGAAGAGCGATGTTGTCCAGAACAAGAAAGTCACCGTGGTCTTCGATGGTGATGGAACCGATGTCGGCTCCGGCACGCTGGATAACTCGTTGGTTGACGGGACTGAAATGCTTCCGGAAATTCTCTAGTTGCCACGTCTCGTCCCATGCTTCGGCATCACGGACGTAAGGACGCAGGGTTTCCCGGTGGAGTCGATAAAGGAAATCGAAATCGGCTTCGGTGGCATCGCGGAGTTCCAGGTTTACGTTTTTCATTGAGGGGCAGCTCGATACTCGCACGTTATTCGTCGCGAAGAATCTCCATCGGGTTCACATCCATAGCCCGTCGGGATGGAAGATAGCAGGCCAGGAAAATTACGACCGCGGCGACGGCCAAAACGGCGACATAGGTCGGCGGATCGTTTGCGGTGATGCCGAACATGAGGCTGGTCAGGAGGTGGCTGAGTCCCACCGATGCGCCCAGTCCGATGATGATCCCGACCAGCGCCGGGGGAACACCCTGCCTGAGAACCAGGGCCAGGATCTGCCCGCGACGTGCACCCAGCGCCATCCGAACTCCGATCTCGTGCGTCCTGCCCGTCGTCGTATAGGAGATGACGCCGTAGATGCCGATCATGGCCAGGAGGATGCCCGCAACCGAAAAACTCGTCAGGACCATCGTCTGAAAACGTTGCGGTGCGATGGTGCGGTCGATGATCGAACGCATGTCGTTGATCTGGAACGTTGCTTTCGGTTCCAGGGATTCAATGACGTTTCCCAGGGCCCTGCCTGCGACTTCGGTGCTGAGATTTGTACGAACCGCGACCACCATGCTCTTGCCGACATCCAGTTCCAGAGGCAAGTACAAGTCGGACAGCAGTTCGTACTGAAGGCCTTGCTGTCGGACGTCGCTCGCGACACCGACAACGGTGAGCCAGGGCGCGGAGCTTTCTCGGTTCCCCCGTTTGATGCGTTGGCCGATCGGGTTTTCCCCCGGCCACAAACGACGGGCCAGCAGCTCTCCGACCAGGACACCTCCCTCGGGACCTTCGCCGAGCGTCTGGCCGGAGACCAGGCCAATTCCCATTGTCTCGAAGTATGAGCGGCTGACGCCCCGAAAACTGACCGAGCGCGTAACCGCACCAGACTGACCTTCAGCCGTCACCGGCGTCAACGCCGTTCGTTCCAGGGGGAGACCGGCCGTGACTGCGGCGAGGTCCATTCCCTGTAACGCTTCCAGGCGGTCTGCTGCCTGGTTGTAGAACAATGTCTGTTGTGAGCGTTCCGAGTAAGTTTCCGGAAGTTGGACCCGGGCGGTGACGAGGCCCTGGGGGTCGAAGCCCGGATCGACCGACGTCAGCAGCCAGAAGCTGTGGGTCAACAGGCCGGCGCCCATCAACAGGATCAGTGCCAGCGCGGTTTCCAGGACGACCAGTCCGTCCCTCTGCCAAGAATGGCGCGCCGACGAGGACGTCCTTCCCTTCAACGCTTGATGGAGATCGGACCTGGAAACTCGAAAGCCGGGGATCAGGCCCACCACGACTCCAGCGCCTGCCGACATCAGGAATGACACCAGAAGGACCGTGCGATCGATTCTGATATCCGCTTGCCGTGGAATGCTGTAGGGCAGGTGGGCGAGCAAAGCATCCATGCTCCAGACACTCAGCAGAAGGCCGGCGGTCCCGCCTGCCAGAGCGAGCAACATGGCTTCGGTCAGAAGTTGGCCGAGCAACCTGCCTCGATTTGCCCCGAGAGCTGCCCGAATCGACAGCTCCCTTTCTCTACGTGCGCCGCGGGCCATCTGGAGGTGAACCAGGTTGAGCACCCCGATGAGCAGAACGCTGACAATCGCTCCGAGAAAAACGACCAGCGTTGCCCGGGCGCGACCGACGCGTTGTTCCAGCAGGGAAACGAGGGTGACCCCGATGCCGATGTTGGTCTCGGGATAGATCTGTTCGAGCCGGGCGGCGATAGTTTCGAGCTCGATGCTGGCGGCCTCTATCGTCGCTTCGGGTCGAAGCCTGGCATAAACTTCCAGGCTCGGTTCCCGTCCGCTCCCGGCGCCCGTTTCAATGGGCAATGGCGTCCATATCGGAATGGCCTTGTCGGGAAGGCGGACGCCGGCGGGCAGCACCCCGACAACCCTCATCCTCAGGTTGTTCGACAGCTCCACGTCTTTGCCGATGACATCCGCGTCGCTGCCGAAATGACTTCGCCAGAATTCGTGGCTGATCACCGCGACTGCCGCCCTGCCGGGTGTTTCCTCTTCGGCCACGAACGTTCGGCCCATTGCGGGACGGACGCGGAACAGGGGGAAGAATGCCGGGGAGACGTACCCGACTTCGACGGTCTCCGCCCGTTCGGTGTTGGCAAGCTCGTTTCGACTGCGCTCGAAAGCCGCAAGATTCTCGAACACCGAGTTCTCGCTCCGCCATTCTACGAAATCTCTGGGGGGGACGCGGCGCAGCGTCTCGGTGGGTTCGGTTTCCCACACCATGACAAGCTCGTCCGGATTCTCCAGCGGCAAAGGTTCGAGCAACACGCTGTTGACGATCGTAAAGACGGTGGCCGTTCCGCCGATGCCCAGTGTGAGCGTCAGAATCGCGGTTGCGGCAAAACCCGGGCTCTTGATCAGCCCGCGGGTCCCGTATCGAATGTCCTGCCAGATATGCATACCAGTTCGTCCGTCATCTTATTCGTACGCGGAAACAGGAGTCAACGTTGAGGGCCAGCGGGATTGACGTCGTTCGAGCGCGGGGCAATAATCGGATGAGTTTGAAGATGTCGACTTCGTTTATCTACGATCCCCACTTCCTGGACCATGAAACGGGAACCCATCCCGAAACCCCCGGCCGCCTGGAAGCCATCCATGGTGCTCTCGAAGCCGATCGGTCTCTCTGGTCCCGGTTGCAGCACGTCAAGCCCGCTCCTGCATCGGATGAAGACATCACGCGCTGCCACTCCGCTGAATTGATCGACCAGATTCGGGAAGCGAGCGAAAGGGGCGCGGGGATGCTCGACGCCGACACGATCATCAGCCGCCAATCCTTCGATGTCGCCCGGCTGGCGGCTGGTGCCGCGACCATCGCTGTCGATCGGGTTGTCGAGGGAGAGACGAAGACGGCCTTTGTTGCGGCCCGGCCTCCGGGCCACCACGCCAGGCCGAACAAGGCGATGGGATTCTGCCTGTTCAACAACGCCGCAATCGGTGCGCGCTACGCCCAGGCGAAGCACGGCCTGGAACGGATTCTGATCATCGACTGGGATGTGCACCACGGGAACGGAACCCAGGAGATCTTTTACTCGGACCCGGACGTTTTCTACTTTTCCACACACCAGTATCCGTACTATCCCGGAACCGGTGCGGCAAACGAAACGGGAGAAGGCCCCGGTGCGAACACGGTGGTGAACGTGCCGCTTGGCGTCCGAACTTCCGCCCGTGACCACCGGGCCGCCTTTTCCGATGCCCTTGCCGACATCGAGACCCGGTTTCATCCAGACCTGATTATTATTTCCGCAGGCTTCGACTCCAGGCGAGACGATCCCCTGGGCGGTTTGTTGCTGGAGGACGCGGATTTTGTGGAAATGACGAAAGAAGTGATGGGCCTGGCCGAACGACACGCCGAAGGACGCGTCGTCGCCCTACTCGAAGGCGGCTACAACCTCGACAACCTGGGCCAAACAGTCCGGCACCACATCCAGACCCTGTCCAGCTAATTCGGGGACGGAGGCGTAATGTAAGTATTAAAAATCTTGGGTCTTCCGCAGAATTTGTGGGTAAAACCGTCTTCCTTCGCCGCTTGAGGAGACCACGGTGCTCGCCAAGCCTCAAGGCTTCCCTCGCAAGCTCGGCGGCTGCGCCGTCCTTGACCCTCGGCTGCGCTCCGCGGTGTCGGCTGGTGTGGGCGATGGGGAACGGGGCCTCCGGCGGGGGCTCCGGGCACCGGGTGTAGGCGTCCGACCGAAGTGGGTACTGGAATATTCGCCGTCGAACAAAAGAATAAGGTACTTTGTTTCAATTACTTATGTGCGCACAGGCCTTTGGACTGCCCACAAATTCTGCGGAGGAGGCAAAATCTTTTACATCTACACGTTGTGGAGTTACCCCTCCGTCCCCGAATTAGTGAGTGCCACTAGGTAATTCTTACGGTCCGTGCGTACTGAGAATTGTCCTCGAGGAACGTCCTCTTCGTTTCCAGTTCTTCCTGGACCGGCTGAACCTGCCCGTTCACGTCGGTGACTCGGGAGACGATGGTATGTTCTCCGGCCGTTGCGCCTCTCCAATCGTAGGTGAAGAGTTTCCAGGAGTACTTGGTGTTGGACGGATCCATAGTCGCGCGCTCCCACGGGCCGTCGTCCACCTTGACTTCGACCGACTCGAGAGGCGTGCCGTCGTTCAGTACAAACCCGAGTACCTTGTGTTGGCCGTCCGTCCGTGTGATGCGGGCGATGACCGACTTCAGTTGGAGCCGGCTGATCGCGGTTTCCTTCCATTTCATCTCGCCGTCGATCATCTCGCCCCTCAGGGTGCGGTACCAGCGAGCCTGAAATTTTCCGAGGTACCGATCCTGCTGAATGTGGATGTTGGCCAGCCACTTGACGTTGGAGACCCCGTACCATCCGGGCATGATCAGTCGGAGGGGGGACCCCTGGTGACGCGTCAGCGGATCGCCGTTCAACCCGTAGGCCAGGAAGGGTTCCGGCTTCATCGCGTCTTCGATCGATATACTGCGACCAAACTGCTGATCCACTTTATAGGTCTGACCTCGGAACAGAACGTCCTCTTCACCATGGTCGGCGCCGAAGAAGACGACTTCCCTGCCCTCGGGACGGACGCCGACTTCGGCAAGAAGGTCACTCAAGCGGATCCCGCTCCACAGGCCATTCGAAGACAGACCCTGGACTCTCCGACGGCTGTTGCCGGAACATTCGTAGCCGGCCGCCAGTTCCGCCGCCGCCTTCCCGCGAAGGTCGGCCAGGGAGAACTCCCCCGGGTTGTCGACGAGGCCGGTGATCTTCAATCGAAACGTCTCCGGATCGATTTCCGGTTGACCGTAATGCTGGATGGCAAAGAACTGATCTTTCGGCGTGAACGGGCCGTCGATCGTCCGGATGTCGAGAAAGCGAACTGCCGCGTTCGGATCTGGATTGAAATTCTCGGGAATATCGGTGAACTCGACGAGCGTCTCACCCTGGGTCAGAGCCGGAATCGCCCACCCCGGAACACCCATCGCCATCAGTCCCCCGGCTGCCAGGCCTCCCTTCAAAGCCTCTCGTCGCGTAATCTCCTTCGCCATGATCAGTCTCCTTACCTTGGTCGCAATTTGTTTGCTCGCGAGGTTCGATTTCTACCACGAATCAGGGCAATCGAGCTACCCTTTTAGACCGACGGAGCCTCCGACCTGGGCAACCTTTTGAGTGTGATCGACGTTCTAATAGAAGCAAATCACCGATACAATCGTCGGTCGAAAACAGCGGGAGGATGAGCTATGGCAGGAATGCACGAAATCGATTTCAAGATCTATGGCGATGACATGCAGTTCGTCGAGGTCGAGCTGGACCCGGGAGAAGCAACGGTCGCCGAAGCGGGCGGCATGATGTATATGGACGACCAGATCGAGATGGAGACGATCTTCGGTGACGGGTCACAGGAGAAGAGCGGTGTGCTGGACTCTTTGATGGGCGCCGGTAAGCGGTTGCTCACGGGAGAGTCCCTGTTCATGACGGTCTTTATCAACCAGGGGCAGGGGAAGAGACGCGTGGCCTTTGGTGCGCCTTACCCGGGTAAGATCGTTCCGATCCACCTGTCGGAAATCGGAGGCGAATTCATCGCACAAAAAGACTCGTTTCTCGCCGCCGCGAAAGGCGTGTCGATCGGGATCGCGTTCCAGCGCCGGCTCGGCGCCGGTCTGTTCGGCGGTGAAGGATTCATCATGCAGCGCCTGGAAGGCGACGGTTGGGCCTTCATCCATGCCGGAGGGACACTGTATGAACGTAAGCTCGCGGCGGGTGAGACTTTGCGGGTCGATACCGGCTGCATTGTCGGGTTCCAGGGAACCGTCGATTACGACATTCAGTTTGTCGGCAAGATCAAGTCGGCCCTGTTCGGCGGTGAGGGTCTCTTTTTCGCGACGCTGCGCGGACCCGGGCGCGTCTGGTTGCAGTCGTTGCCGTTGAGCCGCCTGGCAAACCGGATCGTCTCCGCTGTGCCGGGCCTCGGCGGGCGGTCGAAAGGTGAAGGTTCTCTGCTCGGCGGAATCGGACGCGTCCTTGATGGGGACGGATTCTAAATGCCCGAACTCATCACCGAACCCAGCGTCATTGAAGCTGCAGGGAACAAACCCAAACGTATCGAAGAGTATGCCGGCCGGGTCAACTCGCGTCACGAACGTGTCAGCGTGGCTCGAATGGTGTCCCCGGAAGGCTGGCAGGAACCTGGACAACGGCCGGAATTCGAAGAGATCACGCTCGTATTGAAGGGGACTTTGCGCGTCGAGCACGAAGGCGGTGTCCTGGACGTCGCGGCAGGCCAGGGAGTCGTGACACATCCAGGGGAGTGGGTCCGTTACTCCAGCCCGGAACCGGGCGGGGCCGAGTACGTGGCGGTCTGTCTGCCGGCCTTCTCTCCGGACACCGTCCACCGCGACCCGGAATGAAGGAAGTCGCACATTGACACCCTGTTCTCAAATCGGGAAGATAGGACACCCGATCCAACCCATTTCCTGATTGAGGGGTTCTCCAATGAATCGAAAGCACTTGTTGGGCGTTGCCGGGATCATCTCGCTGGTTGTCCTTGTCCTGGTTTCCTGGCCCGATGTTTCCGCACAAAATGGTAGTCGGTCGGACCTGCTGACAGAGATCGATTCCATCGTTAGAGAGACGATGGAGAGCGACCATCTTGTGGGAACTTCGATCGGAGTCAAGAAGGGCGGAGAGGTCATCGTTGCCAAGGGCTACGGTTACGCCGATCTCGAGAATGAGGTCAAAGCGACCGAGCACACGGTTTACCGGATTGGCTCGATCACGAAACAATTCACGGCGGCGTCGATAATGAAGCTCGTCGAGGCAGGAAAGCTGAGCCTGGATGACGACCTGACAAAGTTCCTTCCCGATTACCCGACTAACGGTCACAAGGTGACGATCGATCGCCTCCTCAACCACACGTCCGGCATTAAGGCTTTCACCGCGATGCCGGAATACAGGGAAAGGATACGTCTGGACCTGTCGCAGGAGGAACTGACCGACATATTCTCAGCAGTGCCGTTCGAGTTTGCTCCCGGGGATGAGTACAAGTACAACAACTCCGCCTATTTTTTGCTTGGAACAATCATCGAGAAAGTTTCGGGCGAATCGTATGAAGACTTCCTGGCGGGTCACATCTGGGAACCGCTTGGGATGCTCGAGTCTCACTATCTCGATAATTCACCAATCGTTCCAAACCGTGCCGAGGGCTATGAATACCGTGATGGAAGGGTGGTCAACGACGACCCCATAAGCATGCGCCTTCCGTTTTCGGCCGGCGCGCTTGGATCCAGCGTGACGGACCTGTTCACCTGGCAGTCTGCGCTCCTCAACAACAGGGTCGTGGGCGAGAGCAGCTACGAGAGGATGATTACGCCAGGTAGCCTCAACGACGGCGAGAGGCTGGCGTACGGTTATGGCCTTGCTGTTGGGGAGATGGGCGGGCATCGCAAGATTTCACACGGTGGTGGCATCAATGGCTTCAGGACGCATCTGTCCTACTATCCGGACGATGATCTGAGAATCGTGGTGTTGACGAACACGGGCTCCGCCAGTCCACAGGTTCTCGAGGGCCGGATCGCGCAAACGGTGCTCGGGACCGTGAATGAGTAGTGTTGAAGTCGTCGGGCCGACAACACTGTTCCCGAGCAGCCCGTGGTGGAAGTCTGTAGGGTCGCGTTACGAGCGCCATGGGGCTAGATGCAAGGCGCCACGACGACGTCGATGCTCTTCATCGATCTAGGAGTGGCAACGCCGCAGCTGGCCCCATGCCGTCGTAACCCGAAGGGCGCAGGGGTCTTCGGGCCACAGGCTTTGTCATTCGTCGGTCACGATGACAAAGCATCGTTCCGCTCCTCATTTCGCGCCTGAGACCCGAATACCCCTGCGCGCGACCCTACAGACTTCCACCACGGGCTGCTAGTGTGGGGAGATGGGGAGAGTCTGTATGTGGCCGACTATTCCAACAACGCGATCCGGAAGATCGTGATTGCAACCGGAGCGGTGACTGTCGCCGATAGTACCAGTATCCGGAAGATCGAGGTTCCGTAAAACGTTGATCGCCTACCGATCCACATGGATTAACGCCTGGTAAATCGACGATGGCTAAAACGAAGTCACTCTACAGCGTCCACCCTGCGGTGGCCTACCAACAGTCCATAATCGAGAACCTGCCCGACAAGACCGGCAAGTCCGTGGAGCAGTGGGTTCGATTGCTGCGAAAGTCCGGACCCGATGGCGAAAAAGCGCGGCGCGACTGGCTCAAGAAGGAGCATGGCCTGGGCGGGACGACCGCGAACATTCTCGCGGGGCGCTCGGCTGGGAAGGGCGCGGAAGGCAACGATGCCGGTGTCTACCTGAAGACGGCGGTCGAATACGTCGAAGCGATGTACTCCGGTCCGAAAGCCACCCTGCGCCCGATCCACGATGCGCTCATCGAACTGGGCCGGTCGCTCGGCAGTGATGTGAAAGTCTGCCCGTGCAAGACGATCGTCCCTCTCTATCGCCAGCGCGTGTTCGCCGAGATCAAGCCGTCGACCCGCACCCGAATCGACCTGGGATTGGCTTTGAAGAAGTCCAAGAGGAAGCCGGCGAAACGGCTGGTCCCCACCGGGGGGCTCGAAAAGGGCGACCGGATCACGCACCGAATTCCCATCACGTCCGTTGACGACATCGACAGTGAGGTCCGCCGATGGCTCGAAATCGCCTATGATCTGGACCGAGATTGAGTGCCGTTAATAACTCACCCTTCAGTCCGTTTCATTAACAATGGCCGCTTATCTGGATCAACTCCACCGACGGGCCCGAGACAACTACTGGCTGGGCTGGTTTACAGTCATGACCCGCGTTTTGCTCGCGATCGGTTTTGTGCCTTCAGGCCTGACCAAACTTCTAGGTAACCGTTTTACGCTGCTCGATCTGGACAACCCGATCGGATTTTTCTTCGAGGCAATCTATCAAACTGGTATCTATTGGCAGTTCATCGGCTTCGCCCAACTCACCGCCGCGATTTTGCTTCTGATTCCCCGAACCGCTACGCTCGGAGCGGTCTTGTACTTTCCGATTATCCTGAACATATTCCTCATCACCGTCTCGCTCAACTTCACGGGAACCCCCTTCATCACCGGTCCCATGCTGCTGGCCAGCATCTACCTTCTCTGCTGGGACTATGACGTCCTGAAGAACCTGATGCGTCCCACACCTGTGCCATCGTCGGTTGACTAGCGAGCGGGCCGCGCTCTTGACTTCCAGAATGTGG
Source organism: Terriglobia bacterium (assembly GCA_965262425.1). Lineage (GTDB taxonomy): Bacteria > Acidobacteriota > Terriglobia > 20CM-2-55-15 > 20CM-2-55-15 > CAZOZZ01. The sequence goes on along the minus strand of OZ253536.1, from coordinate 5,484,934 downwards.
CGGCGTGAGGTGAGACCATTGTGAACACCCAGTGGTTGTGGCAGTCGTTCTACGTTGGCATTGGTGGCTTCATCGGATCGCTGTTCCGGTTCGGTGTCAGCGGCTTCGTCCATCGGTTGCTCCCGTTTGCTACTTTCCCGTACGGCACACTGGCGGTCAATGTCAGCGGGTGTCTTGTCATCGGGATCCTGGGTGGTCTGGCCGAGTCGCGGCAGGTGATTAGTCCGGAGCTCCGCCTGTTCCTGTTTCTTGGAGTGCTGGGCGGCTTCACCACATTCTCAACTTTCGGCTACGAGACTATCGAACTGCTCCGGGATGCCGAACATTTCAGGGCCGCCCCCAAAAGTGGGCCTGCATATCGCGATCGGTCTGCTGGCGGTCTGGCTCGGATATGCTTTCGCGAGGGCGTCATGAGAAGAACCGTAGTGGGAATGGTCCGAAAGAGGAGTAGGCGAACGTGATGAAGAGGATCTGCGTCTTTGCCGGGTCGAGTCCCGGCGGTCGTCCAGAATACGCGAGCGCGGCGCGTGATCTGGGCAAGGCTCTGGTTCCGAGACATCTGGGACTCGTCTACGGGGGAGGCGACATCGGCTTGATGGGGGTTGTTGCCGATGCGGTCCTCGAACTGGGAGGGAACGTCGTCGGGGTCATACCCCGCGCGCTGGTGGACCGCGACGTCGCTCACCATCGTCTGACCGAGTTGCGCGTGGTCGCCTCTATGCACGACCGCAAAGCGCAGATGGAGGAGTTGTCGGACGGCTTCGTCGTCCTGCCCGGCGGGTTTGGTACCCTTGAGGAGTTTCTGGAAATATTGACGTGGGCCCAGCTCGGGATTCACAGTAAACCCTGTGGTCTTCTGAACGTGGCCGGCTACTACGACACCCTACTGCAGTTTCTCGATCAGACTGTCGAGGCGGAGTTCGTCAAGCAGGAGAACCGGGACCTCGTGATCGTCGAAGAAAGTGCTGCGGCTCTTCTCGACAGATTCGAGAGATTCGATCCCCCGGAAGTCAAGAAATGGGCGGATTCGTCGGAGACTTGAGCTGGCATGAGCATCCAGATCAACCTCATGTCCATTTCCGAGTATCGCGGGGAATGAGGCGCAGGTAATGAAAGAAGCCAACGAAGACGAAATTCAGCGGGCGGATCCTGCTGCACAAAAAAAAGCTCTGTTTCTGGTGTTGATTGTTGCCGCAGTCGGTGTCGTCGTCATGTGGGCTTTCGAAAGCGCCTTCACGGGAGTCGAGGAAAATGTCGACGACGACCCGGTCGAAGCAGTTTCCCAGATGGTCTCTACAATCCGCGTCTTTGCCGCAATGACTGCGATCCTCACGATGGCCATTGCCGTGTGGATCTGGCTGCTTTCTTCCCGCATTTTTAAGGCCGAACGGTTTCCGCCACCCGGCATGGCTCTTGTCCGGGACGTTCGAATAGTGAGCGGTGTCCAAGCCCGCATGTTTGCCCGTGTTGGGTTTGTCGCCGCAGGGCTTTGCGCCGTGGGCGCCATCGTGCTGCCGTTGATGCTCCTGAGGCTGGTTAGTCTGATCACTGAGGTCGAGCCCGGGCCTGGGGGCTGACATGTCGGGTCCGGGTGGGTTCTCCCTCGTCCTCGTTGGCCTGTCATGGCTGTTCTATCTCCCCCTTTTCTTCGGGGATTCGCCCTCCGCCGCCCCCAAATCCGGGTCCGACGACCGAACCCTTACTGGATTTGCGCTTCAAGTCCTCGCCCTTCTCGTGTTGGTTGGATTCCATCGCCCCTGGCTCTCTCCACTTTCCTCCAACCCCCTCATCGAAACGACGATCGCCGCTGTTTCCTCGGTCGTTGCGATGGCTTCAGTGAGGCTCTCACAGATGGCTAAGAGTGAACTGGGGAGCAACTGGTCGTTCGGAGCAGGCCTGGTCGATGGACACACGTTAGTGACCACGGGTCCGTTTCGTTTCGTCCGTCATCCGCTTTCGCTGGGATTCTTTGGCCTTGTCCTGGCGACGGGCCTGGCTGTTGCCCGGCCCCCGGCTATCCTGGCCGCCGCGGTTGTCTTTCTGATTGGTATGTTCGTCCGGATTCGAAGCGAGGACCGTATCCTGAGCGACGCATACGGCAACGAGTTCGAAGAATATAGAAGGAAGGTGAGATTTTAGCCGGTAGCGGGTAGCCGGTAGCAAGCAGCTCCAGTCCGAAAGCTGCCCGCTAATTCCCCCCACGCGCCAACTCCTCATCAATGATTTCCGCGTACGTTTCGAACGGTTGAGCTCCCGTTACGATGCGGCCGTTGATGAAGATTGCAGGAGTGCCGGTCACACCGACAACGACACCCGCCTGGATATCCCGGCCGACCTCATCGGCATTCTTTCCCGTATCCAGGCATGAGTTGAAGGCTTCCGTATCCAGGCCCAGGCCGGCGGCCTTCGCCTTCAAGCTGGCGACTTCCAGTTCAACCGGTTCCGCAAACAGAAGGTCGTGCATCGTCCAGAACGCGCCCTGCTCATGGGCGCAAAGCGAAGCTTCGGCAGCCTTTTGAGCACGCGGGTGGATGTTGTTGAGAGGGAACTGGCGGAAGACCACACGGATCTTGTCGCCATATGTTTCGTCGATTTGCTCGAGTGCAGGCAGCGCGCGCCGGCAGAACGGGCATTCGAAATCGGAAAATTCAACGATCGTAATCGGGGCATCGTCCATCCCCATAGAGGGATGTCCTTCGATCTCCAGGTCGACCCGGAAAGGCTCCAGCTCCGACCGGACGCCGTAGCTTTCTTTCAGGCCCTCGACATAAACCTCCAGCGCCGTGTCGAAGCTGCCCTGATCCAGGAAGTCCCGGACCTGCTGCATGCCAGCTTCCAGGGACACGCCCGCCAGACGACTCCGGTTGGCGTTATAGATGTCGGTCACTTCCTGCTCGGTCGGTGGAACTTTCGTTGTAGCGACTGCGCCCGAGATCAATTCGTCAACGGACACACCGCGTTTTTCCGCCTCCGCCGTCAGAAGCCTATCGGCGATCAGCCCGTCCAGGGCCGCCTCCAGGATGCCGTGTTCCTCGCTTTTCGTGCTGGCCTCGAATTGAAGTCGCTTCGTTTCCAGCGCCTTGAGTTCGGTTTCGGCGATGTCGCGTACGTCGGCCTCAGTCACTTCGACGCCATTGACGACGGCGAGCGTTCTCGATGTGCTTTGTGCCCGCAAGCCCAGAACCAGAACAAGAACGAGAGCCAATATCGATAGCGATGCGCCGATGCGTGAGTACATTGATTCCTCCATGGAGACGTCTAAGAACCTCGTACATGCTATCAGGGAAAGGAGCCGGACGGCTAGCAGCCCGTGGACGACGTCGATGCTCCCCATCGGGCAATGTCCGGAGCGAGTGGCAACGCCGCAGCTGGCCCCATGCCGTCGTAACCCGAAGGGCGCAGGGGTCTTCGGGCCACAGGCTGTGTCATTCGTCGGTCACGAGGACAAAGCATCGTTCCGCTCCTCAACCTCTGCGCGCGACCCTACAGACTTTCACCACGGGCTGCTGGAGTAGCCCTCAATGCCTTGTTAAACTACTCGACCATGCCCGACGAACCCGCTCTCGCCAGGAAAACGGGACGCGCTCGCCGCACCCTCCTGATTATCTCGGTCGCAGTCGGCGTCTATTTCCTTCTGGGTCTGATCGTTCACAACCTCGTCCTGCCGGAGCGAGTGCCGCCCCCCGAAGGATATCTGGCCGTGGGCACACGGCTCGACAGCGAGCAGGAAGGCTTCCGTCAGGTCATCACTCGGATCGCGGACGGACGGATCTGGACGCGACTCGTCCTGGAACCGAACGCTCCGGGTCCCCCCGAGCATGTGCATACCGGTTTCACCGAGTTCTTCCAGGTGACCCAGGGGACGCTGAGCGTTCTCTACAACGGGGAAGTCCGGGAACTCGGCCCGGGCGACGTCGCCCGGAACCCGGCATAAGCCGTTTAACACGACGGGCCAGGCGGTGGTTGTAGAGGGGGACAAGGGATTCGTGCCGGCAGAGTTCGGCCTGTTTCTCATCCAGGCCTACGCCTTCTTCGATGCCGATCCGGAAAATTCGCTGCCGCCCAGGGCCGTCTTCCAAATGTCCCTGTTCAGCCCACGCTACGATTCGTGGCTGGCCGGGCCTCCGATCGGGCTGCAACGGGTGCTCTTCGGCATGATTGCACCCACCGCACGTCTGTTCGGCTACCGCAGCTTCTACGGGGACATCCGATCAGGTTCCTAGGTTAGGAAAACGTCACCCGCGTCATCACACCGGGTACAGATCGCCTGCAAGATACTTCAACCCGGTATCCACTGCGACGGTAACTACCGTCTTGCCTTCACCAAGTTCTGCCGCTAGCTCGAGAGCCCCAACGACGTTCAATCCACTCGACGTTCCCGCAAAGATACCTTCCTCCTTCGCAAGCAGCTGCACCGTTCGCCTTGCCTCTTTCTCGTCAATTCCACGGGCTTCGTCGTACCCTTCCGTATCCAGGAGCGGGGGGTGAAAACCAATGCCGATCCCTTCAACATCGTGTGAACCGGCACTGCCACCTGAGATGACCGCAGTGGTAGCTGGTTCTAGAGCAACAATCTTCACCCCCGGATAGACGCTTCTCAGCTCCTGGGAAACGCCCATGAGCATCCCAGCAGTCCCAACGCCCCCGCAAAAGGCGTCGATTGGCCGGTCCACTTGTTGTAGCAACTCCTTACCGATCTGGCTGTAGCCCACAATAATATCTGCATTGTAGATTTGGTTCGTGAAGTAACAGTCCTCGGACTCGGCCAGCGATCTGGCTTTCTCCATCATCTTCGGTATCAAATCCGGGGTCGTTTTACCGCCTTCACTGGGCACAATGAAAAGTTCCGCTCCAAACGCCTTCATCGTCTGAAGCTTTTCTCTGCCGAAGGCATCCGACGAAACGACACTGAAGCGATATCCCTTGACGGCACACACAAAGGCAAGAGCGGAACCTGTACTTCCACCGGTGTACTCCACAACTGTCATTCCCGGCCGGAGGTCTCCCCTTTTTTCAGCCTCTTCGATCATGGCCAGAGCCATCCGGTCTTTGTATGAGCCTGTTGGATTGAAGTGCTCCAGCTTGACGAGAATGTCGGCACTGCCCCTGGGTACAATTTTTCGCAACTGGACTATCGGTGTCTTTCCAATCGCATCCAGAATTGTTGGCGAGTTGGGTTGCTGAACTTCGTTCATCTTTCATTCCTGCATCGTATGTGGCCCGAGTCGTTCTGGACGGCGAGGCGATCCCAGCTGGTAGCCAGTAGCGAGCAGCGGGCAGCCAAAAAAGAAAGGGACACGAACATACAACTTGTTCTCCGTGTCCCTCTGCATACTTCGCGCCTTCGTGGTGAATCTCCGATCCTAATTCTCCACGTCAGCCATCACCCTGGCCAGGTCCCCAAACGGTCCGACACCACCGTGCCCCCCGACAACCTGCTCGACATCCAGGTTCGCCGCCATGACGCCGCGGTAGAACGCCAGCGCGTTCTCATTCTCCGGCTGCACCGGCCCGCCTGGCGAGTAGAGATCGCTGACGAATGCGATCTTTTCGTTCGGCAGGTAAGCGATCACCATGCTCTCGGCGTGTTCGTTTTCGACGTGGACGATCTGTACTGTCCGTGTTCCGTCGGTGAGTTCGAGCGGTTCGCTGCCGACTGCTTCAACCGCTGGCGTGACGCCGCTGGCCTGGGCAAGCGAATCGGGCCGGACGGTTTTTGGCCTCGCGAGCATCGTCTCGAGGAATGGAACGATGCTTTCGTGACCGACGATCGTTGCTCCGGCGGCGGCATATGCCCGGACCCCGCCACTGTGGTCAATGTGGAAGTGGGTGACGATCGCGTGGCGGATGGGCTTATCGGGGAAGCGTTCTTCTATGGCCGCAATCACCGCCACCGAGCGTTCTTCAAACAGTGGAGCTTCAACAACGATCACATGATCTTCCATTTCGACGACCATGCTGTTGTGGCTGCTGCCCCGTGCGTGGAGCACCCCGGGAGCCACTTCGTCGAACTCCACGGTCTGGTCCTGGGCATAGCCCTGGTAACCGACGCCCATCGTGGCGCGACGAAGAACCCATTGAGACACCACTCGCTCGCCGTTTTCGGGCTCATCCCGGACTTCCTCGGCGATGTCGAATGTTCCCTCGTCAAACAAACCGTTATTGATAATGTTTCGGGCTTCTTCCTCGCGGTATCGAACTCCGTTCAGGAACAACACCTGTCCGAACGGCAGGCGGACGTTGATGGGTTGGCCGGTGTCAGTGGCACCCACCTGAGAATCTCTCCAGTCCAGGTAAACCAATTCGTTCAGCGTGTCCCCGTATATCGGATCGTCTTCGGTATAGGTTACGCGGATCGGTAGCTTGGTGAACTGGTCGACCTGCATCTCGACGGCGTTTCCACCGTCCTGATACTGAAGTATGTGGATCGTCTTTCCGTCAACAATCAGATCCTCCAACCGCGTCAACCCCTGGGAGTCCCGGGCAACGGATATGACCCTTGAAGGGAGTCGGTTGAAATCCCGCATGCGGGCGGCGTATCGGCTCGGATGCATTCTGGTCGAGATCGTTTCGCCGTCGGCATTGGTCCGCTGCAGCATCCCGCCATCGCCATTGAGGACCTCAACAAACCGCACCGGTGCGGTGTTTGGATATATTCGTTCGCCGTCGAAGGCCAGCCGAATGGAAGGTCCGCTGAAATCGATCTGGATCGTTCTGCCGAAACCGTTGATCTGGCGATCGCCACCAGGTTCGAACGCCTGCATCGCGTCCCAGTCATTGCCCTGGGTCACTGTTTCCTGGCGTTCGATCGAACCGAGGACGTCCCAGCCTCCCATCGAATCCGCAACCTCGTCCAGCAGAGCGAGAGCTGCCGGCCCCCCGGTCTCGGGCTCGGAGGCACAAGCGGAGAGCAGCATCGTCCCAATTACCAGGGCGAAAATCCACCTGGTTTTCATAGTTCACCCCCTGTCTTTGTGTTTCGACTGTGAAGGGTACGTCAAGCGGCCGGAAAGATCAATCGAAGGCGGCACAGTCTTAATGTCGTCCCGGAACCCAGAGGACACGCCCCGTCAGTTCCTTGTGATCCAGGCCGGCGGCGCGGTCCATGAGCCGGAGAGAATCGGGTAGTCGCGCTTCGAACCGACAGTCTTTCCCGACACCGCCTCTGGTCAGGAAAGCGCTGGCCCAATGATCCCACCATGGCGTCAGTTTGCGGGCTATCGGTTCGACGACAAGCACGGCTGCGCCCCGGTCGGCGGCACCCAGAAGCGCCTCGAGCAATTTTCGGCGGGAAGGCTCCTCGAGTTCATTCGCTGTAAACGCCGACAGGATCCCCATTCCTCGCCCCGGCAGTGAAACCCGATCGATGTCGACATTTCGCAGAGTTGCTTCCAGTCCCAGGGTCTTGTAGGTCCAGCGAGCTTCCGACACTGCCCAGGAATTCTGCTCGATTCCGGTCACTCGTGGCAGGTTCGAAAGCGCCAGTGCCCAGGCCGCCCCGGAAGCACCCGTTCCGCATCCCAGGTCGACAAGTTCTTTTAGATCGAAGTCTGCCGCTCCGGTCTGTCGAACCACCTCCCGGACAAGCAGAAAGTGGAGCGGACCGTAGAACAGGGCGAAGGCGGCGCGTTTGCCAGCGCTTTTGAGCGCGGTTCGGACGCCGCCAGCCTTCCGGCGTTCGATATACGCAGAGGAGAGTGCCTGGACTGCACGGCGGACCTCCTGGAAGGTCAGATCGGCCAGGTGCCGCTTCTCCAGGGCTGTATACCAAGTCAGAAACTTGTCATCGGTGTTTCTGTCGATTTCTTGGAGCCCTGGCATTTCAAACTGCTTAAATATAGGGTTTTAACGCTGTTTGTATGCGAATCGTATTCATTGAAATCTTAGTTGGAGCAAAATGTTGACAGGCAGTGTCCTTAGGATAATATCTTATAGAATTTCATAGTTACACCTGGAGGCAATGCATGATGTCCGTCCGGAAGTGCTTCGATAAACGTGTGGTCGTTTACGCGACCGCACTGGTCGTTTTCTTGCTCCTCGAAGGACCGATGGGCGTTTCACTGGCGCAAGGACCGCAGAATTTTATCGTGACTTTCCGTGACGGAACGATCCCGGCCGTTCGGGCTGCATCGGTTGGCAGGGCAGGTGCATCCCTTCGTTTCAATTACACGATCGTTAATGCGGCCGCTGTCACGGTTCCGAATGATAACGCTCTGGGAAGACTCCAAAACGACCCGTCGGTCTTGAGCATTGTACCGGACCGACCGGTGTTTGCATTCCAGCAAGCGAACAAGAAACCCGATAACCCGGGCGGTGGTAACGGCAACGGTGGCGGCGGCAAGGACGAAGAGGTCGTCCCCGCTGGCGTCGAACGGGTTGGAGAGGCTGTCGCCGGCTCTTCCGACGGCGCTACGGTAGGCGTCGCCATTATGGATTCCGGCATCGACTTTGCGCATTCGGATCTGGATCCGGCTCCGGACGATGCTGATACTACTGCGTTGACAGCGTTCTCTTCGCAGGGAGGCTCCTGCCAGGATGACAACGGCCACGGCACTCACGTTTCCGGAATCGTCGCGGCGCTCAAAAATACGTCGGACGTGGTCGGAGTTGCCCCGGCAGCAAAGTTGTATTGCGTGAAGGTTCTGGACTCAACCGGAAATGGGTTTGATTCTGATGTTCTGGCTGGATTGGACTGGATCGCCCAAAACTACAGCCTGGTCAGTCCCGCGATTCAGGTGGTCAACGTCAGTCTGGGACGGACAGTCCAGGCCAATGAAGATCCGGCGCTCCAACTCGCCTATCAGGCTCTCTACGATGCGGGCATTGTTGTCGTGACTTCAGCCGGAAACGATCCCGGCCTGGAGGTCGAAGACCACGTGCCGGCGGGGTATTCGGATGTCCTTGCGGTCGCCAGCACGACCGCCAAAGATGGATCGAACAGGTGTCGTTCTTTCTCTGGGACAATCACCGCCGATACAGCGTCGTGGTTCACTACGGATGGCGCGTTCGATACGAGTACCGGCGTCGGAGTAACGATATCTGCCCCCGGGGAAAGCCACGAGGACGTTGGCCGGAACTGTCGGGCGAAGGCTGTCGGGATCCTCTCTACCCAGCTGGGTGGAGGGACGACCCGACTGTTCGGAACGAGCATGGCTGCGCCCCACGTGTCCGGGATCGTTGCGCGCATGATTCAAAACTATCGCCCGCTGGTTTCCGGCACCGACGTTGAAACCATCCGGACCGATCTTCGCAATAACGCTGCACTTGTAGGGACGGCTCCCTGGCCCTCCCCGACCGGCGGGTACAGTCCTGACGGCGAGAAGGAGGGAATCGCCCAGGCACCGTAGAAGTTGATTCAGCTGAAGGCTCAAGAGGCGCAAGGAGTTACTTTCTCTTTGCGCCTTTCTTGTCTTTAGATCAAACTAAATACAGGGAACGCGTGTTCGAACGAGAGATGGCGAGGCGATGGTGTCTGATCGGTTAAGTGGTCCGGTTTGTCAGAGTTGCGGGATGCCCCTGGCTGAGCCCGCCGACCGGGGCACCTGTTCGGACGGGCAGAAGAGCGAAGACTATTGCCACCAGTGCTTTAAGAAGGGAGCGTTCACCGAGCCCAGTATCACGATGAACGAAATGAGGCTGAAGGTCATTCGTATCATGACCACAGAAATGTTCATGCCCGCCGACCAGGCCGAGTCGATTGCCGACCAGGTCATTCCCCGCCTGAAACGCTGGGAAGCCTGAATCCGCAACATCCAGCTTTCCTTCGTGTTGAATCCTATTCTTCGTCCCACTTAGGAAAGAAGTCCGGCCTCAAGTCCAGCCCGCTGGCGAACTTGGTCAGTCCCGCGAAGCGTTGGACGACACAGAGAACTTCCCAGATCGTTTCCTCGTCCGAGCCCAGTCGTCGCGCTTCACGGCCGAAGAAATCCGTACCATAGTCCGAACCCGCCGCTGCCGAAACTGCCAGTGCGATCAGGGTTTTTTGCTCTCTCGCCAGGAGGTCCGGTTCCAGGATGTTCCGGATCCACCTCCAGGTCATTTTCAGATACACCGGTCGCCGGACAAGCGCTCTAAAGACACCCGGCGCACGCTCCATCTCGAAGAAACCGGCGATCTCTCCGAGTAAATCCTCTGTGTTAGGCGTTTCCTCCGGAATTCCGATGAGTGGTCGTCGCGACGAGCCTTGTTCAAATTCCAGGGGAAGGCGCAAACCATCCGCCAGGCGGACCAAGCCGTGCATGGCCATCACGACAAAGTTTGCTTCGACCCACATGGCCGGATTCTTTCCTTTCTTGTTCTGCTGCACCCCGGCAGCAGTATGCGTGACCACTCAGTAATCGCACGCATAGACGGCTGACGTGGCGACAGCCAAAACTTCCTTGAACCAGCCCGGGAGCACACCGTTGCTCCCCATCAGGACGCCCATGCCCTTGGAATGGTTGATCGCGGTGTCGAGTTTGTACACCATGGCGCGGCTGATCAGAGGTACATCGGCAATATTCATCCGCTTCTTGATCGCGTCGAAATACGCGTGTTGTGCGGCTGAGTTGTCTTCGAGCGGGGGGATCGGAATCGTGGGCATGAATGAAACCTCCTGACATTGGTAAGTTCATATTTCGTCGGCGATTGGAACATGTGAATCGGGTTGTTGGCAACTGCGACCGCTAACCAGTAAGAGTTACGATCGTCTATATTTCTGGCCCAAGACGTCGTTTTTTAATGAGGTGGAAACTCCGATGCCCGTTCTCTTCCTGACATTGTTGTTGCAGAGCTTCTTACCGATCTTCGATGCCCCGGACAACGAATACGTCGGCCTGTCGCTCCTCAATACGGCCGCCGAGGTCGCTGATGTGACGGTTACGGTTACCCGAAGCGAAGGTTCGGGTTCCCAATCCGGTTCGGTGACCTTGAAGGCCGGATCCCAACAGGCGCTTCTCATCCAGGAGATCCTCGGTATCGATTCGGCGCCAAGCTCGGGATGGATCCGGGTGGATTCGAACCAGTCGGGTACGGAAGTCTTCGCGGCTTCGGGTAACGGTAGTTTCCTGGGAAGCGCGCCACCGGCGACCTCACTGTCCACCTCGCTCATTCTTCCGAACATCCAGGTGGACACGGGCTTCAAGGAACTGGGTGCGACCGACACGCTCGTTGCGATCGTCTTCCCCGGGTCTTTCTTCCCCGCTACGGTGACGGTGGAACTGGTGGGCTTAGACGCCGTCGTCGCCGGTTCCGCCACGATGACGTTGGTTGCGGGGACGAGCCAGGTCTTCGGCGTGTCGGATGTCTTCAGAGACTTCATGCCGGATAACGGTGTGGGAGGAAGATCGTTCCAGGGTTATCTGCGTCTGACGTCGACCGGGGGAATTGCCGCCTGGGGGCGAGTGGAAACCCCCTTGTTCCGCACCACCCAAGTGGCGCTCGCCACGACCGCAGTGGAAGCCTCGACCACCACGCTGGCTCCATATTTTGTTTTTGGAGGGGGATACCGGGCCGTACTGAACCTTGTGAATTCGACCGACCAGGCCGTCAGTCTGGAGATCGTTGGCGAAGACGGAAACGGAGGCACTATTGGCGAAACGGCGAACGTGACATTGGTCCCGGGACAGGGACTCCGCTCGGGAGTTCAGGAACTGTTCGGCGTCGTCACGGTCCAAACGTTCCCCGGCCCTCTCTTGACCGGCTATATCCGGATAAAAGAACCCGACAGCAATCCCGCTCGTCTTGTGGGAAACGTCGACATCTACAGCATCGGCCAGGGGACCTTCTTCGCGTCGGCGATGTCCTACCCGTTCCGTTCCCCGGCCCGGAATTGGATCGTTCCATTCGCTCTGGGCGGTACCGATTTCTACTCCGGCTACGCGATCGCAAACCTGAACGAGCAGTTAGCGGTCCAGACCGACGTGACGATCGAGGTCTTCGGTAACGACGGAACTCTCGTCGAGACCACCCAGATTTCGCTTTCGCCTCGCCGCAGCCACGTCGCGGTGGTGCCCGAAGGCCTCACGTCGGGTCATCTGCGTATTACATCGAACATGCCGGTTGCGTTGGTTGCGGCGGTTGGAACGCGTGACCGCAGGCTCCTTGAACAGGTGCCCGTGACCCCTGTCATCAATTGAGCGCCTGCCCGAAGTCTTCGATCAATTCCTCAATCGATTCGATCCCCGTCGACACGCGCAACAGGCCCTCGGAGATTCCAAGGCGGTCGCGATCCTCCGCGGCCATTGCGGAGTGAGTCGTGATAGCGGGTCGCGTCACAAGGGTTTCGATGCCGCCAAGGCTTACCGTGTTGATCGGCAGCTCCGCCCGCTCCATGAAACGCTCGGCTGCTTCGGCTCCACCTTCGAGCTCGAAGCTTATCATCCCGCCGAAACCGTCAAACAGGTCGCGGGCGAGATCGTAACGGGGATGACTCTCCAGTCCGGGATATTTCACGCTGGCTACCGCCGGGTTTCCTTCCAGACTGCGTGCCAGAAAGAGCGCGTTGCTGTTCTGACGGTCCACCCGCAAAGCCAGAGTCTTCAGGCCGCGGTGTAGCAGAAAGGCGGCGTGGGGATCGAGCGACCCGCCCAGGTGGTTGAGCCGGTGGGTGATCTTTTCGATCAAGTCGGCTTTGCCGATACAGGCGCCCGCCACGATGTCGGAGTGACCGTTGAGATACTTGGTCGCGCTATGGAGAGACAGATCGATCCCAACCTCACAAGGGCGGAAATTGATGGGGCTGGCAAACGTGTTGTCGATCATGGAAACCAGTCCGTTCGACTTTGCGAACCGGGCGGCGGCTTTGACATCGGGAACGCGCAGCACGGGGTTGGACATCGTCTCCAGATACATGACCTTCGTGTTCTCGCGCAGCTTCTCCGCCCACGAATCCGGATCCGCCCCATCTATGAAGTCGAATTCGATTCCGAAATCCGCGAAGTCTTCGGTGACCAGATAGTGGGTTCCTCCGTACAGGCAGTCCTGAACCAGAACGTGATCACCAGCGGATAGAAACGTGAGCAACGCGGTTGAAATTGCAGCCATACCGGTGGCGGTGACCAGCGCCGCCTCCGCGTTCTCCAGAGCCGAAAGCTTCGCCGCGACCGCAACCTGGTTTGGCGTGTTGTTCAGCCGGATATAAGGGATGGCATCGTAGCCGGTCTCGTCCCCACGCTCGAACATCGCTGTCTGGAATATCGGCATGACGATCGCCCCGCCAATGCGGGGGGTCGGCTCTCCGGCCCGGACAGACTTCGTATCGAGATGTTTGAAGGATTCAGGCATGTTTTTGGGCTCCATCAGGCACGGTTGGACACTTGGGAACGGCTCCTCATCGTGCGGGAGTGTAACATGTGAAGTTGTCTGTGATCAGTTCCCAGCACACAAATCCGAAACGATGTTTTTCAACGCAAAGACGCAACGTCGCAAAGGGCGCAAAAGGAAATAAATATTTTTTTGGGTCTTCCGCAGAATTTGTGGGTAAAACCGTCTTCCATCGCCGCTTGAGGAGACCACGGTGCTCGCCAAGCCTCAAGGCTTCCCTCGCAAGCTCGGCGGCTGCGCCGGCCTTGACCCTCGGCTGCGCTCCGCGGTGTCGGCTGGTGTGGGCGATGGGGAACGGGGCCTCCGGCGGGGGCTCCGGGCACCGGGTGTAGGCGTCCGACCGAAGTGGGTACTGGAATATTCGCCGTCGAACAAAAGAATAAGGTACTTTGTTTCAATTACTTATGTGCGCACAGGCCTTTGGACTGCCCACAAATTCTGCGGAGGAGGCATTTTTTCTTTGCGTTTTTGCGACTTTGCGTTGACACAAGAAAGTTTCGTTCGCCGTACTTGTCGGTCTAACTAATTGTCCTTTCGGTGTTTAGCAACCAGGACCCGTCGGAGGATCTTGCCGGATGGGGACTTGGGGATCTGGTCGATGAATTCGATCTGGCGGATCTTCTTGTGCGAGGAGACGCGGTCGGCAACCCAGGCCATGATTTCGGACGCATCAATGTCGCTGCGTTTTACCAGGTACGCTTTGGGTACCTCTCCCGCATCCTCGTCGGGGCTTGGGATGACGGCGGCGTCGGCGATAGCGGGGTGGGACAGAAGGAGCGCTTCCAGTTCAGCGGGTGCGACCTGTAGTCCCTTGTACTTGATCAACTCCTTCACGCGATCGACGATGTGGAAATTGCCGTTCTCGTCGGCGTAACCGATGTCGCCGGTCTTCATCCAGCCGTCCATGTCGATCATTGCGGCAGTCTGCTCCGGTTGGTTCAGGTAACCCTTCATGACCTGGGGTCCGCGGACCCAGATCTCCCCCCTTTCGCCGGGTTCGACCTCTCTACCGTCGGCCGGGTCCACCAATTTGCATTCGGTGTTGGGTACACACGGGCCGACCGAATCCATGGGAGCGTCGCTGGAGCTGCTGGCCAGGTGCGTCGCAGGGCTCGCTTCCGTCATTCCGTAACCCTGTCGGACCTTGCAGTTCAATCGATCGGCGAATGCCCGGGCGGTTTCGGCGCCGAGAGGGGCGGCGCCACACAGGATCTCGTTCAGCTTCGACAGTCCTCGCGGATCGACACCCGGATGTTTCGCCAGAGCCAGTACCAGGGGTGGGACCAGATGGGCATACGTGACCGCATGTTTTTCCATTGTCTTCAGAAAACCTTCCATCTCGAACCGCGGCAGTGTGACGTTGGTGGCTCCTTTGTACAGTCCGAAGCTGAGAACGACGACCATGCCGTAGATGTGAAAGAAAGGGAGGACACCGATTATGGTGTCCGAGGAATCGAACAAGCCGACGGCATCGATCTGCAGCAGGTTGGCGACCAGGTTATGGTGCGTCAACATCACGCCCTTTGAGAGACCCGTCGTGCCGCTCGAATAGGGCAGCGCCACAACGTCTTCACGGGCATTGATCGGGATCGTGGGCAGGCCGGCATTGCTTCCGAGCAGTTCTCGAAACCCAACGGCTCCCTCCGACTCGCCCAGAACGAAGATCCGGCGCATTCTATTGAACGCCTCCGGAGAAATCTTAGCGATCAGTTCCGGTGTTGTGAACAGGTATCGGGCCTCGGCGTCTTCGATCTGGGAAGCAATTTCCTCGGAGGTATAGGCGGGGTTGATCGTGGTGTTGATGCCGCCCAGCATGGCCGCTGCCAGGAACATGATGCCGTATTCAGGATAGTTCGGACATACAAACGCGAGAACGTCTCCTTTCCCGAATCCATTTTCGGCCAATCCCGCCGCCACATGTCTCACGCCGGACCCGAGTTCCCTGAAACTGTAGGTCCTCCCGGTCAGACCTTCGATCAGCGCCGGCTTGTCCCCATATTCATCCGTTTTCTTGAGAATCAAGTCCGGAAGTGAGATTTCGGGAATACCTATCGGCGGATAGGGACTTGGAAAGATCATGAGTCGCTTCTCCTGGGAGCCCGGGTATTGTAGCAGCAGCTTTCGAGGGTTTTGCAACCGGGAGGATTAAACGATAGAATTGTTGGACTGGTCTATACACTAACGATGAGTTGTTCTCGACAAATCCGGCCGTTCAACGTACTGCTTCTCGTGAGCGCCATCAGTGCTCCCGTAGTTGTGGCCGCCCAGTCGCCTCCTCCCCGTGTTCTGGATACCAAAATGTCACCGGCAGAGCGATCTGCGAGGTTCGACGAACTGCAGCGCGGCAGGGGGCGAGGTGGCCGAGGTCGGAGGGGCCGGCGTGGCCGCAACAGCCCTCAGGCCATCCAGCGCTTGAAGTACCTGGAAGCAGGCGAACGTCTGGACGAACTGGATGATCGGCTGCGGATGCTGCACCTCCTCACCGTCGATGACGCTCCGGAGCTCGTTGCAAAACGTCGGGAGATCGCAAACAGAGTTCTCCGCGACATGCGAAAGCTCACCGAACGATTCATCGAGGCCTTGTGGCTGGAAGGGATCGACATCGAGGAGGATCTCCTCGCTTCGGTTGAACCCAGGGCACCGATGTCAACGGCAATCGGTCTAGCCCGCATTTCTCACCAATCCGATAATCAGGTGATATTGGGCAGTAGGAATTGGAATCAGGAGGGCAAAGGTGCGGATGGGGTAGGAGTGAGTGAGTTGTGGGAGTGGAAAAGGGTGAGTTGCCGCATGATTGGGCTCAGGATAGCGTGACGGGACGCACGGAGGCAGGCCTCGGCCGAGGCGATCGAAGCAAGTCGAATGTGGGGGCCGTGTCGGTCAGCAACGCAGAGGAAGCGCTTGCAGGTTTCGAACAACGAGGTCGAAGGTGTCGGCGTAGGGATAGGCTTCGGACATGGAGACCCAGATGTGACGAACGGTCAGGCGGACTTGAGCTCCGATCTTGAGGAGATTCAAGCGGATCGTTCCGCACTGAGCGCGTGCCAGATCGGTGTTCCGGAGTCCCAGACGGCGCAAGGCGTGCAGGAGCATGTAGGCGGCCGAGGAGAGATAGAGCCGGAGTTGATTGGCACGCATCGTGGCCGCACTGGTCCGGTCGGCGAATAGATCCAACTGCTGTTCCTTGATGCGATTTTCCATGTCGCCCCGCGCACAGTAAAAGTCTTCATAGAGTTCGCGGGCGTCCAGGCGTTCGGGCGACAGTGAGGTCACAACGAATCGAGGATTGACTCCTTTCTCCAGAAACTCGGCCTTGCCGATGACGCGTCGCTCGCAACTCCAGCTGTCCCGAGTGCGGTACCGAAAATCCTTAAACACGCGTGCCGGTTTTCCTGTGTCGTTAAAGGCGGCTTCGGCCTGCGTCATCTGTTCGGCGATCTCTCGTTTGAGCCGATTGTTCTTGGCCAGCCCCACCACGTAGCCGACCTGGTGGGCCTCGCACCAACTCAGTAATTCGTCCCGGCAAAAACCCGAGTCCGCCCGGATGATGATCGACACGTCCGGCCAACTCCGCCGGATCTGGCCGACGATACGTTCCAACTCATCGATCGATCCATCCGCGCCGTCGATATTGGAGCGCCGCAACCGGGCACACAACAGATGCTCCCCAGCGAAGATGTATAAGGGCAAATAGCAATAGTTGCCGTAGTAGCCGTGATAGAACCGTCCTTCCTGATGGCCATGAATCGTGTCGTCGGTGGCGTCCAGGTCCAGCACAATCTCATCGGGTGCCGATTCGTGGGCTGCCAGAAACGCATCGACCATCCAGTGGTCGATCTTGTTTCCGTCCATGGCGATCTTCTTGTATCGCTCCTGCGCATCCACTTCTGCTCCGGTCAGCTCGAACCGGTTCAGCGTACACTTGCCCGCCAGCGCCTTTCCCCGGTCTCCGGCCTGCCGCCGGTTCTCACCCAGAGGATCGGCTTTCTCCACCGCCACCGCTAGCATCGGGTCGGTTCGCAACTGGTCATGATCATTCAGGTCTTCGTAGCCCAAACAGAGTCCATACACGCGTTGCGCCAACAACTCCTTCACCGTGTGTTCGATCAACCTCGGGTCCCGATGATCGCTGAAACACTCGGCCAGGCTTCCGATCAGACCCGTCCGTTTCTCAACCTCTCGCAGCAGCAGCACTCCTGCATCGGACGTGATCTTTCCGCCATCGAATCGCGCTTTCACTTTTCGTTGAAGAAGTCCGTGAAATTCGAACGTGACTTGGTTACACTCTGTCGTCATAAGGGCCGCCTTTGTTTGGCTTGTGAAACGTTCTAGACAAACGCTTTATGCCAGACAGAGCGGCCTTTTCTGGTCCTTTTGGTGAAATATGCGGGCTAGCCCGCATTTCTCAAGAGATCTGAGATAAATCGAAACAGAGTAGGAAGGGAAAGGACCGAAAAAGGCCGCCCTGTCTGGCATAGAAGGTTTTGTCGAGAAACTTTCAAGCCAAGACGGAGGCGGCCTTTGTCATGACAGAGTGTAAAACAGAAACGATTCAATTTCACGCATTGGGTTCACGGGAAGTACGGGGTCAATTCGACGGAGGAGACATCAGCACGGACGCGGGCGGTTTACTGTTACGAGAAACGGAAAAACGGACCGGGATCCTGAAACAGTTTGCCGAATGTTTCCGGGATCATCGGGACCCGCGATTTGTAGAACACGGGATTGAGCAACTGGTATCGCAACGGGTCTACGGATTGTGTTTGGGCTATGAGGATTTGAACGACCACGATCAACTCCGATCGGATCCAGTGCTGGCGGTGATGGTGGGTCAGACCGATCCGAAGGGCCGGACCCGGAAACAGGTTCGAGACCGCGGCAAGGCCCTGGCGGGCAAGAGCACGTTGAACCGGCTGGAACTGTCGACCGAGGAAGCGGCCAGCCACCCGACCAAGAAGATCGGCCGGGACGAAGCGGCGATCGATAGGTTGATGGTGGACGTGTTCCTCCAAGCCCATCGGCGGGCACCGCGGCAGATCATTCTGGATCTGGATGCGACGGACGATCCGATACACGGGAATCAAGAGGGACGCTTCTTTCACGGCTATTACAGGCACCATTGTTATCTGCCGCTTTACATTTTCTGTGGGGAGTTCGTGTTGTGTTCCCGGCTACGACGCTCCGACATCGATGGTGCGGACGGATCGGTAGAGGAACTGGAACGGATCGTGGGACAGATTCGACAGAAGTGGCCCAGAGTCCAGATCGTGATTCGGGCTGACTCGGGTTTCTGCCGCGATGAGATCCTGACCTGGTGCGAGGCCCAACACCGTGTCGATTACGTGATCGGCCTGGCGAAGAACAATCGGCTGCGGCGCGCGATTGAAACTCCGATGGCGACGGCAGAAAAGCGATTCGGCAGGACGGGAAAGCCGGCGCGCGTCTTCAAGACGTTTCAGTATCAGACCCTCGACAGCTGGACCCGTGAGCGACGCATCATTGGTAAGGCCGAACATCTGGCCAAGGGCGCCAACCCCCTGTTTATCGTCACCTCGTTACCGAAAGGTCGAACGACTCCAAGGCAGGTCTATGAACGGATCTACTGTGCCCGAGGAGACATGGAAAACCGGATCAAAGAGCAACAGCTCGGATTGTTTGCCGATCGGACCAGCACGGCCACCATGCGCGCCAATCAACTCCGACTCTACCTTTCATCGGTGGCGTACATGCTGATGCAGGCCTTGCGACGGCTCGGCTTGCAGGGCACCGAATTCGCGCGGGCGCAGTGCACCACGATTCGCCTCAAGCTGCTCAAGATCGGAGCGCAGATCCATCTCACTGTACGTCGAGTTTGGATTCGGATGGCTGGAGGCTACCCTTACGCCGCGGCATTCGCTCAGGTTTACGCGAACCTTCAAAAAATCCCTCTGCGCTGTTAAGCGTTCCTTCTCACACATCCCAACCTTCCCGTCTTTGCTCAGGATAGCTGTCTCTGTAATCCGATTTCACGTCGCCATTCCCTTCAACACCAGTCATCCAGGCCCAGTTACCCCGCTCAGTCGGCATCTTTGCTCCCGCCACCCAGCTTCCGACACCTTTTCCTTCTCCTAAATGCAGTTTCGGGCACCATTCATGAGAAATGCGGGCTAGCGACGATTCGCGGATCTCTTTCTCAGCTTCGAACCATGTGGCGCAGTTGGCGACGGGATCGGGACATCGTGCATGTGGAACGCTACGAAGAGGTTCAGAACGAGGTCGTCGAACTCCTTGTGACCTACGACGCGCTTATTTACATTGCGTCAGAATAAGCGTCGGGAGCATTCCTTGGCGTCGGGCCCACCGTCCCCCCGCGGAGCCCTACTTTTAAGAGAGCACTCACATCTTGGCGATGCGCAGTTAACGGGAGCGCAAACGCCGGGACGGTCCCCCCACGCTGGGAGCAATCCTTAGCGTCGGCCCCACCGTCCCCCCGCGGAGCCTCTCCATACATCGTGTGCAGTTTCGCGACGGCGATCGGGTCGCGTGTTACGACGTACGTTTGATTTCGCCCGCCCTGAGCCGGGCGACGTATTCGTGGTACTTCTCCATGGCCTCACGCCCGAAGATCAGGATGATCGGGATGTTAGCGAAGAGCATGACGCCGGTGCCGATCGTGGTGAGGTTGTCCAGCTCCCGAATGGTTGAGATAAGTCCGGACGTGGCGACCACGATCAGAAGGCAATAGATGATCTTGTAGGTCCGGACCCACTTCGCCCCCAGCATGAAGACGATTCCCTGTTCTCCATAATAACTCCAGGAAATCATCGTCGAGATCGCGAACAGCCATGCGGCCAGCGTCACGAGCCAACGCCCGAGTCCGGGGGTCGCCCGATCGAAGGCATGGCTGGTCAGGCTGGCGCCGATATACTGGGAGTACACTCCACCATCGTTGACTGTTGGGGCACTGGATCCGCTGAAAGTGGTCCAATCGGCACTGAACACGCCGTTCGATTCGATCACCGTTCCATTCAAATGGGCCAAACTGGTTCCGGTCTGATCGTTGACCGATCCGACGTCGAGCAGGACGAACACGTCCTGGCCGGCGATCCAACCGGTCTCGGTATTGGTCGGCAGAGGACCGCTGTCCAGAGTCCACTGGCCGGGTGCGGCCTCGGTGATTGCGGGGGGCGTATCGAAGACACCGGCGGGCCCCCGGTTCCATGCCCCGGTTGAAAGGATGACCAGTGACGTCAGCGTGCACACCACGAGCGTATCGATGAACGGCTCCAGTCCCGCAACGATACCCTCGCGGACAGGTTCGTCGGTACGGGCGGCCGAGTGGGCGATTGGAGAGGATCCCTGTCCCGCCTCGTTCGAGAACAATGCCCGCTTCATTCCCCATAGAAACGCGTAGCCGAACGTCCCTCCGATGAAGGCACCCTGCGCCTGGGTGGGGCCGAATGCAGAAACAAAAATAAGTCGCAGGAGCCCGGGAATTTCGGCGAAATTCAGCAAGAGGACGTACAGCGAGGCCACCAGGTACAGCCCGCACATGAACGGAACCAATTGTCCGGCCACGGCGCCGATCCTCTTGATGCCTCCGATGATCACCATGCCCGTGACGATGGCCAGGATCACGCCGGTCAGCATCGCCGGAATGCCGAAGTTCAGCTCCGTCACCGTGCCCACGTTCCAGGCCTGGAACATGTTGCCACCGGTGACCGTTGAAATCAGCAGAGTGACGCAAAACACATAGGCGACCCCCCGGCCCAGGGTTGCCAGTGCGGGATTCATCCGGGCGAGGCCCTGACTGACGACGAACATGGGGCCACCGTGCGGGTTGTCCGGATCGTCCGTGTTCCGGTAGAGCATGGACTGGGTGACTTCGGTCGTCTTGATCGCCATTCCGAAGAACCCGACGACCCACATCCAGAAGACTGCCCCCGGGCCGCCCAGCGATATCGCAACGGCGACGCCCCCGATGTTTCCCAACCCGACCGTGGCCGACAGTGCAGCCGACAGTGCCTGAAAGTGACTGATGGCGCCCGGGTCGTCCTTCTTGTCGTACTTGCCCCGGACAACGTCCACGCCATGTGTCAGGGCAATAATCGGCGAGAATTTGGTCCAGATCATCAGGAGAACGCCGACACCCAGAATGGCGTACAGCACGTAGTCGTGCCACAGCACGGCATTGACGGTCTCCATGAACACATTGAAAGTTTCCATCAAATTTGTTCCTGCCTCTCTCGATGTCGACGGGCTGCGAGCAGCCCGTGGTGGAAGTCTGTAGGGTCGCGCGCAGGGGTATTCGGGTCACAGGCGCGAAATGAGGAGCGGAACGATGCTTTGTCATCGTGACCGACGAATGACAAAGCCTGTGGCCCGAAGACCCCTGCGCCCTACGGGTTACGACGGCATGGGGCCAGCTGCGGCGTTGCCACTCTCTCCGGACATTGCCCGATGAAGAGCATCGACGTCGTCGTGGCGCCTTGCATCTAGCCCCATGGCGCTCGTAACGCGACCCTACAGACTTCCACCACGGGCTGCTTGGGATTCTGTACTTTCGGTTACGGGCTTCTCAAGTACTTTTTTGCGCATGTAGCGGATGTCCGACAAATCGTGACACGCGTCAAGGTGTGAGCTAGACTTGAAATATGACGCTATCAAGCTGGATCCTTGCAGTGGCGCTTGCCTTTCAGGCCGGTCTTCCTGCCGAGCAACAGCAACTGTTCAACAAGATCCTCAACGAGTCGGGACCCAACACCAAACTGCAACTCGTGGCTGAATTCGAGAAGAAGTATCCGAAGTCCAAAGTGATGAGCGAAGTTTACGCGATCGCCATGGGTGTGTATCAGTCCAGGAACGAATCCGAGGAAGCCGGTAAATACGGCGAAAGAGCTCTCAGAGCGAATCCGGAGAACCTGGAGGCGCTCGTAACGGTATCCCGCCTGTACGCGGTCCAGGGAAGGGAACTGGGTCGCGCCGCAACCTTTGCTCGAAAAGCCATCGAGGTGATCGAGGGTAGTGTCAACAAAGCGCCGCCGATGGGATACGCCGCCGGCGTCTGGAGACAATATCTGATCCAGAGCAAGACAACGGCCGAAGGCACGTTGAAGTACATTCAAGACGTTACGAATGCCGTTCTAGGCCGCCGCAAACCTCCGGGCTAACCTGGTCGAGCGGCGGATGCATCACCGTATGCGTCGTCAAGCTCGTCCGGCCGTCCTCGACGTATAGAAAATACGTCTGCGGCGTCCTTTCTTCGCGTTCCTAGCCTACGGCGCGCCTCCACCGCTCTCTCCCGGCTGTTTTGTTGGCGTTCCTGGTCGAGCGGCGGATCCATCCGCGATTACGACGTTGCGCGCCGCTCGGAATCCTCGACGTATTGCTATACGTCTGCGGTGTCCTCGCGACGCGCGCCTTGTCCTCACGGCGTCTCCACCGCTCTCTGCTCGGCTGTTTTTCCTAATCTGCGTAATCTGCGACTCTTGATTTGCCTGAGGTCAAAACGGTATCTTTGGCCCAATCTTTGCTTGGAAGGTGTTTGTGATGCGCATTGGTGTTGGCCTTGTCCTGATCTTGATTCTCATGCAGCCTGTCTCCCTGTTGGGTCAGGCTGGCCAGGCTCCGGAGGAGGAATCGGGGCTCGACGGGGAGGAACTGGTACGGGAATGGTTTGCCCGTTTGAATGCGCTCGACGACTGGTCTCCCGATAATCTTGAGAACCAGGTCGTCGAGGTCGAAGAGTCGGAAGGAGAAGAGCCCGCGTTGGAAGAGCCGGAATCCGAAGAGCAGGAATCCGGTCTTCCGTCGTTCGAAGACATTGATCCGCTGGTGGAACGGTTTGCTGAACTCTACCGGGCCGATGCGATGGTGTTCGTCAGGCCTAACCAGTATCAGTTGGGGCCGGTCATGTACTACGAGCAGGCGGGGGTCCGCAAATGGGCCGACTATTACGCGAGGACGTTTTTCGACCTGGCATACCGCATCAATGAACAAACCGCCCGCGAGATCACAACTCAAATGTTCTACGTGACGCCGTTGCCCTGGGGTGGTCTGGCGGTTTCCGTCGAATTCACCGCGATTTATACGCTCCGGGACGGCGAGACGAAGTACATGGCGGCCGGGTCGGCTTTTTTCCAGTTTTCCGAAGACGGAAAGATCCAGCGATTGCGACTGTACGAGCTCAAGGATGAGACCTTTGAAGTGGTCCCTTAGGAACCCTTTTCTCTTGCCAATGAAGGGTGATTAATAATATAAACTGTTCTATAAGTGTAAGTTGTATCGACGGATCGTGTCTTGAAAATTTTCTTGCCGGAGGAGTTCCTTATGCAGCCACGGAGACTGGCTCTGCTGTGCATCCTTTGTATGTTCGCGACCTTGACGGTTCTTGCCCAGCAGGCGCCGCAAAAGCCGAAGGCTCAGACCAAAGCGGAGCATGACGCCATCGAGAAGGCGCACGAAGGGATCTTCAATGCCGCCGAAGACAAGGCTGCTGAAGCCAGTCGATTAACCGATGCGATGGGGGGCGTTCTGCCCGCCTCTTTCGACGTGGGAGAGATTCCCCGAAAGAACTTCGTCGATGATCACATCTTCGGACGCATCGAGCGCGACGGGGTTCCCCATGCGCCTCTGGCAACGGACCCGGAGTTCATCCGACGTGTATATCTGGATGCCACCGGTCTGATACCGACCCCCCAGGCCGTGCGAGAGTTCGTGGCGGACAACGACGCCGATAAACGCGACAAACTGATCGACTCCCTGATCGGAACCGATGAGTTCGCCGAGCAGTGGGCCTGGTTCTGGGGCGATCTCTTTCGCGTGCGTGATCAGTCTTTCCAGTGGTTCAACAAGCAGTGGTTGAAGGTCGACCGACCCTATGACGAAGTGATGTACGACATGCTCACCACGGCGGCCAAGAGCCACACGATGATGCCGGTGCTCGAGTTTTACAGGGGACCGCTCTATACCGCAACACGCGCTGTCAGCCCGACTGACGCCGACAATTACCACCTCATGGACCGGCTGGACTTCGTCGACGAAGTCTCGGTCGAAGTCGCGCGAATCTTCCTGGGTCTCAACCTCGACTGCGTCTCGTGTCACGACGGCGCCGGTCATCTCGAGGGTATCAATTCGTACCTGACCGGCAGGCTCCGCGAGGACTTCCATCGGAACGCCGCGTTCTTTGGAAAGATGCGAGCAGTTGTCAGTTACAGCGATCGCGCACTGAACGTGTCGAATGCAAACACGATCATGGACAACGAGGCGGGCGGCTACAACACGGGAAACGACGCCCCCTTCTACACTCTGGCGAAGGCCCGCTTCCCGCGTGACGGCAACACGTATGAACCGGCGTTTCTTCTCACTGGAGAGGGCCCCCGCCCGGGTGAGGATCCCCGCAAGGCGCTGGCCCGAATCATTCCGACACACATCCAGTTCGGTCGCGCCGCTGCGAACCTCATCTGGAGCAAGCTCATGGTCGTCGGGTTTGTCGAGCCCTATGATTCATTTGACATGGATCGCCTGGATCCCGACAATCCACCGGCTGAGCCCTGGACGATCCAGCCCTCAAACCCCCAACTGCTGGACGCGATGGCCGAAGACTTCCGGGCCAACGGTTTCAGTATTCATCGCTTGATCAAGACGGTCATGAAATCCAGCGCTTATCAGCTGTCGACAAAGTTCCCGGGAGATTGGAAGGACGAGTACACGCCCTACCATTCCCGCCGCTTTGTGCGCGTCTTGACCGGGCCCGAACTGGCGGACGTTATTGCGCAGGCTACGGATCGGCCCTACAATTTCTCGCTCAAGGGGCAACCTGTTTCGCGTGTGAAAGAACTCGCTGCTCCCAGCAATGTGTCGGGCCGCGTACGAGGTGCCGAGGGACCGAACGAAGGCACGGCGATCTATGCGCTCATGCAGGCGTTCTTCCAGAGCACCCGTGAGACCCCGGCATTTCAGGGCAACAAGGCGTCCCCGATGCAGGCGATGCTGATGATGGTGTCCGACGTCGTCACGACTCGTTCGACGGCAGTGGAAGGCAGCCGATTACTTCGGCTTCTGGAATCGGAGCGCACCCAGCAGGAGATCATCGAAGAAGTCTTCATGAAGACCCTGTCGCGCCAGCCGACGCCCGAGGAGATCGACGTCGCGCTCCAGTTGATGGAGAAGGACCGGAAGACAGGCGTGGAGAACATTCAGTGGGCCTTGCTCAATAGCCCTGAGTTCATGTTGAACCACTAAGAACTCAGAAAGAAACTTTCGGGAGAAGATTTATGCGAAGAAAATACAAGCCCACCCGCCGGGACGTGTTGAAGTTTGGAGGAATGGCGATGGCGGTGGCCGCGGCCGACCAGATTGGCTGGCCCACGGTCGCGAGCGCTTCGCCACAGGCCGTCCCACGTGGTACTGCGCGTAATTGTATTTTCATTGAGCTGCCCGGCGCCATCAGCCCGATGGAGTGTTGGGACCTAAAGGAGACCCGCGAGACGCCGAAGGATCTCGATATAGAGCATGTCGTCGGGGACCTCTACATGTCGAAGACGCTCTTTCCGAACTACGCGGACTGGGCGCCCCGAACGACGTTTGTGCGGTCGATGCGCGCGCCGGAGCTCGCGCATTTTACCGGTCAGTATCACACGCAGACGGGCCGATCTTTGAATGCGGCGGTGGCCAAAGAAATCCCTGCCTTTGGAAGTGTGGTCGCAGCGGAGTTGGACCATGAGCGTCGCGACAAGGACGCTTTCCCGACCTACATGAGCCTGGGTCTTGGAAAGGCTCGTGTGGGCGCGATCGGCGCGGGATTCTTTCCCCCCCAGTTCACAGGAATCGATCTCGATCCCAACTCGGCCTTCGACAGTTTTGGCAACAGCAAGCCAGGCGAGACGGCCGACCAGTCACTCGTAGAACGGTACGATGCGTTGATGAAGCTGTCGGAAGTGTCGCCCGCGGTCCGGGCGTCGCTGGGAGACAAGGCCTCCGACTACAGGGCCTTCTACGAAAACGCATACCGCATTCTGGATGATCCCCGCTGGAAGAAAGTTTTCGACGTGAGTGAGGAGGATCTGGCCAGGTACGCGAACGGGTTCGGCAAAGGTTGCATTCTCGCCAGGAACATCATCGCGGCCGATGCGGGCACCCGCCTGGCCTACGTCATAGACGGGCGCCAACCCTGGGACCACCACAGTTTTATTTTTGATCGTACCAAGCGATCCAATCACTACGTCACTTGCCTGGCGTGGGACAACGCGTTCAGCAACCTCATCAAGGATCTCGACGCGCTGCCGGGCGTCGAACCCGGCAAGACGTTGCTCGATGAAACCCTCGTCGTCGCCGCCAGCGAGTTCGGCCGGATGCCGTACATGAACAACGTGGAGGGTCGCGACCATTACGGGGAGACTTTTACGACTCTGTTCATCGGTGGTGGAGTGAAGAAAGAAACCCAGATCATCGGCGCGACCAACGAAGATTGCTCCAAGTGCATCGATAACGGTTGGAAGCACAGCGAGCAGCCCGCCATGGATAACGTCATCGGGACCGTCTATTCCGCCCTCGGAATCGACTGGACCAAGAGATACGAGAACACCCCGTCCGGCCGTGCGTACGCCTATGTGCAGACGGCTCCCATTGGTGGGGGTGAGATGCTCAGCAGCGACGCGATCGACGAAATTTTTGGGTAAGTGTCTGGTCCGAAGTCCTGGACCTCGGACCACGGACTTCGGACTGGAACTGGAATGCGACATTACTTCCCCTTGCTCCTGATCCTGAGCTTCGCCTCCCTGGCCTATTCCCAGGCACCAACCTCTGAAGACCCTGGACAGGATCCGGTTGAGTCACTCGAGGCCGAAGTCCCGGTCCTTCCGCCGGCTCCCCCGGGCATGGTGACCGTGCCCACGGGAGAATTCTGGATGGGGCGGGTTCATTTCTTTGTGGTTGATGCGATCGGATGGTTTGAACGGGACCGGATGGACAATACCCCCGCGCATCGTGTGACCCTTGACGCGTTTTACCTGGACCAGAGCGAAGTCACCAACGAGGCCTACCTGAAGTTCGTGGACCAGACAGGCCGTTCCAAGCCCTGGCAGTGGCCGAAGGGAGAGATTACCGGCGGAGACGAAACGATTCCGGTGTACAACGTCAGTTGGGAAGATGCGGACGCTTATTGCGCGTGGGTTGGCAAACGCCTGCCGACCGAGGCCGAATGGGAAAAGGCGGCCCGGGGTGGACTCGACCGGAAGCGATTCCCCTGGGGCGATGAAGGCATGGGGCTGGGAGGCTACGAGGTCAACGACGACAGCGTTGCGGCGAAGACCGGAAAGCGGGCCCATACCAACTATCCGTTCGGACCGTCCGCGGTCGGCTCCTACCCATCAAACGAATATGGCCTGAACGATATGTCGGGCAATGTCTGGGAATGGGTCGACGACTGGTACTACCGCAATTACTACAGCATCAGCCCGCTCGAAAATCCTCCAGGACCGGAGACCGGAACGTACAAGATCATCCGTGGCGGCGGCTGGTCCGACAGCGACGACCGAAACCTCATGAATCATTTCCGCAGCTACGCGGACCCCGAGGTGAAGTCCACGACGGTCGGTTTCCGTTGCGCCCAACCCGTTCCGGTGCGGTAGTCGAGTCGGGACTTCAACGCAAAATCGCAAAGCCGCAAAGACCGCGAAACTCCTTAGAAGGGAAAATTTTGCGCCCTTGGCGTTTTCGCGTCTTTACGTTTAGCAGAACGTGACTCGCAGGCTTATTCCCTTCCGGGATACTGGACCTTCCCGAACGGCCAGCTCTCCGACATCCAATCTCTTACAGTCTGATTCAGATTTTCGTCCAGCGCCTCGAATTGATCTGATCGAACCCAGAAAAAGACGTCGGCGTCGGCTTCCGTCGACGGGTAAATGTAGATGCAGCCGAGGCATCGTTGTTCGTCCAGGCTCATGACCGTGTAGGCGAACGAGGAGCGGCGCTGGAATTCTTTCTGGTGCCAGCCGAGGTCGATCAGGTCCTGTTCGAGCGAGAGACCCTCGGGCCAGGATGAATCCGGATCGAGCACGCCCTTCAAGTGGTCCACGCTCGACATGACGGCCTCGTAGTCCTTGACCACATCGTGGACCGTCAGCATACGTAATCGATACCGGTCGGTTTCCATGCCGGCCGGTATCTCGAATTCCCGGGGAACGAACGGAGGGTTCATGTCAAAGACACGAGCATCAGGGTCCGCAACAACACGGATCGGGTTTTCATTCCGTTATCCTCCGTTTCTTGACGTGCTGCAAAGAATAACCCTATTCGCCCTTCTTTTCGAAAACCCCCTCGTTGACAGAGCCCCGTCGGTAATGCTAAGAATGTCGGCATTATGCGTGAACGAAACTTGCTCGGGGAGTTGGAACAGCTTGTTTTGCTTGCTGTGATCCGGCTAGACGGAAACGCCTACGCCGTATCGATACGCGAACAGATCGAAGTTCAAACCGGCCTAACCCTGGCTCGCGGCACCATTTACGTCACGCTCGATCGCCTCGCAAATAAAGGATATCTCGAGTCCTGGTTTGCCGATCCCACGCCGGAAAGGGGGGGGAAAGCCAAGCGGTATTTCAACGTCACCCCTGCTGCGGTAAGAACTCTTCGAGTGTCCCGCGTGGCGCTGGACAAAATGTGGGACGGCGTGGAGCCGGCGATGGGAAAGTTATGAAACGAACGGCACGTTGACCACTAGGTCTCGCCCTGATCCGTTTTGCCTTGTCCGGGCCGGTTCGGAGTTCGGTCGAGGGAGATCTGGAAGAGGAGTGGAACCGCGAGAGAGCAGACGGCATGGGTCGTGGGCGACTTCGCGCTTACATCTGGTTCGTTCGTGAATCGGGCGCGATCTCGGGGCGCCTCCTGTGGGGACAATTCCGTCAGAGTATCGATGAACATCGAGAACGGAACAGATTCAACCGGGGAGAAAGGCATTCGTCAGCCTCTAAAAGGCTTATTCCGTGCGTTCCTGCGACCTGATCTGGCCGAAGGCCCGCCCCGTATTTGATGTCCTCCGATCCGACCGCCGATGTCGGCGAACTGTGTGCACGGATTTTCTTTCCTGGATAGACGAAGATGATAGGCTTTGTGTCCCGGTGGATGGCTGTCTTCCTTCCGGGATAGGCTGCCGGTACAATATAGGTGTGTGTCATATCCCTGAACGCGGCCCCTCGCTTCCCCAGGCTGGCGCCTGTTGCCCTGCCGCCAAAGTGAGCGAGCTGACCCGGCGATAGGAGGTCGTGGGTGTCCTTGTCCAACCGAGCGGTCGGAGCGGTCGTCAGAACGCTCCTTCTCACAGATCTGGTTGACAGCACTCGGCTGATCGAGCGAATCGGCGACGTGCGCGGTTCGGAACTTCTGGCCGACTCGGACCGGATCGCGCGCGATCTGCTCGTCCAGTTCAACGGAACGGAGATCGACAAGACCGACGGGTTTCTTTTCCTGTTCGAACGTCCCATCGACGCCGTCCGTTATGCCCTGGCCTATCACACGGCTCTTGCGGAGTTGGAAAGCAGGGTCGGCGCATCGATTTCGTCCAGGGCCGGAATCCACCTTGGCGAGGTTGTCCTCCGCCGGAACGCTCCCCAAGATGTCGAACTGGGCGCCAAGCCAGTGGAGGTCGACGGCCTGGCCAAGCACACCGCCGCGCGCGTGATGTCGCTTGCCGGTACCAAACAGACTCTCTTGACACGCGGCGCATTCGATCTGTCCCGCCGTGCCACCGTCGGTGAGACGGCCCTCGACGAGGAGATACAGTGGTTGGCACACGGCCAGTATCGCTTTAAAGGGGTCAGCGAACCGATGGAGATATTCGAGGTCGGGAGGGCCGGATTTGCCCCGCTCGCTGCACCGCTTGATTCGGAAAAGGCCGGTCGCGCCTTGACGGAGGCCGATCGGTTGATGCTCGGATGGCGGCCCGCTGCCGGCCTGGAGGTACCGCATCGCTCCAATTGGGTGCTTCGGGACAAGCTCGGTGAAGGCGGCTTCGGGGAAGCCTGGCTCGCGGCCAATGGCAAGACCGGTGAGCAGCGCACGTTCAAGTTCTGTATGGATGCCGAGCGGTTGCGGGCCCTGCGGCGCGAAGTGTCCATTTTCCGGCTGATGAGAGAGCTTCTGGGTAATCGCGACGACATCGGGCGGATTCTCGATTGGCAATTCGACGAGTCGCCCTACTTCCTGGAGTCCGAGTGGAGCGAGGACGGGAACTTCATGGAGTGGGCCGACCGGCAGGGCGGCCTGGATCAGGTGCCTCTCTCTATCCGGTTGGAACTGATCGCCCAGCTGGCCGATGCGCTGGCGGCCGCACATTCGGTTGGCGTCCTGCACAAGGATCTCAAGCCGGCCAGCGTCCTGATTGCGACAGACCCCAACGGCGTCCCGAAGGTTCGGCTCACGGACTTTGGTGTTGGCGCGATCCAGGACACACAATTGTTTGTGGACAAGGGCATAACGTTTTATAGCATGACCGACATGTTCCTGCCCGAGAGCGATTCGGCGACCGGGGGCGCACACCTCTATTTGGCGCCCGAGCTGATCAGGGGAAACGAGGCGACCACTCAGACCGATATCTTTGCGCTCGGAGTGATGCTCTACCAGGTCGTTGTCGCGGACTTCGGTCGCGCGCTGGCGTCTGGATGGGAGCGGAACATCAGCGACGAGTTGCTCCGTGAGGACATCAGCTCCTTAGTCGACGGATCGACGGATCGCCGTAAGGACAACGCCATCGAGGCTGCGGACCATCTTCGCCGTCTCGACGAGCGTAGAAATCGACTCGAATCCGGGGAACGCACATCCGCGGATGGCGAATCGCAGATGTTGACCGGTCCGGAGCCCCACCGTGGGAATTCTGCCGCTTTCGGTGCCGCGCCTCGTCACCAACCGGGTGCCGGTCCAGAGAAACCTGTCATCGGAGGCATGATTTCTCACTACCGGATAATTGAGAAGCTGGCCGAGGGGGGCATGGGGGCCCTCTACCTCGCTGAGGACATCCGGCTGAAACGGCGGGTCGCCCTGAAGTTTCTTCTGGCGCGCGCCCTCCAGAATGCCACTGTTCGACAGCGCTTCATCCGGGAAGCTCGGGCAGCCGCGCTGTTGGATCATCCGAACATTTGCCCGGTATTCGAAATCGATGAAGTTGGTGACGGGCCCGACCGACAGACTTTCATCGCCATGCCGTATATCGGAGGCGGCAGTCTCAGGGAAAGACTCCTTGAAGAACCGTTGCCGGTCTCCGAGGTCGTCGACATCATTATCCAGGTCGGGTCGGGACTGGCTTGCGCGCATTCTCACGGCATCGTTCACCGCGACATCAAGCCGGCCAACATCATGCTTACCTCGGAAGGCACCCCGAAGATCGTCGATTTTGGTTTGGCCATGATCGTCGAACCGATGGACGGGAGAGAGCTGACAGAGCTTACCCAGGCAGGAGCCGTCTCTGGAACCCTCCTCTATATGTCGCCCGAGCAGGCTCGCGGTACCAAAGTGGATCATCGTAGCGATATCTGGTCCCTCGGCGTTCTCGCTTATGAAGCGGCCACCGGGAAACACCCTTTTCAGGCTGCAGCCCGCATGTGTTCCTCAACTCCCTGGTCAACGAACAGCCCGAGTCGATATCCGCCTTGCGGCCCGAGGCGCCGCAAGACCTGGACTGGGTGGTGCGCCGAGCGATGGCCAAGTCCCCCGACGAACGCTACCAGAAAGTCGAAACACTGGTTGCGGAGCTTCGAGCGATTCAAACCGGTCAGACGAGTGTGTCCAGAGTGCGGGTCAGTGCTCCAAAGGAAGCTCCCAGGTCGGTGGATCAGCGCAAGATCGGTCGCTACGAGATTCTCGGCCAACTCGGCGCCGGAGGCATGGGCGAGGTGTTCCTGGCCGAGGACGCCACGCTGGGTCGAAAGGTGGCGCTGAAGGTTCTGTCCCAGAAGATGGCCTTGGACGCGGAGAGCCTGCGGCGCTTCGAGGCGGAGGCTCGCGTGGTCGCGGCTCTGAACCATCTGATGAGATGGACTCCTCCTTTGACTTCGTCGGCATCTAAAGTGCCAAAGTCATAAAGAGGCTCGCACAAGTGCGGCCTAAACACAGTGTGTAAGAAGGAGTCCAAATGAAGAATAAGACGATCGCAGTGGATCTGGCAAAGAATGTTTTCGAGATCGGGGTATCGGATCGACCCGGACATGTCGAGAAAACATATCGTTTAAGTCGGGTGAAGTTTCTCCCGTTCTTTGTGAATCGAGAACCGGCGACAGTGCTGATGGAAGCCTGCGGTTCAGCCCATCACTGGGGAAGGCAGATCCGGGAACTGGGGCACGAGGTGGTTCTGATTTCGCCGCAGTATGTGAGGCCGTACGTGCCGCGCGACAAGACCGATCGTGCGGATGTGAAAGGATTGCTCGAGGCCTATCGCAACACGGACATCCGCCCGGTTCCAATCAAGACCCTCGCCCAACAGCAACTGACAGCACTGCATCGAATCCGTTCGACATGGATGCGAACACGAGTCACACGAATCAACATGGTGCGGGGGTTGTTGCGGGAATTTGGCTTCGTGATTCCTGTGGGAGCTCGTAATGTGGTGCCGGCGGTGATGGGGCTGATCGAAGATGCGGAGATCGAGATTCCCAGTGTGGTTCGGGAGATGTTGGACCAGGTGTGTGGCGAGATTCGCGAACTGGAAGCTCACTTGCGAAGCGTGGAACGGGAGCTGGAAGCACTGGCCCAGCAGACACCGGCGGTGGAGCGTCTCCGCTCGATTCCTGGAATCGGGCTGCTAACCTCTACGGCCATAGTGGGGTTTGTCGGCGACATCCAACGATTTCGATCGTCCCGCCAGTTTGCCAGTTATCTGGGGCTCACACCCCGGGAACATTCCAGTGGTAATCAGCGTCGGTTAGGTGGGATCAGCAAGCGCGGCGACCGTTATCTGAGGACGCTACTCATCCACGGGGGGCGTTCGGTGTTGTTTAGGGCTCCGAAAGCGGAGACCCCATCGCCCTTACAGCAATGGGGCCTTCGTATTCGCGAACAGCGGGGACACAACAAAGCGGCCGTGGCCCTGGCCAACAAGCTGGCCCGCAGAGTGTGGGCGGTTTGGAAACGAGACTGTGACTATCAGGCCAACTATCGGGCGGCCTGACCCAGAGTCGAGAAGTCTATTCAGCTAGCTGCGACGACGTTGGAGTTGATGGCGTACCGGTCAGACCGGCGCGGGGAAATGTCGACACATGTCCTGGCCCTCTTGAGGCCGTCCATCCGGTTGGCACCCCGCGCGCGAATTCCATCATGGCCCGGAACCAAAGCGTTCCACTTAAGAGGCCGGAGATACGGATGCAGTCGACCTGCCATTCACCTCGAAGCGTCCCATCAGCCATGCTGAATGTCATCGTCGAAGATCGAACAGGAGAGTTGCGCCTACTTGACAGAGGAGTCCAGATACGGGCATTGTGACGCTGTACTCGCTCGAGAAGGACGCCGATGTCCGCTTCATGACGATGGAGCTGATTGATGGACAGACACTCAAACAGCTGATCGCGGATCGTCGACCGGCCGTGACGGAGGTAACCACGGTGGTGAGCGACATAGCGGACGCGCTCGGTGCGGCGCACGCGCGTGGCATTACACACCGGGACCTCAAACCCGCCAACATCATGCAAACCCGGGAGGGGAGGATCAAGATTCTGGATTTCGGACTCGCGCGGCTGCACGAAGACTTGTCCGAAGAGCAGGTTTCGGACGTGGCCGGCGCCGTATATGGCACGGTTAACTACATGTCGCCCGAGCAGGCCCTGGGACGTCCGGCTGATCCGCGGTCGGACATCTTTTCGGTGGGAATCGTCGCCTATGAGCTGGCAACGGGCCAACATCCGTTCCCCGCGACATCCTCACTTGGTCGGAAGGCGGCCGTCATCAGGGACACGCCGAAGTCAGTCGCGCGGGTCGAGCCGCGGCTGCCGACTTCACTTTCGCGTGCGATCGACCGTTGCCTGTGTAAAGAACCGGACCACCGATTCCAGACGGCGGCCGACCTCGGTGATGCGATCCGAGGGGCGGTGGTCAAGTTGGACAGCGGTCGGACCGGCCCTCAGTCGGTGGCGGTGCTGCCGTTCAGCGACCTGAGCGAGAAACGCAATCAAGACGATTTTTGCGCTGGAATCGCCGACGAATTGATCGATGCGCTGACGAGGTTCGAAGGATTGCGGGTCACTTCGCGCTCGTCAACAGTTCGCTTCAAGAATCAGGCCGAGGACGTCCGCAGGATCGGCGAGTTGCTGAGCGTGGAAGCCGTACTCGAAGGCAGCTTGCGGCTGGCGGGCGATCGAATGCGCGTCGCGGTGCAATTCACGTCGGCGGAAGATGGATATCTCCTCTGGACTGGAAAGTTCGATCGAGTGCTCGACAACCCGTTTGCAGTCCAGACCGACATCGCTCACCGGGTGGTCACCGCCCTCGAGTCGCAGCTTCGTGGTGAGGCAGGAGGATAGGTCTTTCCACAGCGCTGGCAGCATTCCCATCCCATCGCCAAGCGAGTCGACATCCACTTGGCCTTCTGTGGCGACCGGCTCGTGGGGCAGGTCGCTCGGTGGGACGCGGATTTCGTCTTTGTCGACGAGCGCTATGGAGCCGCGCGGACGCAAAACATCATGGTTGACCCGGCGTTCAGACGATGTCGGATCATCACTTCGAGCATTTGACCCAAGGTGATTCCGATGTCTACTAAAACGATCTTTCAGTCTGAAAGCCGGATGCTGATCACTGCATTCGAAACCGAGCTCCGATGCACTTTCCGAGAGAACTATCGATGACGATTCTCGTCTTGAGCGCGCATCCCGATGACCTGGAGCTCATGGCTGGCGGATCCGTAGCCAGCTGGACCCGTGCCGGTCACGAGGTCCGCGGCTTGACCATCACGGATGGCGGCTGGACCGACCCGGAAGGTGTCGTGAGGCGCCGCGGCTCTGAAGCCGTGGCGGAGGAAGTTGCCGCCGCTAGCCCGCATTTCTCATGAATGGTGCCCAAAACTGCATTTTGGAGACGGAAAAGATGTCGGAGGCTGGGTGGCGAGAGCAAAGATGCCGGCTGAGGGGAGTGACTGGGCCTGGACGAGTGGTGGTGAAGGGAATGACGACGTGAAATCGGATTACAGAGACAGCTATCCCGATCAAAGATCGGAACGTTGGTATGTCTGAGGAGGGGACGCTCAACAGCGAAGCGGGACTTTCTGAAGGTTGGCATAAATCTGAGCGAACACCGCGGCGTAGGGGTATCCGCCAGCCATCCGAATCCAGACTCGACGCACGGTCACATGGATCTGCGCTCCGATTTTGAGCAGCTTCAGGCGAATCGTGGTGCACTGCGCCCGCGCGAATTCGGTGCCCTGCAACCCGAGCCGTCGCAAGGCCTGCATTAACATGTACGCCACCGATGAAAGGTAGAGTCGGAGTTGATTGGCGCGCATGGTGGCCGTGCTGGTCCGATCGGCGAACAATCCGAGCTGTTGCTCTTTGATCCGGTTTTCCATATCCCCTCGGGCACAGTAGATCTGTTCATAGATCTGTCTTGGGGTCTTTCGGCCTTTCGGTAACGAGGTGACGATAAACCGAGGATTGGAGCCCTTGGCCAGATGTTCGGCCTTACCAATGATGCGTCGCTCACGGGTCCAGCTGTCGCGGGTCTGATACGGAAACGTCTTAAAGACGCGCGCTGGCTTTCCCGTCCTGTCGAATCGCTTTTTTGCAGTCGCCATCGGAGTTTCGATCGCGCCCAGCAGTCGATTGTTCTTTGCCAGTCCGATCACGTAATCGACACGGTGTTGGGCCTCGCACCACGTCAGGATCTCATCGCGGCAGAAACCCGAGTCGGCACGAATCACGATCTGGACTCTGGGCCACTTCTGCCGAATCTGTCCGACGATCCGTTCCAGCTCTTTGACCGATCCGGCCGCACCATCGATGTCGGATCGTCGTAGCCGGGCACACAGCAGAAACTCCCCACAGAAGATATACAGCGGCAGATAACAATAGTGCCGGTAATAGCCGTGAAAGAAGCGACCCTCCTGACTCCCGTGAATCGGATCGTCGGTCGCATCCAGATCCAGAATGATCTGCCGCGGCGCCCGCCGATGCGCTTGGAGAAACACGTCCACCATCAACCTATCCATCGCCGCCTCGTCTCGTCCGATCTTCTTGTACGGATGGTCTGCCGCACCCTCGGTCGACAGTTCCAGTCGGTTCAGCGTGCTCTTACCAGCCAGGGCCTTGCCTCGATCTCGTGCCTGTTTCCGGGTCCGACCCTTCGGATCGGTCTCACCCACCATCACGGCCAGCATCGGATCCGACCGGAGTTGGTCGTGGTCGTTCAGATCCTCATAGCCCAAACACAATCCGTACACACGTTGCGACACCAGTTGTTCGATCCCGTGTTCCACAAATCGCGGATCCCGATGATCCTGGAAACATCCGGCAAGCTGTTTCAGAATCCCCGTCCGTTTTTCTGCTTCTCGTAGCAGCAAGCCGCCCGCATCCGTGCTGATGTCTCCTCCGTCGAATTGGCCCCGTACTTCCCGTGAACCTAATGCGTGAAATTGAATCGATTCTGTCTTACACTCTGTATTCATAAAGGCCGCCTCCGTCTGCGCATTTGATGCTTCTAGACAAAGTCATCTATGCCAGACAGGGCGGCCTTTTTCGGTCCTTTCCCTTCCTACTCTGTTTCGATTTATCTCAGATCTCTTGAGAAATGCGGGCTAGACTACTCGGCTACGCGGTGGAGAACTTTCAAGAGGAGGCCATGGCCATGAAGTTCGAGGATCGCCTGGTTTGCGCCGTCCTGGAGCGTGTCCAGCGCTACGCCGTCGATACCATCGTTTGTCCCTTCAGTGGGGACCTTCACCACGATCATGAGGTTGTCGCACGCATCGCGGAGTCTGCCTCACGCCACGTTCCTCGGTTGCTGATGGGCCAAGTCAACTGGCACGTGCGCCAGCCCTTTACCCCGAATGTGTTTGTCGACATCACCGAGACCTGGGAGCAGAAATTGAAGGCCTTGGAGTACTACGTGAGTGAGTACAATCGGGCGGGTGCGGAGTGGTACGGGTTCCTCGACGAGACCACAAGGACGTACGGCCGAATGGTCGGTGTGGAGCGTGCCGAGGGCTTCGTGAGTCGAAAGCTTCTCTGGTAAGAGCTGCCGGCTATCCCGCTAATGTTTGTCACGGTCGGCGCCGTGCGCAAAAATCATCAATCCACCAAGAATTGATTGAGCCGCCTTGATTGTGTGGACCAGCCCCAATATGATAACGCCGTGACGTGCACCAACTTTACCTGTTGATACGTCTTCAAACAGGCTGTCACCCACTTCAGCCAAACCTGTCGCCATGATAATCAGACCCAAACCGGCTTCCAGCCACGGATTTTCGACCGCCCGTTTCATTTTCAGAATGAACTCGTGCATAATTCCACTCCTGCAAATAAATGCATTGACGAAATTTAGGGATACCGAAAATCGATCGCCCGGCGAATGCGAACGAGTATGGGCCCCGGTTCAATTGTCTATCAACAAAGGCACGGACGAAGCCGCCACAGGCTGCTTGCCTGAAAGTATAGAACCCCAGATCTCCAAAATGGTTACCAGGAAAGAAAGCTCCTTGATTTTTGTTCCCTGAATTGCTCCACAGGGCCCCGGCACTTTTGTGCTATCCGTGTTGGCCCCTTGAGGCCATTCGAAATGGGAGCGGCTTCCGATGCGGAGAAGCGACGTGAGTGGTCCAATGTATTCGACTGGTCCGGGTCGGAAGGTTGCACCGATTGCGGGACCAGCGAAACGCTTTCTTTGCAGGTTTGTGGATTCTCGGAACATGCACCATCCTTCGCGAGCGGAGTTTGCTCCCGCCGCTTTCTGAGAATCCTGGAGAGTGTCGGAGGGTCCGAAAGGGGGTGTCCTCCTGTCGATCTTCCGGCCAGACAGCGCGGGTGGGGGACCCGCGCTGTCGCATTTTCTGTAGTGGGTTGTGTGTTGGCCAACCCATTGGGGAAACCCGACCTGGTGCGAACGACAGCGAGTGAGAGGGTTGTCGAAGTGCCGGTCCAACACAAGACCGAAGGATTCGTCTCGGCGCACTCCTAACGGATGTGCCGCCGTGTCGGCGGGCGTTGGGGAACGCCTTGCTGCAGGTGCGGCCAGCTGCGGGCCGCACCTGCGTTGACGCGGTCATATCTCTGTCGGCTCCGGGACATCCAACCATAACCCCAACCGCAGGAACTGTTCTGGAGATTTACAAAGTGACTCTTTCCGTAGGGAATAGGGCGGATCAGGCTAGAGTGGACCGCATGAGCTCGAGTGAACGACACCCGCCCGAACCTTCATTGCTTCCGCTACGCATTCTTCTCGCCGAAGACAACCCGGTTAATCTGAAGCTGGCGATAATCATGTTGAAGAGGCTGGGATATCGAGCCGACAGCGTGTCTAACGGGCAGGAGGCGCTGGATGCTCTCGCGAAGCAAGATTACGATGTCGTCCTGATGGATGTTCAAATGCCGATTATGGATGGGCTCGAAGCCACTCGTGAAGTCCGCCGGCGCTGGCCAGGAGCGGACTGTCCATCCGTGATCGGAATGACGGCCAATGCACTGACCGGTTTTCGTGAAAGGTGTATCGAAGCCGGGATGATCGACTACATCAGCAAGCCCGTGGTGCCGGAGGAATTGAAGGCTGCACTGTCACGCGCTGCCCAAACTCGACGTCCCGGGGTTGTCCAGGCTCGCGTCGGCGTGGACGCTCCTTCTGGAGAACTCTCCGAATTCTTCGATGAAATGATCCAGCCTTTTGTCGCCGACGCAGCTCGCTCCCTCGACGAACTCCGGGAACTGCTGGCCGAAGGGAATGCCGTCGACCTCGGGGGTGTCGCCCACCGTCTCAAAGGCGGTTGCCAGATCGTGGGCGCCAGGGAAATGGCCGAGATCTGTGAAGAGCTGGAAGATAAAGGATTGTCCGGATCCACGACTGGAGCCGAAGAACTGATCGCCCATCTTGAAGTGCAGTTCCGTCAGCTGAGAACCCGTTCGTCTGAGTGAACGGCCCAATCCATCGCGCTTTGAAAGTCACAAGCGCATATACTTAACTCCAACTTGCATTCGTTACGAGAAGCCCCATTTCGTCGTGTAGTCGTCTGCGTCATGGCTGCTCTATTCGCCTGTCCGCTCTTCGTCCTTGGGCAGGCTTCCCCCGAGGACCCCTGGGTGGATTTTCGTCTTCTGGTCGGTTCCTGGGCCGGGCATGAAACCGGGGCTGCGGGAGTCGGCAGTGGAGACCGCACCTACGAGTTCATCATTGGAGACAAGTTTTTGCTTGGACGGAACACGTCCAGGTTCGAGCCTCAGGAACGGAACCCTGCCGGAGAGATCCACGAAGACTGGGCGATCTTCAGCTATGACCGCGGCCGGGAAAGAGTGATCTTGAGGGAATTTTTCATCGAGGAATTCGTCATTCAGTACGTCCTGGACCGCGTCGAAAACCGAGGGACTCGGTTCGTCTTCGTTTCCGAAAACATCGAGAACGCCCCCGCCGGTATGCGAGCCCGTCTGACATGGACATTCAACGGCCGCGACAGCTTCGAAGAAGTCTTCGAGGTCGCCGATCCCGGAGCCGAACCGAGCGAGCTACTCCGCAACACCTGGACCCGAAAGCCACACGACTGATCGACAAATGATCTAATCCGCCGTTGCTCTCGCTTCTTCCACACCAGGCGCCAATCCCTGCTCTCTTCCCAATTCCGCGGCAACTTTCGGCGCAGACCACAACAGTGGCAGCAAGACCAATGACACAGGGACGGCGGTAACCACGATGAACGATTGCAGGGCCCCGATCCCTCCTTCCCCCAACCGTATCAAGATCGCTGCTACCGCGCCCATCATGACTGCCCAGAACACGCGGACCCATGTCGCTGGCGTGTCGTTGCCGCTGACAGCCATCGCGATCGTGAACGACATGGAGTCGCCGGTCGTTGCCAGGAAGACCACGATCAGAACTAGAAACGCCGGGACCAGCAGGGGTGCCAGAGGCAACTGCTGGACAACGGCGAGCATCGCGGCGGGCAAGCCGGCTTCGGTAAGAGGGCCGGAAATGACGCCGGGCTGTTGCAGCTCGTAGTAAATCCCCGAGCCCCCGAGAATCGTGAACCAGAAGTTGGTGACGATCGGCGCGATGATGGCGATGGCAACCAGGATCTCGCGGATGGTCCGACCCTTCGAAATGCGCGCGATGAACATCGCCGTCAGCGGACCATAGCCGAGGAACCAGCCTCCGAAGAAGATGCTCCAGGTACCCAGCCATGCCGGGTCGCTACGGTTGGTGCTGACAGTGAAGAAGTTGTTCAGATAGAGACCGAACGAAGTAAAGAACGAATCGATAATGAACGAACCAGGACCCGTAATCAGAATGATGATCAGCAGCGCCAGAGCCAGCAGAACGTTGAAACGGCTCAGGATCTGGATGCCCCGGTTGATCCCCGTCACCGCCGAAATCGTGTAGATACCGACCAACCCGGCT
Source organism: Terriglobia bacterium (assembly GCA_965262425.1). GTDB lineage: Bacteria > Acidobacteriota > Terriglobia > 20CM-2-55-15 > 20CM-2-55-15 > CAZOZZ01. Next base: position 5,444,095 of record OZ253536.1, on the reverse strand, counting down.
ACGATCGTAAGTTGTGTGGCATACACGTTTGGAATACCCACCAACTGATCTAACGAATAACTGAGCTGAAGGCCCAGGAATCCAATGGGGCCGATTGTTCCCGCCGCAACCGCCAGGATAGATGACGCATCCACGGCGGTTCCGATCCAGCCGTGCATGGCCCGCTCGCCCAAGACCGGATAAAGCAGCGACCGGGGTCTCAGAGGCAGGCCCTTATGGTAATGCGTGTACATCGCGACGATCGAACCGAGCGTCCCGATAATCGCCCACGATAGAAACCCCCAGTGGTGATGGGCCTGCGCAAGCGCCGGGCCCACGGCCGCGGCCGTCCCTGCTTCGACACCAGGAAACGATGGCGGCACGTCCATGAAGTGGTACATCGGTTCCGCAAAGGAATAGAAAACGCCTCCGCCGGCCAACAGCGTGCACATGATGATGGCTATCCATCGGAACGTGCTCATCTCCGGCTGATCTACCCGTCCCAGCCGCACGCGGCCATACCGCGAGAACGCAAGTCCGATCGCCACACCGAAGGTCGCCAGAAGCAGTACCTGCCAGAATGGGCCGAAGTACTTGACGGAAAAAGCAAACGCGCCGTCCACCAGGGTCGACACCATGTCGATGTCGATCAACGAGGCGACCATGAACAGAAGGATCAGGCCGCCACTGACACCGAAAACGGGCCAATCCAGTTTGGTCGGAGTTTGAGGAGAAGTATCAACCGATTCTTTCATGGTCACTGATTCTCAGCCTGAAGCTCAATCCAGTCGTAGAGTGTCTCGGGAGGGTAGCTGAAAACGTGCCCTTGACCCGGGACGACGGTGAGCTTGGGCTCGGCCCCCCGAGCATCAGCAGATCGCGAGTTCGCTTCGACAACTCCACCCATTGCGTGTCCCGTTCTCCGACAAGCAGCCAAATCGGCTTCCCCCGGAGCATGTCCAGACTTCCCTCGGCCCCGAACGCCCCTGGCAGGACGACGATGGATTGGAAACGTTCCGGCTGCATTCGAGCAACGAAGAAGGCGCCCAGGCCGCCGTTGGATTGTCCGGCAAGAGTGACCCGTTGTTTGTCGTACTGCAGGTTTTCGTCCATCCAGGCGAACACGGCGTTCAGCACGTCGGTGCCTCTGGTTTCGAGGCTGCGTCCGAGTATGGTTGGCGACACCATGATGTAACCACGCCGGTCGCCTTCATCTTTCGGGTTTTCCGCAGAATTTGTGGGTAAAACCGTCTTCCATCGCCGCTTGAGGAGACCACGGTGCTCGCCAAGCCTCAAGGCTTCCCTCGCAAGCTCGGCGGCTGCGCCGGCCTTGACCCTCGGCTGCGCTCCGCGGTGTCGGCTGGTGTGGGCGATGGGGAACGGGGCCTCCGGCGGGGGCTCCGGGCACCGGGTGTAGGCGTCCGACCGAAGTGGGTACTGGAATATTCGCCGTCGAACAAAAGAATAAGGTACTTTGTTTCAATTACTTATGTGCGCACAGGCCTTTGGACTGCCCACAAATTCTGCGGAGGAGGCCATCTTTCCAGTAGTTGTTCAGAATCGCGTCCACCATGCCCGGATCGCCGCGACCTGGCGGCAGCGCGAAGATGACCGGGTAGGAACCCGATTCCCTGTAAGCGGTCGGTACGATCACGGTCAGCCGGAGGCTGAAACCGTCACCGTACTGGATGTTGTGATCCGTCCGCTTTCCAGCAAGGGCGTCGGAAGTTGTCCAGCATAGCCCCAGAAACAGGACCCACCCTACCGAGACAATGTACCTTTTCATAGTAAGAACCCCTCAGTCGTGCCGAAGTGCCACCATTGGGTCGACCCTGGTGGCGCGTCGCGCCGGCAGGTAGCAGGCGACCCCACCTACCGCAAGAAGGAGCGTTGCCATCGCGCCAACCGTCAGGGGATCTGTCGCCGTGACACCCCAGAGTTGATTCGAGAGTACACGAGTAACGAAAAATGCACCAGACTGCCCCAATACCAGCAGCCATTTCGGAAGTCAGGGAGGGCGGAGTGTATGGAAGGGGCTCTGGAAGGGAAAAGGTTGGCGAGGGAGACGAATTTGAAGTGCGGCTTATTTCGAGCGACAGGTAACCGTAGCGGGTCCAGCCCGGTGATTTGGGTCAGGCAGGCGCGTGGAGACCGGGGAATCGAGGCGGTTCAGCTGGAGTCGGCTGGGGTTGGAGCAGGCAGAGCGAGGCGAAGCAAACGAAGGAGCTCGATGGAGGTACGGGGGTGATGGCGCCCCCGATGCAAATGGCGCAGTCGATACAGACGTTCGATCGTGAGGGCCAGGATTATGAGGAGCCAGTGCAGAAGTAAGCTGTTGGCGTGGTGATGGGGGATGTGGGCCATCCCATAACGATTCTTGGCATCGTTGAAACCTTGGTTTTCGACTTCCCAACGACTCTTGGCCATGCGAAATAAAGTGGGCGCTCCCACTTGGTTCATCGAGAAATTGGTCAGCCAGTAGGCTTCGACCACCGATCCATTGGGTTTCTCTTGCCGGTAGCGGATCACGCGCACGGTCGACCAGTTCAGTCGGTCCCAGGGATCGAAGTCGTCCGCGTCCCAGATTTCCACCCGATCGGCTCCATCCTTGAAGACCCGGGACGGCGGCCGACAAGCGAACCGACTTTTGGCGGCGTTGAACAAGCTCGGAAGATTGGCTTTGAGCCGGACGATGGTCTTCAATCCCAACTCGTCGGCCAGGTGCAGGAACGGCGCGGCCGCATATCCGCCATCGACAACAACATAATCGGCAAACCGCGGCCCCAACTGCCCCACTACCCGACGTAGCAGTCGTTTACCCCCGGCCCATTCGCTATCCCCACTGCCGTAGGGTTCCACATCGACCGGTAGAGTCAGCCCGGTACCCACGATGGTGGCCATCACGACGTGGTGCAAGTAGGTGGTCACCTCCCCCTCGGCGTTGCGGTGGGGACGACACCAACGACACCCGGCCTCACGGACACGCCCCACGGTCGTCCCGTCCAGCGCCAGGCCGATGAAGCGGCAATCGTCGAACGCTTTATTGCGCTTGGCCTGCTTGATGGCGGTGATCAAAGCGCCGCGCGTGAATTCCGGATCCAGCTTCTCGGTGAAATAGCCCAGCGTGTCGTCGCTAAAGCGGCGTCCGATTCCCAAGGCCCTACACGCCGAGGATCGTGCGAGCGACTCGATGGCCAGGAAGCTCGACTCCCGTAGCAGATACCCGATCACTAGAGACCAGATCAGATGCCCGCTTCCGATCTGCGGTCGCACCCGTCCATCTCCGGGTTGATTCAAATACCCCTTCAGCCGCAAACACTTTCGCGCATACCGTCGAATCCCTCCGGCCGACGGACCTCTCACCGTCGCTTCCGCTTCTCACGTTGTTGCTGGCGCTCCAACACCACCAACTTCGCGTTCGCTGTCAGCACCTCCCGGATCGCATCCTGAAACTCCCGTCCCGCTCCGACACGCTTCTGAATCTCCTCAACCATGGCGGCTGGAACGTGTTCGACATGCTTCTTCCCGTCCATCATGAATGTCCAGGACCAGGATGGGTGGCCTTCACCCGACACACACCGGCACGTCGGCTTACCGCACCGGGTGTAACTAATCGACACCGAGCCAGGCAGCAAACCGTCGGGTATCTCATGGCGCTCGATCAGGCGTACTTCCGCCTTCGCAGTCGCGAAGCAGCGGCTCCCTTTACCTGATTCAACTCAAGCCATATCTTTTTCTTCTTCATCTGACGGTATATATACCACAAGACACCGTCAACACCTCGCCAATTTCAACAATGCGAAAATAGAACTTGCTTAACAATGGGGTTGAATTCGACTCAAATGCCCACTGGCCGGGCCTCATTCAACATCGACCGACCTGCTCTTCCGAAACGGCTGCATGTATCCATTGGGCTTTCCAACGCATTGCCTTTTCTTTAATTCGCTTCCAGTACGCTGGTGATCGCGACCGACACCCGCCGCCAGTTCCGACGCTCAGCCTCGAGCTTCTTTCGACCGTCCCTGGTCAGTGAGTAGTACCTGGCTCGGCGCTTGTTTTCGGATGTGCCCCACTCACCCCGGATCCACCCCTCTTGTTCGAGCCGGTAGAGCGCGGGGAAGAACGAGCCGGGGTTGATTTGAAACACGCCCTTCGTGATCTGCCCGATTCGCTGCGAGATACCGTACCCGTGCATCGGTTCCAACGCCAGGGTCTTCAGGATGAGCATGTCCAGGGTTCCCTGCAGGATGTCCGATTTCTTCCGACGCACTCGTATCCCTCTTCCTATTGGATTTCTATAGGAACCTTAAATCAAGCACATATAGATTGTCAATAGGAAGCCTGGAGCAAGCGGCACTCTCTTGGCGTGACGCTTGCAAGGTAACAGATGGCACAGGCGTTGTCGTCGAAGTCATGCACTCCCATGACACGTCGTAACGTTCTGAAAAATAAAGATGTAACGAGGCACATTGTGCGAAACAGCTGTGGTCGGTTGTCGGGAAGCCGGACTCTGGTTGACCGAGCCGGCGATTTTTTGACACCGGCCTATTGATTTATCCCCTTGCCGATATCTATCCGATGGACATGGAGCTAGACAAATGATACGACTGCGTCTCTCAGAGGAAATCCTCATTACGGTGGCCCTTGCCCTCGCACTGCTTATGCAGCCGGCTGCCGCCGCGCAGAACGTCCGGACAGAACTCTGGGTTAATCGTGCGACAACAGGGCTGGCCTTCACAAATGGGAACTGGGCTGTTGCCAAGGAAGGTGAAGTCCGGTTCGGTTTCCCGGTTCCTTCGAACATGAGCCAGTTTCTCGGCGCCAAGGTGGTCATCATTCCACGCGCGACCGAAGTTACAACCTACAACCTCGACATCTCCATCACTCGAAACGGGCAGCCCCTCGACCTCTACACTCGGACTCTGACCGGTCTGTCGATTGCCGGGACCAAGGACACGATTGTGGAGATCGACGTGACATCCGTCTTCCCTTCGGGTGCGAGTCTTGCTCCGGGTTCCGACTACGTGGCTCTTCGTCTTGCGTCGACCCGCAGTTCGAAGGCGAAAAGCAGTAAGAAAAGCAGCAAAAAAGCAACAGCCGCTCCTGGCTCGGACCCTATCCAGGTCGTCGGTCTTCGGTTCGAGTATGAAGAGACACCCGGTCTCCGCGGGGATCGAGGAGAGCAGGGAATTCCTGGAATCCAGGGCGTGCCCGGTGACAACGGGGATGTAGGGGCCATCGGTCCCGACGGCCCTCCCGGACTCCAGGGCTTTCCCGGACTCCAGGGTCTTCCCGGCCCGCAAGGGGACAAGGGAGATAAGGGGGATCCGGGTGACCTGGGAGCCACGAACCCCTGGCAGGAGGTGGTCGTCATGTACACGCCACCCGCGCAGGTGTTTGCCGGCGAGCAACAGATCAGTTTCTCGACCGGTTCGAGCTTTGATCTGATCGGAGACGGGAGTAACGTCTGGCAGTCCTTTACCTCGTCACTCGGTGGACGACTGACGAGACTCGATGTCGCGATCGGGGCTTACAAAGGAACATCGGGTGAGGACCTTTTCTGCGGTGACCTTTCGGTGTTCGAGGGCGACGGATTGACCGGGGCGCGACTCGGCACGCTTGCCATCAAGATCGGAGCGGGGGACGTTGGAGTTCCCATGTATCTGGGCTTTTCTCTTCCGGGCGTGACGTTCACCGCGGGTGGCGTCTATACCTGGGCCCTGACCCATTCCGGGTGCGCTGAGGCGACACTTGGCATGGATCCCAACAACCCGTACCCGAGTGGCTCGAGTAGCATTGGAACCGCCACGGACCTTGCCTTCAGGGTGTTCGTGTCTGTTGGGGGAACGCCAGTGCCCTTGACTTCGTCGATCACGACCGAATCCGCCGTCGGTATCGGCACGAGCAACCCGCACCCGGATGCCCAGTTGGACGTTGACGGGCCGATCTTTCAACGGGGCGGACGATTGCACGCCGACTATGTCTATCAGCCTGGCTACCGCCTGGAGCCGATCAGCGAGCATGCCGACTCGATGTGGGGGCAACGCCATCTCCCTGCAGTCCCTCCTGTCGAAACGGATGACGAGGGGAAAGAGATCGTCGAGATCGGTCGCCACCAACGGGGCATTCTCGAAGAACTCGAAAAGGCGCACATCTATATCCAGTGGCTTCACGAAAGGTTGATGATGCTGGAGTCGAAACAACAATAAGGCAACAGTCGGGCCGGCCAAAACCGGCCCGACGATGTCACTCATCGATTAGTTTCGAAACAGAAAGAGTCGTCGTCCGGGACAGGCTACGGAGACTTGGACGCCGATGTTCGAGGCTTCAGTTTCTCGGCCCAGTCCAGAATCAGGCGGAACTCCATGGGTGTCGTCCCCTGGTCATCCCCTTGAATCATCAGGAACCACAGGCCGTCCTCCATCACGTCATAGTTGGCGACATAGACGGAGCTTCTGGAATAACTGCCTTCAAAAATGAGTCTTGGAGTGCTCGACGCAAACGGCGGACGTTTTGAAATGTCGACCGTCAACATGGACTCTCCCTTCCTGAAAAAGAGCCTTCTTCCGCTCTTGGACCAGACGGGTTCGGCGCCACCGTCGACGGAAACTTTACGTCGCCGACCCGGGCTGCGGAATGACTGGACATATATTTCATCCTGGCCCGACTCGTCCGACACGAAAGCCAGCCAGCGACCGTCGGGCGAGAACGTCCCGCCGGCTTCATTAAAAACCGTTCGCAGAAACGGGCGTGGCTTTCGGCCGCCAACGTCCAGCAGCATCCAGATGTCCCATCCCGTTGTCGGATGGAGTTGCTGAAAGGCCAACACTCTCCCATCCGGAGACCATGATGTGGCAATCTTGATATGGTCTCCCGTGGTCAGTCGTTTCTCGGCGGTGCTTTGATCGACAGGCATCGAATGGAGGTTCGGCCGATCGCCCGCGTGTCTGGTGAAGGTGACGCCCTTCCCGTCGGCTGTCCATATCGGCCAATGGTTTTCCGCCTCAAACGTCAATTGGGTCAGCGTGTCCCGAGTGAACTCATAGACCCAGATGTCGTCATCACTCCCAGCGATTCCAACCAGAGCTTTGAGGCCGTCGGGCGAAAGCCGCGGATGGACGAACGGACGACGCTTGTCGGAGAACCCGTGTTCGTTCCCATGGTGATCCACCAGGACCATTCTTTCCTGAGCGCCCCCGGGAACATAGACAAGCCAACCCTGCTCGGACAAGCCGAAGTGCCCGGCGCCGAGCAACGACTGCATCACGTCGTCAACGATCGAGATCGCTGGGCCGTCAACCTCCGAGGATGCCGCATGATAGACCGTCGCCAGCAAACTGCCGGTTTGATAATAGACAATGTAGTTCGGGGGAACGAAACACGCGTTGTTGGCTCCGGTAATCAAGGTCCGGTGTTTGCCGTTTTCCGCCTGAACCGCGACCTGGTGTTCGTCGGCGCCACCCGCGGTTTCAATCGTAAACAGTAACTTGCCGCCCGGCAGAAACTGAGGCCACAGATGCCCGACTTCCTCCTGCCGAGAGTCGAGAGAAGTAATTGTCTCCGGCGCGCCCCCCTGATCCGAGACCCGGCCGAGACCCGAGACTTCTGAGCCAAACACGATAACCCCGTCGGTTCCCCACGTTCTCCCGGCCGCCCTGGGCGCATCACACAGCGTGACCTGGCTGCTGTTTCCGATTTCTATCTTCCGCAACTTTTCGCCTGAAAAGAAACCGATCCACTTCCCGTCGGGCGAACAGAAGGGCGCCGATGCACCTCCGGTGTTTGGTAGATGCGTGGCCCCGGAAATGATGAAGTGCGGGATCCCCGGCTCCGCCCGCATTCTGCCGGCCTGGACAAGCTCGTCGGTGGAACGCACGATCAAGCCGGCGTTGGAGGCATAGACAAGATATGTGCCGTCGCGGGAAAACGACAGGGCAGGGTGGAAGGTGCTCTCCAGGGTCTCGGCTTCCGATAGCTCGACAATGAAACGAGCGAGAGGCTCCGGCTCTGATGGTTGTGTTCGCCGGGCGCGGGGAGACACCTCACCGTCCAGCGATTCGGAAATCTCGATCCGGGCATCGCCGATGTCTCTCAGCCGCCGGTTGACGTCCCTTTGAAGACACCGGCGCAACAGAAGTTGAATGGCCTCGGGAACGGACTCGGGCAAATCGGTCCATACCGGTTCGCTCCCAAGAATGGCAGCAATAGTGTCGGAGAGAGTCCCTCTCTGGAATGGTGCTCGTCCACCCAGAGCTTCATATAAAACGCACCCGAATGCCCATATGTCGGTCCGCTTGTCGACGGACTGTCCCCGTGCCTGCTCCGGACTCATGTAGGTGGGTGTCCCCAGAAGCAGTCCATCCTCGGTCCGCACCATGCTGATCGTCGCCTCCCCCGCGGGATCCGTTGACTCAACGGAATGGGTATTGATCTTTGCCAGGCCAAAGTCCAGCACCTTAACGTGGCCTTGCGGTGTGATCATGATATTCGCCGGTTTCAAGTCGCGATGAATGATCCCCTTTTCGTGAGTCGCCTCCAGAGCCTGTGAGATCTGTTGAGCGATCCGAAGGGCGTCGGGGACCTCAATCGGTCCAGACGACAGCATCTCACCGAGAGTCTTTCCCCCGACTAGTTCGAGGACAAGAAAGTGAATTCCATCGACCTCTTCAACGCCGTGAATGGTTGCGATGTTTGGATGATTGAGGGAAGCGAGAGCCTTGGCCTCACGCCGAAAACGACCAAGCCGGTCGGTTTCGTGCGAGAAGGAAGATGGCAGAACCTTGATGGCAACAGAACGGTTCAACCGGGTGTCCACGGCCTCATACACTTCTCCCATTCCGCCTTCACCGATTTTCGAGACGATTTTGTAATGAGCGAGTTTTTTGCCGACCATGACTACCCCGTGATGGCGGGTATGTTAAGCAGGGCGGGAGATCAAGTCAATGAGCGTCGACCATGCAAACGCCGACAGATTGCCGGGATGGATGCCAAGACAAAGAAGTGCGCCCCCATCTCGTTGTTACGGAGATGGGGGCGTTCGTTGGCGCGACCTGCTCAGTTTCGCATATCGCGTAATTAGGAAGCGTTTTATGGCTAACACAATGCTATTGCAGTTGGACACTTCCGTAAATCCGCCATGTGGCTCATTTCGCTGGTACAAACGGCCCAGGAGCCGCCGTTATTCATCCAAAATTAACGACGATTATAAATTTCGCCTCCTCCGCAGAATTTGTGGGCAGTCCAAAGGCCTGTGCGCACATAAGTAATTGAAACAAAGTACCTTATTCTTTTGTTCGACGGCGAATATTCCAGTACCCACTTCGGTCGGACGCCTACACCCGGTGCCCGGAGCCCCCGCCGGAGGCCCCGTTCCCCATCGCCCACACCAGCCGACACCGCGGAGCGCAGCCGAGGGTCAAGGCCGGCGCAGCCGCCGAGCTTGCGAGGGAAGCCTTGAGGCTTGGCGAGCACCGTGGTCTCCTCAAGCGGCGATGGAAGACGGTTTTACCCACAAATTCTGCGGAAGACCCTAAATTTCTTAACAAAATTATTTGTCGGTATGAAGATATGTTTCAAGGAGGTCGCACAGTGAAAGCGACAGACACGGAACTGCAAGTCATTGGGCCCGACTCGGGAGCCACAGCTCTGCTCCACCCCCTCCGAAGACAAATCCTCGAGAACCTTGCGGAGGCCAACTCGGCTTCTGGTGTTTCCAGGCGGCTGGAACTGCCCCGGCAGAAGGTGAACTACCACCTGAGGGAGTTGGAAAAGGCGGGGCTGGTGGAGTTTGTGGAAGAGAGAAGGAAAGGGAACTGCGTTGAAAGGATCGTTCGCGCCAGCGCCCGTTCTTACGTGATCAGCCCGGACACGCTGGGGACACTCGCCGCCGACCCTGAGCGCGTCCGGGATCGCTTCTCGTCTGCCTACCTGATCGCCCTGGCCACCCGGGCTCTCGGGGAGTTGGGACTGCTGCGCACCCGGGCGGCGGCCACGGGAAAACGACTGGCCACGCTGTCGCTCGAAACAGAGGTCCGGTTTTCATCCGCGAGCGAGAGACAGGCTTTTTGCGAGGAACTCACCAGCCACATCGCGAAACTTTCGAAGAAGTACCACGACGAAGGTGCGGGAGACGGGCGTTCGTTCAAGTTCCTGGTTGCAGGATATCCATCCGTCAAATCGGAGGACGAGACCCCGCCGATCCAGACCGGACACACACTACAGTAAAGGAGAGGAGGCATGAGGACAAAAGAGAAGCCACGCATCGTCGAAATGGAGATCACACTGGATGCGCCGCCCGAGGAAGTATGGCAAGCATTGACCGATCCCGAAGTGTTGACCCGTTGGTTCCCCCTGGAAGCTAAGGTGGAGCCGGGACCTGGCGGATCTATCTTCCTGGGATGGGGCCCCGAGATTCAGGGAGCGTCGGGAATTCAAGTATGGGAGCCCGGTAAGAGGCTGAAAGTGGCTTGGTTCGAACAAGGCGCCCTCGCTGTGGACTACACGCTCAACGCTCGTGCCGGACAGACGGTGCTGCGACTGGTTCACTCCGGCTTCGGAGCCTCTGATTGGAACGACGAGTACGACGGCGTTCGTCGCGGCTGGCAGTTCGAGTTGCGGAGTCTGAGTCATTACCTGCGACACAAGCGCGGTCTCCCCCGGCGCGTCGCCTGGGCCCGAGCCCCGATCGACATGCCCTATCCCGAGGCGTGGGACCGGCTGTGGAGTTCCGAAGGGTTACTCAAACGCGGTGCCATGCCCGGAACCAACGAGCACGACCGCTATTCGATCACTTTTGGTAAGGGAGACACCCTGGAAGGTGCGGTCTTGTACTCCGAGCAACCGACAGATTTCTCAGGTACCGTCGAAAACCTGAACAACTCTTTGTTCCGTGTCGGCCTGGAAGCATGTGCCGGACGCCCCGAAGCCCAGTTGTGGCTTTTCAGTTGGGATATGTCTGAATCTGAGGTTCAGGAATACCAGGTCCGTTGGACAGACCTGTTGCGAGAGCTGCTGGACTGATTGAGATGTGACTATCGCAGGCGAGCCAACGCTAGCCGAACGCCCCCACCAGGAGGAAGTACGCCAGGATATCGCTGAACGGGTTTGCCACGACGCTCAGGACCACCAGTATGTCGAGAGGTATGTTCGATATCCCGTGGGGGACCCCTCTACCCGAGGGGTTCACTTCGGTAATCTGACCTTGAGCCGCCCAGGCGGTGGACGTCGTCATCAGCAGAATCGCTCCCACCACTATCGCGACCACAATAAGTTTGCCTCCTCAGTAAAATCTGTGGGCGACATCGGGTTCCGGTAACGCTCCAAGCGTGTGGTAGAGAGCGACTTGGGCAGCTCTAAAGGTCCGAAAACCATACGCTTTTCTGGTGGTCACTTTCGCTTTGTTGTTGAAACCTTCGACGATGCCCCCGGAAATCCGCTTTTTGGCACGGAACCAGTTGAGCAGGAGTTCCCGGTGGGAGCGGAGCATGCGCGCCACCTTTTTCATGGGCTCGATCCGGGATCGCATCGTCCGCCGGCACCAGGCATCCATGAATTGACCGGCCCAGTAGGGCGACGTGTACTCCCAGAAGAACTGGAAGTCCTCCTTGAGCAGAAAGCTCCGAACGGTCCGCAGGTTGTACTGGAGCAGGTCGGCCAGCTTGATGTCTTGCTTGTCGGTTCGGTTCTGGGGGCGCTTGAGCAAACACCACCGGGAGTGTTTCAGGATCGGCTCCAATCCCGCGGCTTTCATATCCCGGGATTCCTGGGCTCGAACCTCATCGATGGCCTTATTCATGTGCATGGCGATATGAAACCGATCCAGAACATGCAGGGCCGTCGATGCTTTCTTGGAAATCACCTTCAGATACGGCTTCCACATGTCGCTGCACACGAACTTCAACTCGGCGGCGCGCTCGACTCCGAATTGCTGGAAGAAGCGCAGCAACGTTTTCACCGTGCGATCCCGGCCGACCCAGAGCAGCCGCTTGGAATGCCGGTCGATCTGGTAGACCACCGTCAGGTACTTGTGCCCCCGGCGCCAGAGAATCTCGTCCACGCCAATCGCGGTCACACCCTCCAGGTCCCGGTGCGCCAGCCCCCAGCCGACGATCCATTCCACAGATCGAAACACCTTCTCCCAGGAAGTCCGGAAGATGTCGGCAACCTCCTGCCAGGACATCCGCCGCGCCCAACCGGCCAGAAATTGCATATACGTCCGCGTCAAGGTTTGCTTACCCTCGGCCCAGGGCACCGATTCGACCTTCACGCCACAACGCCTGCAATCCACACGCCGCATCAGATACACGAAGAACACGGGAAAGCCCCACAGCGGCACAAACTCGAACAGGCGGGCCTCCAGCGTGTCGTAACCCGGTCCCGCACGCCCGCAGCCCGAGCAGACCGGCCGGCTGTTGCGTCGTGGAAATATCTCCACCAACAGTGCCGTCTCGCCCCCGATTCGTTCCCATCGCACTGCTCCGTAGACAAAGGACTTGAACTTCTGCACTCGATTCAGAATAGTCTTCACTTGCACCCTGGTCTCGTCTCTCCTGCTTTGGATTTGTTTGGTGCAATACCAAATACAGGATTCGAGCCAGGGTGTGCTACATCCCTTTCGTTCTCATCGTCGGTTTCTCCTCATCCCGGCCTGTGTGGAAGTGTGAATCGGCCCCACGTCTTTTCCGGCCGATTCAAGTCGCTGTGGAAATCCGCGCGTCTCTTACCGGATTCCCTCAGCGTCGCCACTTTCCACAGGCCACTCATTTGCCCGTTTCTACCCACAGATTTTGCCGAGGACCCCCATTTTTAAACCGTTGACGTCATGGTGGATAGAAAAAGGGACACTCGTGTCTGTCCCCATTTGCGGGCCGCGACGAGAGGGGAAGGGAGCAATCGGGACGCAAGGTATCGGTGAATGGTCGCTGCTTACGGAGTCCTGCCAATGCGAGCCGAATTTGCGCAAACGAACGGGGTGGCGTTATAACGACTTAGCAATGGCACATCGGACGGATGCGTATCGATAATCCGCCGACCAAGGATATACATCATGAACGAACTACAGATAACGGCCCGTTTGAAGATTCATCACGGACGACTCGACGATTTTAAGACTGTCGCACAGGCGTGCATGGACAGTGTTCGCGAAAAAGACTCCGGTACGTTGCAGTACGACTGGTTCTTCAATGAAGATCACACCGAGTGTGTTGTGCGCGAGCGCTACAAAGACTCCGATGCTTTGCTGCAGCATATTGCCAATCTTGGCGACACGATGGGTGCCCTGATCGGCACAGCAGATTTGTCGTTGGAAGTCTTCGGCAATCCTTCGGAAGCATTGACGAATGCTACCAAAGGCATGGACATTACCGTCTACAGTCACTTTCAGAGCATATAGACACGCCGCCACGATCTGACGAACAACTGAACCAACCGGCCCTTCGTGCCACCAGGAGGAAGCATGAGAGTGCTCCGATGTATTGCTGTACTAGCCCGCATTTCTCAAGAGATTTGAAATAAGTCGAAACGAGTAAGAAGGGAAAGGACCGAAAAAGGCCGCCATGTCTGGCATAGAAGGTTTTGACTAGAAACTTTGCCTCCTCCGCAGAATTTGTGGGCAGTCCAAAGGCCTGTGCGCACATAAGTAATTGAAACAAAGTACCTTATTCTTTTGTTCGACGGCGAATATTCCAGTACCCACTTCGGTCGGACGCCTACACCCGGTGCCCGGAGCCCCCGCCGGAGGCCCCGTTCCCCATCGCCCACACCAGCCGACACCGCGGAGCGCAGCCGAGGGTCAAGGCCGGCGCAGCCGCCGAGCTTGCGAGGGAAGCCTTGAGGCTTGGCGAGCACCGTGGTCTCCTCAAGCGGCGATGGAAGACGGTTTTACCCACAAATTCTGCGGAAGACCCGAAACTTTCAAGCCAAGACGGAGGCGGCCTTTGTCATGACAGAGTGTAAAACAGAAACGATTCAATATCACGCATTAGGTACACGGGAAGTGCTGGGGCAATTCGACGGGGGAGACAGACATCAGCACGGACGCGGGCGGTTTGCTGCTACGAGAAACGGAAAATCGGATCAAAGAGCAACAACTCGGATTGTTCGCCGATCGGACCAGCACGGCCACCATGCGCGCCCATCAACTCCGACTCTACCTTTCATCGGTGGCGTACATGCTGATGCAGGCCTTGCGACGGCTCGGGTTGCAGGGTACCGAATTCGCGCGGGCGCAGTGCACCACGATTCGCCTGAAGCTGCTCAAGATCGCAGCCCAGATCCATGTCACGGTGCGTCGAGTCTGGATTCGGATGGCTGGAGGCTACCCCTACGCTACGGTGTTCGCTCAGATTTACGCGAACCTTCAACAAATCCCTCTGCGCTGTTAAGCACTTCTTCTCACACATCCCAACCTTCCCGTCTTTGGTCGGGATAGCTGTCTCTGTAATCCGATTTCACCTCACCATTCCCTGCAACACCCGTCATCCAGGCCCACTTTCTCAGCTCAGTCGGCATCTTTGCTCCCGCCAACCAGATTCCGACGCTGTCGAAGCGATGAAGTCGGGTCACCGCGGGGCGTTCTTCACGCTTGAGTACAACGAGACAGACATTCTGAATGCGTTTCGTGCCATCGGAGAAGAGCCAGGCGACTTCGACCTCAAGGGTCACCCCAAAACCGGCCAACGAAGGTCACCTCAAAACCGGCCAATGAAGGCGGCCCGGGACCAGGTTGTTTTACCGCGACTTGCCGTGATCGGGCAAGCCTGTTTTGGTACGCCAACTCCGTGGGCCACACTTGAGAATGTGGCCATGATGGAGGAGGCGGTCGAGCATGGCAGTCACGGCGGCACTATCCCCTAATAGCTTCCCCCAGTCCTCGACCGGACGATTCGAAGTCAGCAGCGTGCTGGTACGTTCGTAACGTCGCATCACGATCTCGAGCAGTTGCTCGGCGGCGGTCGGGGGGAGCTTACGCATTCCCAGATCATCGATGATCAGCAGGGGCACGGTCGCGAGCGATTCCATGTGTTTCCTGCGGTTACCGTCGATAGTGGCTTCGGCGATGTCGTCGAGCAGGGCGTGGGTTTCACGATAGAGGACCCGATAGCCCTGCAGGATGGCGGCCAGACCGATCGCCTGGGCCAGATGACTCTTGCCAGTGCCGGGTGGACCGAGAAACAGCGCATCTTCGTGGCGGGCGATGAAGGTGGCAGTAGCGAGATCGAAGACCAGACCGCGATTCATTTTCTTGTTAAAGGTGAAGTCAAAGTCCTGGAGTGTCTTCTGGGGATCGCGGAACTGGGCCTGTTTTCTGCGCCGTTCCAGCAGCCGGGTACTGCGGCGAGCCAGTTCGTCCGAGACCAGAGAGGAGATCAGGTCGATGGGAGCCATGGCTTCGGACTGTGCCTGATGGAGACGGGTTTCCAGGACTTCGGCGATGCCGCCCAGGCGGAGTTGGCGCAGCGCTTTTTGGAGTTCGATGAGGTTCATTGTTGTTCTTGCTCCTGAATCTTGAGGTTGATGAGATCGCGATACTGGGTCAGTTCGCGAATGAGGGGGTCGACCTGGCGGAGAGTCAGTGGAGGCCGCCGTTCCAGATAGCGGCGGACGAAACGGTAATCATGGACGTGGAGTTCGAGTGCCGCGGCGGAGGCATCCTCGACGGCGGAGACACCGTATTTTTTGGCCAGGGAGAACAGGCCCAGGATACGGCGGATGGCCGCCTCACCCTGGCGGAGATGGATGGCTTTGGCCAGTTCGCCGATGTGATCTCCGGCACGAGCCGCCCGGGCAAGCAATTGAACGGTGGTCACCGGCGTCGTTTTCGGATTGTCCTCGGGACGGACACGGTACCCGCCCCGTTTCTGGCCGACATGCTCGCGTAGTAGCTGATGGGTCTCTGGATCGAGGATCCGGACGTGGAGCGTATCCCACTGCACTTTGACGGCGCGTCCGATCCAGCCGGGAGGCAAACTATAATAGGCAGCCTCCACTTCCACGCAACCGTCCAGATGGACGACGCGGTCCCCGTACTGGTAGTAGCGGAACGGTTCCACCGGCAGTGGGAGCAGTGACGGCTTCTCTTCGGCGAACATGGCGGCGACCTGCCGTTTGGTCGTGCCGTGGATGCGCGTATCAGCCCAGCGGGTTTCCCATCGGTCCAGATGGGCCTGCGCCTCCTCCAGACTCTCGAAGCGGACTCCCTTCAGAGGGGTTTTCTTGGCGTGTCCGACACCCGACTCGACCTTCCCTTTACGATCGGGATCCCGAACCCGGCAGGGTAGGGCCACCACGTCGTAGTGAGCCAGAACATCTTTAAACAGCGGATTCAGAGTCGGATCGTAATAATCCGGATCGATCACGCCCTCGCGAAGGTTGTCCAGGACGATGCATCGGGGACTGCCCCCAAGCCGGCGAAACGCAGTCTCGTGCAGCTCGGCCCAGATTCGGGAACTGGAGCGGAACCGGAGCAGTCGGACCGATTTACGGCTGTAGCCCAACGTCATCACGAACAGCCGGGTGCGTCGGTACTTGCCCGTCTTCGGATGGCGCACCATCGGCCCATCACCGTAATCGACCTGTCCTTCTTCCCCAGGTCCGGTCTGGATGATTCCCACCGCTCCGGGCCGCTGGGATCCACGCAGTTTGCGCACGAAACGCTTCATGGACTGATAGCTGCCCGAAAAACCGTGATCCGAAACCAGATCCTGCCAGATGGACATGGCATTGCGGCCACGACTCAAACTCAGTTCGATGATCTCCCGATACGGTGCGCAGGCGCTGGCAGAGGGCGGCTCTGGGGTGGCGGGCAGATCCAGCTTGGACAGATCGAGGCTCCCAGAGTCGGTGGTCACCCCGTTGGCCGGTTTTGAAATGTCCGGCTTGGAGAGCCCCTTTATAGAGGGGTTTGTCGCCTCAAGATCGGTGGTCACCCCATTGGCCGGTTTTGACGGCGCCCGTTTCCCCCAGCCCCCGGGTGGCCGCACCGCGATCCCGGCCGCTCGCAGGTAGGACCCTGCCGTCTCCCGACGCACACCGGTCGCAGCCTCGATCCGCCGTAGCGGCCATCCGAGCCTTCCCAGTGCGATAACTTGTTGTTTCTTTTCTGTGCTCAAGACATTGCTCATACCGGCGGAAGCCTATTCGGCTTACCGCCGTTGTCAATGTCCCGGGCCTCAGTTCCGTTGGCCGGTTTTCAGGTGACCCTCATTGGCCGCTTTTGGGTGACCCCCGAGGACTTCGAGAACAAATTTGCGTTCGACAACTCAAACACTATCAGCGCTGAATACATCATCAGGCATCTGGAGACTGCGCCGCGAAGAACCATAGTGGTCGTCGACTACTTGCAGCTTCTTGATCAGAAACGGGAGAACCCGGAACTTATGTCCCAGGTCCGCGCGCTGAACAGATTCGCGAGCGACCGCGGACTCATCATCGTGTTCATCTCCCAAATCGATCGGTCTTACGACTTGTCGGCGAACTCCTGTCCGGGCCTTGAGAACGTCCGGCTACCGAATCCTCTCGATCTCACGCTGTTTACGAAGACATGCTTCCTGAACGACGCAGAGGTTCAGATCGCGGCGGTAAGCTGAGGGTTCTTCGGGCCGAATCCGACGGTGTTCGTTCCAACCTCCAAGTCGCCCGACAAATCGCTCAACTCGGACCGCCGAATTCGCCGGGCCTTTCAGTCCTGGTTGATCGGCGGCTGGTTAGCTCAGACGTTAGGTGGCGCTGTCCGATTGACGTGTCTGGTGATACGCCCGCAGATGATGGGTCGTGCTCACAGGGCCAGCACGTAGAGCAGAGGTCCTTCCTTCTCGATAGGGGTGCAAGTCATGAAGATTACTGTCGGCCTCTCTGTTGTCCGCTCGCTGCCGTGTTCTTCCTCGTCACAAACGCAAGCTCTCAGGACAAGGTAGGGGTAGACCCCGCCAACCAAGTCCAGACCGCAGATCTGATCGGGGGCTGGGGGCTGGTAGCTAAACCCAGGACCGATTGGGCAACTCCAAACACTGTGATCATTCCTGACGGGTGGCCAGGGTCGGCCCGCCATGCTGTTGCAATCGTCGAGCGAGTTAAGTTGGACGGACCCGACATGTTTCTTGATTCGAGTAACTAGAATCAGTAGATTGAGTTGGGATGGGATACAAGGACATCATAACGATCGAGGCTGGCAAGAGGGGTGGAAAGCCGTGTGTTCGGGGCCTGCGTATCACGGTGTATGACGTATTGGACTACCTCGCATCAGGCATGACTGAAGAGGAGATCTTGCGGGACTTTCCCGATCTCGAACCGGGGGACATCCGAGCCTGCCTTGAATTCGCCGCTGACCGAGAGCGCAAGCTCGTGTCGCTTCCGCCCGAGTGAAGCTGCTGTTTGACCAGAACTTGAGCCCAAGCCTGGTCGCGGACCTGTCAGGTGACTTCCCGGGGTCCGCGCATGTCCGAGGCATTGGCTTGGAACGGTCGATGGACGAAGCGGTCTGGAATCACGCCAGAGAACATGGGTTCACGATCGTTTCGAAAGACTCCGATTTTCGTCAGCTCAGTTTCTTGTTCGGCCACCCGCCGAAGGTAGTTTGGATTCGCAGGGGCAACTGTTCCACGACCAGTGTGAGATCGCTGCTGGATCGGCGAGCAGAGATTCTGGAGTTCGAACGGAGCGAACATGCAACGTTCCTGGCGCTCCTGCAGCCAGCTCAACGCCTCCCGAAGCGCAACTACTCGGTCCTCAACCAGACCGCGCCGGACAGGAATTCCAGTGGGAAAGCGGGAAATTCGAAAGAGTTTTCCAAGGTCGCATTGAAGTAGTACTCGTCCCCGGAAGCGCGTCTCGTCTGTTCGTGACTTTCGACCTCTCATCCGTCGTTGGCTTCTTCTTCCAACCCGTTAACGGCGTCCAGAACCGTTTTGAAATCGGGTGGGTCTCCGAAGATCATCATACCCATCTGTCGATAATCGCGCTGGAGGCCGGGAAAGTGCGCGACGTTGCCGAAACGTTCCCGGCTTGGCGTCTTCGTAGCGAGCCCAGCCGCAGGGATAAAAGCGCTGTTTGAACTCCACGACTTATTGGAGCAGCCCCACGTCCTGCCGGACGGGGCTCGTGGCGAGTTTGTCGGTGTCGTAATAATGCCGTGAATATCGCGACGGGGTCGCGCCTTCACGGTGCGCTTCCTGATGAAGAATCGTCGCCTTTCCCCAGAACGTTCGTTCCGCGGCGCGCGAGTGCCCGGGCCACCTCTCGAGTTCCGGGCCTGGCTGGCGGCCGAGGAGCTCAATCGGGGGGGTAGTCGTAGATGCCACGAATGACCCGGCAGATCACGCCTTTCTGAAGGAGACGGTGTAGGGGAGATCAATGGACGATCGGCTTCCCGGAAGAGCGAAGTCATGCTGGGAGAAGGCCCATCCTCGGCCTTTGCTTTGTATTCTTTTATATGTTTTTGTTTCTGTGCTTTGATTCACTTTTGTGGCTCTTAGGTTGTAAGAAAAATGGCCTCCTCCGCAGAATTTGTGGGCAGTCCAAAGGCCTGTGCGCACATAAGTAATTGAAACAAAGTACCTTATTCTTTTGTTCGACGGCGAATATTCCAGTACCCACTTCGGTCGGACGCCTACACCCGGTGCCCGGAGCCCCCGCCGGAGGCCCCGTTCCCCATCGCCCACACCAGCCGACACCGCGGAGCGCAGCCGAGGGTCAAGGCCGGCGCAGCCGCCGAGCTTGCGAGGGAAGCCTTGAGGCTTGGCGAGCACCGTGGTCTCCTCAAGCGGCGATGGAAGACGGTTTTACCCACAAATTCTGCGGAAGACCCGATTTTTCTTTCAGAGTCAAGCCAGGGATCAAAGGAGGGGAATGGTCCGAGAGGGACTCGGAAACAACGGCCTCCAGGGTGGTTGAAGCAGGCGCGCGGTGGTATGAGCGAAGACCAGATCCTTGCCGACTTTCCGTCTCTGACCCGCGAAGACATTCGCACCTGCTTATCGTTTGCTGCGCCACGCGAGCGCCGCCTCACTAATTCGTTGGCGTGAAACTCCTATTTTCTATTTTCTGTAGTTACAGTTCTGTAAATTGTTGTTGGGCTGACGGACCGACCACTCATTGCGACGCCCGCGAGTGCCAGTGATCTGGCGACCGCCGGTCATGTGCGAATGCAAGAACCCGGATGACGTCGTCACGATCGATGTAGACGACATGGAAGGGGAATCGCGACGGGTGCCCGGCGAACAGGCAAGTCCAATGGAAGGCCGGGAACTGGATAATACCTAACTGCGTTTAGACATTCGAGGCACAGGGAGAATTCTTGTGAGGGATTACAGTCAAAATGGTGAGCAGGCCAGCATCCTGAATTACTTCACAAATCACCATCCACGGCATCGGTACTTGGTAGATGTAGGCGCTTTCGGTGGACAGAGTTCAAACACAATGGCTCTGTTGAATGGTGGATGGTCTGGCTTGTTGATCGATGCGAATCCACTCAGGGTAAACACGATAGTTCGCGACTTCCACGGATTGGACATTCGGGTCGTCTGTGTAGGGATAGTTGGGGAATCGCCTGGTATGGGCGAAATTCACATGCACATGGTTGACGAACACTGTTCCCTGAAGAAGGACTGGCAGCCCCAAAGCCGGGCTGAATGGTCAGTGACGATAGCAACAATGACATTGCAGGATGTCTTAGACTCGTGCGATGTTCCTTGCGATTTCGACTTTCTCAGCATAGACGCCGAGGGAATGGACGAATCGATTATGACGAGCTTTTTGCGAGACGGTGCATACAGACCCAAACTGATTGTCACGGAGGATGCCTCATACAAAGACGCGGATAGCGTATTTGAGAAGTACGGTTACACCTGCATTCTGAAGGTTGGTGGCAACCTGATGTTCGAGCAGGTTGCGGATGGCGGCATAGAGTCGTTTTCGCAGGATAAAGAAGATCTGGTGGTCTGGGAATACTTTCAGTCCCAGTCTCCTCGTAACCGGTTCTTAGTAGACGTGGGAGCCTGCCAGAAGGAGCAATCGAATACCTGGTCTATCTTGAACGAAGGATGGAGTGGAATATTGATTGATGCAGATCCTGAAAAGGAAGACTGGCTCAAAAGAGATTTTGCGGGTATGGACGTTGAGATCGTCATTTGTGGAGTAGGCGACAAGGACTGCCAGATGGATTTCCATGAAAACAAGAATAGCGGAAGCAGTAGTTTTCTACCGACTTGGGATGTAGAGCACAGAACAGGGAACATCCGGCAACTGAGAGTCAGACCCTTGAAGGATATTCTGAGCGAGTATCTGGTTCCTGAGGACTTCGATTATTTGTCGATTGACGCCGAAGGGATGGATTCTCTGATTCTGGAAAACCTGTTCGAAACGAGCGACTACAGGCCTGGCATAATTGTGACAGAGTGTGGTTTGGTTCCAGTTCACGAGAGGAATGAATTCTTCGAGAAGTTTGGCTATGAGTTGTTTCGAAGAACACACGTCAGCGGAAACTGGTATTCCAATCTGATCTACTGCCAGACGGCACATCGACGGGATTCGTGAGACCAAAGTAACTGTGAGGGAGATAGAGAAACGGCTCGTGACGCCAGTGAGTCCGGGGGCGGTCGCGAAAGCTTGGATCGCACCTGTCTTGATCAGAGCTAAAACATGGCCGGCACATCGGCGGCTAAGAGGCCTTTCCCGCCCCGTTTCGCCCCAGATCGTTTTTCCTCCTGCTTCTGAATTTCGTTGGGTTAGAATTCTACTCTTACAAGGGACTGCAGGATTGGCAGGTCCAGGATGATCTTGTATTGCTCCGGCTCGAAGACGACGCGAGTTCAGGCTGCGAAGCTTTTACAGTTTTCATGTCATGAACAGGGAATCCGACAAGCCGCAATTTCCTGAGAAAGAAACGCCGCTGCACTTGCAAAGCGAGCAGGCGGAAAATGAGGCAGGTCGAGAGCAGGTACCGGGATCGGGGCGCGGGTCAGGAACGACAACCGAACATTCTCCAGGAGAGGAAACGACTTCCCGCCATCGGAAAGAGGAATTTCCGGTTGAAGTCCTTTCTCCAAGTCCCTCGGGCAGCCCCTCTCCGAGCCCATCGGCCAGCCCGATGCCTTCGCCAAGCCCCTCTCCGACGCCGTCGATGTCGCCTTCGCCATCTCCCTCGCCCAGTCCCTCGCCGTCTCCTTAGCCGTCTCCGTCGGTCAGCCCATCGCCCTCGATCAGCCCGAGCCCTTGCACAGCCACCCTGCGATTTCTTGATTCTCAGAACAACCGGATCGATCCAGCGACCCAGGCCCTCAACGTCAGCAACCACGTCTCCGATGACGGCGCCTTACGCGGCTCGAGCGCGTCGTTCAGGCGGACGGCTCGCGACCTGAACGCGTTTCGCCTGGAAGTGGAGGACGACGACGCGGTTCGTCCGGTTCGCGTGACGCTAAAGGTCGGTAGTCGAGATGCCATCACGTATACCCTGAACAGACGAAATCGAAACCGCTATCGGGGACAATTCATTCGGCTGGTGACCGATGAGGAGGATGATGGCAGGTTGAGAGATCAAACCGTCCGCTGCGTCCTGGGAGAGCAAGTCGTTTTGAGTTATTCCCGAACTCCCGACTGCCGCGACCAGATCTCCATCGGGATCGGTCGGCCGCCAAGCCGTCCCGGAGCAGGCAGAAATAATGTCCACCCGAATCATTTGATGCACGATATCCGAACCTTGAACGTTGCGGTAGTCGTCTTCAGCGTTCCAGGGCGAACCCGATTGCGAGGCAGGATCAACCGGACTCAGACTACGATCCGCCTGAGAAATCTGGCCAACGTCAACCCTACCGGTAACGTTCTAATCGGAAGAGAGATCATCTCCTACACCGGAATCAACCAAGGAAACAACGAACTCACGGGCTGCGCTCGCGGGACAAATAGCGCTGCTCATGCCATTGGAGCGAGGGTGTGGTTCTCCACAAGCACTCCCGCAGCTTCGGCGGCCGAGGTAGCCGCGGATCTTCTGACACTGAACGAGCGTTATGCCCAGGCGACGATACGACTGAATGCGAATCCGACCGTGAACCTCGGAACCAGCGTAGGAACCCCGCCTGCCCCTGTGGGAGTGCCGCTTCCGGGAGCCCTGCTGCGGGGCTTCCGTCGAACGGAAGGTATCGTGGCGAACGCCACCGACTCCGAAAATGCATTGGTCCCTTTGAAGAACGCAGGAGCGAATACGGTCACGATCTTCTATGTGGAGAAAGTGTTCAAGGAGGAACGCCCCGCGTCCTCGATCAAAGCCACGGCGTATCCAGCTGTCAAGAACGGCACACGTAACACAAACTTCAAGAACTTTCTCGTCATGGGACAGTCCAGGTGGGTCTTGTCGATATCCCACGAGATGATGCATGTCCTTCGGAATTCTCCTCACAGAGACGGCGACCCGAGAACCTCTTTGCTCCATCCTTCGCGCGGCAGAAATGACAAGGCCACAAGCCGAAACAAACGTGCTGGCCCGTATGCGGCTCTCAACAACGCCGATACACGGTTCATTCGAAACAGCGTTTTGACGTTACCTTAGAGAGTCATCGAAAATGAATCCGCAACGCTACGAATTCAAAGTCTACGCTCTCGGCCTTTCCCTGTTGGCCACTCTGACCCTCTTCGGCTTCAGCCGCACGTCCGCCTTGCTCTTGAGCTATCTGGCGTTTGGGATCTTTTTTTTCATTGCGGCTTTGCTGAAGCGGGATATTGCGGGTTCGAGGAAGATTCTTGAGAGCCTGGCGCTTTTGATCCTGTGGCCGCTCGTCTTGCCTTTCTTTTCAAGAACCCGAATGGCCGATGTCGAATCGGATGAGGACGAAGACCCTCGTTTGTTGGATTTGATCACACGGTTCGGCGGTAAGATAGACGCCACTCCCGACATCGACTTCGATACTGCTGCGAGAATGTCGGTCGTATTCGCCGATCTGATGGAGGAGTGGAATCCGATCAATTTCAGCGTCGACGATTTCTCGAAGATCGTAGGCGCGCCGACTCGCATCGAGGATGGTGTTTTGGAATACGAATTCGACAATGGCTGGGACGGGGACTTGTGGCGCTTCGAGGTCTCGGGCCCGGATATTTCCGGCGTCGAACATATCGCCTTCGATTGAAGCGTGCAAGCGTGTGAGATGGATTATCGCAGACTGGGGGGAGAACAAAAAGTTCATCTTCGACGACGTGACGGCCTCACTCAAGGCCATCGGCCATCATTGCGTTTTCTTTCAGCGCAACGACATGTCACAGCGAGATGCACTGATCGGAGCCATTGGAAGTGGAGACTTCGAGGGCCTGCTTACCTGGCAGCGTTTTTACCCGATGCAGACGGACCTGATCGACGCCGTCGACAATTCGAGTCTGCGAACCGTCTACATGGACTACGGCTTCACGCCGCACTATCAGAGCGTCGTTTTTGATACGCAGGGAGAAAACGCGACTTCGAGTTGGAGAAAACTGTGGGTACAGGAAGATCGACACGATCTTAAGGGATCATTCATAGAGCAAGCGGATAGCCTGATTCAACAGATGACGTTGGCAGGCAGACGCTTGACACCCCCCAGGATGAGCGAGCTGCGGCTCTTGATGGTGCCGTTTGTTTTCATTCCGCTCCAGCGTCCGCAGGATTCGGTCATCAGATACGATTCCAAGGTTGACGACTTCGGCCATCTCGTGAGGAAAATCCTGAGCATGGCGCGTGGTCAGCTCTTTGTAGTCTGCAAGACGCATCCCCTGGATTCGGACGTCGATTTGGGCGTGCCGAACGAATTGCGGGGAAACCACATCGTCATCAGAAGCAAGAATGGCCCCGAGAACGAAAGCGTCTGCGACTACTTGTTGAGTCGCGCGGCGATAACGATTGGCATAAACAGCAACATGCTGTTCAGATCCTTGCTGTTTGGCGCGCCCACCGTTGCGACAGGCGAGGGCTGGCATTCGGAAAGCGGCGCGATGCACGAAGTCGACGGCGTCGAGGGGCTGAATGCTCTTCAGTATCCACCATTGAGCTACGAACGGCAAAAACGCTATGTGGCGACCTGCCTCGAGCGTCAACTGTCGTTTCACGAGCTGGGCGATCCGCAGGCGATGAGGAGAATCTTGAATACAATCGGCATCAAGATTGAGAACGCGAGAGCATTTATATCTTGAGCACACTCGATCCTCAAACACTCTTCCCGTCTTCGGCGGCACGCGAAGAAGAAACCATCGAGCTGCTCCGAAGAGCCGGGGCTCATCTCGAACCGAATTCCCAGGAAACCTTCTGGAGAAGTTGGGAAGAGCTGATTCTCGACCCATTCGACGAGACCTATCCAGAACTCAACGATCTTCCTGGAAACGAACTCGTATTAGGGTTTCTAGGACGCTCGCATATGGGGGATGTGCTTTGCATGTCACCTTTGATTCGCAAGCTGACAGACACGTACCAGTGTCGCGTCAGCATCGTCAGGCACAGAAGTACCTACAGGGTGCTCGAAGGCAATCCCTATCTGTCGCGCTATTTCAATGACAATCGGATTTCTATCGGAGAGTGCGTCCGGGGACCCGGACACATGATACAGAAGCTGGAAAGGCATTTCGGATTGGAAATCTCGTGCCGTCCAAAGCCGGAAGTCTACCTCTCGCCCGAGGAATCGCATTGGGCATGGCAAATCAAGGCGATGCTTCCGCAGAATCGGCCCATCGCGATCGTCTGCATGAATTCCGTTACGGACAACCGGATCGCCCGAACCGACCGACTCAATTGGCAGAGCTGGGTCGACGCTCTCGACGAACGATTCACGGTGGTTCAGCCGGCATTGACCAAAGTCGAGACTCTGGAAGAAGTCGTTCGTCTGCACGAGAGCCATCGAAGCGCCTGGAGGCCGGATCATATCCTGGACAATTGTTTCGTGTTGAAAAACCTGGACACGAGAAAATTCATAGCGCTCTTCTCGATCGCCGACCTCTATCTTGGACCCAATTCCGGCGGGGCTCATCTTGCTGCGGCTTTTGACGTCCCCGCCTTCGTGGTTCTCAATGCCAAGCAATACAAAACCGGGCTGACCTTCCCGGATCGCATTTCCGGAAACCATTGGCGCCACGAGTCATTTCTGTACCCATATCACAATTTCCTGTGGTCTTAGAGCGCATCGAAAACAAGGTCGATGTTGGCCTTCTCCCAACAAGACTTCGCTCTTCGGGGAAGCCGATCTTCTGTTGAGCGTACCGTCTACTTAAGCTGGCAGGAAACGCTTTGACACTTTCTGTGGGCGAACTTCAGGGAATAGAATAGCTTTCATGTCCAAACCTCTGAGCGCAGACGACATTCTCCCGCTGGTCGCCCGCCTGACGCCACAGGAGCGTCTCCGCTTGCTGCGGTTGATCGGCCTGCAGCCCAGAGCAAACGACGGAGATGCCTACAGCGCGTTACCCCCAACACGAGAGGAGTTCTCAAGCGATGATGACCCGCTTGCTTGGGATTCTGAAGGCTGGGAGGATGTCGGTTGAACCGCGGCGAGATCCGTTGGTATACATTTTCGACCGCCGGACAAGCGTCGCCCCGTTTTGATGCTCACGCGAGACGAGGTAATTGATCACCGGAATTAAATTATCGTCGTTCCGGTGACGCGAACTATTCGTTCATTAGCCACAGAGGTTGTCCTGTCGCCAGATGACGGCATGCCTGTTATTTGTGCGTTGAACTTCGACCATTTATCCCTGGCCCAACGCGACCGGATTGGACCGGTGCCCTGTAGTCTGCCAGAGTCAAGATGGCCAGAAGTGCATCGTGCTCTTCTTTTGGCATGTGGCTTCGGAGAGCAGGAAGCTGGCTAACATTACGCTGCAACGGCCATACCTCCCTCGACAACTTCGAGAAATTCTTGCACACCAACTCCGATCTCCCAGACCTCGTACACTGCGGCATAGCTCACGCCCAGTTTGAAACGATACATCCGTTCCTGGACGGGAACGGACGAGTCGGGCGTTTGCTCATTACCTTTCTGCTGTGCCAGAAAGAGATCCTACGGAAGCCCTTGCTGTATCTGAGCCTCTATCTGAGAGCACATCGCGCCGAATATTACGATCGGCTAACGGCGATTCGCGTAAACGGGAATTGGGAAGGGTGGTTGAAGTTTTTCCTGATGGGCGTGTTCGAGGTCAGCCAATCAGCGACGGATACCGTCCAGGCCGTTCTCCAATTGAGGGAGAGCCACCGTGCGATCATTGCCGAGACGATGGGCCGGCGATCACCCGGGGGTCTTCGGCTGCTCGATTTGCTTTTTACACAGCCGATCACTTACGTGTCCATCGCCGCGACACGCCTCGAGTGCTCTTACTTCACCGCAAATCGAATCATCGAACGGATGGTCGCGCTGGGCATCCTGGTTGAAACAACGGGCGACCAGCGAAATCGGCGCTTCCGATATCAGGCATACCTCGATCTCTTTGATCGACTGGCGCCATCTGCTCCCTCCCTTGGTTCCCCTCCCGGCCGGTCATGACCCATCTCCGACGGCGTCGTCCCAGGGTCCGCCCAAAAATAACTTCGCAGAATTGGCGCCCAGATTTCGGTCAGATCCTGTCGTGACCGATTGAGCAGACCGGAGGTGTAGCCCAGCAGTGGCTTCACCAGAGGGCGGCCAGCGTATTTCTTGATTCCTGAAGGAAGTGGTCGCCGCAGGTGAGGCAACGTCCGTAGAAGATTCCGCCTCTGGAGTAAACGCAATGAACTATCACGTATTCGCAGCGGAGTATGCATCGAGGTACGTAGTTCTGTAGAATTGTTCGGGTCCTCGGCAAAATCTGTGGGTAGAAACGGGCAAATGAGTGGCCTGTGGAAAGTGGCGACGCTGAGGGAATCCGGTAAGAGACGCGCGGATTTCCACAGCGACTTGAATCGGCCGGAAAAGACGTGGGGCCGATTCACACTTCCACACAGGCCGGGATGAGGAGAAACCGACGATGAGAACGAAAGGGATGTAGCACACCCTGGCTCGAATCCTGTATTTGGTATTGCACCAAACAAATCCAAAGCAGGAGAGACGAGACCAGGGTGCAAGTGAAGACTATTCTGAATCGAGTGCAGAAGTTCAAGTCCTTTGTCTACGGAGCAGTGCGATGGGAACGAATCGGGGGCGAGACGGCACTGTTGGTGGAGATATTTCCACGACGCAACAGCCGGCCGGTCTGCTCGGGCTGCGGGCGTGCGGGACCGGGTTACGACACGCTGGAGGCCCGCCTGTTCGAGTTTGTGCCGCTGTGGGGCTTTCCCGTGTTCTTCGTGTATCTGATGCGGCGTGTGGATTGCAGGCGTTGTGGCGTGAAGGTCGAATCGGTGCCCTGGGCCGAGGGTAAGCAAACCTTGACGCGGACGTATATGCAATTTCTGGCCGGTTGGGCGCGGCGGATGTCCTGGCAGGAGGTTGCCGACATCTTCCGGACTTCCTGGGAGAAGGTGTTTCGATCTGTGGAATGGATCGTCGGCTGGGGGCTGGCGCACCGGGACCTGGAGGGTGTGACCGCGATTGGCGTGGACGAGATTCTCTGGCGCCGGGGGCACAAGTACCTGACGGTGGTCTACCAGATCGACCGGCATTCCAAGCGGCTGCTCTGGGTCGGCCGGGATCGCACGGTGAAAACGTTGCTGCGCTTCTTCCAGCAATTCGGAGTCGAGCGCGCCGCCGAGTTGAAGTTCGTGTGCAGCGACATGTGGAAGCCGTATCTGAAGGTGATTTCCAAGAAAGCATCGACGGCCCTGCATGTTCTGGATCGGTTTCATATCGCCATGCACATGAATAAGGCCATCGATGAGGTTCGAGCCCAGGAATCCCGGGATATGAAAGCCGCGGGATTGGAGCCGATCCTGAAACACTCCCGGTGGTGTTTGCTCAAGCGCCCCCAGAACCGAACCGACAAGCAAGACATCAAGCTGGCCGACCTGCTCCAGTACAACCTGCGGACCGTTCGGAGCTTTCTGCTCAAGGAGGACTTCCAGTTCTTCTGGGAGTACACGTCGCCCTACTGGGCCGGTCAATTCATGGATGCCTGGTGCCGGCGGACGATGCGATCCCGGATCGAGCCCATGAAAAAGGTGGCGCGCATGCTCCGCTCCCACCGGGAACTCCTGCTCAACTGGTTCCGTGCCAAAAAGCGGATTTCCGGGGGCATCGTCGAAGGTTTCAACAACAAAGCGAAAGTGACCACCAGAAAAGCGTATGGTTTTCGGACCTTTAGAGCTGCCCAAGTCGCTCTCTACCACACGCTTGGAGCGTTACCGGAACCCGATGTCGCCCACAGATTTTACTGAGGAGGCAATTGTTCCAGGCGGACTTGGTAGCGAGTCTGTAAATTACGGTTATCCTTGGTAGGTGCCACAGTACGGATTCACGGACTATTTCGAGAAGGAAGTGCTTCGAAAACGTCCATACTTGAACAAGGAGCTGTGTATTTGGGTCATTGAGCAAGCGATCCGCTCTGAACCCCAGGAGAACAACCGACACCGATTCTGGGCGAAGGTTCCTGAACTGGGTAGCCGATATCTGAGAGTCATCACTCTGAAGGACAAGTCAACGATCCACAACGCGTTCCTGGACCGGCGGTTTAAACCATGAAGCTAAACTATCATCCGGACACGGATTCACTTTACATCGACCTGTCGGAGCAAGTGAGCACCGACACAAAAGAAATTTCCGAGGGCGTGCTTCTCGACTACGACGCCGAAGGCAATCTAGTCGGTATCGATATCGACAACGCCAGCAGCAAGGTCAATCTCCACAAGCTCACCATCAGCAAGCTGCCGGGCGATGTCGAAACGATCGCCGGTTAGGAGCCTCGGCGGCAGAAGGGATCTGCTACGAAAGCGGTAGAGTCGGTCCTTCCCGATTCTTCGTCAAACACAACCACTATTCGCCTCAGAATCGAGAAAATGCCTCAAAGTCGAGGGGAATCTGGCCTCGATTTCCCACTTTCTCGCGACGATCCCTTCTGCCACCGAGGCTCCTGGGCTGCCACCGATCCCAAGGGCCAGGGTCATCAACGAAACCAACGTGAACACCGGCGCTTTTCGGAGGGTATGAAGAGCGAAGCCGATGTCCTGCCAGAGCGCACCCGCAGATAGGGTCCTGGGCGGTCTGACCGAACGCGACACCCTTTGTACCAAAAAGGGGCGAAGGCCAATACCTGACGCCAATACCACCGGAGGGCGGGGGCTTCGCCATCCCTGCTGACGCGAAGCCGGAACAACTCCTCCAGACCCGCCAACGTCTCGGCTGCCGTGTCGGCGCCGACCAGGAGGGTCAACAGCCGGCGCGCCAACCGGGGCGGGGGTCGGTTCCCCACCCCGGGCTGTCATGACCGACCTCCGACGGCGTCGGCATCGGCGTCATCTAAGAGGGATTCTACGCCGTCCCAGAGGTTCAGGTACCTTTGTCGGGCTCCGGACATCTCCTCCAACGCCTTCGCTGTGAGGCTGAAGTAGCGACGCCCGTGAGCCCCGTGCGTTCCCGGCTCCATCCACTGGTCCTCGAGGTAGTCCTTGTCCTTTAGGCGGCGGAGGGCGACGAAGGACTGCGGCCGTGGCGACTTCTCGGCCGGTGCGGGCCTCGATTTCGAGGACGATTTCGACGGAGTAGGAGGAGGAGCCTTTGCGGAGGATTGCGAGGAGGACCTGGTGTTCGAACTCGCCCAGGACTCGTTGGGGCATTGGGTTGTGGGCTCCTTGTTTGGGGCGGATTTGGGTTATGCGACTGGGCGGGGGGGTGGGCTCAGTTGTATAACAGTGCTGTATATGGGAGGGCAAGGGGAGTTGGTCCGAGGGAGGGGCAGAGATTGAGGTTGGGGAGGGGGGAAGCTGCTCATTGACCAACTGATGCTGAAAGAGCATGACAGTCACTACGAAGTCATTCGAAACCGACGGCTTCTGTCAGCATCCTGTTCAGCAGATCCAGTTTCCGCCTTCTAGCTGCTGACATGCGCTCCTGGGCCAGATCACCAGCTTTCTCGAACTGAAAATGCAGAGCTTTGGGTACAGCTTCATAGCCGAGTGCGTTGAGTACTTCACGAAGCGGCGTGTCTATCTCGCGAATCGCAACCACGTCTAGCCCGCATATTTCACCAAAAGGACCAGAAAAGGCCGCCCTGTCTGGCATAAAGCGTTTGTCTAGAACGTTTCACAAGCCAAACAAAGGCGGCCCTTATGACGACAGAGTGTAACCAAGTCACGTTCGAATTTCACGGACTTCTTCAACGAAAAGTGAAAGCGCGATTCGATGGCGGAAAGATCACGTCCGATGCAGGAGTGCTGCTGCTGCGAGAGGTTGAGAAACGGACGGGTCTGATCGGAAGCCTGGCCGAGTGTTTCAGCGATCATCGGGACCCGAGGTTGATCGAACACACGGTGAAGGAGTTGTTGGCGCAACGCGTGTATGGACTCTGTTTGGGCTACGAAGACCTGAATGATCATGACCAGTTGCGAACCGACCCGATGCTAGCGGTGGCGGTGGAGAAAGCCGATCCTCTGGGTGAGAACCGGCGGCAGGCCGGAGACCGGGGAAAGGCGCTGGCGGGCAAGTGTACGCTGAACCGGTTCGAGCTGACCGGAGCAGAAGTGGATGCGCAGGAGCGATACAAGAAGATCGCCATGGACGGAAACAAGATCGACCACTGGATGGTCGATGCGTTTCTGGCAGCCCACGAATCGGCACCCGATGAGATTGTGCTGGACCTGGACGCCACCGACGACACGATTCATGGCCATCAGGAAGGACGGTTCTATCACGGCTACTACGGCAACTATTGCTATTTGCCCTTATACATCTTCGCTGGGGAGCATCTGTTGTGTGCCCGGTTGCGGCGCTCCAATATCGACGGCGCGGATGGATCGATCGATGAGTTGGAACGTATCGTCGGCCAGATCCGGCGGAGTTGGCCGGACGTGTCGATCATCATCCGGGCGGACTCGGGTTTTTGCCGGGACGAATTACTGAGTTGGTGCGAGGCCCACCAGGTCGGCTACGTGGTGGGGCTGGCCAAGAACAATCGGCTCAAACGAGAGATCGCCGAACAGATGACGCAGGCCGAAGCCGCCTTTAACGACACAGGAAAACCGGCACGCGTGTTTAAGGATTTTCGGTACCGCACTCGGGACAGCTGGAGTTGCGAGCGACGCGTCATCGGCAAGGCCGAGTTTCTGGAGAAAGGAGTCAATCCTCGATTCGTTGTGACCTCACTGTCGCCCGAACGCCTGGACGCCCGCGAACTCTATGAAGACTTTTACTGTGCGCGGGGCGACATGGAAAATCGCATCAAGGAACAGCAGTTGGATCTATTCGCCGACCGGACCAGTGCGGCCACGATGCGTGCCAATCAACTCCGGCTCTATCTCTCCTCGGCCGCCTACATGCTCCTGCACGCCTTGCGCCGTCTGGGACTCCGGAACACCGATCTGGCACGCGCTCAGTGCGGAACGATCCGCTTGAATCTCCTCAAGATCGGAGCTCAAGTCCGCCTGACCGTTCGTCACATCTGGGTCTCCATGTCCGAAGCCTATCCCTACGCCGACACCTTCGACCTCGTTGTTCGAAACCTGCAAGCGCTTCCTCTGCGTTGCTGACCGACACGGCCCCCACATTCGACTTGCTTCGATCGCCTCGGCCGAGGCCTGCCTCCGTGCGTCCCGTCACGCTATCCTGAGCCCAATCATGCGGCAACTCACCCTTTTCCACTCCCACAACTCACTCACTCCTACCCCATCCGCACCTTTGCCCTCCTGATTCCAATTCCTACTGCCCAATATCACCTGATTATCGGATTGGTGAGAAATGCGGGCTAGAACGAAATCGAAATCTCGAGTCGCACGGCTCGTCGAGATGGAAAACTTCATCGCCTGCGCTCCAGCCAAGACAAAATGATCTGCCAAATCCCCTAGAGAAAGAAGAAGTTCAAGAAGGTAAGTGCGCTGTGGTTCGTCAATCAAGAACTAGCTCCAGCGCGGCTCGATGTTTCGGGAAAGTGTGCCAATCTTAGTTGGAAATTGAAACGGCTCCAAACCCTATGGTTTGATGGTATTGGAAGAAACAACATCAAGCCTGTAAGAGAAAGGAGCCGAGATGAGCAGTCTGTTACGTTCGGTGAAGAAACGCAAGAAGTCGCGTGTGCTGGGTGAGGTCGAGGTCCTGAGCCGGGAGGAATACTCGGGACTGGAATTGGACTCGAAGGTGGAGATGATTCGGGCGTTGATCCCACTGGGGTTGATGCACGTGGAGGAGTTGCTCGACGAGGAAGTGAAGGCGTTGGCGGGTGAGCGATACGCGCGAAAGGAGGCGACGTTGAGGGGCCGGCGACACGGGAGTAATCCGGGGACCGTGGGGCTCGGGGGCCAGCGGGTGCCGGTTCGGGTGCCTCGAGTGCGCAGCGTGGCGGGCGGGGAGATTCCGCTTCGGAGCTACGAGGAACTCAGTCCGGATGGCGCGGTGAACGAACTGCTTCTCAGACGTGTGCTTTATGGGATCTCCTGCCGGAACTACGAGTCGGCCGCGGAAGCGATTCCAGGAGCCATCGGATTGTCGAGCTCGACGGTGTCTCGAGGATTCGTCCAGGCGAGTGGGGCGAAACTTCGGGAGATGCAGGAGCGGGATCTGTCGGCCGAGGACGTGGTGGCGATCTTCCTGGACGGGAAAATGTTTGCCGACGCCACGATGGTTGTGGCCCTGGGCATCACAATTACGGGCGACAAACGCTTCTTAGGCTTCGTGGAGACGAGTACGGAGAACGAGCAGGTACTGACTCCGTTTCTCCGTTCATTGATGGAGCGAGGCCTGGACATCTCTGAAGGCGTGCTGGTGATCGTCGACGGCGGCAAAGGTCTGCGCGCGGCAGTCAAGCGGGCATTCGGTAATCGAGCCCTGGTCCAACGCTGCCAATGGCACAAACGCGAGAACGTGGTGAGCTACCTGTCGAAGACCGAGCAAGCCGCGTGGCGCAAGCGGCTTCAGCGTGCGTACCAGCGCCCGGAGTACAACGAAGCCCGGGCGGCCCTCGAACAGCTCCATGGAGAGCTCGAGGAGCGAAACCAATCGGCCGCTACGAGCCTTGAGGAAGGCCTGGAGGAGACCCTCACGTTGCATCGACTCGGCGTGTACGGGGTCCTGGGCCGTTCGTTCAAGACGACGAATTGCTTGGAATCGGTCAATGCCCTCGTCGAGGAAAGGTGCGCGAAGGTCGATCATTGGAAGAACTCGAGCCAGCGGCAGCGCTGGTTGGCGACGGCGCTCATCGACATCGAACCACGCTTGAGGAAGGTGATCGGCTACCGTCATCTTCCAAAGCTCCGCGAAGCCCTCAGGCGGGAGCTGAAGATTGAGGCGAAGACGTCGACGAGATCGAAGAAGAAGGTTGCGTGACCAATCGTGAGCCGTGGAGAGTTTCAACTAAGAATGGGATTGACTCTGTTTCGGCTTAGGAGGTACTCAGCCTGTTTCTGGTCGCGTCCACCGCTGGCGAAAGCGTCCAGATAGGCCTGAACATCTGAGACGACCGGGACACCAGAGATCAATTGGGCATACATGAAGACTCCCATGTCGTACGGGTAAATAACTCTCAGGTCTGGACCGAGCGAATCTCCACTCTGGAATTGTCGAAGTCCCTGCGGCAAAGTGTCCTCAGAAGTAAACAGGTCAATGACATCCAAGTCGACGAAGGGAGCAGTCAGGCTCGCGGCGGCCGACCCACTGAATGCAAACGGAGCCTTGGCGGCCAACTTTCTAAGCCCCTTGGTGACGGCTGCCAAGTCGGAGCCAAACGGATTGGAACACGTGAAAGCCCGTCTCAGATACCAGCGGTATCTATTCTTGTACACCTCCGCCCATTTCATCAGGAGCCGCTTGGGTTCAGGCACTTTCACGGCGGAGTTTGCACGACGGATCAGGAGTTGTTCCTCCAAACCACTGACGGCCTTCGAAACTGTAGCGATCGAAACCCGGAAATCTTCGACCCCAAGTTGGTTACGGAGGTTTTGATCCACGACTCCGGCAGCGAGTTCCGATATTGTCCATTGCTTCGTCGGGGCCTCCAGCAGCACCCTGACTACCCGCGAGCTGCGACCCGAGAATGGGTTTGGAAAAGGTCGCCTCTGCCTGGTCCGGTTCTTGAGCCCAGTCCGCTGAATCAGAAGTCTACCGGCGACATTCATGTAGATGTTTCCGGAAAGATCTACAAAGTCTACGTTGTTGTCGATGCATATCGACTGAGACTCCGGTGAAAGATACGGGCAGATGAGCGCGAAAGCGGAATCGGCACGCAGCGATTTCATCTTTGCCAGCCAGGCCACCATCTGTTGCGTAAGTTTTGGCGTACAAGCACTCTTGACTTCGGCATAGACAGCGATTTGGTTTCCACCGAATTTCAGATCGAATCTGAGATCCGCTTGGCTCTCATCTTGATCCTCGGGAAAAATGGCAGAAACCCCGGCAAGGCCTTCAAACGGCTCATTCGTTTTCAGGATTTCGATAATTTCTTGTTCAGTCATTTTTAGTCTGGATCAGCGTTTAAGAGTTTTGTGACTCGGCAAGAAGCTATTTTTCTTGTCGGAATGAATTTTCTCACATGATGAATTCCATATAAAATGAATATTTTCGTATTTGACTTGTGTTTCTCAAATGAGAAACATCAATAATCTGTGAATCACGTTGATTTCAATGGGAAGAGGATGGGATCCGAATCATCAGTTCCCGCTTCGCGACCAAGCGCGAGCAGCGGCTTTACGAGTCTCAAATGGACAAATGGAAATGAATGACACTCCATAGCTGACCCGAGAGCAATTCAACCATGCAATCCCGGCGCGGGTCCGCGCGCGTCTCACGAAGGGAGACTTTCGTTCGGGCGCAGATGCTTCCGCGTTACGAAGGTTGGTCGGCCTCACCCAAGTCAGGTTTGCCAAGGCCATGGGCATTAGTGTTCACACGCTACGGAACTGGGAGCAGGGGCGCCGCCAGCCAGAAGGTCCGGCGATTGCGCTACTGCGAATCGCCGCTCGCCATCCACAGATAATTCGCGAAAACCTCCAATCTGCGGCTTGAGGAAAAGAGTCGGAAGTTGGATTGCAAACCCACGACTTTCTCTTCGCTAATGTCAGGACAAGGGCGATTATTTCGCTGCTTTCCTGTGGACAGGAGGAACGCGGGTTCGGACTGCCAGGGAAAGGGATGCGGCAGTCTGGGCGAATCAGAAGGAGGCTCAGGCCGGCGTATCTATCGAACGAACCGCGAGGAGGTCCGTTTCTTCTGCCGGACGAACGTCATCAGTGGAAAGGGTGACGAGGGCCTTGGTTCTTCCGACAGCAGTAACGAACTCCACTTCGAGTCCCGCCGGTTCATATACCTCGACAACAGCTCCCAGGTCTCCTTCGAGCAGACTGTGTTCAGGCAAATTCCGCGACAGAACAACTGTGTCCAGTATTTTGAATTTCATCGTTAATCTCCTGGATACGCGGTCACGAAACGCGGCACAATCTCGTGGTTCAGCACGATCCAGACGCCGGCAACCTCGGCACCTCGAGACGGTCCTTCGAGCCTAGCAGCCCGTGGTGGAAGTCTGTAGGGTCGCGTTACGAGCGCCATGGGGCTAGATGCAAGGCGCCACGACGACGTCGATGCCCGCCATCGATCTAGTGTAGTCCGTCACAGTTAATGTAACTTATTCAGCTTTCCTACGTCTGAGTATATATGAGGAGAGCACCGACGATTAAATTGGACATTCCTGTGCGGAAGGAACTGGAGCGACTGAGCCGAAGCCGCAGTGTGGCGGTCCGGTTGGCGGAACGATCTCGAATTGTCTTGCTGGCCGCCGGGGGTCTGGACAATCAGGAGATCGCTGCCAAGTTGGACATCACTCGTCAAAAGGCCGGACGTTGGCGCGATCGTTTCGTTGAAGATGGCCTCGGGGGAATCGAAAAGGACGCTTCCCGCAGTGGACGGATTCCCTCGATCGGCCGCCGGAAGCGGGCCCGGATCGTGAAGAAGACGGTCGAAGGGAAGCCTCCGAACGCCACGCACTGGAGCCGGTCCTTGATGGCCAGGGCAACCGGCGTCAGCGAGTCCACGGTAGGGAGAATCTGGCGGGCTCATGGCTTGAAGCCTCATCTGGCACGCACCTTCAAACTTTCCAACGACAAACAATTTGTCGAGAAGTTGGAGGATGTGGTCGGTTTGTATCTGAACCCTCCGGAAAACGCCATTGTTTTGTCCTGCGATGAGAAGAGCCAGATGCAGGCCCTGGACCGCACGCAACCCGGGTTACCTCTGAAGAAGGGGCGGTGCGGCACCCTCACCCACGACTACAAACGCAACGGGACGACCACGATGTTCGCCGCGCTCAATACGCTGGACGGCTCGATTATCGGGACCTGTATGCCGAAGCATCGTCATCAGGAATGGATCCGGTTTCTCAATCAGATCAAACGTTCCGTGCCGAAAGACAAACAGATCCATATCATTTGCGACAACTACGCCACGCACAAACATCAGAAAGTCGTCAACTGGTTGAAGCGCAACACGCGCTTTCATGTGCACTTCACACCGACCAGTGCATCCTGGCTGAACATGGTCGAACGCTTCTTCCGGGATCTTTCCGAACAACGGCTTCGGCGCGGGGTTTTCCATTCGGTTCCTGAGCTAATCCAGGCCGTGGAGGAATATGTCGGGGGTCACAATCAGAACCCGAAGCCCTTCATTTGGACCGCAACGGCTTCCGATATTCTTGAAAAAGTTCAACGTGCCCGAAAGAAGCTCGATAAGTTACAGTCTGTTTGACGGGGACCACTAGGAGTGGCAACGCCGCAGCTGGCCCCATGCCGTCGTAACCCGTAGGGCGCAGGGGTCTTCGGGCCTCAGGCTTTGTCATTCGTCGGTCATGATGACAAAGCATCGTTCCGCTCCTCATTTCGCGCCTGAGCCCCGAATACCCCTGCGCGCGACCCTACAGACTTCCACCACGGGCTGCTAGCACGAATCATGTATTTCGATCCAAACGTCGATGCGACTATCCTCTGGACGTCGGCTGATGCGTGCCGTTGGCGCAAATCCACATCGAGTATCTGCCATGAATCCCTCCTGTATCCCAGCGATTCAAGAAACACCGCTTTGTGACGGCCAATGGGGTGCGAGTGTGACAAGAGATAACTTCGTACTTGTCCGGCTCGACGATCGCCCGGGCGGGGTTTGGAAGTTTCAACAAGATGGTGATGAGACCGACGAAGGGTGGGCGACCGCTCCGACGTGTCCGGAGGGATCCCAGCAACCGACTTGCCAACTTGGCCTTGGTCGGCCTGGGGGCCTTCAGATAAGGACGAGCTGACCGTGAAACGCGCGCAGCTTTCGGATGTGGACAGGTGGAGCTGACTGGTGGAAACCGAAAGGAAGCCGCCGTGATTCTCGGAATCGATCCGAAGAGCATGACGGCTTTACTATCCAAATCCTAGTGGTCCCCGTCAAACAGAGTGCACTTTAACCAGCTTCTTTCGAGCGCGTCGGACTTTCTCAAGAATATCGGAAGCCTGCGCGGTCCAGATGAACGGCTTAGGGCTCTGATTGTGACCGTCGACATAGTCCTCAACGGCCTGGATTAACTCTGGAACCGAATGGAAAACTCCGCGCCGAAGCCGTTGCTCTGAAAGATCCCGGAAGAAACGTTCGACCATATTCAGCCACGACGCACTGGTCGGTGTGAAGTGCACATGAAAGCGCGGGTTGCGCTTGTGCCAGTCGACAACTTTCTGATGCTTGTGGGTCGCATAGTTGTCACAGATGATGTGGATCTGCTTGTCTTTAGGCACGGAGCGTTTGATCTGATTGAGAAACCGAATCCATTCCTGATGCCGATGCTTCGGCATGCAAGTCCCGATCACAGAGCCGTCCAGGGTATTGAGCGCGGCGAACATCGTGGTGGTTCCGTTGCGTTTGTAGTCGTGGGTCAAGGTGCCACACCGCCCCTTCTTCAGCGGTAACCCGGGCTGGGTGCGGTCCAGTGCCTGCATCTGGCTCTTCTCATCACAGGACAAGACGATGGCGTTTTCCGGTGGGTTCAGATACAGACCGACCACATCCTCCAGCTTCTCGGCAAATTGTTTGTCGTTGGACAGCTTGAAGGTTCCTGACAGGTGTGGCTTCAGGCCATGGGCCCGCCATATTCTCCCGACCGTCGAATCACTGACTCCGGTCGCCTTTGCCATCGAGGTACGGCTCCAATGCGTGGCGTTTGGGGGCTTCTCTTCAATCGTCTTCTTTACAATCCGGGCCCGCTTCCGTGCGCTGATGGAGGGAATCCGGCCGCTTCGCGGCGCGTCCTTCTCAATGCCTCCCAATCCATGTTTGGCGAAACGAGCACGCCATCGGCCAACCTTCTGAAGCGTCATCTTCAGCCGTGCTGCAATCTCCTCGTTCCTCAGACTCTCAGCCGCCAGCAACACAATTTGGGATCGTTCCGCCAACCGTACCGATGTACTACGGCTTCGCCTCAGTCGTTCCAGTTCCTTTCGTACCTGAACATCAAGATCAACCCTCGGTGCTTTCCTCATATCTATATCAGACGTTGGACAAGCACTTACATCTCATTAATTCTGGCGGACTACACTAGGTATGAGGATCCTTTTGGATGAATGTGTGCGATCAGGCCCCCCTGCGAGTGCGTCGGACCAGTCTATGGTGGGGGGGCAGACTGGGCAGCGACCTATCACGGGGTCCCCGGTCCGCTTAGAAACCTGAAATAAGTGGAGAACGAACTAGGGTATTAAGGGCTCTGCTCCCTAATTCCGAGCGCAGGCGCCTAGCGTCAGTTGTCGATCACTCGTTCGATGGTCTGTCCCGTCCTGGCCTCGGTCGCTGCGAGAATTCTCTTGTACTCCTTCTTGTCGAGCTTCAGCAGGATGAAGTCCGAGACATCGCCGACTTTGTAGGTAACGGTCAGCCAATGCTTCTTGCCCTTTGAGAAAAGCGCCCAAGGGCTCAGTAATAGCGCAGTCTTGATCCTGGCGTGACTGGATCGTTCGTAGGTGATGTCCTGGATAGTGTCAAAAGGTATCGTGGCGAATACCTGTTCCTGCTTTCGGTGCTTCAGAAGAATCGCACCACCCGTCAGGACAAGCGCTATCTCGATTTCCTTATCTTTCTCGCCGTCCTGAATGACGTGCTTGGTCTTGGGAAAAAAGATACTCTCAACAACTACGTCTGGTTGCGGTGGTGGACCAGCAGTTGGGACCGAGACCTCGACTGGCGCCGGGTCCTTCCGGTTCGCGATCGCCACAACCGAATAAATGACATCGTTCGGCACACCCGCCTTCGCCAGTGCAACCAGTGCGGACGTTGAAGTAGTGAATTGGCAACCGCACGATTCGAGTCTGGCCAGTACGATCTCGGCAGACAAGCCGGCCTCGATCATCTCAATCACATCGTCGTTGGTCAGCAGTTCAGAGTTGGCTTGATCTTGTGCCAAACCAGCCTGTGCCAGAGCTAACGTGAATACCAAGACCGGAAGAAGCAGCATTCTTGCGTTCGTCATCACAACACCTCCAGTTTGACGAGCCCCATGTCTAACAAGACGTGATAGACCCTAGCCCACAACCATACAAGCAATTAGCCGATTTGGCGAAGTTTCACTAAGGTTGGCAACGGAACGCTCCGGGCAACTCGTCAATGAGGAAGCCGCTGTGATTCTTGGAATCCAGCGCAAGAGCATGTGCCGGTTTTTGGATCGGTTGGATTTGTAGGGTTGGCTTGCCCCGCGGGTGGCCAGGGACGGCCACCCCGACACTCTGTCCTGTTACCTTTCGTTCATCGAGCGCGGAGCGCGCGCGTGAGGATCTCGATGTCCTGGTCGAACGAGTCGGGTTCGAGCGGGCCGAAGGAGAAGCGGAAGAAGTTCGCGAGAGGAGAATCGGTTCCCCGGCGCGCCATATCGCAATCCGTCCCTTTGAGGACGGCGGCGCCTTCTTTGAAAAGCCGGGTGTTGAACTGATCGGCAGTCCATTCTCCGGGGAGGCGGCACCAATGGTAGAAACCGCCCTCTCCCGAGAAGAGTTCGAGGCCCAGCCTTCGAAACGCTTCCCCGTAGCGCTTGCGCTGGGCGCCGTAGAAGGCGGGCACGGCCTTTCTTGAGAGTTTCACGCGTTCTCCCCCCAGCAGTTCCAGAGCGAAGCACTGAGACGGATGGGAGACACCTCCCATGCCGAACGATGAAAAGTTTCCCAGAACTTCGATGTGGCGCTTCGCCGCAACGACCCATCCGATTCTTATGCCTGGCGCCTGGAGCCCTTTGGTCGCCGCACCGACAACGAAGACGTTCGACTCGTCGATATTTCGGACGTAGCGAAGGGCGCTTACCGGGCTGTCGTGGAAGAGCTCATACGCCTCATCGAACACTATCCCGACACTGGCCGAACCCGCCAGCTTTACGAACTTTTCGAGGTCGTCTCCGTGCCGGGTAATACCGGTTGGATTACATGGGTTGCTCATGAGGATGAGGTATCGGTGATCTTCGGCGACCGCGGAGTAATCTTCGGCTGTGGGTCGGAACCCGTTTTCCACTGTACTCGGAACGAGAGTGTACGTCCGACCGATGCGCTCGAGCATGTCGTAGTAAGGGGTATATTCGGTCGACGCAATCCGGACCGTGATGCCGGGCTCGAGAAATGAGAGCACCGCGACGATGGCGGGCCTTCCTCCGGCGAAGATCATCACGTTCTCGCTGGAGATGTCGGCGCCGTAGAACCTTTGGTAGTAGGAAGCCACCGCTTCTCGCAACGCCGGAAGGCCCCAGGCCTTGGGGTACTTGAGATGATCCGGCATGACATCGATCCGGGTGGGGATCTCCGGGCCACCGGGCAATTGCACCGTCCGGGGGAAGCCCTGACTCCACGGATGCGTCCCGGGCTCCCCCATGTATGTTCCGAAGGCATCGAGGAAGGCGTAGAGCGTCTCATAGATTCCCATGGGCGGGAAATATCGAAGGAATGACATGTTTCTACCTCGTCAAGACTGCCGGAAATCGAAATCGCCGGGAGATCAGCCTGCCTTTCCCCAGGCCCGCGCGTCCCGATACGCCTGGGTTCGGGGTGTGGAGATCTCCAGCCCTTCGTAGAACTCTCCACGATCGACGAGTTCGCCGACACCCAACGAGAGAAGACCCCAGCCCGCCCAGGCCTCGGGCCAGAACCACCACAGGACGGGCGGAAGGATCAGCCCGAATCCTACTCTCGCGGCAGCGAGGAGACTCCGCGGGGCAGACTCGAGACCGTACTCGTTCTGGAATTTCCCGCGGACATACAGAACGAGCTTGATCACTGCCAGAACTCCGAAGGCCGACGGAACCTCGAGCAGCGCCGTAGCGAACAACGGTCCGGTCAACAGAACGTCCGCACTGTGAATCGGGACGGACTCGCTGGTCCTTACCGGGTCGTACACACGGTCTATGGAGAAAAGGGCCAGGAGGCCCGCCCCGGCCGCGACCCAGCCAAGCGCGGCGGGCGGGTCCACCCACAGGAAAGTCAAGGCGGTGGCTCCCAGGAAGGCCCCGAAGGCTGCGATCTCACGGCTCAGGCGCGAACGGCGCAGGTTGAGCACCGCGCGCCAGGCACGTAGCGGCCGTCCCAGGTGGAACGTGCTCACGGCCAGCGTCATCGCGGCAAGCGGAGCGAAGAGCAGGGCGTTCACTTCTACCTGGCCGGCGGCCGCCGCCAGAACCCATCCCACCAGGGCCGCCGCCGCCGTGGTGAAGAGCCAGAGGGGAAGCTCCGAGCGGAGCGTGATCCCCTCAACCCATTCGGGACGCGATCGAACGAATGACGCGATGACATCCTCGCCGAGCGACCACGTACTCTCGGCGGGCCGCGCGCCCTCCTTCAAAGGCTGGAAGCGAATACGTGGACCTGCCGGCGTTTTGGGGAACCCGGGCGTGTCCTCCTCGCCTTCCAGGGCCCCGAAACCCAGGGCCGCGGTCGGACAAGCGTCGACACACGCCGGTTCCAGGCCCTCCTTGAGACGATGATTGCAGGAGGTGCACTTGGTCATCACCGAGAGGCGATCGTCGAACCGCATCGCGTCGTAGGGGCAGACCCAACTGCAATATCGGCAACCGATGCAGCTCTCGGCGTCGATGAGGACCGCGCCCGTCGACGATTCGCGGCTGATGGCAAGCGACGGGCACTGGCTCATGCACGGAGCATCGTCACAGTGGTTGCAGGCCAGAGAGAGATGGAACGTGGGAATGCCCGGGCGCCGCTCTTCGTTAAAAGGGACCACCTGCCGCCAGCTCTGGCCCCATCCAAGTTCGTTCTCGGTGGAGCAGGCCAACTCGCACGCGCGGCACCCGGTGCAACGACCGACATCGAAGAGGAACCCCTTGGTGACGTCGCCGCCCGATCCCCTCATTCGATCACCTTCTCTACTTCCACCCGGTTTTCGTGGAAGGCTGCGCCGTGACCCATGTCGGTCTCTCGACCCGCCGAGAGAACGTTGACCGCGGCTCCGTCCGTAAGCCACCAGCCGTTGGTCAGAGACACACAGCCGGCGCGCAGCCCGAAGTCCAGTCGGGATCGTACTTCCAGGGATCCTCGGTCGTTGAACACTTTCACGCGGTCGCCGCCGCGGATCCCGCGCGGCAGGGCATCGGCGGGGCTGATGTCGAGCAGGGGAACAGGATCATGCACACGGATCATCTGGAGGTTGCCGAACTGCGAGTGGATGCGGTTCTTCGTGGTGGGTGACATGAAGACCAGGGGGTACCTTCCGCCGTCGCTTCCCTCCGCGGGCGCCGCCTCGGATGGCGCGACCCACGACGGAAGGGCGTCGACCCTCCAGCGTCGTGAGGCTTCTTCGGAATACAGCTCGATCTTTCCCGAGGGCGTGGGAAAGACCAGATCGGCGAAGGCCACCTCCTCGTGACCTGGTGCCAGCACCGGTCCCTGTCCGAGGAGCTCCAGGCTCAGACCGTCAAAGGGGGCCAGCTTCGCCTCGAGCCATGCATCAATCTCGGCGTCGCCCGGACCGGGAATGGCCGCATCCACGACACTTGACGGCAGACCGAGACGCTCGGCCAGCAGGCGATAGATCTCCGACTCCGGCTTCACCTGCCCGGGAGGATCCAGGACTTTCTGCTTGAGCTGGATGTAGGAGTGCCAGTAGGCCCCGATGACGTCGGATTGCTCGAAGAGCGTCTTGGCGGGCAGGACGATGTCCGCCTCGCGCGCCGTGTCGGTGAGAAACTGCTCGACGACCACGCGGAAGTCCAGGCGGCGGAATGCCTTGAGAACCGTGGAAGTATCCGGATTCTGGGTGACCGGGTTGCCACGCTCGACCCATGCCATCTTAAGCGGCGGATCCGTAGTGGCGAGCATGTCGGCGCCCAGGCGGGCCGTGGAGATGCTGATGCGTGCGACGCCATCGGGCTTCTCGGGCGGATAGAACGCGATGGGATCTTTCACCTCGTCGAAGATCGCACTCTGGAGGTTGGCAAACTGCCATCCCGCTCCGGGCCGGCCGATGTTGCCCGTTAAGGCCAGCAGCGCGATGATCGCGCGCATCGTCTGTCCGCTGTTGGTGTAACGCTGCATGCCGAAGCCGGCGCAGATGGTGAGTGGCTTCACGGTACCCACGCTCACCCCCAGGCGCTCGATGAACCGGGAGGGAA
The DNA here is from genome assembly GCA_965262425.1 of Terriglobia bacterium. Taxonomy (GTDB): domain Bacteria; phylum Acidobacteriota; class Terriglobia; order 20CM-2-55-15; family 20CM-2-55-15; genus CAZOZZ01. Next base: position 5,399,470 of record OZ253536.1, on the reverse strand, counting down.
CGCCGGTGATCTTCTCCGCCCACTCCGGCGTGCAGCCTTGGACCGCCCGACGGTAGCTCTCGTGTCCGACGACGTGGGCGTCCAGAAACGCCTCGTCGACCAGGTCTTCGCGGAACAGGATGTGGGCCAGAGCCAGTGCCAGTGCGAGGTCACTGCCCGGCCGCGGCTGGACCAGGAGATCGGCCCGTTCGGCCGTCTCGGTGCGGCGGGGATCCACCACCACCAGCCGGGCGCCTGCCTCCACGGCTTTCTCCACGAAGGGCATCTGATGGATGTTGGTCTCCGCCGAATTCTTGCCCCACAGGAGGATGAGCCGGGCGTGGGCGAGGTCCCAGGGCGCACTGTGCTTGTTCTCCCCGAGCGTCAGACGGGTGGCTTCGAGGCCCGCGGGCCAGCAGAGGTCGCCGTAGGTCCCGGTGTAGCCACCAAAGAGACGCCAGAAGGCTGTGCCGACGCCGTTGAGCAGTCCCTTCGTGCCACTTCCTGAGAAGTAGAGGACGCTCTGGGGACCGTACTCCCGGCGAATGCGAACCAGGTGGTGTGTGATCTCGTCGAAGGCCTCCGGCCACGAGATCTGCTCGAAGCTTCCATCCTCCCGTCGAGCGAGCGGGTGAAGGATGCGGTCCGGGGATCCGACTCGCTCGACGTAGCTCAAGCCCTTCAGGCACGGCCCCTCCGGTGTGGCAAGGTTGCCGGCATGTGAAAGCACGCGGCGCAGCCGCCCTTCCTCCACTTCCACCGTCATGGCACACGTGCTGTAGCAGTTCCGCGGACAAGCCGTGGTGAAGACGGTCGGGACTTTCTTCATGGGAGCATGATAAGAGAGAATGACACCGGAGGGGTAGTCCGTTCCGCTGGCACTCGGCTAGCAGCCCGTGGTGCAAGTCAACTTCATAGTTAACAACGGACCCCATGCGACCGTATCGCGAGGAAGATAGTGGAAGGAGAACGCGATATGGGAATGGGACGGAAAAAGGACCGACAAGCCACGTTATGGGTTGCGACAGCAGAGTTGCCGCGGACAGCGGGCCACGTGTTCTACGAACGGGTTAACCGAATCTTGGACCAAGCCAAGTCCGACCGGTTCGTCGAAGATGCCTGTGAGCAGTTCTACGCTGAGGTGATGGGTCGGCCGAGCGTGGCGCCGGGCAAGTATTTTAGGATGTTGCTGGTGGGCTATTTCGAAGGAATCGATTCGGAGCGTGGCATAGCGTGGCGGTGTGCCGATTCTCTGAGTTTGCGAGGATTCCTTGGAGTCGGGCTGAGCGAAGGGGTGCCGGATCATTCGACAGTCTCGCGGACGCGACGGTTGATCGATCTGGAAACACATGGAAAGGTCTTTTCGTGGATGTTGGGCGTGTTGGCCGGTGAGGGCCTGATCGATGGGAAGACGGTGGGCGTGGATGCATCGACACTGGAAGCCAACGCGGCGATGCGGTCGATCGTACACCGGGACACCGGAGAAGCCTACAACCAATTCCTGACACGGCTGGCCAAGGCGTCTGGGATCGAGACACCGACGCAAACCGAGCTGGGGCGACTCGACCGCAAGCGGTCGAAGAAAGGATCGAACAAAGAGTGGGAGCATCCCCACGACCCGGATGCGCGAATCACGAAGATGAAGGACGGACGAACGCATCTGGCCCATAAGGTGGAGCATGCCGCCGACATGAAGACCGGAGCCATCCTGGCGGTCACGGTGCAGGGTGCCGATCAGGGCGACACGACGACGATCAAAGAAACGATGATCCAAGCCGCGCATCAGATGGAGACCTTGGCCGCCGATCCTGGATCGAAACTTCGGAACGATGTGCTCTCCGAACTGGTGGCGGATAAGGGCTATCACAGTAACGATACGTTGACCGGATTCAAAGACCTCAACATTCGCAGCTACATCTCGGAACCGGACCGGGGCCGACGCAACTGGAAAGATAAGTCCGAAGAAAAACAGGCCGTCTATGCCAACCGGCGACGAATCCGAGGCAACCGGGGCAAGCAATTACTCCGACAGCGCGGACTGATGTTGGAACGACCGTTCGCACACACGCTGGAAACCGGCGCAATGCGTCGGGTTCACCTCCGACATCGGGACAACATTCTCAAGCGCGTCCTGATTCAATATGCCGCTTTGAATCTGAGCCTGATCCTTCGGAACAATTTCGGAAACGGCACACCACGAGGCCTTCAGGGCCAACATGTCATGGCCTTATTCACCTTAATACTGCTCTGGAGCCACTGTGAATCGCTCTCGTTCCATCCTCAGCGCTCCAGAATCGATTTAGACGCCGTTCCGTCCGGGCGAAGACCTGAAACTCTCAACTCAGAAAACCCCACTTCTGCCACGGGCTGCTAGGGGCCCTCGGAAGGAGAAGCTCAGATGTCCTTACCGACTCCGTGTGAGGGAGGTTGCAGTGCCGCGAACCGATCCCAGGAAGCCCGCCAGGTAAAGAAGCAGACCTGTCGCGAAAACGATGACGGAAGGACCTGCATTCAACATTTCGATCAGGCCGGTCGCCACTCCGCCGATCCGTGACGACGTCAGATCGAGGGTCGTCGCGCCGGAGAGCAACCCGTAGGCCTGGGCCCCGAGACCCACCAGAAGACCCGTAAGCGTCGCAGCCCACGAAAGTCGATCGCTCCTGGCTTCGGCAACCCGAAGCCGCGACGGATCGCGGGAGGCGGACGGGTCTTCCTCGTCGAGGCGCGCCGTGCGTGCGATGATGACCGCGGCCAGGCTGGCGGGCGGGACGGGCTCCGGCTGACGGGCGAGCTCGGCATCCAGTAGTTTCGCATCCGCCATGGCTTGCCGACACTCGATACAGTCTCGGGCGTGGCGCTCGGCGATCTCGAGTTCGTGGGACGTGTACTCGGAGAGCGGCAGCGCTTCGATCATCGTCAGGACGTGCTTCGAAGTCATGTCAATTCCTCGGATGCGGGTCGCAGGTTTTGGTTCAAGGTACGGCGCAACCGGCGGCGCGCGCGAAACAGGAGAGTCTTCACAGTGCCGCTTGTGACCCCGAGAGCGCCGGCGATGTCGTTCACTTTCATCTCCTGGCGGTAATAGAGAAAGACGGCAGTTCGCTCCCCCGACGGGAGAGCCGCAACCGATCGCCACAGGTGGCGGCTTCTCTCGTCGGTGACGAGCTGATCGAGTGGATCGGTCGCGGTCGCCGCTGGCTCGTGCACCGGGTCGAGCTCCGTACCCTCACGCGTGGTCACCCGAACGTGGCGTCGCAGCCAGGTCTGTGCCAGCCGCACCGCGATGGTCACGAGCCAGGGATAGAACGGACGACGCTCGTCGAAACGGTCGAGGTGCTTGAAGGCCAAGACGAAGGCGTCCTGAGTCACCTCTTCGGCTCCGGACGGATCTCGAACCATCATCAGGGTGAGGCCGAAAAGACGTCTCTGATAGATCTCGACCAGCCTGGCGAACGCGTCGCGGTCTCCGTCACGAATCGCCTGGACCGCGGAGCGCACAGCGATTGCCTCGGGCGTGATGGCCGGAACCGGCTTGGCCGGATCCGCAGGACTCCTCTTGCTGGACGGGGGCTGGTTCACTGGTTCGGCTGATCGGGATCGTCGACAAGCCCGAGTCCCATCGACACGTAGACGAGCTTTCGCGCGCCGTAGAAGAGCGGGAAGAGCCCGATGAGAAGTAGCGGGGGAAACAGGAGCCCGAGGAAACAGACGACAACTCCCTGGAGCGTGAGATCGACGGCGTCCCTCTTCTCTTTGTCTGAATGGGGCACGGCACGCATGTAGTCGAAAAACGTGGCGTGCCCCAACTCTAAGGCTCTGCGCCGCATGTTCTTCCGGAGCGCCACGACGACGGCGACGACGATGACGATCAGAACCGCGACGCTCATTAGTACGAGGGTAGCAATGCTCACTGGACAGACCTCCTTATGATTGGGTTCGGAGCCGTTCCGGCGTCCACGCCGGCGGTCTCTAACGGTTATACGACGCGAGATACGGCCTGGTTGACAAGAATCGGACCGAGGCTGTGGGTGATTCGCTGGAGTTGCGAGCAGAAAAGGCAACGGCGGGAATCTTCAAGGAGAAGCGAACCTGGATGGGGCCACGCGGCTAGGTTCCGGTGGCTTTGACGGCGAGAACAACACGAAGACGCTGCTTACTGCCTCACGTATCTTCGCAGCGTCTGCTCTGCAACTTCGGCGCCATAGATGTTGCCGGCCGCGTCGACTGCGATGTCATGCGCGCCGGTCGCGTCGGGATTATCTGGATCGTGTTCCGGATCCGGAATGAAGGCTGCAACCGAACCGTCCGTGGCGCTCCCGACTCGGATGCCTCTCTCCCACCCTCGGTTCCGTTCGGTGTTCGATTGGTTATCCGACACATACAGTTTGCCGTCTGGATCGATATAAATTCCGCTGGGCCGCCCAAACTGTCTCCACTCGGCCAGGAAGTTTCCGTCTTGATCGAAGATCTGGATTCGATTGTTGTCCCGGTCCGCGACAAACACCCGACCCGTGGGATCCAAAGCGAGGGCATGCGGTACGACGAACTCACCCGGACCCGTCCCAGTCTGCCCCCAGGTCATCAGGAACCGTCCGCCGCTTGAAAACTTGACCACGCGGTTATTTCCATCCGCCTCATGACCGTCTGAAACAAAGATGTCGCCATTCGGTGCAACGACCACGTCGGTGGGCCCATTGAAGTGTTCCGGCCCATTCCCGGCGACCCCCGCCGTCCCCAACGTCATCAGCAGGTCGCCGTCCGGGCTGAACTTGAAGACTTGATGACCCCGTCCGCCCTCTCCACGCCCGTCGGTCACCCACACATTGCCATCGTGATCCACATCGATGCCGTGCGGCCACACGAATATTCCTTCACCAAAATGCCTGGTCGGGTGACCCGAGGAAGCAAACGAATGGATCGGTGAGATATCGTCGCGACCGACGCAACTGTTCTGGCCGCATCGTTCAGCGACCCAGATGCCCCCATCTGGACCCGTGTCCGCTGCACTCATCGCCCCCCACGTCCGCCCTTCGGGAAGTTGTGCCCAGTTGGGATCAACGCGGAACGGATTGGGCTGAGCGTATCCGGCAATGCCGACGATGCCGACTACCGCAATGACAGCAACGCCTCGTGTGACGTTAGAATGGAGCGAACTAAACATTCAGTTCCTTTCGGGACGTACCGGGATTCGGCGAGCGAGGTGAAGCGCCGTCTGGCTCAATTCTCCTTTCCAAACTTGATGGCCTCGGCCAGCAGAAGGTACCGGATGAGCACGATGCGGCCTTCGAAGTCACCCTCGGGCGACACAAAAAATTGTATGCTCTCCGATCCCGTCGAGATCTGTTGGACTTCGTAGATCGCTCGCGCTTCGAGGATCACAATCGTGTCAGCATCCAATTCGATAGCATCCGGAACGATAACGCCCGATAGGATCTTTCGCTGCACGTCTGGAGGTATCGGGCCCGTCGGGGCTTCGAATCCAACAGGAGCGGCCTCGACGACCCGGCCAATGTACTGAATGGACCGTATCTTCCTGTATGGTCGATCGGGCCTTCGATCAAGCACCTCGAGAACGCGATCAGGCTTTCCGGCCAATGCCCCTTCGATGTTCGGCCTGTTCAGTTCGGGCGCCGCGGCGTGACACTCGGCCACGATACCGGGCAGACGTGCTCGAACAGTGTCCCAACTTGCATCGCCGGCGATGGCATTTTCGACGAGCGTCGTGTCCGCGCCAACATCCATGAGGTCGCACGCCAACTGCGATCGGCCGCTCTCGATAGCCCACATCAGTGGATACCCTGAGCTCCCAACTCGGGCGTTCGGGTCCGCTCCTGCACTCAGTAATCTGCGGGCTGTCAAGGCATGGCCTTCCCTCACGGCCAACATCAACGGAGACCATCCTTCCTCGTCGACGGCATCCACCTGAACTCCCTCATCAAGGAGGCGCTCGACGTCTTGTATCGACCCAATTCGAGCCGCTGTTCTCAGGCTCTCACCGAAGTCGACGGTTTTCCTGGCTGCAATGTGGTCCATGTCGGCAACCGGAACTACGACCGGAGGGACCGGAACGTCGCGTGTGGTGTTCCCCGGCATGGCCAAGAACGCGGGCAAAGCGTCGGTGGACGTGCCGAGCAGCGTATCGACCGTCACCAGGAGATTGGCTGCCTCTCCCTGGAGCTTCTCGTAGAGTTCGATGTCCACGACGTCCCTGTCGTCACGCCAGGCGCGCCACATGGACCGCAACTGGTCGATCGAACCTCGCAGCGTGGTGACTCCGATCTGGGGCGCCACGGGCTTCAGGGGGTCGGCTGACGCCAGGAATTCCTCGACGTCGATCGACTCCAACCACAGAGCTTCCACGAATTTCTCGGTGTTCTCGCTCATGTCGCGAAGGATTCCGGTAGCGATCTCCCAGCGGCGCGCAACCATCCGGGGGATGTCGTCCCGCGTCAGTAGTTCGAGTTTGCGCAATTCATCGTCCAGTTGAATGAGCAACTCGCCCGCCTCACGATACTTCATCAGCCGTTCGGACCGAGGTCCGCGCGCGTCGCCTCCTGCATGACTTCTTCTGTCGAGACCACGGCGGCCATTGAAGCTTTGGGCCGCATCGAACGTCTCGGCGGGAGATGGGGTGGGTGCAGCTACGAAATCGAGCGCCACGAAAAAATGGGTCTTCCGCAGAATTTGTGGGTAAAACCGTCTTCCATCGCCGCTTGAGGAGACCACGGTGCTCGCCAAGCCTCAAGGCTTCCCTCGCAAGCTCGGCGGCTGCGCCGGCCTTGACCCTCGGCTGCGCTCCGCGGTGTCGGCTGGTGTGGGCGATGGGGAACGGGGCCTCCGGCGGGGGCTCCGGGCACCGGGTGTAGGCGTCCGACCGAAGTGGGTACTGGAATATTCGCCGTCGAACAAAAGAATAAGGTACTTTGTTTCAATTACTTATGTGCGCACAGGCCTTTGGACTGCCCACAAATTCTGCGGAGGAGGCGAAAAAATAAACCGATAGCGACAAGATCAAGATCCGTCCCGATCGAATGTGTCGACACTTCACAGGCCTATCCGGTTCGCCCAATTGGCGTTTTGATCGTATGGGTACAGTCGCGGGCACGCCACAAGCGCCCAGCGCGTTTTGCTATCAGCTGTCATGGTAGAACTGGATAAAGGTTAACGAAAGGCTGCGGTTGGAAGCAACCAAAGAGTCGCGGGGCTTCGCGGCGCCCGGGGCGTTGATCTCTTCCGGGACGTAAGGGGCCGTGTCGGGGCGACCGTCCCTGACCGACCATGATGGGTGAAACTCAGTTGCTCCGCATGTAAACCGGGGCGTCGGGGTTGTGCTCGCGCCAGTCGAACCAGTAGTCGAGGACAGTTTGCACGCGGGGAAGCGAGGTGCCGGTGAGCGGGCCCTCGATGGCCTTGCCGGTAAAATCCCAGTGGCTGCCGGTTTCGGCGTCCATCAGGGTCAGAGTCTCGGAGTCTTCGAGGCGGTAGAACTCGGCCTCGGCTCCGTCAACGGTTCGCTCGAATGCCCGGGCGGACCGTCCGTCTTCGGCCAGCAGCACGACGATACGGGTGTCTCCGATACGGTCCTGAAGCGGGGTCTGTTCGGCCAGGAGCGTTGCCGGGTAGGCCTTGACGCGGTCGCCGACGTGCACGCTCACGACCAGATCGCGCGGCTCCAGCGCGACGTCGGGATCGGGACGGTACCAGAGGCCGGTCGTGTAAAAGGCGGCCCGCTCGGGCTCGGCGTCCCGGTAGCGCTTGAAGGGATAAATGGCCGCAAACCTGGGGTCGGGCCGCAGGACTCGGCCGTCGGGGTGTTCCTCGCGCCAGATTCCGAAGTTCACTTCATCCCAGGTGTACATCTCCAGATGCCGGCCTTTCAGGGGGCCGACGAGGGCTTCTCCAGTGACCTGCTGCCACCACGTTCCGGTCTGCACGTCGCGCATGACGAAGTTCTGGTTGTTCATCGCCGCGTATTCGAAGTCGAGAGGCCGTCCGTCCAGCTCGGCGAGCCACACCAGACCGGTGCGGCACATCCCTCAGTAGGGGACCAGCAGTCGCACCCCGCCGACGACATCGTGGACTACATGGGGGTAGGCGACCACGGCGTTGGGATAGGCGATCGCCTCTCCGTCCACGACAACACCGAGCACCATGTCGGCATCGTCCAGAAAGTCGACCTCGTCCAGCCGTGCGTAACGAACGTCGTCCATGGGCGGGAAGGCCGCACGCTGGCTGTCGACAAACAGCCACGTTCCACCGATCAAAGCGAGCAACGGGGCAATCAGGACCAGACGTCCCCCTGCCTTCCGCCAGTGATGGAGAACCGCTCCGGCTCCAACGCCGGCCAGCGTCAGGACAAGGAGCCAAGCGAATCGATCGATCCCGTGGGCCACGGAAAGGCCCGCCGCCGTTTGTCCGGTGACGGTGTCCTGCAATGCATCCCGCAGCGGCCCCAACCCGGCGAGTACTGCGGCAGCGACGCCCGCGACAACTATCTGCCAATGTCTCATTGTTTTTTTCCTCGTTAACCCGTTATCGCGCCCGGCGCAGTCCGGTTGGAGTAATGCCTCTCAAAATTCACAACGTATTGTAATCCCGGTTCAACCCCTCGACCTCGGTTCTTCCACCTTTAATTGCCCTTCAATGTACTTGTGTAGAAGGCTTGCGATCAGAGTCTGATAGGGGATGCCTTCGCGAAGGGCGCGCTTTCTAAGCGCGTTCAGATCTCGAGTTGAAATCCGAACATTGACACGTTGATCCTTGCGGAACGTCGAAGCGGCATACTCCCGATGCTTCCTCAACTGCGAGGGCTTGTTCCGTGGCGACCTGAGCTGGCCGCGCTCGAAGGACTCCAGTATTTCGCGCTCCTCTTTGGACATTCCGGGCATCGTTTACCTCCCAGGTAGGGAATGATCGTTTTCAAGAAGATTTCCGCATCGGACTCGACGACCGGAACCAGGTAAACGTAGTCAACTTCACTACTTGAGTTTAGTCGGGTGGATGCCTAATGTCATCACTACGATTCTAGGATATTGCTGGCTCTACCCCGTAAGTACCGAATTTTTTGGGAACCCAACGGGTTTCTGATCCGTAAACCACCCAACACGAAATCCGACAGATTATCTGTTCACCAATCAATGGGGAGACAGGAGGAGGGATGATGAGGACGGAACTGGAAATGGGGAACGCCACGTCATGGAAGAGCAGCGCTCGTACCGGGCTGACCCCGCTCGCGTTGTTGGCAGGATTCGCTTTGCTTTCAGCGTGCGGGCCGGGCGGTATGCAGCCGGTGGACGAAACGAAGCCGAGCGAAGACCCCCTGATCCTGAACGCCTCGCCCACGATGTCGGACGGTTCGCCGATTCCGGAGCATCGGACGGAGACGGTTCAAACGAGCATCGAGATGATGTCCGATGGTCTGATCGGCGGTATGTCTGTCGATGCGCACGGCAACATCTACAACACGAACTTCCGCGAGTCGGTTTGGAGGACAGCCCCGAGCGGCGAAACGATTCAATTAAATGGCGAGTTCACCAGTGCCTCCGGGAACTTTGTTCTTGAAAACGGCGATCTCCTTCAAGGCGAATGGACGGACAACCGTATCTACCGGATCAAGCCCGACGGCACGCGTTCGATCTTCGCCGAGGGCGGATTGGACGGGCCGGTGGGCATTGTCCAACGGCCGGGCGGGGACTTCATCGTCGCCAACTCACGCGGAGAGTTTCTGGCTCGGCTCCCGCCCGAGGGTGGCGCGGCGGAAGTGGTGCTCCGCCATGAAGACATGACCCAGCCCAACGGCGTCACCATCGACTCCGCAGGCAACATCTATGTGTCCGACCTGGACGGCGGGAAGGTGTTCAAGTGGATGCCCACGGGCGAGGTAGTCATCCTGGCGGAACTCCCGGGCAAGGGTAATGCGCACGCTGTCGTCGCCGGCGGTGCGCTGTACGTCAACAAGATCTGGGACCATGTGCTCTATCGGGTGGAGCTCGACACGGGGGCCTTTGGGATTGTCACCGGCAACGGTCGGGCAGGCTATGAGGATGGACCCATCGGTGTCGCGACCATCGAAGAGCCGAATGGAATCGCCACCAACACGGCCAGGGACGTGGTGTACTTCAACACCCACCGCGGCAGAATGGGCGGCGGTGAGGGGCGAGTGATAGTCCGCAAGCTGGAGTTGCCTGACTGAGCCCCGGTCTAATTCGGGGACCGAGGCGTAATTATCCTGACTGGTCATAATTGGAAGGTTACGAAAGTTTCGCCTCCGTCCCCGAATTAGCTTTAATTCGCTGGACGCCGGAACCACCGTCGGAATGCCAGTTCCTCCCCCCGCCGACAGACCAAAAGCGAATGGTTTCGCGCGAACTGTTCCGGTAAACTACACCCAGCCCTTTTCTACGACTATAGGTGCACGAATGACCCCTGAAGAATTGGATCGCGCGATAGAGTTCTTCCTCAAGAGCCAGGCCAGATTCGACCAGAATCAGGCGAAATTTGACCAGAACCAGGCTAGATTCGACAAGAACCAGGCCAGATTCGAACTCCGACTGGATCGGCTTGCTGAACAGGTCGGCAGCCTAGCGTCGACTGTCGGCGATCTGAGTTCGACGACCGACCGTCTGATCTCGACCACCACCGATCTGGCAAGGGTGAGCCGCCATATCTTGACAACGCAGGACGAGTTGGTCGAGTCCAACCGTCTGCTCACGGAGTTGGTGACACACCAGTCCCGGCGCCTCGACCGCCTCGAAGATCACAGCTAATTCAGCTAATTCGGGGACGGAGGCGTAATTATCCAAAGTGCTCATAAAACAAAAGTTGCTGGTTAGAGTTGTGCCTCCGTCCCCGAATTAGCGTTGAGTATCATCTGTCCTGCTTCAGCGCGTGCGGGAGAAGATTGGGCCTCGGCATTTCGTCTTCCCCGCGGGTGGCCAGGGACGGCCACCCCGACACGCTGTCCTGTTGCTACCGGTTCCGTTCCTCCATCTCCACCCACCAGTTCAACACAACTGTAATCGGCTGCTCCGCCTCGCCCGGGGCGGGCTTGAGGATGAGGAACCGCTCGCCGTCCGGGTGGACATCGAAACTACCGGCAACGCTCGTCTGCCGAAACAATTCCCGCGGGATCCCTGCTGAAAACGTCTCACCCGGTTCGACATCCACCGCCATCATGGCGAACTCCCTGGAATAGATCGAGAGCGCATGATAGAAGAACAGCTCGGTGCCGTCGGAACTCCAGCGTGGCTGACTACCTCCGTCGATCGATATCTGGACTTGTCCGGCCTGCGCGGCTGCGGACGGCATGGGTTGGACATACACCTCGCTCCGGCCGGACTCATCCGAGGAAAACGCGATGTATTTGCCGTCCGGCGAGAATCGGCCGTCGCTCGAATCCCCATTGCGGGATCCGACCTCGATGGGTTCCTCGTCGCCATCGACAGGCTGGAGATTCAGGGTTCCGCCGAGGCGAGTCAGCAGGTACCGGCCATCGGGGGACCAGGAACTGAGGCCCGAAACGACATCGGTCACGTGCACATCGTTTCCGCCCCCCGACACATCGACGATATGAATACCCGTGCTCGTGTTTCGATACGCCACGCGCGCCCCATCGGGTGACCACACCGGGTTGTTCTCTCGGGTCTCTTCTCCGAAGGTGAGCCGGCCTACGGATTCCCGGACGAGGTCCGTCACCCAGATACTCTGCCCGGTCTCATGTGTCCGTACGTCTGCCGCGAACCTTCCGTCGGGAGAAATTCTCGGCTGGCCGACGGAGTCGTCGGGCGACAGCGTGCCCACTTCCTGCCCGGATCGGTCGACCCAGGTCAACTGGCCCAGGTTGGAACTACCCGTCCCCGTTCGATACGCCAGGATTCCCGTGGGTGACACGCCGACGGCGGGAAGTCCTCCACTGACTGCCAGCCGTAAGATATCCGGAACCAGGAGCACCGCGTTCCCGACGACGTTACCCGCGACCTCGTCAAATTCCTGCACCATCAGGTTGGACCCACGCACGAAGAGAAGGTAGGTCTTGCCGTTTGGAGCGGGTGCAGGTATGGCCCCACTGGCGTCTTCGAGAACCACTGTGCGTTCATCGGAACCGAGACGGCCGAGTTGAACCGAGCCATCGCGGTAACCCAGGAACCGTTCGCCATCCGGCAGAAAAGCCGGGAAGCCACCGTGGACGAACTCAGTCACCGTGCCCCCATCCTCGGAAACCATCCCGCCATCCCGACCGCTAAAGAGGATGTTCCCGTTCTGGCTCCAGGTGCCGTGCCACGGTGCCCCCGACTCCCCCAGCCGACGTGGAGCCCCACCTTCCAGATCGATCCGTAGCAGGTAGCCATCGGCCCAGAACGCCAGGGAGCGACCGTCCGGAGCCCAGAAGGGATGCATGCCGCCCTCGGTTCCTGTCAGCGGGCGTGTCTGGACGCTGTCGATCGGTCTCACATGAATCCGGGTTGCTCCGTCAGGGTCGACGAGCGTGTAAGCCAGCGTGCCCCCGTCGGGGGAAACGGCGGGGTTGCCCCGAACCAGGGAGCTTCCAGGCGGTGCGTGGATCTCGAAGCGCATGACCTCGGGTAGCGGCGCGGGCCGGAGCCAGAGCGTAGCCAACGCGACGGTGGCGAGGGCGAACACCGCGGCAGCCACCCATGGCAGCCGACCCCGGCGTGTTTCGGCCTGTGCGGAGGGACCGGCGCCCCGCGCTTGCGGGTCATCCCGCAACTCCCAGACATCTCCAATGTCGCGCAGCCGATCCTTCGGGTCCTTCTCCAGGCATTTGGCGAGCAATCGCCGAAGCTCGACCGGAGCCTGTTCGAGATCCGCTTCCTTCATGACCACGGACGCCACGGTCTGGGTCAGATCTTCACCATGAAACAGCCCCTTTCCCGTCACCATCTCGTAGAGCACGACGCCGAACGCCCAGATGTCGGCCCGCTTGTCCACCGTCTTCCCCCGTGCCTGCTCCGGGGCCATGTAGGCGGCGGTTCCCAGGATGGTGCCAGCCTGCGTGGCGGCCATGCTCAGCGTCGGGGAGTTCGACAGCGTCGGGTCGGCTCCATCTCCCGCGAACGCCTTGGCCAACCCGAAGTCGAGAACCTTTACCTTGCCGTCGGGAGTGATCTTGATGTTGGCGGGCTTCAGATCCCGGTGGATGACGCCTTTCTCGTGCGCCGCTTCCAGGGCATCGGTGATCTGCCGTCCGATCTCCAACGATTCGGCCAGAGGAATCGCGCCCCGTTTGATGCGATCGGCGAGCGTGTCGCCCTCGACCAGTTCGAGTACGAGAAACCGGGTACCGTTGTCCTCTTCGAAACCGTGGATGGTGGCGATATTGGGGTGATTCATCGAGGCGAGCAGCTTCGCTTCGCGCTCGAAGCGAGCCAGTCGTTCTTCGTCCCTGGCGAACTCTTCGGGGAGAGTCTTGATCGCGACTTCGCGTCCGAGTTTAGAGTCCCGCGCACGCCACACTTCACCCATGCCACCTTTGCCCAGGGGCGAGAGGATTTCGTAGGTACCGAGTTGGGTGCCAGGTTGCATTGTTTGGGTGACCTGAGGTAAAACCGCCGGTCAACTCTGCAAAAGATACGGAAGGAGGGGGTTGGCGTCAATCAGCATGACCTTAGCGAAGCTGATTCGGAAGTCGATCCGTGACAAAAGCGACGAGATCCTGGATCTGCTCGGGTGTCAGGAGCGCGCCGAAAGCGGGCATTCGATTGCGGCCCTCGATTACGATTCTCCGGATCGACTGGGCATCGGTGATCGCCGTCAAGGGGACACCTTCGTGGCCGCCTTCGCCCTGGTTGCCGTGACAGAAGACGCACGTCTGGGTGTAGACGAGCCGTCCCTGGTCGGGATCCGGCTCCCGGTCCTCAGGAGGCGCCGCGGCGGCCACCTCAGCGCCCGCACCGGCCCTGGGAGCCTCTGCCGGATCGAGCGTTCCATCCAGACCGAAAAGCCACATGCTGTCGCCCCTCGCGGTTCGCGCAAGCAGGTTCCCTGCACTGTAGACCAACACGTATTGCTTCCCGTCATGTTCGAAAACAGTGGGGGGTGCGTTGACTCCCGCACCCGTCTGAAATTCCCACAGGAGGGATCCGTCAGCGGAATCCAGTGCCGTAAAACGCCCATCGTTTCGGCCGACGAAAACCAGTCCTCCCGCAGTTGTCGCCGAACCGCTGTAACACGTTTCGGACCATCGCTGCCGCCAGCGCAGGCGGTTAGTCTTCATATCCAACGCGGCGAAAATCCCTGTAGCTGGAATTGAAGCGCTGGCGAATTCACCGCCGGTGCGCCAGTCCCCCTCTTCGGTCTCCTCTTCGACCTCGCCGGCCGCGAATATGTCGATGCGATCTATGGCGCAAACGTAGAGGGTTTGAGTTTCCGGATCGTATGAGGAAGGCGGCCAGTTGGCTCCCCCCAGGAAGCTCGGCTTTAAGGCTACGGGGTCCGTCCAGAACGGTGTGAAGATACGGCCCCCGTTGACCAATGCGTAACCTTCCGGCGCGATGTCGACCTGCTGCGGCACGAACGCGTCACCGACCGGGTACGGCTGGGTGGCGGCCGTCGCCTGACGCTCCTCTTGTGGTACGGCCCTCTCTTCGATTCCGATCAGGGGTTCGCCATTGGTTCGGTCCAATATGTAGACCCATCCCGTCTTCCCTACCGCCGCCAGCCCCTTGCGTTCCTGCCCGCCGATCTCGGCATCGAACAGGACGACGGGGTTCGCGCCGTCAAAGTCCCAGAGGTCGTGATGGACCGTCTGAAAGTGCCAGCGATACTGTCCGGTCGCAGCTTCGAGAGCAACAATGGATGAGGTGAACAGATTGTCGCCGGCCCGCACACTCCCGTTGAAATCCGGATTTGCGTTTGCGGTGTAAAAGTAGATGAGGCCGAGTTCGGGATCCACGGCCGGCGTCTGCCAGACGGTACCTCCCCCGTAACGCCACACGTCGCTCCCGGCCGGCCACGTTTCATGACCCGGTTCTCCCGGGGCGGGGATCGTGTAGAAAGTCCAGACGAGAGACCCATCGGCGGCGTCATACGCTTTGACCTGGCCCCGGGTGGCCCGCTCGGCTCCCGCGAAACCGGTAATCACCAGACCGTCAAAATAAAGCGGGGCACTGGTAATCGTGTAGCCGTCCTGCCAACGCTGGGCCTGGGTGGCCCAGGCGACATCCCCACTCACCTGGTCCACGGCCACCAGCTTTCCATCAAGCTGGCCCAGGTAGACCTTGCCTTCACCCAGACCCAGCCCACGGCTGGTCCATCCACAGCAAACGGTGTCGATCGTCTCGTCGAGCAGCGCCCGGTACTTCCAGAGAATCCGGCCGGACTCGACGCTGATGGCAAACACATCGTCGTCTCCCGTGACCGTGTAAATCACTCCGTTGTGAACGATCGGCTGGGCCTCGCCGGAATTCCGCGGTGCGGCCCCGGAGCCATCCAGGTGCGTTCTCCAGACCCCCTTGAGCCCGCCAACATTGGTGCGGTCGATCTCGGTGAGCGGCGAGTAGCGCTGGTTGAACAGGTTGCCGCCGTTTGTGAGCCAGTCCGTGGTCGGCAAGGCAGCGAGCGTTTCGCCGGAAAAGGCAGGAGCCGGCCGGATGGTCACTGACTCGCGGTTCTGTGCACGTGTGGGATCAGAAGGCCCCAGTAGAAGACAGAGCAGCAGGCTGATGAGCATCAGGTATGTTCGACGGGACATTCGATCCTCCTCCGCGATGGCCAGGCGGACCCCGCGGTTCAAAGCGTCGGGGCCGACACGCGGTGCCTGCCTCGGGCTCCCTCGTTCTGGTTTGGATTTACCAGCGTAGATACTACGAGAGGGAGAACTCGGAAGCAATCAAATGAGTCTCGTTTAGTCCGTCCGTTGGGGCCAGCTTCGGTCCTGCCGGGGTGGGGAGGCATGCGTCAAGCTCGGCGGGTGGCCAGAGACGGCCACCCGTACACTCTCGCCGTTCCTTTCGTTTTTGACTAATTCGGGGACGGAGGAGTAATTATCCAAAGTGCTCATAAAACAAAAGTTGCTGGTTAGATTTTGTGCCTCCGTCCCCGAATTAGCGCCCGAATTAGCGGCTCAGCCTGGTCGGGGCAGGTCCGTCGTGTAGAACGGCTCCAGCCGATCGATTGCGTCGAGCGGCTGCTCGTCGACATCCCAGGCGAACTGCCGCAGGACCATGCGATCCGGCAGGAAATCCACTAGAGTGAAACCGTGATCCTCGATCGGGGCGACCGATTCCTCCAGGTCGAGGTGCGCGGGTGGTGTCGCGCCGATTCCCCGCACCACGGAGGGGAATCCTCGAATGGAGGTGCCGATGGGCCCGCCCAGCACCGTGGTGATCGGTTGGGTCCCGAAATCGACTCGACCCGCCCGATGTAGTCGCCCGACTCCGACGGCATGGAGATCACCACTGATGATCAGCCCGGCACGCTCGGCCTGTCCCCCGATCGCCTGCACCAGGCGGTCGTGCTGACGTAACCATCCTTCCTGCCAGTAGGGCTTCTCGATGGCCGTCGTCAACTCCCCACGCTCAAGGTCGAGAACATCCGGGTACCACTCACCCCATTTGCCGGCGCTCCAGCCAAAGGGACTCGACGGCGCATGCACCAGGTGCCGTACCCCGGGCGCAGCGGTGCGCTCGATCAGCCACCGCTCTACCTCGGTGTCGACGAAGACAGCATGGGGCCCACCCAGCGACATCGTTCGCCGCACGTCATATAGCAGGACCTCCGCCAGATCGCCGTAGCGGACCGTGCCGAAGCTCTCGGACAGATCTCCCCTCCGACCATCGGCACCGGACCAGGGCAGGCCGTTCGGCCGCCTGCCGTCGGGCAGGAACTCGGGGTAGTACAGCTGCTGGGTGGCACGGGCGAGCTGGAGTTGAAACCAGGGAACCGGGTAGCTCGCGATCTCGTCGGTCACCGCGTCGTTCTCCCAGTGGTCGTGGTCGTCTTGCAGGAAGAACACGGGGACCGACCGAAAGTCGCTACCGTAGACCGGCACGATCTGGGGCCCCGCTGCCGCTTTCAGCGCCGTCTCGTTGCTCGCTCCAAACACGGATGCCGAGAAGTCGAAGTTGGACCGCATCCCGTTGGCACTGAGCTGCCCGGCGTTCTCACCCTGCCAGGTGTGCAGATCCCAGTAGATGTGGTCGCCGTTCGCCACCGCCGCGTCCGGTTCGAACGACAGCGCCCGGCGCAGTAGGCGATTGCGAATCGTCGTCGGCAGAAAACCCTGCCGCTGACCGATGCCCTCGTAGGATCCTCCCGGTCCGCCGGCGCAGGTAAAGAAGAGCATCCTGAACCGCTCGGGGCTCGAGCCGGGCGCGGGAAACGTCGAGAGCGGTCAGGGCTCGCACAGAGACCCGCCGCCCGACTGCTGGAGTGTTAGCTCGTAGCGAGTGCCGGGCCGAAGGTCGGCGGCGTAGAACTGCCAGTGCTCGCCGGCCGTGTCGTTCTGTCGTCCAACGACCTCGGTGGCTCCGACCCGCAGCGTCGGGGCCGCCGACAGTGGCCGGTCGAACGACACCTTCAGGAGAATGCGAGAATCGCTGACAGTCGGCAGGAGATGACGCACGAGACCCGCATCCCACCCCTGGACGGCTGGCGGCGCCCCCTGTTCGACCATGGTTTCGAGCGGAAACCGCCCGAAAAACGCTGTACCCAGCGCGCCGGCGGTTCCAGCGAGAAACCGTCGTCGGTCGAAGACGATTCGCTTGCTCGTGTCTTCCTCCGTGGCCGGGAGCCCGGCCCAAATCCGTCCCCATGCCCAGGCGGCCTCGCCGATTGAGAGTGGTCCTTGCCTCGGCAGCGACGATGAATCCCTAAAGGATAAGAAAGGGGGAGGTCGATGGCAATGAAACAGTCGACGCCTGACGGACGATGTGTTTTTTATTTGCATTCAGTCGCATAGGCCTTCGACGGATGTGCTCGTTCGGGAAGTCCCGCACCTCATTTAACAATTTTTATCAACAAGGCTCGTCCGCGGTGTCTGTAGACTGGTTGTTGCCATGATCAAGGACTCTCGCTTCGTCTGGACCCGCGCAGGAAATGTCTTGCTTGTCGGGCTCGGTGTTGTTGCGCTCGCACTCGGAGCCACGATGATCCGCGCGCAGAATCGGGGCGGGGGTCCCGTCGTTATCGTGCCGGTGATGACGGCGATGGATACCGACGGGAACGGAGAACTCTCGGGGGCCGAAGTTCTCAATGCACCCAACACCCTGGTCTCCCTCGACGCGAACGATGACGGCATGCTGAGCGGCGCGGAGCTGGCGCCCGAGATCGGCGCCTTTGGCCGCGGCCGTGGCAGGGGCGGGGAAGGTCGCGGTCGTCGGGGACGTGGACCTCGTGGCGGGCTTCGAGGGCGCGGCGGGCCCGGTGGACGGGGCGGTGCGTTCGGTCCTACCGCTATTCTCGACAATCTCCCGGTCATGGCCACACTGGACGCCGACGGAAACAGCGAACTGTCGAGCGAGGAAATCGCCGATGCGGTCGCCGCGTTGATCCCCCTCGATGCGGATGGAGACGGCAGGCTGCGGAGCGAGGAACTGATGCCGGTGGGTGGATTCGGCAGAGGGGGCAGGGGCTTCGGAGTGCGTCCTGGCGGTCGGGGAGGTTTCGGGCGGCGAGGGCGGGGCCAGGCCCCGCAGGATCCGAACGTTCGACCTCCCGAACCCGACGAGATCGAATTCGAAGACGGCGCCGCTACGATACCGGACCGTGAAACATTCGCCTCCTCCGCAGAATTTGTGGGCAGTCCAAAGGCCTGTGCGCACATAAGTAATTGAAACAAAGTACCTTATTCTTTTGTTCGACGGCGAATATTCCAGTACCCACTTCGGTCGGACGCCTACACCCGGTGCCCGGAGCCCCCGCCGGAGGCCCCGTTCCCCATCGCCCACACCAGCCGACACCGCGGAGCGCAGCCGAGGGTCAAGGCCGGCGCAGCCGCCGAGCTTGCGAGGGAAGCCTTGAGGCTTGGCGAGCACCGTGGTCTCCTCAAGCGGCGATGGAAGACGGTTTTACCCACAAATTCTGCGGAAGACCCAAACATTCAAAGCCCTGGCTTATCTGGGCAACGAGACGCTGATCGATACGCACCTGGCCGGGCAGGAGTTCGTCAAATTCGTCGTCGCCGGGGCCGGTACCGACGAAGCGAAGATTTATTTCATGAACACCAAGACGCACCGGGCCCACGGCATGTTCATGGGAGCGGTGGGACTCGGGAGCCAGAGGCAAGGCGCAGGGTGGATGATGGGGGTGCTGGTCCATCGGCCGCTTCTGAGGTCGCCCGGTGGGCAGCCGGGGTTATACACGTTCGAGTTCGAACCGTTCGACTCTTTCCCGTTCGATATGATCGAGGTCGCCGAGGGACTGCTCGCCGAGTACGCCCCTCCGGTGCGCGGGAATCTCGCATACCACCCCATGCCTGCCGCCGTCGACCGGTACGAGAACGAGCGCGCCCTCTACGAAGCCGCCGAGCTGCCCGTCTTTCTGGACGAGGATGCGTTCTCCGACATCAGCTTCCTGCCACTCCACCCGGCTGAGGGTACGGCCGTCTGCGGTTGATGGAAACGGATGAACGTCCGGCGGTCCGCGATGTCGTTCTGTATCGGAACCTTCCGAACGAGATGCCCCGTGTTGCGGGAATCATCACCGGCTTCCGGCAGACGCCGCTGTCTCATGTCAACCTGCGGGCGGTACAGGACAACGTTCCCAACGCGTATATCCAGGGAGCGGCCACCGACCCGACGATCGCTGGATTGATCGGCCGGTATGTCTATTTCAAGGTTGCGGCCGAGGGTTACGAAATCCGCGAGGCAGCCCTCGAAGAGGTCGAAAACCATTTCGCCGACATCCGGCCGGCGGAAGTGCAGGTCCCGGTCCGCGACCTTTCAGTACGGGAAATCCGGCCGTTGGATGAGATCGGATTCGCCGATGGGAAGAGTGTCGGCGTCAAGGCCGCGAATGTGGCGACGCTGGGTGCGATCGGGTTCGCCGACGGCGTTGTCCCGGACGGGTTCGCCATCCCTTTCTACTTCTATGACTCGTTCATGACGCACAACGACTTCTACCGGAGGGCCGCCGTCATGCGGGAAACGTCCGGCTTCCATACCGACACGGAAGCGAGGGAAGAGTTGCTTGGCCAACTCCGTCGCGATATCGAAGAAGCTTCGATGCCGGATTGGATGATGGATGCGCTGGCGGAACTCCACAACGGTTTCCCGGAAGGGACTTCCGTCCGACTCCGCTCCAGCACGAACAACGAGGATCTGCCCGGGTTCAGCGGCGCAGGGCTCTACGATTCATTCACGCACCGCCCCGACGAAGGCCACATCTCCGGCTCCGTCCAGCAAGTGTACGCGAGCCTGTGGAATTTCCGCACTTACGAAGAACGCGAGTTCCACCGTATCGACCACTTCGCCGCCGCCATGGGGGTGCTGGCGCACCCGAACTACTCGAACGAGCTGGCGAACGGCGTGGCCGTGAGCAAGGACATCGTCTACGGGACAGGAAATCAGATCGGCGGCCGGAGCTACTACGTCAACACACAGGTTGGTGAGGACCTGGTGACCAACCCCGAGGACGAGTCGATCCCCGAAGAGATCCTCCTGGGTCCCCTCAACGCACGAAACGACCGATTCGTGAGGGCTTCGAACCGCGTTGCTGACGGTGAGACGCTCCTCGACCCACGGCACCGCACCCAACTCCGACGCCACCTCACGATGATCCACAATGCGTTTCGCCGGCTCTACGAACTCCCACCCGACGCTCAGTTCGCGATTGAGATCGAGTTTAAGATCACCGCGGACGCCGAGCTCGCTATCAAACAAGCCCGGCCCTGGGTGTACTAGACTAGTCCAGGCTCGGTAGCCTGCGTGGGATTGTGTTAAAAAGATGGCCTCCTCCGCAGAATTTGTGGGCAGTCCAAAGGCCTGTGCGCACATAAGTAATTGAAACAAAGTACCTTATTCTTTTGTTCGACGGCGAATATTCCAGTACCCACTTCGGTCGGACGCCTACACCCGGTGCCCGGAGCCCCCGCCGGAGGCCCCGTTCCCCATCGCCCACACCAGCCGACACCGCGGAGCGCAGCCGAGGGTCAAGGCCGGCGCAGCCGCCGAGCTTGCGAGGGAAGCCTTGAGGCTTGGCGAGCACCGTGGTCTCCTCAAGCGGCGATGGAAGACGGTTTTACCCACAAATTCTGCGGAAGACCCAAAAGATGTTCGTGAAAGCGGACGCCAATCGTAGAGACCCGTTAACGCATCGAGCCGTCCTTGCAATTGCCCTGCCCGTCATGCTCTCCAACGTGTCCACGCCGCTCATCGGCGTCGTCGGCCAGATCCCCGATCCGGCCTACATCGGCGCCGTCGCCCTCGGTTCGCTGGTGTTCACGTTTCTGTTCTGGGCATTCGGTTTCCTGCGGATGGGCACGACCGGGCTCACCGCACAGGCTCTGGGCGCGGGAGACACCGGGGAGGTGGTGGCGTGTCTCGGTCGCGCGTTGATGATTGCGGTCTCTGCCGGCGCCGGACTGATCCTGCTTCAGTGGCCGATAGGTCAGGCCGCGTTTTTTCTTCTCGACGGCAGCCCCCAAGTTGAACAACTCGCCCGCGACTACTTCGACATCCGAGTCTGGGCCGCGCCAGCGACGTTCGTGAATTTTGCCCTGCTCGGCTGGTTCATCGGACTCGGCCGCACCGACGTCGGACTCATACTGCAACTCGTGCTGAACCTGACGAACATGGCGCTCGATGCGCTGTTCGTCCTCGGTCTCGGCTGGGATGTGACCGGCGTCGCCCTCGGCACACTGCTCGCCGAATTCATTGCGGCAGCATTCGGGCTTGCAATTGCCGCGCGGCATTTTCGGCGTCTGGGAGGGACCTGGAGCCTGGACCGGTTGCTCATTCGGGCACGACTCCGGCGCACGATCGCGGTCAACGGGGACATCATGGTTCGGTCGCTGGCGCTAGTCTTCGTGTTTGCCTGGTTCATGGCCGAAGGCGCACGGGCCGGCGACGTGATCCTGGCTGCCAACGCCGTGCTCATGCATTTCATTTCCATCGGAGCGTACTTCCTCGACGGATTGGCTTTTGCATCCGAGGCCCTGGTCGGGCGGGCAATCGGGGCGTCGCATCGTGCGGGTCTCCGGGCGGCGGCGCGTATGACAACGCTCTGGTCGGAGGCGTTCGCAGGTGCGATCTCGTTGGTCATGATCCTCTTCGGCACGCTGTTGATCGACACGCTGACGGTGGAGACCGCGGTCCGTGAGGCCTCACGCACATACCTGCCGTGGGCAGCGGCCGCACCGTTGCTTGGCGTCTGGGCGTTTCAGCTCGACGGCATCTTCATCGGCGCAACCCGCTCGGTCGACATGCGGAACGCAATGCTCACCTCACTGGCAATATTTCTCGTCGCCTGGTGGCTGCTGACGCCGTATGCCAACCACGGACTCTGGGCGGCGCTCTACGTCCACTATCTCGCGCGCATCGCCACGCTGTCCTACTATTATCCGAGGCTGGTCCGCTCTGTGGTTTGAGGCTCACGAATTTTCGTGTGTTTCGGTGGATTCGCTGACAATATCAGGCGCCAGAAACAGAGATTAGCCTGAGAGACTAGTTAAGGGAGGCCGAAGAGTGATGAAGTCGAGACTGCTGGTTTGCTTTTTCTGCCTGATCGTCGCCCCGGTTCTGACGGCGAGTCCGGCATCTGTTCAGGGCGAGCAGGAGGTCCTGGCGATCCGGGCCGGACGCATGATCGACGGCACGGGAGCACCGGCTGTCGAGAACGTCGTGGTCATCGTTCGGGGCGACACGATCGATGTCGTCGGATCGGAAGGCGAAGTCGAAATTCCCGCGGACGCCCGTGTCATAGACCTCGGCGAGCAGACACTGCTCCCTGGACTGATCGACGCCCACGCGCATGTCTCGGTTCGAGTCGACTCTGGCGGCATCCAGGCGGAACTTGCCGGAATGGCCCAACCGGGCACCGAGCAGATGGCTCGCGTGCCGCGCAACCTGCGGCTCCAACTGCTTTCCGGCGTGACTACCGCGTACGTCGTCGGCGAAACCCAGAACATCGACGTGTACACGAAACAGGCGGTCGAGCGGGGATTGTTTCCGGGTCCTCGAATTTATCCGGGCGGTCTCTGGATCTCGACAACGGCAGGACTCGGGCCGCCCGAGTCTCTCGTCTTCGACGGGCCCTGGGATTTTAGGCGCATAATCCGCCAGCAGGTCGAAAACGGCGCGCACCACGTCAAGCTGATGGTGACCAACGCGATCGGGATCGGACCGAATGCCGGCCACGACTTTCGATCCGAAACCTCGAACTTCACCCGGGAAGAAATCGAGGCTGCGGTCGATGAGGCACACCGGCTGGGCGTTGAGGTCACCGCACATGCCAGTGGGGCCGCCGCGCGACTGGCGCTCGATGCGGGTGTCGATTCCATCCAGCACGCCGGTGGTCTGGATGACGAACTGATCGACGCGTTCCTCAGGCGTGACGCCGGGCTGGTGAATACTTTCGTGATCGGCTTCGGGATCTTTTTCGACGACGAGTGGGACTGGGTCGACAGCGAGGCGACCAGCATCGTCGATTGGCTTCTCCGTAGCCGGTCTGTGGTTCGGGAGGCGCGCCTGACGATTCCGGCCAGAGACAGCCGGGTGCGTGCTCGATGGCGGGAGCTTGCACACGCGAAGGACCGCGGGGTCCTGGTGGTCGTCGGAACCGATAACATTCAGGGTATCCTGCCGCTGGTGATCGCCAACCTCGTCGATGCGGGCTTCAGCCCGCTCGAGGCGATCTCGGCCGCAACCGGAATCGCTGCCCGGGTCGTGGGCATCGATTCCGAGGTGGGAACGATTGAGAAGGGGAAGTTCGCAGATCTGATCGCTGTCGACGGGAGACCGGATGAAAACATTGGGGTCTTCCGCAGAATTTGTGGGTAAAACCGTCTTCCATCGCCGCTTGAGGAGACCACGGTGCTCGCCAAGCCTCAAGGCTTCCCTCGCAAGCTCGGCGGCTGCGCCGGCCTTGACCCTCGGCTGCGCTCCGCGGTGTCGGCTGGTGTGGGCGATGGGGAACGGGGCCTCCGGCGGGGGCTCCGGGCACCGGGTGTAGGCGTCCGACCGAAGTGGGTACTGGAATATTCGCCGTCGAACAAAAGAATAAGGTACTTTGTTTCAATTACTTATGTGCGCACAGGCCTTTGGACTGCCCACAAATTCTGCGGAGGAGGCAAACATTGAAGACCTGTTCGGCCCCGTTTTCATCATGGTCGGAGGAACAGACTTCAGCCGATTGAGCTTCAGATAACCACGGGGGACGCTGCCCGATTAGAGGGGAGGACAGTCTTCAACGGTCACCGGATTGGCGTTTGGCGCTGGTTCCGCTGTGACCCGGCCCCGGATGCGACCCGGCCTTGCCTCCACCCCGGTCCTTAGGTTTGGGACCCCCAGAGGCTGTTTCGACGTCGCCGGCTTCGAGAAGTTTTGCCAGCGGTGGGTGTTCGAGAGCTTTTGGCGACACCTGCCCCGTTTTCCCGGGCCCGAGAAACAGTCTTTTCCCTCCGGGCAAGGGAAGGCTCAGCGGTTTTCTTGTCTTGTTTGTGATGTCCATGATCTCCCTCTTAGTATGCCAAAGAAAGACGCTTCACGGTAGGGCTACGGAATCGCCGGCGTTGCCGCCGTCACCTTCAGGATGCGTGTCGGGGCGTCCCTCCGTGGGCGCCCGCGGGATTGACCCCTCACAGGGAGTGCGACGCGTGTTGGGGCGGCCGGGGGAGGGGAGTGGGAATCAACATTCACCCGTGCCCGCGGGTGGCCAGGGACGGCCACCCCGACACGCTGTCCTGCGCTTCCCGGCATCAGCGGGGGAGCTTGATTGGCTGAACGAGGGCGCCGTTGCCGGCCGAATCCCACACGGCGAATCTTACCCATTTCTTCCCGGTCGCGTCGAAGGGAATCTCGAAGCGATGGCTCCCGAAAGCAGGCAGGTCGGTCGCCGGTATGATCTGACGGTCCGTGGTCTGCCCGTCGCCCCAGACCACTTCAACGAACTCCAGAGGGAACGTCCACTCCACGTCCGCCACGACCGTCCGGTCCGTTCCGGTTCCTTCGATCGAATACGACGGAATCAAAATTTCGCCGGAGGTGACGAAATAATCACCGCTTCTGAGCGCGTTGATCACGGGGCTCATGTCGTCTGGAGCCGGCAACGAATCGAGCCTCAGGTAGTTGACCGGGTTGTTCGCGTAGACGTCGTCACCGGGTTGCTTGGTATAGGTTTCGGTTATGGCCATGATGTATTTCAAGGGACCCGGAAGGTCGGCCATCCAATTGCTCATGTCATCGAACAGCGGCATGGCGCGATAATCCGACATGCGCTGCTCTGACAAATCCAGGCCCATGCCCCACCGCCAGCCGATACCGCGATAGTTCTCATCCAGGAAGTGCGCCGTATCCTTGATCACGTCTGGGTAGTACGTGGATCCCTTCGTGCGGGGATGCGGCATGAAGATCAGCGCGTCCTCCCGCCGGGCCATTTCCATCACATCGTCGGGGCTTCCCACGTGATAGAGGGTGCCATAGGTGGGGTGCTCTTCGACGAACGGCTGACCCGGGGCACGATCATATGTCCAGAAGACCTGGTGCGAGAACAGGATGTCCCAGTGTCCCCCCAGAAGTTCGATCTGTTCTTCATTCGGCATGATCAGGAAATTCGTGTCGGAATGTCGACGTGCGCCTTCCCAGTAATCGGCCAGGATCTCCAGGCGCTCCGGAACTCTTATCCAATCGGTCGGACTGATGATGTTGACCCCTGTTGCCTTGAGGGCGTCGAAATCGGGCAGTCTCGTATCGAGGCTACCCGACTCCCGCAACCGTACCCCCATGCTCATGTGATAGTGACTGGCCATCACCTGGTATCCCGGGAGCGGCTTGTAGCGATCCCCGCGTGTAAACGCCAGAGCCCCGTCCATCGAAGAGGTCGCCGATTCGGGGCTGACGTAAAAATACACGGCCATCCGCTGCGCCGTGCCGGGGCGGGCGCTGTAAAGCGCGAAATTAGCTTTCCAGCGTGGGTCCTCCTCACGCTCGGCCTGGCGGACGCCAAAGGAAAACGCCGAATCATTGTCCTTGCGGTACCAGGCGTAGCCGAGGTTCGTTTCGACTTCCCGACTCCAGAAGAAGATGTGTGGCGGAGGGAACGCCGCAATCGACCCTGTCCGGCCTTCGGCGATGATGACGCGATTGCTGACCTTGAGGGGCACCTCGGCCTCGTTCGGAGTGCCGCCAAACTGGAAGTCCTGCCACAGGTTCGACAGATCGCGCCAGACGACACGCGCCCCATCCCGGATGGGCAGCCCCCCGAGACCCGCGTCGTATTTGTAGGCGATCGATGGCTCGTCGGTCGTGGCAATGGCTTCCATGCGAATCAGGTTCGTGCCCTTGTAGAAGGTGTACTGCAGGCGCCCGGAAAAGACGCCGAGTTCCAGGCCGGGGAACGACACTTCCAGACGCGCGCCGTCGGTTTTCACACGACAGCTATCCGCCTGATACGTGGCCGTCGACCTGTCGATATCCTCCGGAGTTCGTGGCATGTCGAGGTTCGTGGTGCCACGTCCATCCATTCCCGGAACATCGAGCGGCGCGTCCCAGAAGGCGCCCCACTTCAACGGTTCGACAACCTCGGAAGTGATCTCGACGCCGAGATCCCTCAAGGGGGTGAGCTGCTGTCCGGTCATACGGCGAATGCCGGAGACCACGCGAAACTCGGGTGTGAGGTCACGGGCCACCTGGACCCAGTCGGCGGCGTCCCTGCCTTTGATTTGAAGATCACTGATCGTGGGCGTGCCCCCACGGATGGCGAAACGCAATTGCAGTTCCTGGTCATTGTCCCCGTCCCAAGTGAGATCGAGCGTGTCGCCGGAGACGACGGCACGGAGTCCTGGTGCGGCCTGGTACTCGGCGAGATCACAACTGAGGCCTTGACCATAGGATGCCTGACCAAACATCACCAGTGCTCCGAACAGTGCTGCAGGAACTTTCATCGTTAGTTCTCCCTTTGCTCCACAACACACCTGATGGGGATGGAGCATGTCGACAAACCAAAGGTCGGGGCCGACGACTCTTCGCAATCGATAGTCGCTTATCGCAGTGGGTGTTCAGTTACCTCTCTTCTGCCGGGACTGTCAAGGGAAAGCACTTCGCGCCCCGCGGTACGTGCATCCGACGCTTCACTCCGCGATCGCTCCAACACTCAGAAGCTCGTTTCTGGCCGAGACGACGAAGTCTGTTTCGAGCATGATGAAATCGCAGACGCGTGCCTGTTTCTTTGGAAGCCGGGAGGTTGCCAGTTGACCGACGGAGGGGTCGAGAAGACGCAAAGCGCGGCGCAGGTCCTCGTCCTCGACCGCGGCGGCGCCGCGATCGGCGGCCAGTGCCTGGCTCGTCCAGATGGCCATGGGGTAATAGATAAGGAATTTGGGAATTGCTTCGGCGAAGGGCATCGCCCCCTCGCCGGCGATCAGATAACGTTGACCGAGGATCTTGGCGGACAGGAAGCTTCCGACCCTGCCGGCGCCTTCCCCCTCGACGAAACTTCCGTCCACCTCCGCAATCTGTTCGAATGTGGCCTTCAACTCCCTGTTGTCGACGTATGGGGCCTGGTTCGCCTTCCGATAACGATTACCGATGGCGACACGTTTTCTCTTCGCCGCTTCGAGACTCGGCCCGCGCAGCAGATCTTCGTTTGCCGCTGTTGGATTGAGAACCAGATAAAGCCATTGAAAGAAGACGGCTCGCTGCGTGCGGTCCATCTGTCCTTCCCACGGCATTTTGCTGATCTGAATGGGAAGCCCCTTAGCCAGCGCCTGGCGCAGTACGGTGGCAGACTCAGTGGAAGGGTCTCCGGTGGTCGCCAGACGGCTGTACTCGAGCAGGCAGCGCACACGTTCGAACAGGGACATCGAAGTGTCGTCGAGAAAGGCGAGGACGTACTGCTCGATCTGCCACAGGATCTCGTCGCCGACAGTGGACCGGGCGTTGAGAAGGTGCTTTCGCGGTCGGGGACTGCCCAGCTCGGCCTGGAGCAACAGGCGCCACTCCGGAACCTGAGCCTTGAGCGGGGCCCCCTGGCCCAGGCTGACAGAGCGACAGGAGAAGGCGCAATCGACGGCGATACGCTCGTTCAAGGGATAGAAGTGGAAGGGGTACATCCTGCACATCAGCGGCTTGCGCGCGGCGCCGAAATGCTCGTGAATGCGGCACTGGCTGTCGGATCCGAGATAGATACACCGACCGTCCTCGTGCTTCCGGAGACGTTGCCTCGATGCCCCGCCGGGAGCCTTAACCCCGACGCCCGGAGACACACCCACCAGATCGTCGGCGCGTCCTTCCCAGTCGAGACCAGCCAGCGCCTCCGCCTCCTCGGGCCGGAGCAGGATGTTGGTGTTGACGCAGCAGTCCCCACACCCACTGCATGTGAAGCGGAGGTCGGACGGATAATCGAAATCTGCACTCACAACACAAGTCTCGTTCGAATCACTACTCTCGCACCGTCACGTTCGACGGAGTGTGTACGGTCGCGGCCGTCCCTGGCCGCCCGCGTTTACGTGCTTATTCACCACGGACGCTATCACACGTGCGGATTGTACAATGACGTCTTCGGTAGACGAGGCATGCCTGTCGTTTTTGCTTGCCCGCGTGGCGCGCCGTGCGAGTCGATCTACAAGAAGTGTTGCAGGTGGGGTAGCGTGTCGGGGCGTCCCTCCGTGGGCGCCCGCCCGGATTGACGGAATGCTTGCTCTCGAGGCCGGCACCCGATACTTCGACGCTTGCCCGCGGGTGGCCAGGGACGGCCACCCCGACACTCTGTTCTGCTACATTTCGTCTTGCTGGAAGATGGACTCTGCCACTAAGTTCTGGAACGGTCAGTTCCCTTCGCCGCCATTCTCCAGAACCGCACGGGCGCGAGCCGCGAGATCCACCATGTGTGCGCGGGTCATCTCGTCCCCGGCTCCGGTGGCGGCCAGTTCGGCCTGATCCCGGATTGCCTCGAGCTGTGCCCGGGCCAGGGGCCGGATGTCGGATTGGCTCACATCCACGCGCGTCACGTTGCGGGCCCCCTGCCGTGGAGCCGGCGGCTCCTCGGTCATCAGGTACTCCAGGCGCTCTACATACGCCCGCTGGAGGTTGCGGCGATAGGTGTCGATGGCGGTTCCGTCATCGAGTTCGGAGAAGACCCCGTCACGGAGGTCGGCGAGGTACTCGATCAGGCGATAGGGATCCGGATCGAACACCTCCGACTCGATGACGCGCTGCATCCGCCGCGGATCGAGCATCTGATTGAGAAACCCGACCTGCCGGCCGCGCACCCGCTCGAGCGCTCCGGCGTGCTCGATTCGCCGCAGGATTTCCATGTCCGCGAGCCAGGTCGGCGATTCGAACGCTTCATCGATGACAAAACGAACGGCCTCCTCCTGATTATCCCGCGTCACCGGGGTGTAGATCGGCTCTCCCTGATCCGTGGACTTGGCATTCTGGTAGCGGCCGCCGACGAGCGTGATCACGTGGCCGACATACCGGTTCCACTGGCCGACCAGCTCCCCGTAGAGCTCCTCGAGGTCGTCGAAGTTTTCACCCGGCGTCTTCGTCCACTCGACCAGGTTTGGCGCCACGCGCTTGAGGTTGGCGACACCGTACCCGGAGGACTTCACCGGGTCGTCACCCATGTCCTCGGTCTGGGCGTCGGGGTTCCAGCCGGTCCTCGATCCGAAGCGGTACATGGGATCGTCGGCGTGCTCGGCAATCCACCGGTCGAGCGTGGCCTTCTCGTCGTCGGGAGACTTGGCCTTCGGGATCACACGGTAGCCCCAATTGATGGCGTAATGATCGTAGGGACCGATCTTGCGGATATAGTCGGTGGGCTTGAGCCCGTCGCCGGGTTGGGCCACATAGTTCTGGCGGGCGTAATCCATGACCGACGGGGAGACGCCCATGCGACGCGCGAAGTCGGGATCCCGCAACGATTCGGTCGGATACGAGGACGACCCGATCATGTTGTGTGGCATCCCGATCGCGTGCCCGATCTCGTGGGCGATCACCTGCCGGACGGTCTCGCCCATCAGTTCATCGGGCATATCGAGCGACCGCGCGGCCGGGTTCGACGCGCCGGTCTCGATCATGAGCCGGTTTCGATACGACCGCAGATGGTTATGGAACCATACGATGTCACTCTCGATGATCTCGCCGGTGCGGGGATCCGAGACCGACGGCCCCATGGCGTTGCGGACCATGCTGGCCGCCCAGCGCACGACCGAGTAGCGGGTGTCCTCGGCGGCCCAATCCGGGTCTTCCTCTGGACTGGGGGGATCCCGCGCGACGATGGCGTTACTGAACCCGGCCGTCTCGAACGCTGCCTGCCAGTCCTCTATGCCCTGTCTAACGTGACGGCGCCATCGGTCCGGCGTCGCAGGGTCGATGTAGTACACGATGGGCTTAACCGGATCGACCAGTTCGCCACGCGCATACGCTTCAGGGTCGGACGGTTCCAGACGCCAGCGCCGGATAAAGGTTTGCTCGGCGGCTTTGAGTTCGTCGAGGCCGAAGTTCACCTGGCTGATCGAGGAGTAGCCGACGCGGTCGTCGCGGAGGCGCGGCATCATCGGGTTTTCGGGCAGGAGCACCATCGACTGGTGCATCTCCATCGAAATCGTCGCAGCGTTGACGTCCGCTGGCGGCGCGTTGGCGGCAAACGTGAGCGTGTGCCTCACGTCGACGTTCCGCGGATAACTGCGGGCGTAGTTGATGAAGCTTCGGTCGGCGTCGAGACTGCGGACCTCGTAGGTTTTCCGCTGCTCGGCCGAGAGTCCGGAGAGCGCCGGGGTGTCTCCGGAATAAAAGTCTGTCACGTCGATGACCACGGTGTCCCCATCCGGCCCGATGGCCTCGATATCAAAGGCCTCGAGGATCGGGGCGAAGTTGTTCCGCACGACGGAGTCGAAGATCGGGAGCGAGTCTTCAGCGACCTGGTTGAAGGACACCTTTCGCAGCAGTATCCGATCGCCGCGACGTTCCCAGT
The DNA here is from genome assembly GCA_965262425.1 of Terriglobia bacterium. GTDB lineage: Bacteria > Acidobacteriota > Terriglobia > 20CM-2-55-15 > 20CM-2-55-15 > CAZOZZ01. Next base: position 5,368,405 of record OZ253536.1, on the reverse strand, counting down.
GCAGCACCTGCTCGGACACTTTGCTGCCCGAAACGATGAACCCTCCAAAGCCCGCCGGCACCCGCCCGATCCGCGTGACCAGAAGCATGTCCACGTTGTACATGGACTCGGGAATTTCGAAGAAGTAGGTTTCGTCGACCTTGTGGATCGTGAACAGCCCCTCGTCGGTTTCAGCCTCTTCGGTAATCACCTCGGCGTAAGGCTTTGGGCCGTCCTGGTCGTCTGCCTTGCTCTCGGACTCGGAGTCTTCAGGGTTGCCGGACTGGTCGGCCTGGGGCGGGGGGCTCGCCCGACCGACGGTGTTTGTGGCCATTGCCCCGGCCGAGGATAAACAGCCGAACGTCAGGGCGAGCAGGAATGCGAAATAGGCTTTTTTCATCGTCAAGTCTCCGGTTGATCGAAACCCAGACGGTCCAGGACCGCCGCTGGAATTCTGCCTCTTTGTGAAAATCGGTTATCAGGTTACAGGAGACTGTAAAGGGGGGTCAATCTCCGAGGTCACAGCAGGATGGATCGACCGGCCAATTCATGGCACTGACGCTCGAAGCTCTTGTACTGTAATCGAATCCACCTCCTGCAGGAAGTCGGCGAAGGCCCTTGCAGCACGTTCCAGGCCGACCTCGGACACGGTGTCCGGGGTGTCCATTGTGGAGTGGTACCACCAGTTCACGTCGATGATCTGTGCCACATGGTGGCCGGCAGCCTTGAACGGGAGCGCGGCACCTGCAGACGAAGTCCAGGGCTGCGTTTCGAGCGTCACGCCATAGCGTTCGAGGGCGGTCGTAAATACAGTGAGCAGGCGTCCATTCGGCGGTCCGACCGACACAAACTTCGGTGATTCGGTGTTCGAGAAGTGTCGACCGTCGTTGACGCCGCCACGCATCCTGGACACATTGACCCAGGCTTGACTGAGAAGGGGTGCCGGATGTTCCGAGTTGAGCACCAACCCCACCTTCGCCATGATTTCCGGATAGCGCGCGATCACATCTTTGCTTCCGGGAGAGAACTCCTCTGCGTGATGGGAGGCAGTCGCCACGAAGAGATAGTTCTTGAGCGGAGGTGGACGAAGCTGCCCGAGGTGTTCAGCCAGAGCAAGCATCGTGGCGACTCCACTTGCATTGTCATTCGCGCCCTCAAAAAAAGCGTCGGTGTGGGCACTGACGATGATGTACTCGTCACCCGTGCCGCGCACCTCTCCGAGAACATTTTCAGTGTAGAGCCCGTCATCTGTTTCGAGAATGAGTTCGGCGCGGGCTCTTAGGACCCCGCCTCCCGCACGGGCGAATGCGCGCTCGATGACGCTCCCTCAGGTCCCGAAACCGTAAACACGGGAATCATCGCGGTGCGCTGACCGGGCAGCAAGAACTGACCTTCGTCGGGTCCATCGACAATGACGACCAGAAAGACCGCACCCTGTTCCGCCAACCGCGGCGCCAGAGTGCGGGCAGCCGAAAAAAAGGAGGCTGGCTGCATCAGCATCCGAACGACGACGCCTTTCCCCCGGACTTGCTTCCCGGCCATATCGGCTTCGCCACCAAGCCCCGCCCAGACCAACTCCGCTTCGACACCATCCGGCGGGGTGGCCGCACTACCGTCCCCCAGGAAAAGCGATGTGAACTCGTGGTTGCGGGATTCATCGTCCGGACCCAGCAGTCTGAAGCTGGCCTTTGCCGGCCACCACTGGTGACCAATCGGGATGCGATCGACGCGTACTAGCAGCCCGTGGTGCAAGTCAACTTCATAGTTAACAACGGACCCCATGCGACCGTATCGCGAGGAAGATAGTGGAAGGAGAACGCGATATGGGAATGGGACGGAAAAAGGACCGACAAGCCACGTTATGGGTTGCGACAGCAGAGTTGCCGCGGACAGCGGGCCACGTGTTCTACGAACGGGTTAACCGAATCTTGGACCAAGCCAAGTTCGACCGGTTCGTCGAAGATGCCTGTGAGCAGTTCTACGCTGAGGTGATGGGTCGGCCGAGCGTGGCGCCGGGCAAGTATTTTAGGATGTTGCTGGTGGGCTATTTCGAAGGAATCGATTCGGAGCGTGGCATAGCGTGGCGGTGTGCCGATTCTCTGAGTTTGCGAGGATTCCTTGGAGTCGGGCTGAGCGAAGGGGTGCCGGATCATTCGACAGTCTCGCGGACGCGACGGTTGATCGATCTGGAAACACATGGAAAGGTCTTTTCGTGGATGTTGGGCGTGTTGGCCGGTGAGGGCCTGATCGATGGGAAGACGGTGGGCGTGGATGCATCGACACTGGAAGCCAACGCGGCGATGCGGTCGATCGTACGCCGGGACACCGGAGAAGCCTACAACCAATTCCTGACACGGCTGGCCAAGGCGTCTGGGATCGAGACACCGACGCAAACCGAGCTGGGGCGACTCGACCGCAAGCGGTCGAAGAAAGGATCGAACAAAGAGTGGGAGCATCCCCACGACCCGGATGCGCGAATCACGAAGATGAAGGACGGACGAACGCATCTGGCCCATAAGGTGGAGCATGCCGCCGACATGAAGACCGGAGCCATCCTGGCGGTCACGGTGCAGGGTGCCGATCAGGGCGACACGACGACGATCAAAGAAACGATGATCCAAGCCGCGCATCAGATGGAGACCTTGGCCGCCGATCCTGGATCGAAACTTCGGAACGATGTGCTCTCCGAACTGGTGGCGGATAAGGGCTATCACAGTAACGATACGTTGACCGGATTCAAAGACCTCAACATTCGCAGCTACATCTCGGAACCGGACCGGGGCCGACGCAACTGGAAAGATAAGTCCGAAGAAAAACAGGCCGTCTATGCCAACCGGCGACGAATCCGAGGCAACCGGGGCAAGCAATTACTCCGACAGCGCGGACTGATGTTGGAACGACCGTTCGCACACACGCTGGAAACCGGCGCAATGCGTCGGGTTCACCTCCGACATCGGGACAACATTCTCAAGCGCGTCCTGATTCAATATGCCGCTTTGAATCTGAGCCTGATCCTTCGGAACAATTTCGGAAACGGCACACCACGAGGCCTTCAGGGCCAACATGTCATGGCCTTATTCACCTTAATACTGCTCTGGAGCCACTGTGAATCGCTCTCGTTCCATCCTCAGCGCTCCAGAATCGATTTAGACGCCGTTCCGTCCGGGCGAAGACCTGAAACTCTCAACTCAGAAAACCCCACTTCTGCCACGGGCTGCTAGTGGTCCCCGTCAAACAGACTGTAACTTATCGAGCTTCTTTCGGGCACGTTGAACTTTTTCAAGAATATCGGAAGCCGTTGCGGTCCAAATGAAGGGCTTCGGGTTCTGATTGTGACCCCCGACATATTCCTCCACGGCCTGGATTAGCTCAGGAACCGAATGGAAAACCCCGCGCCGAAGCCGTTGTTCGGAAAGATCCCGGAAGAAGCGTTCGACCATGTTCAGCCAGGATGCACTGGTCGGTGTGAAGTGCACATGAAAGCGCGTGTTGCGCTTCAACCAGTTGACGACTTTCTGATGTTTGTGCGTGGCGTAGTTGTCGCAAATGATATGGATCTGTTTGTCTTTCGGCACGGAACGTTTGATCTGATTGAGAAACCGGATCCATTCCTGATGACGATGCTTCGGCATACAGGTCCCGATAATCGAGCCGTCCAGCGTATTGAGCGCGGCGAACATCGTGGTCGTCCCGTTGCGTTTGTAGTCGTGGGTGAGGGTGCCGCACCGCCCCTTCTTCAGAGGTAACCCGGGTTGCGTGCGGTCCAGGGCCTGCATCTGGCTCTTCTCATCGCAGGACAAAACAATGGCGTTTTCCGGAGGGTTCAGATACAAACCGACCACATCCTCCAACTTCTCGACAAATTGTTTGTCGTTGGAAAGTTTGAAGGTGCGTGCCAGATGAGGCTTCAAGCCATGAGCCCGCCAGATTCTCCCTACCGTGGACTCGCTGACGCCGGTTGCCCTGGCCATCAAGGACCGGCTCCAGTGCGTGGCGTTCGGAGGCTTCCCTTCGACCGTCTTCTTCACGATCCGGGCCCGCTTCCGGCGGCCGATCGAGGGAATCCGTCCACTGCGGGAAGCGTCCTTTTCGATTCCCCCGAGGCCATCTTCAACGAAACGATCGCGCCAACGTCCGGCCTTTTGACGAGTGATGTCCAACTTGGCAGCGATCTCCTGATTGTCCAGACCCCCGGCGGCCAGCAAGACAATTCGAGATCGTTCCGCCAACCGGACCGCCACACTGCGGCTTCGGCTCAGTCGCTCCAGTTCCTTCCGCACAGGAATGTCCAATTTAATCGTCGGTGCTCTCCTCATATATACTCAGACGTAGGAAAGCTGAATAAGTTACATTAACTGTGACGGATTACACTAGGTCGAGACCAATGCGTTCGAACTGTCGGCGGACGTATTGGGCAGCGGCGTGATCGCCCGACCGGCCCGCCACGCGTCCCCAGAGTAAGTCCCCCTCTTTCCGGCTCAAGTCCGAAAGGGCCGTGATTTCCGTCATTCGGTCGTGGATCTGCCCGCCGCCGAGGGCGGCTGGCGTTGCTCCACGGCCGCTGCTATCGATGGACAGCAGTTCAATCGGCGCGGGAGGGGATGTGGGACTTCCGCCCTGCTGTGCCAGTGTTGCGGCACCTACGAGCACAAGGCCGCTGGCGACTACGCCGATGACTGTCGTTAGCCGTCCGGTCATATCATCTCTCCATAAAATCGATCCGGTGTCCTGTCAGCTCAGAACTGGATTTAGTTCCGGCGGCCATAATGAGGTCGTGGGATCCCGAGTTCGAGTGCTCCAAGGTCTGGTGCATCGCCGGTGACCCGGTCGGTCACACCGGGCAAGGCCACACCTCTATCAACCGCCCCGCCGCCGGACCTGAGGTTGAAGTCGATGTCGTCACCGTCATACAACGCCGAGGGATTGTCAACGTCCGGCAGGGTGACATCCGCAAATACGTCCAGGGTCAGCAGGACGCTGTTGACGTCTTGTCCCGTACCCGCCTGGTAGTCGGCAAAGCTGTCGTATTCCCTCATCACCAGCAGCGACAAGTCGTACTGCCGGCGCACGTCGTTTGGCGACCTCCACCTGAACGCGGTTGATCCATCTGAACCGGGGATGAAACCGTTGTAGTCCGACGATGAATAGCTGGTGAATGTCGACATGTCCATCATCCGGGAGCCCGGCGTCGCCGTCACGACCAGATTGTTCAGGAAGTGATGGTTCGACCCGGTCGCACCGATGCCGCCAAACACGGTGTTGTTATACATCACCTGACCCGAGGAACCGCTTGAAGCGCCCAGGGCCGTGCCACGCGGCGCATGGTAAACGATGTTGCGGATGTAATAGTGCGGGCCGCCAAAGGCGGGTTGGGACCGCATCGCGGTACTCGCAATGTTGACACACCGGTTTCTCAGAACTCGAATGTTGCGTGCACCACCGTCGGGCTCAATGCAAATGTCGCTGATGTTACTGATGCCGTTGTTCATGATGTCGACCGAGTTTGGACCCGTGACGTACCTCGGATCAAAACCCAGATCGTCGATGAACTCCGGGTCGGGCTCCAGGTCCGGCAATGTGCCCGGGCGGCCGAACGTCGCCAGCGCGATGCCATCATGGAAGCGCTCGATCGTGTTGTACTCGACGACGTGCCCGGGTCCGTAAAGGCGGATGCCCTGGAACGACGACAAATCGGCAGGCCAGTCCGGAAGACCGACCCACGCGCCCCGACCGGTCCAACCGACGAGATTGTTGGCGCTGACCCGGCCGACCATCGTGTTGTCGGCGATGTAGAAATCACGCGAGCCTTCGAAATCGGTCTGGACGGCAACACCGACTTCCTCGATCCGCGAGTTCACGATTGTCAGACCTCTGGCGCCGGCGATGCGTTTGATGCCGGCATCGTAGGCAATGTTCGTATTGCGGATGTTGATGCCATCGAAGATGTGGTAGTCGGCAACCTGAACATTGAAAAGCACGTGGTTGTTATCGCCGTCGAACCATACCTCACCATCGCCTGCCGCCATGATCGTAATCGGCTTCTCTGGCGTACCCTTGCCCGTCAGCAAATAAGTGCCGTCGAATGGAACGCCGTAGCCGGGACCGCCAACACCCGGGCCTTCGCGGGTGTAGTTGCCATATTCGAAACGATCGGCCTTGTACTCGCCCGCGTGGACGATGACCGTATCTCCGGGCCGGACCCGCGGCTCGTACGCGTGGTTCCAGTCGGCATGCTCGGCACCGTAGTTGTAGCCTCGCAGCAGACCTTCGAACGAAGGTTGGTCCCTTGGCCCTTCCCAACCCACCGGGTAGACGTGATAGACGTTGCCTCCAACCGAGCGCTGCGGAATCGCGCGGGTCGTTATTTCGACCGTGCGCTCGGCCTGGCCACGCACGCCGTCGGGATCGACCAGCCTCAGACGCACTTCGTACGTGGTATCCGGCCGGAGGTCAAAAATGCTGCCGGTGAACATGTTCGGAGTGACGTAATAGAACGCGGACTCTTCGGGAGGGCGGTTCGCGTTGTCCGAGTCGCTCACGTTTTCAGCCGGCACGGTCTCATTCTGGAGTCGGAACAGAGGCAAGCCTTCACTCCAGTTTGAAGTGCCGGCCTCACGGTAGTCCACCCCAACCGAAGCGTCGCGATTCAAGTCGCCGCTGATCTCCCACTCCAATCCGATCGACCTGACCGTCGGCGGCTCGATCCCGACGTCGCCCGACCCGACAGAGTTACCGGTGTTTTCCTGGGAGCCGGCCCCCGCATTCGCGGCAAAGGCCAGTAGTGCTAAGACGAGCGGAACAACCAGCCAATTGTGCCCGTTCGCAGCGATGTATGAATGTTGCATTCGTGCCTCCTGAATTAGGGAGCAGAGCCCTCAATACCCTAATTCGTTTTCGGCTTATTTCATCCTCAAATATACTAGTCGAGCCGGATCGGATGCTCGGAAACGTCACAACTGAACCTCATCTTCCGGCCAGTGGCCTTCCAGGTGCGCTACCCCCGTTTGGTTCCAGAATTACCTACACAGTGAATTCGGGTATTGAGGGCTCTGCTCCCTAATTCCTGATTGTTCGGAGGCTGTGCTCGACGACTTCGGCGAGGCGATCGATTTCGGGGACGTCCATCGCCGTCGACAGGGCACCGGCTGCGGTGTTCAGCATCATGATCCCGCCGTCATAGACGCCGTCGATGAAACGATTCAGGGTTTTGACCGTGTCTCGGTCCTGGTACGCGGAGCGGTAGTCCACGGGGGGTTCGGCCCGCATGTGGATACGAAAAAGGGATCCGCTGCCCGTCACCGAGGCGGGCGCTCCTGACAGGGCGATGGCCTCGGAAATTCGACTGCGGGCCACGTCGCCCAGCCGGTTGAGGCGTTCGACCGCGGGCGCGTCGTAGAGTTCCATCGCCACGCGTCCGGCCGTCATGGTCACCGGGTTGGCAGAGAAGGTGCCGGAGTGCGGAAGGCGGATTCCATGCTCGGTCGCGGCAAACACCGACATCACCTCGTCCCGGCCTGCGACAGCGCCCACGGGGAAACCACCCCCGATGATTTTTGCCATCGCAGTGAGGTCGGGTCGCGCGGTAAATCGGGCCTGCATTCCACCGACCTCTTCCCTGAAGGTAATGACCTCGTCGACGATCAGAAGGGCATCGTTGTCACGGGTCCAATCTCGCAGCGAACTCACGAACACATCAGACGCCGGAATGAGTCCAACGCGGTGTGGCATGAGATCCAGCAGTACACCCGCGATGTCTTTCCTGTGCCGGTCCAGTATGGCGACCGCGGTGTCGGGATCGTTGAACGGAATGATCACGACGTCGGCGAGGACACCTTCCGGCGTGCCCACGGCCAGGGGAACCGAGTTCGGATTGTCCGAACGCCCCCAGACATCCGGAGTCGGGGACTGGCTGGCTTCGGCGTAGTCGTAGGTGCCGTGGTAGGCACCCTCGACCTTGGCGATCTTCGCCCTTCCGGTGAAGGCACGAGCCGCTTTCAAAGCGGTCATGACCGCCTCCGTCCCGGAATTCACGAAACGAACCTTGTCGAAATCTGGGGAGCGGCCGCACAATTGTTCGGCGTAAAGCAGTTCGGCTTCGGTGGCCATCGTAAACGCCGTACCCAGCTTCAACTGTGTCGTCACCGCTTCGATAATTGCGGGGTGGGCGTGACCATGAATCAGAGAGGCCATGTTGTTGGCGAAATCGATGCGTTCCACGCCATCGACATCCACGACCTGACATCCACTTCCCTGTCGTGCATAGAGCAGCGGAGTGTCCCGCAGGAGGGTGTTTCGACTGACTCCACCCGGCAAGACCCGACAGGCCCGCTCGAACAGGTCGGCGCTTCGTCGATGGATGTTCTCTCCCATGCGGTCTACACCTCTTAGACAGGCAGAATATCCGTGCCCGTTCGGGCGCGGACTTCCTCCAAGGTTATTCCCGGTGCAAGCTCGCGTAGCCTGAACCCTTCCGGCGTGATGTCGATGACGGCAAGGTCCGTATAGACGCGAGTAGTCACGGCCTTACCGGTGAGTGGATAGGAACATTCGGAAACGAGCTTCGGCTCTCCCGATTTCGTCGTGTGCCGGGTGATGACCAGGATGGTCGGGACGCCGCCCACCAGATCCATGGCGCCTCCGACGGCCGGGATGTCGTCGGGATTTCCAGTCGACCAGTTCGCCAGGTCACCGGTGGCCGACACCTGCAGAGCGCCGAGAACGCAGACGTCGATATGACCGCCCCGGATCATCGCAAAGCTGTCGGCGTGATGAAAGAAAGAGGCCCCGGGCAGGGCAGTGACAGCCTTCTTGCCGGCATTCATCAGTTCCGGATCCTCTTCTCCGGGTGGTGGTGGCGGTCCCATGCCGAGCAAGCCGTTCTCGGTCTGGAAGACGAACTCACGCCCCTGGGGAACGTACTGCACGACCAGTTCCGGTATCCCGATCCCCAGGTTGACGTATGAACCATCCGGAATGTCGAGGGACGCACGTTCGGCCATCGCTTCCCTGCTCCAACCCACATGTTGACTCATGGATATCGTGTCCCTTCGGCGACGAGCCGCGATTCGTCCAGCGGGTCGGGGATCTCCACGATCCGGTTCACAAAAATGGCGGGAGTGACCACGTGCTCCGGATCAATCGCGCCAGGTTCGACCAACCGCCGGGTCTGAACAATAGTGGTGGCTGCGGCCATACACAAAATCGGGCTGAAATTCCGAGCCGTTTTGTTGTACGTCAGGTTACCGAGACGATCGCCGCGTTCACATTTGACGAGAGCGAAGTCGGCTTTCAACCAGTGTTCCATGACACAGGTGCGACCCTCGAACTCGCGGGACTCCTTGCCTTCGGCCAGAAGTGTCCCGGCGGCCGTCGGTGTGAAGAATGCGGGAATCCCTGCGCCGCCGGCTCGAATGCGTTCGGCGAGCGTCCCCTGCGGCACGATTTCCAACTCAATCTTGCCGGCCCGGTAGAGTTCGGGAAATACGCTGGAATGGCTCGACCGGGGATAGGAGCAGATCATCTTGCGGACCTGCCCGCGGCCGATCAGCGCTGCAAGGCCGATTTCGCCGTTACCCGTGTTGTTGTTGACGACAGTGAGATCGTTCGCTCCCAGATCGATCAAGGCATGGATCAACTCGATCGGGCTTCCAGCTTCACCGAAACCGCCAATCATCACCGTTGCGCCATCAAAAATGTCCGCTACCGCCGCCGAAGCCGAAGAGACCGTTTTGTCGATCATCTCTTGATCGTCTCTGACGGATCCACTCCGGCCCCCGCATCGACCGTATCGAAATAGCCGCAACGCTTGTCGCGTTCGGCGAGCACGGCGCTGCGTTCGTCGGAATTCCCGTACCCGCCACCTCCCGGCGTCCGCACGTCGACCCAATCGCCGGCCTCTAAACGATAGCCTTCACCCTTGGATCGATGAGGCGGTGTACTCCGTCGACCAGCCTGGCTGACCAGGATCTCGTTCGGGAGACCCGCTTCCCCGCCAAGCACACCCGGCGGCCCGTACCGTCCGTGTTCCATGAGGAACGAAGCCGTCGCTTCCCCGCGCAGGAGCCGCACGCGATAGCCGGTCCCGAAACCGCCCCGGTACCGACCGGCTCCGGCGGATCCTTCCCGCAGCGCGTAACGCTCAAACAGGATGGGATAGCGCTGCTCCAGGATTTCAACAGGCTGGGTTTTCGAGATCCCGATTGTCGAGCAACCGTTCGAGATCCCGTCACCCTTCCACCAGCCACCGTATCCACCGCCGCTGAAGAAATACATGATGTAGTGACTGTCGGTCTGGGGATCGTATCCACCCAGGCTGAAATTACCGCTGGTGCCGGCGGGCGCCGCGTAGAGCTTGTCGGGAATGACCTCGACCAGCGCCAGGAAGACAGCCTCTACAATGCGCTGCGACACTTCGGCCGCGCAGCCGGCGACCGGCTTCGGATATTTGGCGTAAAGAAAGGTTCCTTCAGGCTTCTTGACTTTGATCGGCTTGAAGCAACCCACGTTGATGGGGACATCGGGAAAGATGTGCTTGAAAGAGAGATAGCAGGCCGACAGGGTGCTGGCCCAGACCGAGTTCATCGGGCCGAGGCAAGGCGGGCTACTCCCACCTAAATCGAGCTCGATTTCGTCGTCGGCAATCGTTGCCGTCAGGCGAATCTCAAGGGGTTCATCAACAATGCCGTCGCTGTCGATGTAAGCGATACTGGAATAACTGCCGTCCGGGATCGTCCGGATCTTCGAACGCATCATCCGTTCGGAACGAACCTCCAGTTCCTCAATCGCCGCTTCGACGGTGTCGGCGCCATAGCGATCGAGAAGCTCACGAAGGCGTTTCTCGCCAATATCGAGCGCGCCGATCTGTGCCTTGATGTCGCCGATGCGCTCTTGGCTGACACGGACGTTCGCTAGAACAAGGTCGACGATGTCCTGTTGGATCTCGCCCCGTCGAACCAGCTTGACCGGCGGAATCCGAAGCCCTTCCTGGTGGATCTCCGTCGCCGTACTGCTGAAACCGCCCGGGACCATGCCCCCGGTGTCGGGCCAATGACCTGTATTGGACAGAAAGCACCAGAGCCGGCCACTGTAGAAAAATGGTTTGACCATCTTGACGTCCATCAGATGCGTGCCGCCGAAATAGGGGTCATTCACCAGGATGATGTCTCCGTCACCGAGATCATTCCGATGTTCGATGACCTCGCGCGTGGTCTCCTGCATCACACCGATAAAGATCGGCATCCCCAATTCACCCTGGGCGATGACTCCGCCGTCGCTGGGCCGATAGATGCCGTTGGAGCGGTCAAACGCTTCCGATATGACGGGGGAGAAGGCGGTCCGGTCATGGGTCAGATCCATTTCACTGCAGACATGCTGCAGACCTTTTTCGATCACGGTCAGGGTGACGGGATCAATGTTCATTCCGCCTCCACTTTCTCGTAGCGCGCGGATCCGACCGTGACGATCATATTGCCGAGCTCGTCGATCGCGGCCCGGGCGCCGGGGTCGATGACGATCGTCGCATCCAGTTGTTCGACAATCGCGGGTCCGTCGAAGCGGACGCCGTGTGGGAGACTCTCGCGGTCATAGATTCTGGTTCGACACCACGAGCCGTCGAACCTAACCTCACGTAGTCCCTTGATCGCATCTTCGAGCGTCACTCCGTCCGAAGGGACGCCGATCGGGAAATCTCTTTCCCGGGCACCGATCACAGTGGTCCGGACGTTGACCAGGACAGGTTTCATCTCGTCGAGCCGAATACCGAAACGCTCACTGAAGCGATCCGCAAAGGCGGTGACCAGTTCGTCCGGATCAAATCCCGGACTTTCCACACCGAGTCGCAGAACGTGGGATTGCCCCTGATACAGCAGGTCGGCTTCGTGCCTGACGACGGTCTGTTTGACGGGGACCGATTCCCGGTCGAGAAGCACCCTTCCGGCTGCGAGCTGCTCGGCAAAGAGGGCATCGATCGGTGTCGCCCGGACACGGGAAAGGGGCAGGTTGATCGCGTGCACGAAATCATGACGCACATCGGCCATGATGCATCCCAGGGCCGAGGTCAGGCCGGGAAAGCGGGGCACCAGAACCGTCGGTATGCCAAGATGCCGGGCCACAGCGACGGCGTGGAGGGGGCCTGCGCCGCCAAAGGACATCAGGGCGAAATCACGGGGATCCTTTCCTTTTTCGACAGAGACCAGGCGAACGGCGCCGGCCAGTTCATTGACCGCAACACGGAGCACGGCTTCGGCGCTTTCCAGTGCATTCAGGTCCAGATGAGCGCCAACCTGGGCGTCGAACACTTCGGCAATCCGGTCGAGGTCGGCCGGTTTGTCCGAGCCGGTGACGTTGCTCTCGTTCAGTCGTCCGAGAAGGAAGTTCGCGTCGGTGATCGTCGGTTCGGTTCCACCACGTGAATAACCGATCGGGCCGGGCTCGGATCCCGCACTTTCCGGCCCGACGCGAAGCATCCCGGCGTCGTCGACACGGGCAATGCTTCCGCCCCCGGCGCCGATGATGTGAATGTCGACCATCGGTATGTGAATCGGGGTCGCGTATGCGATTTCCTTGTCGTTGGTCACAAGAGGCTCGCCGCCAACGATCAATGCAACGTCAAAGCTGGTGCCGCCCATGTCGGCCGTAATGATGTTTTCGAAACCGGCTGCCGTGCCAATCCGCGCGGCAGCCAACACACCGGCCGCGGGCCCGGACATCACCGTGTGAACCGCATGGTCGGCAACAATCGATGCGGCCATCATTCCCCCGTTTGCCTGCATGACCATCAGTTCCCGTTCATATCCGGCTTCTTCCAGGGCGACCGAGACCCGCTTGATGTAATCCGACACGATCGGCCGGATGGCCCCTTGAATCGCCGCGGTCGAACCTCGCTCAAACTCACGCATCTCACGGATGACGCGATGGCCGACCACAATACCGTCTCCGGACCAGGCGGCTCGAACGATTTCGTCACAGCGGACTTCATGGGCGGGGTTGGCATAGGAATGCAGAAAGTGGATCACGATGGATTCCACGTCCATCGACTCCAGTTTCGCCACGGCGACGCGCACGTCATCTTCGTCGAGAGGAATGATGACGTTTCCCTGTGCATCCATCCTCTCGCGAACCTCCAACCGGAACTCGCGCCCGATCAACGGCTCGAACGTGCCATGAAGACCGTAGGAATGCGGGCGGGACCTGCGGCCCAGCTCCAGGACATCACGAAAACCCGCCGTCGTGATCAGGCCACACCGGGCCCCTTTCCTTTCGAGCACTGCATTCGTACCCGCCGTGGTCCCATGAACGATACGATCCACGTCGGAAAGGTCGGGCGTCAGTTCCCTAATGCCTTGCATGAAGCCTGTCGCGCGGTCGTCGAGTGTCGTCGGAATCTTCCGGATGCGGAACAGGTTGCGCTGGGCATCATAAAGGATAAAATCCGTGAACGTGCCGCCAACGTCCACTCCGATGTCAATTGAACTCATCGATTAATTCGGTTGTGGAGGTTGAACATATATCGATTCGGCAAATGATCGCGACGGCTGCCCGATAGTCGCCGTCGTTTCGAGTTAAAGATTCAGAATAGAGCGTTGGGTAGGACCAACACAATTTCCGGAAACAGAACCAGTAGCCCCATGCCGAAGAACATCAGCAGGATGAACGGTAACACGGACCGGTAAATCTCGACCATGGTCACGTCGGGCGGGGCCACGCCTTTCAAATAGAAAAGGTTGTATCCGAAGGGCGGCGTCAGGAAGCCGGCTTCCATGTTCACGATAAACAGCACACCAAACCATACAAGGTCAAAGTCGAGCGCTCGGATGATGGGCACAAACACAGGGGCTGTGATCATGATGATGCCGACGGTGTCGATCACCGTTCCCATCACCAGCAGTATCACCGTGATGCCCAGCAAGATCACATAGCGGTTCACATCCCATCCGAGAACGATCCCCTGAATCAGACTGGCCGCGCCCATGGCCGTGTAGAACGTGGACAGAGCCGACGCACCGATGATGATCCAGAAAATCAGGCATGTGAGCAACAGGGTCTGGACACAGGTTGCCCGGATGACCGACCAGGTCCAGCGCCCCTTGAACCCTGCGGCGGCGATACTGCCGACGGCGCCCACCGCCGCGGCTTCGGAAATGCTGGCGACGCCGGTGACGATCGAACCCAGAACGGATCCCACAAGGATCAGGGGAAACACGAGCCCTTTCAGTGAGGCGACGCTTTCCCACGTAGCCCACTCGGGTTGGTCCACCGCGGCCGGCGCCAGCTCGGGTCGAAGCCAGCTGCGAATCAGGATGTAGGAGATAAACAAGGCCGAAAGCATCAGTCCCGGAAGAACGCCACCGGCATAGAGCTTGCCGATGGAAGTTCCGGAAACCAGGCCGTACACGATCATCGTGACGCTCGGCGGGATCAGAATCCCCAGTGACCCGCCCGCGGCGATACTGCCCAGAGCAATGTCCTTCGAGTATCCCCGGTTGAGCATGGACGGCAGGGCCACGACGCCCATGGAAATCGTTGCCGCACCGCTGATCCCGGCCATTGCAGCGAAGATCGTGCAGATCACAACGCTCCCCGCTGCCAGACCTCCACGAAGGCGACCGAAGAAGTGATACATGGTCGCGTACAGATCATCGGCAATCCCGGAGTGATGCAGCATGTTGGCCATGAAAATGAACAGCGGTATGGCCATGAACTCGAAGCTCGACGTTACGGAGAACCCGTTCATCGCCAATGTCGCAAGCGCATTTGTGCCCCAGAACAGGTAGATCATGAGGACGCCGACGCCGCCGAGCGCGATCGCGATGGGGATGCCCGCCAGCAGACTGACCATCACGCTTCCAAAGAGAATGAGTGTGATTCCTAGGGGGCCCATGGGGAGATCAATCCGCTTCGAGCACAATGACGAGTTGCTTCAGCATGTGAGAGACCCATGCCGTAGCCAACAGGACGCCGCCCAGGGGGACGAAGGTCTTTGCGATAAACACCGGTCCGGACCAGGCGCCGGTGGCGGACACCTCACCCATCTGGAACGACTGCCAGGCGAGATCCGCACCCTCCCAGATCATCACGCCGGCGAACAGGCCCAACAAGGCTGAACCGAGCGTGAGGTCCACCCATGCCTTCGTCCGCGGTGTCATGCGCGTCTGAAGGATGTCGATCCGGACGAACTGCCCCTTCGTGAAGGCGTAGGCGCCGCCGAGAAAGACCAGTGCGACTTGCATCCAGGCACTCAGTTCGTGTGCCCAGGGGGTCGGTTTGTTGAAGACGAACCGGAGGACCATCTCCAGCGAAACGACGCCAATGACGGCCAGGACCAGCAACGATACCGTCCGCCCGATCACTTCGATAAAACGATCGAGAGCGAGCGATATTCTGGACAGTGTTTTCGTCATGTTTGCCGATTGGTCCAGTAGGAGCCTGCGCGGCAGAAGGAATCTACTGCGAAAGCGGTAGGAATCGGTCCATATTTCCCCGATTTTTCGTTAAATAGAACCACTATTCGCCTCAAAATCGAGAAAATCTGTCCTCGATTCTCCACTTTCTCGCTACGATCCCTTCTGCCGCGCAGGCTCCAAGGAGCCCGTGGTGGAAGTCTGTAGGGTCGCGTTACGAGCGCCATGGGGCTAGCTGCAAGGCGGCACGACGACGTCGATGCTCGCCATCGATCTAGGAGTGCCAACGCCGCAGATGGCCCCATGCCGTCGTAACCCGTAGGGCGCAGGGGTCTTCGGGCCACGTCGGTCACGGCTTTCGTCATTCGCGCCTCGGTCACGAGGACTATGCATCGTTCCGCTCCTCATTTCGCGCCTGTGACCCGAATACCCCTGCGCGCGACCCTACAGACTTCCACCACGGGCTCCTAGCGCCCGAGATCGGCGAGATACTTCTGAAGCAGTTCGACCCCACGCCTGGGCAGGTCTCCTTGCTCGGCATACCCTTCCCACAGGAGCTTCGCGACGGCTTCGATTTCAGCCCACTCGGCATCATCGATCCTGCTGATCTCCACGCCGGCCGCCTGCATCTCCTGCATGGCCCGTGAATCCGCAAGCATCGCTCGCGACAGATAAGCCATGGATGACGCCTGCGCCGCTTGATCCAGGATCGCCTTCAGGTCATCAGGAAGTTTGTTCCAGGCTTCGGCGTTTACCGCGAAGAAGTTGTTCGGCACCGGCATTGGCGAGGGCTGGATGTAGTACTTCGCCACTTCGTGATACGAATTGGTCTGATTGCCGGAAGGGCTGGACCAACGTGCCGCATCGACGACACCGGTAGCGAGGCCGGTATAGATTTCCCCACCGTCCATGAAAACCGGAGATGCACCCATCTTCGAATACCACTCGGCCTCGATTCCGAAAGCACGGATCTTGAGGCCCTCAAAGTCCTTCATCCGGGTGATCGGTTTGCTCGACATCATGTCCCACGCGGGCGAGAGTTGCGGACCCAGGTAGTACACGCCGAACTTCCCGTAAACTTCTCGCACCAGGTCCAGAAACCCGGCGCGGTAAAAGAAATTGTGGCGCTCCAGGGGCGTGTGCAGCGATCCGGGCACACCCATCTCGAGATTGGCGATCGGTCCCAGCTTGCCTGCGTAATAGCCACCCGTGAGGAGGGCCATGTCAATCAGGCCGTTGCCGATGGCTTCGAGGCCTTCTTCTACAGGGAACAACGCGCCGACCGGATGCAGTTGGAACCTGATTCTTCCACCAGACATCCTCTCGGCCAGTTCAACGAACTCCACTCGAACCGCCTCGTATCCCGGCTCCCCCGCATTCAGATTGCTCTGGATGCGCCAGGTAATCGGTTCGATACCGTTCGCCACGCCAGCGGACACCCCGTCTCCCGAGCCCGGAACGGTGCTCGGGGCGCAAGCGGCCAACATCAGCAGGGTCGTCGCAATCGAGAAAGATCTCGAACGGCTCCTCATGTGGATCCTCCAGTGAAACCGGCAGTGACAGGATGCTATCGGCAGAGGCGTGGCGTGTCAATCAATGCGATTGCTGACAGCCTAACCGGCAGTCTTTGTTCGCTTGCTTGAGAATCAGGCAACGGCGGCGGCACGGAAAGCTGTCATTAGGCGGCCGACTGGCGCAAGATAGTGCCGGTCGAAGACCGGGAGGAGCAAATGAACCGACAAGCAACCCAGATAGTCAATGCATCGTTGTTACTCGTTTTTCTGGCAGGACTCCTGCCGGCTGCCGAACCTCCGCCACAGGCAGGCGGACAAACACATCGATTTCAGGCTGATCACTACTTCAACACGTTTTCCTTCGCGCATGAACCGGTGCTGCGGATTGCTCCGGGCGACAGGGTCATCACGAAAACAATCGACGCACGGGGCTACGATGAGACGGGAACGGAAGTCGCCGGGCGGTGGAACCCGGAAACCGGCCCTTTCTACATCGAGGGAGCCGAGCCCGGGGACATGCTGGTTGTTCGAATCGAAAAGATCCAGCCGAACCGAACGACCGCATGGTCCGCTCAGGTGCTGGCGCCATACGCGGTCGACCCGTTCTACCTCCGCTCCCAGGGTGGAAGAGTTCCCGAGCCCCAAACTTGCGTGGACCTGGACTCGCCGCGGTGTGAGGTCTGGGAACTGGACCTGGATGAGGGAATCGCGAGGACGACAACTCCGGACCTGCGCCCCCCTCTCGAAATCCCTCTGGTGCCAATGCTCGGATGCGTCGCCGTGGCACCGCCGAACAAGGAAGCGGTGTCCACCGCAACTCCGGGCGAGTTCGGCGGCAACATGGACTATTTCGGTCTGGTCGAAGGCGTGACGTTGATGCTCCCGGTCTTCGAACCCGGAGCGCTGCTCTTCGTAGGCGATGGCCATGCGCGGCAAGGTCACGGCGAAGTCGCCGGGAACGCGCTGGAAGTATCGATGGACGTCGAGTTTTCCGTGGATCTGGTCAAGGGCAAGACGATCAACTGGCCGCGTCTGGAAAACGACGACTACATCATGGTCCTCGGTAGCGCTCGGCCTCTGCTTCAGGCTCTGCAGCACGCCACAACAGAACTTCAAAGATGGCTCATGACCGACTACGGGTTCGACGAACGTGCGGCCGGCCTGTTGATGGGACACCTCCTTGAGTTTGAAATCGCCAATGTGGTCGATCCGCACTTTACCGTCGTCGCGAAGTTGAGGAAGGAGTATCTGGACGGGAATTAGATAGGGGGCTGAGCGGTGGAACCGCGCCAGATCCGGCGTTGTACCGCGGTCCGGGATCGGAACGCTCCGATTTTGGCGCACCCGGCGTTCGATACGCTAAGCTGGAATGGTGAAGACTCCCTCAACCCAGGACACGATCAATACGGAGGTCAGCCCCCGGGGGACCCTGGAGGTGCTGTCCCAGAGCGAGGTGGAGCAACTGCGGGTGGCCGCGGGGTCAGAGGAGAAATCCCGGCTCTTCGATCTGCTGCGGAGCTGTGCCCTTGCCGTGATGAACACGGGCAGCGAGGAAGACGATGCCGCGGCAATATTTGACCGCTATCGTAATTTCTCTATCGAAATAGTACAACGCACCCGGGGGCTCAAGCTGAAGATCGAAAATGCACCGCCGGGTGCTTTTGTCGACGGGCGGATCATCGAGGGGATTCGCCAGCACCTGTTCGCCGTGTTGCGGGATCTCGTTTACATCGGTACCCAGATCGAACAGAACCAGCGGTTTGATCTGGGTCGGGGGGAAGGCATCACGGATGCGGTGTTTCACATCCTGAAACACGCCGGCATTCTGGATCCAGATCTCGCCCCGAACCTCGTAGTGTGCTGGGGCGGCCATGCCATATCCCGCACCGAGTACGAGTACACCAAAAGCGTCGGTTATCACCTGGGGTTGCGCGGCCTGGATGTGTGCACCGGCTGTGGCCCGGGCGCCATGAAGGGTCCAATGAAGGGTGCGGCCATCGGCCATGCCAAACAGCGTCTCGGCGAGGCCCGTCATGTGGGTCTGACCGAGCCCGGCATCATCGCGGCCGAACCGCCGAATCCGATCGTCAACCACCTGGTGGTTCTACTGGATATAGAGAAACGTCTTGAAGCGTTCCTGCGTATCGGCCACGGAATAATCGTCTTTCCGGGCGGTGCGGGAACGGCAGAAGAAATCCTGTACCTGCTGGGCGTGCTGATGGACCCGGCCAACGCCGATCAGGATTTGCCTGTCGTGTTCACAGGACCAGAGAAAAGCCGGGACTACTTCGATCAGATCGACCGTTTCATCAGCGCGACCCTGGGCGATGAAGCGCGTAATCGCTATCGCATCATTATCGGCGACGCTCGGGCCGTGGCCCGGCGGATGGGTCGAAGCATTCGCAAGGTTCGGACCCAGCGGCGCAAGAGTGGGGATGCCTTCTACTTCAATTGGTTATTGCAGGTGCCCCACGACTATCAACGACCGTTTGAGGTCTGTCACGAAACGGTTCGGGACCTGGTGCTCCATCGGGACCTGGCGCCCCACGAGCTGGCATCGAATCTGCGGCGCGCCTTTTCGGCAATAGTGACGGGGAACATCAAAGACCACGGGATTCGACTGATACGCCAGAATGGGCCGTTCGAGATAAGGGGCGACCCCGGCGTCATGGACCTGCTCGACAAGGTTCTTCGGAGCTTCGTCGATCAGGGGCGGATGAAAATCGCCTCAGAGTCCTACAAGCCCTGCTATCGAGTCGTGTCGAACTAGCCCGCATTTCTCAAGAGATTTGAAATAAATCGAAACGAGTAAGAAGGGAAAGGACCGAAAAAGGCCGCCCTGTCTGGCATAGAAGGTTTTGAATAGAAACTTTCAAGCCAAGACGGAGGCGGCCTTTGTCATGACAGAGTGTAAAACAGAAACGATTCAATATCACGCATTAGGTACACGGGAAGTCCGGGGGCAATTCGACGGGGGAGACATCAGCACGGACGCGGGCGGTTTGCTGCTACGAGAAACGGAAAAACGGACCGGGATCCTGAAACAGTTTGCCGAATGTTTCCGGGATTATCGGGACCCGCGATTTGTGGAACACGGGATCGAACAACTGGTGTCGCAACGGGTGTACGGATTGTGTTTGGGCTATGAAGATCTGAACGACCACGATCAACTCCGATCGGATCCGGTGCTGGCGGTGATGGTGGGTGAGACCGATCCGAAGGGCCGGACACGGAAACAAGCTCGAGATCGAGGTAAGGCCCTGGCGGGCAAGAGCACGTTGAACCGACTGGAACTGTCGACCGAGGGTGCGGCAAAGCACCCGACCAAGAAGATCGGCCGGGACGAAGCGGCGATAGATCGGCTGATGGTGGACGTGTTCCTCCAGGCCCATCGGCGGGCACCGCGGCAGATCATTCTGGATCTGGATGCGACCGACGATCTGATACACGGGAATCAGGAGGGTCGCTTCTTTCACGGCTACTACAGGCACTATTGTTATCTGCCGCTTTATATTTTCTGTGGGGAGTTCGTGTTGTGTTCCCGGCTACGACGCTCCGACATCGATGGTGCGGACGGATCGGTAGAGGAACTGGAACGGATCGTGGGACAGATTCGGCAGAAGTGGCCCAGAGTCCAGATCGTGATTCGGGGGGACTCGGGTTTCTGCCGCGATGAGATCCTGACCTGGTGCGAGGCCCAACACCGTGTCGATTACGTGATCGGACTGGCGAAGAACAATCGGCTGCTAGCCGCGATTGAAACTCCGATGGCGACGGCAAAAAAGCGGTTCGACAGGACCGGAAAGCCGGCGCGCGTCTTTAAGACGTTTCTGTATCAGACCCGAGACAGCTGGACTCGTGAGCGACGCATCATTGGTAAGGCCGAACATCTGGCCAAGGGCGCCAATCCCCGGTTTATCGTTACCTCGTTACCGAAAGGACGAACATCCCCAAGGCACATCTATGAACAGACCTACTGTGCACGGGGAGACATGGAAAACCGGATCAAAGAGCAACAACTCGGATTGTTCGCCGATCGGACCAGCACGGCCACCATGCGCGCCAATCAACTCCGACTCTACCTTTCATCGGTGGCGTACATGCTGATGCAGGCCTTGCGACGGCTCGGCTTGCAGGGTACCGAATTCGCGCGGGCGCAGTGCACCACGATTCGCCTGAAGCTGCTCAAGATCGCAGCCCAGATCCATGTCACGGTGCGTCGAGTCTGGATTCGGATGGCTGGAGGCTACCCCTACGCTACGGTGTTCGCTCAGATTTACGCGAACCTTCAACAAATCCCTCTGCGCTGTTAATCACTTCTTCTCAGACATCCCAACCTTCCCGTCTTTGGTCGGGATAGCTGTCTCTGTAATCCGATTTCACCTCACCATTCCCTGCAACACCCGTCATCCAGGCCCACTTTCTCAGCTCAGTCGGCATCTTTGCTCCCGCCAACCAGCTTCCGACGCCTTTTCCTTCTCCTAAATGCAGTCTTGGGCACCATTCATGAGAAATGCGGGCTAGGGGGAGAGCTTCCTTGTTCGGGTGATTGTCTTGTGGCGGGTGCTGGGTTATTGGGGGATTCCTGGGCGGGCGATTCGTCCTGGCCCGCGGGTGGCCAGGGACGGCCACCCCGACACGCTTTCCTGTGTACCGCTAGCTAGCTCTGAACCACAGACTCCCCGGGGACCTTCCGGGGGAGGTCTCCGAACTTCCTCTTGTAGTACCGAGTCCAGAAATGAAGCGCGGGTAATCCCAGAGCAGTCGGCAAGACCCAGGGCAGGAATGACCACGTCCCTTCGATCAGGGCGCCGCCAAAAACACTCCGCGCTCCAAACACAAGGAAGGCCGTGTGAAAGGCGATGCCCGAACCCACCATGCCGTCCATGTGCTTGTACCACCAGGCCATCGGTGTGGGAGAGTCAATCCCATTCTTAGTTGAAACTCTCCACGGCTCACGATTGGTCACGCAACCTTCTTCTTCGATCTCGTCGACGTCTTCGCCTCAATCTTCAGCTCCCGCCTGAGGGCTTCGCGGAGCTTTGGAAGATGACGGTAGCCGATCACCTTCCTCAAGCGTGGTTCGATGTCGATGAGCGCCGTCGCCAACCAGCGCTGCCGCTGGCTCGAGTTCTTCCAATGATCGACCTTCGCGCACCTTTCCTCGACGAGGGCATTGACCGATTCCAAGCAATTCGTCGTCTTGAACGAACGGCCCAGGACCCCGTACACGCCGAGTCGATGCAACGTGAGGGTCTCCTCCAGGCCTTCCTCAAGGCTCGTAGCGGCCGATTGGTTTCGCTCCTCGAGCTCTCCATGGAGCTGTTCGAGGGCCGCCCGGGCTTCGTTGTACTCCGGGCGCTGGTACGCACGCTGAAGCCGCTTGCGCCACGCGGCTTGCTCGGTCTTCGACAGGTAGCTCACCACGTTCTCGCGTTTGTGCCATTGGCAGCGTTGGACCAGGGCTCGATTACCGAATGCCCGCTTGACTGCCGCGCGCAGACCTTTGCCGCCGTCGACGATCACCAGCACGCCTTCAGAGATGTCCAGGCCTCGCTCCATCAATGAACGGAGAAACGGAGTCAGTACCTGCTCGTTCTCCGTACTCGTCTCCACGAAGCCTAAGAAGCGTTTGTCGCCCGTAATTGTGATGCCCAGGGCCACAACCATCGTGGCGTCGGCAAACATTTTCCCGTCCAGGAAGATCGCCACCACGTCCTCGGCCGACAGATCCCGCTCCTGCATCTCCCGAAGTTTCGCCCCACTCGCCTGGACGAATCCTCGAGACACCGTCGAGCTCGACAATCCGATGGCTCCTGGAATCGCTTCCGCGGCCGACTCGTAGTTCCGGCAGGAGATCCCATAAAGCACACGTCTGAGAAGCAGTTCGTTCACCGCGCCATCCGGACTGAGTTCCTCGTAGCTCCGAAGCGGAATCTCCCCGCCCGCCACGCTGCGCACTCGAGGCACCCGAACCGGCACCCGCTGGCCCCCGAGCCCCACGGTCCCCGGATTACTCCCGTGTCGCCGGCCCCTCAACGTCGCCTCCTTTCGCGCGTATCGCTCACCCGCCAACGCCTTCACTTCCTCGTCGAGCAACTCCTCCACGTGCATCAACCCCAGTGGGATCAACGCCCGAATCATCTCCACCTTCGAGTCCAATTCCAGTCCCGAGTATTCCTCCCGGCTCAGGACCTCGACCTCACCCAGCACACGCGACTTCTTGCGTTTCTTCACCGAACGTAACAGACTGCTCATCTCGGCTCCTTTCTCTTACAGGCTTGATGTTGTTTCTTCCAATACCATCAAACCATAGGGTTTGGAGCCGTTTCAATTTCCAACTAAGATTGGCACACTTTCGGTGTGGGACGGGGGTTGGCTAAGAACTTTCGGTGTTCGACGAAATCGGCAATTCCAGCCGCTCCAAGGGCAACCGGGATCCAGAACATGGGGCCGCTCCCCCCGACGACGTGGTAAACGCCGAAGAGAAACACGGCGACACTCGCCAACAGCTGTGCCAGATTGAGGGAACGGAGTCGGGTTCCGGCAAACGTCTCCGGCTGATGCCGCGTGCGGACAGCGCGCATCCCGTTCTCGACGCCCTGCAGGAGGAAGATGGACAGCAATCCAAGGATGGCGATGAACATGATCTGGTTGGCGGGTATCTGGGATAGTGTCACCGACTGGCCCGTCCAGCTCGAAGGGTGGATGAAGACCCACAGAGACGACCCGAGGGCCGTCAGTGCGACGGTGTATGCGCACAGGCTGAACACCTTTCCGGCGGTAATGTGGGTCCGGCGTCCTTTCGGCGCAAACGCTAGAATCCAGAACATAGCCAGGCCGAGAAAACCCATCGTAATGTGCAGCGCGCGCAGGGCGCCGTGAATCGTTTCAGCCACTACGGGCCTCCTTATCGTTTCGTGTTTGACCCGAGGGCTTTGACGCCTTTCGACGGCCGACGGTTTCGGATCCGCTCCAGCGACTCGTCGCACCACCGGACCTTTGCACCGAGAGAGTGAATGCCCATGCGAAGGGCCAGCACATCATGAAACTCCTCGGAGTTCAGGTGGTCGAGATCTTCGGTGCCGCCCCGGGTCAGCTCCGACTCGGCCTGGCGAAGCAACTCCAGGAATTCACCGAGTCGAGATTTCAGGTCGCGCATAAACTTCGAGGTCGATTCAATATCGTCCAGTTCGTGCATGAAGCACAGCTGGCCGAGGTAGGCAAACCGCTCGGCTCCCATCTGCGGTCCGGCGGTAAGCCACCCAATCAGTTCCCGACGTCCCCTGGCGGTTCTGTGATAAACGCGACGGGGCGGCCCTTTGGCCGGAGGTTCGATTCTGCTCCTCAACCACCCACGCTTCTCGAGCTTCTTCAGGGCGGGATAGATCTGGCTGAGCTCTGCGGACCAGAAGTGACGGGCCCCCTGGCTGAAATCGCTCTTGATGTCATAGCCGCTTGCCGGCACATGCAACATGCCCAGCAGGATGTGTTCGAGACTCATGTTCGATACGAGATGACATACTATGACAATAGTTATATAGTTGTCGAACATAATCGTAGCATACTGACGATTGCGATTTTGAGAGCGTGATTTCTTTACGGTTGACGAATTTTGCGATAGAAAGGGAGAGCATGAACAAAACGGCTACCTATCGCGCGTCCCGCATTCTGGACACATGGGTGAATCATGACTGGAGTGACGGGCTCCAGTTGGAGTCGGTAGATGATTTCACCGAGATTCATGTCCAGACGCGCAACAGTATTTACGAGATCACTGCTATTGACGGGTTTGCCAGAGAAGTCCTCGTTCGGGGCGGTCGTTGGTTCCCCGAGAGAACATCGGCCCATCTGGCGGGAAGTTCGCTGGGGGGCGGGTTTCTGAAACTCGGCGGAATTTACGTTGGCTTCAGCCTTGAGTTCGTGACGAGTGAGGACACGATTATCACGACGCATATCCGGTCCATTCGCGTTTTCGCCCCACCTGATCCCATCAAAGCCCAGTAGTCCGAAACGGCATTTTGAAACCAGTTGTCTGCGAAGCCGTTGGATACGTCCGCCCTTACGGGCGGGTGGCCAGGGACGGCCACCCGTACACGCTATCCCGTTCAGTTCGCCAGGGGGGTGGGGCGGAGTTGGAAGTGCATCACCTTGCTTGTCGTTCCTTTGCCGCCTTCCATGTGGAAGGGGGCGCGGGTGCTTATGGTCGTCCAGATACCCCTGCCTTTCCATCCGCCGTTTGGGTCGTCGATGCGGCCATCCATCCATTTTGTGTAGAAGCCCATCGGATAGGGGACCCGGAGAATGACCCATTCGCCGTCCTTCAAGGCCAGCAGGCCTTCGGACGCGTTGCCGGTGTTGATCGGCACGTTCGCACCCAACCCGAGCGTGTCGAACTGATCGACCCAGGTGTAGTAGCTGGACTCGGCGCTCCCGGAATCTGTGACGCCTTTCAGTTGCGGTAGCGGTTCGGGGTAAAGGGTCCAGCCCTCCGGACAGTGTTGACCGGTCGCCGTCGGTCCGTTCAGCGGTCCCTCGCACTTGCGACGGTCAAAGCTGGCAAGATGTCCGCTCGCCAGTGCGGCCCAGAAAACACCGTTACGATCGACGTCTCCGCCACGCGGCGAGAATCCATGGACGGGCGCATCCGGGTTGCCCCACGGCACCTCATACACTTCCGCCAGTGCGGTCTCGGGTGGGTTCGTTCCCGGATCCAGCCGAACGACAGCGCCCGGGAAGTCGAGGACCGTGCCCCAGACCGAGCCGTCGGCTGCCGGGGCAACGGCATAGAAGGCCCGACCAAATCGCTTGTCCTTTTCGGGATCCAGCGTTTCGTCCGGTTCCACATACTCGTCTCTCCGGCCGTTGCCGTTCGTGTCCATGATCAGTGCGGTCCACCCCTGCGACCGCACCTCATCGCCGGTCTCCTCGAACATCCTGGTGTTCAGCCAGCCGACGACCTGTCCGCCACCGCTTGTCCAGAGAGTATTGTCCTCATCCTCGGCGAACATCAGGTGGTGCGTACCGAAACACGTACTGAAATGCGTGAGCTGCTCGGTTTCCGGATCGTACATGGCGAGGTGGCGGCGGGCGCCATCGAGCGGAAACAACTTTGCCGACGGATGGGTCGACCCTTCTTTGCAGTAGTCCGGGTTATCGGACGGGCGCACGGACGAGGTGATCCAGACCCGACCCTCCCCGTCGATCATCGGATTGTGGACGTTGTTCTTGCTGTCCCACAGGATCTCGTCGCCCCAGTAGGGCGAAGGCTCGGCCATCCTCGCGGACGTCGCCGGTGTGTTCGGGTCGCGGACGGTCAACCTCGCGCGGCTCGCCGTATGGCTCGCCGGATCCAGAATGGGCAGATAGTCCGCGCTGAGCTCGAGCGCTCCGTAGACGGGGCCGTTGGCATTGACCGTCGGATTTCGCCTGTCGGTCGCGACCACATCGTGAAGGTAGTCTGTCGGATCGGCCCAGTCCCACTGGGTGATGACGACGTTTCGTTCCAGACCCTGCGGTCGGGGCGGCGCCGGCGGCAGTTCGCCGGCGGCGATGCGGTCGGTCCAGTCGGCGAACATTTCGAGCGCACGCTCCCGTCCCAGCCGGTTGAGGCCGTTGCTCATCCCGGCGCCGGCCTGTCCGGATTGGACACGCCGGTCCCAGGCGGCCACGGACGAATCAAAAGTGCCGAGGCTGTCCGGAATCTCGCGGGTCGCCTTGTTGCCCAGTTGATGACAGGCCATGCAGTTGCCGGACTTTACATACCGGAGCCAGGCGGCCTGGCTGGCCATGTTCGTGGGGAGGCCGTTACCTTCGGGTCCTGTTCCGGGAAACTCGCTCGCATCGGGCGGCTCGAGCAGGGAAAGCCAGTACCCGGCCGGATAGTATTCGGCCGCTGCACGCGCATTCGGTGCAACCGTCGCCGTGAGGTCGACGATCCCGCCCGGGGAGGCCTCGACCTTTGGCGAGTCCACCAGACCATAGCCACGCACCCAGACCGTGTAGTCCGCGGCTGGAAGGTCCGGCAGCAGGTAGCGGCCCTGGTCGTCGGTGACCACGATCTTGACGAATTTCGTATCCAGATCCATGGTTTCCGCGATCACCCACACGCCCGCTTCCGGCCCGTTCGCGCTCGTGACCACTCCACCGAGGTCGTCGTTGTCGATGTCAACTTCCTGGCCGGCATTCACCCCGACCGGCACGATAGCCAAAAGTATCGCGAAGCAGACGGCTGCGGTCGAAAAGTCCAGCATGGTTCTCATCGTCATATCGGATCTCCTTTTAAGCCACTCGCCGAACCGTTCAAGGACGGGGGCGCAGTATGGGTCTCTCGAATGGGGCGCCGGGAACGAACTTCCCGGAACCCGGCTGCGCGATCACCTGACCGTCGTCGTAGACGACCTCACCGCGGCGAATCGTCGTTATGGGAAAACCGGTGACTTCCCATCCCGTATAAGTCGAATACCCGACGTTGGAGAGTTGGTCCTCATCGCGGATCGTCTTCGTCTGTGTCGGATCCCAGATGACGATGTCCGCATCCGATCCCACCCGGATTGTGCCTTTCCGGGGATACATGCCAAACAGCTTGGCCGCGTTTGTGGACGTCACCGCGACAAATTGCTCCAGCGTGATGCGCTCACCCAACACGCCTTCAGAGAACATCATCGGCAGATACTCCTGAAGGTTACTCAGGCCCATCCGCTTGTCGACGATCGTTTGCGTGGGATCCAGCTTCGCCGGCTTCGCATAGCCGGTGTGATCGGTGCCGATCGTATGGATGGTCCCGTTGGCGATGCCGACCCAGAGCATGTCCTGGTCCCACTTCTCGCGGAGCGGGGGACCGCCCAGGTACAGTCCGGCGTCCGGCCGCTGATAAACCTCCTGTGTCAGGTGGAGGTACATGGGTCGGGTCTCGACAAACACGGGCAGGCCGCGAGCCATCGCATCTTCGGCCACCTGGAGCGCACGTCCGGATGACATGTGGAGGATGTAGATGGGTGATCCGGTCGCCTCCGCAATCGCAACCGCACGCTGCACGGCAACGACCTCTGCGACGATCGGGGCACTCTGGGCGAAGTTATGAATCGAGCCGCGGCCTTCGGCCATCAGCCGCTCGGCGGCCTCGGCCATGATCGAATAGTCTTCCGCATGCAGCATGCTCAAGACACCGGCCGGGCCGGAAGCCTTGAACTTCTTGAACCAGGTCAGAGCGTTCGCGTCGAACGACTCCCTGGCCAGGAAGTCCTCGCCCGTACTGACAAAAACCCGCCCCGCCAGTGCGTCGAGCACCTCCGGAGTGAACCGGCCGGGCTCGTTCCCGACGGTGACATGAATGAAGAAGTCGGCTATCGCCCGATTTTCTATCCCGCCGATGACACGGTCGGCGTAGGCATCGACGTCTTCACCAGCTTGCATGGGGAGGAAATTCGAGAGCGTCGTCGCGCCGCCGGCGAATGCGGCCGCCGACCCGCTGACGTAATCGTCCTGGTTCCGGCTGGGTTGCGGCGGGTCCGGCATTACGGGATTGAGATGTGTGTGGGTGTCGACTGCACCCGGCAGGAGTAGCATACCGGCCGCGTCGATCTCGCGATCTCCCGGCTCCGCCACCAGGTCGGGTCCGATCTCGGCCACCTGTTCGCCGCGAATCCGGACGTCGGCCTCCATCCGGCCTTCATCCGTGACGATCAGACCGTTGCGAACGATAAGGCCCGCCGACTGTTGTGCGGAGGCCAGGGCCGGTTGGGCGAATAGAACGCCCACGATAAAGACGCAGACCCACATCCATGAGCGACACATAGGCGCTCCATTCGACGACGTAACCATTTTCCTCGCTCCTGTCGCTTTAGTCTTAGGGCCCGCTCAAGAATAACTTCACATCTTGGCATCCCATCTTCACGCCACCTTAGGAAGGTTCGATATTACGAAAGGGAGGGAGTTGGAAGCAATTATGCCTCCTCCGCAGAATTTGTGGGCAGTCCAAAGGCCTGTGCGCACATAAGTAATTGAAACAAAGTACCTTATTCTTTTGTTCGACGGCGAATATTCCAGTACCCACTTCGATCGGACGCCTACACCCGGTGCCCGGAGCCCCCGCCGGAGGCCCCGTTCCCCATCGCCCACACCAGCCGACACCGCGGAGCGCAGCCGAGGGTCAAGGCCGGCGCAGCCGCCGAGCTTGCGAGGGAAGCCTTGAGGCTTGGCGAGCACCGTGGTCTCCTCAAGCGGCGATGGAAGACGGTTTTACCCACAAATTCTGCGGAAGACCCGCAATTATTTACAGGAATGATAATTCGGGGACGGAGGAACAATTATGCCCGATTAAGTAAAAACCATTAAAAATCAATGCGTTATCGGCGAGCTCGCGGTTGTCATTTCGCCTCCGCCCCCGATTTAGTCGACGCGTAACGCTTTGACTGGGTGGATCCGGGTGGC
Organism: Terriglobia bacterium; assembly: GCA_965262425.1. Lineage (GTDB taxonomy): Bacteria > Acidobacteriota > Terriglobia > 20CM-2-55-15 > 20CM-2-55-15 > CAZOZZ01. The sequence goes on along the minus strand of OZ253536.1, from coordinate 5,339,082 downwards.
TTTCAGGGCCGGCACGATGCAGGCAACCAGGGCGGTCAAGGTCAGGACGAATGGGGCGCCTGTGAACGCGATCAGATCCTGGGGATCGATGCCGAACAAAATGCTCGCCATCAACCGGGTGGCGGCGTACGCCAGGGTCAGGCCGGCGCCGATACCCACGACCGTGAGTCGAAGGCCTTGCTTGACGACCATGGACAGGACTTCCATCCGGTCCGCCCCGAGGGCCATTCGGAGGCCCATCTCCTTGGTCTTTCGGCTGACGGTATAGGACAGGACACCGTATATGCCAACTGTCGCCAGCGCCAGCGCCAGCAGTCCGAAAGCGGCCGTCATGTTCATGAAGAACCGGGGCTGCGCGACGGAAAACTCCATCAGGGAATCCATTGAGACCACACCGGCGAGCGGGAGTTCCGGATCTATCTCTCCCAGATCGCCGCGCAACAGACCGGTTACCGCGGAGTCATCAAGGTCGGACTTGACGACGATGGTCATCGCCCTTCCGGGTCGCTGGTCGAAGGGGAAGTACAACTCGGAAGTCGGCGCCACAGCGAGCCCCTTGTGGCGGACACCCTGGGCGATGCCGACGATTGTGTGCCACGGGCTCTCCGGTCCGAAGCGCAGCCTCTTACCCACCGCGTCATCACCCGGCCAGTGCTCCGCCGCAACGTCGTTGACCATGACGACCCTGGGCGCCTCGGCGTGGTCGGTGGCGGCAAACTCGCGGCCGCCAACAACGGGTAGCCCCATCGTTCGAAAGTAGGAGGGCGTAACGCGCCGGAACCACACTGTCGGCGATTGTCCAGGGACGTTCAGTTCGGGCCGACCTTCGATCTCGAATCCCGTGTCGGAGTCGGAACCACCCAGTGGCAGAACTGAAACCGCAGCCACCTGGTCGAAACCGGGTCTTTCCCCGATCCGGTCGAGAAGGGAGTTCAGGAAGACCACCAACTCCGGTGCTCCGGCGTATCGATTGGCAGGCATCGACACAAATGCCGTCGTCAGACCCTCCGGTTCGAAGCCGGGATCCACATCCAGAAGCGTTGTAAAACTACGGATCGTCAGACCGGCTGCGATCAACAGGCAGAGCGCGAGTGCGGCCTGGCCCACGGCGAGAACGGCCCGCATCCGGGTTCCCCCGGTCGATTCCTCCACACCCCGACCCCATTCATTCAAGGCCTGGCTGACGTCATAACGATAGGACTGGAGCGCCGGCGCCAGACCGCAACTGAGACCGGCCGCAACCGAGATCAGCGTCGTGAACAAGAGCACGGTGGGGTCGATCGCGACAGAGCTCAAACGAGGCAGGGCTCCGGCCGGTATCTGGGCAACAAACGCCTTTGTTCCCCAGTAGGCGAGCAGGACACCGCAGCCGGCACCGAACAGGGACAACACCACGCTCTCGGTCAGCAGTTGACGCACCAGACGGCCCCGCCCGGCACCAATAGCCGAGCGAATCGCCATCTCTCTATTACGCGTCGAACTCCGACTCAGCATCAGGTTGGCGATGTTGGCACAGGCAATGAGAAGGACAAATACCACGACGCCGAGGAGTACGTAGAGTGCGGTCCGAACTGGGGACACGATTTGATCCAGTAGCGGCACCAATCCGATCTTCACACCACGATTGATCGGAAACTCGTTTCCGATCTGTTCCATGATGACGTTGAGTCGCGTCTCCGCCTGTTCGACGGAAACGCCTTCCTGGAGCCGTCCCATGCCCTGCAGAAAGAAGTTGCCGCGCGACGCGGTGGACTCGTCGAGTTGAAGGGGTGTCCACACGTCGACGGTTGGCGTGCTGGGAATCTGGAAGCTCTCGGGCATCACACCGATGACCGTTGTCGGATTTCCGCCGAGAAAAAGCGTCGTGCCCAGAACCGACGGGTCGGACCCAAACCCGCGTTGCCAGAAACCATGAGACAACATGGTCACGAGTGCGCCCCCGGGCTGATCGTCAGCCGGCTCGAAATCACGACCTATCGCGGGTGTGACGCCAAATGTGGCGAAGAATTCATGTGTAATTACGCCCTGGCTCAGACGTTCCACCTCGCCGTGATTGCTCAGGATGGTCGAGCCGTACGCGAACGCCGAGAGCGTCTCGAACAGATCCGCCTCCTTCCTCCACTCGACGAAATTCGGGATTTCAATCCATTCCTGGGTGGGTCCACCCTGTGCCGTATAGTCTTCCCAGACGGTGACGATTCGCTCGGGATGGTCGAAGGGGAGTGGCTTCAGCAGGACACCGTTGACGACGCTGAAGATCGCAGTGTTGGCGCCGATACCGAGTGCGAGAGTCAGGACCGCAACGGCGGTGAAGGCGGGTTGCCGCCTGAGTGTGCGGAGGGCATAACGCAGGTCTTGAGCCAGGCGCTCCATCGAGACCCAGGTTCTGGCATCCCGGGCTTCCTCTTTCACAAAGGACACACTGCGGATCTCGCGCAAGGAATTGAGGCGTGCTTGATCGGGCGATTCACCCAGACGAATCCGACGCGCGGTCTCGATCTCGACGTGCGAACGGATCTCTTCGTCCAATTCCCTTTCCAGTTGAGGTCGCCTGAAAAGATCCATCCAATACTTCCATTTCAATCTTTGCCAATTCATCGTCGTCTCCTACCCCTCGTCTGGCTTACGTACCCGCGCAATCGCTGTGACCAGCAGATCCCATTTGGATTCCTGAATGGCCATCTGCTTGTGCCCCCGAGCCGTGAGGCGGTAGTACTTCGCTCGCTGATTGTTCTCTGAAACCTTCCACTCCGAACCGATCACACCTCCGCGCTCGAGTCGATGAAGAGCGGGATACAGGGACCCGGCTTCGATGTGCAGCAGCTCACCCGAATCGACTTCGATCGACAGGCCGATGCCATGGCCGTGGCGCTTTCCACGGTCCAGGGTCCGCATGATCAACATGTCGAGCGTGCCCTGGAGGAGCGCGGCTTTGCCCGGTTGCCTGGTGGAGGTTGCTTTAGCCACTAGACATTCTAGTACCATGGGAGGTTATAGAGTGTCTAGTACAACTTGTGATGGCTGCCGCGGAGGGGGCGGCTAGCCCGCGGGCGCCCACGGAGGGACGCCCCGACACGCATTTACGAAACTTTTCTGTTGACACTCGATGTACTTGTATATACAAATACATGCGAAATGAAATTAAAGGAAACAACTCCAGAGATTATTGCCAGGGATTGTATTGCCGTTCGAGTGCGGATTCTCAATCGGGTCATTACCAAGATCTATGACGAGGCCTTGCGACCGTTGGGGGTCAAGACGAGCCAGGTCAATATCCTGGTGGTGACGGGCCGTATGGGCATTGTTCGCCCCGCGGAAATCTGTTCACGACTGAAGATGGACATGTCGACGGTGAGCCGGAACATCGACCGGCTGAAGGCGGGCGGATGGATTGAAACTCTGGCCGACGAGCAGGACGGTCGTGCCCATCAGATTCAGTTGAGCAAGAAAGGGACTGCCCTTCTCGAAAAAGCGAAACCCGCCTGGGACAAAGCCCAGGAAGAAGCGCGGGAACTTCTGGGTCCTGCCGGGGTCACAAGCCTGCTTGCGGCTATCGAAAGAGTTCGGAGCGTCGCGTGAGGGCGTCCGGGGGAAAAAAATTTGACCGGTTACTTGTATATACATTCAAAGAGGTCACCTCATGAAACTAGCCGAACACCCCACGGTAAGACTGCATCAGACTAAAGGCACGGCTGAGGACGAACAAACAGATCCGAAACAGCTCGATGTCGGCGCCCTGCGGGACCTGTGCCTGCAGTTCGGCGCCGACGACGTGGGATTCGTTGAAATCGGACGGCCTGAAATCGCGGACCAGAGAGACGACATCCTCGGCTATTTCCCTCACACGAGAACGCTGATCAGTTTCGTCGTTCGCATGAATCGCGAACCGATCCGCAGCAGCGCCCGCTCGATCGCGAACCTGGAGTTTCACCACGCCGGAGACGAGGTCAACGAGATTTCTCGCAGGATCGTTCGGGAACTGGAAGGACAAGGAATACGGGCGGTGAATCCTTCGATGGGATTCCCGATGGAGATGGATAATTTCCCGGGCAAGCTCTGGGTCGTATCGCACAAACCGGTGGCCGCGGCGGCAGGTCTCGGCAAAATCGGGATTCACCGCAACCTGATCCATCCCAGGTTCGGAAACTTCGTGCTCCTGGGCACGGTGCTCGTCGATGCCACAGTATCGGAAGAGAGTACGCCGATCGATTACAACCCCTGCCTGGAGTGCAAATTGTGTGTCGCGGCTTGCTCGGTCGGAGCGATTTCGCCGGATGGAAGCTTCGATTTCTCGGCCTGCTACACACACAACTACCGGGAGTTCATGGGGGGATTCACCAACTGGGTGGAGCAGGTGGTCGAAAGCCGCGACGCTCCCGATTACAGGAAGAAGGTGAGTGATCCCGAATCCGCCTCGATGTGGCAGAGCCTGTCGTTCGGCGCCAATTACAAGGCCGCCTACTGCATGGCGGTCTGTCCCGCCGGTGAGGACGTGATCGGTCCCTTCATAGCCGATCGGAAGGGCTTCACTGACGACATCGTCAGGCCTCTCCAGAAGAAGGAAGAGAAGCTGTACGTTGTCGCCGGCTCCGATGCCGAAGCTCATGCGGCACGTCGCTTTCCCCATAAGGAACTCAAGCGCGTCGGCGGAAGCCTCCGTCCACGCTCGATCCGTGGGTTCCTCGAAGGCATGCCCCACGTCTTCCAGAAGAATCGTTCGAAGGGTCTCGATGCCACCTATCACTTCACGTTTACCAGAGAGGAAGAACAAAAGGCGACCGTGGTGATCCGGGACAAGACTTTGCGGATCGAAGACGGACATGTGGGAGAGGCCAACCTGAGTCTTACAGCCGATGGCCGTACCTGGCTGGGATTTCTTGCGAAGGAACGCAGCCTGGGGTGGGCCGTGCTGACGGGAAGGATTCGCTTCTGGGGCTCTCCGAGGTTCCTGTTGGCTTTCGGGAAATGTTTTCCATCTTGACGGTCGAACCAAGAGACATCAAATAAGGAGAAAGTCTTGACTAAACCCAAGATTCTTGTGACGTCAGCGGCCGGACATACTGGCTCTTCCGCCGTATTCGAATTGCTTCAGAAGGGATTCCCCGTACGCGCTTTTGTTCGTCGGGTGGATGCCCGGAGCGAAGCTCTGGAAAAAGCCGGGGCCGAAATAGCTGTGGGTGACGTGTTCGACTTTCGCGACTTGCGGAAGGCGATGGTGGTGAAATACCAGGACACACCTTTCAAGGCATTCACAAAAGCCGCAAAGGCCCTGGATTTCCCTCCCTTCGACATCTCGCAGTTACGTTACTACTCCGAGGAAATTCGCAACGGGGCTTTCGAGATTGGCGCACCGACCGATCACGTCGAAGCCATCACCGGCCAGAAGCCGGAATCGTTCGAAAGCATTGCTCGCCGCTACATCGCGACCCCGTCATTGATCCACGCCAAGTTGAAGAAAGGTGGAAAGCTGCAGGCGGTGTCCTTCGTAGTCCGGATGATGCTGGCCCGACCGACCGACTTTGAACAGTGGGAACGGGAACGCGCTCATCCCCTCCTTAAGGACGCCGTCCTCGCCCAGGACAGTCCCGAATGGCGAGAAACCGCCGAAAACCAACTGCTCAACCTGCTCCCTGGTTAGGCTCCTGAGAGATCAACGGAACAGCGTGTCGGGTGGCCGTCCCTGGCCAACCAACGTCAAACCAGCAGTGAACTCCGGGCTCGAACTCCGCGGGAAGCCTCCTGAAAAACCCGCGGGCGACCCGGGAGGGTACGCCTCCGTTCGCGAATTAGAGGGGGTCAGTTGTGGTGGAGGGCCCTGACGGGGTCGATTCTGGCGGCGCGCAGGGCGGGGGGGACTGCCGCCAGGGTTGACACGGTGAGAATGATGAGCGCGGTTATCGAAAGGGTCGCGGGGTCCGCCGCGGATTCCATTCCGAAGAGTTGATCGGCAAGAACACTCGTGAGGGTCACGGATCCGGCGAAGCCCAGAAAGATTCCGGCGAGGGCGAAACCGATTCCGTATCGGAGCACCAGGACCACGATGTCGGACGGAACGGCTCCGAGCGCCATCCGCGTTCCGATCTCAGGAGTCCGCTGGCCCACGGCGTAGGAGGCCACGCCATAGAGGCCCACGACGGCCAGAACAAGCGCGACGGCGGCGAACACGCCGAGCAGCGTCGCCATGAATCGGGGCTGGCCGGTCGATCGCTGATACATCTGGTCCATCGTCTCGATCCGATAGGGGACGATGCCGGGGTCGATCTGGTGGACGGCGGCGATCACCTGAGGCGCCACTGTTTCCGGCGGAACGCGGGTGTTCAGGACATAGGCCATCGAGTGGGCCGGGAAGGCCCCCCACCCGTAGGGGACGTAGATCGTCGACCGCGGCACGGCGCTCGGCGACGCGTCTCGCGTGTCTCGGACCACACCCACCACCCGGAGCGGCGATTCCGGATCCATCGGAACGAGAATGCGTCGACCGACAGGGTCCTGCCCCGGCCAGATTTTCTCCGCCATGGTCTCGTTGACGATAACGACATCCGCTCCCTGATCCCGGTCGGAGAACAGACGGCCGTTTCGGAGCGGAATCCCAAGCACTCGGTGGATGTCCGGGCTCACCCGCCTGAAGTTGGCGCCCTCGAAACGTCCGTCCGGTGTCGCGAACGGCTCACCTTCCCCGGCTATCGCGACGTACTGATTGTCGCCAGACAGCGGAACGACATGGGTCGCGGCAGCGGATTCCACTGAGGCGATGGCACGAATCTGGTCCAGAAGACGGTCGTGGAAGTCCCGGGATCCCGCACGGTCATACAGCATCATTGGAAGAGACACGCGAAAAGTCAGCCGGTCCTCGATCCCGAAGCCGGTGTCAACGGCCTGAAGATTCCGTAGGCTTCCGAGGAAGAGCCCTGAAGCCACGAGCAGCGTAAAACACAGCGCCACCTCCGATACGACCACGCCCCCGAACAGACGCCGGCGTTGCCGGTTGAAATAGACCCGCCCCTCCGTCTTGAGCGAGTCCGCCAGGTTCTGCCTGGAAGCCTGTAATGCCGGCATCAGGCCAAACAACAAAGTCGTCAGGGTGGTGACCGACAGAGTGAAGATTAACAGGCCGGTGTCGAGCGTCAGTCCCTCCAGGGTTCCAAGTCCGGACGGCGCCAGGCTGACCAGCATCCGCACGCCGATATAGGCAAGGGGAAGGGCCGAAAGGGCTCTAAGTCCCGCCAGCAGGACGCTCTCTACGAAGAACCCCCGGAGCAGAGTCCCCCGTCGAGCACCGAGGGCCACGCGAAGCGCGAACTCCGGCTGACGTGAAGTCGCGCGTGCGAGCATCATGTTGGCCACGTTGGCGCAAGCGATCAGCAGCACCAGGCCCACGGCTCCGAACAGCACCAGCAACGCGGGCCGAAGGTCTCCGACCGACAGGGAGTGGAGAGACTCCACATGCACCCGCCAATCGCCGTTGGCCTGCGGGTATTCCTGTTCGAGTTCCTCCGAGAGCCGGATCATGTCCGCACGCGCCTGCTCGAGTCCAACACCGTCACGGAGTCGGGCGACGGTTTGGTACTGCATGTTCCGGCGCCCCTCGGACGTCACCGCAGTCAGCGGTGCCCACACGTCCGTGTCCCCCGGAAAAGAGAAACCGGCCGGCGCCACGCCAACGATCTGAAAAACCTCTCCGTCCAGCAGCAGCGTCTCGCCAATCGCAGCGGGATCGGCTCCGAAGAGCCTTTCAAACAATCCGTAGCCGACCACTGCGAAGGGCTCCCCCAGGTCGGACTCGGAGAAGGTTCTCCCGGTCGCGGCACCCGTACGCATGACCTCGAAGAAATCCGGGGTCACCTTTGCCAGATCGATACGTTCTGCCTGGCCGGCACCCGACAGCGTGACGGCATCATCGTCGTAAGCCGCCATGGAATCAAAAACCCGGTTGCGCTCGGCCCAATCCGCGAAGTTTGGGAAGGAAACAAAGATGTTCGGCGGCCCATCCTCCCCCTGGCGTTCCAGCATGGTGACCAGACGCCCCTCGGGATCGTAGTCGAGGGGTTGGAGCAGCACATGATTGACCACACTGAAGATCGCGACATTCGCTCCGATTCCGATGGCCAGCGTGAGCACAGCCGTTGCCAGGAACCCGGGCGACCGCCTCAGTTGACGAAGCGCGTAACGGAGGTCGTTGACAATCCCATCCGCAGCTTTCACCTTCCGTCCTCCATTTCGGTTCACAGGATGCTGCGGCCGCCACAGATGCGGCGCGAAAACCATGGTGCGCCAAAGCTGGCCCCTGTACCAGCGACGCGCTTCGCCCCGAGGGGTTCCGGGCACGATGTAACGACGGTACTCTTCGTCGAGGTCACCGATCAGAGGATCTCTCACGCGAGCGGGCAGCAGGAACCATAAGAAGCGAGCCAGCAACGGGCGATAAGGCCTCATCGTTTTGTCCCGCTCGAAAATTCCAGACCCGTCCACATCAACGCCTGTTCCTCTTTTGATCTCTCCAGGGCCCCGATACCCGCAGGTGTCAGCGACACGAACCGTTTGGCCTTCCCTCCGCGAGTGGCGGTGGCCTCGCCGAGCCGAGCGTTCAGGTAGCCCTTCCGAACAAGTCGATCGACCGTGGCGTAGATGGCCCCGATCGAGACCTCCCGTCCAATCCGCTCCAGCAGGAGCCTCCGAATCGTCATGCCATAGGCGTCTTCACCAAGGCGCCCGGCCGCCAGCAGCACGACCTGTTCGAACTCCCCGAGTCGTTGTCCAGTTCCCATTGTTATTTTTTATACAAAATAGATATTAAAGTGTCAACCCATCAAATTTAATTCGGGGACGGAGGAATCAATCTCTCTTCAAATACAAATTACTGAATATATGCGTCTTAACGGGGTTAGTGTTGAGTTTCTCCTCCGTCCCCGAATTAGATTTTTTGGAAGAGGATGCAGGTTCGAAATCTTGTAGACAATCTACATGAAACCTTTTACTCTTGTCGTACGTCTACATAAGAAATGGCAGGTCATAGCAGGCCTGAGTACACGGAGGTTTCAAGCATGACTTTGAGGACCGGAGCAATTCTCTCTATGGGGCTCGCCGTCGTTGCAGTCCTGTTCCCGGGCACGAACGGCGAGGCAACCAAGGCTTCCCAGCAAGCCTCGAGCGCCGAACTGATCGTAACTACGGCCTGGCTGGCAGAGCACCTGGATGACGCCAACGTAGTCGTCCTGGCCACGGGCTCGCAACAGGATTTTGACGGCGGACACATTCCGGGAGCCGGGTTCGTCTCGCACGGTGCAACGATCGGCAGCAACCACGGGATACCCGAACCGGGAGTTCTTGCGGAAAGGCTGACCCAGGCCGGTGCCCGGGATGACGCCCGTATCGTCATCTATGGTGAGAGCGCGATGGAACTCGGCTGGTTCTACATGGCCTTCGCTTCAATCGGACACGGGGACCATGTGTCGATGCTAAACGGAAACATCGCGGCCTGGAGGAGTGAAGGCCGGGAAATATCCACGCACGCTGCGGATCTCGAAACCGGGCGACTGACACCCCGACCGGCGCCGGACGTAATGGTCGATGCCGCATGGGTGAAGGACCGGCTGGAGAACCCCGATATTCAAGTTCTCGATGTGCGAACCCAAAGAGAACGTGACGGCGGCTACCTTCCCGGTTCGGAACTCGTCCTGTGGCAGGACCTGTTTGCCAACGTCGAAGAAATGAGATTCAAGCCCAAGGATGAAATCCAGGCCCTTCTCGTCGAAGCCGGCTTGGCGCCAGGACAAGAAGTGGTGACCTACTGCGCCGTCGGCATGCGAGCCAGCCTCATGTACTTTGCCGCTCGGTATGTCGGCGTACCATCCCGAGTCTATCTGGGTTCCTGGAACGACTGGAGCCGGCAGTCCGGTTATCCGATTGCGGGCGGCGGAGGGAATTGAAGAGGGAGGGGAGAGCCGGCGACCTACCGTGGGTGCGCTCACCCTTCCAGTTCCGTTCCCTCTTTCAGTCGATCGAGGTATGCCTCATAGGTGAACGCACGGTCCCTCTTCCGCCCCGTCGTTTCGGACAGGACACCCGCGGACACCAGCGCTGACACGGCTTTTGTTGCCGTCGGCTTCGTCGTACCGAGCAATTGCGTGACACGACGGATGGTCACGATCGGACGGGTCGGCAGCAGTTCGAACAGGCGGAGAGCCGCAACCGTGCTGGAGGAATGGGCAAGCGCCATCGCCCGGTCGCGGGTGACCAGCGCGAACAGGTCCCGGGCGGTGTTCACGGCCTCGTCTGCAACCGTCCGTACGCCCTCGAGAAAGAAATCGATCCAGCCTTCCCAATCCCCTTCCGTTCTCACCGCGCCCAGCCGCCGGTAATACTCGTCACGGTGTCGTTTGAAAAACAGGCTGACGTAAAGCAGCTGCTCGGAAAGCAAACCGTACTGCTCGAGAAGCAGCGCAATCAGGAGCCTCCCGATTCGTCCGTTGCCGTCCAGGTAAGGGTGGATCGTTTCAAACTGGGCGTGAAGCAGACCTGCTCGAACCAGTGGAGGCAGATCATCGATGGCATGAATGTACTGCTCGAGTTGGCCAAGCAGGTCCGCCAACAACTGCGGCGGGGGCGGAACGAAATGGGCATTCCCAGGTCGCGTGCCTCCAATCCAGTTCTGGCTGCGCCGGACCTCGCCGGGTTGCTTATCCTGGCCACGCACACCTCTCATCAGCAGCCGATGGGATTCATTAAGCAGGCGCATCGAAAGAGGAAGTCCGTCCGGCGCACGAAGCTCGGTTCTGGCGTAGTCCAGGGCCGCCAGATAGTTTGTAACTTCGTGAACGTCGGCTTCGCGAGCCGACAGTGCGTCCGCATCGGCGTCTATGGCGAACAGGTCGACCAGCGTCGCCTGGGTCCCCTCAAGCTGAGATGAAATCACGGCCTCCTTGCGCATGAAGGCATAAACAAACCATTCGGCGGAGGGCACCATGTCGCCTGCAAGCTCCAAACGCGCAAGAGCGTTCTGGGCGCGGTCGAGAAGGTCGTCCATGGCGGGAGACAACCACAACGCGGGATCTGACGGCGGTAGGGAGTCGGGGACGAACGCAGAAACTTCCTCGCCGGCAGTGGTTACGCGATGATACGTGCCAGTGGTTCTGGTCATGAGGCTTTCGTGTTGAGCACCCTTAAAAGGCCGGGCGCCCACTTAGTAAAGAATTGTTACTTAACGTGGTCTAAAAGTAAAGATATCTTTCTTTTTAGCCTCAAGCCCCGTCAACATTGTAAGAAAACGGCGCTCAACCACCGCCCGTGATTTCCGCCAGCAACCGCTGGCCCGACACCTGGTCCGGATGCTCAGCCACCCAGCGCTCGGCCAGTTCAATGGCGCGCGCGTGCTCGCCGATCGCCTTCAGGCCATAGGCAAGATCCTCGTTCGCGACGAACGCGTCCGGATGTTCGCCGAAGTTGACTAGCCTTGTTTCCGCTCGAACTCCCGCATGAACTCGACCAGGGCATCCACGCCTTCCTCCGGGAACGCGTTGTAGATCGACGCGCGCATCCCTCCAACAGAGCGATGTCCTTTGAGGCCATCGAATCCTGCGGCGGCGGCTTTCGCAATGAAGCTCTTCTCGGCCTCTTCAGCACCCAGACGGAACGTAACGTTCATCCGGGATCGGCTGTCTTTCGCAGCCGTGCCCCTGTAGAAACCGGTTCGATCGATCTCGGTGTAGAGCTTGGTCGCCTTCCTTTCGTTGACCTCGGCGATGCCGGAAAGGCCTCCCTGGGAAATCAGCCACTTTAGAGTGAGACCCAGGATGTACACACCGAAAGTGTTCGGCGTGTTGAAGCGGGAGTCGTTGTCCGCGTGCGTGCGGTAGCTGAGCATCGCCGGCAGATCGTCCGGGGATCGCTCGATGAGGTCTTCCCGGATGATCACCAACGTCACACCTGAAGGGCCGAGGTTCTTCTGCGCTCCCGCGTAGATCATGCCGTACTTCCGGACGTCAACCGGGCCACTCAGGATGTGAGAAGACGCGTCATTGACGATCGGCCGATCACCGACGTCCGGAAGGGCAGGCCACTCCGTTCCGGCGATCGTATTGTTGCCGGTGATGTGGACGTACCCCGCACCCGAAGACAGATGAATCTCGTCGTCACCGGGTATCCGGTTGTAGTTATCGCTGGCGCCTGAGGCCGCGACGTTGACGGTCCCGACTCGTCGTGCTTCCTTTATGGCCTTCTTCGACCAGGATCCCGTATCGATGTAGTCGGCCGTCTTACCGGGCAGCAGCAGGTTCATCGGGACCATCGAAAACTGGAGACTGGCGCCGCCCTGCAATAGCAGCATCTTGTAGTTTGCAGGTACTCCGGCAAGCTTTCGGAGGGCGCCGATTGCGTCGGTGAATATGCGTTCGAAGGTCGCGGATCGATGGCTGATCTCCAGAATCGACATCCCGACGCCGGGGAGGGCCACCAGGTCGCGCTGCGCCTCCCGAAGAACGGGCAGGGGCAGGACGGCAGGGCCGGCGGAGAAGTTGAAGACACGGTCGGTGGTAGTCATTTGCTTATTCCAAGATACTTAATTGTCCGATTAGAAATATGTGATCCGGGACGGAAGACCGATGCCCGGAAGTGCCGTCTATGATAAGCCCTCCTTGTCATCCATCGATAGTACCGGCAGTTTTTTAGCGTCGTCCGCGCAACATGCGGCTCGCTGCGACAGAGCCAGTGCCGGAAATCTCGTCTACAGTGTTGTCAAACATCAAATGGCAAGGCTAATCGCATGGATGATGGTTGTGTCGGCGCGTGCGGAACGGCACCGAAATCTCGCAGCCGTTTTTCGGACTAGATCTCGTCGGCGAGTTCCGGCCGCTGGTCCAGGTGATCGGTCACTCGTTCGTACGCCATGGCAAATTCCAGAACCTTCTGGTCTTCCCCGAACGGTCCCATGACCTGCATCCCCATGGGTCGGCCCCGCGGATCGAATCCCACGGGTACGTTAACCACCGGGAGGCCAGCCAACGTCCCCCCGATGACGACCTCCATCCAGCGATGGTAGGTGTCCATCTCTACGCCGTTGATGGAATCGGGCCAGTGAATCTCTCTTGAGAAAGGAAATACCTGAGCCGTGGGCACGACCAGGAAGTCGTACTCGCCAAACAGAGAACCCAGGGCACGGAACCAGTCGGCACGGGCAATTCCCGCCTGGTATATGTCACCGCCGGAAGCGCCGAACGAGCCTTCGATCTCCCAGATCGCTTCGGGCTTCAGCAGCTTTCGAGTGTCGGGGTCGTCGTAGAGCTCCCTGGTACCGTGACGGGTCCAGTGGCGCAAGGTCAGCCAGGTCTGCCAGAGCCGGTCCATGTCGTACTGTGGCTTGGACGGCTCGACGATCGCGCCTTCTGACGAAAGGATACCGAGGCTGGTTTCACATAGATCGAGAATGCCGGGTTCGATGTTGAGATAGCCTTCATAATCTCCCATCCACCCGATCTTGAGACCCGGCAGATCACGCGCCCGGAACTCCTCAAAGGGAGGTATTTCATCCCTGAGGCTCAGCGGTTGGGCGGAATCGTAGCCGGCGATACTGTGCAGTAGGCGAATCGTATCTTCACTGTTGCGCCCCATCGGACCACCCGTGGACATCTGCTGGTAAAACAGGTCGCCCTCGCCACCCCCCGGCACTCGCCCCTGGCTGGGTCTGAAGCCGATCACGTTATTGAAGGCACCAGGATTGCGAAGCGACCCCATCAAGTCACTCCCGTCGGCCACCGGAAGCATGTGGGTCGCCAGACCACATGCGGCGCCGCCACTGCTGCCACCTGCCGTCAATGCCGGATCGTATGCACTGCCTGTGGCACCGAATACAGGATTGTAGGATTGCGAGCCCATGCCAAACTCGGGCACATTGGTCTTTCCTATAAAAATCGCGCCCTCGGCTCGGATTCTGCCGATCATGAAACTATCTTCTTCCGGCATGGTGCCCGCGTAGATCGAAGAGCCCATGCTCGTCGGAAAGCCTTCCGCATCGGCCAGGTCCTTGACCGCATGAGGCATCCCGTGCATCCAGCCCCGGTATTCGCCGCGGGCCAGGGCTTGATCGGCGAGTTCCGCCCGGCTGATCAGCACATCGTCATCAGCCATGCTGACGATGGCGTTGAAGACCGGATTGTAGCGGTGGATCTGTTCGAGATACGCCTGCATCACCTCGACCGAACTCACCTGTCTTTCACGGATGGCCGCCGACAACTGCGACGCCGTGAAGCCGACAAGGTCGGTTGACAGTTGCTTCGCCATCGTTCTACTTGAACGGCCGGCTGGGAATGCCAACGCAACCCCCATGCCTGCCGTACTTCCAATGAACTCTCGTCGATTCATGTCTTCTCTCCACCGGGAAAGTATAGGAGCAATAAGCGCTGGCACGAACAAGATTCCTGGGGTCTCGTGTACGGTCACGGCCGTACACGCTATCCGGCCGCAATCGTCATGAGTCAGGGATCTGCACCCTCATTTTCTCCCTTGACCCTCACGCAGCGTGATGCTGTACGTTGTTGCCCATGACTGCCGGAACCTACAAGGTGAGCGAAGTGGCCCGCATGGCAAAGATCACGGTGCGGACGCTGCATCACTACGACGCCATCGGCCTGTTGGCTCCATCGGGACGGACCGAGGCAGGGTACCGGCTCTACGGCAACGCGGATCTGATTCGGTTGCAGCAGGTTCTGCTGTACCGAGAGTTCGGACTTTCGCTGGAACGGATCCGAAAGATACTCGACGATCCGGCGTTCGATCAGCGGGCGGCACTCCTCGAACAACGCACCCAGCTCGTAGCGCGTGCCGAGCGGAACGAAGCGATGCTTCGTGCGGTCGATTGCGCGCTGGAGAGTCTAAAAGGAGATCAAGAAGAAATGGACACAACAAAACTTTTCGACGGCTTCGATCCAGCCAGGTACGAGGACGAGGCCAGGAAGCGCTGGGCCACACCGACCCATACAAGGAGGCCCAACGACGAACGAAGGGCTACTCCAAAGAAGACTGGGAACGGATCAAGGCTGAAAACAACGACCTGATGGACAGGCTGGCCGGACTGCTGGGCCAGGGTGAGTCCGCAGACGGAGACGAGGCCATGGACCTGGCCGAAGCCCACCGCCTGCACTTCGACCGCTGGTACTACCCCTGCAGCCACGCAATGCACGCGGGCCTGGCCGACATGTACAAGAGCGATCCGCGCTTTGGGTCCAACATCGACAAGCACGGCGAAGGATTAGCGGCGTTTCTGGCGGACGCGATCCGCGCCAACGCGACGCGCCAGTAGAAGTACGGATTTTTCCTAATATCGTGTACGGTCGCGGCCGTACACTCTATCCCGCGGCAGCCCCACTTCGTGACAGCGTTCTCTGCCCCCAACCGGGATTGCTCCTCAGTGCCGCTCAAAAGTGGCGGTCACAAACCGCACCTGTATCCCGTATGGGACGCCTACTCCTCCCTCAGCGCAACCACCGGATCCACACGAAGTGCACGCCGGGCGGGAATGTAACAAGCCGTCAGGGCCACACAAAGGATCACGATGGCCACCCCGGCCATCGTGACCGGATCACTGGCCCCGACCCCCACCAGCATCCCGGACAAGAAGCGCGTCAACCCGAAGGCAAGCGCTCCACCCGCGGCAATTCCCAGCAGCGTCAACGAAACCCCCTCGCGCAACACCATGCCAAGAACCGTGGACGGTCCGGCCCCCAGCGCCATACGGACGCCAATCTCGTGGGTCCGCTGGCTCACCGCGAACGACATCACGCCCAAAATACCAGTGGCCGCCAGGATCAGACCGATCAGCCCGACACCACCGAACAACGACGCGCCCAGCCGGGGCAGGAGGAGGACGATGCCCATACGGTCCTCGAGCGTCGCGATGTTGGTCACTGGAACGTTTTCGTCGATCGCCGCAAGTTCATCCCGGATCGTGGCCAGCATCGCGCTGCCCGCTGACGGGGCTTTGACGATGAGCGACGCGGTACCCTCCATGTTCTGGTTGATGCTCTGGTAGGTGAACGCCTGCCGGTCCTCTCCGAGAGTCCGATATTTGCTGTCGGCAACCACACCCACGACCACGGTCGCCGTTGCTCCTTCCAGACCGCTCGCGAAGGTCTTGCCGATGGGGTTCTCTCCGGGCCAGAAGCGGTCGACAAACGCACTGTTGACGATCGCAACGTCCTCGGAGTCGACCGTATCCGCTGCGGAAAAGTCCCGGCCGATCATGAGGGGAATGCCCATCGTCTCGAAATATCCCGGCGCAACGTTGACCGTGCCGATCTGGGGCCGGTTCAACATGTCCGATGGCACGGGATGCCCTTCGGGCACCATCCCCATGGTTCGGAAGCTCAACGCCAACGGCATGATCGTGATGAGGCTGGCGTCGTCCACGCCGGGAACCGACCGCATCCGCTCGAGTACCCGGTCGAAGAACTCGGCGGCCCTGGCGTTGTCGTAACCCTGCATCTGGGGCAACAGTTCCGCCGTGTACACCCCTTCGCTTCGGAGACCGGTGTCGATTGTGGTGACGTTCTGGAGGCTTCTGATGAACAGGCCCGCCGCAACGAGCAGGAGAACCGACAGGGCAACTTGTGAGACGACCAGCCCGTTCCTCAGGAACGAGCGTTGCCGGTCGGGGGTGGTCGTGCCCGCCGAGTCCTTGAGCGCGGCCGCCGGCCCGTTTCGCGTGCTCTGGAGCGCCGGGACCAGACCGAACACGATTCCCGTCCCAACCGATGCCAGCAGGGTGAAGGTCAAGACGCGCCAGTCGATCCCCATGTCGAGGGCGATCCGGATGTCGAGCGGCAGATTGGCCGTAGTGAACTGGGCGAGAATCAAGGCCGCTCCCCATTGTGCCGCGACGAGACCGACGACGCCGGCCATCAGGGCCAGCAGGACGCTTTCGGCCAGTAACTGCCGCACCAGCCGACCACGGCCCGCACCGAGCGACACCCGGATGGCGATCTCCTTCCGGCGCGCCAGGGATCTGGCGAGCAACAGGTTGGCCACGTTGGCGCAGGCGATGAGCAACACCGCGCCGACCAACGCCATCATCAGTCCGGCAGCCCCGAAAATGAACGTGTCCACCTCGGGCAGGATCACGACCCGGCCCGCCGGATACAGCGTCGCGGTATCGTGGTCGCCGGCGTTGGGGTTATCGGCCCGAAGATGCTCCGCCAGCGTGACGATGTTCGCCCGGGCCTCCTCCAGTTCCACCCCGGGATGCAACCTCCCCACGATGAACATCCAGCGGCTCGTCCGGCTGTTGAGCTGAGACCTGCCGGGCTCGAGTTGATCCATCATCATGAACGGCACCCAGAAATCCACGGCGAACCCGCGCATCCCCCCGGTGTAGCTTTCCGGGGCAACTCCGATGACCGTGTAGGTGGATCCGTTCATGCGCACGACGGAGCCCAGAACATCCGGGTCCGAACCGAAGCGGCCACGCCAGAGCGCCTCGCTGATGACAACGACGGGATGCGTCCCCGGCGTGACGTCTTCTTCGGGCAGGAAGAATCTTCCAAGGCGAGGCCGCACTCCGAAAACGTCGAAGTAGTTTCCGGAGACGGTTTCGCCAACCAGCATCTCCGCCCCCTGACCCGAGCCCAGACTGGCCACCTCCACTCCGAAGCCGGCAAGGGAGGCGAACACGGAATTGTTGTCCCGGTAATAGACATAGTCGTAGTGGGACGAAGGCTGGCTCTTGACGAAGCTGCCCTCCCGCGACGTATAGAGCATTACCAGCTCTTCGGGTTCGGCGACGGGCAGCGGCTTGAGAATGACCGCGTTGATCGCGGTAAACATCGCCGTGTTGGCGCCGATGCCGAGGGCGAGCGTGAGGACGACGACTGCTGTGAAGCCAGGGTTACGGGCGAGCATGCGGGCGCCGTAGGTCAGGTCTCGGATCCAGGATTCCATGGGTTCTCCTTGAGGCTATAAGAAGATGACGTGGGGGAAGGGGGTTTATTACGGCGGGGGGCTGGAAAGCGTTTTCCGGGATGTCGGGTCGGATTTGCTCGACAAGAGTGACCGTTGAGCGAAAGCCACTACCTGACGCCAATACCACCAGCGGGCCCGAGCTTCGCCATCCTTCAAACAGGATCACCGAGGACAACGTTGACAGACACCAGCGGTACTCGGTTCGTGGCATTTGAACCTCGCAATATCCGACAATTTGATACATGCTAATCCTCTATTTTCCTATGTCGAGATCGTCTTTCACGAGCAGGGGGGATTCGAGTGCCAGCTGGGCGCTACGCCTGACGACATGGTTCGTGAGCCGGTTGTTCGGTGTTGTCGGACTGTGGAAGAAAGGGCGTGCAACCCACACCTATGGGGTCGGAGCTAAGGGCTCTTTCAAGGTCACCGACTCGCCAAGATTCCCATCCCACGAATTTTTCAGCCCCGGGGCTGAGTATCCTCTGCAGGTTCGACACGCGACCATCTCGTATGAGGATGATGCCGTCAAAGACGTTCGTAGCGGGTCGCTAAAGTTCTCCCACAGCCCTCTAGACAGTCCACTCGATTTGATCATGAACACCGGGGAGGAGAACGCGTTTTGGAATCTCCGCACCTTCCTCGCATTCGTCTGGGCCGGCGCGCGAGGCCCGAAGGGGTTGAAGTCGTATTGTAAGAGGTATCCTGAGGGGCATCGCGTCGCTCGCGGTTCGGTGCGACGGGCTCCGGACTCCTTCGTCCAACTGCGCTATTACACGAAGATCCCATTTCATTTCCATACTCGGGAAGGGGTCACCATGCTCGTCAAGTTCAAGCTCGGCCCCTACGAGGATCTGCCGGACTCGGGAGTCGTCACCGGCGACGATAGTATCAATGTTTGGGAACAGGAGCGATTGCCCACCGAGACGCGCGCGCACGACTACTTGCGCAACGAATTTCTCAAAAGGTTGGACGAGGGTGAGGTCAAGTATCGCCTGTGGATGCAGTGTCATACCCTGGCCACCGGTGAATCTGCCGAGATCTATAACGCCGCGAAAGCTTGGGATGAGCGAAAATGGCCCTGGCTGGAGGTTGGGGTTGCCACCATGGCAGAACCGTTATGTGCTGAGCATTGCGAGATGCTCAGAATTCGGGTCCACAACATGCCGGCTTCAATATCTGTCGTCCCGGCAACGTCGCTATCCGACTACAACTCAATCGGCTACGCAAGGTCAAGGATCTACCCGTACGCTCAGAAGCTGCGTATCGACTCATATCAGTCCCGCGGCAAAAATCGGACATGAGCGCTGTCTACCGACACTGTGTGACGCTTCAAGGGCAACAAGGATAACGATGTGACGACGAGACGAGTCAAGGGACAACTTATTCACGAAGACGCAATCCAGAAGTCGCTCTATGGTCTCGGCGTCGAGCTGTGGGATCGCGATCCGTTGGTGGACGACCATCTGGGGTCGGCGACCACGGATCGCTACGGTCGCTTCGACATCGAGTACAACCCCGCGGATGCGGGCCGCTTGGAACGGGGGTTGCCGGATTTCGAGCTGCGTGTGTTCGACCGTCCAGGGGAAAATATGGACGCCGGCGCGAAGGCTCAACTACTCGTCAAGATCCCCGGTCCAGACAATGTCGACGCTCCTCGGTTCAACTTTGGAAGAGTTCGGGTGCCGCATTGGGAGTACGACCATAGCTATCCATCTGGGGTATCTGGCGCTTCACAACGCGGCTGTTTTGCTCGAGTGGGTGGCACTTCGAGCGCGGGCGATGCTTGGCGGCGGGAGCTCTCCATCCCTTGCCAAAATCCAGGGGAAATTCGCCAGCACGTTGTCTCAAGAGCTCTCAGCGGACAAGAGGAACAGCGACGAGTTTCTTGTATACCGTACGCTTAACGGTTTCAATCCCGCGATGTTGTGCGTCGATGGCAATGACGAAAACAGCTACTTTGTCGAGGTGAACTGGGACCAGGATGAAAGTGACAACACCCACGATATCTCGAACGTGAAGCTCTATCTCTCGTTGCGCGATGGAACGCTGGCGCCAACTCGGATCAGCATTGCGATCCGCGAACAAAGCGAGACCGCTCCCGGTTCTGCAATCGGGAAGAGTTACAACCTGGGCCCTCAGGATGCTGATTGGGAATCCGCGAAGAGGGTCTTCCGCAGCGCTTGGACCGCTTCGGGGGAACTCGACACACACTTGTGTGCGGGTCATCTGAACGTCGGTCAGTACGCCGTCGCAGCGTTCCGGAACTTCGAACAGAGTCCGTTGTGTCGACTGTTGTTCCCCCACCTTAGAGGCGTGATCAACATCAACGATATCGGGAAAACTGAGATCTTCGGCACGAAAGGAGTGCTGACAACGAATACTCCGTTGACGACCAATGCGGCTCGCCCGCCATCTGGGCACCCTGGACTGGTCGAACTGGTCCCCACGAAGTCCGCGTTACGACGGGCATACCTATGCAAAAGCAGCGAATATTTTTTGGAAGGTTGTTTGCGACCACGTGACGGAGTTCTTCGAAGACAACCTTCCGGCGATTACAGAGTACTGGTACGAAGTCGAGCGTTTTTCCGAAGACGTGGTCAAGCACAGCGTATCTTATCAACCCGCGCTAAATTACGCGTCATGGTGCGACCGTTCGGAGGGGGACAATTCCAAGGCGGGTCGTGAAACCGTAGAGGGGAAACTACGCGCAGTGCGGAGGATCTCGATGAACCCCCAGGGACCGGGGGCCGGCGAAAGCGACAAGCTAAGGCAGGCCTGTTGCTACATGATCTTCCACGCAACCTTTTTGCACACCTGGGCGAACGACTTGCAACTCACTGATCTCGGAAATGTCAGCCACGCCAGCCTCGGCTGCGCAACGGATCCATGGGCCCTGAAGGCGACCCCACCATCCTGCCGCCACCCTTGGAGTCTATCGAGCAGCTGAAGTTTTGCCACATCCTGGCCACGTCAAAACGGGGGACTCTGATCGCCAACGAAAACGAAGACGTGCCCCAGGCGTTTATCGATAGACTACACGCGGTGCGGGAGGAGTACGCCGCGCTCGCAAACGAATTTGAACTCAGGGAAACGTTTGATGTCGACACGATTCGTTCGAGAATCAATATCTGAAGCGACAGAACTGCACGATGTGGACTTTCGATAAAACAGTTTAGAAATGCCATGAAACTGAGTGACTTGCGCCTGATTGGATTGTTCTTCCTTCTGCTGACGGGAGCGCGGGGGACGGTGCACGCTCTGTCGCGCCCCGGCGTTCAGGCGGTCGGGGTCGAGCAGGAGTCGGGGACGCTCGCCAGGTTCACTTTCGACGGCACGACCAGCGATGCGGCCAGGGGCTTTGCCGCAGGGAGATCCCGCGGGATGGTGCGGTATGTGGAGGGTCTCGACGGCCAGGCGCTCAGGCTCCGATCGAACAGCGAGTCGGCGTTTGTGGCCCTGACCAGCGGGAATCTGCCGCTCGGCCGGAGGGACGATTTCTCGGTCCGATTCTGGACGAGAACCGTCGAGGAGGCCGATAAGCGGGTCGTGCTGTTGTCTCAAAAGCTCGGCCGGAGGGACGATTTCTCGGTCCGATTCTGGACGAGAACCGTCGAGGAGGCCGATAAGCGGGTCGTGCTGTTGTCTCAAAAGGAGTTCGTTGACAACAGCCTGGCCTCCCAGAAGGAGGCCGGGTGGGTGTTCTATTTCTCCGGCGGGACCTGGGCATGGAACATGGGGTCGGGTGACCGACGGATCACCTACGAGCGGGAGAACGGTCGGCACATGCCACTGAATGACGGCAGGTGGCATCAGCTGACCATGACCTACAGCAGCACCAGGTCGGAGATTCGGTTGTTCTACGACGGGGAGAACAAAGTCACGTATCACGTGAGCGATGGGGAGGGCTTCGACTTCACCTCGAGCCGGCCACTTGTCGTGGGCTGGGACGGAGCCTCCGCCGATCCACCCCCGGCAACGCTCCCAGCGATCGAGAGAGGCGCCGAGCAACTGCAACAATTCGTGGTCGCGTTCGATCACCTTGGCTTAAAAGAAGTCGAAGCTCGAGAGTTCGCGAACCTGATCGTAGACCCGAGGGGGTTGTTCGACCGCAAAGTTCGCGAAGCGGCGGCGCTGTTGCAAGACACGAATCGCCCGGCGTTTCTACGGTCGATGGAGTCGGTGGACTTCGCACCGGTCCGAAGATTGGAATCCGGCCTGATGAACAATCCATACACGGTGCATCAGGTGTTGAACTTCATGGACACTGCGCCGTTGCTCGCGATCTACTCCCTCGTCGATGGTGTGGTGACGATCGACCCGAGTGGCGCCATGAAGTTCACGGAGAGAGAGAGACTGGACCCTCCAGACTTTGACATGGACGAACTGGAAGTCTGGGGACGTGTGCTGACCCCTGAGGAAGTCGGGAGTTCGTACCGGGAGCGCTTCATGCCTGCCGCGCATGATCTCGACGACGAAGTCTCGTCGGTGACAGAGGCCTCCTGGAATATCTTCCATGGCGGCAAACACTTTACGATCGAGGAGCACGGCTGGGACTCTCGAGTCGCGATCGCACAGATCATCGAGAGCGAGAACATCGACATCGTCATGATGCAGGAAACCTACTCGGCCGGCGACTTCATCGCGGCAGAGTTGGGTTACTACTTCGCGACTACCGTGGATTGGGACTACCTGAACCAGGGTGCCAACATCTCGGTGCTCAGCCGTTACCCGATCAAAGAGCTGCATGTCCCGGAAGACGCTCCGTTCATGAACGTCGGGGTGAAGATCGGGATCAGCCAAAGTCAGGATATATTCGCGATGTCGAACTGGTATGGAATGGAGCAGTTCCCGACGGTGGTCGACTTCCATGAAACCAGGTTCCAACAGTCGGAGTCGATACCGACGTTGTTCGCCGGTGATTTCAACGCCGTTCCACACTTAGACGGAGGCGACAGCCCGGCCTCTCGAGCTTTGATCGACGCCGGCTTCACCGATGCGTTTCGAAGCCTGCATCCGGACGTCGAAGCCGACCCTGGATACACCCATCGGAGTGGCAGGCGAATCGACCAGCTGTACTACAAAGGCTCGGGGTTGCGAAACACATCCACGAGGTTGATCTCTACCTGGCCTACCGGATTCCCTTCCGACCACTTCGTGATCCGATCCACCTTCGAACTCGACTACTCCACTCCGAGAGAACGGAGATGATCATGCGCGCAGTTGTGTTCTTTGCCGCCGTGTTCTCCATGGCTGTTCCGGTCCATGCCCAGTCCGAACCGTACAAGGTTTACGACACCCGACCGGTGATCACCGAGGGTCCCTATCTGGTAGCCAATAGCGAGACAACCGCCACGATCGTCTGGCTCACGGATACTCCCACGCATGCAAGGGTCCGGTATGGCACATCCGGCAACCTGTCCGCCACGGCGGAGCCGCAGGTGGACGGTCTCGTTCCGGTCGGCACGCTGCACGCCGTGCACCTCGCTGGCTTGTCGGCCGGCACCACTTACAGCTACGAAGTCATCGCGACGAGGGTCGTAAAGCTCAAAGCCTATTGGCCGGACAAGGGATTGGACACTCGTAGCGGGCCACACCAGTTCACCACTCTTGATCGGAGCAGCGCGTCCGTGTCCTTCAGTGTGGTCACGGACACTCACGAAGACGTGCGCCGGATCGAACGGTTGAACGAAACCATCGATTGGGACACAACGGACTTCCTGGTACACACAGGAGACGCGTTCCATTGGATCGACAGCGAGGAGCACCTGTTCCGTGCCTGGCTGAATCCGATCGGGGCCGGGCTGGCGCATAGTAAGCCGCTCATGTTCGCGCGCGGCAACCACGAGCTACGCGGACCCTTTGCCCGCAGACTCTTCGACTACGTCCCCACACCGGAAGGACGGTTCTATTACGCCCGGGATGCGGGGCCCGTGCATCTCATGGTCCTCGATACCGGCGAGGACAAGCCCGATGACACGAACGTGTACGCCGAGCTGAATCGAACCGCGCCGTACCGTGCGAAAGAGTTCGAGTGGTTTCGAGAGCACGTGGCTACGACGGACCGCGTCGCCGAAGCACCGTTCCGTGTCATCGTGATGCACCAACCTCGATGGGGCTGGTTGACCGACGGACCCGATGCCTGGATCCAGACCGCAAACGACGCAGGTGTAGACCTGGTGATATCCGGACACAGGCATCGCTTCTCGTACACACCACCCACGCCGGACGTCCACGCCTATCACCTGCTCGTAGTTGGCCAGGACCAGGTGGCGCGCGTGGACGCAACCTCGACCGAGCTCCGAGTGGTTGTCACCGGCACGGACGGGAGCGTCGTACATACTATAGTGATTCCGCGACGGTAGTGCCTAAGAGCAAGAGTCCTCCTGGAAGAGCTTCCTGATGGGCTTCGTTGGTAAAAGCCAATCCAGATCATGAGCGCTACTTCCGGCGAGCGATTTTGGCGAGGAAAAGGAATCGCAACTGAAATCTCAAGTTCAGCCGCTTGCCAGGAAGGAGAGGATGAAGCCGCCGGCTTGAAGAGCAAATCCCAGCACTATGACGAAGCGTCCAGAGTAGATAACTCAGACCCGTCAAGGGTAGCGTACCTGTGCGTGAAGAAATCGTCAGGCGACTCGGCGATATGCTTTCCAGGAACTCACTTATTTGCATTAAGCTGAAGCACACACTGAGGTTGTAACGCTGCGTCGGCTGCAAGATATCTGTAGTTACGTAGTTCTGTAGAATTGTCTTTCGTTAGGCCGACGTGAAGGCCATTCATGAGATCGTATGAACCGAAGGAGTAACCATGGACATGCCAAAGCCATCAGCTGGCCACGGCTTGCTAGAGAAACTGGCTGGATCCTGGGAAGGTGAGGAGACGATGCACCCGTCCCAGTGGGACCCGAAAGGCGGTGTGGCAATCGGAAGAAACAGCCACAGGCTCAGCCTCGGGGGATTCGCCCTGCTTGCCGATTACGAACAGGTGCGCGACGGAGCCGTCTCATTCACTGGACACGGTGTCTACACGTATGAACCGAAGGAGGACCGCTACTCCCTCCATTGGTTCGACTGCATGGGTTCACCTCCCGAGCTGTTCGTAGGAAGATTCGATGGTGACGTTCTCACCCTCGCCCACGGTGGACCGGGAATGCATGCACGGATGACCTCTGACTTTTCTACCCCTGGCACCATGAAAGCGATGATGGAGATGTCCCCAGATGGAGCGGAGTGGAAGGTCCTGTTCGAAGCCGTGTACAAACGGGCCTGAAAGCGGCATCCCAACATGAACAATGTTCAGCAGGACAAACGCTGGGTCTGTGCAGTCGCAAAACGAATAGAAGGAACGGTGGACCAGGGCCGCCGTCACTGCCTCCGACCCCCTCACATAGCCTGGAGCACCGTCGTCGGATCACTCCGCACCGCCCGGGCGACCGGTACCGCGCAGGCAATCAGTGCGATCGCCAGGACCAGGGCCGCCACTGAAATGAAGGTGATCGGGTCGGTCGGGGCAATGCCGAACAGCATCTGCCGCAGCACTCGCGACCCGGCGAACGCGCCGGCAAGTCCGATGGTGACTCCCACACACACCAGGACCAGCCCGCGTCCCAATGTCCAGCCTCCGATTCGCGATGGCTCCGCACCCAGGACCATCCGGATTCCGATCTCGTGGAGACGCTGACCGACGTGGGATCGCCGGCGGTACGCACGACCAACTGCATCCTTCCGTACTGGAGCAGGGCCTCGGGCAGATACAGCGTCACGCCCGGGTCCATCGCCAGGCCACTGATTTGGACGTCGCCGTCCACCCCTACCACCTGCATGTTGCGCGGGCTGCCGAAGTAGTCGAGCTCCACTTCCCTGCCGAGGGGGTTCTCGGCACCGAAGATCTTCCGGGCCAGGGACTGACTGACGATGGCCGCATTGGCACCGCCGGCACCGTCCGAATTCTCGAAGGCCCGGCCCACCACAATTGGGATGCCCATGGTTTCGAAATAGCCGGGCAGCGCGGCGCGAAGAAAAACGCTTTCCCCATCCGGCGGAGAGTCGGGCCCCTTAACCCGGAAAGTGTTAAAAGGCTGCTTGATGGGCACGTGACTGATCGCCGATACCGAAACCACACCAGGCTCCGCACGGATCTCTTCCACGAGTTGCGTAAAGAACCGGGCAGGCGTCCTTCCCCGGGAATCATCGGCGTCCGGCAGCTCGATCTCCGCAGTAATCACCCCGACCGGATCGAAGCCGGGATCCACCGCCTGTTTTTCGAGAAAGCTCCGGATCAGCAAACCCGATCCCACCAGAAGCACCACGGACACGGCAATCTGAACGACCACCAGACCGCTGCGGAACACGGCGCCCCCACCGCCCAGCCTGGCGGTGGTCCTCTTGAGCTCGTCGGCAAGGTTGCTACGGAAACTCCGGAAGGCCGGATAGAGGCCCGCCGCAAGACCCGTTCCCACGGACAGAACCAGCGCGATCACAATCATCGGCGTGGAGATCTGGATCTCTCGCAGACCCAACCGGTCCATCTGAAGAAACGCCAGAACCCCTCGCTCGATTCCCGTCGCCAGACCGAGACCCAGCAGACCGCCGGTGACCGACACCGTCACGCTTTCGGCCAGTAGTTGGCGCATCAGCCGGAACCCATCGGCACCCAGGGCGGCGCGGACAGACAGCTCCTGCCGCCGGGCCGGCGCTCGCGCCAGGATCATCCCCGCAACGTTCGCGCACGCGATCAGAAGGACGAGCAGAGCCGAGGCGGTGAGGATGCCCAACCAGACGCGATAGTCCTCCACCAGAACGCTGCGCAGGTCGGTCAAGACGAGTGCCTTGCGGCTGTTTGTCTCCGGATACGCCTCGGCCAGATCGGCCGAAATGACATCCACGTTGCTCTGGGCCTGCTCGATGGACGCGTCGGGCGACAGGCGTCCGAGGACGAACCAGTTGTGCCGGTCCCTCAAGGACGCGGCGTCCCGGTCCGGTCGCATGGGCCGCCAGAAGTCCACGTCCAGGAGGAAATGGAAGTCGGGCCGCATGACGCCGATCACGGTGTAAGGCACGCCGCCCAGGTTGAGCGACTGCCCCAGGACGTCGCGCGCCCCAGCAAGGCGGGTTTGCCAATATCTGTGGCTGACGATGAGGACGTTCGGTGCGGACTCGTTCCCTTCGTTCTCAGCGAACGATCTCCCCAGCAGGGGTGCGACGCCCAGCGCGGAAAAGAAGTTCGTCGAGATCGTCGTGACGGTGACGCGGTCGGGCTCGGCGGGGCCGGTGACGGTGACGTCGCCGGCGAAGGGCAGGATCGCGGCCAGTGCTTGGAAGGTGGCAGCCCGGTCCCGATAGTCCAAGTAGTCCGGAGCCGCCACATAAGGATTCAAATCCCCATCGAAGGTGGCGCGCCCGATCACGAGCCGGTCCGCGTCGGCGTAGGGAAGGGGTCGGATCAGGGAGGCGTCCACGATGCCAAACATGGCCAGGCTGCCACCGATCCCAAGGGCCAGGGTCATCAACGAAACCAACGTAAACACCGGCGCTTTTCGGAGGGTGTGAAAAGCGAAGCCGATGTCCTGCCAGAGCGCACCCGCAAGTGGGGTCTTGCGGGGTCGTACCGAACGGTACCATCCCCTGGGGGTGGCGAAAGCCAATACCTGACGCCAATACCAGCGGCGGGCGGAAGCTTCGCCATCCCTCCCGACGCGAAGCCGGAACAACTCCCCCAGACCCGCCAATGTCTCGCCGGCCGCGCTCGCGCCGACCAGGAGGGTCAACAGCCGGCGCGCCAACCGGGGCGGCGGTCGGTTCCCAATCCGGCCGGTCATGACCCACCTCCGACGGCGTCGGCGTCGGCGCCGTCCAGGAGGGATTCCACACCGTCCCAGAGGCTCAGGTACCTTTGCCGGGCCCCGGACATCTCCTCCAACGCCTTCGCGGTGAGGCTGAAGTAGCGACGCCCGTGAGCCCCTTGTGTTCCCGGCTCCATCCACTGGTCCTCGAGATAGTCCTTGTCCTTGAGGCGGCGGAGGGCGACGAGGACTGCGGCCGTGGCGACTTCCCGGCCGGTGCGTTCTTCGATTTCGAGGACGATTTCGACGGAGTAGGATTGGGAACCTTTACGGAGGATAGCCAGGAGGACCTGGTGTTCGAACTCGCCTAGGACTCGTTGTGGCATTGGGTTGTGGCCTCGTTGTTTGGGGCGATTTTGGGTTATGCGACTGGGCGCTGGGTGGGCTCGGTTGTATAACAGTGCTGTATATATGTATAGCAGTGTTGTATATGGGAGGGCAAGGGGGCTTTAGTTGGAATGAAAGAGCTGGGAGCCTGCTTGATCTGAACGAAAAGAACGGCAGTCAGGCATTTCTTATCCCCCGCAAGTGGTTCATACTCGTCTGCAGGCCATGGCCCATGCCTCCCCCCTCCATCTGGGAAAACACATCACGTGCAGGGCTTCATCCAGATCGAGCCGACTGTTCGAGCCACACGCATAAGGAGGGATTGTGACGATCGCTCGCAAATAGGAGGTTTCGTATGAAGCTATCTGCACCCATTTACCGCCTCAAGCACCGAGCCAAGATCATCTCGCGCAACGAAGGCATTCCACTACACGCAGCACTGGATCGCATTGCCATCGAAGAGGGCTTCGGCGGCTGGAGCCTGCTCGCGGCCCGGTATGCCGCTACCGCCCCGTCGAAGGAGCTGTTTGCTCGTCTGAATCCCGGGGACTTGGTCCTCCTGGGAGCCCGCCCGGGCCACGGTAAGACGCTGATGAGCTTAGAAGTCGCGGTCGAAGCGATGAAGTCGGGTCACCGCGGGGCGTTCTTCACGCTCGAGTACAACCAGACAGACATCCTGAAAGCATTTCGTGCCATCGGCAAAGAGCCAGGCGCTTTCGAGGACAGATTTGCGTTCGACAACACTATCAGCGCCGAATACGTCATCAGGCATCTGGAGACTGCGCCGCGAGGAACCCTGGTGGTCATCGACTACTTGCAGCTTCTTGATCAGAAACGGGAGAACCCGGAACTTATGTCCCAGGTCCGCGCGCTGAAACAATTCGCGAGCAACCGCGGACTCATCATCGTGTTCATCTCCCAGATCGATCGGTCTTACGACTCGTCGGCGAACTCCTGTCCGGGCCTTGAGGACGTCCGGCTGCCGAATCCTCTAGATCTCACGCTGTTTACGAAGACATGCTTCCTGAACGACGGGGAGGTTCAGATCGCGGCGGTAAGCTGAGTTCAGTGTCTTTACAGCTCCCATCCTCAAGCGAACCAGTGGCATCCAGGCCCTGGAGTGGATCCCGCGCGTGCCTGGCGTCGAGAAGGACGCGTGGGAACAGGCGGCTCAGGATGTCTATCCCGGGTTTCGATTCACCGAGAGAACTTCGAACTCCCGGATGGTTCCCGTCAGGAACAGGGACGAGTACTTCCCCGTGTACTACGCCGAACCTCAGCGGGGAAACGAAGAAGCCCTGGGGTTCGATCTGGCTTCCGAGCCCACCCGCCGGCAAGCGTTGTTCCGCGCAAGGGATACGGGCGAGATGGTCGGCACCGGGCGTGTGACACTGGTCCAGGAGCGCCGGAGGCAGTTTGGAGTTCTGATCTTTTTGCCTGTCTACAAGACCTCGACAGTTCCGCCAACAGTTGCCGCGCGGCGCCGTGATCTGACTGGTTTCGTGCTGGGAGTCTTTCGCATCGAGGACATTGTAGACAGGGCGCTCGAGGGATTCGCAAGCCGCAGGCTGCAGTTGGTTCTCAAGGACGGGCTGGCTGACGGGAGCGCGGAACTGCTCTACACGAAGGTCTGCTGGAAAGGTGTCGGTGGGATTCAGGCCGATACTGCGTATTCGGAAGATCGTGTGCAGCAAACCATTGCGGTCGCAACTCGTCAATGGCAAGCAACCTGGATTCCGATCGAGGGAGCCAAGGCGGGAGGACGGGAGTGGATCGCTATCATCGCGGTAGTGGTCGGGCTGATCACGACGGGAACCGTAGCGGCGTACCTTCACGTCTTGCTGGGAAGGAAAGAAGCCGTTGAAGCGTTGGTCGGCGAGCGGACGAACGATCTGACCGAAACGAACGAAGCGCTCGAGCAGGCGAGCCAGCAACTCCTCGAGACCAATCTCCAACTCGAGGCGCTCGCACAGGTAGACGCATTGACCGGAATCGCCAACCGACGCAGTTTTGATGAAACGCTAGAGAAGGAACTCGGCCGCGCCCGACGCGAAGCTCAACCCCTGTCACTGCTTCTGTGCGACGTGGACTTCTTCAAGATCTACAACGACACCTTCGGTCATGTCGCAGGGGACATGTGTTTGCAGAAAATAGCCCGGACTATCGAGACCAGGTTCCATCGCTCGTCGGATCACGTTTCCCGTTATGGCGGCGAAGAGTTCGCCGCGATCCTGCCCGCAACCGACACGGACAGTGCTCTCGCGATGGCGCAGCAGTTGTGCGTCGCCGTGTTCGATCTGGGCATTCGGCAGTCCTCACCCAGGATTTCGCCATCGCTAAACACAAGGCGACAAGGCAGGAGTAATCCGGCGTTTCGCCACGGCATCGTTCTCACTCTTCCAGGTAAGATCCTTTGGGAACAACGCTCTCACTCCACTATCGTTCGAACAAAAGCCTATAACGCTCAAACTGAACCTGTGGCAGACTCTGTGCGATAAAGAACAAAAAGGGAGGTCACAGTGGCCGACACAAATTCCCGATTCGACGGTCCGGTAGCGCTCTCATTCTCCGGTGGCGGAGCACGAGCGGCCGGGTTTCACATGGGCGTCCTGTCATATCTGGATCACCTGGACATATTGAAAGACGTGACGATCCTGGCCAGCGTGTCGGGAGGCACGTTCGCAGCCGCCAAGTATGCGCTGACCCTGAAGACAGCTCCAGAAGACGAAGATCTTCACAAGACTTTCCTGAGATTCTTCAACGATTTCTACGACTTTCTGTTGACCGCGGATCTCGTCAACAAGGCGCTGGCGAAACTGACCGCTCCGCCAAAGACACCGTCCAAACACCCAACTGGAGTGCGCCCCGTGAACTGGAGAGTTATTTCCCTAGGATTAGTACAGGCCGATCAGCAGGTTTCATGTTCACAAGAGCGTCTTCAAACTCATTCGGCGGAACGTAGCCGATAGAGGAGTGAAGGCGCTTGAAGTTATAGACTTCCTCGATGAAGAAGGGAAGCCTTTCGATCACGTCGTCGTAGGTTTCATAGTTCCATAAGTGAACCTCCTCGTATTTGAGAGTCTTGTAGAACGACTCGATGAATGCATTGTCGTAGGGATTGCCCTTGGCAGACATGCTGATCTGGACCCCGTGTTCACCGAGTAGGTCGACATAGTCGGCCGAAGCGTACTGGCTGCCGCGGTCTGAGTGGTGAATGCAGTCGGGACCAGGCCGCCGAGAGTCGAGAGCCATGCGAAGAGCGGCGACGCACAGGGCGCTGTCGATCCGCTTGGAGATCGCCCAACCGACGATCCTGCGAGAATACAGATCCAGAATCGCCGCCAGATAGACGAAGCTGGAGCGAATCCGGATGTAAGTGATGTCGGCGACCCACACTTCGTTGAGTGCACGAACCTTCCGATTCTTGATCAGATTCGGATAGATCGGTAGTTGGTGTTTCGAATCGGTGGTCCGTATGAACGCACGCCAAACGATGGGTCCGAGATCGTACTTGCCCATTACGCGGCGAACACGTTTGGCGTTGACCTGGATGCCACGACGGTCCAGTTCCCGCACGATGCGACGGTAGCCGTAACCCGGGAATTCAGCATGAATGTCGTCGATCTGGAGACGCAGTTTCTCATCCTCGGCTTCACGCCGCTGCCGGTCCGATCGGTCCGGCTTGTAGTAGTAGCTGCTGGGCGCCAAGCCGGTCACTTGGCACGCTTTCGAAACTGATCCAAGTTGTTCGAGGTGATCGCGGACGTATTGGCGTTTTTCCGCTGTCGAACCCAAACTTGCAGTTTTTTTAGGTGTTCGATTTGCATGACCAGGTCGCCGATCTTCGCCTTCAGCTTCTCGTTCTCGGCTTCCAATTGGCGCTCCTGTCGGGACGGCTGGTCTGCCAGAGCGCTGACGTTGCTGCGATACTGTTTTCGCCACCGTTCGATCAGGCTTCGCGAAATTTGATACTCGCGTGCGGCCTGGGCCATCGTTACTTGCCCGGTCTCGACCTGTTCGACCATCTGGCGTTTGAATTCGGGTTCGAACTTTCGACGGATTTTTCCCATTTCGAATATCGGTGTCCTTTGCGACCGGCCCAAAAACGACTCGCGCGAGAGGATGTGGAAAATGCCACGTCTGATGGAAATCCGTAAACAACACGGATTCCCACAGCCGTTTGGAAAAGCCTCGCAAAAAACGCTCTGCTTTACCACATTTTCCACAGCCTCGACGGCGGGCTCTCATTCCACTCGTTTCAGGCCGTCGCTCTATGCCGATAATTCTGTACTAAACTTTTGGGAAAAGTCTCCAGTCGGAAGGGCGCACTCAAGTCGCGCGCGCGACCTCAATCAACAGGTAAGTGGATTCAGTCTGTACTTATACTGCGATAGCTTTGGTGCCTATCACAAGGAGTTCAGGACACCCTCCGCATGGTTGAGCATCCAGCGACTCCCCTTCAGGCGGCCCTACCTGGTACCCCTAAATAATCCACGTTTCCGAGTAGACGACAATACATCAAAGTGGAATTCCTACGGGCTTGATCAGGGTACGGGAGTAGGTTTTCGGTGATTGGAGGGGTTGGTCAGCGAGACGGATGGGCGTCAGGACACCGGCACCCGTTCTTTCAGTTCTTCGAACCAGTTTTGGATGATGTTGATCTGGTCGGCCGGGGCTTGCTCATCCTCGGTTTCCTCATTGTCCACCGGTACAGGCACCACGAGTCGTTCCCCGTGGGGCATGATGTCGAAACTCCTACTATTACCGCTGGGGGTAACTATTGGGATTGGCTGTGGGCTACCAGATGTCACGGCTGAAGTAGTTTCGATGTCAACGGCCATCAGTTGCTGTTGCTGCTGTCCATTGGGACGAAAGAATAACTGGGTGCCATCAGGCGACCACAGAGGCCATCTGCCTCCTGTGTGCGTAATCTGACTCTTGGCTTAACGTCGGCGGGAATGGCTGCACATAGATCTCAAACTCCCCAGATTCGTTGGAATGGTAGGCAATCCAGTTCCCTTCCGGTGAGAATACAGAACCCGCCTGATTTGATTCTGGCAGGTCCACGAAAACTTCCGGTTCGGCCCCGTCTTCACCTGACAGCGTCCACACGCCGGTCTGACCGCCCTGCCCCCCACCGTCACTGAAAGACAGCCGTCCGTCGTCGGAGTATGACTCTGGACGATAATCAACGTCGTCCTGAACGGGCACCAAGAGCTGCTCGAGCGGGTGCCCACGCCCTGATCATGCTATCCACTCCCGGCACCACTCTCGGCCCGTATGCTGTCACCGCCAAGATCGGCGAGGGCGGCATGGGCGAGGTGTATCGAGCGAGAGACACCAAACTCGACCGGGACGTGGCGCTCAAGGTCTTACCGCAAGCGTTCACAGACGATCCCAACCGTCTCGCCCACTTTATGTGCATCCTGTGCCATCCTGTGATGTAATCTAGGCATGAACTGGGTGTTCGTTGGGTTCACGATCGCGGTAGTCGTCTCCGCACTAGTTCTACTGATCATCACGAGCCGCCGACGAACCCACTGAACGCGATTGCACGAGGTCCGATAGATGCCGCGATTTTCGCTGAAGACGCCGACACTGATTCCTGCGCTCTTTCTCTTCGCGCTGGCCGGCCCCGACGAGGCGGACGGCCAGATCGTCGCACCGGCCGAGGCCGCGGTTGCACAGAAAGAGTTCTACCTCGAAGAAGCGACGATCGCGGACATTCAGGGCGCGATCCGCGCCGGTGATCTGACGGCCGAGCAGCTCGTCGCGCTCTATCTCGCGCGCATCAAGGCCTATAACGGCACCTGCGTCAACCAGCCCGAAGGCATTCTCGGGCCGGTTACGACGATACCGGACGCCGGACAGATCAATGCGCTCGCGACGCTGAACCTCAGGCCCGCGACGCGCGTGCGCTGGGGATTCGACTCGCGCAAGGCCCGGAGCATGACGGACGCCGACGACGACGATCCCGCCATGCCGGACGCGCTCGAAACGGCACGCGCGCTAGACGCGCACTTCGCGGCCACGGGCGAGTTCGTAGGTCCGCTACACGGCGTCGTCACGGCGATCAAGGACCAGTACGACACGTTCGACATGCGCACGACGTCGGGCGCCGACGCCTTTTACGCCGACGATCGGCCGCCCGACGATGCGACGTTCGTGAGCCGGCTCCGTGAGGCCGGTGCGATCATTATTGCCAAATCGAATCTCGGTGAGTTCGCCTCAGCCATTCCGCGCAGCGCTTTCGGCGGCACGTTCTGCAATCCCTACGATACGGAGCGCAGTCCCGGCGGCTCGAGCGCGGGATCGGGCTCGGCCGTGGGCGCAAACCTCGTGACCTGTGCCATTGCCGAGGAAACGGGCTCGTCGATCCGGAGCCCGGCGTACTCGAACAACAGCGTCGGCATCTCGCCGACGCAGGAGCTCGTGAGCCGCGACGGCATGATCCAGCAGGGCATCAACACGCGCGTCGGCCCGATCTGCCGCACGGTCGAGGACGCCGCGCGCGTTCTCGACGTCATCGCGGGCTACGATCCGAAGGACGAGCTCACGGCGTTCAGCGTG
Organism: Terriglobia bacterium; assembly: GCA_965262425.1. GTDB lineage: Bacteria > Acidobacteriota > Terriglobia > 20CM-2-55-15 > 20CM-2-55-15 > CAZOZZ01. The sequence goes on along the minus strand of OZ253536.1, from coordinate 5,304,403 downwards.
GGGCGCCTGCCTACGGACGGTTATGTGAGCCATGCAGAGCCGGGCCGGCTCGTGGGCCTGCGCATCGGCGTCGTACGCGAATACATGGACAAGGAGGCCTTCACGAAGGAGGACGAGGAGACGATAGATCTCGTCAGCGCGGCCGCCGCCGAGCTCGGACGTCTCGGCGCGACGCTCGTCGACCCAGGTCCGGGCGGGGCGCTGTTCGATCAGTGCGTGCGCCGCTGGCATCCGCTGCTGCACGACAAGCAGTTCACAGCCGAGTATCCCGACCGCTTTCCGTTCGAGGCCGACGGCACGCCTTACGGGAATCACATCGCGACGCTGATCGAGCTCGCGGCCGATCCCGATCTCATGCCCGAGGAGATCGACTTCCGCACGCTCGACAATCCGCCGACGCCGGGGCAGGGCCGCTACTGGCTCGATCGTTACCTGAGCGAGCGGGGCGACGCGAACATCCGCTCGACCGGTGACCTGCTCGAGAAGGCCAACTTCTACGACGATCCGAACTTTCCCGACCACCGGGCGCGGCACGAGCGCGCGCTCGAACAGCACGAGCTCGACATGGTCGCGCGCATGCAGAACCGGTTCGCCGCGCAGACGATGGTCATGGCCTGCATGGCCGAGCTCGAGCTCGACGCGGTCGTCTACCCAACGAGCAACATTCCGCCCGTCAAGCTCGGCTCGCCGCGCGGGCCCGAGATCAACGGCCGCGCCGGCGACGGCGTCTGGCGTTTCCTCGGCCGCAACGGCTTTCCCGCGATCACGGTGCCGGTCGGGTTCACGACCGTGATGTACGATCGAATCCGTGTGCCGTCGACGCCTGAGTCTGCCTCGAGCGACGAGGATAGCGAGACCGAGATCGTTGGTCCTGTGCCGGCGCGTCTGCCCGTAGGCATGGACATCATCGCGAGGCCTTTCGGCGAGCCGACGATCCTCAGAATCGCGGCTGCCTACGAGGCCGCGACGCGGCATCGCGAGCCGCCCGCCGATTTCGGGCCGCTGTCGGACGAGCCCTGAGCCCGACAAGGGCTCTCGCAGATCTCAACGGGCGGCGGAACCGAAGCCTTGTGGGCACCCGACGGGCAGGAGCTGTTCTACCGGAGTAATACGGGGCTGACGGTGGTTCCTATCGAGAGTGAACCCAGTTTCGCCGCCGGAACCCCAGAAGGTCGTAGTCGAGGATCAGTTTTACGGCACTGTCAATTTAACAGACGCGGGTCAAAACGCGGGGGAGTTCGGCAGTATCATGCTGCGGTCGCCGCAGCCCACACGCCGAAAGATCGTCCTCGCGGCATCCGATGATGAGCGGCCCGCAATCGGAGCCCACCCAGTCGAAACAGATTCTGAATAACCGCCTACTCTTCCATCTGCCTGTAGTCGGACCGAGGCGATGGCCGGTCTGTTCCACATGTACGTGATCGCGACCACCCAGGCATCTGAATTCGTTGAGATTCCCAACCTAGGTTGCCAGCCGGACTGATCTGATGGACATAGATGCCCGGATCGGTCAGGATAGCGCTCAGACTCAATGCTCTTGAAAGCACGACGCACCAAGGGATTGCCCTCAATTAGGAGGGCGCTGTTTGGTAACAGAATCGCCTGGTTGGTGCTGTTACGAATTCCGTCTAATACAAGTTAGGCGGCATGGAGACGATATTGAGCCCGGTGGGCAGCAAAACCCATTCGCAAGGTACTATCGGCTTGAAGCCATTTAGGAAAACTCGCTCATGGATTACGCAGAGTATTTGGAGACATACAACTCCGGGAATCATCACGAACTCGTTCGTAGATTCTGCACGGATGACGTTACTTTTGAGGCTGGCTCTCTCAAACGAGTCTATCGAGGTAAGGACGAGGTCCTGGAGTTTCTGCTTAGCTTGCAGGAAGGGGTACGCGATGTCTTGCGGGCGCAGGTCGTGCTGCAGGACGAGAATCACATATTTGCCGAAGCAGACATGGACTTTCATGCACAGAGAGATTTGCCCGATTTTCCTTTCGGCGCCCTGAGGGCTGGCGAATACCTTACGATCAAGGTTTTCGTCGTCTACTACCTTCGGGACGGCAAGATCTGCAAGTTCAAGACATCGCTGTGGCCAACGAACTTTGGCGTAACAGACCCGCCTGCTAGAGGATTCGGGCCGGAGCCTCCCATTTCCGGAGGCATTCGCGCTGAGGCCGATGCGCCGCAAGACTGAGACGGGGGAGTCTTTTCGCCTGCTGCTCATCCCTGGCGTTAGGCACTTCTCCGCGAACGCGGGCGATCTCAACCGGTCGATGCAACACAAGCGTTAAATCGTTCTGCCGGAGTTTCGAACCCCAACGTTTTACGTGGCCGTTCGTTGAGCTGACGCGCCACCTTGCTTAGATGAGCCTGCGAGTGCACCGATAAATCGGTTCCCTTGGGGAAGTACTGTCGGAGCAAGCCATTGGTATTCTCATTAGAACCGCGTTGCCATGGACTGTGCGGATCGCAGAAGTACACATCAATGTCGGTGGCCAAGCTAAACCGTCGATGATGGGCCAGTTCCTTGCCTTGATCCCAGGTCAGCGATTTGTACAGCTCGGTCGGTAGTTTCTTGGACTGTTTGATCAGCGCGGGAATCACGGTCTGCGTCTGCCTATTGGCGACCTTCACCAACATCACGTAACGGGTATGACGTTCCACCAGAGTCGCAATGTAGCTCTGATTCGATCCGGCTATCAGATCGCCTTCCCAATGACCGGGCACGGCACGATCTTCGACCACGGCCGGGCGCTCACGGATCGATACCATATTCGCGATCTTTCCCAGTCCAATGCCTTTCTGGCTCGCCTTTCTGGATCGACGAATCGTCCGCTTGGACCGAAGATGCCCAAGTAGTTCTTTCTTAAGCACCCCGCGGGCCTGAACAAATAAGCTGCGGTAGATCGTCTCGTGTGACACGTGGTACGACTCATCATCCGGATACGCCCGCTTGAGCCAACCCGCGATCTGCTCGGGCGACCAATTCCGTCGGAGCTTCCTGGCCACCGCCTGTCGCAACCGTGGATAACGGGCCAGTTGACAACGCTTCGGCCGACGGGCACGGTCCCAAGCCTGTTCATCGGCTCGGGACGCTCGGTAACCATCATAACCGCCATGCCGACGGATTTCTCGGCTTACCGTCGATGGTGATCGACCCAGCGACTTGGCCATCGACCGTATCGATTGCTCGGCCGCTATGCCTCGAGAAATCTCCTCTCGCTCCGACAGGGTCAGCGCCAGCCTCGAACGACGTCGCGTTGCGGGACGGATGCCCCCGCTATGTGCTAGCTGACAATAAATAGATGATCCCGTCTTACCAAACGCCCGCCCGATCGCCCTCTGGGCCTCCCCTCTCTGCCACCGATCCCACAACTCCGCCTTCTCTGCTGCAGTGAATCCGAAACGCATTCCTTTCCGCATACACTCCTCCTGTTCCTTTTATATAGGTTAGAGTGTTGCGTCGATCGGTTGAGACCACCCGACTATACATCAAAGTGGAATTCCTGCAACCCTGCTCGGAACCATTTGGAGAAGGTTTTCGGTGCTTGGAGGGCGAGAGATGGAAGGGCCAATCAGGGCACCGGCACACGTTCCTTCAGTTCTTCGAACCAGTTCAGGACGATGTTGATCGACAGGTTGTCGTCGGCTCCGCCTTCGGGAAAGATCATGACGAATCGTTCCCCGTCGGGCGTGATGTCATAGTCCCGGAAGTAAACCACCGATGAGAATCCTTCGGGCGGGAGCACCTGGGGGTTGCCGAAGCGGAAATCCGGCTCGGTCTCGATGTTCACCGACCGCAGCCGGTTTCCTACGACCGAGAACAGGGATCGGTAGAACAGTTCGCCGCCGTCCGGAGACCAGAAGGTCCAATAGCCGCCCTCCCGGGAGATCCTCTCCCATCGACCGGTAGGGGGAAACGGCTCGACATAGATGTCCTGGTTCCCGCCGACCGGGCCCGAAGTGTACGCCAGCCAGCGGCCGTCGGGGGAGAACTCGGGGGACAAATAAGCCCGTTCGTCGACATCGTAGAGAGGTTCGGCCTTGTACTCTCCGTCGAGGAGGGACAGCGTCCATATCTCCCAGTCCCGACCGCCGGCCCCCTTCTGGATCATGTAGGACAGGACCTGCCCGTCGGGCGACCATGAGCCGGGCCAGTGCGCGGTACCCTCCTCGGCCGTCGTCAGGCGTTCGGCCGTCCCGCTACCGTCGGCCGGCTGCGCGAGCAGTTCGGTGGACGGCCGGTCGGGATTGCCCTCGAGCAACTGCTTGACACCTCACCAGCACGCCTTCGGCCTGGATGATGATCAAGGCTCACCGTTCATCCGTTTCGCATGCCAGTCCCTGTTCTTCATGCGGGTCACTTGAGGTGAGCATAAAAGGGGTTTTTCTTCCTGAGCGCCGAGGGGCTACGACTTTGACGCATCTCTGCCCACACCAGCTTCACGAACAAAAAGGCCTCTTCTTTCGTCTACACTCGTTCGGCTGACCGTGAGCCCGTACTCGACAGCTGACTCTTCGACCTCTTGCAAGGAACAGAAGGAACAGCTTGACAACGGAATGCGAATTCTATTATTTTAGAGTACTCTATTTTATAGAGCACAAGAGAAGTTTCTATGAACCCGGAAACCGCCGAAAAAATCGAACAGGATATGTCCTTCGTCCGCGCCGCCGTGACGGTACGTGACCAACGGCAGTATGGCCCCGTCGCCACGGTGGTGCTCTGGGCGACATTGATCGGGATAGGTTTTACCTTGCTCGATTTCTACCCGAGGGTCGCCATGTGGTTCATGTTCATCGCCCCACCGCTCGGCTATTTCGCCAGCGCTTGGCTTGGCGGGCGGGCGGAACGGCGCATCGGGGTGATGGCCAATCGGACGCACGCGGTTCACTGGGGCTTTGTGTTCGTTCTCACCGCGGCGATGCTGTCCATCGCGTCCAGGCACCAGGTCAGCGGACAGATGATGGGGCAACTCATGACGCTGGTCAGTGGGGCAGCGTGTTTCTTCTACGGTCTCCATCTCGACCGGCGTTATCTCTGGCCGGGCATTGTCCTCGTCCTTGGGTCGGCGGCGAGTGGCTACATCGAGCCGTATCCGTGGACCACGGTTGGCCTTGTGACAGCTGCCAGCCTCATCGCCAGTGCCGTGAGGATGAAACCTGCACATGTCGAACCGAGCGCAACCAACTGAGGTGACCTCAATCGGTCTCGAGCGACTCGATAAGTTACTCGAACACCGGAGCCGACTTGGAGCCTGCGTGTTGCTGGCCAACACGGTGACGATGTCGTTCACCAGTCTCAGGCAAACGCTGAAGGAAACCGACGGCAATATGGGAGCTCAGCTCCGGAAGCTCGAGGGCGCGGGCTACCTTAGGGTGTCTAAGCGTTTCGAGAACCGCCGCCCGGTGAGCTGGTACCGCCTCACGGCCAAAGGGCAGAAGGCCCTTCGCGTACACTTCGTCGCGCTCGAGACCGTGATCCGAGGGGCGAATCTCTGACCACGGGTTACCAATGAGCGAGGGACGATCTGGTCTGGCGACATGGGAACGGATTCGACTCACCTCCCCCCAATAAAACGGCCCACCTGGATAGTGAGTTTTGCCGCAACTTATGACAAGGGAGAACTCGATGAAGCGAAAGCGATTCGCTGAGGACGGGCATCCCGGATACCACGCGCTGCCTGCCCCGGACGATGCCCACGTCGTCGAGGCCGCCGGCCGCATTGCCGAAAGAGTCCGCGGTTTGTTGGATCGCCGGGGCCTGGGGCCGGAAGCCGATCCGGACGAGGCCGATTCGCTCGCCGCGCGATCGGCCTCGGTGGCGGGCCGGATCGCCACTGGCCCGCATGCTGGCCAACGGGTCCCGACTGCGGGGAATCTCATCGAGCATCGCTATTCCGAAGCCCTCACCGGACCCCGCTCGCGGTCAGGGTTTCGACAAGATCGTTCGAGGCCCTGGACACCTCGAAGCATCGGCCCACGGGCGCATGGAGCGGCTCTTGCGTCAAAGCCAGGTCCCCGCTGGTCTCCTGTTCAACGGCCGTGCGTTACGCCTGGTTTCCACACCCAGGGGCGAGAGTTCCGGATGGATGGACTTCCGTGTCGCCGACATGGTTCAGACCGCGGGCCGCCCCACTCGCTCGCACGGCTCAGTTCGTCTTTGAGTTTGACCAGTAACAACGAGCCGAGTCCGGTCCCTCGTGGGGCTCGAAGCTCGAGGCAGTGATCGTTGACGCGCATTCCAGCCCCCGTCCCCGCCCTTTCCGAGAATGGATACGACTTCGTAGTGCGCTAGCTTCGAGCCGGATTGGATCACCCGTACATCTAACTACAGTCAGGAGTTAACAGCAATCAGGAAGGCACTTGGACGTACTACCGCCGACACGGAAAAGTGGAACCGTCGAAAAGTACGAGCTTTCGACCGCGAGGCACATTACCGGTTTGGCGACTATACATCCATGTGGCTCAGAAACTGTCTGGCGAATAGGAGGGTCTGCCGGGGGCAGCGTACCTAACGGTCTTGCGCTTCAGCGGCGGGCCGCGCAGCGGACCGTCCGCTGCAAGCGCTTGTTAGGCGGAGGCCCAGGGATCGTAGGAGCCGAAGTTCCAAACGTGCCCTTCGGGATCGCGGCAAGAGTAGTCCCGGCCCCCGTAGTCCTCGTCCTTGATTTCAATCACGATCTCCGCGCCCGCCGCGACAGCTCGTGCGTAGTGTTTGTCGGCGTCGTCGACGATGATGTACGGGCTCTGAGATACGGCGCCACCCAGAGCGCTCGGCGGCTTCTGAAGATTGTCGAACTCTCGCGCGCGCGCGGAGCCGAGCATTATCATTCCGTTCCCGAAGACGAGCTGTGCGTGGACGATTGTGCCGTCTTCACCGGGCACGACAAGGTGCTTCTCGAATCCGAACGCCTCGCAGAGCCACGCGATGGCTGCCGCTGCATCGTTGTATCGCATGGTCGGAATCACCGTCGAAGCTGTGGTCTTTGCATTGTCGGCCAATGGCTCTCTCCTGTGTGGTGCGTCGGTCTAATGTTGCCGCCTAACTACGTATTAGCTAGTTCCGTATAACACTCCAAACTCCGCCTGTCGAGGCTTCGTAAGCACACCACCGATGGAGCAAGTATCAAACATCTAAGAGATTACTAGATGGTAATTTGCAGCTAAGAGGCTTGGCCGGGCTTTCTATCACGTCCACACACGCGGGTGGTCAAGGTCAATACGATATGTGCGGTGGCTGCTGTGCAGTGGTGTTCGTCGATGTAGCGGCCGTTAGGCAACACAATTTCATTTCCCTGAGCGTCTGCACGAGTCGCCGGAATTCACATCTCCGAGTAGGCGACTCTTGCTTATCCGGTTGTTTCAGCAAGCCACCATATGTAGTGTAGGGGTGTGGCACGCCCTCCGTTTCCCAAGAATATGCGCGAGTTCCAACGGCAATTCGCTATCGAGGAGGCATGTCAAGACTACTTGGCGGTATGTCGCTGGACGAACGGCTTCACATGTCCCCGCTGCGGACACGGGCGGGCGTATCGGATACTGCGACATCGACGGTGGCAATGCGTTGGGTGCCGATACCAGGTTTCGTTGACGGCCGGCACGATTCTCCACAACACAAGGACGCCACTAACGGTCTGGTTCTGGGCGGCCTATCTGATGGTCACCGATAAACGGGGCATTTCGGCTCTTCTGCTCCAACGACAAATGGGGCTGCGTCGGTACGAGACCGCGTGGATGCTGTTGCACAAGCTGAGACGGGCGATGGTTAACGCGACGCGAGAGCCGTTGCATGGCGAGGTGGAGATCGACGTCACCTGGATCGGCGGATCCCAATCCGGCCTCCGGGGCAGTCGTCAGTTCAAGGGGCGAAAGGCCGCCATTGTGCTGGTGGCCGTTGAAAAACGGGGCCGTATCTCGGGTCGTGTCCGGATGGCCGTCGTCCGGAACTTCAAGAAAAAGACGATGATCGATTTCGTCAAACAAAACATCGCACCGGGATCCACTGTTTACACCGACGGCCTGCAAGGCTTCGAGGGCATTCCGAAAGCAGGCGTTCGGCACATTCCCCATCTTCAACCTCTCCGGACCGACCTGCGCAAAGGCGTGCCCTCGGTGGTTCCACTTGCGGACCGCGCGATCGGAAACCTGAAGCAATGGCTGATCGGTACCTACCATGGGGTCAGTAACCCACAGCTTCACATCTACCTGGATGAGTTCGTGTTTCGGCACAATCGTCGGAGGAGTCCAATGGCCGCTTTTCAAACATTACTCGGCCTCGGTGCGGGACAGCCTCCAACTCCCTATCGACGGATTCAGGGCGCTCGGGACATCGCGAATGATGTTGGCTAATCGCAACATGTTGGGGTCTGCTGAAACAACCGGATAAGCAAGAGGCGACTAACCAGGCATCTGGATTCAGAAAGGATGGCAAATCGAAAGCTTGGGCTCAGAGGACATCGAACAGCGAGGGCTAGGGCACCGGCACCCGTTCCTTCAGTTCTTCAAACCAGGATTGAAAGTCATTCCCCAGCCGAGCTGGACTCTGGACCGCTAACCCGCATTTCTCACCAATCGGATAATCAGGTGATATGGGGCAGTAGGAAGTGGAATCATGAGGGCAAGGGTGCGGATGGGGCAGGAGTGAGTGACTTGTGGGAGTCGAAAAGGGTGAGTTGCCGCATGATTGGGCTCAGGATAGCGTGACGGGACGCACGGAGGCAGACCTGGGCCGAGGCGATCGAAGCAAGTCGAATGTGGGGGCCGTGTCGGTCAGCAACGCAGAGGAAGCGCTTGTAGATTTCGAACAACGAGGTCGAAGGTGTCGACGTAGGGATAGGCTTCCGACATGGAGACCCAGATGTGACGAACGGTCAGGCGGACTTGAGCTCCGATCTTGAGGAGCTTCAAGCGGATCGTTCCGCACTGAGCGCGTGCCAGATCGGTGTTCCGGAGTCCCAGACGGCGCAAGGCGTGCATGAGCATGTAGGCGGCCGAGGAGAGATAGAGCCGGAGTTGATTAGCGCGCATCGTGGCCGTACTGGTCCGGTCGGCGAATAAATCCAACTGCTGTTCCTTGATGCGATTTTCCATGTCGCCCCGCGCACAGTAAAAGTCTTCATAGAGTGCGCGGGCGTCCAGGCGTTCGGGCGACAGTGAGGTCACAACAAATCGAGGATTGGCTCCTTTCTCCAGAAACTCGGCCTTGCCGATGACGCGTCGCTCGCAACTCCAGCTCTTCCGAGTGCGGTACCGAAAATCCTTAAACACCCGTGCCGGTTTTCCTGTGTCGTTAAAGGCGGCTTCGGCCTGCGTCATCTGTTCGGCGATCTCGCGTTTGAGCCGATTGTTCTTGGCCAGCCCCACCACGTAGCCGACCTGGTGGGCCTCGCACCAACTCAGTAATTCGTCCCGGCAAAAACCCGAGTCCGCCCGGATGATGATCGACACGTCCGGCCAACTCCGCCGGATCTGGCCGACGATTCTTTCCAACTCATCGATGGATCCATCCGCGCCGTCGATATTGGAGCGCCGCAACCGGGCACACAACAGATGCTCCCCAGCGAAAATGTATAAGGGCAAATAGCAATAGTTGCCGTAGTAGCCGTGATAGAACCGTCCTTCCTGATGGCCATGAATCGTGTCGTCGGTGGCGTCCAGGTCCAGCACAATCTCATCGGGTGCCGATTCGTGGGCTGCCAGAAACGCATCGACCATCCAGTGGTCGATCTTGTTTCCGTCCATGGCGATCTTCTTGTATCGCTCTTGCGCATCCACTTCTGCTCCGGTCAGCTCGAACCGGTTCAGCGTACACTTGCCCGCCAGCGCCTTTCCCCGGTCTCCGGCCTGCCGCCGGTTCTCACCCAGAGGATCGGCTTTCTCCACCGCCACCGCCAGCATCGGGTCGGTTCGCAACTGGTCATGATCATTCAGGTCTTCATAGCCCAAACAGAGCCCATACACGCGTTGCGCCAACAACTCCTTCACCGTGTGTTCGATCAACCTCGGGTCCCGATGATCGCTGAAACACTCGGCCAGGCCACCGATCAGAACCGTCCGTTTCTCAACCTCTCGCAGCAGCAGCACTCCTGCATCGGACGTGATCTTTCCGCCATCGAATCGCGCTTTCACTTTTCGTTGAAGAAGTCCGTGAAATTCGAACGTGACTTGGTTACACTCTGTCGTCATAAGGGCCGCCTTTGTTTGGCTTGTGAAACGTTCTAGACAAACGCTTTATGCCAGACAGGGCGGCCTTTTCTGGTCCTTTTGGTGAAATATGCGGGCTAAGTTCATGATTGTCATCGCTTTTCGCGAGCTGAACCACCTTTCGACATCAATTTACGGGCACCCGTTCTTTCAGCTCACTAAACCAGTTCAGGACGACGCTGATTTCATCGTTCGACGAGTCGCCGCGCATCAGGAAGCGGTCGCCCTCGGGATGGAGGTCGTATGAGGTCGAACGTCGCGGCGAGGTAGACAGCGGGCAACGAATCCAGAAGTTTCTTCGCTATGGGGCGACCGGCTGCAGTGGTACCGGTAGCCCGGAGGTGGGACTCTATAGGCTGAACCGGTAATCCCGCCGACACTAAAACATTGTCACGCTCCGCCAACGTCTTGTATTCTCTGTCCGAACTACTCGGAGGGAGTCATGAAGAGACCTGTGTGGCTAGTGCTGCTGCTCGTACTCGCCGCCTCGACGGGTGCACAGGCGCAAACGAAGAATTGGCCCGCATTCCGAGGTCCGGGTGCGTCGGGCGTCGGCTACGGCAAAGTCGTCGTTTCCTGGAACGCGGATACCAGCGAGGGTGAGCTACAGAATGTTCTGTGGAGTACAGAGATCCCCGGTCTTTCCCATTCGAGTCCCACGATCTGGGGTGATCGTCTCTTTGTCGTGAGTGCGATCAGTTCCGAAGGCACAGGTACGCTCAAAGTGTGCATTCGCTGCGACGGGGATGTTCCCGCTGACGACAACGGAGAGCAAGCCTGGGTTGTCTATTGTCTCGACAAGACCACCGGCAAGATCCTCTGGCAGCGCACCGCTAAAAAGTCTATCCCCCGAGGGAGGCGGCACCCGAAGGCGAGTCGTGCCAACCAAACAATAGCGACAGACGGCCAACGCCTGATCGTTTTCCTAGGTTCCGAAGGCGTTTATGGCTATGACCTTGATGGCAACTTGCTGTGGGAAAAGGATCTTGGCTTTATCCATGCTGCACCGATCAACTATGGGGGCGGGGACTGGCAATTGGGAACGGCCAGTTCACCGATCCTGTTTGAGGACACGGTTGTGCTTCAAGCCGACCAGACGCAGGGCTCGTTTCTGGTGGCTCTAACGGCGGAAGACGGAGACGAGCTGTGGCGCACTTCACGCGAGGGCGTTTCCAGCCAGAGCTGGGCGTCGCCCACGGTCGTCCGGTCCGGCGACCGAACGCAGGTCGTCCTCAATGGCTGGCCTCACGTTGCGGGGTACGATCTGAATAGCGGCAAAGAACTCTGGCGGCTGCGGTCTGCGGGAGATCTTCCAGCAGCAACACCGGTTTTCTCGAACGGACTCATTTACTTTTTGGGTTCGCATGGCCCAGGAATGCCGCTTTTTGCCATTCTGCCGGACGCGTCGGGTGACATCACGCCTGAGGCGGGTTCCACCGAGAGCCCCGGCCTGGCGTGGTATGTCCCGCGCAACGTGCAGGAGACCATGGCGACGCCTCTCATTCTCGACGGTCTGGTGTATAGCATCGCCGACAACGGTGTCCTGAAGGTGTACGACGCGCTTACGAGTGAGCGAAAGTACACCAAGCGGGTTGGTCCCGGTGTGGGTTTCTCGGCTTCACCAATCACGGTGGATTCCAAGATTTTCTTCACCAGTGAAGATGGCGACGTCTATGTTGTCAAGGCCGGAACTGAGTTTGAGGTGCTGTCGAAGAATTCCATGGGGGAGCCGGTGATGGCCTCGCCGGCGTTTTCCGACGATGTCCTGTACTTCCGCACTCAAGGTCACGTCGTTTCGATCGGTTCCGTGACGGATCAACGCTGAACATCGACAGCTATTCGGCACTCTCACCAAGAGCCCCGGAAGAGTCCCAAGAACTAAGGGAGCGCTTCTCGGACACAACGAAAGCCGACGTCCAAATCGAAGTGCTCATATCGGGGCTCGGCGACCGAGCGAAACGTTATGCGCATGTACTCGGCAGTGTCGTTCCACGAACCGCCGCGCATTACGCGAAACTGTCCCTCCGGCGGTCCGGGGGGATTCGACGCCGGACTCGATCTGTAGTACCTCTCCTCGTACCAATCCTGTACCCATTCCAAAGCGTTGCCGTGCATGTCATACAAGCCCCAGGCATTCGGCTGCTTCTGGCCTACAGGATTCGTTTGATCGCCGGAATTCCTTTCGTACCAACCCATGGCGTCCAGTGGTCCGGCGTACGCTCCGGCGGTTCCGGCCCTGGCCGAATATTCCCATTCCGCTTCCGTTGGCAGCCGGTATAGGTACCCGTCGTTCCGTTCGTTCATCTTCTCCAGAAACTCCTGCGTGGCCTCCCAACTCACGTTCTCCACCGGAAGGTTCGATCCCAGGAACTTGCTCCGGTTGGTTCCCATAACGGATTCCCATTGCGCCTGGGTCACTTCGTACTTCCCAATCTCGAATGCCTTGGTGATTCGGACCTGATGCGATGGCTTCTCGTTGTTATCGCATTCAGTATCGTTGGAAGAACAACCCATCAGGAACTCTCCAGGCTGAATCTTCACAAACTCCATCTCCACTTGTTGTGCGAAATGCGGAACCGCATACAAGAACAACAACACATATAACGTCACTCTGCTCATACAGCCTCGTTGAGCGATTCAGACGCCCGCTCGATCACTCGAAGTCCTCAGAAAACCGCTTCGGAATCCACTGCGACAGGCACACCCAACACCCCTGGCCTTCCCTCAACAACGCCGGCTGCTTGGCTTCTCTTCGTCTTTGGCGAACTCTTCGAGCAGGGTCTTGATGGCGACCTGACGGCCCAACTTCATGTTGGTGGCTTGCCAAACTTCGCCCATGCACGCCCTTGCCGAGGGCGGAGACGATCTCGTAGTGGCCAAGCTGCGTGCCAGGTTGCATCGTTTAGTGTCTCATAGGGCGATCCGTGAAAAACTCCGTAGATGATACGAAAGGCGGGAGTTGGGGTCAATCAAACAACCAGTCGGCCTGCGATTCAGACACTGCGGCGATTTCCTTGAGGCTATCCGATCGATATCGTGTGGTTTTTCGGGCGATAGGAGTTTTGCGTGGGAAACAGGGAGTTGCAGGATGGTGAAAGGGATGGGTGTGGCTCGAGAAGCGACACGAGTGCGACGACCGCCGGATGATGCGGCAAACAGGGTCGATAGAAATCCATGACGAGGGCCCGGTGCGCTATGGAGGCCGAGGATTCTGCAGTTGATTTGCCAGGGCGCGACGGAGCCGGCGGGTCTTGGCAAGAATCTTCTTGCGAGCCGTTTCGCTGAGTGTGAGCACCATTTCCTGATGCTCGAGCGGAGAGAGGAAGGCGACGTAGTTTTGGTAGTAAATCAGAATGACGGTAAAGGTCGGCTGGAGCACATCGAGGATGCGGGGGCGAGTCTTCCGATTCATGTTCCGGCGTTCGATGCGCCGCAGATACCACTGCATCAGGCTGTAGGTGAGCAGGACAAAGACGACCTGGTTGACCACGAGACTGAATGCGCGGGAAGAGAACTCGGCGAGGCCGGAGAAACACTTGGTTTGCCGGTAGCGCTCTTCAACCACGGTGCGCAGCGCATACTCGGTGCGGGTTTGGGCGGGATCCGCAATGCGTTTGGTATCCAAGAGCACCCACTGATCGGTGTGCCCATCGGCATAGCGTTCACGGTTGATCACCGCATGGAGCGGGACCGGACAGTTGGAATAGGACTCCAGGTCCCGGACCACGGCCAGTTCCGAACCCACGCGCGTGGTGGCCGGATCGGGCGGATTTTCGACGGGGCGTTTCTCTAAGGTGCGTTGCCGGGCCTGCTCACGTTTGCGAATCGCGGCGGGCCGATGAAGGGGAGCCGGTTTCTCCGGCGGTGCAGGAGGCGTCCAAGATTGGAACGTCCCGGGTTGGGCGTCAGCCAGATCGATCGCGTCGCGGGTGATCTCCATGTTGCGACGGGCCGGAATCAGGATGTCGATCCCATAATCCTGTTTGCAACGACCAATGGAGGGGCCATCGAGAAACCCCCGGTCCAGGATCAACCGCTTGATGATTCCCGTGCCATGATAGGCCACAAACTCGTCGACCATGCGGTACAGTATCGGCAAGTCGTTATCTTTACCCTGACTGACTCGCAGTCCGGCCCATAGGAAGAAGTCCCCGGCGCGATTGGTGTGGATCAGGGTCACCAGTTTGTAGCACCGGCGCCACTGACACCGGAGTTTCTGTTTGGAGGTCAGTTTTAGACCGTCGACCGGCTTGTTGTGCTCGTTGAATAGCATCAAGGAGGCGTGTTCATAGGCCGGGTTGTCAGGTAGGAACAGATAGGTCGCATCCCCGATGAACAGCCCTTCCCGATCAAAGGCCCGATGCTGTCGGAAGATGCCCACCACGTCGCGGTTGAACCAATCCTGGAGGCGATCCGCGTCGGTCTTGCGCGCCATCTTCCGCAGATAGTCCTGATCACAGGGGGTCTGCCGGTCGTAGCTGTTCTTGTCGTTGCCCCCCCCACACTCCAAGGTCACATCGCCGGTCTCCGGGTGGATGGCCCGATGCCCCATCTGGGGGCCGAAGGCCTGGACCATCCCCCCGCTGCGCACGACATAGGGATAGGCATGAAACTGATGCACCCCGTGGAAGCGCATCGCCACATTGCTGGCGATATAGACCCACACCGGTACGTCGTGCTTCTTCAATGGGGTCGGGTAGCTCCCCGCCAACTTCTCGAGAATCTTCTTGCCCGCGATGGCTCGAAAGAAGTCCGTCTCGGAGACCTCTCCGGCCGCCTCGATCGAGTCAAACTCCCCGTCCCGGAACGCGTCGCACACCAACCGGTCGTTGCGTTCAAACACGGTCATGCCGGACTCCCCATCAGGGTTTCTCCCGCCGCAGCTTCTCGATTTGATCCAGCAGCTTCAGAATCCTCCGTTGTACTCGGGTGACCTCGGCCCAGGCCGCGCGATACTGGGTATACCGTTCACTCTTCTCTCGCAACCCCTTCACTCGCTCAGCAGGAATCGACAACAACCGGGTCCGGCCCTCCTCGCTCCAGCTCAACACCATCGAGCGGTGCAACTGTCCCCGCGTACACGCACAGCCAGCCTTGCCGCACTTGCGCGCCAACTCGTACACGGTCCCCTTCACCATCGGCTTGCGTTCATAGCCCACCTCGATCAACTCGGCTAACTCATCGATCGCTTCCCGCAAAGCGGCCCGGTACCGGCTCAATCGCGCCAGTTTGCTCTTATACTGCATGTCGTATATAATTATAACATACAGATACCGACGCTTCAACCCCAAAAATCTACATCTTTCCACAAATTGTCGTTTTGGGATTCTTCCAGACCCCGGTGGGACGGCTTAACGTTGCTGGCTCACTCTACTGTCTGAACTGCAGTCACATGGTCGTGTAACGCGTAGTTGGAAGAGTGGATGGGGCCAGCGTCGAAGTCATCTATAAGTACACCCACGCCGACTACTCCAAAGGGGAGGTTCGGTGCCCGTTTGACGATTTCGATCAGATCGCCGATTTCGATCAGATCGCCGATAACGTAACGGTGTCTTTCGCTCGTCGAGCCAGCGGGCTACTTCCTCAAACAGATTGAGGTACCTCTTGAGGTTGTCCGGCCAGGATCAGTCGGAGCTCATTGGTTGGGGCCACAGCAGGATTGCCTACTCGTACCGCAGAGCCTTAATCGGATCGACCCGCGATGCGCGTCGGGCCGGCAGATAGCTCGCGAACGACGAGACGGCGATCATGACAAGCATGGCCAGCGTGATCGTGAGCCCGTCGGCAGGAGCCAGCCCAAATAGCAGGCTCGCGACCAATCGGCCGGCGGCCAGCGCGGCTATTAGACCGATCACAACGCCCAGGAGCACCAGCTTCAACGACTCGCCGAGCACCATTCGGGTTACGTCGCGCCCCCGGGCACCGAGCGCCATACGAATACCAATCTCGTTAGTTCGACGCACGACGTTGTACGAAGCCAATCCGAATAGACCGATCGAGGTGAGAAGGACCGCCAGTCCCCCGAACAAGGAGTAGGATTGGGCAAAGTAACGCTCCTGCGAGTACCGCTGTTCGATTTCTTCAACTTGCGTCGAGACGTTCATGACAGGCAAGTTCGGATCGATCTCCCGGACTGCCTCCTGGATCTCGGCAATCATTCCCTGAGGATCCATCGCCGTACGCAGTTCGAATATCATGGAACCGAAGGGGAACTGTAGATAGGGGAGGTATAGGGTAGGAGGCTCCGCGTCCCGCACGTTGGCATACTTCACGTCGCGAACCACACCGACGACCTCGATCTCGGACGCCTCCTCCGGTTCATATCCGAACCTGCTACCCAGGGGCGATTCTCTCCATCGCGACGCGTGGAACTGTCGTGCCGCGGTGTCGTTGATCATCGCGACGCGTGGAGCATCCGCATCGTCTGAGGTATCGAAGGTGCGGCCGGCGAGAACCGGAATCTGCATGGTCTCGAAGAACTCTGGCGATACGATCATCATGTGGGCGACGCCCGACGGCCCTTCGACCACTTCCTGTCCCTCGAAGTGAACGCGGTTGATCCTTATGCCGCCCGACAGGAATGCCCTTTCGGATAGGCTCACCGATCGCACTGCCGGGACGACCCCGAGGCGTTCCTTCATCCGATCGTAGAGGGAAGCGATCATATCGTCCTCGTACCCGATCAACCCCGGGTTGACGCGAAACAGCAGGATGTTGTCCGGGTCGAACCCCACGTCGACGTTGCGCAGGTTTCGAAACGTCGCGAGAGCACGCTCGCCGCCCGGGGCATTGGCCACGTAGCCGTAGGAGCTCCTGTTATTGATCATATCGTTATCGCCGAACCACCTCAGGCGTACGAGTCCATCGGGATCTGCGGCAGGAATTGTCCTCAACAGCTGCGTGTTGATCGCGCTGAACAGTGTGGTGTTGGCGCCGATTCCCAGAGCGAGCGACAGAACTACTACTAAGGTGAAGGTCGGGCTGCGCCTGAGGTTGCGGACGGCGTACCGAACGTCTTGGAGCAGGGTTTGCTTCTAGGGAGAGGAGCAGCCGGTGTTTGAGAGCAACAAAAGAGCCAAGGACAGTAGTATCAGTGTGCGCCGCATCTCTTGGGTACCTCCGATTTCACCGGTTACCGGTGTGCGTCTATCGGGGTATAAAGCGAATGAGCGAGGAAGTTACAGCCAGAGATAAATATTTTGTTAGAGGCGGGCTCCCCTAGACTCAATAGTGTCAAGAAGAGGAGGGCATGTTGCCCGGCGAGTCACCAGATGGAACCCTTCCGGAACGTGGTGGGTCTTTCCCTACGACCCGATGGAGCCTCGTGCTCGCTGTCGGCGGTTCCGGCGTAAATTCGGAAGATGCACTCGACTCCTTGTGCCGGATCTATTGGCCACCTGTTTATGCATATGCGCGGTACCGCGGATACAGCAGCGAGGATGCCGAAGACCTCACGCAAGGCTTCTTCGCCAAGCTGTTGGAAAAGCACTATGTCGATCAGGCCGATCGTGAGCGCGGAAAGTTTCGGACCTTCCTGCTCTCATCGTTCAAGAACTACATGGCCAACGAATGGGACCGGTCGCAGGCTCAGAAACGCGGTGGAGGACAGTGGTTCGTTTCGCTCGACTTCACCGATGCCGAACGCCGGGGCAGGATCGAGCCTGTCGATGAGTCCACGCCCGAAACAGTCTTCACGCAGCGCTGGGCCCGGACCCTCCTGGATCACGTCCTGGACCGGTTGAGCGACGAGGCGATTCGCGACGGGAACGCCAAACGATTTGACCGTCTTAAAGGCTTTCTCAGCGGATCCGATCAAGGAGTCGCGTACCGGGTTCTGGCCACAGAACTGGACATGACCGAAAGCGCCGTGAAGGTCGCCGTTCACCGTTTGCGCCAGCGGTTTGGGCGCCTGCTCCGCCATGAGGTCGAGCACACGGTTGGGGACCCCGATGCGGTCGGCGAGGAGATCCGTCACCTGCTTGACGCCCTGGGGCCGTAGCTGCTGAAGAGGGCAGCTGATATCAGTCGCTTCCACCTGATCCCGATGGCGCACTCGGCCGTTCCAAAGTGTGAAGTGGGACGAGGCCATGTCGCACCTTCCCGACGCGGGCGAACCCGCATCTCCCTTTGATCTCAATTTGAAGGAACGAGGTCGCCGACATAAATGTCGCCTTCCACAGCCTCGGAGTAAAAGAACAGCCATCTTCCGTCACGGCTTACGGAAAATGCCGTGCTGCTGCCTGGTCGAGGATCGGGTTTGAGATCCACGAGTTGAAAGTCGCTCAGCGGTTGTCCGGTCACCGCGTCGAAAGCCACGAAACCCAACTTCCCCTGAGTTTCATCTGGACGTTCCGACCACATATAGATTCGTCGCATCGCCGGGTCCCACCTCGAGAACGCCGCCCCTTGCCAGATGAATTGCGGGTCATTCGATCCTGGCTTGACGACGAAGATTGAGGGATTGCTGCGATCTTTGGACGCGCCAAATACAATCCATTGGCCATCGGGAGAAAAGTACTGGTGGGATTTTGTCGGGTACTGATCGACGAACTCAGGCTCAAAAGGCCAGAATACCTTCCGAGGTTGATCGGCGGTTAAATCTAATGCGTCAATGCCCCCGGTCGTCAGGACATCGCTGCCCGTGTAGAGAAGGTACTTCCCATCCGGTGACCAGTTGCCCGCGATCGTTTGAACCAAACCAAGGCTCTGCGCCGGTCCCAGGGCCTGGAGAGTCACTGGGTCGAAGGGAAGCAAGTAAGTTTCAAGTTCTGCATTCAGCAGTGCGATCCATCTGCTGTCTGGCGAGACGGACAAGGCCCGGCGCCACTCCCGGCTGTCGTCGACCAGTCGAACATCTAGTCCGTCGAGATCTGAAACATATAGATGTCCCGCGTTCGCCCGGTCGGAGACGAAGAGAAGATGGCGGTTGTCTGGCAGGAGAGCCGGAAACATATCGTTTGAGGGATTCGTGACAACCGGTATCGCGTCTCCAGTGAGTTGACCCGAATCGGGATCGAGTTCTACTTTCCAGATGTCGTAGCGACCAGAGGCGATTGTGTATGCAAGCCGCTTCCCATCGCGAGAGAGGCGAGGAGAGCTGTCCCCAGGACCGGTCGTCAGCCTGGAAGGCTCAGATGCGACCCTGTATCGGTCGTCAAGAGGGACATGCAGCAACGAGCCTCCTCGAGCAAATACGATTCCTTTACCGTCGCTAGTCCACACTGGCGCGCTTCCGGTGATTCTTGGTCCATTGTGCTCAAGAAACCACACGGCGCCAGTATCGTCCAGCGACGAAATGGCAAGACCTGGACCACCAGAATTAAGGTGGTTGTAGGCGAGGTGTCGCCCATCCGGCGACCAGTCTGCGAGCAAATAGGCTTCCCCGCCTTCCTCATAAGCCAGCAACTTCTGTGGTGGTGCATCGAACGGATAGGTCACCGCGTAGACTTCGTTGGTTACGGCGCCTCCTTGGCGCGACTGAAAGAGAATCCGTTGGCCGTCCGGTGACCAGCGAGGGCGGTAACCGAAGTCGACAATGCGTCGTGCTTGGCCGCGGAACGCCGGGATCGTGTACAAACCTCCATTCGGGCGATCTGAATGAAACACGATGGTCTTCCCGTCCGGCGACCAGTCCGGATCGTAGTCGTCAGCCGGATGTTGGGTCACACGAATAGGGTCACCGCTGCTTACCGGTTTGATCCAGATGTCTCGATTCCCGGACATCGCAGAAACGAAAGCGACGAATTGCGTGTCCGGCGACCAGACCGGCTGAGTCTCATTACCAGGCAAACTGGTCAGCCGTCGAATGCCCTCTAGTCGTGGTGGGCCTTCCGCTTCAAAGAACTCCAGTGACAAAGCTACTAATAACGCGACCGCTGCGAGTCCCAGGAACCCAATCGCAATAAGAACGTGTCTCGACGCGGGAACATTCACATCTCGCTGTTCAGGTGGGGCGGCAGCAGTCATAGAATCCGCGATTTCCAGACGTGCATCACCGATATCACGGAGTCTACGATTGATGTCTTTACGCAAACATTTCCGGAGCAGATCTTGAATCTTCGGCGGCGTCGATGCGGGCAGCGCTTCCAAGTCGGGCTCATGCTCCAGAACTTGCACGATCGTGTCCGACAGAGTCTCTCCGCGGAACGCCATCCGGCCCGCGAGCATTTCGAACAGCACACATCCGAAGGCCCAGACATCGGTTCGTCGGTCGACCTCCCGGCCGCGAGCCTGCTCGGGACTCATGTACGCCGGTGTTCCTAACAGCTTGCGCTCCGGGTCCGCTGTCAAAGTAGACAGTGCGGCGCCTTCTTTTGTGTGGATGGCTTTCGCCAGGCCAAAATCCAGCACCTTGACCCGGTTCTCAGATGTGATCTGGATGTTGGCCGGCTTCAGGTCCCGGTGAACGATCCCTTTCGCATGCGAGGCCTCGAGCGCTTCTGCAATCTGGATGGCAAATCGAAACGCTTCCTCGACGGGGATCGACCCTCTCCGGAGCCGGTCGGCGAGAGTAGCCCCGTCGATGAGTTCCTGGATCAGGAAGCGGTCGCCGTCGGATTCTTCAAGGCCGTGAACGACTGCGATGTTCGGGTGGTTAAGGGAAGCTAGGATCTTGGCTTCCCGCTCGAATCGGGCCAGCAGCTGCGGATCCGAACTGAACACGGCCGGCAGTGTCTTGATCGCGACGTCACGGTCCAGCCGGGTATCCCGGGCCTGGTAGACCTCGCCCATCCCGCCCTTGCCGATGAGAGAAGTGATTTCGTAAACCCCGACGCGTCGCCCGATCATCGGCTGTGCCGAATGTCGCCCCATGCCCTCAGCAACCACATCCAGAGCGGGTTCCTCGATGAACCCCTCGGCCTTGGTTTCGTAGCCGAGCAGCGATTCGACCTCCCGTCGCAGTTGGGCATCGTGGCAGGTCTCATCGAGGAAGGCCGCACGCTCGTCTGCCTTCCGCTCCAGAGCAGCGTGGTAGATCCATTCGATTTTCTTCCAGCGATCAGACTTCATCAGAATAGAGGGAACACCCGTGGTCCCTAGTTTCCTTATGCGACACATCTCTCCCGCACCGGCCACACCGAGTTGATCGGCGATTTCGTGGCGGCCGAGTCGGCTTCCTGCCGTCAGGGCATCGACTGCGGGTCGCCTCTCAGGCGTTCCGTCGCTGTGTTCAGGTGAATCTTGCGTGAATAGTACGAAAGGCGGGAGTTGGATGCAATCAATCAGTCACTTTGTTTTATTGCAAATCGGTTTGCGGTCCTGGCTGGTGATATCAGCTTTCGACACGAAAGCGACCGTTGAGGTGATAGAGTCCTGAGGAGCCGCTAGCGACCCAGAACAGAAATTGCGAGTTGCTATTTCGTCTCTCCCTAACCGAGTAAATACATATGATTTTCGTTGAGATTATCGCGCTTTTTATGTGCGGAACATTCTTTGGGGCAGCGGTTTACATATCTATCGCACAACATCCGGCCTCATTGAAAGCAGGAGTGCCGGTCGCGGCCAAGTTTTTTCCTCCGATGTACAACTTAGCAGCGCCCATGCAAATAACGTTGGCAGTTGGCGGTACCATTGCGGGGCTCATTCAGTGGTATTTGGTAGGTGATACTGTTTGGATCATCGGAGCTGGACTTCTGGTGTTCGTCATCCCGTTTACGCTGATCGTGCTCAAGCCAATCAATGATCAACTGTTAGATGCGAATGCAGGACGGTCGGAGTCGAAGACTGAAGATTTGCTCAACCAATGGGCACCAAGACATTGGATACGGAGCATAGCTAGCGGTCTGTCTTTTATCGTTTATTTGTGGGCCAGCGTAAGTTGCTGAAGGGCCGCTTGTGGCCGTTTGCGGCCCTCTAGGGCCAGGATTCGCGGCACCAAAACCACCTCCTATTCTCTTTGTTCGCGGCTGCTCTCGGTGGGCTAAGGGGCCCTTTCTAGTTTGGACTCTCGAAGGCCTAGAACACAGCCCTAGGTGGCGGGACTTTCTTCAGCCCTGTACGCCTCAATCGGTTGGTCTTTCTCCTGATATTAGTCTTCCGGCCTGCTCGACGTGTACCGAGACGAAGTTTGAGGTCTTGGGTAGACTTAGATATCCACCTCGAAAGTGACCCCGAATTTCTTTCGGTAGTCGACCACCTGGCTCGGATTGGGGTCGACGTTCAGAATGATGAAACTGGCCCCGGGTGGAGAGAGTATGTATCGATTCAGAGAGTGCCAGGTCCCCGTCTTGTAGGCGAAGCCCTTGGTCGGGTCGATCAGGAAGGCGCGCACATCGTCCGGTTCGGGAATCGCCTCCCGGTTGTCCAGGTCTGTCGGCGGGGCCACAGCGACGACGGCCAGCGATCCTTCCAGGGGGATGAAACTCTGGGTCACGTTGAAGTGGCGTTCCAGCGTGGTGAACGTCCGTTCTGCGTACGGCTGCCAGATCACGTCCACCGTCGTCCTCCCGTCGATGTCGAAGGCTATGGGAAAGAACCGGCGTTCGGCGGAAGGCCGTTCTTTCGCTTCCATGACTTCTCCGTACAGCGAGAACGACTCCGCCGTCATCAGTTCGACTTTGAGTTTATACACGTTTGCCAACGCATCCTCCTCTTTGTGTAGAATCGCGAACCACCGATCAGAAGGGACCGAGCGCGATATTTTGCGCAACAATCAACCCGACGACAGCGATCGCCAGGACAAACCAGAAAAACGGAAGATAGAACTTGAGCCACCTGCCGAGGCTCACTCGACCCATGACGAGTGTGGCTATGAAATAGCCGGATGTCGGGAAGACAATATTGGTGATGCCATCGCCCCAGTGAGTCGCGAGCACGACGACCTGACGCGTCAACCCGACCAGGTCCGCCAGCGGAATGAGAATCGGGAGAGTGATCAGACTTTGGCCGCTGCCGGAAGGCACTAGGAAGTTGAAGACAGCCTGGGTCAGCAGAATGCCCACCGCAGTAAACGTATCCGGCAACGATCCCACCAGACCGCTTATATAAAAGACCACGGTATCCATGATGTTGCCCTGCACCATCACCACCGATACCCCGCGGGCCACGCCGCAGATCAGGGCTCCGACGAGGATCTCCTTGAACGCGATGTTGAAGTTGCTGCAGATCTGGTTGAGTCGGTGGCCGGCAATCAGCGAGGTGATGATGGCCATCGCGACGAACAACCCGGAAATCTCTTCGAACCCCAGGCCGAGGGTCAGCACACCCACGACGAACGCAACGAACATGCCTAGCGCCGCGATCCCCGCCACCTGCTGCCGTCGCGCAAAGGTCCGGAGCCCGGCGCCCTCGTCTCCCAACTCCTCCCGGAGTCTCGCGTCTTCTTCCGCGTTCAACGCGGTCTCTGGATTGGTCTTCACCCTTCGCGCGTACCGCAACACGAACGCTGCCGAGGAAACCTGGATCACCAGAAAGAAGGCGGTTCGGTATCCCGCGCCGGAGAACATCGGCAGCTCCGCCAGCATGTGCCCGATCCCGATCGTTGCCGGCACCGAGATTCCAAAAGCAAAGCCGAGCGTTGTCGACAACAGCACCATGGCCGTTGCGGTCATCGTGTCGTATCCCAGCCGGAGCATCAGGGGGAGGATGATCGGCAGATAGGCCAGGGACAGCTCCGGTGTTCCGATGAACGCCGCGATCAACGCGAACCCGCCCATCAGAGTCGGGATCAGCAGGTCCACGCGAGAGCCCATGAGCCCCAGAAGGCGCTGGATCCCAAGATCGATGACGCCGGTCCGGCGAACGACACCAACCGCACCCCCCACGAGCAACACCAGGAACACGATGCTCGATGCGTCTGTGAGCCCGTCCGGAATCGAGGTAACGATATCCATGATCCCGACGGGGGTCTGCTCGATAACGCGGTAGGAACCGGCCACAACAGTTTCCCGGCCGTTGGGTAAGACGGTTCGCTCGTATGCGCCGGCGGGAATGATCCAAGTCAGAATCGAAACGAAAACAATGAAGCTGAACAGGATTACGTAGATGTCGGGAAGCTCAAAACGGCCGTGCTTTTCCAGGGGATCAATTTCAGCCATAGAGGTGTCCTGTTCTATTTGTCGATTCGAAACGTGCCGTGTCGCGAGGCAAGCAGTGTGAGTATGTGGGAATTCCGGCGGTCGGGCAAGGAGGATACGGTGGGTGAGATGAACTGAAGACCGAAGGAAGAAAACTTGCGAAAAGTGACGGCGAATCGGGCACAGGCATCCTGTCGAAATGAGTCGGCATGCAATGTCCCCCTCTTTCTTTTCATTGAGCGGGTTCCGAATTTTCTGGAAGACCCACCCCTTTGAGTTATAAATTCGGCGGACATACACAAACTGAAACCGAACCGCAGAGGTCGGGAGGGGCACAATGAGGATTTCGCCAGCAAGGTTCTGCATTCTAATGTCATTCATGCTGTTGTCGGTCACGGTTGTCGCGACGGCACAACAACCCACTGAGATTATCGTCCGCAACGGGACGATCGTGACGTCTGAAGGTCGCTACGAAGCCGACCTCCGCGTTCGCGGCGAAACGATCGTCGAGATCGGCCAGGACCTTGCGGCATCGAACGGCGCCCAGGAAATCGATGCGGAAGGTCTGCTCGTGATTCCGGGGGGAATCGATCCCCACTCCCATCTGAGCATCGGCGCCGACGACTACACGAGCGGTTCGTCGGCCGCAATTGCGGGCGGCGTGACGACGGTCTCGGACTTCCTGACACCGCGCGACGGGGTACCTCTCGCCAGGCTGGTCGAACGGGCGGCCGCAAGGGTAGCTGCGGAAGGGATCGCCGACTTCATCGTGCACTCGACCATCAACGACCCGCGAGGCCGTGCCGCGGAGATGGAGGCCCTTGCCGAACTGGGACAGACCAGTACCAAAGTCTTCATGAACCGGCCGGCGTTTGAAGAACACATCGACGAGTACCTGGCGATGCTGGACGCGGCCGGTGAGGCCGGCGTGATGAGTATGATGCACTGCGAGGATGGACCGATCCTCTCACTCGCGGTTCGAGAACTGACGGCTGCCGGTCACACATCGCTCGAGTATTACCCCGAAAGCCGACCACTGGTCGGCGAGGTGGTCGCGACGCAGCGCGCCGTGGGGATGGCCGAGGCGACCGGATCTCCGATCTACATCGTTCACATGTCTTCGGAGGGCGCCCTCCGCGTCGCCCAGGACGCGCAGGCCCGCGGACTGCCGGTCTTCGTCGAGACACGCCCGATCTATCTGCATCTGACCGGTGAACGCTACGATGGTGATGACCGGGGGCTCTACATCGGTCAACCTCCGCTCAGGAAACAAAGCGACCAGGACGCCCTCTGGACCGGCATCGCCAACGGCACGGTCCACGTCCTCGGAACCGATCATGTCCCTTACCTGAAGGAAACAAAACTCGACCCGAGCCAAACCATTGCCGACCACAACGCCGGCATGAGCAACCTGCAGCTGATTCGGCCGATGTTGTTCTCCGAAGGCGTGGTGACGGGACGCATTTCGGCGGAACGATTTGTCGCGGTGACGTCGACGAATCCAGCCAAGCTGTTCGGCCTCTTTCCTCGAAAGGGAACGATCGCTATCGGTTCCGACGCCGACCTCGTTCTTTGGGACCCGAACGAGACCCGGACCGTTCGGGATGAAGACATGTTATCGAAGTCTGGTTATTCGACCTATTCGGGTCGCGACGTGACCGGTTGGCCGACGATGACGATCCGCCGGGGCGAGATCGTCTACCAGGACGGCCGCATCACCGCGGAAGCCGGTAGCGGTCAGCTCATCCAGCGGGGTCCCTGGCAGGCTCCCTAAATAAATGGTGACAGTGCTCCCATTTTCAAAATTCACTCTCCAGCCGGGACAGTCGCCAGGCGAAACGATCGCGCCCTGGGCGCATTGCCTACCTTCCGTGACTTCGGCACGTGGCGACTGTGGCTGGTGTTTCTCGCTACCCTGTATGGGTCGGCGACTGGCTCTTGGACGAGGTTCCGGATCGACAACCGGAATCTGCTCGGCCGTGGATTGAGCCATCGCCGTGAGCTCCAGGGTCTTGTGTCGTCTTCGTTGAAAGCTACGCTGACACTTCAAAACAACGCGGTCTTGGCTATCTATCCGTGCCGCCCGGCGGCCGTCCGTGGAATTCGTGCGAGAGTCGTGATACTTGATGAAATGGCGTTTTTCCGTTCGACGGAAGGCTTCCCAGTCGACACAGAGATGTTGCGCGCCCCCTTCGAATACGGTCACGTTCGCCGCCGGCGTTGTCCGCCCCAATGAGATAAGGGAGAACTTCAGGTATTTCAGGGTGGCATGAACTCTAAATCTCTTTTATTCTTTCTGAAACTAAAAATCGAAGGCCCAGCCGGTCTTCTAGCAAGTTCGCAATGAATACTTCTGCTGGAGAGATAATCATGACCAAGTCCTCGTCATTCGTCCCTCGTCTGAGCACGTACACGGTAGGCATTGTTGCCCTGATTCTGTTGGGGGTTACTGGAAGCATTGCACAGGCACCAATCATTCAGCCTGGCATTCCGGGGCAGCCAAGCCGGGAGATTTCTGTGGAGGAGGCATCCGATCTCGCCAGCATCGAGTTTACCGAAGCCGACGTACGCTTCATGCAAGGGATGATCTCCCATCATGCACAGGCTCTGGAGATGACGGTGTTTGTCGATTCCAGGACCAACCGCGAAGCGATGGAGCTCCTGTCTCAGCGCATCACTCTTTCGCAGGAAGACGAAATAGCCATGATGCAGGGCTGGCTGGGTGATCGGAATCTCGCCGTAACCGCCGTAGATGCGCACTTTGCTCCGGGATTTCGTTTGATGCCAGGCATGTTGACCGTTGACGAGCTGGAACAACTTGAGCAGAGCGACGGATCCGAATTTGACTCCCTGTTTCTTGAGCTGATGATCAAGCATCATGCAGGCGCCCTGACCATGGTCGAGAATCTTCTGGATCAATCTGGGTCGGCCCAGGATTCGGTGCTCTTTGCCTTTACCGCAGACATCACATCGGATCAGAGCAGTGAAATCGATCGCATGCTCTCCATGCTGACTGGATTTTCTCCCGACCCGAGAGTCAACCTGAGCGCAGGTTTTGAGGATGCTGGCCAGGCTCTAATGAATATGGAACTTGTTTCTGCTCTTTCCAAGCCGGACGGCTTCTTCGATCCCTCGAATCCCGGCGGGCTGCCATTGAACAGGCCGGAACCGGGAGCCGAAACATCGAGCGCAGAGGATGCGGGAGCTGATGGAGCCCAAGAGCTGCGGCCCAGCATTCTTAATTTTGCCAACAGTGACATGGCCTTTGCAGGCGATGTGCTTATTGCCGGGAATTATCACGGTTTCAACGCCTATAACATCGGGGTGCCCGGCTTGCCTGAACTGGTGAATTCTGTTGTATGCCCTGGTGGACAGGGTGATGTGTCGGTCGTCGGAAATCTCCTCATCTATTCTGTCGAGCAAACACGGGGGCGGCTTGACTGTGGCCTGCAGGGCGTCGCCGAACCGGAGAGCGCTGATCGATTCCGGGGAATCCGGATCTTCGACATCAGTGACTTTCGAGCACCCAGGCAGGTCGGGGCTGTGCAAACCTGCAGAGGATCGCACACCCATACCATCGTGACTGACCCTGACAATGATGGAAGCATCTATGTCTATGCGTCGGGCACCGGTTCGGTCCGTTCCGGTGAAGAGCTTGAGGGTTGTTCAGACGAATCACCATTTGAGGATTCCGAAACGGCTCTGTTCAGTATCGACGTGATCCAGATTCCCCTGGCGCGTCCCGAAGAGGCGCGCATCGTCAACCGTCCCCGCATCTTCTCGGACCCGGAGTCCGGGGTCATCGCAGGTCTGTGGGAAGGTGGTGATCACGGTGAGGGTACCCAGACTACGAGGCTGACCAACCAGTGCCACGACATCACGACCTACCCTGAAATCGGACTGGCTGCCGGAGCCTGCGCTGGTAACGGGATCCTTCTCGATATCAGCGATCCGGTCAATCCAGTCCGTTTGGATCAGGTCATTGACCCAGGATTCGCATACTGGCACTCGGCGACTTTCAACAATGATGGGACCAAGGTGCTTTTCACCGATGAATGGGGCGGTGGTGGCCGGCCGCGTTGCCGTGCCTCTGATCCCCAGGACTGGGGCGCGGATGCCATCTACGACATCGTTGACGGCAAACTCCAGTTTCGGAGCCATTACAAGATGTCGGCGCCGCAATCGGAGCAGGAAAACTGCGTGGCCCACAATGGCTCGCTCATACCTGTTCCCGGTCGGGACATCTTCGTTCAGGCCTGGTACCAGGGAGGCATCTCGGTTATAGATTTTACGGACTCTTCAAACCCCGTCGAAATTGCCTTCTTTGACCGAGGTCCCATTGATGGCGAGAAACTGGTCATGGGTGGATACTGGTCCGCATACTGGTTTGGTGGTCTCATCTATGGAACTGAAATAGCACGTGGCCTCGATGTATTATCCCTGCTGCCCAGTGAGTATCTGAGCGCAGATGAGATAGCCGCGGCCTCGTTCCAGGATCCGGATGCCATCGTCAATGCACAAACGCAACGTCGATACACCTGGCCGGCCGAGCCCGTGGTCGCACGCGCCTACCTCGACCAGCTTGAACGTGCCAACCTCATTTCGAGCGAGCAGTCAGGAGCATTGAGGCAGGCACTTGATCTTGCCGACAATACGCTCTCCGGTGGGGGTGGCAGCAACCAGACAGCCGCGACCCAGCTCGATTCGTTGGCCGATACGCTCTCTCGAGAAGTTGCGGGGCAAAGTGATGCGACGCGAGCAAGATTTCTAGCACTTTCTGGAACCGTGGCGGGAATCGCCGATCGTTTGCGCTGATTCACTGCACACCCCTGACTGCAACCGATTCTGACCACCCGTGAGGCGATCTTTCGCAGCAGGCCCGAACCCGGGGTCCGCAGCGACGGGCGCATGACCCATCTGCCTGCCTCCTTAACTCGCGCCTCTCCTCGGTAATCGACTACAGGTTGCAGGAGACACTAAGTGGGTCAAACTGTTCGGACACAGCAAGTCGTGATGAACCACGACTCACGGATGGAAGGCCATTGACTGTTGTTCAAATGCCCGGGTCAATCCGCGCGTGGATGTGCCGCTGATACGGAAAAGCGGAACCGTCGAGAATCGCGAGCTTTCGACCGCGATGCACATTACCGGTTTGACGACCACCTGATGAGATGGACTCCTCCTTTGACTTCGTCGGCATCTAAAGTGCCAAAGTCATAAAGAGGCTCGCACAAGTGCGGCCTAAACACAGTGTGTAAGAAGGAGTCCAAATGAAGAATAAGACGATCGCAGTGGATCTGGCAAAGAATGTTTTCGAGATCGGGGTATCGGATCGACCCGGACATGTCGAGAAAACATATCGTTTAAGTCTGGTGAAGTTTCTCCCGTTCTTTGTGAATCGAGAACCGGCGACAGTGCTGATGGAAGCCTGCGGTTCAGCCCATCACTGGGGAAGGCAGATCCGGGAACTGGGGCACGAGGTGGTTCTGATTTCGCCGCAGTATGTGAGGCCGTACGTGCCGCGCGACAAGACCGATCGTGCGGATGTGAAAGGATTGCTCGAGGCCTATCGCAACACGGACATCCGCCCGGTTCCAATCAAGACCCTCGCCCAACAGCAACTGACAGCACTGCATCGAATCCGTTCGACATGGATGCGAACACGAGTCACACGAATCAACATGGTGCGGGGGTTGTTGCGGGAATTTGGCTTCGTGATTCCTGTGGGAGCTCGTAATGTGGTGCCGGCGGTGATGGGGCTGATCGAAGATGCGGAGATCGAGATTCCCAGTGTGGTTCGGGAGATGTTGGACCAGGTGTGTGGCGAGATTCGCGAACTGGAAGCTCACTTGCGAAGCGTGGAACGGGAGCTGGAAGCACTGGCCCAGCAGACACCGGCGGTGGAGCGTCTCCGCTCGATTCCTGGAATCGGGCTGCTAACCTCTACGGCCATAGTGGGGTTTGTCGGCGACATCCAACGATTTCGATCGTCCCGCCAGTTTGCCAGTTATCTGGGGCTCACACCCCGGGAACATTCCAGTGGTAATCAGCGTCGGTTAGGTGGGATCAGCAAGCGCGGCGACCGTTATCTGAGGACGCTACTCATCCACGGGGGGCGTTCGGTGTTGTTTAGGGCTCCGAAAGCGGAGACCCCATCGCCCTTACAGCAATGGGGCCTTCGTATTCGCGAACAGCGAGGACACAACAAAGCGGCCGTGGCCCTGGCCAACAAGCTGGCCCGCAGAGTGTGGGCGGTTTGGAAACGAGACTGTGACTATCAGGCCAACTATCGGGCGGCCTGACCCAGAGTCGAGAAGTCTATTCAGCTAGCTGCGACGACGTTGGAGTTGATGGCGTACCGGTCAGACCGGCGCGGGGAAATGTCGACACATGTCCTGGCCCTCTTGAGGCCGTCCATCCGGTTGGCACCCCGCGCGCGAATTCCATCATGGCCCGGAACCAAAGCGTTCCACTTAAGAGGCCGGAGATACGGATGCAGTCGACCTGCCATTCACCTCGAAGCGTCCCATCAGCCATGCTGAATGTCATCGTCGAAGATCGAACAGGAGAGTTGCGCCTACTTGACAGAGGAGTCCAGATACGGACATGTGAAGTTCACGTTGGTAAACACTGCGGCGTTGATGGGGAATCAACGTTGGCTATTCGTATTTCAGATAGCAGAGATCTGGCTGGGTATCAGCTTTCCTCATCAGAGAAATTATGAGACTTCAAGGCGGTCGGGAGGACGTAGCGAAGAAGCCGATAGGCGCGCCCACCGTCTACGATACAATTGCAGAGTGAGCGGCCGGCCTAGAACCGGAGAAGCCGGTTGACCTTGACGATGAACGCGCGATTGTTGAGGTCGGGGAAGCCACGCGCCATCGTGTCACGATCCTCATTGTAGACCACGATCAGCTCGCTGCCGGGGCGGTACTCCCACCTGAAGCGCACGTTCGACGAGACGGCGGAGCTCTTCGAGTTGTACTGCAGGAACGCGCTGAGGAACATCAGTGCGGTCGGCGTGTAGGTGACGCGTGAGCCCAACAGCTGCGTGGTGAACGACCCCTGTTCGAGATCGACCCAGTTCACGCTGTAGCTCGGCTCGACCGAGAACCTGGGAGAAAGATTCACCCGGCTCCCGCTGACGCCCATCACTGTCTTGTGCCCGTTGTAGAACGTGCCGCGCCCGACGGACACATTGCCTGATAGCCGACGCAGGGTTGATCCAGAATAGCTCACACCGATGTTGTCGAAATCGTAGGCCCCGACCGGAAGCGTCACTCCGCGCGAAATCCTGAATGGCACGGGTAGAAACTCGTAGGAGTTGGTGTACATGGCAATTAATCTGTCGGCGTTCTGGAATTCGATCTCGAACGCCCCCGTACGCTCGCGCGTCTCGAGCTGCCCGCTGCCGTTCTCGACATAGTCGATGCCGCCC
Organism: Terriglobia bacterium; assembly: GCA_965262425.1. Taxonomy (GTDB): domain Bacteria; phylum Acidobacteriota; class Terriglobia; order 20CM-2-55-15; family 20CM-2-55-15; genus CAZOZZ01. The sequence continues at coordinate 5,272,743 of OZ253536.1, read as the reverse complement.
GAAAACGAGTACTTCCGCACGACGTCGCTCTGTCGCGGACGCGGACTGTACCTGGCCGTGCCTGAGCTCCGACGGATGTCGTTGCGGCGGACGAACCCGATACCCGGGTTGAAGTGCTCGCCGACGGCGAGGTGTTCGAGGGCTAGGCCGTACAGATCCCCCGCGTAGTCGAGCTGGGCCCGGTAGCTGCTGCTGTCTGTCGACTGCCCGCGAGCGTCCGTTTGAGCCCAGTAGGTGTTGATCGCCAGGTTGTCGAAGAACGCGAACGTGCCATCGATCCCGTACGCCAGGCTCCGCCCCTCGTCACCCAGAGTGTGGCTGCGGCCTGTGAACATGACGCCGACGCTGCTCCGGCGGAGCACATCGCGCTTGAGACGGACGACCGAAAAATTCGTCGCCTGCGCGGAGGTGGCGTCCTCTCCACCTGTGTTGATGTTCAGCACGCCGATGCTGTATCGCCCGACACGTCCCGTGAGACGGCCGCCGAAGTCGATCGGAACGACCGTGCTCTCCTCCAGTCCGATCCGTCGGCTATGGAAGAGCAGTGGAACGGGGCCCCCGGCCCGACCCTGCGACGCGGTTCCAAAGGCGAACAAGCCCTGGTTCTCGAGGAAGAACTCCCGCTTCTCGGGAAAGAACAGGCTGAACCGGGTGAGGTTCACCTGCTGCGTGTCGGCCTCCACCTGCGCAAAATCGGTGTTGTAGGTGAAGTCCAAGGTGAGATTCTGCGTCACGCCGTACTTCACGTCCAGGCCGACATCAGCGGTAATGTCGTTGGCGAGCGACCCGGTCGAGCCTCGGGCGGTGCTGGCGTTCGAAACCACGTACGGCTTGACCTCGAGGTTGCGCGATCCGGCGGGCACGGTCAGGCCCGTCAGGGGAGCCGCGAGCGACACCTGGTGCAGTCCGCGCTGCCCCATCGCTTTTGGCGTCGGGGTCAAGAACGACAGCTCGTTCTTCCAACGGCTCGTCCGCATCGCGTTGAACCCCCACGTCTGGTCCTGGCCCGGCCGATAGCGAAGCGACTTGAAGGGGATGGCCGCTTCAACGGTCCAGCCTCCGTCGAATCGTCCGGTTTGCACATTCCACACGGTGTTCCAATCGCCGTTCCAGTTGCGCTCGTTCGACATCTGCGCGTCCTGGCGCCCACCAATCGAATTGATCGTAAACTCGAAGCCGTTGCGCCGGTCGAAGAACGTGTCGAGCACAAACGCGACGTTGTTGTCCCCTGACCATATGCTACTGTTGTCGCGGCGCATTTCCTTCGCCACGATCAGGTCGGGCCGGCTTTCCCAGGCTCGGAACGACACGTAGAGGTTGTCGCGGTCGTAGGCCACCCAGACCTCGGTCTGCTCCGTCGCGGGCATGCCCTCCTGCGGTTCGATCTGCACGAAGCCTGTCATCGACGGTACGGTGATATAGAGCGCTTCATCCAACTGCCCGTCGATGCGGAGGGGATCGGTGAGACGGACCGCGCGGAGTGTCACGGCCCCGTCAGCGCCACGCACGAGGGTGGCTTGGGGCGCGGCAGCTGTCGTGCCTGGCTCTTCGACAACGATCGAGGTGGCCGGCGGAGCCACCGCCTGGCCGGCCCAGGAGGGTGGCAAGAGAACCGCAGACCACAACGCCACGCAGCACACCACGCTCCAACCGCGGACCATCAGGATCACACTGTTACCTTCTGTGGGCCAGGCCCAGCTTTTTGCAAAGTTTTCCAAGTTGCTTCTGCTCGACGGGGGTCAAGACCCCAAACAAGTCTGAAATCCGAACGGCATGCTTTGGAAAAATACGTTTGATGATCTTTCGGCCCTCCGGCGACAGGTGGATGGTCACCGAGCGGCCGTCTGCTTTCGACTTTTCCCGCCGTATGTAGCCCTGCTTTTCAAGGTTTTCCAGCACCGTGGTCATATTAGCCTTGCTGGTCAGCAGCTTTTCATTAAGAACCTTCGGTGTGGACGGCCCCAAGTGGTACAGGGCCTCCAGGGTGCCGAACTGGGTCGGTGTCAGGTCCTCAAAAGCCGAAAACCGGTCCAAATTCTGGACCAAAGTGCCATGGGCCCTGGCAAACTTGATAAAGGTGTCCAGCGCCAAAACGTGGGCCGCGTTTCCCTTGAAATGCGTAGGCATGCCTTACTCTCTATATAGTTCGATATCGAACTATATACTCCCTGAGTCTACGCCGGGGGGCAAGCGAAATATTGAAGCGGGTAGAAACAATTTGGAGGCTTTGCATTGAGGTGCGGCGTCGGGCGGATTAGTAACTATAAGTCGCCTTGTGTTTAGGAACGCTCGTTTGACCAGCAGCGGAGCCACCCGGTCGTATAACCGCCTACTCGGAGAAGTGAACCGGCCTCGGTATACTTGTCTCCATGCCTCGCACCCGCCCTGATTTCGAGCGCATCCGAACCGACCTCGCATGGGTCAATGCTGCCCCGGACCCCGACCGCTGTGGCTGCCAGGATCGGCGGTGTGCGTCCGGGGAAGGACACCGCCGCGGCGAGTGCCAACAGCCACCAGAAACACGCATCTGGACGCATCGTTGGGAGTCTCTCTGCGGTCGCCGGGAGTACTACTTCGGCGGGAGCAAGGACGGACTGATTTCTTGACGCGCCGTCGAAGTGGTTCGGCTAGGCCGATCTGGTCATCCGCCTTCAATGGCCAAACGAGATTACCGAGACGAGGTCGATTGAACAAGTAAGAACGGCCGTCGGACTATTCTCGGAGATTCATCCACTTCTGATGCGATTCCTCCAAAATATTCTTATAAGATCGATAGATATCGTTGATTGTTTCTTGAGGAACGCCACTTGCCGATGTGGCCTCAACGTGCTTGATGTCGTACCTGAGGCCTTTAAAAGCGTTCAGGGTGCTTTGAGCGTTAATCCAAAGGCGCTTGTGGCCAAAAATTCCATCCCATGCAGCCACGACTGTGAGTGATGTGCTTGTGAGAAGAGATGCAATTCCAAACAGATTGGACCACTCGCTAGGCAGAAACGTCACAATGCCAATACAAATCGTGGTGATCGCCGAAACAACGCCTGTATAGACAGCAACAAACGCGGCCTTGCGCTTATCTCGTTGTCTGCGAGAGTTAGTTCGATTAATCCGTTGGTCGAGGTCTGACTTGACTAGATCCAGATCTGCATTGACATCCATACTTGTCTCCAATTCGTTCTGAACTGGTCGTTAATTGTTCTCTTTGTACGTTAATCAGGACGCCTAACGCTTCTTTACTTCGGCGGGAGGCGAATGTGAAAGAAAAAATTGATTGTCGGTCCGTCGACGGCGGCCATGAAGGCCAGCATGCGGCCGTCGGGCGAGAGGACGGGACGAAGAGAATCCATGTAGGTCCCGTCCGGGACCATCACCGTCAGGCGTGTCACGCCGGGAGTCCCCGGACGCAGCCACCCCCAGACGGCGAGGCTCGCGACGAACACGCTGAGCACAGCGGTCGCCACGATCCACCTCAGCATCGGTCTCGGCGGTGCCTGATCAAGGTCGGCAACCGGCTCGACTATCACGCCACCGGCATCGGCCAGCACTTTCTGAACATCCACTCGGGCGTCGGAGATATCACCGTATCGGTCTTTGGAATCCTTCTCCACACAGCGTTCGAGAAGCAACCTGATTCTGGGATGCAAGTTGAGTGGCAGCGTGTTCCATTGTGGTTCCTTCGCCAGGACACCTGCCAACACATCCGAAACCGTGCCTCCGTCGAACGTTCCCCGTCCCGTGAGCATCTCGAACAGCACCACACCGAACGCCCAGATGTCGGCCCGCTTATCGACTTCCTGCCCACGTGCCTGCTCTGGGCTCATGTACGCCGCAGTCCCGAGAATCACGCCCTGCTGCGTTGCCTGCATGCTCAAGGTCGGTGACTGAGACAGGTTCACATCTGGCCCATCCCCTGCGAACGCCTTCGCCAATCCGAAGTCCAGCACCTTCACCTTGCCCTCGGGAGTGACCTTGATGTTGGCGGGTTTGAGATCCCGGTGAATTACACCCTTTTCGTGCGCTGCTTCGAAGGCTTCAGCAATCTGGAGCGCGAGTTTGAGGGACTCTTCGACAGGGATCGCACCACGCTTGAGCCGGTCGGCCAGGGTGTCGCCTTCGACGAGTTCGAGGACCAGGAAGCGTGTGCCGTTGTCTTCTTCGAGGCCGTGGATCGTGGCGATGTTCGGGTGGTTTAACGATGCCAGCAGCTTCGCTTCACGTTCAAACCGGGCCAGTCGTTCTTCGTCCTTGGCAAACTCTTCGGGCAGAGTCTTGATAGCGACTTCACGCCCGAGCTTGGAGTCTCGCGCACGCCACACCTCACCCATGCCACCCTTGCCGAGGGCAGAAACGACTTCATAGCGTGAGAGCTTGGAACCGGGCTGAATCACCCGTACATGAAACTACATAAGGGGGTTAACAGGAATCAAACAGTCACATGGTCGTATAACGCTAGGTTTCTATCGGAGATGGTCCGGCACCGACAGCAAAATAAAATGATTCCGGGGCATGTCGGATAGAACGGTTTGAAGTGAGCCGCAGGCGGGTTTAGGAGGATGCGGGCCAACCCCTATGGGTTTTCAATTTTAACCCTTTTCTAATGAGGATTTACCTTCAAAGCGCGATCCATCAGTCCAGCAACATTTTCCCTGAGTGGCAAACACTTTCATCCTCGAATCAACTGCACAATATCACACATGTAGCGTCCGAGCGCCTGCGGCTTAGTTCTAACCGCATAACCGGACCGGTGCCATTCGAAAGACCGGATGCGATGGCTCGTTTTCTTCACATCAACGCTAGCAAGCTATACAGTCATGTGGATCTTCGAAGACGTTGTTTTGAGGTCCTCGGGAAGTGTTTCTAAGCATGATCCCCCTGCTGAACCCGCATTGTTGACGATGTTCGGTTCGGGCCGACGCGAGTGTCCACAACTCATAGTTGATCGACGTAGAGACCCCGCACAAGCTCAGGCTGCACCCCGCCGTCCAAGCTGCAATGCTCTGGACACGAGCTTCCCTTTGAGGCGAGCGTGGGGTTTCCATCCCCGGATCACAAGCCGGTCCAGGTTCGCGGGATGCTTCGTGAGCAACTCGTAACCATTCTTGGTAACCCGCACGGTGTCGGAATGCCGCACGCCACCGAATCCTTCCAAATAGATGCCGGGCTCGACGCTTATGACCATGTTTTCCGCCAGTCGGTCCAGGCTACCCTCTGCGATCCAGGGAGGCTCGTGATTTCCCAGGCCGAATCCGTGTCCCGTGCGGTGGAGGCTCAGGTCCTCGTCACCGTGTCCCTCCTGTCGAAGATACTCGTTCAGCGCAGCATCGAGTTCAGCGCACGGCAAGCCTGGACGGATCATCCGAAAGGCGATCTTGCGTGCCTCCGTCATTGCCTCGAACATCTGGTGCATTTTGGCCGATGGCGTCGCGGTGAAATAGGTTCGTTCGCACTCGGCGGCATATCCGTTTACCCGGGTGAGCGCCAACGCAACATGCGGTCCTTCACAAAGCTGGTCAGCGAGGGCCGGGATTGAATGTGGCATTGCGCTCCGAGGTGCCGCCCACGTTGCCATCGTCACTTTCGTGGCCAGCGGTTGCCAGTCATCCACCTCGCGAACGATGCGAGAGGTGACGGTCCGTGTCTCGGCAAATCCTTCGGCTACTGTTGCCCCAAAGTAAGAAGCGCTCAACAAACGCTCTACCGCGAAGTCGGCGTATTGAGCGGCTCTTCGAATCATCTCGATCTCTGTCGTGGACTTCACAAGCCTCAGGTCTTCGACCAAGGGCATCATGCGCTTCGTGTAAGCATCCAGTTGCTCGGCGATCTCCTGAGGAAGCGTGGGTTCAATACCTACTTGCTGGGCATCGCCTAATCGGGCTTCGAGCCGGTCTACCCAGCGTCGGGGAGCTGGAGAAGGGTAGTCCCAGTACGTGTCAATACCGGCGACAGGGAGACGGCTGTCTTCCCTTATGTGGAGTTCTTCGAGCTTGGGGACAATCAAGCGAGGCGGATCTGAGGGCCAAACGAGAAGAAAGAATGGACGCTCCAGGGGTTCGAAACTTGCCCCAGTCAAGTAATACAGGCTGTCCGACGATGAGACGACAAAGACATCCAATTCCGCCTGGCGAACTCTGGATTGCAGAGCTTCAAGACGGTTTCGATATTCGTTAGGTAAGATTCGCAACATTCGGAGCCCCCGTTCTTTGGCTTAAAGACGGATGCTCGTCCTCGGCGAGCAATCCGATAACTTGTTCAAATAGCCTCCGCCCTCTAAGCAACACATTTTTCTCCCATTGCAAATCGTTCGGATAGAACGCGATCTTGAGAGCTTCCTTATACGGGCCGCCTGCATCCCGCTGGCCGTTGCGATAAGAGACATTCTCTTTTCTCAGCGCTCCGAGTACACGGATCGGACTGTACGTGCCGAACTCTTGACCGATGAACGTCACTCTGGCCCCATTCAGAACAAGAGGAACCATTTCGTGAAGTCCGCCTCTGATGCGATATGCCACGTTCCCTTCATCCTCGCTGGGCGGCTCGACTCGATCCCTTGTCAACTTATGAAATCGGTCGTAATCCGCTTCCGACACGAGCACCGTGTCTTCACCAAATGGGCCCAACCCGGTGTGAACGTCGATCGCAAGCACTTCTTCGGCTGTTCCGAGTCTCCGTCTGAGAAAGCCCTGATAGAGCTCAGCACCCTGCTGGAGTTCTTTGCCCCCGAAGAACAGTCCTTCTGGGTAGTCATATTGCCCAGCGACAGTCGCCTTTTTGAGGGTCGGCATTCCGTGTCGAAGGACAAGCCATCCGGCGTGGAGGGAACAGAGATCAATCGATCGCAGCCGCGACGGGTTCAGAAAGTCGTAGAGTTCATCGTAACCTTCGGGACGCCCTGCGTACTTTTCGCCGTCTGCGAGAAAATTTCTGTTCAAATCCACGTTGTTCTCGTTGCACCGTCGGAGCCAGGCCATACCGTAGGGGTTGAGCACATGGACAAACACAACCGCTGTTCCCTCTGCAATTGCTGGGAGGTGTTCGATCTGCTGCAACTGGATCGCGGATCCGGCGAAAGCTTCGACACCGTGCAAGCCGGAAGAGTGAAGCAGCACCCGACTGGGACGTTCCGCTCCAAACCAGCCGATATCGATGGTTAAATCGTCTTCATCGGGACCCTTCGCTGTGAGCGGCAGCGATTCGAGACGGCCACCCACTTTCGCTACTGTGAGACGAAAGCGGTCACGGGCAGTCCGATAGTCTTCGGAAAAGTAATCTGTGTGAGGCACTGAGCCGCTCCTTCCGATCGACAAACCGAAATCGACCGCGATCCCGTCAAAGGCGGTCACGACCAGCAAGACGAACCCGATCCCGATGGCGGCCTGGGTGGCGAAACTGGAACAAGGAACCACGACTCAACCGTGCGTTCACTGTGTGAACTTCTTCAACTCTTGATCGACGATAGTTCCACGACCTTCGTGAGTCACCATTGCCTGTGCCAGTTTCCGTAGTGGCACAATGCAGTTGAGCAGTACAATCCGGCCCTGGCCCCACACCGGCCAACAACTATGAAGATCCACCTTCAGAAGAGCTCTCCCGTTCCACTTGTGGACCAGCTTGTCGGGCAAATCGAGTTCCTGATCGCTTCCGGCGAGCTTCGCGGCGGGGAGCTTTTGCCCAGCAGCCGTGAATTGGCACAGCGTTATGGCATCCATAGAAACACTGCCTCCTCCGCAGAATTTGTGGGCAGTCCAAAGGCCTGTGCGCACATAAGTAATTGAAACAAAGTACCTTATTTTTTTGTTCGACGGCGAATATTCCAGTACCCACTTCGGTCGGACGCCTACACCCGGTGCCCGGAGCCCCCGCCGGAGGCCCCGTTCCCCATCGCCCACACCAGCCGACACCGCGGAGCGCAGCCGAGGGTCAAGGCCGGCGCAGCCGCCGAGCTTGCGAGGGAAGCCTTGAGGCTTGGCGAGCACCGTGGTCTCTGAGGGGCTCCCCATTCTTCGGACAGAAAATCCCGGATCTTAAGGTGGATCGCTGCCGTTGAAATGGGTTGATGTTTTACCCGTCGCCGAGCCTGTGGGAACTGTGAAAAAGCCGAGTCTCCGAGGCTGTTTTCAAGCCGTTGTGGAAATCCTTTTTGAGGATTTCCATCAGCGGCGGCAGTTTCCACAGGCTGCAGCTTTCTTTCTTTTTTGGTTCTCTTTTCTTTCTTTTCGCCTCCGATAAACACTTCCAGAGAAAAGATCGCGCCAGGATCGCCTGTCAACGGCGTTCGCCGTCTGGGGCAACCTGGAGTATGGCTGCTTTCTTGACCGATGCCGTACTCCTCGTACTTTGAAAGTACATCGCCTCGGGTGTCTGATAGTCGAATACCTGATGACCGCGTTCCTGATTGTAAAATCTGAAATAGACAGTCAGGTTCGAGACCGCCTCGGGAACGCTCATGTAGTCCTTCAGGTACACTTCCTCGTACTTCACCGTTCGCCATAGACGTTCGACGAAAATGTTGTCCAGGAACCGGCCCCGGCCGTCCATGCTGATCCGGATGCCCTCGCCTTCGAGTCGGCTCGTAAACGCATCGCTGGTGAACTGAGAACCCTGATCCGAGTTGAAGATCTCCGGTTGCGCATGCCTCAGGGCCCAGTCCAATGCCGACACGCAGAAAGCGCTGTCCATCGATACTGAAACCTCCCAGGCCAGCACATACCGGCTGTACCAGTCCATGATCGCCACCAGATAGATAAACCCCTGCCGCAGACGGATATACGTGATATCGGTGGCCCACACCATGTCTGGGCGATCGATCCTCAGCCCCCGTAGCTGGTACGGATAGATCCGATGTCCCGGTGCCGGCGTCGACAACCGCGGTTTGGGATAGATCGCTTCCAGTCCCATCTGCCGCATGAGCCGTCGTACTCGTTTCGCATTGACCCGGTGACCTTGATTCTCCAGCCAGTGAGTCATCCGCCGCACGCCGTAGAACGGCGTCCGTGTGTACTGCTCGTCCAACAGACGCATCAACTCCAGGTTCTCGGCGCTCTCGCCAACAGGCGTGTAGTAGAGTCCCGACCGGGACACTCCCGCCAACCGGCACTGCTCGGTGATGCTCAGTTTCTTGTCGCTTGATTCGATCCATGGCCGTCGTTGTCCTAACGTGAAAGTCCGGACTTTTTTTTCAACCAATCCACCTCGACGTGCAACTTTCCGATCTCTTGGTAAAGTTCGGTCCGGACTTCTTCATCGGCTTCCATCGATTGTGTCTTCCCGTTCGAGAAGATCTCCGATGCGCCATCGAGCAACTGCTTCTTCCACTTTGTCACCATATTCGGGTGGACCCCGTAGTTGGAGGCGATCTCCTGGATCGTTCGCTGTCCCTTCACCGCCTCCACCGCGATCTTCGCCTTCAGATCGGCGCTGTACTGCTTCCTCTGTCTCTTCTTCATCTGCCTCTCCCGAGGCAGCGATTTTACACCTTAGCGACCTGTCCGAATTTTGGGGAGCACCTCACTCCTCAAGCGGCGATGGAAGACGGTTTTACCCACAAATTCTGCGGAAGACCCGAAACACTGCTGGAAATGCGTACAAGATTCTGAAAGAGAGGGGTTGGGTCGATTCACGTCTTGGGGCAAAGATGGTTGTGGCGGACCTCAGCAAAGCGGAACGGTCGTCCCGAATCGAGGGGCTCGACGAGCTGATCGACGACTTCATATCGACGGCCAGACGACGCGGACATACGGCGCAGCAACTCCGCCTACGTGTCCAGGATAGACTTCTTCAGGAACCGCCCGAGCAAGTCCTGGTCGTTAGTGCGGACGCTGGGCTGAGGCAAATTCTCGACGACGAATTAGAACGCTCGCTCACGTGTCCAATACAAACCTGCTCGCCCGACGAATTGGTTGCCAACCCGGGACTAGCGGTAGGGGCTGTGGTCGTTTGCGCACCGGGCTCGGTCAGGTGGATCCGGAACGCACTGCCAGAACTGAATCCGCTGCTCACTCTCAAACTTTCCAGTGCAGACGACATAGTTCAAAAGATTTCGGCTCTCAAGAAGTCGTCCGTCATCGCGGTCGTCTCGGTCAGTCCAATCTTCGTGGAGACTGCCAGAGCCGTGTTCGCACCAGTAGTCGGAACGCGACACGAGTTGATAGACATGGCGTTTCGAGAGGACAACCCTCCGTCATTGGGCGCTGTAGACCTTGCTGTCTGCGACGCATTGGCGCATCGAACGCTGAAGTCCAGAGGCGTTCTGTATTACCAACTTGCTTCTCCTGCATTCGTAGAGACGCTGGCCGTAGAACTGGGGCTTCAGTAATTCGACAACCTCTGCGCGTTGGATGCAATACGCGGAGAACTGCCGGTCGGCGAGCGACTGTGAATACCCACAGATGAGCCGCGACGGCGCGGTGGGTCTTGATGGCGACTTCCATCCCGAGCGTCGTGTCACGCGCACGCCACACCTCGCCCATGCCACCCTTGCCGAGCGGAGACGATCTCGTAGTGGCCAAGCTGCGTGCCAGGTTGCATCATTTAGGTGTCTTGGAGCGATCGGTGAAAAACTCCGTAGATGATACGAAAGGCGGGAGTTGGGGTCAATCAAACGACCGCCCGGTTGGTTAAGCGCCTACTCTTCCATCTGCCTGTAATCGGACCGAGGCGACGGCCGGTCTTTTCCACATGTACGTGATGACGGGCGGGCTCAACTGGTCGACGCAACACAAGCGTTAAATCGTTCTGCCGGAGTTTCGAACCCCAACGTTTTACGTGGCCGTTCGTTGAGCTGACGCGCCACCTTGCTTAGATGAGCCTGCGAGTGCACCGATAAGTCGGTCCCTTTGGGAAGTACTGTCGGAGCAAGCCATTGGTATTCTCATTGGAACCGCGTTGCCATGGGCTGTGCGGATCGCAGAAGTACACATCAATGTCGGTGGCCAAGCTAAACCGTCGATGATGGGCCAGTTCCTTGCCTTGATCCCAGGTCAGCGATTTGTACAGCTCGGTCGGCAGTTTCTTGGACTGTTTGATCAGCGCGGGAATCACGGTCTGCGTCTGCCTATTGGCGACCTTCACCAACATCACGTAACGGGTATGACGTTCCACCAGAGTCGCAATGTAGCTCTGATTCGATCCGGCTATCAGATCGCCTTCCCAATGACAACGTCTCGGCAGGCAACGTCTTGATAGCAACATCACGACCGAGCTTCGTGTGCTTCGGCTTCCACACCTCGCCCATTCCACCCTTTCCGATGGCAGAAACGACTTCGTAGCGCGCAAGTTTCGAGCCGGGCTGAATCACGCCTAGATGAGACTACAGGCTGGAGTTGAACGCAATCAAACGATCTCATGCTTGGGAAACCGTACAAGTGCCTGGGCGCGCGGGTTGTTGGGGAAGCTGCGTGGGACTACTCTCGATAAACGCTCAGCGTTCACCAATCCATTCTCAACATCGCTGCCTCCACGGCTTTTAGGAACACAAGGAGGCAGCCCATCAGGGGCCCCTCGATAGCTGTTCAGAAGCAGTACAGAAGGAATCGAGGGGTAGTGCATTGATCCCACTCGTATCCTGTCGCAGGATGACCGTGAAGTTAGAATGAGGGTCCCGACGTGAAGTTCACACGACTTCAACGCTGGGATATTCACAATGTCGCTGACAGGTTGGAGGTGAAATGTTGTTTTCAAGATCTCTGTCCATTAGCTTTCTTCTGACCGCCCTATCGGGTCCCACATACAGCGCGTTTGCACAAGAGATCACGCCGAATGAGGCCGTTAGCGCTGTAGGCGAGTACTTTCTAGTTCGCGCGAACTCTCAGGAGCTCCCGGCAGTCGTCTCCGAGAGCGGAGGCGCCAGGCAAGAGGTTTGGGGCGGTTCGGTCCGACTTCAAGCAGACGGTACCCATATCTGGACCACGCGGTATCGCTACACGGAGAGTCGTCGCACCTATGATAGTGATAGCTCGGGCCGCGGCACCTATTTGCAGCAGGGCACAAGCATCATCTTCAAGGTCGAGGTGGGTGACGACGGTTTCGAAGGCACGCTGCAAGGCAATACACTGACAATTCAGTCGGACGTACCCATGGTTTACCGGAAGATTTTCGGTCAGCGCCCTGCTGAAGCCTTCAGGGAGCCCAATCAGGGTGGCCGACTGCCGCCTCCCCCCAGTTCGCCATCAAACAGCGTTAGTTTCGCCCTGCCACTTGCCGGTCCGCCACCAGACAGTATTACTTTCTCCCTGCCACTTGCTCCTGGTCTTCTGCCCAGGTCGATTGAGGAACTGTGCGACTCTTCGATATTGATAGCCGAGGCTTATGTTCAATCGGTCTTGGCTCCGAGAGAGGGCGTCAAGAATCTCTCCGGCATAGGGATTCTTCAGGAAGGATCTTTTCCGTTTTTCCGTTTTCTGGAAACAGATTCGATATTGGAGGTCAGCCGGGTGTTGAAAGGATCGGAATCGATCCCACAAGTCGTCATATCTCAAAAGGGCGGCGTAGTTGGCTCGTACTCGGAACTGCCGATTCAGTACCATCTGATGCAGCCGGCAGAGCGCTACATCCTTTTTCTGGCCGACGAGGCCCGAACCGATCTCCCCGATGTGAGGGGCATCCCGCGCTATGCCCTCAACGGGTCCTGGACGGGACTCTTCCGAATCAACGAAAACGTTCTCCACTTGAGCCCTGACACCGCTGATGTGATCCGTGAACAGTTTGACGGCAGGAGTTCACAAGACGTGATCACCGAAATTCAACGCTGTTCGCAGCCATAGGTGCGCTGAGGCCTTTACCGAGTCAATCCCATTCTTAGTTGAAACTCTCCACGGCTCACGATTGGTCACGCAACCTTCTTCTTCGATCTCGTCGACGTCTTCGCCTCAATCTTCAGCTCCCGCCTGAGGGCTTCGCGGAGCTTTGGAAGATGACGGTAGCCGATCACCTTCCTCAAGCGTGGTTCGATGTCGATGAGCGCCGTCGCCAACCAGCGCTGCCGCTGGCTCGAGTTCTTCCAATGATCGACCTTCGCGCACCTTTCCTCGACGAGGGCATTGACCGATTCCAAGCAATTCGTCGTCTTGAACGAACGGCCCAGGACCCCGTACACGCCGAGTCGATGCAACGTGAGGGTCTCCTCCAGGCCTTCCTCAAGGCTCGTAGCGGCCGATTGGTTTCGCTCCTCGAGCTCTCCATGGAGCTGTTCGAGGGCCGCCCGGGCTTCGTTGTACTCCGGGCGCTGGTACGCACGCTGAAGCCGCTTGCGCCACGCGGCTTGCTCGGTCTTCGACAGGTAGCTCACCACGTTCTCGCGTTTGTGCCATTGGCAGCGTTGGACCAGGGCTCGATTACCGAATGCCCGCTTGACTGCCGCGCGCAGACCTTTGCCGCCGTCGACGATCACCAGCACGCCTTCAGAGATGTCCAGGCCTCGCTCCATCAATGAACGGAGAAACGGAGTCAGTACCTGCTCGTTCTCCGTACTCGTCTCCACGAAGCCTAAGAAGCGTTTGTCGCCCGTAATTGTGATGCCCAGGGCCACAACCATCGTGGCGTCGGCAAACATTTTCCCGTCCAGGAAGATCGCCACCACGTCCTCGGCCGACAGATCCCGCTCCTGCATCTCCCGAAGTTTCGCCCCACTCGCCTGGACGAATCCTCGAGACACCGTCGAGCTCGACAATCCGATGGCTCCTGGAATCGCTTCCGCGGCCGACTCGTAGTTCCGGCAGGAGATCCCATAAAGCACACGTCTGAGAAGCAGTTCGTTCACCGCGCCATCCGGACTGAGTTCCTCGTAGCTCCGAAGCGGAATCTCCCCGCCCGCCACGCTGCGCACTCGAGGCACCCGAACCGGCACCCGCTGGCCCCCGAGCCCCACGGTCCCCGGATTACTCCCGTGTCGCCGGCCCCTCAACGTCGCCTCCTTTCGCGCGTATCGCTCACCCGCCAACGCCTTCACTTCCTCGTCGAGCAACTCCTCCACGTGCATCAACCCCAGTGGGATCAACGCCCGAATCATCTCCACCTTCGAGTCCAATTCCAGTCCCGAGTATTCCTCCCGGCTCAGGACCTCGACCTCACCCAGCACACGCGACTTCTTGCGTTTCTTCACCGAACGTAACAGACTGCTCATCTCGGCTCCTTTCTCTTACAGGCTTGATGTTGTTTCTTCCAATACCATCAAACCATAGGGTTTGGAGCCGTTTCAATTTCCAACTAAGATTGGCACACTTTCCCTTTACCCGGAACGACTAGCTAGCAGCCACACAGTCACTCAAAAGAATGCCTCCTCCGCAGAATTTGTGGGCAGTCCAAAGGCCTGTGCGCACATAAGTAATTGAAACAAAGTGCCTTATTCTTTTGTTCGACGGCGAATATTCCAGTACCCACTTCGGTCGGACGCCTACACCCGGTGCCCGGAGCCCCCGCCGGAGGCCCCGTTCCCCATCGCCCACACCAGCCGACACCGCGGAGCGCAGCCGAGGGTCAAGGCCGGCGCAGCCGCCGAGCTTGCGAGGGAAGCCTTGAGGCTTGGCGAGCACCGTGGTCTCCTCAAGCGGCGATGGAAGACGGTTTTACCCACAAATTCTGCGGAAGACCCAAAAGAATAATGGGCAACTCCCTGGCTGCAGTCATGCGCACCTGGGGTCAACTTCCGAAGAAATTGTCAGGACCTGGTATTGATGTGAGGGGCGCGGCCTGCAGATTGATCTGCGATCAAGATTCGTTTCGCCACGGAACTGAGGACAAAAGCGATCAACCATCCGGCAACCGCCACTAACAGAATCGCAGTCCAATTCGGTGGACCGAAGAATTCCCCGAGAGTGGCGTCAAGATATCCAAACAAAATCAGCCATAGAAACGTCAAAGTAACGATGATCCTGGCAAGCCACTTCAGGAATGCGGCAGTGCCTCCGATCAATGAAGATGGTAATTGCAATCGTGTCAGAGCCAGGCTCATGCCGTGGATGCGGCCTCCTATATGTAACGATAGTCAAAATCGGCCCGGTCAGAATGTAACTCCGGTTACAGCATGGGCAATGGGCTGGATGGTCTGATCAATGGAGCCAGTTGGAGTTCTTGGTTGGGTAATCAAGAACGATGCAAACGGTCGATGAACGCGAAACACCTGGAAGGCCAGGCTATCAATCCGGTGCCGATGGGGTTACTTGTAGAAAGTCCAGAATCAGGGAGGCTCAGAATGTATCGATTCCGGCTGCGCATAGTATCCGTGCTCTTATGCGTCGGTGGACTGGTGTCTAGCTGCACCACGGCTAGTGGTCAGGAAATCCCAGAAGGATGGCGCCTCATCGAAGTCGATCGCGCATTTTCCTTCTCGGCGCCCGATAGCGTCCGTGAACAAGACGCGCAGGCAGTGGACTCTCTCGCCGCTACCTTGAGCGACGAACGCATCGAGATCCTCTACGACTATGGCTGGTATTCAAGCCCGCTGACCGAGTACGACGACCAGTTGGTGAGTTCGAGCAACGATACTCTAGACGGGAGACCTGCAAGGTTCATTGAAACCGAAGATCTCGTCGCAGTGCATGTACCCATCGTTGTCGATCAAAACCGCTTCACCATGGTCGTGCGGTTCGCCAGCCCCGAGCACCGGGACCTTGGCAGGGCTGTCATCGCATCTGTTCGCTTCGAATCCCAGCAAATCGGCCCACAATAAAAACCAGGACAACCGTAGGACGGTCCTGGTAAATCACTGAGTGTTCTGTCCATCAAAGGTCATCTTGGGCTGGGCCGGACGGCGGCCCAAGCGCCAGCAACACCGCGCTACCTGTAAGGAATCAACCCCAGTTCGACGCTCTCCCTGCCGTTCGCCCCAATCCGAACCGCCCTTCCCAGCGGCTCATAGATGCTCAGGAAATTCGGGTCCTGCCAGGCACCCTCTTCAACCTCCTCCCAGGCGAACAGCGTGTAGTCACCCGGCGGGATGCCCTCCATGTGAACCCGGCCATCTGCATCCGCGGTAGCGGCACGAAACAGGTCGGACCGCAGGCGCCGTCCCCGATCCGGGACCAGAACCACCCGGACGCCGGGAACGAGGTTCTGACGGTCGTCGCGTACGATGGCGTCGAGGGTCCCGGGGTCCGTCCCGATAACGACCTCCATCGCCCCTCGGGGCGGACCGTCCAGACGAAGCAGGGAATTGAGGACGTCTGCTTCTCCGAGACGAGCCGACCGAGCATAGTGATTCTTGCCGAGGCCTGTAACCTGCACGCGGTACTCAAAAGGTATGACTCCGGCAACGGTGAACGTCCCGGCCGGGTCGGTCCGGGGAGGAACCGGGGTCAGCTGCGGAATCAACGGAACCGGTCTGAGAAGTACGCGAATGCGACCCGCGTCCGGATCCCCTTCAGCAAGGGGCCCTTGATCGATGCTCACGCGGCCTGTGATGTCGACCCCGGCCTGGAGGGCGACAGTGATGTTCCGAACGTCGGCGTTCCCAACGTCGATCCGCACCACACCTCTAAGCCGGTCGGTGCGTCGATCCTCCGGAAGCCTGCCCGTTTCGGGTCGTGGCGTTATACTTCGGAAGATCATCACTTCCTTGACTGATGTCTGTCCGCTCGCGCCCACCGACACGTAGGTCTGGCTTCCGAGACTGGCGACGAGATCGTAAGACCCCGGGACGACGCGACGGACCTCGAACTCGCCGGTCTCGGAGACCGTTGCCTGGAGTCCTTTCTGGGGTCCGCCCACGATCGATTGTCGAGGCAGCAGCGTTACCGAAATGCCCGAACTCCCGCCGGTGGCGCCGTTGATAACGCGCCCACGGACGGAAACGGTCCGCGTTTCCGTAACCAGCAGGTCCACGCCCGTGTAGTTTGCCCCGGGCCTCAGGTCGATCGGCGCGGCTGTCGCCGGATCTGTCGACCCTGGGTAGTAGACCGGGACGTAGGTCTCGTCCGAGTCCGGGTCACCCATCGGGGTTCCCGGCATGCCCGCCGACAGTCGGTACGCGCTGCCACCGGAGTTGCCACGGACCACCATCATGTCCCCCAGCAACGCAGTCGCGCGGGTGGCGAGCACCGAACCTTTGAGTCCCGAACTTGATGTAGGCATGGCCCGGACCACGTACTGGCCCGGTTGCATCCAGTACAGCCGGTACTCGCCCAGGTCGTTGGTTTCTGCGCTTCCGACGACGGTCAGGACGCGTCTTCCGTCCTGGAACGTGTACCTCAGCGCCTCCACGCGCGCCTTCACTACGGGGTCGTCGTATCGATCGTAGACCCGCCCCGCGATGGCTCCCGTGGGCGTCAGCTGGATCAACACATCTTCGAGTTCCTGACCCGGGCCGACGGTGATCGGCGTTCCCGGGCTCGTTGGACCACGCTGGCCGAACTCGGCGGCAACGAAACCCTGACGAGCCACACGCAGCCTGTACGTTCCAGCAGGCACGCTCTCGAAGCGGTACCGGCCTCCCCCGTCCGTTGTTGTGCTGAGTGTTATCGATGGGCCTCTCTCACTCGTCAAGACCACCTCGGCCCGCGGCACGGGATCGGCGATCCCGATGCGGATGACGAATCCCTCAAGAGAACCATCCGCGGGCAGTTGTTCGGCCGCCGCCGGAGTCATCAGGAGTCAATCCCATTCTTAGTTGAAACTCTCCACGGCTCACGATTGGTCACGCAACCTTCTTCTTCGATCTCGTCGACGTCTTCGCCTCAATCTTCAGCTCCCGCCTGAGGGCTTCGCGGAGCTTTGGAAGATGACGGTAGCCGATCACCTTCCTCAAGCGTGGTTCGATGTCGATGAGCGCCGTCGCCAACCAGCGCTGCCGCTGGCTCGAGTTCTTCCAATGATCGACCTTCGCGCACCTTTCCTCGACGAGGGCATTGACCGATTCCAAGCAATTCGTCGTCTTGAACGAACGGCCCAGGACCCCGTACACGCCGAGTCGATGCAACGTGAGGGTCTCCTCCAGGCCTTCCTCAAGGCTCGTAGCGGCCGATTGGTTTCGCTCCTCGAGCTCTCCATGGAGCTGTTCGAGGGCCGCCCGGGCTTCGTTGTACTCCGGGCGCTGGTACGCACGCTGAAGCCGCTTGCGCCACGCGGCTTGCTCGGTCTTCGACAGGTAGCTCACCACGTTCTCGCGTTTGTGCCATTGGCAGCGTTGGACCAGGGCTCGATTACCGAATGCCCGCTTGACTGCCGCGCGCAGACCTTTGCCGCCGTCGACGATCACCAGCACGCCTTCAGAGATGTCCAGGCCTCGCTCCATCAATGAACGGAGAAACGGAGTCAGTACCTGCTCGTTCTCCGTACTCGTCTCCACGAAGCCTAAGAAGCGTTTGTCGCCCGTAATTGTGATGCCCAGGGCCACAACCATCGTGGCGTCGGCAAACATTTTCCCGTCCAGGAAGATCGCCACCACGTCCTCGGCCGACAGATCCCGCTCCTGCATCTCCCGAAGTTTCGCCCCACTCGCCTGGACGAATCCTCGAGACACCGTCGAGCTCGACAATCCGATGGCTCCTGGAATCGCTTCCGCGGCCGACTCGTAGTTCCGGCAGGAGATCCCATAAAGCACACGTCTGAGAAGCAGTTCGTTCACCGCGCCATCCGGACTGAGTTCCTCGTAGCTCCGAAGCGGAATCTCCCCGCCCGCCACGCTGCGCACTCGAGGCACCCGAACCGGCACCCGCTGGCCCCCGAGCCCCACGGTCCCCGGATTACTCCCGTGTCGCCGGCCCCTCAACGTCGCCTCCTTTCGCGCGTATCGCTCACCCGCCAACGCCTTCACTTCCTCGTCGAGCAACTCCTCCACGTGCATCAACCCCAGTGGGATCAACGCCCGAATCATCTCCACCTTCGAGTCCAATTCCAGTCCCGAGTATTCCTCCCGGCTCAGGACCTCGACCTCACCCAGCACACGCGACTTCTTGCGTTTCTTCACCGAACGTAACAGACTGCTCATCTCGGCTCCTTTCTCTTACAGGCTTGATGTTGTTTCTTCCAATACCATCAAACCATAGGGTTTGGAGCCGTTTCAATTTCCAACTAAGATTGGCACACTTTCAGTCATCAGCATCAAAGTCAAGAACAGGACGATCGATTTCATCGGCATTCGCTCCTTGAGATCCGAGGTACGTCAAGCAATCTGGTCATTCATCCAGCTGTTGAACTCCGTCATACATACATGTTGAACAAAACCTTGCGCGCTACGCCAGCACTATAGTGTCGAAGAACGTAAAGTCCTTGTTAAGGACGCCTTCGACGTTGGCGGCTACTGTTTCCCGTTAGGCTACGTGAGAGGAGTTTCGGAAGAACCGGCAACGGGTCGGCTAGGAGCCCGTACGGCAGAAGGGCTCCTAGGTTTGGGCTCGCAGTCCGCGATTTTCTGTTCGCTGAAGTCCGGGTAAAAGGAAGAAATCGGCGACGAGCCGACTCGCCCACGCGGCACCGACGAGTCCGAACAGCACTCCCACGCCACCGGTGTGGTAATCAGGGGGCAGAGCCCTAATTACTGCTGCCCCCTAATTGCTGATGGTATGATGCGGACCGCGTAGCATCTGTTGCTGTTGGCCGCTACGTTGGGATCCACGCGATGGGAGGCTACGGTGACGACACGAAGAGAATTCATTTCCGGCGCTTCGAAGGGACTGCTGGGCCTCGGAGCGATCCCCGACTTCGGGCGGATCTCCGCCCTGGGACAAAACCCCGCCCCCGAGGAGACTCCAACCCTCGGGGAGCCGGCCACAGGCACGGGGCTGGTCTACGACGCCCGGTACCTGGATCACGTGCTCCCGCGCCGCCGGTGTGAGACGCATCCCGAGCGAGGCCTTCGTCTGGTCCGGATGATGGAAGTGTTCGCCGAGCGAGGTCTCGACCAGGAGTTGATTCCACTCTCGCTGTCGGCTGATCCCCTGTCCGCCATTCGAGCCCATCACACGCCCGAGCACGTGGAGTCGATTCGCGGCATCGAGGTGACGGGTCCAGTGGCCGAGCTCGCCGTCGCGGGCGCCCTCGGGGCGGTGGACGCGGTGGCTCGCGGGCAGGTCAAGAACGCCTTCTGCGCCAGCCGGCCTCCCGGGCACCACGCCAACAACACGGGTGCCGGGGAGGGTTTCTGCTTTTACAGCAACGCCGCGGTCGCGACGCGCTATGCCCAGCGGGTCCACGGCTTCCGGCGGGTGCTCATCATCGACTGGGACTACCATCACGGGAACGGCACGCAAAACGCGTTCTACGATGACCCGAGTGTGCTTTTTTTCAGCACCCACGACTGGCAGGCCTACCCTGGAACCGGCGACCCGTCCCTGACCGGAGAGGGAGAGGGGTCCGGCCTCAACATCAACGCTCACCTGGATTGCGGATCCCGCGATGTGGACATGCTGCGGCACTGGGACGCGAAGCTTCTGTCTGCGGCGAACAGGTTCCGGCCGGATTTCATCATCGTGTCGGCCGGCTTCGACAGCCGCCAGGACGATCTACTGGGATGCTTCAACTTGACGGACGACGTGTTCAGGCGCATGACCCGCACGGCCATGGATCTGGCTGATGACTACACCGACGGACGACTCGTCTCGCTCCTGGAGGGTGGCTACAACGTCGAAGGCAATGCCCTCGCCGCTGCCGCACATGTGGAGACCTTGCTGGACTGATGGCGAGAGGTAAAGGATGAGATCCGAATCATCAAGTGCCCGCTTCGCGGCCAACACGAGCAGCGGCTTTTACGAGTCTCAAATCATGAGGAACGAGCCCGGAGATTGCTTGCCTGACGGGTGGCCAGGGACGGCCACCACGCTCACTGCGCTTCTGGCGCGCGACGCGTATATCCACACGGCCAGAGGCATCGCCGTGATGCCTTGTCGGTTGCGATGGCCATCTTTTCCATCTCATCATATTGGCGGCCTCCCGGATGTGGATGGGTGGCTCACAGGCCCAGATACCTGGCGTGCCTGTCTTGCAGCCGGACCCCCTCAGTCGTCAGCGGCCCCGAGCTTCCCACAAACGGAGCGATGTGTGGCGAGCGATCTTTGCGAAGTCCCCATCGGGACTCAACAGCAGGGCTCCGGCATCGAGACACGTCTGGGCGATCATGCAGTCGACCGCTCCGCGCACCGTAGTACCTTTCGCCCTCAATCGACGGAACAGGCGTGCCGCGCGCACATGGCAAGCCACATCGGGACTAATGACCGGCAGTGCGGTGAGAACGCGCTCCGCCTGTCGGAACCCAGAGTCGGAACGAAATCCCTGGAGAACCTCCGTGATGACTACCGGAAGAACGGCAATGTCCTCCTCCTTCTGAAGCGCCAGTTCGAGGCGTTCTACGTGAGGCGTCTGGGTTCCATTGAAAAAATCTGCCCAGGTGTTGGAATCGACGACAATCACTTTCGAACGGTGCGCGATGATCGCGAAACATCGATGCCCCCTTCCCAGGTGAGCCGACCCCGAAGACGGCGGATCGACCTGTACAATTGTCCTTTCTCCACCAGACGCCGCAGTGCAAGGTCCACAACTTCACGTTTCGTCCGTGCGCCGGTCAACCGCATCGCTTTTTCGACCAGTCCGTCGTCAATCTCGATATTCGTTCGCCCCATGATCCGAGCCCCCTTCCTATATACACCAATATAGTATGAATTGGTGTATAGGCCAAAGCTCCCAGGGGGCACGGACGTCGACGGTCATGACCTCGTCGTTACGCCAAGCCTTCATCCCCTCCGGCCCAGCACCCGCCAGGTGGTCAGCCAGCCGGCGAGTGTCCAGCACGAGGAAGCGTTTACCGCGGTCTTCGGAAAAAAGAGTCTGCCAAAATGCATTCGCACTCTACAGGATCTTCTTCCACCACGGTCGTTTCTGATACGCCGCGTGCTGGATGCACGCCGAGATACTGGACGCCAGAGTCGCGGCATCTGAGGATTTCGCGACGTAGTCGAATGCCCCGTGATGAATGGCCTGCTGGGCAATCTCTTTGTCTTCGACTCCCGACAGCATGATCACCTCAGGGTGCGGAGTTTTCTTGACGATTTCTCGCAGCGCCTCCATGCCGCCCATCTCGGGCATCGACACGTCCATCAAAACAACTTTGATTGCGCTGTTACTGCCGACCACCGTCAGTGCCTCCTTGCCGCTTCGGGCCACCGAGACCGCGTAACCCAGACTTCGGAGATTTTCGCTCACGATCTTCCGGATGGTGTCATCGTCATCTACAACCAGGATGTGCTCTCTGTCTTCTTCACCGCGGTCGATGTCGAGATCCATATTCACTGAAGACCGAATGGCGGAGGTCACCGACTCCAGACCTTCGCTTCGATCCACGGTGATCTCTATACCCCACTCCCGAGCGTGCTTCCATGCTTCATCCGAGTCCAGCAGGGCAACGAGGATCGGGGTCTTCGGCCCTCCACGAATCATTTGGATGAATGATTCCGCACCGTCGAGTTCGGGATCGACAACAACAAGGTCGGGCCGGAGTTTTTCAAACAGACTCGTCGCCTCGCGGACAGATGTTGCACCCTCGGTTTCGAGTTGGGCGTTCTTCAGCGTCTGTACAAGAATGTCGAGCACCATCCTTTGAGATTCGACGATCAGCGCGCTGCTCGGGACTTCAGGCGATCCGTCCGCAGACGGCACCCGCGGCGTGTCACCGGAATCGGACATGCTAAACCCGGTTACCCTGCCAACTTCACGTTCGACAGCCGCGATTTCCTCGATGACACGATCAAGCTTCTCGGCAATTCCGTCGAGATTTCCGTCCCGTCCCGCCAGCTCAACGGCATAGCTGGCATCCGCCAGCGCTACCGCTCCCACGACCTGTGCCCCGCCCTTGATACGATGGGCCGCCTGCTGGATTCGGACGGGGTCTCGGGATTCGACAGCTTCTTCGAGGGTACTCATACCCGATCGGTTGGCCGTGACGGTTAGCTCGAACATCCTATTACGGCGATCCGGATCTCTGATCATCCGCTCCAACCGCGTAAAATCGATCGCGTGTCCATCGCCAGAAACCTCAGGCTGATGCGGAATTCTGGCTGTACTGTCGATCCCTCCCGGGGACGTGGTATCGGCAATTTCGATCGTTTCGTTTGACGCCTGCCCCAGCACATCGGCGGCTACTGCGCGTCCCTGGATCCATGTTGTCAGAGCAGCAAACAGTTCATTGGGATCGAACGGCTTGTTGATATGGTCGTTCATTCCCGCGGCGATGCTCGTTTCTCGGTCGCCGGCCATCGCGTTTGCGGTCATCGCGACGATCGGCAGATCGCGGAATCGAGGGTCCCCGCTCTCATCAGCGAACGCTCGGATTCGGCGAGTCGCCTCAATCCCGTCCATCTCCGGCATCTGAATATCCATGAAGACCAGGTCGTAATGGCCTGATGTCACCGACTCGACCGCCACACGCCCGTTCTCTGCGATCTCGACGACCAGACCCGCTTGCTCGAGGACCTCCTTCGCCACCTGCTGATTTACTTCATTGTCTTCCACAAGAAGAATCTTCGCCCCGCCCAGATGCCTGAGTTCCTCGACGTCTACGCTCCTTCGAGCCTTGCGCTGTGGCCTCATCGACTGTCCAAACTGAGCCGTGAAAGCGAAAGTGGAACCCTCTCCCGGCTTGCTTTCCACCCAGATCTCGCCTCCCATCATCTCTGTCAAGCGCTTGCAGATTGCCAGTCCCAGACCTGTCCCACCGTAACGCCGCGTGGTCGTGGTGTCCGCCTGACTGAATGATTCAAACAATCGCGACTGCTCTTCCGGGGTCAATCCGATCCCGGTGTCATTGACCGAAAACTGTAATCTGGCGGTCCGGGCAGTCTGTTCGACAACCTTCGTTCCAATAACTATCTCGCCCTGTTCAGTGAACTTCACGGCATTGCTGCAAAGATTCGTCAATATCTGCCCCACTCTCAACGAGTCCCCAATCAGCGACATCGGAACATCCGCTTCGGTTTGGAACAGCACCTCTAAGCCTTTTTCCTCGGCCTGCAAGCTCACCAGGCTGGAAACGTTGTCCAGTACTTCTTCGAGATTAAATTCGACAGATTCAATATCCAGCTTGCCAGCTTCGATTTTCGAAAAATCGAGTATGTCGTCGATGATTCCCAGCAGCGATCGGGACGAGGACTGAATCTTGCTGACGTAGTCGTGTTGTTTCGGCGTCAAGTTGGTCTGAAGCGCCAGGTGTCCCATGCCGAGTATGGCGTTCATGGGCGTCCGAATCTCGTGACTCATTCGTGCCAGAAAATCGCTTTTCGCGCTGTTGGCTTCTTCCGCTTCCTTCTTGGCCTGTTCCAGGCCACTGCGGGCCGCGAGCCGTTCGGTGATGTCGTTCAAGATTCCGATCGCGCACCGTTCACCTTTCACTTGAATTCCAGACAACGACAGATCTACTGGGATGGTCTTGCCTTCTTTCGTCAAGGCTTCCAGTTCCATCGTCTTGCCCACGACCCTTCCCCGTCCCGTATGAAGGTAATTTCGAAAACCCCGCTCATGGGCGTCCTGGTGTTTGTGGGGGATCAGAAAGCTTTCCACCGATCGCCCCAGAGTCTCCGCCTCGGACCACCCGAAAATTCGCTCAGCCGCCGGATTCCAGAGCGTGACCCGGCCATTCTGATCAATCATCACGATTGCATTCAATGCCGCCGTGGTCACGCCGCGAAATCGTTCTTCCTGTTCACCAAGAGCCTCCTCTATTCGCTTACGTTCGACGACATAGCCCAACTGAACACCGATTTCGTCCATCAGTGAAAGCAGGTCCTGGTCAGGCGACACGACCTCAGAAGAATAGAACTCCAGGACCGCGACCAGCGAGCCTTCCGCGGTCACCGGAAACGCCATCGCCGAGCGCACGCCCAGGTCCTGGGCCATCCGGTTCCTGGGGAAGTTCGGATCCTCAATTACATTTTCGATCCAGGCAGGCTCCATCGATGCGAACACACGACCGGGAAGCCCTTCTCCCGGCCCGAACTTCCTCTCCTCGGTAATTTTCTTGAAGGATGCAAACTGATCTGGATTCTGGAGGAACCACAGGCGCGATGAGATCAGAACGGACGTTCCGTTCCCCTGTGGTACGTCAACTGCCGGAAGGTAGACGTGGCCGACAGGCCAGCGCGTGAAAGCGCACACGCAGTCCAAGGCCGCCTGCAACGCCTCCTCAACGCTCGCCGCTGCATTGGCGGCTACAGCGACATCTTTCAGGAGGCGCGCGCGACGCTCTTCCTCCGTCGATCTTCTGATGAGCAACTCGCTCTGGTCGGCGATCGTTTCGGCGTCCAGCCGTGAAAACGTATCCACGACGATCGCCGTATCGAGATGAACGAGCTTCGTCATCGAACGGACGGACTCGCTTTGGACGTGGCTTTTTGTTCCCGTCTTTCCGTCGTAGAGGTCGTCCACCATGATTCCGAGGGACTTGTTCATGGCGGAAACGAAGGTATTGAGCGTCAGGCCTAATTCGAAGTGGACCCGGCCCACGGTCCGACGCGATGCTAGGTAGTCCTCATTGACGTCAGCCTTGAAGAACTGCTCCCAGTACCGGATCTGCATTTTCTGCGCATGGGCCAAGCGATCGGGGTCGGAGAAGAACATCTCGTACTCAGGCTGTGGTCTCACCCATCCGAAGAACAACTCGTTAAACCGGTCCAACCGGGTAATCGGACCCTTTCCGAACTCCCGAATTCGCTCGAGATCGGCGTCCTCGATTTCATAAATGTTGAGAAATTTGTCGATGTCGTAGCTCGAACTCCGGGACGATCGCCCGTCAGCACCGCTGGTCATCCAACCCTCATTGGCCAGGCGGCGGGCCAGGCGGCGGGCCATGCCCTACGCGGACTGGACTTTAAAGCCAGTCTGTTTATCGTCGAATAGATCTGCAGCTGCTGGATCGAGGTTCTTCCTTTGGCTTCGAGGAGTGTGTAGTGGCCGAATTTTGCACCGGGCTGAATCACGCCCAAATAAGACTATGAAAAGGAGTCGGGGTCAATCAGGAATGCACTTACACCGACTACGCCCCGAAAACCGAGTCGGGACGGCCGGGACCCGAAGCCCGGCCAGGCGCGCGATTATCTTCATCTTCCATACGCCCGGAATAGACAAAGGCTGCCAGCAGAGACGGCCCAGACCCCTTTGAACCAGGCGAACCAGTGTTCGAGTCCCGAGACACGGTCGGAGAGCTTGCGGATTTGGATGTTGATGCCATAGATGCCACTGTGGGTGAAGCCGAACCGAGGCATCGAATCTCTCGGCCTGGCTGCCATTCCGGCCCGTCTCCTCCCGTTTGTCCTACGGTTCGCCTGCAAGCGGTCCGAAGTCGGGGGGTGGGATTCGATGTTTCGTCGCCGCTTCATAGGCCGAAGCGGCCTTCAAGACCGTTGGCTCCTCGCCGGGACCAGCCCAGAACATCATGCTGATGGGAAGTGGCGTTTCCAGTAACGACTGCTCGGTGCCGTCGACTGAATTGTAGTTGTCCCTGGCTGAATTCAAACCGAACCGGGGTTCGTAAACGATCTGGTTAAAGCCAGCCGGAACGACGATCTCCGGGATTCCTAAGAGTGCGGTAATGGCCTGAGTTGCTCCCGACGCGCCTCGGCCATTGGCGGAGGGTTGCCTCGGGCCCCCAACTTTCGCGTGAGGGATCGTATTCTCCGGATTCACCAGCACATCGAGGTTGTTCTCCTTCATTACCTTGACCACCACAAGCCTCATCACCTCGCGCATCTGCATGCGCTCAATGTTTCCTGCTGACCGAATGTCATCGATGCTCACCCAATTTTCGGAGCCCGCTCTCGAAGAGTCATTGAAGTATTTGGTGTTGGCGTTCAGGCTGGCCATATCGTGGACCCGCTCATCGCCTCTTCGGTCCAGATACTGGTCAATATGGAAGGCGAAGCTCCGGCTCCGTGGTGAGCTTGTGACGCGCCGGAGATTCATATTCTCCGAGAGCGGCGCCTTACCAGAGGCTAGCTTGACCAGATACTCCTTTGACGTCACATCGTAGTCTGGCACGGCAAATTCAAGGGCGCCCGACCCGGTTGTCTTGGAGAAGTACTCCGGCATATGTATAGGCATGATCTCTGCCAAAGCATCCTGGAACGTATACCTCATATTGGGCACGGTCGGATCGTCGGGGTACCGTGGATCGACCGATTCAACCAGTTCCGCACCGAGCTGATCGCCGAGGACCGTCTTGATTTCCCGGTCGATTTGATCGCTGATCGCCACATCGTTTTCGCTGTGCTTGACCATGTACTCGCGCACAATGCCAATGCGCATGCCGGCCAGCGGTTTGCTGTCAGCATCTACAGGAGCGGTGACGAAACTGGCGTATGGCTCCCGAGAGACCAGAGCATCGGGTAACGCCGTGTAGATGTCCTTCGGATCGAAGTAACCCAGCTGCGGATCCTTGAGGGCATCGAGAACAAGGGCTGCGTCCTTGACCGTGCGACACGTGATGCCGGCTCGGTCCACAAGTGGGTTCGAACCAATCCCACCGCCATACGGTATCAGTCCTTTGGTGGTCAAAAGGCTTACCACGCCGTTCCTGGATGCGGGCCCTTTACAGGAGCCTCCGGTCTGTTCGCAAAAGGCGTACACCACCAGATTAGCAGCCACCGATACGCCCGAACCGGTGCTCGACCCTCTCGGCGACCGCTCCGTATCATAGGGATTGCAACTCTGGCCGGCCCACGTACTGCGCTCCGCATACCCCAGGTAACGTGATGTTGACGAAGCATCGCCACCCGGATTCCCTATACCTCCGTTGAATTCAGCCTCGTTCGCCTTGGCAAAAATGATTGGGTCTTCCGCAGAATTTGTGGGTAAAACCGTCTTCCATCGCCGCTTGAGGAGACCACGGTGCTCGCCAAGCCTCAAGGCTTCCCTCGCAATCTCGGCGGCTGCGCCGGCCTTGACCCTCGGCTGCGCTCCGCGGTGTCGGCTGGTGTGGGCGATGGGGAACGGGGCCTCCGGCGGGGGCTCCGGGCACCGGGTGTAGGCGTCCGACCGAAGTGGGTACTGGAATATTCGCCGTCGAACAAAAGAATAAGGTACTTTGTTTCAATTACTTATGTGCGCACAGGCCTTTGGACTGCCCACAAATTCTGCGGAGGAGGCAAATGATTGCGGCTTTGGCTCGAAGCCGAGCCACAATGGTGGAGTCCGCCGGGGGGGCATCCATGGCGAAGTTGATGTCGGCTGCCGCGGTTGTCCGCATGTCCTTTGTATCAAATACATCTTTAAACGCCATGGGAATGCAATACATCGGCAACGTCGCCAGATCAGGAGTGCGACCATATTGCGCATCCAGTTCAGCCGCTCGCTCCAGGGCGTCGGGTTGCCGACGGAACTGTTCGCAGGCGGCCGGGCATCCTCCCGGAATCGGTCCCTGACCCGGATGCATGTCGCATGCGGCTTTACATGTCACCGATCGCTCGCCGCGAATGTTCAGAGTGCTAAACGCGCTCAGCTGGCCTGCCTTCGGGATACCGACAACCATCCCGAACTGTTGCGGCACGCTGGGGTCCGATGCGGTGGCTTCCATTCTGCCAAAATCAAGCGGCGGCCCTT
Organism: Terriglobia bacterium; assembly: GCA_965262425.1. Lineage (GTDB taxonomy): Bacteria > Acidobacteriota > Terriglobia > 20CM-2-55-15 > 20CM-2-55-15 > CAZOZZ01. The sequence goes on along the minus strand of OZ253536.1, from coordinate 5,244,243 downwards.
CATACTGATCAAAATCCGGAAGCACGTCCGAGACCGGGACCGTCGCACTCGGGAATACCAGTGGCGCACCCGCCCGAACAAAACCCGGAGCAACGGAAATTGGTGCGCCATCTCTGGTGACCAGCTGAGTGCACATCCCATTGTGGGTGCTTGCTCGATTGATATAGGCTTGCACCAATCCCTGGCAGGTGATTTGCCCCTCCTGAATCGCGCGGTGTATGTCCCCAATAGTCGCTTCCTCAAGTTTGAATTGGGTCTGCCCAAAGGCCAAACCGGACATGACCGAGAATGAGATCATCATCACAATCGTCATAGCTAAAGTCTCCAGCTTTGAGGAACGCGGGCGTCCGTCCATCCACCAATCAACCCACCCCGTCTCCGTCCACCGGGATGAGGAATACCGGGTCCGCCAGCCTGAAGCGACACACCGTACCCCGTTATGTTTTGAGCAAGTTCGTTAAGTATTACGGAACGTAGGGATTGAACGCAATCAAACAGTCACATATCCTGCGATTCAGACACTGCGGCGATTTCCTTGAGGCTATCCGATCGATATCGTGTGGTTTTTCGGGCGATAGGAGTTTTGCGTGGGAAACAGGGAGTTGCAGGATGGTGAAAGGGATGGGTGTGGCTCGAGAAGCGACACGAGTGCGACGACCGCCGGATGATGCGGCAAACAGGGTCGATAGAAATCCATGACGAGGGCCCGGTGCGCTATGGAGGCCGAGGATTCTGCAGTTGATTTGCCAGGGCGCGACGGAGCCGGCGGGTCTTGGCAAGAATCTTCTTGCGAGCCGTTTCGCTGAGTGTGAGCACCATTTCCTGATGCTCGAGCGGAGAGAGGAAGGCGACGTAGTTTTGGTAGTAAATCAGAATGACGGTAAAGGTCGGCTGGAGCACATCGAGGATGCGGGGGCGAGTCTTCCGATTCATGTTCCGGCGTTCGATGCGCCGCAGATACCACTGCAGCAGGCTGTAGGTGAGCAGGACAAAGACGACCTGGTTGACCACGAGACTGAATGCGCGGGAAGAGAACTCGGCGAGGCCGGAGAAACACTTGGTTTGCCGGTAGCGCTCTTCAACCACGGTGCGCAGCGCATACTCGGTGCGGGTTTGGGCGGGATCCGCAATGCGTTTGGTATCCAAGAGCACCCACTGATCGGTGTGCCCATCGGCATAGCGTTCACGGTTGATCACCGCATGGAGCGGGACCGGACAGTTGGAATAGGACTCCAGGTCCCGGACCACGGCCAGTTCCGAACCCACGCGCGTGGTGGCCGGATCGGGCGGATTTTCGACGGGGCGTTTCTCTAAGGTGCGTTGCCGGGCCTGCTCACGTTTGCGAATCGCGGCGGGCCGATGAAGGGGAGCCGGTTTCTCCGGCGGTGCAGGAGGCGTCCAAGATTGGAACGTCCCGGGTTGGGCGTCAGCCAGATCGATCGCGTCGCGGGTGATCTCCATGTTGCGACGGGCCGGAATCAGGATGTCGATCCCATAATCCTGTTTGCAACGACCAATGGAGGGGCCATCGAGAAACCCCCGGTCCAGGATCAACCGCTTGATGATTCCCGTGCCATGATAGGCCACAAACTCGTCGACCATGCGGTACAGTATCGGCAAGTCGTTATCTTTACCCTGACTGACTCGCAGTCCGGCCCATAGGAAGAAGTCCCCGGCGCGATTGGTGTGGATCAGGGTCACCAGTTTGTAGCACCGGCGCCACTGACACCGGAGTTTCTGTTTGGAGGTCAGTTTTAGACCGTCGACCGGCTTGTTGTGCTCGTTGAATAGCATCAAGGAGGCGTGTTCATAGGCCGGGTTGTCAGGTAGGAACAGATAGGTCGCATCCCCGATGAACAGCCCTTCCCGATCAAAGGCCCGATGCTGTCGGAAGATGCCCACCACGTCGCGGTTGAACCAATCCTGGAGGCGATCCGCGTCGGTCTTGCGCGCCATCTTCCGCAGATAGTCCTGATCACAGGGGGTCTGCCGGTCGTAGCTGTTCTTGTCGTTGAACCCCCCACACTCCAAGGTCACATCGCCGGTCTCCGGGTGGATGGCCCGATGCCCCATCTGGGGGCCGAAGGCCTGGACCATCCCCCCGCTGCGCACGACATAGGGATAGGCATGAAACTGATGCACCCCGTGGAAGCGCATCGCCACATTGCTGGCGATATAGACCCACACCGGTACGTCGTGCTTCTTCAATGGGGTCGGGTAGCTCCCCGCCAACTTCTCGAGAATCTTCTTGCCCGCGATGGCTCGAAAGAAGTCCGTCTCGGAGACCTCTCCGGCCGCCTCGATCGAGTCAAACTCCCCGTCCCGGAACGCGTCGCACACCAACCGGTCGTTGCGTTCAAACACGGTCATGCCGGACTCCCCATCAGGGTTTCTCCCGCCGCAGCTTCTCGATTTGATCCAGCAGCTTCAGAATCCTCCGTTGTACTCGGGTGACCTCGGCCCGGGCCGCGCGATACTGGGTATACCGTTCACTCTTCTCTCGCAACCCCTTCACTCGCTCAGCAGGAATCGACAACAACCGGGTCCGGCCCTCCTCGCTCCAGCTCAACACCATCGAGCGGTGCAACTGTCCCCGCGTACACGCACAGCCAGCCTTGCCGCACTTGCGCGCCAACTCGTACACGGTCCCCTTCACCATCGGCTTGCGTTCATAGCCCACCTCGATCAACTCGGCTAACTCATCGATCGCTTCCCGCAAAGCGGCCCGGTACCGGCTCAATCGCGCCAGTTTGCTCTTAGACTGCATGTCGTATATATTTATAACATACAGATACCGACGCTTCAACCCCAAAAATCTACATCTTTCCACAAATTGTCGTTTTGGGATTCTTCCAGACCCCGGTGGGACGGCTTAACGTTGCTGGCTCACTCTACTGTCTGAACTGCAGTCACGTCGGGAACCCGTTCAGAAACTGAAACGGAGGCTGAACTGCACGTTCCGACCGTCGTTCTGCGTATTGGTGATCTGCCCGAACGAGTCGCCCGTCATCCGGGAGTTCGGGGGCGAAAACTGAGGATGGTTGAATGCGTTGATGAATTCGGCTCGGAACAACAGCGTCTGGTCCCCCGACAGAGCGAACGTGCGGCTGATCGCCAGGTTGAAGTTCATCGTGCCATCCTTCCGGAACGTGTTGCGCGCAAGATTTCCGTAGCCGTCCCTCGAGGGAGCCTCAACGTCGAATGCTTCCCGGCGGAGGACCGACAGCGCCGTATCCGGATTGTCGACACTGGCCCCCAGGATGCTGGTGTCGAGAATCGACGGCCTGTCGCCGCGCTCTCCGTCAGCGTTTCCGAACGGCGGCGCGTCGCCGCCCGTTTCGACGGTGAAGGGCGTTCCATCCTTCATGATCGTCATTCCAGACACCACCCACCCTCGGAAGACCCGGCCCGGCAGCGCGAACGTGTATCCCACCTGGAAGCTGTGGGGCGCGTCGAAACTGCTGAGGGCCTTCAGGTCCTGGACGGCGATCGACTCGTCCTGGGCGGTCCGTTCCTGGCGATTCGTTCCGGGGCTGGAAAAATTCGAGCCCGTATCGAACGCCTTGCTCCACGTGTAGGTCGCACGTATCGCCACCCCCTGGCTGAAGACCTTGTCCACGGCAAGCTGTCCGGCGTCGAAATAACCCCGTGCCTGGTTGGTCATACGTCCGACCGAGAAGAAGCGCGGATCGGGCCGGCGTTCGTTAATCGTCCTTGTCTCGAAGGGAATGCCCTCGACACGTTCCGCACGATTCTCCCGGACGATTCGGAACAGCTTCCAGGTTCGGCTTCCGATGTAACTGGCCTTCACCCTGAGATCGGCAAACAGCTCCCTTTCGAGTTCGAATGTGAACTGGTGGGAGTAGGGAGCCACCAGTTCCGGGTCCAGCAGATTCAGGCCCGATCGAGGCGTTTCTCCCGGCGCCTGGACGAACTCTTTGAGAGGATCCAGTAGATCCGGCGACTGCAGGACCACGCGCAAAACTTCGGGCGGATTCAGCCGTGCCTGCCGAAAAGTTGCGGGGAAGACCGATCCGTACGAGATGCCGTACCCGGCCCGAATCACCATCGCACCTCGATTCCAGGACAGCCCAACACGTGGGGCGAAATTGTTTCCATCAGAATCGTATGGGAAGTCCGTGAGCTGGTTCACTTCCGACGGACTTCCGGCGAACTCATACCGGAGACCGAGTGTGAGGTGCAGGTCCCTTCGGACGCGGATGCGATCGTTCAGGTACAAGCTGAAGTCCGTCCGCCGGAACCCCCGGTACAATTCGCCCAGTATGGTCGCGTAACGCGTCGCTTCACCGGCCAGGAAGTTGTCCATGCCGGATCGGCCGAAGTTCGCACTGAAACCAACGACACCCCTCGCCGTGTCGGACTGAAACTCGTTGAGTTGACGCCGTCGAACCTCACCGCCCCAATCCAGCTGATGGTCATCAAAGGCCGTAGTGCCTTGAACGAGATACTCAAAATCATTGCTCACACGCCGGATCGGCAACTCGAACGACGGGCCCAGGGGGGCGAGACCGGGGACGTAGACGAACGGCCCGACCGCTGCCGGCGGGACCAGAACATGGACCTTCCGGCGAATGAAATTGACGCCGGCGCGCAACCGGGTGCGATCGGAGAGTTGCTGATCTACGGCCAAGTTGAGCGTTTGGGGACGGAGGCGCTGGTCGGGATTCTGGCCAGCGACGAGTTCGAAACCGTCGATGAAATTGTCTGCGAACGAGTAACGAGCCGAAAAAAGCTGCCGCTCGGTGCGTGCCCAGTCCAGGCGAAAGCTCCCTCCGGTGTTCCGGACGGTCTGCCTGGCATTCGTGTTCAGCAGGCGCTTGTCGATTTCCGGCCGATTGGGAAGTTCCTCGGGAAAAGCGGCCAGCCACCCCTGGACCAGAGCCCGGACCGCGGGATTTGTCGCCGTCGAAACGCGTTCGCTCGGCAGCGGGACGAGCACGTTGTCGTTCACGAAGCCGGATTCCCGTGTCTCCTCTCCGGTCACCAGGAACGAGAGCCTGTCCGAGCCCATGGGCCCACCGAAACGGAAGCCATACTGATTGCGGCGCGACGGCAACACTCCGCCAACTTGGAAGAACGTGCGGGCATTGAACCTGTTGTTGTTGTGGGTTCCGTAGAGCTCCAGGTGATAGGCATTCCCACGGGCACTGCCGACGATCCGCGGACTGGGTCCCACTCCCCCAAATTCGGCGGCGTAGTTCTGGCGTGTTGCGGAGAATTCCGTAACCGGGATGACCTGCGCACCCTGGCGGTCCAGGGACTCCATCAGGGCCTGGGTGTCGACCAGGTTGATCTGGATGTTCTGGTTGCGGCGTGCGCCTTCTGACTCCTGCTCGGACGACTCCACCGATTCCGGGCTGACACTGATGACGACCGACTCCGTCAGTGGAACGACGACGTCGGAAACGGAGGCGACAACGGTTTCGCGGACCAACGCACGGACGGTGTAGGTGCCGTCTGGCAGGTCTTCGAACGCGTAATCGCCCGACTCAGGTGCGAGCATCTGTTCGACGACCTCACCGCGACTGTTGGTAACGACCAGTTCGAGGTCTTCGACCGTGCCTTGCAGATGGACGGTAAGGCCGATTGCGAGTGAAATCAGAAATACGAACATTGCGGCTCTATGTTTGGTCAGTCAGGACGGTGTGGGTCATGATTTTCCGGCTATGACCGTCTACACCCTGGAAAAGCGTCTCCCCAGATGTAGGCCGATAGTACAAGGCGCGAACCCTGGAGTCAATACAGACAGACCGTTCCACTACTCAAACATCTGAATCCGCGTGACCCGCCCTTCCGGCCCGATAGCCCAACCGACGCCCGCGCCCGCGAAAGCCGTGGCCCAGTGACTCCGGGTGTCCAGGCTCGTCCATGTCACACCGTTGTCGTCGGAATAGTCGATACCCTTCGGACCGACGGCAACGAGCGTGGGTGTCGGCGCCCCGGGTACGTAGGCGGCTCCATAAACCGCCCCCGTGAACGTGGGCCGTCCCGCCAGCACCCAGGTCTGCCCGCCGTCACTGGTGACGGCGACGTTGTCGCTGAATTGGTCCGGCTCATCGATGATGCCGCCAAAGGCCGCGCCGTTGCGGGCATCACGGAAGGTCAGCGAAGCGATTCCGGAAGTCGCCGTACCGCCGACTATCGGGGTTTCGACAACAGTCCAGGAACCGCCCCGGTCCGTCGTCTTGAGGACGCGCGCCGCAGCGCCCGCGCCGGTTCCAACCCAAGCCGTGCTATCGCCGTGCGTGATCAGGCAAGTACCGCTGGCGGCAAAGCTGCCTTCCCCTTCGCTGGCCGGAGGCAGATCCCGGGGCGGCACCCGATTCCAGGTGTCGCCGCCGTCATCGGTAGTGATGAGGAAGAACGCCCCGTCGAACGAATCACTGAATGCGATGCCGTTCTCGGAATCCCAGAAGTCCATGCAATCGAAGAAGCCGTCGGGTTCCGGGTTGGTGAACCCCAGCACCCAGGTCCGCCCGGCGTCGGTGGTCTTGTATATGCGCGACTGCTCGCCGTTGCCGATGCTGAGTAGATATGCCGTCACGGCATCGACCGCATGCACGTCACGGAACTCCAGCGACTCGGCGCCAGGCACGACGGCGGCCTGCCAGGTGTCACCGCCGTCGATGGTGCGAGCGTACGTCCCCTCGGTCCCGCTGATCCAGACGATGTTCTCATCGACCGGGCTGATGGCGATGAATCGCGACCCGACGCCCGAGGTCTGTGCCGTCAGCACGGGGCCCGGGCGGGACTGCGAAGCTTGCGGTTCGATCTCGGACGAGGCGACACCCGTTATCCTAATGAGACCCAGGACGAGGAGGGAAAAGATGAGTTGGCGTGTGAACGTCACGGGGCAGCAGCTAATGGGGTAGCCTGGACCGAAGAGCGCCGTAGGTCCAGGTGCCCGCGAGGGCGCTGATCACTGCGACCGCCATCACTGAAACGCCGTTGCCGATGAGCGCAAACAGTGGACCGGGGCACGCGCCGGCCAGCGCCCAGCCCAGCCCGAAGATCGTCCCGCCGATCCAGTATCGGTGGTCCATCGCCTTAGGCGGGATTTGGATGTCCAGACCACGGACGGTCTTGACCTTGAACGTTTTGATCAGAGCCACAGCCACCGCCGCCACCGCGACGGCCCCGCCGATGATGCCGTACATGTGGAAGGCCTGAAAGCGAAACATCTCTTGAATGCGGAACCAGGAGATCGCTTCGCTCTTGGTCAGAACGATGCCGAATAGAATTCCCAGCAGCAGGTACCCGGCCAGGCGTTCCGTCTTCTCGGGAGTCGCCCTTTCTCGAATAGCCTGACTCATAGTGTGATTGGAATCGTTAAAGCTCCTCGCTCGTCAAAAAACCAACGGGAGCAGAAAGTGGGTCGCAATCAGTCCCCCGGCGAAGAAACCGAACACCGCGATCAGCGAGGGCAGTTGCAGATCGGCCAGGCCCATGATGGCGTGCCCGGAAGTGCAACCGCCCGCGTATCGTGCCCCGAAACCCACCAGAAAACCACCTACGACGATCAGTAACAGACCCTTGAACGTCAGGAGGCCAGACCAGCTAAAAACTTCGCCGGGCATGAGGCCGGAAAAATCCTGAAGACCGAGGGCCGTCAGATCGGCCCGGGTAGCCTCTGAGATTGCGACTGGATCGGGGTGGTCGAGCACCGTCCCGGCAATCAATCCACCGATCAGGACACCCCCGATAAAGGTCAGGTTCCACAGCCCACTCTTCTTCCAGTCGTATTTGAAGAACTCGATACCGCACGGGATGATGGCAGCGCAAATGTGGCGCAAGTTGGCCGAGACTCCAAATTGTTTCCCGCCCAGGAGCAACAAGGCCGGTACAACCAGTCCGATCAGCGGGCCGGCGACGTACCACGGCCACGGTTGCGATAGAAAATCGATCATGATCCCTCCGCCAGAACGACCTCACTACTTCAGAAAGCTCGGTAAATACTAAGGAGGGGAGGCGGTTAGAGTCAACCAAACTGTCGCATTCGCATTGGCTCGCCTGGCGGTTGTTGGAGAGTGTTTCAGAATCCGGTTCGACTGGAATGTCTGGCGAGCGGTTTGCAATTTGAGATAAGCTGCCCCGAAAGGCTCAGCCCTTCGTGGTAAGGAGAAACAAGATGGCTTCCACTCCGGTACCCGCTTAGACTCCAGACCAAACGCAGTCGGGACCGCTCACCCCACCAGACGTGGTTTTCAACGCCACATTCCCGTTATTGGGAATATCCACGCCATGAGTCCGCCCGCGTATCTCGCGACTCGTGGAGCCGTTGGACTGACGAACCTGGTCCAAATGGCTTTTGCCGAAAACGTCCACGGAATGGAGCTTCCCGACCCGGTGATGCGGGGGATCTTCAATACGTGTATGCCAATCATCTTCAAAGATCTGCCTTACGGCATGGACTTCGCCAAATTTAGGCGCAGCTGGCGGTTCTACCTGATCTGGGTTCTCACCAACTTCGCAACCTGCGACGGCGAAATCAACGGCAACGGGCAGTTTCTGATGGTTCACACTAGGAGCCCGTGGTGGAAGTCTGTAGGGTCGCGTTACGAGCGCCATGGGTTAGCTGCAATGCGGCACGACGACGTCGATGGTGCCCATCGAAGACGTCGATGCTCGCCATCGCGCATCTCGCCGCAGATGGCCCCATGCCGTCGTAACCCGGAGGGCGCAGGGGTCTTCGGGCCACAGGCTTTGTCATTCGTCGGTCACGAGGACTATGCATCGTTCCGCTCCTCATTTCGCGCCTGTGACCCGAATACCCCTGCGCGCGACTCTACAGACTTCCACCACGGGCTCCTAGACGCTGGCCGGTCCCTTTCCAATCCTCATCCGAGCTAGCCTTGTTCAAGCGCAAAAAAAGAGGCCCCGAAACGTGCGTCGGAGCCTCGTGCTTGAATACCAGGTGGCTATCTGCAGGTCATGGTTTTCCGGCTACCGTTTGGGGTTCTTCGGCTGCGACGAGCGCCATCGTGGCCCAGGCGGTTCCAGCCGTTGAAATGAACTGGTCTCGGCCGTATGGGAATCCGCTTTCGAAGTACGGCTGCACCCATATCGCTCGCGTCCGGACGTGCCAGGAACCATCGGCGGCCTGCGAACGCAGCAGATAGTCGACGCCTCTCCGGTTCACGGGATCTGTTCCAGCCATCTCACCGGCAGTGTTCAGGGCATAGAGAGCCTGGCCGGTGGCATAGGCATCCGAGACCATCCCCGGCAATTGGTTCCAACCCCCATCGCCCCTCTGCGAGGCGGCCAGTAAGCGGGCAGCGTCCTTGATCGATGCGGACGAAGCGTTGCCCCAGACCAGGCCGAGCAAGTGAAAGGCCCGGTCCTGTGTGATGGAGGACTTCGCGTTTTCGAGCCACCCGACGGCTTTGGCGAGAGCCATGTCCGTGCTCGCCGATTCTGCCGCCGGACCGTAGTGTTTGAGTGAGTAGATGGCCAACGCGGCAGCTTGAAAATCGCCGGAGCTCATAGGAGGACGCCGGTTTTCATTACGGGGCCAGTACCCTTCCGGCGCCTGCATGGCTTTGATGTAGCGCACGATCGAATCTGTATACACACTCTGAGGTGCATGGTTCATACCCAGGTCGAACAATTGCCAGGAGAGGGTCACTGGATTGCTACCGCTCAAATCCATGACTCGCTCAGGAGAAGGCAGCATCGAGGCCGGAAGCTGCGGGATCTCGGGCGCAGGAAGGCCGCTATCGCGAACCAGTCCAGCCGCAGCCGACGGCAAATCCTGCGAGTGGCATGAGTTGCAGCCCGCAATGCGAATAAAGTTGTAGCTCTGTTTTTCCAGCAGGGTCATGGCCTTCCCAACAGCCTCGGACACGGAGCCCACGGGGACGCTGTCAGTTGGCGTCTCTCGAGCATCGCCCATCCCCTCCTCTTCCAAGCCCCCGAGCAGCCCTGTCACCTCGGTGTCGCCGCGCTTTCGAGCAAGCATGTGTGCGGTTTCGTCGTAGTCGGCGGAGTAGCTCGTGTCGGCGCCTTTGGAGAGAAGCATTTCCACAATTCCGGTCGGCATGACGTCCGAACTGGCGGCGAACATCAGTGGCGAATAGCCCCGGAAGTTTTGAATGTTCACTTCCGCTCCGCGATCGAGCAGGAGTCTAAATGTTTCCTCGACTCCTGCTGTGGCGGCATTCCCGAGCGCTGTCTCATTGCGCTTGCTTCTCACGCCAACGTCGGCGCCTTCCTCGAGCAGCCACCCGACGGCGCGAGGGTTTCCGTTAGTTGCCGCTGCCATCAACGCGGTTCCACCTGCTCCATTCTTCCTGTTGACGTCCGCGCCCTTCGCCAACAGCAGGCGCATTGCGTCGGTGTCGCCGCGACCTGCGGCCACCATGAGCGGCGTCCCTCCGACCAGTGTTGCCAAAGTCGGATCCGCACCCTGATCGAGCAACAGCCGGAGAACGGCGTTCCCGTTGGCAAGTATCGCGGCCAGATACAGCGGCGTGCGATCCTCGACCTGCCTGGCGTTGATGGCTGCGCCCTGTGACAGCAACAATCGGACTTTCGCCTCGTCATGGATCGCCCAGTGGAGCGGCGTCGAGGAGCGGCGATTCTTCGCATTGACGTCGGCTCGTTCCTCGAGCAGTAGCCGGAGGGTTTCCAGTGTCCCGAAACCCGCAGCGTGATGCAGGGGAGCCGAGCCAGCCGCGTCCTTTGCGTTCACGATCTCGGGATCTGCGGCGATGAGCTCGGCCACCTCCTGTCTATCGCCGGAACGAATGGCCGAGATAAAAGCCGCGAGCTTGGGATCGACAGGCTGGGGAGGTGCTTCTTCGGCGATCTCAATGCGAAACTCCGCACCCTGGTCGATCCAGGCTCGCAAGATTCCGATTTCTTCGTCAGTAAGCGCGCCGGTAGGCGGCATCTGCAATCCGCCATCGCCGCTCACGAGACGGCGGGTCAATTTACTCTCCGCGCTGTTGCCCGGAACGATGACAGGCCCATAGTCTCCGCCCCGTAAGGCGTTTTGCCGCAAGTCCAGGCGCAGGCCTGACTGTTGCACCTCAGGTCCATGACACGAATAACAATTCGCCGAAAGTAGCGGGCGGATGTGTTCGGTGTAGTCGACCTGGATTGAAGCAGCCGGGGGAAGCTGGGTTTGGGCAGAAAGGGGGGAGCACATCAAGAGAAAGACGAAGAGTTTTCTCATTTCGGACCTCCGATTGACTTGTCGATCGAGTGGTTGCAGCTACTACTCTGTGTGAACGTTCGATGGAAGTCAAGTTCATGGTCGCGGGCCGGCGGACGTTGTTCGAAACGGCCGGATGTTGAAGTCTGGCGACCTGCCCCCTCCATCTCCGCGAGGGTTCTTGCCTCGGAACCGCGAGGGTCATTGTCTCGGGACAATGATGAAATCGTCGTGCACTTCCATCTCAGGCTCGTCTCCGATCGCCACGAGCGCCTGGTGCAGTTCGACCAGGTGGGATAACCGCAACTCCAGGGAATGTTCTTCGGGTTGATACCGTGTTCGGACCGGGTAGTCGATGCCGGGCCGACTCGACATCTCGATGTGGGTACCCAGAATGTGGGACACGGGTCTGGACCCGGTAAACTCAACCAGCCGGCTGATGCTGTTCCGGTAGGCGGGCCAATCCCAGACATAGAGGCGCCCCGGGTAGAGCGAGTCCCCTGTCAGTAGAATGCGCGTCTGCCGATCGTAGATCGCCACGTGGGTCTCCTGGTGGCCCGGGATCGGGATGATATCGAGTTCTCTCCCGCCCAGATCGAACTCCGCATTCTCCCGGGGCCAGTCGGGAATGCCGAACATGGCCCGGACAGCTTCGACATTGTTGCCGACGACGACCGTGTTCTCCCGGTCTTCAAACTGGCGATCGCCGGCCACGTGGTCCCCGTGACCGTGCGAGTGGCTGACGATAAGTTCCACGGGATCGACGCCCCGAGCCTCCTGCCAGCGTTCGATGATGTCGTCGACGGCGTTCCGGATTCCATCGGACCCGGCCACGGCGCCGGTGTCCTGCATCAACGCGCGTTCGTCGCCCAGAAGAAGGTAGATGAACGGGGCCTCGTAGTGGATGCACTTGTTCTGACGCAGGATCCACGTACTGGCGCTGAACTGGTACACCTGAACGGCGGGATCCTGATTCTCGTCACAGTCCTCGCTCCCGTGAATCCAACGAACATTCAGATTGCCGGAACCGCTTGACTGGTCTGCCTGACGCAATCCGAAGACATCGGTGACGAACGTCACCGAGATAACAAGAGACACGCCGAGAAGGAGTATTCGGTCCATCATGGTTCGACATTATACCCGGGGCGTGGACGCGTGGCGGCGCCGTGGACGCGGTTCTCAGGTTGTCGCCTGGCGGACACACGGCTGATGTGATTCTACTACCGCTCATAGCGTTCTTCGCGATCAAGTGGCTGCCGCGCACGCCGGCACAGGCCGTGCAGGTGTTGGCGATACAGGCCGGCGCCGCGCTCGCAGCAATTACCGCCGTCTTTTTTCTCACCTGATCGGCCAATCAAGCACACTTCTACGGAACGTCCTGCAATGACGCAAGCGCCGCTACGAGGCGCCCATCCTCCTTGATGTCCTGGGCAAGCGCCTTGACGTAGGCATCCACATGCTGTGCGTCGTCGGTGGGCAACAGCGGGGTTTCCTTGTTGGGCGGACAGGAAAGGATTTCCTTTGTGACTTCATAGAGCGACGTACATCCGGGGGACAGACAGACGCGGGCGTCGCAGTGCCCCGTCAGAATGCGCGTACGCAGGTCGACTGCCTGTGTGCTCACCAGCAGTGCGACAGCCATGTACTGTTGGGCTGTCTCGACGGACTTTCGAGCGAGATTTGCCGCACCATAACCCTGGCTGTTCACATTCTGATTGAACTGTTCGGCATGCGTCGGGAAGCGGTCGGTCATCGTGTTGCCCATGAAGGTCAGGATGGGCATCATGGAATTTCCCAGGAGCTGCAGCCCCTTGAGTCCCATATTCCATGTGCGGTTCGGATCTCCGCTGAGGGACATCGGAAGCCCGTTGCTGAATTCAGGCGACATCAACAGGGAGAGCTGCGTGTCCAGGTGCTTGGCCATCAGGCCGATGTAGAAGCGCAGTTGGTCCATGCCCACACCCACGACCTGTCCGAGGAAGTTGCCCCCGTTGTAGGTGGTTCCTGTGTCTACGTCGAAGAGAGGATTATCGTTTGCGCAGTTGGCTTCGATTTCTATTTGTCCCTCGATATGCGCGATGCCTTCAAGCAGGGGGGCCATAAACTGCGGGAGGCAGCGAAGCGAGTATCGATCCTGGATGAGGGCATTGGCAGGCTGGGCGTAATGCCCCTTCATGCCCTCGGATGTCATCCGGGATGCCGCAAGGAGAGCGCGCATCCAGGCCGCGCTGCGCAGTTGACCCGGATGTGGTTTGTGCTCGTGAATGAAGGGGGCAAAAGAGGCTTCCGAACCACAGAGCGCCTGGACGGAAAGGGCGTGCACGCCGTGGGCGAGTGAAAGCAGATCCTTTGTATCCGCCACAGACAGCGCTGCGAGTCCGGTCATCATGGAGTTCCCGTTTATCAGGGCCAGTCCCTCCTTTGCACGAAGACGCTCGCGATCCAGACCCAACTGCGCGAGGGCTTCGACCGCACCCATTTCCTCTCCCCTGAGATCTACACGGAAGTCATTGTCCAGGCCAATCAGTGCACCGGTCACGTAGGCCAGCGGGACCAGATCACCGCTGGCGCCAATGGACCCGTGTTCGAGAACATGAGGAACCACATCTTCGTTCAGGAAGGTCTCGAGTCGTCGGAGAAGATCCATTCGTATGCCCGAGACACCACGCAGGAGCGAATTCAAGCGCAAGAGCATCCCCGCTCGCACGGCGTCGCGACCGATGCGTTCCCCGCTACCGGCTTTCAGCAGCCAGAGCAAATTCTCCTGCATGGCCTCGACTTGTTCCCGGGGGATGGCCTGTGTGGCATTCGCGCCGACCCCTGTCGTCACGCCATAGATGGCGACTCCGGAAGCGACTGCCTTTCGGACGAAGTCCTCGGAGGCCCCGACGCGGGCGCCGACGTCGTCAGACTCACTGATCCTGGTGTCCGCATGCCGCCGCGATACGGCGACGATATCATCCAGTGAGAGTCCTTCCCCGCTGATTGTGACTTGTTTCGATGTCATTCTTGTCGCCAGACGTACTCTCTTCCGGGTCGTAGCACGGAGTACCGGTCACCGCACGAACGCGCGAGCCGCAGATTAACTGCCACTTTCCTTCTGGCCGGACTGCTTCTGTTTTTCGACATAACGTAGCATGGAAGACGTCTTTCTTCGCGTACTCTTCACCAGCCTTCTTTTTAACTCGATCGCTTTTTCCCATTCGTCCAGTCCGTATTCTGGCCCCGTCAAGTTCCGGCGGTTCCGGAGCCGGGAGGTTTACAATGTCCACGCAATAGATGGCCCGATACTTCACCTGGGAAAAAAGCGAATCGCCGAGGGAATGGGAGGACGCGTATGGAATGGATTGAGACCTTGAATCAGATCCTGGACTTTCACGTAGTCGAGATTGGTGGCAGCGCCATAACCGCGAAGCACATCCTCCTGTTCGTAATCGCCCTGCTGATTACGCGCTACGCCTCCCGGACCACTCGTCGTGTTCTCACGGAGCACGTGCTGACGGGCGTCGAGCCGGCGCCCCGTTACGTTATTCTTCGAATCACCGGGTACGCGGTGTGGGTGGTTGGAATAATCGTCGCGCTGGACCTTCTCAGTATCGATCTGACGGCTCTGGCAGTCGTCGCGGGTGGCCTGGGCATCGGGATCGGTTTCGGTCTCCAGAATGTGGTCTCAAACTTCGTGTCCGGGCTGGTGCTGTTGCTCGAACAGCCGATCCGGATTCACGACCGCGTCACGGTCGAGAATGTCGAGGGAAACGTCGTCGACATCCACTTCCGATCCACGACCATCGTCACCAACGACAACATTGCGATCATCGTGCCCAACTCCCAGTTTATCAATCAGACCGTGACCAACTGGTCGCACGGAGACCCGAATATCCGGGTTCACGTGCCGGTGGGAGTGGCGTATGGTTCCGCCGTGGAACTGGTCACGCGCATTCTCGAAGAGGTCGCCGCCAAAACCGACCATGTCCTGAAGAATCCGTCCCCCGAAGTCCGGTTCAACGAGTTTGGAGACTCCTCGTTGAACTTCGAACTGCTGGTCTGGAGTGACGACCCTCCCGGACA
This sequence comes from Terriglobia bacterium, assembly GCA_965262425.1. GTDB lineage: Bacteria > Acidobacteriota > Terriglobia > 20CM-2-55-15 > 20CM-2-55-15 > CAZOZZ01. The sequence continues at coordinate 5,228,999 of OZ253536.1, read as the reverse complement.
CCTGAAGCTTCGGAGCCAGCTCAACTATTCGATCAACGCCGAATTCGCGCGGAATGGCATCGAGATTCCGTTCCCACAGCGTGTCGTTCACATCGAGTCCGGAGAGGAAACGTTGGATTAGGACCCGCTCAAGAATAACTTCTCAGGGCCCGCGAGGCTCAGGGCTTCTGCCAGCGAAGCCGCGGCGCCAGTCGGCCGCTCCCAGCCTGACTCAGCACCCGTCCACCCTCGTAAACCACCTCGCCGCGACGGATCGTGATGATCGGCCAGCCGGTCAGCTCCCACCCTTCGAAGATCGAGAAACCCCCGTTCGACAGGATGTCCTCGTCCCGGATGGTGTGGGCAAGGTCGGGATCCCAGATCACGACGTCGGCATCGGATCCCACCGCGATCGTGCCCTTCTGGGGATAGAGACCGAACATCTTGGCCGGGTTTGCCGACGATATCTCCACCATCTTTTCGAGCGAGATCCGCCCCTTGCGCACGCCTTCGGAGTAGAGCAGCGGCATCTGGTCCTGGAGGAAATTTGCAGCGTTACGGGACCGGAAGATGGTGTTTTCCGGGTCCATCTTCTCGGCGCGCGTGTAGCCGACGTGGTCGGTGTTCACCGTGTCAACGCTCCCGGACGCGATCGCGCCCCAGAGGTACTCCAGATCGCTCTTGTCGCGCAGTGGAGGCGCCCCCGTATAGATCTGGCCGTTGGGCTGATTGAAGCGGTCCCGGGTCAGGTGCAGGTAGATGAACCGGACCTCCGTGAACACCGGCAGGCCGCGCGAACGGGCCTCCTCGGCCACACGCATCGCGCGCTCAGACGACATGTGGACCAGGTAGATCGGGGCGCCGGTCGCCTCGCTGATACCGACCGCGCGCCTGGTGGCGACCTCCTCGGCGACCACGGGTCCGGCCTCGGAGAAGTTCTGCCCCTCCAGGGAAATTCGCCCTTCGGCCCGCATGCGCTCCCGCGTCGTTGTTATGATCGCGGAGTCTTCGGCATGCAGCATGGTCATCACGCCCGCCTCGCCCGCCATGCGGATCAGGTTCACGTTACCCGCGGCGTTCTGGTCGAACGCAGGGCGCACCATGAAGATTTTGAGGGTGACCTGCCGGTCGCGCAGGGTCTCGATGTCCGCCGGACCGAGCGTCGTCGGATCACTCGCCGTGTAATGAAGGATCACGTCGGCCATCGCCTGACGCCGCGCGACATCCATGGCCTCGGTCAGCGTGGTCGCCGCGCTGACGCCGGGCTCCTGGCTGATGAAGTTGCCGATCGTGGTCACTCCACCCGCGAAGGCCGACCGTGAAGCCGACGTGTAGTCGTCTCCGCCTTCAGGCGTGTCGGCGTTCCGAACCGGCCTCAGGTGTACGTGCGGATCGATGCCGCCCGGAAGGACCAACTTCCCGGTCGCGTCGATCACCCTGGCTCCGGGAGCTGGGGTCAAGGCCGGGCCGATCTCCGCAATCGTCCCGTCGCTGATGCGCACGTCTCCCGTCGTGCGCCCCTCCGCGGTCACAATCAAGCCACTACGAATGAGGAGTTCGGTCGGCCCCTGAGCCACCGCGTCGCCAGCAAGAACCAGCGCGAGACCGACAATCCAACCCGCCACCATCGGCGGCCGCCATTTTGTCATGTACATTATTAGCTCCCTCGAGCAGACGCTCGTGATAAGGACAATGGTCCCAGGGCTGTGCGGAACCTCCATCCGACGGCGCGCCGATCGGAAGGTCCCCGTGAGAAGTCCTTCCGACTCATGGCACTAGGTCCCCGGCGTCATGATGTGTGCGTAGCTGGTACCCGCATTCATGATCCAGGCACCGCCCTGATCGGGACTTTCGGGTAGACCGATCGATTCGGTCGTGGCGCCCGGCACGGCAACCGTCGTGTGACTTCGGGCGCTCGCCTGGTCATCTCCGTTCCGGGAGATAAACAGCGAGCCGTACTCGGGCAGCACACGGGTTCCGTCCGCCTCGGCGGCACGATGCATCGCCTGTAGCGCCTCGGCGTCGTCGCTCTCGGCCGCGAACCGCCGGTTCTGTGCGACCCTCGCCAGGTTCGCTTCGTTGGTGCAATGTACCGCGAACGGCCTGCGCCCGGGCTCCCCGGACCGATCGTAGCAGACCAGCGAGTTGGTACCTTCCTTCAGCGTTTCGTAGGTGTAATCGGCGTTCCACTTAATAACGGCGGCCCCTTCACGAGCCCGGCCGGGCGCCGCCGTCAGCGCCCGTTCGATGCGGTCCGCGTTGGTCTGTGCATGGACTCTGTACGAAAACACCAGCGCGGAGAGACCGAGGACGATGAGAACCATTCGTTTCATTGGATTTCCTCCATGTCGAAACTCACATGGCACATTTCAGCAAGAAGACCGACGGATTGTGGCGTAGCCGAGGAGGATAGTCAAGAAAGCGTTGAGAGGAGTTGCAAGGTTGCCAGCGATGCTGCGACCTGCGCCTCCATGGATGTCACCTCCCCGAACGTGCGCGGCGGGTGGCCAGGGACGGCCACCCCGACACTCGGTCCTGTTACCTTTGTTTCATCGATCGCGGGGGGAGCGCGTGAGGATCTCGATGTCCTGGTCGAACGACTGGGGTTCGAGCGGGCCCAAGGAGAAGCGGACTTTTACTACGGGCTGCTAGACATGACCGCCAATTCTTATCATATTTGAAACACGAGAAAAGACCGGGCAGGAGCCTGCGCGGCAGAAGGGATCGTAACGAGAAAGTGGAGAATCGAGGCCAGATTTTCCCGATTTTGAGGCGAATAGTCGTTCTATTTAACGAAAAACGGGGAAATATGGACCGATTATACCGCTTTGGCAGTAGATCTCTTCTGCCGCGCAGGCTCCTAGGACTCGATTCAAAGGGGAATGCGAAAATGAAAATATACGCGAAGATGCACACGGGACTGCGCGGTCTATCTATTGGATCCGTTGTAATCGCGGGCCTGATGGCCGCTGGCTTATCTGCGTGCACGCAGCAAGAAGCTGAGAAATTTCAAGGTCCGACGGCGCCGCTCCAGAAAGGAGGCTTGGACCAGACCGGCCCCTATGATGTGGTCGAAGGTTGGTTTAAGACCGGGATAGACCGCTGGGACCAACCGCCAACGGCTGTAACCATCGACAACCCCGACCGCATCTTCATTACCGTTTCCGATCAACTGAGAACGCAACCTGACTCGCTTATGTACAGCGCGGACGGCAAGGTTCTTGCCGAACGCAACACGACGTCGACTGAGCCGGACTCTCGAAAAACCCACGTGCATCAGATTCTGGTGGTAAACGGCAACGGTGACCTCATTGAGGATTGGAGTCAATGGAACGACTTGTTTGTGCTTCCGCACAACATCGAAATCAATCCTTACGACCCGGAACGTCATGTGTGGGTGGTGGATCTGGGGCACCAGGTCTTTAAGTTTACTAATGACGGAAAACAACTCGTCATGCATCTTGGTGAAAAGGGTGTGCCCGGCTGGGACGAAACACACTTCAACATGCCCTCGTCTCTCGCCTTCCTGCCTGACGGCTCGTTCTATGTAGCCGATGGGTACGTCAACGGACGGATCGCGAAGTTCGACAAGGACGGCAACTTTGTTTCCGAATTTGGCTCGAAAGGGTCGGGCCCCGGGCAATTCGACCTGGTGCACTCCATCACGATGGATGCCGAAGGGCGAATTTACGCCGCCGACCGCAGGAATAATCGCATTCAAGTTTTCGACAAGAATGGAAATTTTCTAGAAGAGTGGACAGACGTCGGCAGCCCGACACGCCTTGTCATCACCGTAGACCAATCACTTTGGATGTCCGACGCGAATTACAACCGGATGGCAAAATTTGATCTGAACGGCGTGCTTCAAACCTATTGGGGCGTGACCGGAAAAGAGCCCGGCACCTTAGACAATCTGCACAACTTCGATGTGGACGAGAACGGCAACCTATTCATTGCCGATGCATGGAACAACCGCATTCAGAAATTCACACCGAAGGAACACGCCGATGCGGCAAGATTGACCGGCCCCGAGTTCGTTCTGCCAGAATAAATGCGCGGCAAATGTTGCGACCTGTACCGCGCCTAAAATCAATATGTTTCGTGATCAATTTACTGAAATCTCCAGGGTAGTGGCGACGCATTGGGACTTAGAGAACCATAGGAGTCCGTGACCGGACTCCTATGGAGTGTCTCTCGAAACAGCGAGTGATCCGCCAGTGGTCCCCGTCAAACAGAGTGCACTTTAACGAGCTTCTTTCGAGCGCGTCGGACTTTTTTCAAGGGTGTCGGGGGGCTGCTAGCGCCGCCCTAGCGGCGGGTACATCGACAGCGGGCGGTCGAAGTCGACCTGCTCGACCTCGCGCCACGGCACGTACTCGGGGCGCTCTCTGCCGTCGACGAAGATCAGCATGCCGGCATTCCCCTCGCGGAGGTCGCCGGTGCGCTCGAGCTGCAGTTCCTCGTCTGTTTGAAGAGTCACCCTGGCGCGCTGGACGCCGCGCTCCTCGCCGCCGGCGGGCATGATCGAGGCGATCAGGCCGAAGGGGATGGTGTAGTCCACGCCCTCGGATGGGGCGTCGAACGTCTCGGTGGTCTCGCTCTCGTCGAGGTCGTAGACCAGCCGGCCGGCGAGGCGGCGGCCGTCGCGGGTGGTGACGCTGCCCATGAGCGGACGCCCCGGCGGGAAGTCGCCGAAGGCGGGGCCGCTGCCACCGGGACTGAAGTCGACGCGCTCGAAGGCGTCCCAGGAAATCAGCACCCGGCCGTAGCGCCGGTCGTCGACGTACATGCCGCGGTTGCCGCGGCCGACTGCGCGGGTGCCGGAGAGCACGATCTCGCGGCCGTCGAGGAGCGTCACGAGGGAGCTGTCCGGCGAGTTGCGCTCGATGGAGCGGATGGTGTCGAAACGCACGCTGAGCTCACCGTCGGCGTTGTGGCCGTCGAGCTCGTCCGTACCGACGCAATCCTCCCGGTCCCACTGGACGAAGCCGGTGAAGTCGCCCCGCCGCGTGCGCACCGTACCGTGCAGCCGGTCGGGGACGCCGCCTAGTCGGGCGGTGGGGAAAAGCTCGACGATGCGGATCCGCCCCTCGTCGAAGTCGACAACGCCGCGCCTCGAGTCCCACACCCGCACGCCGTCGGCGAGGTCGTCGGAGGAGAAGCGGTCCAGGTCGAACACGGTCCCGCTCTTGAGAGTCACCCGAATGTCGCGACCCAGCGCCTCGATGCGCGCGATGTCGCCGAAGCGCCCCATGAAAGGCCGGCCGAGGTCGATTTGGCGATCCCACTGGGCGACCTTGACCCCGAAGATCTCGATCGGGCGGCGCTCCTTGAGCTGCTCGGGCGGCACGTGAACACCCCAGGGATTCTCGTCCTTGAAGCCGTTGAAGTAGTCGCCCCAGAACGCCTCCTCGTCGCCCCCCCAGCGCAGCCGCCCCTCGTAGGTGGCGCCATCATCGGTGGTGATGCGGCCGTAGAGGAAGCCCTCGTTTGCCTCGGCGGCCTCCGAGGGCGAGGGGGGCATCGCGGTCGAGGTCGCCGTGACGGGATCGACGTCCTGCTCGGGTTCCCGGAGGCCGGCGGCGAGGACGAGGAGGACAAGCACGGTAGCGAACGCCCCGCCGGCGATCGTGACTCTCATCATAGTCAACTGTAACAAGTGACTCCCACCGTATCGCTCCCTACTCCCCTGAGTCCAGCTGATAATTGTTTCATGCAATGTACTTTGTAATACAAAGTACATGACGTCAAGCAGGAGTCGCCGAACCGGTAAGGTGGATCGCGGTCGACATTTCGCTGCACAGACTCTCAAGTCCCGACAAGCGGGTTGCCGTCACGTTCAAGCTTGCGTGTCGGGCGCAGGCTTCAAGCCCTAGCAGCCCGTGGTGCAAGTCAACTTCATAGTTAACAACGGACCCCATGCGACCGTATCGCGAGGAAGATAGTGGAAGGAGAACGCGATATGGGAATGGGACGGAAAAAGGACCGACAAGCCACGTTATGGGTTGCGACAGCAGAGTTGCCGCGGACAGCGGGCCACGTGTTCTACGAACGGGTTAACCGAATCTTGGACCAAGCCAAGTCCGACCGGTTCGTCGAAGATGCCTGTGAGCAGTTCTACGCTGAGGTGATGGGTCGGCCGAGCGTGGCGCCGGGCAAGTATTTTAGGATGTTGCTGGTGGGCTATTTCGAAGGAATCGATTCGGAGCGTGGCATAGCGTGGCGGTGTGCCGATTCTCTGAGTTTGCGAGGATTCCTTGGAGTCGGGCTGAGCGAAGGGGTGCCGGATCATTCGACAGTCTCGCGGACGCGACGGTTGATCGATCTGGAAACACATGGAAAGGTCTTTTCGTGGATGTTGGGCGTGTTGGCCGGTGAGGGCCTGATCGATGGGAAGACGGTGGGCGTGGATGCATCGACACTGGAAGCCAACGCGGCGATGCGGTCGATCGTACGCCGGGACACCGGAGAAGCCTACAACCAATTCCTGACACGGCTGGCCAAGGCGTCTGGGATCGAGACACCGACGCAAACCGAGCTGGGGCGACTCGACCGCAAGCGGTCGAAGAAAGGATCGAACAAAGAGTGGGAGCATCCCCACGACCCGGATGCGCGAATCACGAAGATGAAGGACGGACGAACGCATCTGGCCCATAAGGTGGAGCATGCCGCCGACATGAAGACCGGAGCCATCCTGGCGGTCACGGTGCAGGGTGCCGATCAGGGCGACACGACGACGATCAAAGAAACGATGATCCAAGCCGCGCATCAGATGGAGACCTTGGCCGCCGATCCTGGATCGAAACTTCGGAACGATGTGCTCTCCGAACTGGTGGCGGATAAGGGCTATCACAGTAACGATACGTTGACCGGATTCAAAGACCTCAACATTCGCAGCTACATCTCGGAACCGGACCGGGGCCGACGCAACTGGAAAGATAAGTCCGAAGAAAAACAGGCCGTCTATGCCAACCGGCGACGAATCCGAGGCAACCGGGGCAAGCAATTACTCCGACAGCGCGGACTGATGTTGGAACGACCGTTCGCACACACGCTGGAAACCGGCGCAATGCGTCGGGTTCACCTCCGACATCGGGACAACATTCTCAAGCGCGTCCTGATTCAATATGCCGCTTTGAATCTGAGCCTGATCCTTCGGAACAATTTCGGAAACGGCACACCACGAGGCCTTCAGGGCCAACATGTCATGGCCTTATTCACCTTAATACTGCTCTGGAGCCACTGTGAATCGCTCTCGTTCCATCCTCAGCGCTCCAGAATCGATTTAGACGCCGTTCCGTCCGGGCGAAGACCTGAAACTCTCAACTCAGAAAACCCCACTTCTGCCACGGGCTGCTAGAGCTAACATGTCCAGGATAGCTCGTCCTGCTTGCGATTGTTATCGGGTTATGATAACATCGTAATATGATTGAGTCGTTCGGAAATCAACTCGCAGAAGTCCTGTTCGACGACAAAGTCAGCCGAGCGACACGAAAGTTTCCGGGCGAATTGAGGCGGGCCGCAAGAAGGAAGTTACTGTACTTGCATGATGCCGTCGAATTGAGAGATCTAAGAGTGCCACCCGGAAACAGACTGGAATTATTGAAAGGCGATCTTGCAGAATTTCACTCAATCAGAATCAATGATCAGTGGCGAGTTGTGTTCATGTGGAACAGCGGTTCGCCCAGAGAAGTGCAGATCGTGGACTACCATAGTTAGGAGTAAGGATGGCAAAGCAACCGAACAACCCTTTTCATCCGGGTGAAATACTCATCGAAGAATTTCTCAAACCCCTGGGCATGACGCAAGCTGCGTTTGCGCGACAACTTGGCTGGACCAAAGCACGACTGAATGAACTAATTCGTGGTAAGCGAGGCATCACGGCAGAATCAGCACTGGACCTTGCAGAAGCATTGGGGACGTCGCCAAAACTGTGGATGAACCTTCAAGCAACCTATGATCTCGATCGAGCAATTTCGGCGAGAAATGTGGCGTAATCTAACGCCGTTGCACGGACCACGGGCGCGGGATCTGATTAATCACACTCAGGGGATTCACCATCGAGCGGGACGACGTTCGACTACTCGATCCCACTGAGTTCCAGGCGGCTTCAGACATCGAATCCCGCAGGCTCAACCGAGGTAGGCTGGGTCCGGGTCGTTCGAGACGCTGGTAGTTCCAGTGCGTCGGGCCTCGGCGTCCTTCCCCCCACGGAGTGGGAAAACAATCCAGCCCACGATATACGCGACCCACAGCGGCAGTCCTCCCGTCGCAAGGCCAACGAACACGAACGCTACCCGGATCAGGTTGGGGTCGACCGGGAATTTTCTGCCAGGCCGCCGCAGATTCCCGCGATCTTCTTTGGTGTCAGATCGGTACAGTCGGTCCACGGCGATAGGATGTCACCGTGGTCGATGGCCGTCTTAATTGACCCTAACCCACTACTCCCTTACTATATAGCCAAGTTCAAACCAACATGGCGACGGTCCGTCTGAGCAAAGCCTATGGTCCTGAACGCCGGCACACGTCTGGGTCCCTACGAAATCGTCGACCAACTCGGTGCGGGCGGTATGGGAATATCCCCGGTTACTCGTGGGATATATCACCAGATGGTAATCGCTTCCTCCTGGTGGAGAACCCCGCCCAAAACGAGCCTCTAACCGAACTCGTCGTGATCACGAATTTCTTCGACGAGATTCGGCGAAGACTGCCCGTGGAGCAGTAGGGGAAATGACTACCGGCACCCAACTCGGCAGCTCGGGGCGCGTGTGCGGGAGGTCACGCCGAACTTCTTCTCGACGATGGACATCGCGATCATAGCGGGCCGCGATTTTACAGAGATGGACCGTCAGAATACTCCGGGCGTGGCTGTTGTAAACGAGGCTTTCGTGCGCAAGTTCTTTAAGAAAGGGAAAGCCTTAGAGGAACGGCTCGCCTTTGCTAATGAGGGATTCAAGCCTGGGAGTCCCGGGTTCATTATCGCGTACCGAACTGTGGGCGAGGTAGAAATCGTCGGAGTCGTTCGCGATGTGAAATACGAGTCGCGATCCACAGAGCCGGAAGCAGCACTCTACATTCCGCACGAACAGTTCATCATGCGTCGCATGTCGCTTGTTTTCCGTACCGCCGCTGCCAGCCCGCAGGGAGTGCTCCAGCAGATTCGCAGCGAGGTTGCTTCGGCCGCCCCTTCCCAGGCGGTGGAGTTCGAGCTCTATCCCCAGATCGTCGGCGCGTCTCTCGCCCGCGAGCGCCTTGGAATGATGCTGCTGGTTGTTTTCGGTATAGTCGCACTCGTCCTCGCCGGCGTCGGCATCTACGGTGTGATCTCTTATTCAGTAACACAGCGGACCGCCCGATGATCGGCTTTTTTCTTTGACTCCTACCACACCCGCGATAGGATCGCCTGCAACGTAGATACCCAAAAACTGAAGTGCCCACCAAGTGGACGAAAGGAGAACCCATGAAGTTTCGGGTCTTCCGCAGAATTTGTGGGTAAAACCGTCTTCCATCGCCGCTTGAGGAGACCACGGTGCTCGCCAAGCCTCAAGGCTTCCCTCGCAAGCTCGGCGGCTGCGCCGGCCTTGACCCTCGGCTGCGCTCCGCGGTGTCGGCTGGTGTGGGCGATGGGGAACGGGGCCTCCGGCGGGGGCTCCGGGCACCGGGTGTAGGCGTCCGACCGAAGTGGGTACTGGAATATTCGCCGTCGAACAAAAGAATAAGGTACTTTGTTTCAATTACTTATGTGCGCACAGGCCTTTGGACTGCCCACAAATTCTGCGGAGGAGGCGAAGTTTCTACCCGCTGTCGCAATCCTCTGTCTGTTCGCGGTTTCCTGCGCACCTGCCCCGGCTCCATCCGAGGAGCCGCCGGACACAACGGCCGAAGATCGAGCCACAATCGACGGGACCATCGAACCTTTTGAGGCTGCATACAACGCCGCAGACGTCGACGGCGTCCTCGCTTTTTACGATGAGCAGATCGTTCGAATGCCTCAGGACGCACCCTCTACAGAAGGACTCGGCGGGGTGCGCCTCTCGTTGGAAGAAGCTTTCGCGCTAGGCACACCCGATATCTCCATTACCCAGGAAGAACTCATCCTGAGCGGTGATATCGCAATCTCGCGAGGCAATTACCTTCTGACCTTCACACCGGAAGACGGCGAGCCCGTCGTCGTGAACGGTAAGTACCTGAACGTGTTGCGAAGACAAGTGGACGGAGATTGGAAGATCGCCCGCAGCATGATCAGCAGCAACGTGCCACCGGCGGAATAGCTGGCTGACGCGCCAACTCCCACCCACAGAGATGTCAGAAGGGCGGATCCGTCACGGCCTGGATCCGCCCTCAGGCGTTATGCTTTTTCCTGCCGGCGATCAGTTGTTCGGTGATGACTCCGTCTCGGAATCATCGCCGAGAGAGTGTTCGTTATACCAGGACATCATATAAAACATCGTGCGCAGTGCATTCGACGGCTTGGATCCTGTGCCTCAAGGAGCTTGTCAATGGATATACATCCTTCCTTTTCGAAGGCGAGAGAAGAGTTCGACCACGCCTGCAACAACCCGGATCACACCGTCGTCGAAACCGGCGCCGTCGACGTGAATGCTGTGTTGCAGAGTTACTACTCCGCGAGTGAACCGGTGCGTCTTACGAAGACTATGTTGTGGGACGCCGAGGCCAAGAAGGCTTGGGACCCCATGACATATATTCCCGGCGTTGTTCGTGAGGGCTCGTCGTGGGGCCGGAAGCCTTTGGAAAACGGGGAAGAATGCTTTCTAAGGGAAAGCCAGCAGCATGCCTGGAAGTCGGATGGCTACGGGCAGGTTCTCGAAGAGGTCTACTTGAGCCCCCAGGAGCAATCGGTCCTGTTTTTCGGAAGAGCAGAGTTCTTGAGAGACGACGGCTCACCCCTTCACGCCGGCAGCCATCAACCCTTGTTTCACGTTGAACACGCTGTCGGTGGTACCGACTCACAACCTGATAACGTGTGGCGTATCGTGCACCTAACATCCGAAAGAGACGAGATACTACTCGAGGAGCACTCGGCCCAGACGGGTACTCCGGAGTGGCTCCGAAGATTCGTCGCGATCTACGTCGAAAAAGATCTTGGGATGAAGCTGACCCCCCGGTAGCGCCGCTTGCCTGAAAGGTTGAATCCACACGCATGTAATGTCGCGTACGGAAAAGTGGAATTTAGCGTAAACAAGCGGATTGACAACCGAACGGGCCACCGTATGCTTCGCCTTCCTCGGATGATCAAGGGCGTACGTGCGTCGAAGGGATTGGCTCGAAACGCCATGCGTAAATGCGGAACAAGAGAATGAATGAACACGAGAAAGTAAACTATGAAGGAGCCCAGACTATTATTGGTAAATTGTCCGGGAAAGAAATCACCATTCCCAATGTAAATCTTCCACCCATGCCCTCTCTAGCGCCTCCCGGCGTCATTCACAATGGGGAAAAAGCCGAAAACCTCGGCGGAATCGATTCTTCTCGTGGATATCCTGATGTAAGGAGCTTCAAAAGGAAGTTTGGGCTGTTTATCCCAGCAACGAATACCAGCATGGAGCATGAACTTTGGAGCATTCTCATCAAGAACCAAGGTCCAAACGGGTTAAAAGGGGTCGGCCTTCACACTGCCAACGTCTTGACACCCAAGCCGCAGTTGAAAACTTCAGAGGATTTATGGGAATACAAGAAACAGTTTTTAGGCGGGTTGAGGGCCGCGGTGGACGGAGCATTGTTGGCGGAACCGCAATATTTGATTATGGGCATGAGCTTGGAGCACATCATTGGGGGTATTAAAGAAATAAGAGCGCCGATGGTAGACATTGAGGCTTATTCCGGTCTGTCCTGGGCCACTTGGCATGACGCAATTCAAGCAGCTCTGGATAAGTATGGAGCGAAGAGAATTGGGATCATTACTCCTTTCGATAAAGCGGGAAACGAGTCCGCAAGGCAGATGTTTGAAGAATTGGGTTTCGAGGTGGTTTCGAGTGTTGGTTTTTCCTGCGCAAACGCGCTTCATATCGCGCATATTCCGGACTGGGCCAAAGAACAGGCGATTTTGGATTCGTTGGCGACTGATGAGAACAAATTGGACGCGGTCGTTCAATGCGGGACGAACATGAGCTTGATAGACGTAAGTGAGAAGTTGGAACCTGTTGTTGGAATTCCGATTTTGGGGATCAACGCGGTGACCTTCTGGTACGCGTTGCGGGAAAATGGGTTCGAAGGAGCTTTGGTCGGTGGAGGGAGATTGTTGCGGGAATTCTGATCGGGAGAGTGTGGCGTGCTCGCGAAGGACACGAAGATCATTTGGGTCTTCCGCAGAATTTGTGGGTAAAACCGTCTTCCATCGCCGCTTGAGGAGACCACGGTGCTCGCCAAGCCTCAAGGCTTCCCTCGCAAGCTCGGCGGCTGCGCCGGCCTTGACCCTCGGCTGCGCTCCGCGGTGTCGGCTGGTGTGGGCGATGGGGAACGGGGCCTCCGGCGGGGGCTCCGGGCACCGGGTGTAGGCGTCCGACCGAAGTGGGTACTGGAATATTCGCCGTCGAACAAAAGAATAAGGTACTTTGTTTCAATTACTTATGTGCGCACAGGCCTTTGGACTGCCCACAAATTCTGCGGAGGAGGCGATCATTTTTTCCGCGTTCTCGGTTTCTTCGCGGTGAAGTATCCCGTTGCTGTGGCGGCGTAGCAATAGATCAGAAATTGAAAAGGTTCGTGAACTTAAACACCACGCCTCGGTCCAGGACTTCTCCCGTGACCGTGTCGCGTCGCTCGTTGAAGACGAGGTACACGTCGCTGAGCGGGTGGTGGATGATGTTGAAGCGGATGTTCGAGGTGAATTGATTCCGTTCGGCGTTGTACTGGATGAAGGTGTTCAGAAAAGCGCGGCTGGAGAAGGCGTAGAGGACTTTGAAGCCGACGAGGGTGGTGACGAAGTCGCCCGCCGGAACCCCGATGTCGTTCCGGCTGAAGCTGGTGTCGATCTGCCAGTGGTGGTTCGGCTTGAGCGTGACCGTCCCACTCGTCGAACGGCGGGTACCGTTCCAGAAATCACCCCAGTTGTAACTAATCCGCCCTCCGACGACCCGGCTCCTGTCGGATGTGTATGAAACCGAATAGTGCCGGAACTTGTAGTCGCCCACCGGTATGGAATAACGCGGGAACTCTTCTCCCAGGCGCTCGAACGTTTCCCTCGTCGTGAAATTGAGTGAAGCGCTGTTCTCGAAAGAGACTCCAAAAGTTGCACTGTGTTCCCGAGTCTCGATTTCGCCGGTGAGGCCTTCCCAGTAGTCATAGTTGGTCCGGAACGTGAGGTTCCGGACGAGATCGCTGTCATCGAACCGCGGGAGGAAAGAAAAGTTTGCCGAGTAGTGGGAATTGTCGTCGCGACGGATGAATCCCATCTCAGGGTTGAAGTCGTCTTCGACCTTCTCGTAATCGGCTCCGAAAGAAAGGTCATTGTCTCTCCACCCTATGGCGAACTTGCTTGCCTGGCTCGGACCCTCGCGTCCCGGTGTATCGCTCTGGAGGATGTATCCGGAGATGTCTAGCCCGCATTTCTCAAGAGATCTGAGATAAATCGAAACAGAGTAGGAAGGGAAAGGACCGAAAAAGGCCGCCCTGTCTGGCATAGATGACTTTGTCTAGAAGCATCAAATGCGCAGACGGAGGCGGCCTTTATGAATACAGAGTGTAAGACAGAATCGATTCAATTTCACGCATTAGGTTCACGGGAAGTACGGGGCCAATTCGACGGAGGAGACATCAGCACGGATGCGGGCGGCTTGCTGCTACGAGAAGCAGAAAAACGGACGGGGATTCTGAAACAGCTTGCCGGATGTTTCCAGGATCATCGGGATCCGCGATTTGTGGAACACGGGATCGAACAACTGGTGTCGCAACGTGTGTACGGATTGTGTTTGGGCTATGAGGATCTGAACGACCACGACCAACTCCGGTCGGATCCGATGCTGGCCGTGATGGTGGGTGAGACCGATCCGAAGGGTCGGACCCGGAAACAGGCACGAGATCGAGGCAAGGCCCTGGCTGGTAAGAGCACGCTGAACCGACTGGAACTGTCGACCGAGGGTGCGGCAGACCATCCGTACAAGAAGATCGGACGAGACGAGGCGGCGATGGATAGGTTGATGGTGGACGTGTTTCTCCAAGCGCATCGGCGGGCGCCGCGGCAGATCATTCTGGATCTGGATGCGACCGACGATCCGATTCACGGGAGTCAGGAGGGTCGCTTCTTTCACGGCTATTACCGGCACTATTGTTATCTGCCGCTGTATATCTTCTGTGGGGAGTTTCTGCTGTGTGCCCGGCTACGACGATCCGACATCGATGGTGCGGCCGGATCGGTCAAAGAGCTGGAACGGATCGTCGGACAGATTCGGCAGAAGTGGCCCAGAGTCCAGATCGTGATTCGTGCCGACTCGGGTTTCTGCCGCGATGAGATCCTGACGTGGTGCGAGGCCCAACACCGTGTCGATTACGTGATCGGACTGGCAAAGAACAATCGACTGCTGGGCGCGATCGAAACTCCGATGGCGACTGCAAAAAAGCGATTCGACAGGACGGGAAAGCCAGCGCGCGTCTTTAAGACGTTTCCGTATCAGACCCGCGACAGCTGGACCCGTGAGCGACGCATCATTGGTAAGGCCGAACATCTGGCCAAGGGCTCCAATCCTCGGTTTATCGTCACCTCGTTACCGAAAGGCCGAAAGACCCCAAGACAGATCTATGAACAGATCTACTGTGCCCGAGGGGATATGGAAAACCGGATCAAAGAGCAACAGCTCGGATTGTTCGCCGATCGGACCAGCACGGCCACCATGCGCGCCAATCAACTCCGACTCTACCTTTCATCGGTGGCGTACATGTTAATGCAGGCCTTGCGACGGCTCGGGTTGCAGGGCACCGAATTCGCGCGGGCGCAGTGCACCACGATTCGCCTGAAGCTGCTCAAAATCGGAGCGCAGATCCATGTGACCGTGCGTCGAGTCTGGATTCGGATGGCTGGCGGATACCCCTACGCCGCGGTGTTCGCTCAGATTTATGCCAACCTTCAGAAAGTCCCGCTTCGCTGTTGAGCGTCCCCTCCTCAGACATACCAACGTTCCGATCTTTGATCGGGATAGCTGTCTCTGTAATCCGATTTCACGTCGTCATTCCCTTCACCACCACTCGTCCAGGCCCAGTCACTCCCCTCAGCCGGCATCTTTGCTCTCGCCACCCAGCCTCCGACATCTTTTCCGTCTCCAAAATGCAGTTTTGGGCACCATTCATGAGAAATGCGGGCTAGGTGGTTGTAGAACTGGAAGACAGCGTCCGCCCCGTAAACACGGTTGTGGTCGCCCGAGATCGACGAATCGCGATTCGTAACGATCACTCCGATGAAGGAGTTGTTCAGGAGGTTCTTCTTCACGCGTCCGACGAGGAAGTTGTTCGAGGGGATGCCGCCTTCACTTTCGGTCTTCATGGCCAGGAAACCGAGTTCGTAGCTGCCGACCGTCCCGGACACGCGTGTGCCTCCAATGATCGGAATGGGCGTCCCCGAAGGGCTGAGCCCGATTCGGCGGCTGAAGAACGGGATGAGGTTGGCTCCACCGCCGCGCCCCAATGCGGCCGCGCTGCGGCCGCCGAAGCCGAACACTCCGGAGTTCTCGAGGAAGAACTCCCGCTTCTCGGGAAAGAACAGGTTGAAGCGCGTCAGGTTGACCTGGTCTTGATCGACTTCGGACTGTGAGAAATCGGTCCTGTAAGTGAGGTCGAGGGTCAGCGATTGGGTGAGCCCGTACTTGGCGTCGAAGCCACCGTCAAAGTGGGAGTCTGTATCGAGCGCGTCTCCGGATCGCTGCTGTGTGAAGCCCGCGACTCCGAACGGTTTGACTTTCAGGTTGCGCCCCTGGCTGATTCCTTCCAATCCAGTCAACGTTCCGGCCAGCGAAATCCTGGTTATGTTGTAACGTCGGGGAAGTGGCGCCCAGTTGGACTCCTCGTTCGCGCGCCTGATCTTCCGGAACATGTTCAAGCCCCACTCCTGCGACGCCGAACCGGAGAAGCGCAGGGTCTTGAAGGGGATCACGAACTCCGCCACCCAACGATCTTCTTCTATGCGAACCTTCACGTCCCAGACGGCATCCCAATCTGTATTGGCCTAGCTGTCATTGGCTACTTGAACGTCTCGCCGGGCACCTGCGGGGTTTGTCCCGAAGAAGAAGCCGGAGCGGTCGTCGTTGAGCGAGTCGATGATCAGTCCGACTTCGTCGCCCTGGTTGGTCGTGTAATCCCTTTTCAGACCGTTCACGATCATGTTGGCGACGTCCTTCTCCCAGCAGATCGCTGCGACGTAGAGGTTTTCGGAGTCGTAGAGGAACCGTACTTCGGTTTGTTGGGATGCGGGGTAGCCCGGATTGGGACTTCGGCCGCTCTGGGTAAAATCCCTCGCGGGTTCAGCTCGCTGCCATGCTTCCTCATCCAACCGGCCATCGATTGTGATCTCTTGCTCGACTGGAATGGCCCGGACCACACGACTGAACCGCGCGGTTTCGTAGTTGACCGGTGGACCATTCGTCGAAACGGACTGGGCGAAACCGGTCAGGTCCATCAGCAGGCATGTGGTGATCAACTGTCCCCAAAATCGCATAGGTGTCGACAATCATACATGTGACTGCAGTTCAGACAGTAGAGTGAGCCAGCAACGTTAAGCCGTCCCACCGGGGTCTGGAAGAATCCCAAAACGACAATTTGTGGAAAGATGTAGATTTTTGGGGTTGAAGCGTCGGTATCTGTATGTTATAAATATATACGACATGCAGTCTAAGAGCAAACTGGCGCGATTGAGCCGGTACCGGGCCGCTTTGCGGGAAGCGATCGATGAGTTAGCCGAGTTGATCGAGGTGGGCTATGAACGCAAGCCGATGGTGAAGGGGACCGTGTACGAGTTGGCGCGCAAGTGCGGCAAGGCTGGCTGTGCGTGTACGCGGGGACAGTTGCACCGCTCGATGGTGTTGAGCTGGAGCGAGGAGGGCCGGACCCGGTTGTTGTCGATTCCTGCTGAGCGAGTGAAGGGGTTGCGAGAGAAGAGTGAACGGTATACCCAGTATCGCGCGGCCCGGGCCGAGGTCACCCGAGTACAACGGAGGATTCTGAAGCTGCTGGATCAAATCGAGAAGCTGCGGCGGGAGAAACCCTGATGGGGAGTCCGGCATGACCGTGTTTGAACGCAACGACCGGTTGGTGTGCGACGCGTTCCGGGACGGGGAGTTTGACTCGATCGAGGCGGCCGGAGAGGTCTCCGAGACGGACTTCTTTCGAGCCATCGCGGGCAAGAAGATTCTCGAGAAGTTGGCGGGGAGCTACCCGACCCCATTGAAGAAGCACGACGTACCGGTGTGGGTCTATATCGCCAGCAATGTGGCGATGCGCTTCCACGGGGTGCATCAGTTTCATGCCTATCCCTATGTCGTGCGCAGCGGGGGGATGGTCCAGGCCTTCGGCCCCCAGATGGGGCATCGGGCCATCCACCCGGAGACCGGCGATGTGACCTTGGAGTGTGGGGGGGTCAACGACAAGAACAGCTACGACCGGCAGACCCCCTGTGATCAGGACTATCTGCGGAAGATGGCGCGCAAGACCGACGCGGATCGCCTCCAGGATTGGTTCAACCGCGACGTGGTGGGCATCTTCCGACAGCATCGGGCCTTTGATCGGGAAGGGCTGTTCATCGGGGATGCGACCTATCTGTTCCTACCTGACAACCCGGCCTATGAACACGCCTCCTTGATGCTATTCAACGAGCACAACAAGCCGGTCGACGGTCTAAAACTGACCTCCAAACAGAAACTCCGGTGTCAGTGGCGCCGGTGCTACAAACTGGTGACCCTGATCCACACCAATCGCGCCGGGGACTTCTTCCTATGGGCCGGACTGCGAGTCAGTCAGGGTAAAGATAACGACTTGCCGATACTGTACCGCATGGTCGACGAGTTTGTGGCCTATCATGGCACGGGAATCATCAAGCGGTTGATCCTGGACCGGGGGTTTCTCGATGGCCCCTCCATTGGTCGTTGCAAACAGGATTATGGGATCGACATCCTGATTCCGGCCCGTCGCAACATGGAGATCACCCGCGACGCGATCGATCTGGCTGACGCCCAACCCGGGACGTTCCAATCTTGGACGCCTCCTGCACCGCCGGAGAAACCGGCTCCCCTTCATCGGCCCGCCGCGATTCGCAAACGTGAGCAGGCCCGGCAACGCACCTTAGAGAAACGCCCCGTCGAAAATCCGCCCGATCCGGCCACCACGCGCGTGGGTTCGGAACTGGCCGTGGTCCGGGACCTGGAGTCCTATTCCAACTGTCCGGTCCCGCTCCATGCGGTGATCAACCGTGAACGCTATGCCGATGGGCACACCGATCAGTGGGTGCTCTTGGATACCAAACGCATTGCGGATCCCGCCCAAACCCGCACCGAGTATGCGCTGCGCACCGTGGTTGAAGAGCGCTACCGGCAAACCAAGTGTTTCTCCGGCCTCGCCGAGTTCTCTTCCCGCGCATTCAGTCTCGTGGTCAACCAGGTCGTCTTTGTCCTGCTCACCTACAGCCTGATGCAGTGGTATCTGCGGCGCATCGAACGCCGGAACATGAATCGGAAGACTCGCCCCCGCATCCTCGATGTGCTCCAGCCGACCTTTACCGTCATTCTGATTTACTACCAAAACTACGTCGCCTTCCTCTCTCCGCTCGAGCATCAGGAAATGGTGCTCACACTCAGCGAAACGGCTCGCAAGAAGATTCTTGCCAAGACCCGCCGGCTCCGTCGCGCCCTGGCAAATCAACTGCAGAATCCTCGGCCTCCATAGCGCACCGGGCCCTCGTCATGGATTTCTATCGACCCTGTTTGCCGCATCATCCGGCGGTCGTCGCACTCGTGTCGCTTCTCGAGCCACACCCATCCCTTTCACCATCCTGCAACTCCCTGTTTCCCACGCAAAACTCCTATCGCCCGAAAAACCACACGATATCGATCGGATAGCCTCAAGGAAATCGCCGCAGTGTCTGAATCGCAGGCCGGGTGGTTGTTTGATTGACCCCAACTCCCGCCTTTCGTATCATCTACGCAGTTTTTCACGGATCGCTCCAAGACACCTAAACGATGCAACCTGGCACGCAGCTTGGCCACTACGAGATCCTCTCGCCGCTCGGCAAGGGTGGCATGGGCGAAGTGTGGAGAGCGCGGGATTCCAAACTTGGGCGTGAAGTGGCGATCAAGACGCTGCCTGAAGAGTTTGCAAAAGACGAAGAACGTCTGGCCCGGTTTGAGCGCGAAGCGAAGCTGCTGGCGTCGTTGAACCATCCCAACATTGCTGCGATCTACGGTCTCGAAGAGGACAACGCCACGCGGTTTCTCGTCCTCGAACTCGTCGAAGGCGACACGCTGGCGGAACGACTCAAACGCGGCGCAATCCCAGTCGAAGAATCCCTCACACTCGCCATCCAGATCGCCGAAGCCCTCGAAGCCGCGCACGAGAAAGGTGTGATTCACAGGGATCTGAAGCCTGCCAACATCAAGGTAACGCCCGACGGTAAGATCAAGGTGCTCGACTTCGGGTTGGCGAAATCCGTCGGTCGCGGCGATGCTGGGGCAGATCTCTCAGGTGCCCAAACAGTCACAGCAATTGAGACTGAAGAGGGATTCCTACGAGGCACTCCAGCCTACCTGAGTCCACAGCAGTTACGGGGAGAAGAGGCAGATCGACAGGCCGATGTGTGGGCGTTCGGTTGCGTACTGTATGAGATGTTGGCCGGGACGCGACCCTTTCGAGGGGATACGCTCTTTGACATGTTCGCCAAGATTCGTGAAACCGAACCGGACTGGGACAAGCCACCCCTGAAGCACCCAACGATTCGGCAGGTACTCGGGCGCTGTCTCGAAAAGAACCCTAAGGACCGGTGGCACGACATCGCCGACGTGAGGATCGACATCGAGCGGATCGCCGATCGAGGCGGACTGCACGTTCCCGGATTGTCAGGCCAAACCGGAGGACCGTTCTGGCGGCGGGCGGCACCACTCCTTGTCGCCAGCATGGTCGTGACCGGGATCGTGGTGGGAGCGGTCGCCTGGGTTCTGGACTCGGAACCCCCGCGACAGCCGGTTCGGTTCACTGTGTCGCTCCCTTCGAATGTGGCGCTTTCAGCCTACACACCATTGGCCATGTCTCCGGATGGTGGACGAATCGTCTACGGAGTGTCGTCGGAAGGTCAGCTGGATCTTTATCTCCAGTCCTTCGATCAGCTCGAACCTACCCTTCTTGCCGAGAGTGCCGGGTACCCGTTTTTCTCTCACGATGGCGCCTGGGTCGGGTATCTCGATATCCCGAATTCGACTCTGAGCAAGGTTTCCATCCTCGGCGGACCTGCCGCAAAAATCTGCGAACTTCAGAATCCTTTCAGGTTCACGGGAGCGAGTTGGGGGCCGGACGAAACGATCATTTTCGCAGGCTCTACGGGGCTTCTTCGCGTGCCCGCTGCGGGTGGTGTTCCCGAAGCACTCACCACCCCGAATCCCGGCGAACAACACCACTGGCCGGAGATCCTTCCAGACGGCCGGGCCGTCCTTTTTACGATCAGCTCTCAGGAAGTAGCGACCGACGACCGAATAGCCGTTTTGAACCTGGAGACAGGATCACATGAAATCCTCATCGAGAACGGCAGTCATCCCCGCTTCGCCGCGACAGGGCACATTGTTTATGAACTGGATGGCAGCTTCAGGGCGGCTCCGTTTGTTCCCGATCAATTGGAGGTTATCGGCGATCCCGTAGCAGTGCTGGACGGTCTGGCTATAGATCACCAGCTCAGGTTGACGAAATACGGTATATCTCGAAACGGTTCGCTCGTCTACGTTAGCGGCGGCTCCGGAGGGAATGGCGAGTTCACGCACGTGTGGGTCGATCGGCAGGGGAATGAGACTCCGCTGACGGCGCCGCGACGCACCTACCTACCTTTCAAGAAAATCTCGCCCGATGGGACGAAGGTGGCAGTCTCCATCGCCACTAGCACAGAAGACAGCGATGTCTGGATCTGGAACCTGACCGAGGAGACCATGATGCGGCTCACTTTCGATCCCGGTTATGACATGGACCCTATTTGGACCGCAGCCGGTGACCGTGTGGTGTTCATGTCGCTTCGTGACGGAGAAGCCTACAATCTCTTCTGGAAGTCGGCCGACGGGACGGGCGAGGTCGAACGCCTCACAAGAACGAGTCCGAACACACAGAATCTTGGATCGATATCTCCCGACGACAAAACGCTTTTCTTCACGGAAGTGGGAACCAACACGCGGGCGGATCTGCGCCTGGTCCCCATCGAGGGTGACGGTCTCTCGGAAGTAATACTGCAAACCGAGTTCAACGAGTTCAACCCGGAGATCTCACCCGACGGCCGTTGGCTGGCCTACGTCTCCTCTGAGTCGAACCAGCTTGAAGTTTACGTGAGCCCCTTTCCGGATTTCGGAAGCGGAAAATGGCAAATCTCTACAGACGGGGGGATGGGGCCGCGTTGGGGCCCGGATCAGGGCGAGCTCTTCTACTGGAATCGCAAAGAACAACGCTTGATGGCCGTCCCGATCCGGACCGATGACACCTTCGCGGCAGGCAGTCCGGAAGGTCTATTCAGTCTCACGCCGTACTACCATGATGCTATCGACTACGATACCGTCGACGGGCAGCGATTCCTACTGACTAAGAGAGTCATTACCAGCGACGAGACCCCGGTGCGGCTTGACGTCGTCTTGAACTGGTTCAATGAACTGAAGGAACGGGTGCCGGTGCCCTGACGCCCATCCGTCTCGCTGACAACCTCTCCAATCACCGAAAATCTTCCCAAAGGCTCCGGAGAAGGGCAGTAGAAACTTCACATGCCCGGGTAGTCGTCATCTCGGTAATGTGGATTCGCATTGTTATCGGGCGTTCGAGTTCGAGACCCTGAGAGGGACGACCCGTCGTCAAACCCCGCGTTCCCTTGTCTCAAGAATCTTCGCGCGAATAACGTCAAATCAGTCGGGGACTTTGGCGCACAGTGTTTGTTCTATCGCGCCAGGGTAACCGGGGGCTCGAAAGGATGCCAAGTCTACCGGACGTCAGGCGGCCCGAAGAATCGACAGGGAATTGGATCGAAATGTCAGGCATCGGATTGTTGAATGAAAAGCCGCTCCATGCATCGCTGAAAGAGTGGTATGCCCAGCCGGGAGATCGTTTTGAAGTCGCAGTTGAAGGGTTTGTGATCGATATTGTTCGAGATGCGCTGCTGCTGGAAATCCAAACCAGGAATTTCGCAGCCATCAGGTCGAAGCTCACAAGCTTGGCGCGTTCTCATCAGATACGATTGATCTATCCGATCGCGCAAGAGAAATGGATTGTCAAGCTGGATGAGGATGGCACTAGCGTCGTCAATCGCCGCAAGTCACCGAAAAGAGGACGGGTGGTGGATCTGTTCTGGGAGATGGTGAGTATTCCGGAGGAGTTGTTGTCGAACCGCAACTTCTCGCTCGAAGTATTGATGATAAGGGAAGAAGAAGCCAGGCGGTTCGAAGGGAATCGGAGATGGCGCAGGAGAGGATGGGCAATTGAAGAACGTCGCCTGTTAGAGGTCGTCGACCAGAGGTCTTTCGACGAGTCGGCAGATTGGCTGGCCTTTCTTCCGGAGGCG
This sequence comes from Terriglobia bacterium, assembly GCA_965262425.1. Lineage (GTDB taxonomy): Bacteria > Acidobacteriota > Terriglobia > 20CM-2-55-15 > 20CM-2-55-15 > CAZOZZ01. Next base: position 5,206,297 of record OZ253536.1, on the reverse strand, counting down.
CTCAAGTCATTTACTGCGAGCGATCTTGCGGAGGCGATAGATATCAGCACGGAGTTGGCGCAGAAGATGGCATATGTTCTACGAAAGGGAAGAATAATTGAGCTGGCAGGGAAACGGGGACGGGCCAATCTATACAGAGTGGCTCGCGCCTGACGGATGCGCCGGACGGCGACCGAGTCAACTCGGAGCCACTCGGACGTTCCAGTCGCCAAACTGACGAAAAAGTCGCAACATTCCGTCCATGGCACCAGTCCGGGGACAGGGTCGTTCGGTGTCTTGCAGTCGGCGTTTGCCATTCGTCTGGGCGTATCGTTCCCCCGTCTTGGTGAGATCATTCGAGGCAAGCGATCAGTCACCCCGGAGCCCTGCGGTTGGCTCGCGTTACAAGGATGAGTGCCGACTTTGGGCTCGGATTCCAGCTAGACTGGGATCTCTGGTATGCCGAGGCGGCCTTGGAAAAGTTGGAACCGCGGCCGCATCTTTCCCCCTTTCCCGCCAATCTCCTTATAGGTAGAGTAGGGACATCATCCAGCGAATGTCCTCACCCTGGTGAGCCGAATGAACCGACGAAAGAAAATGGGGACATAGGTGCCTGTCCCCATTCCGACCGACCGTCCTACCGGATGAGGTCCTTTGCCAGCATTCCGTGGACGCCTTTCGTGCCGTCGACGAGCTGAGTGATCCTCAGGTCCAGCGCGACCGAGCAGAGCACATAGGCATCTTCCCGACTGATTCCCCGCTCGGCGACCAGAAATGAGACCATCTCCCTCGTCGCCATCCGAGCGGCCTCGTCCAGATCGGGGTGGAGTCCCATCGACATGTAGTGGGTGGGCGTCTCGGCTCGAGGCCATCTGAGCGTCTGGCCCTGGTGCAAGACGATCTCGAAGGTCCCACTCATCGAGGTCTCGATCGCCGTGCCGCTCACCTCACCGTCGCCCTGAGCTGCATGCCCGTCCCCGATCGACAGCAGCGCTCCGGGCACGTGCACCGGCAGGAAGAGCGTCGTCCCGGCAATCAGCTCCTTGTTGTCGATATTGCCGACGTAATGGCCGGGAGGGCCGCTGGAGACACGCCCCCGCAGAACGGGTGGAGCGACCCCGAGCGAGCCGAAGAACGGTCGCATGGGGATCGTGATGTCCGGACCCATATGGGCGACGCCCGATTCCACGTCCAGCTCGAAGAGCTGCAGCCCACCGTACGGAAAATCGTCCGGCAGTGTCCCACCCGCCGGCAGGAAGCCAGACACGCCGACGGGCATCATCACGTCGACCTCGAGGATACGCACTTCCAGAACGTCTCCGGGCTCCGCCCCCTCGACGAAGATCGGGCCGGTCAGGGGATGAGCTCCGGGGCCCCTTTCCGTCACCGCGTTCTCGACCTCGACCATCGCCGCTGGAAACTGGCTGCGATCCGCTCCCGCCATGGCGAGCCGCTCCAGCCCCCGCGCGAGCAGCGTCTCGAGATAGACTGTGTCGCCCGATCGGATCCTGACGACCGGTTCGATGCTTGCGTCGTAGTAGCCCCAGTGGATGTTCTGCGGCTCGAGACGCAGCTCGTGTCGGACCTGAGCCGACGTCGGAGTGGTCCACATCGGGCTGAGGACCATGAGGAGGGCGGGTAGCATTCGCGTCGGTCTCATCATCTGAAGTTCCTCAATAGTTGGCGCGGTCCGGACAAAACCATTTACCGGTGCAGGCGGCCGCACGAAGCGAGGCAGATCTGAGAGAGCCGACCCGCTCACAGAAATCGTATAGGCGCAATAAGAAGCCTTTTCCCGATGAAGCAGGTGTGAGTATGTGGGAATTCCGGCGCTCGAGCAAGGAGGATACGGTGGCTGAAATGAACTCACAGAAATCGTATAGGCGCAATAAGAAGCCTTTTCCCGATGAAGCAGGTGTGAGTATGTGGGAATTCCGGCGCTCGAGCAAGGAGGATACGGTGGCTGAAATGAACTGTGTAAAGACTAGTGGTCCCCGCCAGATATAGCGATACTCCGATTTCTCTAACTGTGAAACGACTTTTGAAAGGCCCGTCTTCCAACGACGCGTCACGAGAAAGCATTCCTACCGCTGGGGGACGGAGCCTAAGCCGGCCGTCAAGATAACCCGTTACTTTAGCCGAACATTCCGACCACCCGTTGCTTGCTCCGTCCCCCTATCCGTTGACATCACCAAGACCTTGTAAAGTGCGTCTTTGGCGAAAGAGAGAGGGAGTGGAAATTTGTGCAAACCCCAAACATAAGGGGACGGAGCAAGCTCAGTCCCCTAGCGGTCGGAATGTTCCCGGGGAGTCAATCCCATTCTTAGTTGAAACTCTCCACGGCTCACGATTGGTCACGCAACCTTCTTCTTCGATCTCGTCGACGTCTTCGCCTCAATCTTCAGCTCCCGCCTGAGGGCTTCGCGGAGCTTTGGAAGATGACGGTAGCCGATCACCTTCCTCAAGCGTGGTTCAATGTCGATGAGCGCCGTCGCCAACCAGCGCTGCCGCTGGCTCGAGTTCTTCCAATGATCGACCTTCGCGCACCTTTCCTCGACGAGGGCATTGACCGATTCCAAGCAATTCGTCGTCTTGAACGAACGGCCCAGGACCCCGTACACGCCGAGTCGATGCAACGTGAGGGTCTCCTCCAGGCCTTCCTCAAGGCTCGTAGCGGCCGATTGGTTTCGCTCCTCGAGCTCTCCATGGAGCTGTTCGAGGGCCGCCCGGGCTTCGTTGTACTCCGGGCGCTGGTACGCACGCTGAAGCCGCTTGCGCCACGCGGCTTGCTCGGTCTTCGACAGGTAGCTCACCACGTTCTCGCGTTTGTGCCATTGGCAGCGTTGGACCAGGGCTCGATTACCGAATGCCCGCTTGACTGCCGCGCGCAGACCTTTGCCGCCGTCGACGATCACCAGCACGCCTTCAGAGATGTCCAGGCCTCGCTCCATCAATGAACGGAGAAACGGAGTCAGTACCTGCTCGTTCTCCGTACTCGTCTCCACGAAGCCTAAGAAGCGTTTGTCGCCCGTAATTGTGATGCCCAGGGCCACAACCATCGTGGCGTCGGCAAACATTTTCCCGTCCAGGAAGATCACCACCACGTCCTCGGCCGACAGATCCCGCTCCTGCATCTCCCGAAGTTTCGCCCCACTCGCCTGGACGAATCCTCGAGACACCGTCGAGCTCGACAATCCGATGGCTCCTGGAATCGCTTCCGCGGCCGACTCGTAGTTCCGGCAGGAGATCCCATAAAGCACACGTCTGAGAAGCAGTTCGTTCACCGCGCCATCCGGACTGAGTTCCTCGTAGCTCCGAAGCGGAATCTCCCCGCCCGCCACGCTGCGCACTCGAGGCACCCGAACCGGCACCCGCTGGCCCCCGAGCCCCACGGTCCCCGGATTACTCCCGTGTCGCCGGCCCCTCAACGTCGCCTCCTTTCGCGCGTATCGCTCACCCGCCAACGCCTTCACTTCCTCGTCGAGCAACTCCTCCACGTGCATCAACCCCAGTGGGATCAACGCCCGAATCATCTCCACCTTCGAGTCCAATTCCAGTCCCGAGTATTCCTCCCGGCTCAGGACCTCGACCTCACCCAGCACACGCGACTTCTTGCGTTTCTTCACCGAACGTAACAGACTGCTCATCTCGGCTCCTTTCTCTTACAGGCTTGATGTTGTTTCTTCCAATACCATCAAACCATAGGGTTTGGAGCCGTTTCAATTTCCAACTAAGATTGGCACACTTTCTTCCCGGGGAACGACCTGTCGAAGGGCAACTTCTTCGGCGAATAGTGCTAAACTGCTGTGTTCATGCGAGATCTGGCCAATTCGCTACGCGAGAAAATCCAGGGGGAGGTGCGGTTCGACCGGGCCTCCCGGCTGATGTACAGCACCGATGCGAGCATCTATGAGATCGAGCCCATCGGCGTCGTGATACCCCGAACTCCGGAGGACATTTTCGCCACGGTCGAAACCGCAAGGGAGTTCGAAGTTCCTCTGCTTCCACGAGGCGGTGGAACCAGCCTGGCGGGCCAGACCGTTGGACGGGCACTGGTCATAGACACTTCCAAGTACCTGAATCGTGTATTGGAAGTCAACACCGAGGAAGGCTGGGCGTGGGTGGAGCCGGGCGTCGTCCAGGAACAGTTCAACCGGCATCTGCATCCACTCGGTTATCTGTTCGGCCCCGACACCTCGACTGCCAACCGGGCCACGATCGGGGGGATGATCGGCAACAACTCGGCCGGATCGCATTCCATTCTTTACGGTAAGACGATCGACCATGTGATCGAAGTGGACGCGATTCTCGCCTCCGGGGAACGAAAGACTTTCAAGGAAATCGGCTTCGCGCGGGCACGGGACCGTGTCGGGCTGGAAGGACGGGTCGCAAGCATCGTCGATACCAACCGCGACGAAATCGAAGCCCGGTTTCCACGCCTGATGCGGCGCGTCAGCGGTTACAACCTGGACGAGTTCGTTCGGAACGGGAAGTTCAACCTTGCGAAGCTCGTCGTGGGCTCGGAAGGAACACTCGCTCTGGTCCACAGGGCAAAAATGCGGATCGTGCCACGTCCCCCGGCGACCGCGTTGATGGTGGTTCACTTTACGGACATCGTGGACGCGATCCGGGCCTCCGAAACGATCCTGCCGCTCGAACCGGCCGCGATCGAACTGCTGGACGACATGATCCTGAATCTGGCCCGGAGTTCCCTGGCTTTGTCACGGGAAATCGGCTTCATCGAGGGACGACCGGGGGCGGTCCTCATCGTCGAATTCTATGGAACCGGTGAGGCCGAACTCAACTCGAAGCTCGAGGGGCTCGAGGCGGCCCTCCGGAAAGAGGGGCTCGGGTATGCCTACCCTACGGCCACGGATCCGGCGAAGCAGGCGAGCATCTGGAAAATACGCAAGTCGGGTCTCGGGCTGCTGCTGGGGATGAAAGGGGAACGGAAGCCGATCGCCTTCGTCGAGGATTGCGCGGTCGAGCCCGTTCAACTGCCCGAGTTCTTCAAGCGGTTCCGCTCCATCGTCGATCGGCACGACACGAGCGCCGGCTACTACGGGCACGCAAGCGTCGGGTGTCTGCACATCCGCCCGCTGATCAACACGAAAAAGATTCAGGACATCCGCAAGATGAAGGAAATGACCACCGAGATTGCCGACCTGGTGATGGAATTCGGTGGCGCCATGAGCGGGGAACACGGAGACGGGCTGGCGCGCAGCCATCTCAACCGGAAGCTCTTCGGCCCGGAGATCTATAGAGCTTTCGAAAACATCAAGGGTGCGTTCGACCCTGAGAACAGGATGAATCCGGGGAAAGTCGTCAACGGACCGGCGATGGATGAGAACCTCCGCTATGGCGAAACCTACGACACGCTCCAGTTGAACACCCACTACGACTTTTCGCGGGAAGGCGGTTTCGCCACGGCCGTCGAGCTGTGTAACGGTGCCTCGGTCTGCCGCAAGACGACCGAAGGAACGATGTGCCCCTCCTATATGGTGACGATGGAGGAAAAGCATTCCACGCGGGGACGGGCCGATGTGATGCGGGCCATCCTGTCCGGTAAGTTGCCGGAACGGGAAATGAACGGTGCGATGCTGCATGACGCACTCGATCTGTGCCTGGAGTGCAAGGCGTGCAAGGCGGAATGCCCGTCAAACGTCGATATGGCGAAGCTCAAGTACGAGTTTCTGGCTCGCCATCACGAGACTAACGGAACGCCGTTACGATCGGTTATGTTCGGATACATCCATCTCCTGAGCCGCATGGCCTCATTGTGGCCCGGCGCCGCGAACTGGTTTATCGAACAGCCGGTCGTCCGCCGTCTCCTCGATCGATACCTTGGGATCGACGAAAGGCGGCCGCTTCCGAGCTTCGCGGCGGAGACGTTCGAGGCGTGGTTCAATCGCCGCTCGAAGCCTGCGGGCGACAGGAATGCTTCGGCAAACGGGCGCGTCGTTCTCTTCCACGACACGTTCCTGAACTTCAATCACCCTGAAATTGGACAGGCCGCCACGCTGTTGCTCGAGGCGGCCGGGTACGAAGTCCGGTTGGTCGACAGGGTCTGCTGCGGTCGGCCGATGATCTCCAAGGGCCTGGCCGAAGCCGCGCGGACGAACGCGGAACTGAACGTGGGACGGCTTCATTCCTACGTCAAGGAAGGGTATTCTATCGTTGGATGCGAGCCGAGCTGCATCTTGACGTTTCGCGACGAGTATCCGGATCTGCTGACCGGCGACCCGGTCGCCGAGGTCGCCCGGGCGTCTTTCCTGCTGGAAGAATTCATCGTCCGCGAGACGAGGGAGGGACGATGGCATCTGGATTTTCGGAACCCCAGGGAGAAAGCCCTCGTCCACGGACACTGTCACCAGAAGGCTCTCGTCGGGAGCGGCCCGCTGTTGGAAGCGCTCCGACCGGCCTTCGACGTGGAAGAGATCGATTCGGGCTGCTGCGGCATGGCCGGCTCCTTCGGCTACGAGAAAGAACACTACGACATCTCCCTTGCTGTCGGGGCGCGGCGCCTGTTCCCTGGAATAGAGGAAGACCCGAGAGCGATCGTGGTTGCGCCCGGGGTCTCGTGCAGGCAGCAGATCGAACATGCGACGGGCCGGCGGGCGGTACATCCAGCCGAGGCACTTCTTGGAGCGCTATTGGTCCCCGCCAGATATAGCGATACTATCTCCGAAGGAGGTTGCGAGCGGACTGATGGGTGAGATCCACCGTGTGGTGAGTGTGAGCTTTCGACAGGGTTTAGCGTTCGTGAGGGGCAACCTCCATCGGCCCTTACGGGTTCGGGCGGAACGGCACCGTCTTTGGCGTCGCTCCTCCTCACAATGTCCAAGCATTGACTCGTCGTCGCTTCCCCAAATCCGGTACCGTTGCACTCCGAAATCTAGTACCGCTATATCTGGCGGGGACCAACTAGTGTAGTCCGTCACAGTTAATGTAACTTATTCAGCTTTCCTACGTCTGAGTATATATGAGGAGAGCACCGACGATTAAATTGGACATTCCTGTGCGGAAGGAACTGGAGCGACTGAGCCGAAGCCGCAGTGTGGCGGTCCGGTTGGCGGAACGATCTCGAATTGTCTTGCTGGCCGCCGGGGGTCTGGACAATCAGGAGATCGCTGCCAAGTTGGACATCACTCGTCAAAAGGCCGGACGTTGGCGCGATCGTTTCGTTGAAGATGGCCTCGGGGGAATCGAAAAGGACGCTTCCCGCAGTGGACGGATTCCCTCGATCGGCCGCCGGAAGCGGGCCCGGATCGTGAAGAAGACGGTCGAAGGGAAGCCTCCGAACGCCACGCACTGGAGCCGGTCCTTGATGGCCAGGGCAACCGGCGTCAGCGAGTCCACGGTAGGGAGAATCTGGCGGGCTCATGGCTTGAAGCCTCATCTGGCACGCACCTTCAAACTTTCCAACGACAAACAATTTGTCGAGAAGTTGGAGGATGTGGTCGGTTTGTATCTGAACCCTCCGGAAAACGCCATTGTTTTGTCCTGCGATGAGAAGAGCCAGATGCAGGCCCTGGACCGCACGCAACCCGGGTTACCTCTGAAGAAGGGGCGGTGCGGCACCCTCACCCACGACTACAAACGCAACGGGACGACCACGATGTTCGCCGCGCTCAATACGCTGGCCGGCTCGATTATCGGGACCTGTATGCCGAAGCATCGTCATCAGGAATGGATCCGGTTTCTCAATCAGATCAAACGTTCCGTGCCGAAAGACAAACAGATCCATATCATTTGCGACAACTACGCCACGCACAAACATCAGAAAGTCGTCAACTGGTTGAAGCGCAACACGCGCTTTCATGTGCACTTCACACCGACCAGTGCATCCTGGCTGAACATGGTCGAACGCTTCTTCCGGGATCTTTCCGAACAACGGCTTCGGCGCGGGGTTTTCCATTCGGTTCCTGAGCTAATCCAGGCCGTGGAGGAATATGTCGGGGGTCACAATCAGAACCCGAAGCCCTTCATTTGGACCGCAACGGCTTCCGATATTCTTGAAAAAGTTCAACGTGCCCGAAAGAAGCTCGATAAGTTACAGTCTGTTTGACGCGGACCACTAGCGGGGACTGAGTATTGATGATCGGAAATCGAGCAACCATGGCGACGACCGAGGGAACCGGACGGTATTGGGAGCGGTTGAGTTCGGCGACAACGGGTGGGCACTTTCGGCAATGTAACGGTTGGACCATGTCCTCCATCGGACTGGGAACATACCTAGGGGAGTCGGACGACCGGACCGACGATCTGTACCGAAAGTCGATCGTCCGGGCCGTTGAACTGGGCGTCAACGTGATCGATTCGGCCATCAACTATCGTTTCGGGCGCAGCGAACGCTCGATCGGCGCGGCTCTCGCGGACCTCGTCCGGGCCGGAATCGCTTCCCGCGACGAGTTGGTCGTCGCGACCAAGGCCGGCTTTCTCAGTTTCGATGGAAGCCGTCCCCCCAACCCGCACGAATACCTGGAAAAGACGTACCTCGAATCCGGCCTTCTCGAACCGGAAGATATCGCGGCCGGTTCCCACGCCATGGCGCCCAGGTACCTGGAGCATCAACTCGAAAGGAGTCTCGAGAACCTGGGTCTGGATGTCATCGATATCTTCTACATTCACAATCCCGAGACCCAGCTCGAAGAGATCTCGCCTGAAGTTTTCTTCGAACGCTTGAGGGCCGCCTTCGAATTTCTTGAAACCGCGGTTTCCGATGGAAAAGTTCAAACCTACGGCACAGCGACATGGAATGCATATAGAACTCCCCGAGAAACCCGGGGGTTCCTCTCCCTGTCCGAGGTGGTCCAATGCGCTCGAGATGTTGCAGGTGAGGGGCACCACTTCGGCGTCGTCCAGCTTCCCTATAACCTGCGCATGCGCGAGGCGTACGGTCACCGCAACCAGTCGGTGGGGGAGCGGTCGCTCTCGGCGTTAGAGGCGGCGGCCGAACTGGGTGTGACCGTTATGGCCAGCGCCGCAATGCACCAGTCCCGCTTGAGCCGCAACCTTCCCGAATCGGTCACACGCCACCTGCCCGACCTTGAAACCGACGGCCAGCGGGCGATTCAATTCGTGCGATCGACCCCCGGTATCACCACGGCTCTGGTAGGCATGAGCCAGCCCGAACACGTGGAAGAGAACTTGTATCTGTCAAAAGTCGAACCGCTTTCGCCCGAAGCGATCCAAGCCATGTTCAATGCTGCGTAGATACATCGAACATCGCGAACGAAAATGGCACAATCGTGATCAGAATCGGTTCGAACGACCATTTGAGTGGGGCCCCGAACACGTCGGGCTGACCAACGGATCCGATCCGAGGATCGCGCTCGAACAATTCGCAGACGAGGCCGTAGACAACAGCGACCGATTTTATTCCTGCGAACCGACGAACGACTATGACTTCGACGGCGAGACACTGAAGTTCAGAAGCGCGGCCGAATCACCACACGAAGAAAACAACACCGTCTGGGGCCGGCTGTTCCCGGCCGAGAGCGGTTTGGCCGTCATCGTTCTGCCCCAGTGGAACGCCAAGTGGGACAGCCAGATCCGCCTGTCGAAAGTGTTGCAGCGTTTCGGAATCACCGCCCTCCGGCTCAGCCTTCCCTACCACGACTACCGGCGGCCCGGCCACCTGGAACGCGCGGAGTACCTGATTGGGCCGAATGTGGGGCAGACCCTGGCAGCGAACAGGCAAGCCGTTCTGGACGTGAAACGGGCCGGGGACTGGCTGCTCGGTCAGGGTTATCGGCGACTCGCAATACTGGGAACGAGCATCGGCTCCTGTATCGGGTTCCTGACTCTGGCACATGATCCGCGCTTCGAAGTCGGTGCTTTTATTCACGTGTCGTCCTACTTTGCCGATGTCGTCTGGGACGGGCTCTCCACCGAGCACGTCCGCACCTCCCTGGAGTCGGCGATCACCCTGGGCGATCTGCGGCGGCTCTGGGCTCCGATCAGTCCGTATCCGTTCATTCACCGGTTGGGGAATTCAGGACAGAAGTTGCTGGTCCTGTCGGGCAAATACGACCTGAGCTTCCCCCACGATTTGTCACGGAAGTCCTTTGAAGAATTCAGCCGGCACGGACTGGACTACGAACTGGCGGTGCTGCCCTGCGGCCACTACACGATGGGCATGCTTCCCTTCTACCCGATCGTCGGCTTTCGGGTCGTTCAGTTCCTCCGACGATTTCGCGATTGAGGGAATTCGAAATCACCGATAATGGACAAAGAACAGGGGGAAACTCGAATGAACCTCAAAGATACCGTCGAAGAACTCGCCCGAACGGCGGCAGGTATGCAGCTTCCCGACCTCAGGCGAGTCGTGACTGATCTCCGCCCGGACACCGGAGAGGTGGAACCCTATGTCCAGTTCTCCGCGGAACGTTACGCTCGAAACCTCGTGCACCGAACCGACGACTTCGAGGCGCTGGTCCTGTGCTGGAAGCCCGGACAGCGCAGCCCGCTACACGATCACGCGAATTCGTTGTGTTCGGTGTATGTGTACGAGGGCTCGATGTCGACCGACAACTTCCAGAGAACGACGAGCGGCCATATTCGGCCGGACTTCTCCGAAGACGGGAAACCCGGCACGGTACTCTCCATCCAGGGGAAAGAAATCCACCAGGTTTCAAACCTCGATGAAACCGAGAATCTGGTTTCAATCCACTTCTATCTGGCCCCGCTCGAGAACTACTACATCTACTCGCTGACCTCCCGGGATTTTGAAAGCTACAGCCCGGGATACACGCGGAGGTTTTCTTTCGGCAGTGGGATTTGAAAAATAGCTGTTGGCTATTGGCTGTTGGCTGTTAGCTTTTGGCTTTTAGCTTTTAGCTGTTGGCTTTTGGCTTTTGGCTTTTGGCTCGGAGTTTGATGACCAATACGGTAGGTCGCAACATCTCGGTTCGAAAGCTGAAGCGGTCGGAATGCTGTCGGTTGACGTGTCGCCCACTATTCGTTGACATCGCCAAGACGTTTTAAAGTGCGTCGCTGAGGGAAGCTAAAAGGAAGGGGAAAGAGGGGGATGGACCGTTCGCTCAGCCGCCCGTTTCCAGTAGCCCGTCTCCCTACGACCCGTCGCGCGAAGGCATTCCTACCGCTGGGGGACGGAGCTTAAGCCGACCGTCCAGATACCCCCGTTGGTTTAGCTGAAGATTCCGGCTACCTGTTGCTCGCTCCGTCCCCCTATTCGTTGACATCGCCAAAACGCTTTAAAGTGCGTCGGGAAGGGAAGCTAACAGGAAGGGAACTGGGGGTTTTGGCAAACCCGAAACAGAAGGGGACGGAATGTTCTCGGGTGACGGGTCGTTGGGATGGGCGCGTGGAAATGGCAGCCAACAGCTCCCCTACTCGTCGTTGTGTTCGGAGTCGACTTTCAGCTTTGCCTTACAGCTCGCACACACCCAGTAGTGCTTGCCTTCTATGAACGCGTGGTAGTGGACGCCCTTTCCATCGTCATCGGTACAATAATCACAACGCATGATGCGGCGATTATAGCTTACTGAAACATTGGTTGCTGCACTTCATCGGCAGCGGGATCTGGAAATTGAGAAATGGCTGTTAGCTGTTGGCTGTTGGCTTTTAGCTCGGAGTTTGATGACCAATACGGTAACGGGCAGGGTTTCGGTCCGAAAGCTAATAGCTAAAAGCTAAAAGCCAAAAGCTCCCCTACCCATCGTCGAGGTTCTAACTAAACTCTAAGGATCAGGTTGCTGCACTTCAGCAGTCGCGGGCGGTTCGAGTGCGGCCGTCTGTCCGGCAACCGATTCATCGGGCGGTTCGGGGGCGGGCGGTTCGGGGGCGGTCTTCGGCTCCAGTTGCGCCATGACGGTGTTGAGGATGACGATGTCGACTCGCCGGTTCAGGCCACGTCCGTCCCGGGTTTCGTTGGAGGCGACCGGCCGGTATTCGGAGTATCCAACGGCAGACAGGCGCTGGGGAGGAATCCTGGCTTCCGACAGCATGTAACGAAGCACATTCGTCGCTCGCGATGTGGACAATTCCCAGTTCGACGGGAACAGGGCGGTATGGATCGGAATGTTGTCGGTATGACCCTCAACCCGGATGTTGTTGGAAAGGAGTCGGAGTTTTTCGCCGATTCCGGCGACGACAGACAACGCTGCCGACTCGATCACAGAGGAGCCGGGCTGGAAAAAACCGGCTTCAGCCAGGCTGATCGTCAGGCCGCGGGAGTCGAGCATCATCCGAACCTCGCCTTCTTCCATCTGCTGGTCGAGCAAGGTATCCAGGCGCTCTTTCACTTCTTCGATAGTCGCCTCACCGTCGCCGTCGCCGTCACCCTTGTCTTCCCTATCGACTACGACCCGCATTTCCGAAAAGGCCGAGTGCGTGTTGCCGATGATGCTGACGCTTTCACCGGGAAGGCCCCCCTCGTCGAACAAAGGAAAGACCTTGCCGGAGCTACCGAAGATAGCCAGTTCCTGAAACGCAATCCTGACGGACTGAGCAATCTGGCCCGCCTTCTGCTGGTCCTCATTGGACGCGGCAAACATGACGACGAAGAACGCAAACAACAGCGTGATGAAGTCCGCATAGGACACCAGCCATCGCTCGTGGTTTACGTGTTCCGCCTGTCTCTTCTTTCGGGCCATGCGTTACCTACTTCTTCTTGGCTGCGTCTTCTCGTTCTTTCTGAAGCGATTCGTCCAGGAACGACGTCAGCTTGCCTTCGATCAAACGTGGATTCTGACCTTCGAGGATTCCCAGCGTCCCTTCCAACATCATCTCCTTGATGATCATGCGGGTCCGATGCTTGAACTTCAGTTTCGCCGCGGCCGGCAGAAGGAAAATGTTGGCGGCGGCAACGCCGTAGATCGTGGCGACGAACGCCACCGCGATTCCGTGACCGACCGCATCAATGTCGTCCAGGCTCTGCATCACCACGATCAATCCGAGAACAGCGCCGATAATTCCAATCGTTGGCGCATACCCGCCGGCTGCTTCGAATATCTTCGCGGAATGCTCACCACGCTCTTCCATATACTGGAGTTCCACTTCCATCGTTTCACGCAGTTCACGGGGTTCGCTCCCGTCAACGGCCATCATGATCGACTTCTGGAAAAACGGATCCTTGACGTCCGCCGCATCCTTTTCGAGAGATATGATCCCCTCGCGCCGGGCCTTGTTGGTGAACTCGATCACCTGGTCGATCACCTCGTTGGGCGCGGCCTCATCGTCCTTGAACACAAAGACCAACTCCACCATCGCCCGCTTGAACGTCTCAAGGGGAAAACCGATCATGGTGGCGCCTATGGTTCCGCCAAAAACGATCAGAGCAGCGGTCGGTTGTATGATCTGCAGAACCGACCCCCCCTCGAGCACCTGGCCGAGCAAGATTCCGATCGCTGCAACAGAAATTCCGATTATCGTTCCGAGATCCATGTGAGTATTCCTTTACTGTCCGTCCGTTTGGGACGGAACCGGGTGATTCCCTTCGCCCGGAAAGCATGTTTATCCTTCGGCCAGTTCGGCCCCCTCGGTTTCTACTTGCGCGGCACGAACTTCAATCTCTCTACCGTTGATGACTCTCTTGTATTCAATGACCTTCCGCACGATTTCTTCAGCGCCATCCTTGACGACCAGTTTCTCGCCCGTCGTGAGGGAGATGATCGTGTCCGGCATACATTCAATCGATTGGATCAACTCGCAATTGACCACAAACTCCTTGTCGTTTAGCTTCCTGAGCGAGATCACAGCATTCACCTCCAGAGCGCAAACGGCCCTCTACTGGACGTCATCGGCAAATGGGAATGGTTTCTGCAGCTAAAATCTGCAAATGGCAGGGCGGGGCGGTCGGCAGGTCAGACGAGGACAGACTCGGGCAGGAGCTGGTCCGCCTGTCGAATGAGGTCGGAAAGGTCGAAGTCCAGGCCACCCAGTCCGGCGGCGATCTCAGAAACCCTTTCATAATCGGAATGCTCGTCGACCGTCAACGGAAGGGTGGGCCGGTCGCAGGCGGCCGGCGGGGCCAGGAATACCGCCCCCGGGCCGCGGTTGCGTTTGGCGTATAGCGTCACGTGCTCTCGCAATGCCGGCTCGATGGCCACCTTGTCGATGAACGCCAGCATCTCCAATGTCAGTGCTTCGCCGGTTGTCCCGACAGGCAGACGATCTTCGATGACGTACCGGGCTCCGCTTCGTCGAATGTGCCGAACGACCCGGTCGATGCTTTCCGGGTCCGTAAATGGGTTGTCGGCGGTAATCCGGACAACGATTTTCGCGTCCATCGCTATCGCCGCCCCCAGGTAGCGACCGAGGACGTCCTCTTCGCTGCCTCGAAACCAGGCGATGCCGTGCTACTCGCACTCGGCAACAATGACGTCATCCCTGGAGAGAAGGGTGGTCGCGACAACGACGTCGTCGAGAGTGCGGCTGCGCTTGAGTCGTTCGACCAGATAGGTCAGGATGGTCCGGTTTCCCAAAGGCAGAAGCGTCTTACCGGGAAGTCGGGAGGAGCCCATACGAGCCTGGATGATGCCAACTGCCTTCATCAGTCCGAGTCGAACGCCGCTCGAACGGCGTCAATCAGCTCTCCGATCCTGAACGGTTTGGACAGATACTGGGAACCTGAACTCGCGATAAAGTCCTTCATCTCCCGACTGGCGACGTCTCCGGTCAGGAGCAGAATTTTCGAGGTTTTCCCCTCGGACCGAACCCACTCCACCAGTTCCCGCCCACCGATACCGGGCATCCTCAAATCACTGATAAGAAGGTCATAGTCGCGATCTTCGAGTTTTTCCATCGCGGCCTCGCCGGTCGGCACGCATTCCACAGCATAATCGGACTCGGACAGAACCGCATCGACGAGGTCGAGGATGTGGTGTTCGTCGTCGGCAACCAATACTCGAAGTTTGCCGATCGAGACCTCATCGTCGGGATGGATGTCGACCAGCGGAAAGTCGAGCGTAAACGTTGTGCCGCCCCCCACGCTGCTGGTGACTGAGATATCGCCATGGTTGGCCTGGATCAGTTCGCGCGACAGGTTCAAGCCAAGCCCTGTACCCGTCTGCTTGGTCGTGAAGAACGGGTCGAAAATTCGGCCGAGAACGGATTCCTCGATTCCAGGACCGTCGTCGCGGATGTGGACCGACACGCGACCGTCGGCAACCTTCGTGTCCACGTCGATCTTTCCATGGGGACGGTTTTCAGCAATCGCCTGGATGGCATTCGTAATCAGGTTGAGCACGACCTGTGTGAACTCACACGAGTTAGCCACAATGAACGGACTGGCCGCGCTCAAGTCCATCCTCAAACCGATCCGGTGCAGCCGGAGTTGGTATTCAGCCAGTTCGACGGTCTGTTGGACAACCTGGTTCAGATCCAGTCGTTCCTGCTCGGCTTTACCCGGCCGCGAGATGCGCAGGACGTTCTGAACGATTCGGGCACAACGCTCCGACTCGGAGACAATTCGTTCGAGGTTCTTCTGATCACCCTCACCGGTCTGGGCAAGCAACTGAGAAAACCCAAGGATCGTCGTCAACGGATTGTTCAACTCGTGGACGATCCCGGCCAGCAGGTTACCAACCGCGGACATTTTTTCGGCCTGGGCGAGTCGCGTCTGATAAAGGGTTACCTGCTCGCGCAGCGAGTCGTTTTGAACGCGAACCTGCTCGGAATCGCGGGCACGTCCGAGGGCGCTACCGATGTGTTCGGCGACCATGGAGACAAGCCATTCCTCCTGTCGGGAAAATACGCCGGTGGCGGAGTGGCTCAGGTTCAGGACTCCCAGCATTTCGCCGGCGGCGATGAGGGGGAAGCTCATCAGGGAGTTGACCTCCACCCCGGAATCTTCGAGCGACACAAACCGGGCATCCTTGGCAGCTTCGTTGAGCCGAACCGAAACCTGCTGGGAGGCGACCCATCCGGCAACCCCCTCCCCGATTTTGAACGATTCGCGCGCCCGCCCGGCGACTGGATCGGCATCCGGATCCCCGAACTCCGCAACAGCCGCAACGATCTCCAGTTCCGTGTTTTCATCGAGCAGCATCAGAGAGCAGTTTTCGGCCGCCGTCTCCTGCACGAGCACGTTCACGACAAAGTCAGCGATCTCCCGAACCCCGACCAATCCGACCAATCCGGACGTCAAACGGCTCAGCGACTCCAGGTCCGACCCCCTTGGAGCCAGCCAGGGCGGCGGGGCCGCCTCGGTGCTGGCTGGAACCAAAAAAGACCCCATTACGTTCATATTCATAGGCTTCGAGTGCCGGAAGGGTTTTTGACAGCGGCGTGTGTACTCGCCCACATTTCGCGCATCAGTTCACGTAGCTTGCCGTGGTGTCGGTTCTCGCAAATCGACGAGGTTCCCTGTTACGTTGCACATTCAATTGATCTTGACTGGCAAACACGTTGTCCTCGAAGCTCATCATCGTCAGGTTCGGCTGAAAACGACCGATTTGCTTGCGCACTTTCTTCCCGGCCCGGAGCTGAACCAGCCAGGTCGGAAAGTCCGCGCCGGCGGCGACCGTCAACGGAATCCCTCCCGAAAAGCGGGGATTCACCTCGATCAGGCTGACCCCTGCACCGTCCCACTTGCACTGGATGTTTGCCGCACCGACGATATGAAGGCTTTCGGCGATGCGGAGGGCGAAGTCGATCACGTGTTTGTTGTTGCGGGTGATCCCCTTGTCGCTGACTCCCGCTCGGATCACAACCCGCTCACGTGGGACCACCGACAACACATTGCCGTTAAAATCAGAACAGACATCAACGGTAAACTCGGTCCCCGGAACGTATTCCTGGACGATCGCGTCCGGTACGTAATCGATGAAGAAGCGGAGTTCCCGCTCGTTGTTTGCGGTAAAGACTTGAATACTGCCCCGGCCCGAGCGCGGCTTGACGACGACGGGATAGGACAGTTTCGCCACATCCACCTCTTCCCGGGTCCAGGTTCGAGGTGCGGCGATGCCGTTCTGCATGGCGAATTCATAGGTCTGGATCTTGTCGTTACAAATGTTTGCCGTGTCTTCCCCGGAGGCGGCGATCCACACACCCTGCCGTTCGAACCGGGACCTGGCGCCTCCGAAAATGGGCAGTTCGTCATCGATGGTCGGAATGATCAGGTGTATGTCTTCGACGTCGCAGATGCTCTCGATGATCGGAATGTAATTGGGCGTCGTCGTCAGGGGAACGATGTGGTTCCGATCACCGAAGTAAAGAGCCGGGGACAGAGAATTGATGTCGGTCGTGATGACATGGCCCTTGCCGCAGCGTTCCACCGCCCGGCGGAATGCTCGAACCAGGCCCACGCGGCGGGACGCTGCTGTAATCAATACGTTGACTTTGCTCATCCTATTGAATCCCACTGGACCGGATCGTTCTCGTTGATGGCCTCACGAGCCTCCCGGCCCACAACGTCATCGACGAATTCCGGAGAAATGCCAGCGGCCGGCCGCAAGGCGTACAGCATGTCACTCGAAATCGTCTCACCTGGAGCGATCGGGCGATTTGCGTACAGCGACCGTCTGGATGCGGTCAGGTTTTCCGCCTCCGTCTGGCAAGCGAACTTGTCGCGCTTGCCGAGGATCGGTCCGATCGTCCTCAGTTCCTGGACATGTGCCCTCAAGGTCTTGGCATCGAAGGACACGGCCCGATCGGGCACTTCGCCGCGTGTGTCGAGCATGAAATGTCGCTCGATGACCTGGGCTCCCAGTGAAACGGATATGGTGGCGCCGATTGTGCCGATACTGTGATCTGAAAAGCCTACGGGCAGACCGAATCGATCCTTCAGGAACTCAATCGACTTCAGGTTCAGTTCCTCGGGCTGGGGAGGATAAGCCGACACACAGTGAAGCAGGATCACCCGGTGATTGTCCCGGGAAAAAATCCAGTCGATCGCCTTCTCGATCTCCTCGGGGGTACTCATCCCAGTGGACAGGAGGATCGGTTTGCCCTTGGCGGCCACATGTTTCAGGAGCGGGCGATGGGTGATGTCGCCGGACGCGATCTTGAACGCGCCGACACCGAGTTCCTCAAGAAAGTCCACGCTTTCTTCATCAAACGGAGTGGAGAGAAACTCGATTCCCAACCGGGTTGCTTCTCGATGGATCGAGCGGAAAGCGTCGAAGTCGAGCTCCAGCTTCTTGAACAGCTTCTGCAGGTCTTGACCCTTAGTGTGTTTCAGTTGGGCCGGCGTCGGCGAATTGAGCCGATCGGCCTTGAAGGTCTGAAACTTGATGGCGTCTGCGCCCGCCCATTTGGCGGCACGCACCATGGCCATCGCTTTTTCTTTCGACCCGCCGTGATTCAGCCCGGCCTCGGCTATAAAGTAGAATTTCTGGGGCTCACTCTGGAGCAAATCAAAAAGGTTGGTATTCAGGTTGTCAGACATAGTTCTCTCCTAGCGATTTCAGTTACTCGGAACAATCCCTTACCGTCGACCAGCTTCCGTCCGAGCGCCGCAAGGCGATGCCGGAGGGAAGGATTCTGTATCAACTCCAGGGCACGTTCGGCAAGATCGGCGGGTTTCAGTTTGTCGATCAGTCCCGCGCTTATTGCGGCGCCGCTTCGTTCGAACGCCTCGGCGGTACGCAGTTGCAGACAGTCGACACTTACGGCGACCGTGGGCACACCCGCGGCCATCATTTCGTAAAGCGATACACCGGCTCCGCTGATGGCCAGCGCGCATCTCGACACGACGTTGTCAATTTCGGACTCAGACTGAATCCAGCGTATTCCCGGCGTCGCTTCGCCCCCGTCGGACGTCTGGTCCAGACCTTTCGTCGCATAAACCTCGATTCCCAGACCGGCAAATCCTCTGGCCAGGGTTCGGGTCATGCGGGGGTCGGCCGCACCGCCAAGGGTGATCAGAACGACGTCTTCGCTCGTTGTCCGCTTTCGTGTCGAAGGCGCCAGGACCATGTATTTCGGACCGACGAACATCCTGCGGCTCTCGTCGGGGGTGTACGGAAACAGGTTGGTGATACTTCCGTCGATCACAATGTCGGAGTGGCATTGGGCCAGACCGAGGTCGTGAGTGCTGATGTGCCTCGAGCCCGCGCTCTTGATGTCGGCGGTCATGCCGTGAGGTTGCCTGAGATCGGTTATCACCAGGGGCGGAAAGGCTCCCTCGGTTCTCGTCGGGAAGCCGTGTCCGGAAACGAACCTTCGGCAGGCTTCCGACAAGGGATAGAACACCACGTCGACCTCCCGACGCAGTCGGGAGGCGATCCTCAGGCAACGGACGGCATGTCCGTAACCCTTGCCCGGGCCGGCATCGACTACGAAACCGACACCGGCATTCCTTTGTTTTTCAGTGAATGTGCCCACGTGTCCTCTGGACCATACGCCGCCACCCGTCGAGTATTGGCGTGAGTTCGTATTCGAGTACGTCACAGACCGAAATCCAGAACCCGTTCTCCTGGGCTGCGATGAGCTCGAGAAGCGCCTTTTCCAGGCTGGCGCCGAGAGCCAGTGGCGTCTCCTCTCCTTCGTGAACCCAACCGAGGTCTTCGGAGAAAATCGTAAACAAGACCCGCAGGGACTCCAGATACTGCGCAAGCAACCGGTACGCATTTCCCTGATCCTGAGCCTCGAACAGGCGGGTAATCTCGCCGCCGGTCTCGAGAACGCGATCCAGTTCCGCGTCCAGTTCTCCAAGCGATTCGCGGACAACGCTGTCAAAATCACCGCTCTCGATGTCAATAGTTCCGATGGCTCCCAGGCCCTGTCCACAGAGTTGCCGTGTCCGGTAATCAAACTCCTCGTTCTCGCCGAGAGCTACTTTGGTGATACATTGACCGGCTTTCAGATGATCTGTTTCCAACCAATCCAACAGCTCACCCCAAGTGGACAGTTCGTTCGGCACATCGACTAAGTCGTGGTTAATACGAATGTTCATTCCATCACTCCAGAATCAAAATCACTTCGATGACGACAAGGGCTGGGACACCCGACGGGGGTTCTCGCTGCTCTTTCCATCCGCTTGTTCAACCCGTTTGTCTTCCAGCTTTTCTCTCAAAATTCTTACCTCGCCCTCGAAGAAAGGCATCGCCTCCAGGCGGCCCAGTAGCTGTTCAACAGCACTTCTGTTGCCTTTCTCCAGATACTGGTGGCCCTTGTCGAGCAACATGAGTGGCCCGGCCCACCTTCGGGAAACGGGCTTGGTTTCCATCTCTTCGAAAAGAAAGGTCCATTCGGCGGCGATCACGCTCCACGCATAGTGTTCCATCGCTCGTTTTCGAGCCGCTGCCGACATTTTTCTCATCCGTTCGGGATTGGCCGCCAGTTCGGCCACCGTCTCAACAAATTGACGGCGATACTCCCGGGAGGCCGTGTCCCCGGAAATACAGATGCCGGTCCGAGGGCTGTCGACTGTCTCCTTGAGGCCTGCTTTTGCGGACGTCACCACAACAGCACCACAGGCCTGTGCTTCGATCGCGGCGATACAGGAGGTCTCCTCGAATGTGTTGGGATAGAGAAGAAAACCGCTCCGAGACATGTGCTCGAGAAGGAGAGTCTGGGCGACACTTCCCCGCAGATTCACGCCGGGCTGCCGAGCGGTGGTGTAAAGACCACCATAGGCTTCACGATCCCTGGCCTCAGACCAGCCGTAGACCTTCATGCTGCTGAATATGTCCAGGGTCATCTCCGGAACTCGCCTTCGGATGTCCGGAAACATTTCCAGGAGGCCGGCCAACCCACGAAAGGGTGTGCTGGAATAGACTCCCCGGGTCCAGACTTTCTCCGAGGGAGCCGGCGCCAGTTCGGAGGCGAAGCCGTTTCGGGTGGCGATGACCTTGGCCTCGGGCAGGTCAAAGCGATCGATGAAGGTCCGTCGTTGCCACTCGCTCACACACAACAGATAATCGACATTCCCCTGGATGGCCGGGTGGCCGAGGTGCCAAATTGCAGGCTGATCGTGGGCGTCTCCGGTCCAGAACAGCATTCGGGGCGCGATTCTCCCAACCAGAAAAGGGTCGAACGATCGGAAAGAGATGAAAACGTCCCACGGCGTGGACTGAAACTCGTTGAAAAACAGGTGGTAATGCCTGTAATCGACACCGTCGTAAACACCGGGGTCCGGGCAATTCGAATACACCGTCATCTCGTGACCCTGACGGCTGAGCTCGCGGGCCATATACACGATGCCGCTCTCGCTGCCTCCCAGCGGCCCGTTCTCGGGCGTGTGGCCATTGAATGGAATGCCGTTGTTATAGATCGCGATCTTCATGCGGGTCAAAGTTCCCGGGTCGGCAGGGATCTCGGACCCAGTTCCTGGACCGGCCCCAGGCCCATACTCTTCTCGCGGACCCAGTCGCGGAGCTCTGGTATCTCCTTTGCCATCAAGGAGTAATGCTCTCTGGCCGCGGCGTCGAGGTTCTTGCGTTCCAGTATCAGGCCTCGACAGATCCAATGGTCATGGCTGGCGGCGCCCGATTCGATCACCTGGTCCAGGTGCGGGAGCGCTTCGTCGAGCAGACCGGCTCGGGCTTCAAACAGACTCAGCGACTGAAGCAGGGACGGGTTTCCGGTCTTCTCGTATCCATGCCGGAGGTGCCGCACCGCGCGAGCGAACTCACCCTGGCGACCGTAAACGAGACCCAGGTTGATCCGCGCGTCAACCAGCGAAGCGTCGCCGCGAATGGCGGACTCCAGAAGCTTGAGCGCGTCGTCACAATTGTCCTTGTCCAGGTAGGCGGCGCCGAGTAGAGAGTCGGCGACCGCGTCTCCGTCAAATCGGTTCCGCAGAGTCAAGATGGCTTTATCCGGTTCTTTCAATTGAAGATAGGCCTTTGCAAGGGCCAGGTGGGTGACTCGATGTTCCGGGTGTCTGTCCGCGGTCCGCTTCAATATGTCGGCCGCCTCGCGACACTCGCCGGCATCGGTGTGCAACGTAGCCTGTTCGAGGGCCGGCTCGACAAACCCCGGGTCCAGGCTTGCGGCGCGCTGGTAGTATTGCCGGGCCTTATCCAGTTTGCCCATCTTCCTGTAAGTCAACCCGATGTTGAATGTAACGACCGGGTTCTCGATGCTCTTGGCCAGGCAGGTCCGGTAACGCGCGAGGGCTTTCTTGAATTTCCCGAGTGCCAGCCAGACGTTTCCGAACTCCAGATGAAGATCGAAGGTATCCAGGCCCAGACCCGCCGCCCGTTCGAGAAGATCCTGGGCGACGGCATATTCCTCCAGCTTCTTTTCCGAAACCGCCCTGTAAAACAAACACATCGGGTTACCGGTGAGTTCAAAAGCCTTCTTGAACGGTTCGCGGGCCTCGGCATGTCGCCCCAGCTCCTGAAATTGAATTCCATAGTCGAGGTGCGCCTTACCGTTAGACGGATCCTCCTGGAGCTTCTTGGCTCCCAGGCGCAGATACAACTGTTGCTTGGCGGCAACCCGGTCTTCTCCCCGAACCTTGCCGTAATGATGGATAACCACCGGCAAACTGCTGAATGTAAGGTTTTTCGGAAGCCGGGTAGGATCGATGATTTCGTGGACGGCGCCGTGAAACCGCAGGCGGGGCTCGTTTCTGAAGAGCCGAATCAAAGGATTATCGACGTATCCGGCGTAGTCCCGACCCTCGGCATAGTCGGACGTGTTCGGCGACCAACCGCAGAGGTGACTGTTCGAAACGTAGTTTCTCTGGTTGAGATTGAACCCGGCGTGATGCGTGTCGAGGACTTCGGACACCAACGGAAGATCCTCGGCCGCGACGCGCTCGTCGGCATCCAGGACCAGGATCCACGTGCTGGTGGCCGCATCTAACGACAGGTTCCGGGCGTCACCGAAGTGATCGGCCCATTCTCTCCGGATTACGCGAGGCGCAAATCGTTCGACTTTTTCGAGAGTGCGGTCGGTGCTCCCCGTGTCCACTATAATGACTTCGCGGACTACGGAAATGACACTTTCGATCGCCTGCTCGACCCAATCTTCCTCATTCTTAACGATCATGCACAGCGAGATGCCAGGAACCATACCGCTGGAAAGGCAAGCGGAAGTCCAAACGCTCCGGCAGGTGAGCACATCAACGATCCCAACTGTTTTGCGACACAACTATCAAAGCTATAAAGACTCATCCTCGTCCCGGCGATAAGAAACTTGTAGGTCCACTGGGGACCGCCAACCGAAACAGAAGAACCAAGTGAAGAGGCCGGCAGGGACGCCGGCGAAACACCTTTCAAGGAGGAAAGGCAGAATGGCTTTTTCAGTAGTTACAAATCTTCCATCAATTAACGCCATGACGCAGTTGGACATGACCAGCCAAGGTCTGCAGCGAACGTTGGCCCGCTTGAGTTCCGGTCTCCGGATCAACAGCGCGGGTGACGACGCCGCCGGCCTGGCTGTCGCCAACCGCCACAAACTGGATAACACCGGCCTGGCTGTCGGTATCCGGAGCGCGAACGACGCCATCAGCAAGTTGCAGATCGAAGATGGCGCACAGAACAACATCGGGTCGCTTCTCGATCGCGCCCTGACCCTGGCCACCCAGTCCGCTTCGGACACCTTTACCGGTTCCCGGGCGACACTGGACGCGGAGTTCGCTTCGGTGATGGCGGAAGTCACGAGAAACGCGAAAGCCGCGGGACTCGAGACCGGCAACGCCAACTTGAACGCCCGGTCGGTATTCGTTGGAAACACACAGACCAACACGACCGCCGCCGTCAGCTTCGTCTCGTTCGCTCTGACGACAGCGGTCGATTCCGAAGGGCTTGGCGTCAGCACGCAGAACGTCACGAGCCAGGCCAACGCCGCGACAGCCATAACCGCCATCCAGGCCGCGATCGGCACCCTCGGTACCGTTCAGGGTCGAACTGGAGCCGCGATGAACAGGCTGCAGTTTGCTATTGCGCAGGCACAGACCATGTCCGTCAGCGTGCGGGCGTCTGAATCCCGGATTCGTGACGCCAACATCGCGGAAGAGGCAGCTTCTCTGACCAAGTTCAACATCTTGACTCAGAGTGGTTTGTCCGCACTGTCTCAGGCGAACCAATCGGCTCAATCCGTCTTGACGCTCCTGCGGTAAGCACAAGAACTCCGGGGACCCTTCGGGGTCCCTGGTTTTCGTCGAAGTGAAATTCCGAGCCGCTAAGGAAAGACCCTTCGATCGTCCGTTCGCCCCATCTTATTCATTCTTAAAGATCATACGGAACGAAATACCTCTAACTCCCATTCCGGTGTAGAGGCAGGCGGAAGTCCAGAACGCCTCGCCCGATGGGCCCGTGCACTCCAGCCGCAAATCTCTGAAAGTTTTTGAGTCTCGACTATAAAGTTCGGGCCCTCTCCCAGCGATAAGGAACTTGAAGGTCCACTGTGGACCGTCAACCAGGACGGAAGAATCAACAAAAAGATCGGCAAGGACGCCGGCGATAAACAATTCAAGGAGGAAAGGCCCAAATGAGCTTTTCAGTAGTTACAAACCTTCCATCAATTAACGCCATGACGCAGTTGGACATGACCAGCCAAGGTCTGCAGCGAACGTTGGCCCGCTTGAGTTCCGGTCTCCGGATCAACAGCGCGGGCGACGACGCCGCCGGCCTCGCAGTCGCCAACCGCCACAAACTGGATAACACCGGCCTGTCGGTCGGTATCCGGAGCGCGAACGACGCCATCAGCAAGTTGCAGATCGAAGATGGCGCACAGAACAACATCGGGTCGCTTCTCGATCGCGCCCTGACCCTGGCCACCCAGTCGGCTTCGGACACCTTTACCGGTTCCCGAGCGACACTGGATGCCGAGCTCTCTTCGGTTCTGTCGGAAATCACGAGAAACGCGAAAGCCGCGGGACTCGAGACCGGCAACGCCAACTTGAACGCCCGGTCGGTATTCGTTGGAAACACACAGACCAAC
The DNA here is from genome assembly GCA_965262425.1 of Terriglobia bacterium. Classification (GTDB taxonomy): domain Bacteria; phylum Acidobacteriota; class Terriglobia; order 20CM-2-55-15; family 20CM-2-55-15; genus CAZOZZ01. Next base: position 5,181,511 of record OZ253536.1, on the reverse strand, counting down.
ACGACCGCCGCCGTCAGCTTCGTCTCGTTCGCTCTGACGACAGCGGTCGATGCCCAAGGGCTTGGCGTCAGCACGCAGAACATCACGAGCCAGGCCAACGCCGCGACGGCTATCACCGCCATTCAGGCCGCGATCGGTACCCTCGGTACCGTTCAGGGTCGAACTGGAGCCGCGATGAACAGGCTGCAGTTTGCTATTGCGCAGGCACAGACCATGTCCGTCAGTGTGCGGGCGTCCGAATCCCGGATTCGAGACGCCAACATCGCTGAAGAGGCAGCCTCTCTGACCAAATTCAACATCTTGACTCAGAGCGGTTTGTCCGCACTGTCTCAGGCGAACCAGTCGTCTCAGTCAGTCTTGTCGCTCCTGCGGTAAGTAAAAAAGTCCAGGGGCCCTTCGGGGTCCCTGGTTTTCGCTCGAAGTGAGATTCCGGACGAGAACTGAATTTTTTGGGCAGAACCCTAAAGTCTTGCCCTCCGCCCAGCGATAAGAAACTTGAAGGGACAGTGAAGTGAGATTCGCAACGAGAACTGAGAAACGAGGGAGATAGAGAAAATGCTGGGTCAAGTCAATTTTTCGGGCTTCAACGGGTTCGATTTCGGCGCCATCACCGACGCCACGATCGAAGCCGAAAGCGCGCCGCTCAAAATCATACAGGATCAGGAAAAGGCACTCCGCGACAAGAGTTCCGAGTTGGGCACTCTCGACTCGAAGATTGGAGACGTTCAGAAGCCCGTCAAGGACCTGAGCGGGGACACTTTCTTCACGAAGCTCACGGCGGATTCCACCGACATCACTATCACGACCGTCACTCTTGGCGACGGCGCGACGAAGAGTGACTACGACCTGAACGTCACGCAATTGGCCAAGGGCCAGGTCACCGCTTCGACGAACGGTTACGCGAATACGACGGATATGGCGGCCGACGGGGGTTCGATTTCGTTCACGATCGGCGCCACGACGACGACCGCAATCAATATTGCCGCCACGACCAGCCTGTCTGAACTGGCCGGCCTGATCAACACTCAGGAGTCGGGGGTCTTTGCATCCGTAGTCAATGACGGCACCAACAACAAACTCGTCATCACGTCCAGGGAAACGGGTACGGCGAATGGCTTTACGATCAACAACAGCCTGACGAGCACGGCAACGGTTGTTGCGTTTGCCGTCGGCCAGAGTCCGACCTCAGGCAACAGCCAGGATTCCAAGGTCGCCACGATGACGATCAACGGCATGGCGATCACGAGCGAATCCAACACCGTGACGGATGCGATTCCCGGGATCACGGCAACTCTTGTGGCGGTCGGAACGGCAACCATCAACGTAACGGAGGACTTCGACGGTCTTAAGGAAACGGTCAAGACCTTCATTACGGAATTCAACGATCTCAAGGAGTACTTCGATACCCAGAGTCGGCTCGACAGCGTGACCGGCAAGGTCGGGGTGCTGGGCGGCGACACGATCATGCGGCAGGCGATGGCGGACATCCGGAACACCATACTCAACCCCAACGGAAACAGCGGCGCCTACTCCTACCTGACCGAGGTGGGCATTGAGTTCGAACAGGCGGGCACGTTGAAGCTGAACGAGGAAACCCTCAATACGGCAATCGACAAGAACCTGTCCGACCTGAAAGATCTCTTCCGGGGAGATGGGACGGTGGATGGTGTGTTCGACGACATGAAGGCGGCGATGGAAAACATCGACGGGACCGCCGGATTGATCAAGACCACCAAGGATTCGATCACCGAGTCTCTGAAGGGATTCAGGGATCGAATCGCCGCGCAACAGCTACGGCTCGAGCTGCGCCGCGAGGAACTGACAAAGATGTTTACAGCCGCCGATCTGGCGATGTCACGGCTGACCAATTCAGCCGGTAGCCTGGGATCGATCGCGGGACGGTAATTAGAACTCGAGGAAACCAAGAATGATGATGCAGAACAATAGAATGTCGGCTTACCAGGAAACAGCGGTCAACACGGCAAATTCTCTCCAGTTGGTGGTCATGCTCTACGATGGCGCGATTCGCTTCCTGAACCAGGCAATCAGTGCCATCCAGGCAAAGGACATGCGGACAAAAGCCAGGACCGTAGATAAGGCGCTGGCCATCGTCCAGCATCTCTCGCTCACCCTGGATACGGGGAAAGGCAAAAAGGTTGCGGACGATCTCGACCGGCTATACGACTACATCACCGACAAGATTATCGAAGGATCGGGGAAACTCGAAACGAAGGAATTCCAAGAGGCAATCAAAGTGCTAACAATAATACGTTCCGGCTGGGCCGAGCTGGCCGAGAGGGAGGCTTTGGAGACTGCGGTCCCCCCTGCCTTACTCGCACAACAGGCTGCCGGTCCGGGACTGACGCTGCGGGGCTGATGCCCGCCGTTATTCTATACAGGAGACGACATGACTTCCGCCGAAATCATAACCGCGCTCGAACGAGAGCGACAATTACTTGTAGAGTTCCACTCCCTGTCCGGGCAACAGCTCGAGTTGCTCGAAGACGAAAACCTGGACGGCATGGACAGCCTGCTGACACGACGTTCAGAACTGATGATCGAATTGACGGCCATCGAAACAACATTGGGGACCTGGATCTCTCAGATTCGACACGACCCTTCCGTAACACCGGAAATGATGCACGAACTTCGGATGCTGAACGACGAGATCGTTCAACTTGCAAAAGAAGTCGTCGAGATCGATGCACATACCCACTGGCGTCTCGATCTGATCCGGGAACGGACCCGGTCGGAGCTCAAGAGCATCGATACGGGAGCCCAGGCGCTCTATCAATACGAAGCAGTCCTCCCGAGCGAAGCTCCTCGACTGGACTACGAGGGATAAATCTTGGAGAAGTGGTCAGTGGTCAGTGGTCAGTGAAATCGGGCGTCACAAACGTCGGGTTTTTACTGGGCGCTGGCGACTGACCTTTCACCAAGACACATCCGTCGCTATTAACCGAAGATTCCGGCCGGCCATCCCCCCACAACCCGTCACCTGAAAGCATTCCCTCACATCGCCAACCCGTCACACGAAAGCATTCCGTCCGCTAGGGGACGGAGCCGCCGGCCGTCCAGATACTCCGTCACGATCGGCCGGACTTTCCGACTAACCGTGGATCTTGCTCCGTCCCCTTATTCGTTCACATCGCCAGCCCCTTCCAAAGTGCAAGAAAAAGAAGAGGGAAGTGGGGTTGCCGGTAAACCCCGAAACACAAGGGGACGGAGCAAGCTCAGTCCCCTAGTGGTCGGAGCAGTCCGGCGGCGAGACCCTGCAACTTTTGCCGACTAGGCAAGTATTGCCTATAAGTGATTTTGTTTCATATTGTTATAACGATTCCCCATCACCCGGCCGATGAGATAAGTACGGGTTGAAACCGAACCCGGCAACAAGTAAGTGAGTCACGAGGTCGGCAAGGATGCTCGACTTCGTAGGAAAAAATGTCACGGAGGACATGAACAATGAGCTTTTCAGTAGTTACGAACCTTCCCTCTCTTAACGCCCAGTCACAGTTGGTCAACACGAACCAGGGACTTCAACGGACCCTGGCCCGTTTGAGTTCCGGGCTTCGTATCAACAGTGCGGCCGATGACGCGGCCGGCCTGGCGATCGCCAACCGGCATCGTCTCGACAACACGGGCCTGAAAGTCGGTATTCGAAGCGCGAACGACGCGATCAGCAAACTGCAGATCGAGGACGGTGCCTTAAACAACATCTCCTCGCTGCTCGACCGCGCTCTGACCCTGGCCGCCCAGTCTGCTTCGGACACGTTTACCGGATCGCGGACGACGCTGGATTCGGAGTTCCAGTCCATTCTTTCGGAAATCACACGTAATGCGAAAGCGGCGGGCCTGGAGACCGGTAATGTCAACCTCAATGCTCGATCCGTGTTTGTCGGTAACACGCAGACGAACACGACCACAGCCGTCAGTTTCGTTTCGTTCGCTCTTACTTCGGCGATCGACTCCGAGGGATTGGGCGTCAGTACGCAGAACATCACCAGCCAGGCCGGCGCCGCAGCGGCTCTGACCGCGCTCCAGAATGCGATCGGGACACTCGGTACCGGACAGGGCCGGACAGGAGCCGCGATGAACCGGCTTCAGTTCGCCATCGCGCAGGCCCAGACCATGGCGGTCAGTGTTGCCGCCTCAGAGTCCCGAATCCGGGATGCCAACATCGCCGAGGAGGCGGCTGCTCTGACCAAGTACAACATCCTGACCCAGTCCGGCTTGTCGGCCCTGCAACAGGCGAACCAGTCTTCGCAGGCCGTCCTGTCGCTTCTCCAGTAGTTCGCGACCGTTAACGACCTCGGGGGACTCAAACCGTCCCTGGCCCGACTGACCCGAAAGGGGGCGGCCCGATAAAGGGCCGCCACCCACACAGTCTTCGGATTCCCTCGAGGAGGCGGCAACACGGAGGCAACTTACGTCGCGTCTGGATCAACGGCAACGACCGCAATTCAAACGCAATCATGTATTCGACGTAACGCTCAAAACGGCAATTCATCCGAAACGCCACAGTTCCGTTCGATCTAGACCGAGTTTGACCGATCGCAGCGGTATCGGTGGACAACCCGGCACCGATACCGCGGCGCCATCGGTTGGGTTACCTCCGTGCAACAGGGTTCGAGGTTTTGACCCCGAACCCGACTTTCAGAGCCCAGGCCGAAAGGCCTGGGCCTTTTTTTTGTCGTGGTTTCGGGCATCGGCTGTGTCCAGGCACCCATCTCCCTACGACCCCGTCACCCGAAAGCATTCCGACCGCTAGCAGCCCGTGGTGCAAGTCAACTTCATAGTTAACAACGGACCCCATGCGACCGTATCGCGAGGAAGATAGTGGAAGGAGAACGCGATATGGGAATGGGACGGAAAAAGGACCGACAAGCCACGTTATGGGTTGCGACAGCAGAGTTGCCGCGGACAGCGGGCCACGTGTTCTACGAACGGGTTAACCGAATCTTGGACCAAGCCAAGTCCGACCGGTTCGTCGAAGATGCCTGTGAGCAGTTCTACGCTGAGGTGATGGGTCGGCCGAGCGTGGCGCCGGGCAAGTATTTTAGGATGTTGCTGGTGGGCTATTTCGAAGGAATCGATTCGGAGCGTGGCATAGCGTGGCGGTGTGCCGATTCTCTGAGTTTGCGAGGATTCCTTGGAGTCGGGCTGAGCGAAGGGGTGCCGGATCATTCGACAGTCTCGCGGACGCGACGGTTGATCGATCTGGAAACACATGGAAAGGTCTTTTCGTGGATGTTGGGCGTGTTGGCCGGTGAGGGCCTGATCGATGGGAAGACGGTGGGCGTGGATGCATCGACACTGGAAGCCAACGCGGCGATGCGGTCGATCGTACGCCGGGACACCGGAGAAGCCTACAACCAATTCCTGACACGGCTGGCCAAGGCGTCTGGGATCGAGACACCGACGCAAACCGAGCTGGGGCGACTCGACCGCAAGCGGTCGAAGAAAGGATCGAACAAAGAGTGGGAGCATCCCCACGACCCGGATGCGCGAATCACGAAGATGAAGGACGGACGAACGCATCTGGCCCATAAGGTGGAGCATGCCGCCGACATGAAGACCGGAGCCATCCTGGCGGTCACGGTGCAGGGTGCCGATCAGGGCGACACGACGACGATCAAAGAAACGATGATCCAAGCCGCGCATCAGATGGAGACCTTGGCCGCCGATCCTGGATCGAAACTTCGGAACGATGTGCTCTCCGAACTGGTGGCGGATAAGGGCTATCACAGTAACGATACGTTGACCGGATTCAAAGACCTCAACATTCGCAGCTACATCTCGGAACCGGACCGGGGCCGACGCAACTGGAAAGATAAGTCCGAAGAAAAACAGGCCGTCTATGCCAACCGGCGACGAATCCGAGGCAACCGGGGCAAGCAATTACTCCGACAGCGCGGACTGATGTTGGAACGACCGTTCGCACACACGCTGGAAACCGGCGCAATGCGTCGGGTTCACCTCCGACATCGGGACAACATTCTCAAGCGCGTCCTGATTCAATATGCCGCTTTGAATCTGAGCCTGATCCTTCGGAACAATTTCGGAAACGGCACACCACGAGGCCTTCAGGGCCAACATGTCATGGCCTTATTCACCTTAATACTGCTCTGGAGCCACTGTGAATCGCTCTCGTTCCATCCTCAGCGCTCCAGAATCGATTTAGACGCCGTTCCGTCCGGGCGAAGACCTGAAACTCTCAACTCAGAAAACCCCACTTCTGCCACGGGCTGCTAGGGGACGGAGCTCCCGGCCGTCCAGATACCAACGTCGCTTTGGCCGGACATTCCGCCTAACCGTTGGGATTTGCTCCGTCCCCTTATGTTTCGGGTTGCCGAAATCCCCACTCCCCCTCCCATTCCCCTCCTTGGTTTCGCTGCACGGCGCACTCTCCAAGGTCTGGGCGATGTCAACGAATAGGGGGACGGAGCAAGAAACAGTCAGGCGGAATGTTCGGTTGACCGCGACGGGGTATCTGGACGGCCGGCCTGGGCTCCGTCCCCCAGCGGTAGGATCGCTTTTGCGTGACGGGTCGCGGGAAGACGGGCTCTTGGGAAACAGGCGGCGTGACCGACGGAATAGGGGACGGAGCAAGCTCAGTCCCTGAGCGGTCCGAGCGGGTCGGCTTATCGGCGAAAAGAGGGAATGACGGTGGCGTCGTTGGGCTCGCTGGCCTTTTCGAAGGGCGTGACGACAAAGGGTTGGTCCAGGCAGCTGAAAACCAGTCAGGTAACCAGACGGGTGTCGGGGATCCGGCCCGAATAGCTGGCTCCGCTTACAACCGTCGGCAGGCCCAGTGTGGACAGTCCCGGGAAAAGCGTGCTTTGATATTCCCGCCTGTCATCGTTCGTAAGCTCTCCGAGGGCGTCCCCCACTAGTCTAGTCTTGATCCAGGCGGTAGCACCCGGCCCGTTCGTACGGCATCCTCTTGAACCTGGCGTCCAGGTTCAACGTTGTTTCGGCCCCGCCGAGGAACAGGCTTCCATCGGGTCTCAGGAGGCTGTGGATCTTTTGGAGGATCTTCTTCTTTGTCTCAGGATGGAAATAGATCAGGACGTTGCGGATCATGACGATGTCGAGCGGTGGAAGCAGGGGCCACGGTCTGATCAAGTTCAATTTCTGAATCTGCACCATGTCGCGGATTTTGTTTTTCAGCTGCCACTCGGTACCCTTCTTGTCAAAGTACTTCACCAGATAGGATACGGGCAGTCCGCGGTTGACTTCCAACTGGGTGTAACGTCCTGCCCTGGCTCGTTCGAGAACGTCCCCGGCAATATCTGTCGCCAGGTAGAAAATTTTCCAGGTTGCCAACTCCGGAAAGTTTTCCCGGATCATCATCGCGACCGAATAGGGCTCCTGGCCCGTCGAGGAAGCGGCACACCAGATGTTCAACTGACGAGTGGCCGCGCGTGCTTTGATCAACTCGAGAAGAATCGATTTCCTGAGCACCTCGAAGGGTTCATGGTCCCTGAAGAAAGACGTCTCGTTGGTGGTCATGGCATCGACCACCTTCTTCTTCAGGGCCGTCGGCATCCCTCTTCTTAGATTCGCTACAAGGTCGCCGATGCCCAGGTAGCCCTCGCGGCTGGCAAGGGGAGTCAGTCTGAACTCGACAAGGTGTTCCTTGCCTGGATCGAGAACGATCGCGGCCTGGTCGTGCACGAGTGTGCGTATATAGTCGAATTCAACGGTAGAAAGACTCAATGACCACTCCTGCTTGACTACGGACTACGACTCACCCGTCCGCCAACACTCACATTCGGCCTCAATGAGGCGTTCGGACGAAGCGTCTCCGGCATGTCCTGGTTGGTCCCAAGTATCACCTTCGTCCCATAGCGGCGGATCACCATGTGATAATTACCCGGGGCGATATAAACGGATCCCGCCTTGATTTCAGTGCCGGGAACGCCTTCGAACACTCGAAGGTTCGATTGCGCGTCGAGCCTTGCGGCCAGGAGTTTGGTAAACAGCTCCGGCATGTGCTGCACGATCACGATCGGCACCGGAAAGTCCGCGGGCAGCTGCGGCACCAACTGGGCCAGTGCGTTCGGACCGCCGGTCGAACACCCGATGGCCACGATCGCCGGTGATGTTTCACGATCGAATGAGAAGCGCTTCTTGCGTATCGGCTTCACGGAAGCGCGCGTTTTCTGCGCGAAGACGGGTCTGGGCGGCGGAGAGAACGCCGTGGAAGTCGGTCGGACTTCTCTTCCACACAACGATTTGATCTTCGGAATCAATTCCTCTTCGATCCGCTTGATTCCGATGTCCACGCTCCCCACGTTAGCCGGTTTGGTCACGTAGTCCGTGGCGCCCGCCGACAGCGCGTCGAGCGCGGCGGTTCCGCCGCGCTCGGTCAGGGTGCTGAACATGATGACCGGTAGATCCGGGTAGGTGGCGCGAATGCGCCGGACGGTTTCAATGCCGCCCATCACCGGCATCTCGACATCCAGCGTGACGATGTCCGGGTTGATTTGGGAAATCTTCTGAAGCGCGATCTTCCCGTTCGCCGCGACTCCAGCCAGTTCTATGGAGGGGGCCTTTTTCAGAGAATCGACGACCAGGCGGCGGATGACGACGGAATCATCGACGACCAGAACTCGAATTTTTACCATTTTCTTTACGCCGCCTCATTCTGCAAAGGACCATGGGAACGAAAGCACCCTACTTGCTTATCGGCCGGGAGCGCCCGACACTACATCGGAGGGTTTGTTTTCAGGAGATCAAGCCGACCATTTGAAGTTTCTCGGCAATGATCTCCTTGGTGAACGGCTTCATCACGTACTCGTTTGCACCGGCCTCGATGGCTTTGATGACCTGCTCCATCTCGGTCTCGGTCGTCACCATCATCAGGCAGATATCGTCGTAATCCGGCTTCGAGCGAACCCGGACACGAAGTCGAATCCGTTCATCTCCGGCATGTTCCAGTCCACAAGCGCTAATTCGACCTCCCCCTGTTCGGCGAGTCGTTCGAGTGTTTCTCGCCCGTGGCGAGCTTCGGAAACTTCGAAGCCCAGATCTCGTAACATGTTCCCGAGAATCTTCCGGGTAGCTCGCGAATCATCTATCACCATTGCATGCACGAATTCCTCCCGGCCGGCTTGTTTTCGAACCGAACTGTGAGCCTGGCGGCTCGAAAACTCTCGACGTTGGATGCCTGAGATGCGTCAACGGATCGAGGACCCTGGCCCCCTCTGCCCTCATCCCGCAACTTGAACTGCTGCATGAGCCGTTCCAGCTCTCCCGACATCTTGCCCAGATCGCGGGCCGATTGCTCGGCTTGGCTGGCGCCTGCCGAGGTGTCCTTGGCCGCAGTGGCGACCGACGCGACGTTAGAGGCGATCTCTTTAGTGCCTTGCGCCGCATCGCCCATCGCTTTGGTGATTTCGTTCGTGGTTCCGAAACACGCTGGCCAGGGTCTCGCGATCGGTCGGGTCTTTTTCCAACGCAACCAGGTCGCGGTCGAGTTGGTCCAGGTTCTCATAGCTTTCGATTAAGAATTCTTTGATGATGCTCTCATCCATTTCCATATCGCTCATCGCTCTTTCCAGTTCCGGGCCTTCAAGCATCGCTTGACCAGGATGGCATCGGGATCGACGCCGATTGTCTGCGGGATCGTTTGGTTCCTTAAGGTCGTCTCCCCTGTGATGGCACGTCGCTCTTTGCGGCCATTCCGCGAATTCCTTGAGCACATGTAATTCCATAACCCGATGGACACCGAAGCGAGTGGTCCAGTTACAACTCCGCACGCCGGGGTGGAGTTCATCTCCCACCCCACATCTATCAATGTTTTGAGCAAGATGGTGTAAGCTAAAAATCAGGCAGGACTTCATTGCGGTGGAATCGGCACGGTCTCGGGGGACAGCGTCGGTTTCAAGTTCGACAGAAACGGCGGGTGAAAATGGACTAGATTCTGGTGGATGACGGGGGGCAGACGCGTCAACCAACTGCCACAAGCGTCAATCGGGCGCCACCGGCAACGGTTGGACGGCGACCATGAACGGGAACACCGAAAGCACAGGCGTTTTCGGCCCGTGGACCGGCGTCAGGTTGTTCTCAAGGGGGTCATCCGGGAGGGTCTAACGAAACAACATCCGTCAAGGATGTGAAACTCGCACGATCAGGTCTTGGGTTTCGGTTCGGGTTCCGATTTCAGGCCGTCGGCGATTTGTCCGAGCATGTCCTTGTCTGGAATCTGCGACTTCACAGCCGACACGTTCTCGTTCTTGATGGCTTCGTAAATCTCATAACGATAAATCGAGATGTGAGTCGGAGCCTTGATTCCCAGCCGAACATTATCGCGACCGATCCTGAGAACCTGGATCTCAATCTCGTTTCCGATAATCAGCCGTTCGTCTTTCTTGCGAGTGACAACGAGCATCCTTGATCAGTAACCACCTGCATCGGCAGCGCTTTGTGATCACTGCCTGGATTCATCTACTCGCCGCATCATAATCCGAAAGGCTCTCGGGGAGCAACCGTTCTTCTACAACAGTGGTTCGCGAACCGAGAAGCCGGAGTCTGTCAGGATGATCTGCTTACCCGTCATTTTCTGATGATTGACGAGCAGCGGCGCCTGAAGATTCCCAGTGCTGTCTTCGGCCGTGGCACCGAGCACCACCGTGATGAACGCCAGGTAGTCCTGGGGGTTTGTCACGCCAAGCGATTTCCATTCCCGCGACGGAATCAGGTGACAGTAGTCGGCGACTCGCGCCGTTGCGTCCAGAACCAGGAAGCCGACGTCCGGATCGTCGACGGCCCGCAGCAGCCGGAACGGGGCGAGATAATCGTTTTCGAGCAGGTTGAAGTCCTTGACATCTGAAAAACCGATCAAGCCCTCTTCAAAATGGATGACCGTTTTCTGCCCCCTCGCTTCGAAGTCACCCGTCGTCAAGTCAACGTTTTCAATTGCTTTCATGATGCTACCTACCTCAGATAATCGAGTAGTGTCTGTTGAGAAATCCTGGCGCCGATGGCGAGCGTGTTCTGTAGCGCACCTTCTAACGACCTGAATTCCGTCAGTGTTTTTGTCAAATCGGCGGCTTCGATGTCGACCAGCGCGGTCTCCCGCGCAAGCGACAGTGCCGTCAGTTCGTTACGGGTAGAGTCGGCAACATTCACCAACCCACCGATCCGGCTCCGGCTTACCGATAGGCCTTCCCACGCCGTCTGCAGGTTTTTCAGTTCGGCGTCGATGGCGCTCCTGCCGCCGGACTGCATGGCCTGGCCGAGAGCGGTAATAACTGCAAAAACGTCTATCGAGCCGAAGATTTCGCTCCCGGGTATCTGTGTGTCCAACTTGGCCGAGCGACCCACCTGGAGTTTGACCGCCTTGTTGTCGCCCTGGTACGTGGCCACTCCGGCGGAGTCTTTCACATACGGCTGGGTGTTCGTCTTGCTCCCTGCAAAGATGAAGCGTCCTTGAAACGAAGTGTTCATCGTGTTCAGGATCTGATCTCTCAAACCATCGACCTCTGCAATGAACACGTCACCGGATGTGGAATTTCCGATGGAGGTGAGACCGAGGAAACGGAGCCGTTCCACCAGGACCTCAAGGTTACTGAGGACACCATCGGTGAAGTCCAGTCGAGAACGGCCGAACTCCACGTTACGTTTGTACTGTTCGGTTTCAGCCTTTTCGGCGTTGATCCTGAGAACGTCGGAAACGGTACTCGGATCGTCCGACGGCTTGCTCGAACCCTTGCCCGTGATGACTTTGTCCTGCGCCTCCAACATAGCGGTCCGGATGTCGGCGGCGTTGTTGACAAACGATCTCAATGCCATACTTTCAGTAACTCTCATCAGCGCCCCCTCTCATCAACGTCCCATTGCAATCAGCGTTTCGAGCAAGCCGTCAATGACCTGGATCATCCTGGCCGAGGCTTGATAGGCACGCTGAAATTGCAGGATCTGCATGGACTCTTCGTCTATGGATACCCCCGCGAACGAGTCGCGTCGGTTCTGGAGTTGGGTCAACAAAGCCGAGTGTTCGTCGATCTTGCCCTCGGTGCTCAAGATGTCGTTGCCCAGTTTGAACACCAACTGTCGGTACTGGTCCACTGGTGAACCGTTCGTAAGGCCGGAAGAATGAAGTAAATTACCCAGCGCCGTGGCCGCCTCGTTGTCTGAACCACCAGCTCCCGCACTGGCCGCAATCTTCGACGCGTCGGTCGCCACGACGATGCTGAGTTCCATCAGACGGGCGGCATCGTCCGGGGACGCCAGCGGCGTAAAGAAATCAACACCGGTATTGCCGGAAGCGTCGTAAGACACCGAATGGATCTGGTTGACCTGCTGCGTAATTTCGTATGCGAGTTGATCGAGCTTCGAGAGGTAGTCCGGGATGAATTTGTCGCGCACCTCCAGCCTGGCAGCCAGCTTGCCGCTTTCGAGAGAGGCGGTCACGTCGGTCGCACCGATACCGACGTCCGCGAATCCGGTCGCCGAAGACGCTGTCGAGGTCATCGGCACCTTGTTGCCGTTCAAGACCAGCATTAACCCACCGACGGCATAAAGCTGATAACTGGATGAAGACTCCAGTTCCGAAACGTCCAGAAACTCCGACAACTCCCTTACCAGCTCTCCACGCATGTCCCTGAGATCGTTTGCCGACTGTCCACCCGCCTCCGATTTTATGACCTGCGCCGAAATTCCGGCGATCTGATCGGCCAACGCGTTGACCCGATCCACATCATCCTTAAGTCCCGCATCCGCTGTCAGTCGGGCGTCGCGCAGGGCGCCGCCGCGTACCTGGAACGCTTGAGCCAGATTCGCCGCCTTGATCCGCACTTCTTCTCTGAAGTTTATCGAAATGGGGTCCAGGGCCAGTGTGTGGAAGGCATTAAAAAAGTCCGTGATCTCGGGCAGCATCCCCGTGTCGCCACCGTCGTTGAACAGAGTCTCGATCTCGCTCAAGGTGTCGTACAGTAATTCGGCCCCGGCCTTGGCTGAGATCTCCGTCTGGAGCCGCCCGTCGATGAGTCGTTCGCGCAAAGCCTCGACCTTGACCACGTTGACACCGGAGCCGGACAGGAAGCGGTCGCCGATGTTGGGTGCCTCCTCGAATATTACCCGTTGCTTGGAATACCCGGGTGTCGCCGCATTGGCAATGTTGTTCGAAGCCACCGAAAGGGCCATCGTGCTGGCTTCCAGGGACCTGAAGGCGGTATTGAGGATGGATCCCAGTCCTGCCACGCTAACCCTCCAGCCTCAGCCGTCCGGCAGACGGTTGATTCAGGTCGCCGACGGCCGAATAGCCGCCCTCTGCAAAGGCAAAAAAAGGCGAAATGGAATTGAGGTTGACGAGCAGGAGAGAGTTGAGGCGAATGAGGTCGGCCAGCCGGGAGACAGTTGGGCTGGACGTCTGGGCCAGCAGGTCGTCGTCTTCTCCAAGCAGGCGCACCTGTTCGGAGACTCCGGCCTCGTAGGCGTCGGCGTCGAACTGCACAAGAGCATCGTGCTTTTTTTCTTCGAGCCAGTAGAGTTCCTCAACCAGCTCGTCCCCTTTTGAAGGGACCAGTCCTCGATTCATTACCAGTTCTCACTACTCGTTGCGGGGCCTGTTCTCAGTCTCGGTCGGGCTCTACTTATGTTTTCTTGTGAGCCTCGATCATCTTCTTGGCGATGTCTTCGCCGGAAACTCTAAAAGTGCCGTTATCAATGGCTTGTCGGATCTGTTGGATTCTGGAAGCTCGGTCCGAACCACCACTGGCGAGTTTCGCAACCCGGTCAATTTCTTTGGCGGTGGACGACAAAGCCACCGAATCCTGACCCGGGGCCACTACGGCGCGCTTGTTCTTCGCTGTACCGGTGTCGGACCGGGCTTCCCTGGTCCGATCAACCGAACGTTGATTGTCGATACCGTGGTTGCTGACGTTTATGTGATCAATACCCATGACAAACTCCTGGCCGTGGGATCCACGCCGTCTCCAAAATACTGACGAAGGTTTCGTTGACTTCCGAAACCCACGCCGAACGGGCGATCCGCCGGTTCCATATTATTGCCGTCCATGGAAGTAATTCAGACAGATAGCTTCCTTGCTCGTGTCCGAGGCAGTTTTTGCCTCTACGTGTCTGATCGGCAGATGAAACAGAAATCTTTAGAAACTGCCGGTTATTTCTGGATTCTTTCGTCACTCGCTGACCTCAAAGTGGACGTGCGCGCCCGTTGAGCGGCCCGTCGACCCTACCAACCCGATCGTTTGACCCTGCCGGACCCGGTCGCCGACCTGGACGTGATTCTCTAAGTTGTGTGCGTACAGCATGTTTCGACCATCGTCGGTCTCAATCACGATCGCGTTCCCGTATCCCCCTTTCGGACCGCTCTCCACGACACGGCCGTTTGCCACTGCCTGGATGGGTGTTCCGTGGGGAGCGGCGATGTCGGTACCGCCATGAAACCGTCTCTCTCCGGTCAGCGGATCCGAGCGCCAGCCGATACGTGAGGTGATGGGACCATCGACCGGAAGGGCTTCGTTGATCTTGGGAAGTGGAAGGCCTTCGCCGATTTTGGGAATCGGGGGCGAGACCACGTCGGCCCGATCCTGGATCGCGTCTTCGAGTTGCTGTTGCAACGGCCCCCCGAGGTCGGACGACATCGCTATGGCCAATTCCTGACGCACCATCCCACGATAGATCTCGGAGCTCGAAGAGTCACCATAGAGACCGCCTTCGGCCTGAACACTTTGTTCCATGCTCTTGATCAGCTCTTCCATGAACATCGCCTGCATCTGGATCGCGACATCGGCGGGCTTCATTTCCCCTGATCGAATCGCCTCGGCTGCATTTCTGATGTCAAAATCCATCATTCTTCCTCTTTCCTCTTCCGGCCCTGCTTGCTGGCCACTGACCACTAACCACTAATCACTGTACTTAAATAATTTCCAACTCCGCCTGCAACGCTCCGGCGGCCTTCAAAACCTCAAGGATCGCGATTGTGTCCCTGGGCGTGACACCCATCGCGTTCAACACGCTGATCAGATCCTCAACAGTGGAACCGGCAAGAGTGACAAAACCACTCTGATCCTCCTCGGTTGTAACCTGCTGCTGAGGAACAACTGTCGTCTGGCCCTGGGAAAAGCCCGGGGGCTGGGACACCTGAAAGTCCGTCTCGATCTGGATACTCAGGTTCCCGTGCGCGATCGAAACCGGCGAGATGCGAACCTTGCTGCCTATGACGATGGTACCCGTTCTCTCGTTTACAACCACTCGCGCCCGGTTGTCGATCTCGACCGTAACGGCTTCTACAGCGGCGATGAACTCGATTGGACGCCGCTGATAGTCCGCTGGAAGCGTCAGACGGATCGAGCGTGCATCCAGTGGTCGAGCAATTGACCCACCAAAGGTAGCGTTGAGAGCCGTAGAAACACGGTTGGCATTCGTAAAGTCTGCACGATCAAGCACTAAGTCCAGTGTCTGGACCACCTCCGGCATACCCGTCAGGACCGCCTGCTCGACGATTGCCCCGTTGGGAACACGCCCTACTGTCGGATGATTGACAGTAACTCCGGTCGTATCGTTACCTGCCGAGAACCCGCCGAGAACCAACGGGCCACGAGCCACGGCATAGACGGTGCCGGCAGGGCCCATCATCCGTGTCTGCAAGAGAATTCCGCCCTGAAGACTTGACGCATCTCCAATCGAAGAAACCGTGATGTCTATTTCGGAACCAGGTCTGGCAAACGCCGGTAAATCGGCCGTCACCATGACGGCCGCGATGTTGTCCACACGGATCGAAGGGTTGTTGATCGTCATGCCGAAACGCTCGAGCATGTTGATCAGGGTCTGGGTCGTGAAGAACGTCTGTTGCTTATCCCCGGTCTTGTTGAGCCCGATCACCAGGCCGTAGCCGATCAGGGAATTTCCACGCACGCCGGCAATGTGACTGATATCCTTGAGCCGGGAGTTGGCGGAAGCGGGATTCGGGATCAGCAACAACAGAATAATTGCAAATGTGCGTATCCACATAGATTTAGCCTTCATGGTCATAACCACACTAGAACGGTGAAATCAGCTGCCACAGCCTGTAGAAGAAGCCGGGCCTGTTCGCATCGGAGATGATTCCCTTGCCGTCAAAACTAACTTCCATGTTCGCAATCGCCGTCGAAAGCACCAGATTGTGCGGGCTCACGTCTCGGGAACGGACGACTCCGCGTAGCGTCAGAATGTGCCGCTCGCGGTTGATCGTCACCTGTTTGACGCCTTCGAGAACCAGGTCGCCGTTTGGAAGCACTTCGATCACACGAGCCGCGAGCGAAGCCTGCAGCGAACCCATTCGCGATGTGGTTCCCTGACCTGTAAACGACAGATCGGAGAGTCCCTGGAGGATGCTGGCAAAATTGAGGGCCGAGACACCACGTTCGAGACCAAAGAAAGACGGCGCCGAGGCACTCGTCTCTCCGTTACGACCGGTGGACGTATTGGCCGAATTGGACGCCGTCGCGTTTTCAATGATTTGAATCGTGACGATGTCGTTGACCCGTCGCGCCTTGATGTCCACGAACAGGAACAGGTTGGCCGCGACCGGCGAAAACAGGGAAGGTCCGGTGGGAACAAACGCTACGCGGGATTGACGGGCCTCCCGCAGGTACTCTTCAAGAGGTGAAATCCGTTGCTGTGCCGTAACGATTTCATCTTTATCATCATCCTGGCCACGGCTCGCCAGAGCGAGCGTGGACGAGGTCATCATGAGAATCATGACCAGGAGCCTGAGCGGCAGAAGGGATCGTAGCGAGAAAGTGGGGAATCGAGAACAGATTTTCTCGATTTTGAGGCGAATAGTGGTTCTATTTAACGAAAAATCGGGGAAATATGGACCGATTCTACTGCTTTCGCAGCAGATCTCTTCTGCCGCCGAGGCTCCTTGAGTCCAGATTCTCGTCATCGGAGCCCCCCTATGACAGCTTCGACCGTCCCGGGACCCGTGACGCGGGCCGTTGTTGTACCCGATCCGTTCAAATGCTTCAAGAGGATCGTGTCACCATACTTTCCCGAAGCCTCCGCTTTCATGGTTGCCGAGATCGTGATACCGCCGGCTTTGGCGAGGACGACGACCGTATCCCCTCGGCGGATAAGCAATGGCGCATACAGTGAGTCCAGACTGACGACCTCGCCCGCCTGGAGGCGCCTCTTGGTCAACATGCTCCGCATCGCGTCGGGGGTGTCCACCGCATTTCTGAAGTTCTTGAGTGGGACCATGTCCCACTGAATGTCGTTGGGCTGAATGTTCGAGTGCGCCTCGATGTCGCGAGCCAGGACCGGCTGGGGAAGCTCGATCAACACCCGGGTCTGTGCGAACATCGACCGCGAAAATGCGCCGGACCGGAGATCGATCCGGACGGAGATCAACCCGCCGGGGTTGAAACTCGGAGGGAGCGTTCCGGATATTTCGATCTCGCCCGTCGGCACATCGGCCGGCGGGACAGTCAGTTGCAGAAGCTCGATCCGGCCACCTGGAAAGCGGTCACGGAACAGGCCGGTCACGATGGCTCGAACTCGTCCGTCGTCGAGGTGGCCCGAGCGGCGATGAACGAGGACAAAACCCGGGAACTTCAGGTCTTCGGCCGACAAACCGGCCATCTGAAGCTTGCCCATGATCTCATAATCATGGAGTCGCCTGGCCAGGCCGGGATTGGGTGCGTAGCCCAGAGGGAGCAAGCTGCGGGCGTCACCGGTGGGGAATTCGATCAGGTCCCCAAGAACGAGGGTGTCTTTATCGACGACGACCTCGGCCGGTGCCGTCAGGCAACACAGAAGAATCATTGTCATTAAGTTCATTTCAAAAAATCCCGTCAGTCCTATCGAACCAGGTTGTTGACTTGTTGCAGCATGTCATCGGCCACACGAACCGCCTTTGAATTCACCTCGTAGGCGCGTTGGGCAATGATCATGTTGACCATCTCCTCAACGACGCTGACGTTGGATTGTTCCAGATAGCCTTGATTGATGAGCCCCAGGCCCGTCTCGCCCGGGCTCCCTGTGATCGGTGCACCCGAAGCCGTCGTCGGCATAAGCAGGTTGCGACCGATCGCGCTCAGGCCGGCCGGGTTCTGGAAGTCCGCGATCTGGATGTTGCCGACGGGTACAGCGGCCGTCTGATTGGGCTGCGTTACCGAAACCGTGCCGTCGCTGCCGATGACCACCTGCTGCGCGTCCGCGGGGATCGAAATCAGAGGTTCCAGAGGGTTCCCCTCGGACGTGACGATCGCACCCACGTTGTTGAGGTGGAACGATCCGTCGCGGGTATAAGCCGTCTCTCCACTGGGCAGTCGTATCTGGAAGAATCCTTTCCCGGAAATGACCATGTCGAGCGGGCTGGTCGTCTGGCGGAAGTCACCCTGACTGTAGTTTCGAGCAGTGGCTACGGGCAGCGTACCCAGTCCCATCTGGAGGCCGGTCGGATATTCCGTCGTGGAGGACGAAGCCGTCCCCGCAGGCCGAAGGTCCTGATACAACAAATCCTGGAACTCGGCCCGGGCCTGCTTGTAGCCCGTCGTGTTGACGTTCGCGATGTTGTTGGCGATCGTATCGATATTGATCTGCTGGGCCTGCATCCCGGTTGCCGCTGTGTGTAACGCTCTTAAGATTTCAACTCCTGTGTTAGCTCTTTCCTAACTAAGATCCGCCGACTCGGCGAGCATCTGTTTGTCCATGTCGCTCGTTATTGTTCTCAAGGTTTGTGCGACCGATTCGAACTCCCTGAAAGCAGTCATCAGGGCGACCATTTCGGTGATCGAGTCGACGTTCGATTTTTCCAGGTGTCCACTCTTGACCCGCGGCTCGAGAACATCGAAGATGTCGGTCGCATCGCCGATCCATCTCAGGCGGAACAAACCTTCTTTCTGGAGGAAATTGGGATCATTGAAGTCGACAAGCTTGAGGGTGGCGACAGTGTTTCCGTCGACCAGTACGTCTCCGGTGTCCTGAATGCTGATGCGGCCACGGCCCAACGGAATCGGAGAATCGCCATCGTCAAGGACTCGAGTCCCGTCCTTCATGACAAGCTCGCCGTCTCCACTGACCATGAAACTGCCGTTGCGGGTGTAACGGATACCGTTGTCCGTTTCCACGGCAAAGTAACCGGAGCCCTCAATGGCCACATCCATATCATTTCCCGTGCTGACAAGATCTCCGGGACCCAGATCGACCTTACTGTAAACCTCAATCGAAGCCGTGCCGTCCTCGGCGGTTTCCTGAAGGACCTGACCGAAATCCCGTTTGAAGCCCGACGTTTGCACGTTGGCCATGTTGTTGGCGATGATGTCGACCATCTTCATCCGCGCTTCCAACGCCTGGTACGCACTAAAAACAGCATCATTCATAATTCGTTTTCCAGTTCACCCTGAACAAAAAGCCTTTCCCCATGTCTCCCACTGCAACCGTCGCTCCAAAGTTTTCCCGGCCGAAACTAAAGAAGTTACCCTTATCTGCCGATAGGTAGAAAAGGCCGGGCCGGCTATTTTTGCCTGCTGCTGAGCCGAGCCATCCCAATCAGAACGTCCACCTCGGCCTCGGTGAGTCCCAGGGCACCCGCGATCTCCGGGGAGGATCGTCCTTTCTTCCTCATTGCGACAACTCTCTTGCGCAGTCCCGAACCCACCTCGACCGCGGCGCGGGCAGGAGCCGGTTCGCCCCTTGAGGGAACCAGGTGGCTTATTTGTTCCCGTGCGGCCGCGGCGGCATCACGGAAATCGGACTGAGCGGATTCCCACTCTTTGTCGAGACTCGCCAGCTTGCCGTTTGCCGACCTGAACTTACGGCGGATGTAGTTCGCCAGCAAGAGCATCGACAGGGTCACCAACAACAGCGTCAGATAGACGCCGATTCTTTCAGGACTCGGGTCCAAGAAGAGGCTGCTTTCCACCACAAATCTCCGTAATCTTTATTCCGTAATATCCGTCCACGACGACAACCTCGCCCTTTGCAAATATCTGGCCGTTGACCACAAGCGAAACCGGCTCTTGAATGCCGGAATCGAGCTCGATGACCGAACCGACTCCCAGCTTCACAACCGACGCCAGGGTCATCTCGGTTTCACCAAAGCGGATCGCGGTGGGCAGCTCGACGTTGATGAGGAAGTCCATGTTTCCGTCGCTGCCCGGAGTCGCGTTTTTCGTATCAGTTTCCAAGGGGACCTCCGATTCTTCAGGCCGAAGCCGCCGTTACGATTTGAAATACTCTCTTGTCGGTTTCCATGTGGGCGTCCGCTCGCAGCTTCCCCTTCCCGGCAATCTTGAGAACCACGGGGACATCCTCTTTCTGATCGAGTACGAGCGTGTCGCCCTCTCGGAGAGACTGGAGAGATTCAAGAGGAAACACTGTCTCGACGGTCTCCAGGCTGATCTTTACCGGGACCGCGGGCAATCCCACCGCCAGCGTCGCGCCCTGCGCGACCTTGTTCTTGCCCGCATCCTTTTCGAAAATGTGAAGGATCGGTTCGAGAGCCAGGGTCGGAAAACAGAAGTGGATCGGCGCGATAACTTCGTTGGTCTTCATTCGGAATTGGAAGACGATCACCATCTCGTTGGGGGACACGATCTGAATCATGTCCGGATGCGTTTCCATCGCGGTGATGGCGAATTCGATCGGATATATCTGGCGCCAGCTTTCCTTCAGGTTGTCGAGAAAGAGCGTCAGAATCGACCGGACGACCGTCTGCTCAATTTCCGTCATCGCACGAACGGTCTTGATCGGCTCTCCCAAGCCCCCCAGGAGGCGGTCGATCATGCTGAAGATCGCTTCCGGACCGATCTCGAGAGCGGCCGTACCCTCGAGGGGAGTCAGTGACAAGGATGTAAAGCAGGTAGGGTCCGACGCCGTCTTGAGAAACTCCTGGTACGGCATCTGCTTGATGGTCTCCAGGTTGACCTCGATAACCTTTCTCAGGACAGCCGAGATGGACGAGGAGAAGTTTCTCGCAACTCGATCATGGATGAAGTGGAGGGACCGGAGTTGGTTTTTCGAAACCCGGTCCGGCCGCTTGTAGTTGTACCGCTCTATCTTCTTGGCCATGTTTTGCTCAGTTAATTCAATCAGCCCAGCAGCTGCATAGCTGATTCCACGTTGGGAACGGCCGCCTTGAGTTTTGAACGCAATCGCAGGGTCGCCTTTGTATGGATCTGCGATACCCGGGACTCGTTGACTCCGAGCACGGCACCAATCTCTTTCATCGTGAACTCTTGGAAGTAGTAGAGGGAGAGGACGAGCCGCTCTCGTTCAGGAAGCTCGTCGATCGCCCGGCCGAGCATTTTGGCAAGCTCGTCCTCCCTGCACTTAAGATACGGATCGTTGCTTCCATCGTCGGCGTAGTAGTTGATGAAGCTTTCGCCGGAGCCATCGTCCCGTTTGTCTCCGATGTCTTCGAAAGACCCGATCGTCAAGCCGTGCAACTGGTCGACAAGGGCATGAAACTGCCCGATGTCCTCGCCCAGTTCGGTACAAACTTCCTCGTCTGTCGCCGGACGGACGAGTTTTTGCTCCAGGCTGCCATAGATCTTTTCAAGATTCTTGCTCTTCTTCCTCAACGACCGGGGGGCCCAGTCCAGATCACGCAGACTGTCCAGGATGGCTCCTCGAATTCGCAGCTCCGCGTATGTCTTGAACTTCACCTCACGGTCCGGTTCGAACTTGTCGACGGCATCGAGCAAGCCGAGCACGCCGGCATTGATCAGGTCTCCCATTTCCACGCTGGGTGGGAGACGCACCGCCACCCGATGGGCAACGTGCTTGATCAGAGGAAGCGCTTCGTTAATGAGATCGTCTCTTTCTACGGTCGTCATGGGGTTACCTTTTCGAGTAAGAACTCGGAAAACAAGCTTCGGCGACTTTCATCACAGGCTCTTAATGCTGTCGGCGCGCTTTAGCAGCCGGCGCCGGCTGCTTGACGCACTCCTCCGTCTTGCCGGCAACACGTAACAGGACAGCTCATGTGCGTCGGGAATGACGAGGTCTTCGGGAACACTCTGGCCGTCAGTCAAGAACGACAGGGGCAACCCGTGTCGCAAGAGTTCGCCAACGAGGTTTCCCTTCGATTCGGTCTCGTCGATCTTGGTGAAGACGAGCCGCCCGGGCGAGTACCGGTGGAAACGCTTGATGGTCTTTGCCAGATCTTCGGATTTCGTTGTGGCGCCGAGGACAAGGTGAACCCTTGCCCCAAGCCCGTTGATGACCCGGCGAAGCTTGGACAGACGCGCCAGGTCCGCCGGGCTGCATCCCGGCGTGTCGATCAGAATGAGATCGCGGTCGTTGAGAGTCTCGATGAGAGTCCCGAGGGCGGACGCGTCCGAACAGGCATAAGCCGGAATACCCAGCAGCTCCCCGTAACGGGCGAGCTGTTCCTGGCCGCCGACACGCAGAGAATCAGTTGAGATCAGGGCGACTCTCTTGCCGTGACGGGCCGCAGCCTGGCCGGCGATCTTTGCAATCGTCGTCGTCTTGCCGACTCCGGTCGGACCGACGAAAACGCTGATCACAGGTTCGGAGGACTCCAACTCGACCGGGCTATCGATGTTCATCAAATCCGCAAGAAGTGAGCGGACACCGCCACGGCCTTTGTCGGCCGCCGAGCGGGAAGCCGAGGAGGCCTTTCTGACGAGCTCGTCGGCCGTGTCCGGGTCGATTCCCTGCCCCACCAGAGCCGAGTAAACGTTCCGGCCACCCGGGACATCATTCCGCGGAAGCGCCGAGCCCAGTTGCCGGACCGATCTCTTGAGCTCCTCCATGTCGTCGAGAAGCTCATTGATCCTCTCGTCTTCGGGGGTCGATGAGATCGGCGCAGCCACAGCGGGTACCGATTGGGCGGACGCACCCAGAGCCGCGGTAGCGACGTCTGCCTTCGAACCGAGGTCCACGGTGTCCCGGACCGAATCGGTATCGATCAGCGCGGCCATCGCTCGATCGGCGGACGCACCGGACGGGTCGTCTGGGCGAACCTCGTCCCTGACGGCCGCTGTGACCTCCCACTGTTTCCGGCGTCCCAGACCGAACCTTTTCCGTGTCGAAACGGCTCGGGTCCCAAGGATCAGGGCTTCGGCGCCAAGGTCGCGTTTAATGTTGTCCAGAGCTTCCTGAATCGAGGGTGTCTGGTAAGTCTTTGTTCTCATTGTCCAACAACTCCAATAGATACAATCTGCAGGTTCGGCGGAATGTCATTCGGCGAAACAATCGTCAACTGAGGGATGAACCTCTCAACGAGCTTGCGGAGGTGGTGACGCACCCCGCTCGAACAGAGCAACGTCCACTGCGAGGTGGCCAGGTTCTGGCACACATCGGTCACGCCTTGAATCAGTTGCTCGAAGCCTCCCGAATCCAGGGCAAGGTAAGCGCCACCTTCGCCTTTGACCATGGCCTCCTTGAGCCGCGTTTCCCATTCGGGCGAAAGAGAGATAACCGGCAGTTCGCCGCTATCGTTCAGCAGGGGCTTGGTGATCGAACGGCTGAGACCTGCCCGGGTGGCCTCGGTAAGCGTGACCGGATGTTTGGTCTGACCACCGTAGTCCGCCAGGGTTTCGAAGATCGTCACCAGGTCCCGGATCGAAACTTTTTCTCTCAGGAGGCTTTGCAGCACTTTCTGAATCTCACCGACGGAGAGGGTGGCCGGCACCAGCTCTTCAATGAGTTTCGGGTGCGTTTCCTGAACATGGTCGATCAACGTCTTGACCTCCTGACGCCCCATCAACTCATATGCGTAAGACCGTATAGTCTCCGTGAGATGCGTGGCCAGGATCGTCGAGGCATCGACGACCGTGTAGTTCATCAACTGCGCGCGTTCTTTGTTTTCTTTGTCTACCCAGAAGGCGGGGAGACCGAACGTCGGCTCTTTGGTGGGTGTGCCCTCGATGGTGCCGGTGGTGTTACCGGGGTCGATCGCCATCAGTTTGTCCTGCAACAATTCTCCCCGGGCCACTTCAATCCCCTTGAGCAGGATCGAGTAGTCTCTCGGGCCGAGCTTCAGATTGTCGGAGACATTGACGGGGGGGACGATCATCCCCAATTCCTACGCCAACTGCTTCCGTATCGATCGAATCCGGCTGAGAAAATCGCCACCCTGCTGCGCATCTACAAGACCCACAAGACCGTAGCCGATCTCAACGGCAAGGCTGTCGATCTTGAGGAAGGCGGTGGCTCGTTCGACGGTACCTTCATCGGGTGCCGGCGCTTCGGGTTCCGGCTCTGCCTCAGCCAGATCGTCGGACCGTTTGACCGAGAATGCGATCATCCCGAGAATGCTCCCCACAAGAAGGAATGACATCGTCGGCAGTCCCGGAACCAGTCCAAGCCCTGTCACGATCATCGCGGAGAAAAATACCGGGGTCGGGTTGTCGAACAACTGCGAGCCGATCTCGTCTCCGAGGGACCCATCCGCCGCGGCACGAGTCGTGATCAGGCCACCGGCAATCGATATCAGCAGGGAAGGAATCGCGGTGACCAGGCCATCACCGATCGTCAGGATCGTGAACGTTTCGAGCGCGACCAGAATCTCCATGTCCTTCTGGAACATTCCGATGAACAGGCCCCCGACGATGTTGATCAGGGTGATCAGCATCGAGGCCATCGCGTCGCGCTGGGTGAATTTAATGGCGCCGTCCATGGAACCGTAGAAGTCGGCTTCCCGGCCGACTTCCTTTCGGCGATCCCGCGCCTCATCCTGATCGATGATTCCGGCATTGAGGTCCGCATCGATGGACAACTGCTTTCCTGGCAGTGCGTCGAGCGTAAACCGTGCGGTCACTTCCGAAATGCGAACCGCACCATGGTTGATCACGACAAACTGGATCACGATCAAGACGACGAAGATGATCAAGCCAACCGCATAGTTGCCTCCGACCACGAATTGACCGAACGCTCCGATCACCTCCCCCGCGGCGCCGACGCCATCGCCACCGTTCAAAAGAATCAGCCGTGTCGAGGCGATGTTCAGAGACAGGCGAAACAGCGTCGTCAGGAGGAGCAGCGACGGGAAGGCTGAAAACTGGATCGGGTTCATGACGTAGACCGATGAAAGGAGGACCACGACTGAAATCGAAATGTTCACGGAAATGAGGATGTCCAGGACGATGGGCGGCAGGGGGATCAGCATCGCCGTCAAAATGACGATGATAGCGATCGGTATGGCTGTTTGTGCGCGACCCATAGGTTACCTCAGTGGGTTCCAGTGCAACATGGTTGCCAAGATCGAATCGCCCGGGCCAGGCATGCCGGGAGGGGAGGTTTGTGTCTGGGGATCCGTTCGAATTGTCATGCCTGGGGGTACCATTAAGCTAAGCGGTTCATGCCTTTACGCACTTTAAAGACATACGCCAACACCTCGGCGACGGCCTTGTAGAGGGTGAGCGGAATCTCCTGCCCGACTTCGACGCTGGAGTAAAGAGCCCGGGCCAAAGGCCGGTTTTCCACACGGGGGATGTCATATTCCCGACCCTTTTCTTTTATTCTCTCGGCCAGCCAGTCCTGACCTTTTGCGATCACGCGGGGCGCCACCATGGAGTCGGGCTTGTATTCGAGGGCGATCGCCAGGTGTGTGGGGTTCGTGATGATCACGTCGGCGTCCTCGACGGCCGCCATCATCCTCTTCTTGGCCTCGGCCTGCTGGATGGAGCGTATCTTGCCCTTCATTTCGGGGCTCCCGTCCATCTGCTTGTTGTCCTGTTTGACCTCACTCTTGGTCATCTTCAGGCCCTTTTCGTGCTGGTACTTCTGGTAAAAGAAATCGAGAACAGCCAGAACGACCAGTGTGATGACGACGTAGGTCAGGACCTCTATCACGACTGCGCGCAACAGGGCGTTCGACGCTTCGATGGAAACTCCGGGAGAACGAACCACCTGGAGCCAATACTCGTCGAGCACGTTCCAGATCGCGACGATGAGAACGCCCAGGAGAGTAAACAGGCGCACCCATTCGAACGGCGCGAGCTTGGCCTTCAGTTTCTTGATGCCTTCCTTGGGATTCAGCTTTTCGAACTTCGGTTCGAGGGCCTTTTTCGCATACGACGGACGGCCCTGAACCACATTTCCGACCAGGGCGCCGAACCAGGCGCCCGCGAGGATCGGAGCCACCAGCAGCAACAAATAGGTGCCCATGTCTCGGATGGCTTCGCGCGCCAGCATGGCCGGGTCATCGATGGTGATGCCTGTTTCCAGCATGCCGGCGAAGAAGTCCGCGAAGCCACCCCGAAAACTGAGGACCCATGCCAGCACGAACAGAGATCCAATGAGAGAAGCCGTGGAGGCGACCTGCTGCGAAAAGGCGATCTGGCCTTGCTCGCGCGCCTTGCTGAGCCTTATTGAAGTGGGTTTCTCGGTCTTGCCGTCTTTGTCTGACATGTCATCTCAAAATTACGAAATCCGAGAGTTGGCGCATGATGGAGGGGAAGGTAACGATTGAAGCACTCAGAGCGACCAGGCCGATCAGGACCTTGATCGGCATCGCTAAAACGATGGTGTTGAACTGGGGTTGCATTCTCGACAGGAATCCGACCGCCGTATCGCTGATGAGAACAACCAGGAACAAAGGAAAGCTGATCTTCCAGCCAAAAACGAAGATGCTTCCCGCCGCGGCCATGAGGTTTTCGAACCAGCTGCCGAGCGTGGGCATCGTACCTATGGGCAGGCTGTCGTAACTGGCTCTCATTGCGCGGATGAATTCATGATGCTGATCGGTTCCGAGAAACAGCACGTATCCCATCATCGTTAAGAGGCCGGCCATCAATGTCGACCGATTAGAAGTCAGCGGATCGATCGCGGTCACGGCCGAAAAGCCCACGCTGAATCCAATCATGTGTCCGGCGAACTGCAGGGCCGCGAACGCGATGCGGACCCCCATACCAAGCAGCAAACCGATAAAGAATTCCGTACCGAGGACCATCTCGGGATGCTCGTAGGCCGCCTGGTTGAACGGGATGATGGTGGATATCCCGGCGGCGGTGACGAAGACCAGGAACAATCGAACCTGGAAGGGAATGGACGGGCTTCCCCAGATCGGCGAAAACAGCAACATCGCGCCGATGCGGACGCCTACGATGACAACGTGGACGATCTGGTAGTAAGGAAGTTGCAGCCTGAAGATGTCATCCATGACGTGGTGGCTGTTTTAGTTGACGTACGGGTCGAAAGATCCCAGAAGCATCTCGGTGTAGGACACCATGTAACTCATCATCCATGGAAAGATCGCTAGGAAGACGATGAAGGTCACGATGATCCTCGGCACAAAAGACAAGGCCATGTCTTGAATCGACGTCACGACCTGGCCAATGCTGATAGAGATACCCACGATCAGGCCCGCTCCGAGCATCGGGGCGCTGACCAGAATAACCGTGTAAAGCGACTGAGTCGCCAGACGAATAACCGTTTCTTCAGACATAGCTTTTCACCAACGAGGCAATCACCAGGTTCCAACCGTCGACCATGATGAATAGAAGGACTTTGAATGGAAGCGACACCATGACCGGCGGCAACTGCATCATTCCCATCGAGAGCAGGACCGACGCGACGACCATATCGATGACCAGGAAAGGGAGGAAAAGTACGAAGCCGATCTGGAAAGCGGTCTTGACCTCCGAAATCATGAATGCCGGGATGATCGTGCTCATCGTCAGATCTGCGGGGCCGGTCGGCGGCGCGGAGCCGGAAAGATCGGTGAACAGTTTCAGATCCTTTTCGCGAGCATGCTTAAGCATGAAATTTCGGAGTGGCGCCGAACCGGCCTCGATCGCGTCGAGCTGGTTGATTTCACCCTTCGTCCAAGGGACGTAGGCATCGTCATACATTTCGGTCAAAGTCGGTCCCATCACGAAGAACGACAGGAAGAGGGCAAGCCCGACGAGAATCTGATCCGAAGGCGCGGACTGAGTTCCAAGAGCCTGCCGCAGAAAGTGAAAAACGATAATGATCCTCGTAAACGAGGAGAGCGAGATGATGATCGAGGGCAGAAACGTCAACAAGGTGAGCAGAATCAGCATCTGCACCGGCAGATTCATTTGGATCTGGCCGTCGGAACTGTCGAGGCTGATGCTCGCCGGTACGGTCTGCAACATGGCCACGAAAGACATGGGAAGCGTGGGGCTCATCGGGACAATTTCTCCAGTATGGAAACCGTTTCACGTGTCACGCCGATCAACAACTCCTCGTCCCGAACCTTCACGACAATGACCCGACAGCGATCTCCCAGGTGGAGTTGCTCGACAACGGCAAGGTCCTTGGCTCCACCCACCGAGGGAACGTATTTCTTAACAATCTGCAAACCCAGGAGAAGCGTAGCGAGGATGAAGATGAGCGCGCCGATGACAGTCAAGTAGTCCATTTCACTCTGTCGGTTCGAAAACTTCGAGAATTCTGATGCCGGAACTGTTTTCGACGACGATAACCTCCCCCGTCGCCACCGGGGTGCCGTTGATGCCGATCTCAAAAGGCTCGCCGATCGTCTTCGGTAATTCGAAGATAGACCCGGGCTTCATATCCGCCAGATCGCCGAGGGTCAGATGCAGCGTCCCAACGTCGATCGAAATCGTCACAAGGATGTCCGCAACTGCATCGAAACCGAACATTTCGCCGGCCTTAAGGACCGCGGCCGCAACTTCCGCGACAGGACTCGCGCCCAATGGAACCAGTTGGTTCGTTTCGTCCGCAAGTGGCTCTACATCGGTCATAGCTGGATCACAAACTCCGTGAACATGACGTCCACAATCTTCGGGTGTACGAAGTACGGGCTGAGTCGTTCAAGGATCTCCGTGCGGAGAAGGTCCTTGCCTGCCTCATCCCGAACTTCTGTTGAGGTCTTTCGGCTGAGAGTCTGAAGAATGACGTCGCGGGTCTTGGAGACCATCGTGGAGTTGGAGACGAGTTCCTCGATGCCCTCCTTGTCGTCGACCATCAGACTGATGGTGATCCTCAGATACCTCGGCTCGGCGTCCGCCAGATTGACCACAAAGGGCTCCAGGCCAACGACTGCGCCGTTTTCCATCAACTCCCGTATCTGTTCGGCCTCCTCGCCCTCCTCAGCATCGGTGACGGGCGCCACGAGATTCTTTGAGATCAAGACATAAGACACCACGCCACTCCCGGCACTGGCCACGATGGCGACAAGCGCCATCAGGACGAGCTGAACCACCGGCGAGATGGTCTTAGAATCTGCTTTTTCGGCCACAGTTTGCCTCCATGAGTTCTTGCTACGAACTGCTAAGGAAGCAAGCGGCTGGCCAAGTGGAGGGATTCGTCGGGTGAGAGATCTAAAATATACGGTATCAAGAAGTTAGAACGCCGAAAGCAGTAGGGTCAACCAGGCGCGAACCTATCGGCCAGGCGCACTTGCCTGTCAACAAACCGCACGCAAGGACAACGGTTTGACTGGTGGCTGGGGTACTAATCGAAGTACCGGTGCCCCAGTTCCAACAGAATCCCTCGAGATTCCAGAGCTTTCGTTTCGATCAGGCCGCAGCGCTGGCGAACTTTGTCGTCCAGCGCTCCCATTTGGAGCAGTTCCGAGGTCGCCAGGATGACGCCCACGCAATTGTTGAGATCGTGGACTACCTTCCTCAGG
The DNA here is from genome assembly GCA_965262425.1 of Terriglobia bacterium. Classification (GTDB taxonomy): domain Bacteria; phylum Acidobacteriota; class Terriglobia; order 20CM-2-55-15; family 20CM-2-55-15; genus CAZOZZ01. The sequence goes on along the minus strand of OZ253536.1, from coordinate 5,151,966 downwards.
TATTTTTCCTCGGACTCCGACAGCTGAGAATTCCCGTCTGATGTCATAACGCCGTGAACCCTACACAACCAGAAGAGGCTTGGCAAGGCCATTCTTCGGAGAGTCTCGAGGGCGGCAGGACTCTGCCACCCTCGGGAACTACTCCTCAGTTCCTATCGTTTCAGGTCCATGGTCTCTTGAAGAATCTGGTCCGTCGTAGTAATGATTCGGGCATTTGCCTGATACCCACGCTGGAACGTGATGATCTTCGTGAACTCGGCTGCGAGGTCGACGTTGGACTGCTCCAGCGTCCCGCCGGCAAGCCGACCTGTTCCGCTCTCACCCGGCTTGACGACCAAAACTGTACCGGAAGCAGTCGTCTCGGAGAACAGACTGCCGCCTTTGCTGGTCAGGCCGTTGGGGTTGGTGAACTTACCCAGTCCGATCTGCGCGACGGCCTGGGTCAAACCGTTACTGAACACGCCCTGGACAGTCCCGTCAGCCTGGACGACGAGAGAACTCATCGAACCGGGAGGAACGCCGTTCTGGCTGTTGAACGTCACGATGCTGCTGCTAGCGAACGACGTCAGGTTGGATTCGCCGTTATCGCCAATTAGTTTCCATTGAATACCGTTCTCGGCTAGTTTCCCGCCGTTCGACATCAACGGAACCGTAATCGCTCCTGGCGGTATCGTCAGGTTGGCGGCAGGCGGCAAGATTGCGGGATCGGCGCCGGTGTATGAAGACTTCAGCTTCCCGTTCGAGTCGAAAACCAAGGCGCCGGCAGCCGGCGGCGTGGTCGCGATCGCGCCGGTGACGAGGCTGAAGTCGGCCGTGCTGGTTGCGGCGATCCCGGTGAACTCGTTGTGGGGGACCGTGACATCGAACTTCCACCGGGAGTCCGCTCCAATGGTGTCTTTCTGGAACGAGACCGTCGCCAGATGGACGTCTCCCAAGGAATCGTACATTTGTACGGTTGTCGCGTACTTGGTCCCGACTGGTGCGCTCGCGTCGAGGTTGACAGCGAGTTCCATCAGCGACGTGGCCGTTGAATTACCGAGTCCCGCGGGCATTCGGATGTCCTGGAGCCCGGCGTTGACGTTGATGAGGCCGGTCGTCGGGTTTCTCAGATATCCCTGGACGGCAAGCCCGGCGGAATTCACGAATCTGCCGTCGGCATCCACCTGGAAGTTTCCGGCACGGGTATAGAAATTTGCGCCGCCGTCTTTGACAATGAAGAACCCGTCTCCCTGAATGGCGACGTCGGTCGCTTTACCAGTAGCTTCAAGTCCGCCCTGGGAGAAGCTCATGCTGACCCGACCGGTTTGAGTTCCCAGGCCTACGTTGAAACTGGAGCCGGACTTCGAGGTGCCCGGCCCGTTGAAAGTCTGGCCGAGAACATCCGTGAAGGAAACGTTGGATACCTTGTAGCCAACCGTGTTCATGTTTGCGAGGTTATTACCCACGACGTTGAGGCCCATTGTGTTTGCGGTGAGCCCGGAAAGTGCCGTGGAAAAAGTAGTTAATCCCATTCAGTTCTCCTTATGCGCTAAATACGTCCTGCGCCGCGACCGCGGCCGCGGCCGTGGGGTGTTCCAAAAGCTGCTGGACGTTCTTGAGGACGTCCTTGATGTTGATCAGTTCTTCCAAGCTGCTGAACTGGGCCAGCTGGGCCACGAACTCCGTGCCGACGAGCGGATTGAGCGGATCCTGCCCTTTCAACTGTGCAACCAACAATTGTAGAAACTGAGATTTTTTCTCTTCGGTCGCATCGGTCACAGCCGTTTGCGCTGTCGGTGCGGTTGAAGTCGGTAAAGAGGTCACAGGTTCCATGATTCATTTCTCCTTTGCCTGCTATTTAGCAAACACCCTGCCGAAACTGTTGATGGTATAACTTGCTGATATATAACGTATTGATGTTCGCATGAAGGGTCTTCCAGCAAGAACATTCGGCCCAACCGGCAGATTTTGCTCATGTAAATAGGGGGAGTTGCCGATAAGGTTTTGGGGAAAACGGGAAGGTGGAAGCGCAGCAATCAGCGGATGGGACGCAACGGGCTGTAAAGAAGGCGGAGCTTCAAGCTGATAGCTGCCCGCTCCGGACTATGCCTGCATGTTGACAAGAGTGCCGGATAAGTCGGATACGAATTCGGGTGTAAACGAGAGCTCGTCAGCATCGTCCTGGGGAGATGTGCGGCTCTTCGGGGCCTGCTGGTGGTTTTCGCGCGATGGATGGGAGTCCCTATCGGCCTGGGAGCTGTTCGAGAAAGCGACGTGCGAGACGGAAACATGCTCGCGGGTCAAGGAGTCGAGGAGTTGGCCCAGACCGCTTTCGAGACCGGTTCGGACCCCTAATGGTGCGTCGAACCTCAGGGCCAGATCGTCGCCGGTTGAGCGAAGTTGCACACGTACCTCGGAACCGGAATCGCCAATCAGCATCGTGACACTGCGTGCCGGTTGCATTGCGAAGGTCGAGTTCGGAAGCGGGCGCACCGGCTGGGGCCGTGATATGGAACGAAGCCCCTGGGCTTCTGATTCATCGTGTGTAACGCGCGGTGTAGCGGAAGGCGTCTGGACCAAGAATTCCTTACGGCCGCCCTTCGTGCCGGGGCCGTCGGTCGGATTGGCCGACTCCGTGGGCTTTCGGCCTCGTGGTTCCGATTCACTCGTTGCGGCCGCTTCGATGCTCTTCTTTACAGCTTCAGGGCCTGCTTCTCCCGGCTTCCCCTCCGATTCCAGGCCGAGACGCCACAGGGGTTTGCTTTCCGATTCCATCCCGACCGTCCCTTTCGGGTCGGTCCCGGCCGGAGGGACCTCACCCGCGACCGCGGGTTCAGGCATCGACACCGGCCCAGAACGCGTGGCCTTCCCGATTGCCGGACGCGGCTTCAGATTGGCCGTCACCATCCGCCCGACCAGCTCGCTCTCCGGTGAAAGTTCCGGAGTTGCCAGGTTGCGGGCTCGTGGCTCCGCTTTGACTTCGATTTGACGGACTTCGAACTTCTTCAGATCGAGATCTATCGGTACGGAATTGGGGACTGGGACACTCCGCATCGCCACCAGGGGATGGGCTCGGACGCTTTCCAGTTGCGGTTGCGGTGGCGGTGTCAGCTTCGGAACGGCGGCGAATCCAGTAACGGTCTGGGCCTGGGTGGATTGAATTAACGAGTTCGGCACGTCCGTCTGGGTGGATTTCAGCTTCCCGATGCTGCGGTCGATCCCCGGAGGAGGTTCCGTTGGAATCTGTGGGGCGGCCTGGGTTTTGGACAACGGTCCTCGAGTGGTGTTCCCCGGCTCAACCCGAGCCTGCTTCGCGCCCGAACGGAGGGAAGATTCTTGTGTAGCTGGATCCAGCAAGGGGGCGCCCCCGGTGTTCCGAGGTTCCGGCCTGGCTGCCTGGCTGCCCGGCTCGGTATCCAACTCCAGGACCGGATCCTCACCCGCAATATCTGTCCCCGCTTCGGCCGCCGACTGATCATCCAACAGGCCCGCAAACTCCAGTTCCGGCGGAAACTCAGGCAAACCGACCTCTAAGGCAACTTCCGGGTCGAAGGACCCGGGTTCACCATCGCTCCCTGATTCGACCGAAGGCTCGACGAGACTGGCCTCAGCCAGGAGAGCTTCGAACACAGGGCCACCTGGCTTTGGGGGTCCGGCGACAACCGGTTCGGGTTGAATCGGTGCGATCAGGTTTGTGTCTAAAGATTCCATCGAATTTCGGTTCCAGGTCTCTACCGCTGCAACCTGCGCGCATGGCGAGTGACGGCGGTGTCATCGATGATTTTCTGCGTCATCGTCGCTTCTTCCCGCACCCCTTGTTGCAATCGGCGTTCCCGCAGCTTTTCGACCGTCTTCCGCTCCCGTGTGGCCTCCATCAGGACCGACCGGCGTTCCTCCAGGACAACCTCCGCTTTATCAGTAGCTTGGCTGAACTTAGCGATCCTTATTTCAGCGGCCTGAATGAACCGTTCGGTCAGCATGAGCCGGGTTCCCGTCGCGTCCCGCAACTGGGAAAATTCTTCCGACGCCTGACGTATTTTTCCTACCTCGAGGTCGATCAGCTTCCCGAGTCTCGCGACCTCTCTCTGGGCCTCACGAACACGGGCTTCGGCGGAGTCCACTGCGATCTGGCGTATCACAAGGATCCGATCGATCCGGTTCAGGTTCTGCTTTGTTTCAAGCTTCATACTCGGAAAGTCCTGTCGGCGGCTTCAGACGAGCAGCCACGGGCTGCTAGGAGCCTGCGCGGCAGAAGGAATCTACTGCGAAAGCGGTAGGAATCGGTCCATATTTCCCCGATTTTTCGTTAAATAGAACCACTATTCGCCTCAAAATCGAGAAAATCTGGCCTCGATTCTCCGCTTTCTCGCTACGATCCCTTCTGACGTGCAGGCTCCTCGAGGGCGGCGACATGCACTAATCGTTCTCTGGTCTGTTCCAGATCGGAGGGCTCTTCGGCGGGCTGTTTGAGAAAGGCGTGGATTGAATCCAGGCGTTCCACCGCGGTATCGATTCGCTTGTTCGGTCCTTGCTTGTACGCTCCGATCTGAATCAGGTCTTCCGCTTTCTTGTAGGTTCCGAGAAGATCCCGAATCTCGGTGGCGGATTTCAAGTGATCCTGGTCGACTACCTGTGTCATCAGTCGACTGTTGCTGGCGAGAATATCAATGCAGGGGTAATGGCCTCGTGATGCCAGCTCCCGATCGAGAACAATGTGACCATCCAGGATCGACCGAACAGAATCCGCGATCGGGTCGTTCATGTCGTCTCCTTCGACCAGCACGGTGTAGAAAGCCGTGATGCTTCCGGTGTCGAACTTGCCCGCCCGCTCGAGCAACCGCGGCAGGAGCGAAAAAACGGAAGGCGTGTAACCCTTCGTCGACGGGGGTTCCCCTGCAGCCAGCCCGACTTCACGCTGCGCCATGGCGAAACGCGTCACCGAATCCATGAGCAGAAGCACGTTGGCTCCCCGGCTCTGGAAGTATTCGGCGGCCGCTGTCGCGGCAAACGCGGCACGAATGCGAACCAGGGCGGGTTGATCCGAGGTGGACACGAAGACGACAGATCGGGCCAATCCGTCTTCGCCGAGATCATTTTCTATGAATTCACGCACTTCCCGGCCACGTTCTCCGATCATCGCAATGACGTTGATGTCGGCAGATGTGTAGCGGGAAATCATTCCGAGCAGGGTGCTTTTGCCGACGCCGCTACCGCCGAAGATTCCAACCCGCTGGCCCAGGCCACAGGTCAACATCCCGTCGATCGATCGCACGCCGGTTTGAATCACGTTCCGAATCGGGTCGCGCGAGAGGGGGTTGCATGGCTCGGCATACAGCGCCTGTTCGTCGAGGACACCCGGTAACGGCTCCTCGTCGATCGGTCGGCCGAGGCCGTCGAGAACGCGGCCGCATAACCCGTCTCCGATCGCAATGGTTGCGACTCGACCTGATGAATAAACTCGATCCCCTTCCTTCACACCCTCGAGCTTGCCAAGGGGCATCGCCACGACCTTGCCTTCGTTGAACCCAACGACCTCCACGGGAATGCGTTGCCCGGCACTTTCGACCCAGCAGACGGATCCTGTTGTCACGTTGGGGCCATGAGACTGAATGGAGTTTCCGACCACCTTCTCGATGGTGCCGAATTCGACGAGAGAGTCGACTTCGCTCAAGCGGGTGTGGTATCGGGACAGGTCGAGGTCTTTCGAGAATGGGGTCGACATTGTTTTTTCGGAATCGACAAAGTTTGCCGTGCTCAAGTCTGAAGGAGGGCTCTGCCCACATGGCTGAGCCGGCTCTTCATTCGACCATCAAGATGGGTCTTGTGGGTATCGAGAACGAAATCACCTCGTTCGAGAGTCGTGTCTTCGTCGACTCGAACATTGGAATTGATGTTCTCGACTTCTTCGCGAACCCGTTGGGCATCCTCGGCGTTGATGCGAAGCGAGATTTGCTGGTGACCGTCGAGTTTCCTCAGCGCCAGTGTCGCCAATGCTGTCGTGATATCCGGATCCACCGTAACCTCCCGCTCGAGGACACTCCTTGCAATTTCCAGGGCAAGCCGGACGGACTCCACTTCCATGGACTTGAGAAGGGTCTTGTGTGAAACCGTCAATTCGATGATGCTTCGGTCGTAGCGCTTTACTACCGTTTCGATCATCTTCTCGCCCATCTCTTTCCCCATGCGCTCGCCTTCGCGATAACCCTGCTCGAATGCCTGCTTCTCGATGTTCATCACATGATCCCGGGGCAGGCCGCTGGGGTGATCGTCCCCTGGACCGATGATGATCGGCTTCTTGACCTGATCCCGGCTTCGAATGATTCTAGACGACATACTCTTCGTCCGAGCCTCCGCCGATACTGATAACCCCGTCTTCTTCGAGTTGGCGGATGACTTCGACAATCTCCGTTTGAGCGGAATGAACGTCTCGTGCCTTTGTCGGGCCCATGATTTCCATTTCTTCCTTCAACATCTCCACCGCGCGCTGGGACATGTTGCGGTAGAACTGTGTCTGAAGGTCGGGCAGCGTCCCTTTCAAGGCGCGAGCGATCGTCTTCTTGTCCACACGCTGGAGAATCTCGCGTATGGCGGCGTCGTCGAGGGAAGAGATATCCTCGAAAATGAACATCAGCTCCCGAATAGAATTCGCAATCTCCGGCTTGTCCGTTTCAATCGTCTCGAGGACGGATCGGCTCATTCTTCGATCGAGGCGGTTGAACAGTTCCGCCACGGCCCGGATGCCTCCAAAGTTCTCTCCATTCGAATAGTTGCCCACGGGTTTGAGCTTTTCCTCGAGAACGGTCGAGATACTCTTGATGACTTCGGGCGAGGTTTCTTCGATGTTCGCCATCCTCACCGCCACCTCAGCCTGTATTTCTTCGGGAAGAGACTCCAGCAATCCCGCCGCGCTGCTCGATGTCAGGTGCGCGAGGATCAGGGCAATGGTCTGAGGATGTTCATTCTGAATAAACTGGGTCAACTGCAGCGGATTGATCTTGTCGATGGCCTGGAACGCGTTGAAGCTGGCGTAACTGGTCGACAACCGGTCGATTATTCTCTTGGCGGAACCCGCGCCGAGGGTCTTGAGAATGATTTTCCGGGCGTAGTCGACGCCACCTTCGGAAACGAAACGATTGGCGACGAGCAACTGGTAGAGTTCCTCGGCCGTTTGCTCCGCCTTTTCCGCGGATATCGGGCCAACGTTGGATATTTCCTTGGAGAGTTGCTCGATCTCGACCTCGTTCAGGTGCTTCATCACCCCTGCGGCGACATCATCGCCCAGAAGTACCAGCATCGAAGCGGCCTTGCTTGGGTTGTCCGACATTATCTGTTTTGCTCGTCGTTAAGCCACACGCGGATCAGGCGCGCAACGGTTTCGGGTTCCCGCTTCGCATGTTCAACTACGCGTTGACGGATCAGATCCACTTTGTTGGAGCTCGGCAATGGAAGGAACTCGCGTTCCGGAGTCCCCGGAGCTCCGGCCGGGACAGCCGCCGGTTGGCCCGGAAGATCGGGAAGCTGCGCAGAGTTGCCCAGTTGGGCCTCAAGCTGTTGGATCGACATCGGTGCCTGCAGGCCGCCCCCGGCGGACAAACCGGCCTCGGCCAACTGCGGCCGACCAGAAGGCGACCAGTTCGCGAAGAGCGTCTTCTGCAGTGGCCTGAGAAACAACAGGTAAACGAATAGAAAAATGACAGGGACAATCAGATAGCGGAGCGCGGTCAGAATCAAGGGCGCCTGCAGCTCCAGCATGGTCGGCGGTTCAACCGGTAAGACTTCGTCGATGCCAAAGGAAACGTTTTCTACGGTCAGCGTGTCGCCGCGAGCCGGGTCCAGGCCTACCGTTGCGGAAACCAGATCGCGGTATTGTGTCATTTCCCCAGGCGTTCTGGGTACGCTGACCTTGCTGGCCACGCCGTCTTCGTCCACGGTGACACTGATACGGTTGTCGATGACCACGGCGACCGACATCCGCTCGATCTCACCCACCGGGTCCACGATAGTCCGGATCGATTTCGATACTTCGTAGTTGACGACCTCATTCTGGATCACGAAGTCCGACGTTGGGACCGGGGGCGCTTCGGGGTCCACTACAGGACCACCATCGGGCCCGGGTATTCCCGCGGCAGGGGCGGCGGATCCACCCGGAGCACGTTCGGACGATCGCTGTTCGGAACGAATGACCGAGGCGTTGGGATCGTACTGTTCAATCGTCTCTTCGACTTGCCTCCAGTCCATCACGACCGATACCTGGGGTCGGACTTTACCGGGCCCAACGACCGGCTCCAGGATTCGAAGGATCTTCTCGGAGAGTTCTGATTCAACCGTCATCCTCGAATCCATCTGTTGTCCCGAGACCGGGTTGTCGCTGTCGTTTGTCGACAGGATGCGGCCGGCGTAATCGATCACCGTCACCCTGGAGGGCTCCAGTCCCTTGACCGAACTGGCCACCAGATGAACGATGCCGCTGACGGCTGCGCTGGAAAGCTTCCGCCCTCTCTTGAGAGTCAGGACGACCGATGCCTTGGTCTGGTTTTCCGGAGTCTGGAACAGCGACTCTTTCGGAATGACCAGGTGAACCCGTGCGGCGTTAACTTCCGCCAGGGTCCCCACGCTACGCGCCAGTTCCCCTTCCAGAGCCCGCTGAAAGTTCACCTGTTCCTGAAAGTTCGTCAGACCGAAGTTTGTCCTGTCGAAGATCTCGAAACCAATAAGACCCGACTCCGGAAGTCCCTCACTGGCCAACTGGATGCGTATCTCGGAAAGCCTGTTTACAGGCACGCTTATAGTTCTGCTGTCGGCGGAAAGTTCGTATTCGACCGACAGGCCCTGCAGCCGCTGTACCACGGCCTGTGCATCGGAAGGCTCCATGTCGGAATAGAGCACCTGAAAATCGACCTGATTGACAAAATAAACCAGGGTCCAGAGCAGGATGACGACAGACGCGGCCGATGCCAGGAGGCCCAGCTTCTGAGAAAGAGTGTAGCTCTTGAACCAGTCTTTGACTTGATCGAGGGTTTCAGGTGCGGCCATTATGATCCTTCAAAAATCCCTGAGTGATGCGTGGCAGTCCGACTGCCTGTTACAAGCGACTCTCCGCTTGCCGGTGTCGTAAATAGTGGAGGAACCCGAATCCTCAGACCTGCGCCCTCATCAGTTCCTGGTAGGCCTGAACAATCTTGTTCCGAACCTGCATCATGACCTGAAAGGAAAGGTCCGCCTTCTCCAGAGCGATCATGACCGAATGCAGGTCCGCTTCGTCGTTCAGGTACTTCTGCAATTCCTCGTTCGATCCCTTGTCCAGTTCGTTGACCTGGTTGACTGCTTCTTTCAGGAAGTTGCCGAACGAATCCCCGTTTGGTTTCGCCGCGGTGTTGGTGGGTGGCGCAATGCGCTGCAGATCGTTGTAAAGCTTGAAGTCACTCATCGGGCCAGATCCAGTGTGCGTTGAATCATCGTCTTGATCACGCTGATCGAAGCGATGTTCGCCTGGTAGCTTCTGGCGGCACTTGACAGGTTCGCCATCTCCTTCATGACCTGCACATTCGGATAGTGAACGTAACCGGTCTCATCGGCATCGGGGTGGCCGGGCTCATAGCTCTCCATGAAGGGAGACGGGTCGTCGACCACTTCGGAGACGGTCACACCTCGAGGCGACCAGTCTCCGGCCGAGTTCAGGGCGTTACCAAAGGGCGTGGCCTCGAAAACGACGTCCTGACGGCGATAGGGGGTGCCGTCGGCCGTTCGAGTCGTCTGGGCGTTCGCCAGGTTAGTCGCTGCAACCTCGACGCGCTTCCTCTGAGCGGTCATGCCCGAAACGTTGATATCAATGGCGGTGAGCAAACTCATATATTTATACCTCGATCAGGCTGGATCTGAGGGTCCGGATCTTGCTTTGCAGGACCTGGATCAACAACACAAATTCGATGCCGTTCTTTGTCATCTCTGTCAGTTCCCGATCCAGATTGACGTTGTTCCCGTTGGGCTTTGCCTTCCCTGGAGTGTCGACAAGATGCATGCCTCCGCCCGCCCCGAATGGGTCGATATGCCGCTTGGAACTACGGCTCAGGCTCAGCATCTCAATCTCCTCGCTGAAACGGACGTCCTGGGAGCGGTATCCTGGCGTGTCGGCGTTGGCGACATTGGCGGCCAGCACCTGCTGACGGCGTGCCGATACGTCCAGACGTTGCTGGATGAATGTCGAGATATCCTGGTCCATCATACGGTTGCCGCCTCGACCCGATACTCGCGCAGCTTGTTGCGCAGGGTCCGCAGAGAAATACCCAGAAGCTTCGCCGCGTGGGTCCGGTTTCCACTCGTCTGTTCAAGCGTCGCCAGGATCAGCTTCCGCTCCATCTCGCTCACCGAGTAACCGGCCTGCAACTCCATACCCTCGCCCGTATCGACCGTATGATCGAATATGTCGGCGGGCGAAATCTTGAGCCGGCCTCGAAGTGCGAAGGATCGGTGGATGATGTTTTCGAGCTCTCTAACGTTGCCCGGCCAACCGTAACTGGTCAGCAACGCCAGTGTTTCTTCGCTCACGTCCGGGCTTGATCCGGAGCCATATTTCAAAGCAAAGTGGTCGGTGAGGACCGGAATGTCGTCTCTTCTCTCGCGTAATGGCGGTATACGAACGGGAACGACGTTCAGCCTGAAGAAGAGGTCCTCTCTGAACTGACCCCGGGCGACGAGCTTTCGAAGATTCTTGTTGGTCGTAGCGATCACCCGAACATCGATAGGCACGGGTTTCCTGCCGCCCACACGGTCGACTTCCTGTTCCTGCAGGACGCGCAGAAGTTTTGCCTGAAGGAGCGGGGCCATTTCGCCGATCTCATCGAGTAGGATGGTTCCGTTGTTCGCGAGTTCGAATTTCCCAGATTTGAGGGCGTTGGCTCCGGTGAAGGCACCCTTCTCATAACCGAACAGCTCCGATTCAAGTAGGCTTTCGGGAAGAGCCGCACAGTTGACTGCGACAAACGGCCCCTTGTTTCTGCTGCTGTTTTCGTGGATCCAGCGAGCGAGCAATTCTTTTCCCGTGCCACTCTCCGCTTGCACCAGGATTGTCGCTTTGGTCTTTGCGGCCTGGCCTGCTTCACGAAGCATCGACAGCATCTGCGGATCCTGGGAGATGATTCTGGTGCCTCCCCTGGGTCTCCCGGACGATCCTGAATTTGTGGCCGGCAGCCTCGCCAGGACGGCATCGAGGGCCTCCTGGGAGAACGGCTTCACGAGAAAATCCGTGGCGCCTTTCCGAATGGCGTCTACGGCGATCGGGACGGAGCCGTAGGCGGACAGAAGAACGACCGGCAGGTCCGGGTTCGTTCTTCGCACATGGGCCAGCAGTTCCAGACCGTCCATCGTGGGCATCCGCAAATCTGTAATGACTGCTCGCGGAACGCGCCTCTCCAGTTTCCGAACCGCGTCGACTCCGTTCGAGGCAGTTTCAACCTCATGCCCGCGTAAGAGAAGTGCCTCTTTCAGGGCCGACAGCATCTGTATGTCATCATCAACGACCAGAAACCGATTCACTCAAAACCTCCTGCTCTCACCGCGCTTCGGGATCTTCCCGAAACAAACTGGTACACCGGGTGCCCGAAGGCCTGCGACCCGCGGCGACCGTGGGGAGACGACTGGGCGCTCCCCAATTTCATTTCAAACCGTGTGCCTGCTTCCGAAGACTGGACCCGGATCGTCCCATCGTGGCTCTCCACGATGCGTTTGACGATCGACAGGCCCATCCCCGACCCGTTCCGCGCCGTCGAATGGATGGGATCGAAGATTCCCGGCAGTACTTCAGGCGGAATGCCGGGACCGTTGTCTTCAACCACAAGGCAAATTTCGCCGTCCTCGATTCGCCCCTTCAACTGAATCGCGCCGCCGGTGGAAACCTCTCGCAGGGCGTTCAGAACCAGGTTCAGCAGGGCCCTGTGGAGGAGTTCGCAATCTCCCAGACCCGTGCTTCCCGATTCGGTCAGAACCTCGATGTGGACAGCCTTCTCCCTGGCCAGTGGGGCCACGAAGCTTCGTACGCCCTCGACGAGTTCCGATACCGACAACTCTTCAACACGTGGATAAATCGGTTGTCCAAACTGGAGGATGTTTGTAACGGAATGGTTCAGCAGTCGGACACCACGGACGATCTGATCTGCGTAATCACCGTCGAGCATCGACGCGTACAGCTCAATGCTCCCAAGTGGATTGCGGATCTCATGCGCCAGCTCCATCGCCATCTCGCCCATCGCGGCCAGTCGCTCGAGTCGGATCCGCTGCTCTTTTTCTACTTCCAGTTCGGCGGACAATTCTCGAACGCGGGACTGCAACCCCCTGTAAGAGCGCTCCAGCGATTGCGACGTGATCTGAAACTTCGAGACGAGGTCCTCGAAGCTCTTCAGATGCGCAGTGCCGGCCTCTGTGGTTCCTTCCGTCATGCGAGTCAAACATGCATCTCGGGTGCCATGCATCTTGGGATCGAAAGGAGGGGGGGACGAAACATGTCGGACGGGTAGGCAGATCAGGGGCTTGGAGGTATTTTTTGCCTAGCCGGACACAGGCGGAGATACCCTCGAAATCAGGTGCAGCGCGGATCGTTCCGTCAGGGCCTTGACACTAGAATTCACCGGAATGGCCAAATTATTGACAGCCAAAACCGTGGCGCGAGTGTCAAATCTCCAACGGTGTCAATGTCTTGTCGTTCTTGTCAAGAATGGCTACGATCCTGCTTAACTTAACTTCGATCGTATCGAGACGGGAATCGACGGATCGGGACAGTTCGGTCATCATCGCCAGTTTTCGGGTCAGCTTCTGATTCTCTTCAGCAAGGATCCGGTGTTCGATGATCCGATTCACGACGATCTCGATTTCCACGAGCTCGAAGGGCTTGGCAAGGTAATCGAAGGCTCCCGAGCGGATTGTTTCGATAGCGGTCCTCAAGGACGAGTAACCGGTCATGACGACCACTTGTGTCAGGGGGTTCAGTTGCTTCGCGGCCTTAAGAACGTCGAGTCCATCCACTCCGGGCATCACCAGGTCGGTGAGAACGATGTCGAATGGTTCCGGATTTGTGGAAAGGCGATCGACCGCGATGGTTCCCGAGCGCATCGAAACCACTTCGAAACCCCGGGTTTCGAAGTAATCGGCGAGCGCCATTCTCAGGTCACCGTCATCATCGACGATCATCATGCGGGTCCTCGCGGGACGGACTTCATTAAGCAGGCCCATACTAGTCTCTGTTTGGGCAAAGACGCTTGATAACTTTATGTCCAACAACTTATACTCGTACAAATATTTGACGCAGGAGGCGCAAAGCACCATGGAAGTACAAACGATTGAAGTACTTGTGGTCGACGATGAAGAGGATCTTCGCCAGGCAATTGTCGAAATTTTGACTTTAGACGGATTTGAAGTGGACTCTGCGGGATCCGCTGAGGAAGCCGGGGACAAGCTTTCGGACACTCCCTACGACGTACTTGTAACCGATCTCATGCTGCCGGGCAGGAATGGCGTCGAGCTGCTTGAAGATGCCCTGTCAAAGTATCCCGAGATGATCGGACTGGTCATTACCGGCCACGCTTCGATCGAAACGGCAGTTCGAGCGATCAAAAAGGGCGCCTACGACTACCTGACCAAGCCCTTCAAGCTGATCGAACTCCCTCTCCGTGTCCGTAAAGGTCTACGGCAGAGGCAGTTGAAATTCGAGAACCAGTATCTGAAACGGCAGTTGAAAGAAAGGTACGCCTTCGACAGCATCGTGGGCACCGGCCGGTCGATGAAAAAGATCTTCGACCTTATTGAAACCATCGCCGGACTGAATACGACGGTCCTGATTCAGGGAGAGACTGGAACGGGTAAGGAACTTATCGCCCGGGCGATGCACTTCAACAGTCCCCGGCGGGACCACAAGCTGGTGAGTATCAACTGCGGCGCGATCCCGGAGAACCTGCTGGAATCTGAACTCTTCGGACACGTCAAAGGCGCCTTCACCGGCGCGATCCAAACCCGTATCGGACGTTTCGAGCAGGCCGACGGAGGCACGTTGTTCCTCGATGAGATCGGGAATATGCCTCCCACGCTGCAGGTGAAGTTGCTCCGGGTCCTTCAGGAGCGCGAGTTCGAAAGAGTCGGCGGCAGCTCGACGATCAAGATCGATGTACGGATCATCGCGGCTACCAGTGCCAACCTCGACGAGATGGTACGGGAAAAGACGTTCCGTGAGGATCTCTTCTACCGTTTGAACGTTATTCCAGTGGATCTGCCCCCCCTCAGGGAACGCAGGGAAGACATCCCGTTGCTGATCCAGCGTTTCGTCCGTCAATTCAGCGACATCCACGGCTTCGAGGTGAAGAGCGTTGCACCTGAGGTCGTGAAGGGCTTGATGGCCTACGACTGGCCTGGCAACGTCCGACAGCTCGAAAACATCGTCGAACGGATGGTCGCGCTGACCGGGCCCCGACCTTCGATTCTTGGCGAAGACCTGCCCCCGGAAATTCGGAATCGATCGGACGCCCTTCTGCCTCCAACGATCGATATCCCGGATGAAGGCATCAACTTCCAGAGCGTCGTATCGGGTATGGAACGAGAGTTGATCCTCCAGAGCCTGAGGAAAACGGGCGGCAATAAGAAGCTCGCCGCCAAGCTTCTGAACCTCAAGAGGACGACTTTGATCGAAAAAATCAAACGAATCGGCCTGGAACAGAAAACGGTGGCCCCCGTTGAGACAACGACTGTGGTGGGGTAAGTACGGGGAGCCTGCGCGGCAGAAGGGATCGTAGCGAGAAAGTGGAGAATCGAGGCCAGATTTTCTCGATTTTGAGGCGAATAGTCGTTCTATTTAACGAAAAATCGGGGAAACCTGGACCGATTATACCGCTTTCGCAGTAGATTCTCTTCTGCCGCGCAGGCTCCTAGAGAAACGGGGCCCAAGGTCCGAGTCCGACCTTGGACCCTGGACCTCGGAACTCCCGCCCCCTCCATCCGCGTAATCTACGTAAAAGCCTTCGGACTCTTCTCCCCTCCCTAACTAACGTTTCACTATCGCGAAACCGATACCGTGGATATGGAGCGAGTTCTTATCGTTGACGACGTTCTATCAGCTCGCCAGAGTCTGGCGGAAGTCCTTGAGGAAAAAGGGTTTTCAACTGAAACTGCGGCCGACGGGCGTGGCGCCCTTCAGCAGTTGCGCGCATCCGGACCCTTCTCCGTGGTCATCTCCGACATCCAGATGCCGGAAATGGACGGTCTGGATTTGGTCCGACGCATCAGCGAGATTGACCCGACGACGATCACGATCCTCCTGACCGGCCTGGCGTCGGAGGCCAGGGTCCTATCTGCACTTCGCGCGGGCGCGTTTGATTTCCTGAGCAAACCGTATACGCACACCGAATTGGACCAGGCCTTGACGAGGGCGCTGGAGCGGCGCAAGGTCATCCCTGGGCAACGAGCGGTACCGGCACAGCCTGGAGCAAGCTGTCGAAGAGCGCAACTCGGAGATCACCGGGACCAATCAGACCCTGATCGATCTGTATGACCTTGGACAAGGCTCCCACGAAAACTCCCCGAACCAGGCGAGTCTCGACGGGTTCGCGGACTACGCCCTGCGGCACTTCAATGCGGACACGTTCGGGATCTTCGTACTCGAAGACGCGGCCTTTCGAGCGCTGGTTGTTCGGGACCGCTTCGGCCGGGACATTGACCGGGCTCTACTGGAAACCAATTCCGCCCTCGGGAAGCGACTGCTCCAGGACGCCGCCGCTGAACTCAGGGAGCCGCCTCGGGAGTGGCACCTGCAGAGGCAGAACCGATGGGCTCGTTTCTGGCCCTTCAAACATGACTCCTTCCTCGGCTGCATCTACCTTGGCTACGACGGCCAGCAGGCTGCTCTGGAGCGATACCGGCACGTCTTTGAGCTGTTTCGGAACCGCCTGGACAGCCATTTGAAAGAACATTACATGGTGCGCGCTCACCGGCAACAGTTGAGACGGATGTTCGTCGCCTCTGTCCAGGCCCACGCCAGTTCAATCGAGGCAAACGATGCGTACACGGCAGGACATTGCGACCGTGTGGACCGCTATGCGGAAATTCTGGCTCGACACGCACGCAACTTCGACGAGGATTGGATTTTCAACCTGAAGGTGGGTTCGATCCTCCACGACATCGGAAAGATCGGGATTCGGAAGTCGATACTGTGCAAGCCAGGAGCACTGACGCCGGACGAACGGAAGGAAATTGAAGCCCACCCGGTCATCGGAAGCCGGATCGTCGGCACGCTCTACGGCCGCAATCTGGAGTCCTGCGTCCGCCACCACCACGAACGGTTCGATGGTCACGGATATCCCGACGGCCTCGCGGGCGAGCAGATCCCGATGGAAGCACGAATCCTCCTTCTCGCCGATTCGTTCGACGCGATGACAAGCAACCGTCCGTACCAGCGGGCACTTTCGATCGACGAAACAATCGACGAAATGAGAAGGGGTTCCGGAAAACAGTTTGACCCCAACCTGGTGAACTTGCTCATCGACTGCAGCGGCCAGCTGGAAGACGTTCGTTCGGGCCAGGCGAAGCCCTCAAGGTCGCTGGCCGACCTGGCTCTCGTCGGCTAGGAGCCTCGGCGGCAGAAGGGATCGTAGCGAGAAAGTAGGGAATCGAGGTCAGATTTTCTCGACTTTGAGGCATTTTCTCAATTTTGAGGCGAATAGGGGTTCTATTTAACGAAAAATCGGGGAAATATGGACCGATTCTACTGCTTTCGCAGTAGATCTCTTCTGCCGCCGAGGCTCCTAGGCGCCCGGATATCTGCCTGGGGTCAGTTCTCTTGCTGCGAGGCTGAGGTTATGTAGTACCCGCCCCGGTGGCGAACATTCGAGCCCGGGTGGTCGAGTTCGACTTCGATTTCCCGCCAACTCTGATCCAGGGCACCGCTCGCCGGGTAGTAGCTGAGCGTGTATTGCTGGTGGAGTTCTTCGAGCAGAACCTCGGCCAGGCTTCTCAGCGCGTAGCGACGCCCGGTAAACAGGCGAAACGCACGCCCCCCGGTGACACCGGTCAACCGCGCCAGCATGTAATGGTAGATGTGATACCGCGTGCGACGGCGGGTCTCGGGGTCATCGTCGTCATCATCGATTCCGATCGCATACACCAGCACTTCCGCACGCTTCAGGAGCTCATCGATATCGTCGGCCTTGAGCTTGCTCTTCGTGTCGAAACCGTCCGTGATCATCAACAGAATCTTCTTGTCGTGCTTGGCCGCTTCCATCATCTCGAGACCGAGGCCGATCGCATCGAATGCGGAGGTTTCCCCCCGGGCGCGCACCCCTCTCAACGCCTGCTGGACTTGCGGATCGTTCGGGCCGAAGTTCCGGAGAACCCGGACATTGTTGTCGAAACCGATGATGAAGACTTCGTCTTCGTCTCCCAGCGCCATTGCAAGTTCGCGCGCCGTCTGTAACGATTGCTGCAGCTTGTGGCGCATGCTACCGCTCGTGTCGACGAGGATTCCCATGCTGATCGGCACCCGCAGGTCGTGGGAAAAGAATGAGATCGTCTGTTCGACGCCGTCTTCGAAGATCTTGAAATCAGTTTCGATCAGTCCCTCGACGTATTTCCCTTCCAGGTCGAGTACTGTCGCGGTAACGTTGACCAATTCCACTTCGACCGAAAGGCGAAATTGCTCGGGCGGCACCTGGTCTTCGGCCCGCGGAGCAGTCTGCGGCTGCTGGGGCGGACGGACCTCGGCGGCGACCAGGCCCCCAGCACCAAACAGGCATGCAATAGCGATAACGAAAATCCGACGAAACTTATTTTTCTTCATGGTGAGCCCATAGTTGTAGGTCACCGTCTGGACGAAGGTCAACAAAAATCTTGCAGGATGCGTGGCCCACCTCAAAGTGCTGGAAATCAATGGACCTCTCTGGCCAGATTCCTATTCCAGTCCGGAATCCAGACAACGAGGTTTTTCGTACCGTTAGCGACGGCCTGGCAACTGAGGCGGCTGCTGGGTGTCAGTCCCGGTGCGAAGGAAAGCTGGTCTTCTTCGGCATCGCTCATTTCCGACAGGCTCTCCTCTCCTTCCCGGACTACTGCGTGGCACGTCGAGCACGCGCAAACGCCACCACACGCGTGGTCGATCTCGATTCCGGCAGCCAATGCGATGTCCAGAATGCTGCCGGGAAGGCCGGTCTCGCCGTAAGGAACCTTCTCCGGATCGACTTCAACGGTTACATTCATTGGAAGGAACGTAATCGTATATTTTTCAGCCGCCGTCTCCACGGAAGCCAGCTCGTCGAAGTACGGATTTCGTCCTCCCATTTGGTTCAGATGTTACCACGGATGATTCGACGTCTCGGATGTGTCGGAAGAATCAAAAAAAGGCGACCAAACCGGAAGGTTCGATCGCCGTTTAGAACAAGACGCCCGAGCGTCGTCTTATTGAACTTCCCCGAGCTCCCTGAGAATTGTTGCCATCTCCGGGCGATCCCCGGCGCTCATGCCAATGTACTCCCACTGGATCTTGCCTTCCCTGTCGATGACGAACACGGACGGGCGGGCAATCTGTTCCTGTGGGTGTAACACGTCGTAAGCTCGAATGAAATTGCGGTAGGAATCGGACAAGACCGGATAAGTCAGCCCTAATTCGCGCGCTGTCTGCTGGGCCGTCGCCGGCGGGTCGGCACTGACGGCGATCAACTCGGCGTCGAGTTCCTTAATGTCCTCGTAATTTTCTTGCAGCTCTCCGAGCTGCGCCTGGCAGAACGGTCAGTTGTGCATCCTGTAGAACACGACAAGAACGTTTTTTTCCCCCTTGAAGTATTCCAGGTTGACCGACGTGCCCTGAACAGCCATGCCGGTTATGTTGGGTGCCACACGTTCCTGAGCACCGACCGGCACAACAACCAGCAGGGTGAGAAGAACGATGAAGGCAATGCGATACGGTTTCATCTCTTACTGCGCCTCCTCTATGTTCGAAGTCATCGGTACAAATCGTACCGGAACCGTGTCTTTGATGTCTATCGCTAACCCACTTGATTTCGTCACGAGTCGCAAGACCTGTCCTTCGGCAGCGTTACCGACCGGAATCGACATGAGTCCGCCGAACCGCATTTGCGCGATTAGTCGAGGCGGAACCTGCCTGGCCGCGGCAGTCACGACGATGCGGTCGAAGGGCGCGAACTCGCCCCAGCCTTCATACCCATCTCCAAGTCGAAAGCGGATGTTGGAGTACCCGAGGCTTTCGAGGCGGGTGCGGGCCGAATCGTGCAAGATCGGGCGAATGTCCACGGTAAACACAGTTTTGACCATCTCTGCCAGGATGGCGGTCTGATACCCGCAACCGGTGCCAATCTCAAGAACCGTGTGCGACGGGTCAAGCCGCAGCATCTCCGTCATGAGGCCAACGATGTAAGGCTGAGAAATGGTCTGACCTTCACCGATTCGGAGCGGTGAGTCCGCATAGGCATCCGGGATGGATTCCTCCGGTACGAACACATGCCGGGCGACGTGCTCCATTGCCTGGAGAACACGCTCGTCAACAATGCCACGGCGTCGGATTTGAGTGTCCACCATCCTGCGGCGGGCGTCTTCGAATCGGTACCGGCTACCTTGATCCGCAACCATTTCTCTCACGCTCCCTCACGGTGCCAGCAGCCCCTGGTGGAAGTCTGTAGGGTCGCGTTACGAGCGCCATGGGGCTAGATGCAAGGCGCCACGACGACGTCGATGCTCTTCATCGATCTAGGAGTGGCAACGCCGCAGCTGGCCCCATGCCGTCGTAACCCGTAGGGCGCAGGGGTCTTCGGGCCACAGGCTTTGTCATTCGTCGGTCACGATGACAAAGCATCTTTCCGCTCCTCATTTCGCGCCTGAGACCCGAATACCCCTGCGCGCGACCCTACAGACTTCCACCAGGGGCTGCTAGCCCAACCACCGAGAACATCCGACCCGATGGTTCGCCGTCTCTCCGGTAGGAGTGAAACAAATCGGGTCGGCATTTCGTGCAGAGGGATGAAGCCGTGACGTTCTCCGGGTCCAGGCCGGCGCCCAGGAGTTGCCGGCGGTTGGCTTCGGCAAGTTTCAGATGGGGCTTCTCCCATTCCGGTTGCCGCCTGAAGACATCGGGATCGGCAAACCAGTCGAAGACCTCCTCGCCAACTTCCATACAACAAACCCCGATGTGAGGACCCATGACGGCCACCAGCTCACCCGGGTCCAGGTTCAGCTCACCGGCCATCGCATCGATCGTCTTTCGGGCAACACCCTCCGATGTCCCCCTCCAACCTGCATGGACGACCCCGACGCCTCGGCCGCCCGAATCGGCGACAAGGATCGGAACGCAATCGGCAGTGACCACACCAAGCACAAGCCCACCACGAGCAGTGTAGGCGGCATCCCCTTCCTTCGCGGCGTTCGCCTCCTGATTTTCCGAAACGGAATGAACGATGTTCGAATGAATCTGTCGAAGCCGAACGATCGGCCAACCCGGAATACCGACAGCAGCCAGAAACCGACCCCGGTTTTCTCCAACACCAGGCCCCTCGGAACCGAGCGTAAAGTTGTCCGAGTCGGCCCGCCGCGTTGAAAACGCATGAACGACCCCCGGTATTCGTTCCAGAGCCGGAGCCCGGAGAAAAGTGATTTCAGATTTCCGATAGGCCTGTAACATGGATGACGTAATAATAGCAGCGCCCCTTGATCAGTCCCGTCGCCGCGGAAAAATGTCACCCCAAGGCGTGTCGGGGTGGCCCTCCCGGGCCACCCGCGGGCCAGCGCACAAGAATTGGGCAAGGGTCCCTCGACACGCGCCGTCGAAGCGGCGGGCGCCCACGGAGGGACGCCCCGACACGCTCTCTTAAACGTTTCTCAAATGGATCGTGCAACTTCGAACGGGCGGCCGCCCGACGGTAAAAGAATTTCATGCTCGTTGGACTGGGAATAGACGTTATTCAGAACGATCGGATAGAGCAATCCCTCAAGCGATTTGGGGATCGGTTCATTTCCCGTATTTTCACCGAGGGCGAGACGGCCTATTGCAAGGCCGCGGCGCGGCCGGCGATTCATTTCGCTGCCAGATTCGCCGCTAAGGAAGCGGCTTTCAAGGCACTTGGAACGGGATGGGCCAAGGGCATACGGTGGAGAGACGTCGATGTTCACAGGCTCGGGTCGGGACAACCCGAGTTGCACCTCCACGGTGAAGCACTCAAGCGGGCTACTTCACTGGGAGCGAGCCGGTTCTTTGTCTCCCTGACCCACGATCACACGGTTTCGGCGGCCGTGGTGATATTGGAATCTTCCGACGCCGAAACCTCTGAGTCATGAACCGGGGCCGAAGCCAGGAGGCCTGTTCCGTCCAGACCTGAAATCGCCAGACGATGCCAGCGATTGACTTCGAGATCGGCGGGAACGCGGATTTTGATGAAGTTATCGCTGATTCCAGGAAGGCAACCATCTTCCACTTCCTCACCCAACACCAAGACATCCATCATCTGACCTATGAATTGCTTGCGGAAATATTCGTTTTTGCGTTGGATTAGTTCGCGCAATAATTTCGCGCGAAAACGCGAAACATGCGCCGGGATCTGATCCGAAAACTCTGCTGCACGCGTCCCGGGACGGGAGGAATACGGGAACACATGGAGATACGTGAGCGGCGATGACTCGATGAGATTGTATGTCTGGCGAAAATCCTCGTCGGTTTCTCCCGGAAACCCGACCATCACGTCCGCCCCGATTGACGCATCGGGTACCTGATGCCGGATCCTCTGAGCCAAGTCTTCATAGTAATCAGGCAGATACGGGCGATACATGGCTTTGAGGATTCGTGCGGAACCGCTTTGCAGAGGTAGATGAAAGTGCCGGGCCAGTCCGGTGTGGCTCCCAACCAGGTCGATCAGGCCCGGCGTCACCTCCAGAGGTTCGATGGAACTGAGGCGCAACCTTTCAAGGTCCGAAACGTGATCGAGCGTCATTTCGATCAATTCTTGAAAATTCAACCCCGGGGACAGATCACGCCCGTAAGACCCAAGATGGATGCCGGAAAAGACGACTTCCTTGTAGCCCCTCTCGACCAGGTCTCGAACCTGGGCGATCACGGTTCGCGGATGCAGGCTCCGGCCACGACCACGGACCGACGGTATGATGCAGAACGAACAGTTCGCGTCACAGCCATCCTGCACCTTGACCGTCGCACGGGTGCGCCCTCCCGACCCCTGAAGTGACGGGCCGGAAAGTTCCTTCTCAAGAAAGATGTCGCTACAGTAAACCTCGGCGCGACCATCCCGAACGCGCTCCATAACGGCTTGCCGCGCGAGGCGCGGGACCATCGGTTTGTGAGAATTCCCGACGACGTACCGGACTCGGGGCATGGCGGCAAGCTCGGCTGGCTTCCGTTGCGCATAACAACCGGTAACGATGATTTCCGTCCCCGGACTCCGCCTGGCGACACGGCGAATGAGGCGGCCGACCTCACGGTCCGCCTCCTCGGTGACCGTGCACGAATTGACGATCAGGACGTCGGAATCGTAGGCCGAAGAGGAGTGCGAAAAGTCCGAGTCGAGCATTTCTTCCTGGATGGCGGCGCCCTCCGACTGGGATGCTCGACAGCCAAAATTCGCGACATGGAATTTCTTGTTCAACATGTGTCAATCGCCGTTCAATTCCTGCTGCACGCGCAAATTCTTATCGGCCACACCCTGGGCCAATTTCTCTTTGTGCTCAACCATTTGCGTGGCCAGACCTTCGTCCGCGGTCGCAAGGATCTGTACGGCAAACAGTGCGGCGTTAGTCGCACCGGCACGGCCGACAGCCATCGTGGCGACGGGTACCCCGGGCGGCATCTGGACAGTAGCCAGAAGGGAATCAAAGCCCTTGAGAGGCGAGCTGTCTATTGGAACTCCGATCACGGGCAGCGTCGTCTCGGCGGCGATTACGCCCGCCAGGTGTGCCGCACTCCCCGCTCCCGCAATGATGACTCGAAGGCCTCTCCCCTTCGCTTCCCTGGCGAATGCCGAGGTGCGCGCCGGCGAACGATGTGCGCTGCTGACCTCCACTTCGTATCCGACCCCAAAAGCCTCAAGTACTTTGATGGCTTCGCGCATGATCGGCAGGTCCGAATCACTTCCCATGATAATCGCGACAGACAGTGTCATTGGTCTTTACTCAATCCTTTCCGGCCGATGTCTTTTCGGTAATCCTTACCCTCAAATTCTATCATTTCAGCAACAAAGTATGCTTTTTCAAGGGCTTCGGACAATGTCTCACCAATGGCCGTAACATTGAGGATGCGGCCTCCGGCGGTGTAGACCCGACCGTCCTCCCATCGCGTACCCGCATGGAACACCTTCACGTCGGAGACCCGCCGCACTTCATCCAGACCCGAAATCTCCTTGCCCTGTTGGACTTTTCCGGGGTAGGTGTCTGCTACAAGAACCACGGTTGCCGTGGCCGCGGGCTTCCACTGAAGTTCCAGTTCCCCGAGACGATGGTCTCGCATGGCGAGAAACACATCGAGGAGGTCGGTTTCCAGGCGGGGCAGCATGACCTGTGCCTCGGGATCTCCCAATCTGACGTTGTACTCCACGAGCTTTGGACCCTGGTGGGTCAACATCAGGCCGGCGTACAGAATCCCGGAGAAGGTACCTGTCACGCGAAGCGTCGGACGTATGATGCGATCGACGACCTCGGCTGTCTGGGCATCCGTCAGAATGGAGTCCAGCGAGTAGGCGCCCATTCCGCCCGTGTTGGGACCGGCATCGCCATCGAACCGGGGCTTGTGATCCTGAGCAGGCACCATCGGCTGAAAATCCGTCCCGTCGGCAAAAACGTGGAAGGACGCCTCTTCACCTTCCATGAAATCTTCGATAACGAGTCGATCCCCGGCCTCGCCCAGGACTCGCGACTCCATCATGTCGTGGACCGCCTTCCGCGCCTCTTCCGCCGTTGCCGCGACGACAACACCCTTGCCGGCAGCCAGTCCGTTGGCCTTGACGACGGCGGGATAGCCGACGCGATCGAGGACCTCGTAGGCCTCACGTGCGGTGGCACATTCCGTGTAGGCTGCCGTGGGAATTCCGTTCTCGGAACACAAGTGCTTCGTGAATCCCTTACTGGACTCCAGGCGGGCGTCGGAAGCCGTTGGTCCGATGACGGGAAGATCCTTGCTCCGGAAATCGTCGACCAGCCCCAGGCTCAATGGAACCTCCGGCCCCACCACAGTCAGCTCGATCCCTTCTTTTTCCGCAAACACCGCCAGTCCGGCCACATCATCGGCCCGGATATCGACAACTTCGGCTGTCTCGCGGATGCCCCCGTTGCCGGGAGCGGCGTATATGCCCGAAACCTTTGAGCTGTTCGCCAGGGCTTCGACCACGGCATGCTCTCTTCCACCCGAACCGACGACAAGAATTTTCATTGCTCCTCGGAGTTCAAAGCACCCATGCGGTACCCCTCAACATCCAGAGTGACAAATCGGAAGCCGAGAGCCTTGAACCGAACCGCGAGGCGATCGAACATTTCCAGGCTCAAAGCCTTTTCCAGTTCGTCTCTGGCGATCTCGATCCGCGCAACGTCCCCATGGTGACGCACGCGGCTCTGGCGGAACCCAAACGACCGCAGAATTTCCTCTCCCTGATCTATCATCTTGAGCTTCTCCACTGTGACGGCAGACCCGTAGGGAATACGGGACGACAGGCATGCAGACGCGGGCAAGTCCCACGTTGGCAACCCTTGCATCCTGGATAAAGTACGGACTTCGGCCTTGCCGATACCGGCTTCGATGAGCGGACTACGAACCCCCATCTCGGAACCGGCCGCTCGGCCGGGCCGATAATCGCTCGTATCGTCGATGTTGCTGCCGTCGGCAACGAAACGGAAGCCCGACCGAAGCGCGATCGATTGCAGCTTTCCGTACAGCTCGTGCTTGCAGAAATAACACCGGTTGACAGGATTGCTGGAGTAATTCTCATCCATCAATTCTTCGGACTGCACGAACTCATGGCGGAAGCTGAATTGTTCGACGAGACGAATCGTCTGGCGTCTCTGGTTTTCGGGATAGCTGGGGCTCTGGGCAGTGACCGCCAGGGCTCTTTCTCCAAGTACCTGATGGGCCACCAGGGCAAGGTAAGCACTGTCAACACCACCACTCAGGGCCACGACGCACGTGTCCATATCCGCGAATATGCTTCGCAGGAGGGCCTCTTTCTCGGCAAGTTCGGTCATGGGCAGAAGAATGGTCAGTGGTCAGTGGTCAGTGGTCAGACTGCACCCCGACCAGGTCCTTTCCAGAAAGCTCATTGTAACCTAACCAGCGGATTCCGCGGCGAAGAGGGCGGGGGGGGGGTCGTTCGGGACGGTCCAAACCCAATATCTATAAGGGTTTGGGGAGAGAAAGGGACGACAAAGACCTTGACAAAGGCCGGACATCCCTTAAGAATTTTGTTGGAGGACAGGTGATCGAATGCAATCGACACTACTGCTGAACGCTTCTTACGAACCGCTACGGATCATTTCCTGGAAGAAGGCGCTGACCTTGCTGTTTGCTGGTAAGGTGGAAGTGATCGACGAATACGAAAGGGAAATCCGGAGCGTGACCTTTTCGGTCAAGCTGCCGTCCATCTGCCGACTGGTTCAGTACGTCCGCGTGAAGCACCACAACCGGGTGAAGTTTTCCAGGGCAAACATCTACGCCAGAGACGATTACAAGTGCCAGTATTGCGGCAAGAAGTCGCCGACCGAGGACCTGACCTTCGATCATGTTGTTCCGGTCGCGATCGGCGGGAAGAAGAAGTGGGACAACATCGTAACAGCGTGTTTCCGTTGTAATCACAAGAAGGGCGGGCGTACCCCCGGACAGGCCCGGATGGAATTGATACGGCAGCCGACCGAACCCCGTTGGCTTCCGGCCTACCACATCACGTTCAGGGTCAAAACGCCACCCGAAAGCTGGCGCGATTACCTCTACTGGAACATTGAGCTGGACGTGTAGCGTGAATTCGGCCCGAGAACGCTTGAAGTGACGGGGGACATGCACGAATTCACCCGTGATGCGCCCGACGTCCGATTGGGTGACCTCGCCGTGTTCGATTCGTCTCCCGAGTCCGGCGGTGCCGACGCCGGGGAACCCGGCATACCGAACGGGAAGAGCCATTTGAGGGAATGGGTCGAAAGCCTGGCCTTCACGGTCGTGTTCGTGTTGATCTTTACCAGTTATGTCGCGCAAGCAACGCGGGTTCCAACAGAGTCGATGAAGCCGACTATCATGGTCGGCGACCATTTCTTTCTGGACAAGCTGGGGTTCCAGGCAAACTACCCCTCCGCCATTCGGGGGTACCTGCCGGATCGGTCGCTCGACCGTGGAGACATCGTTGCTTTCGTTTCGCCGAATCTGGGAGATATCCCCTTCGTCAAGCGCTTGATCGGCCTGCCCGGTGACATCATCGAAATCAGCGACAAGCAGCTCTTCGTCAACGGCGTGGGACTCGACGAACCGTACAAGATCCACATGGATGAGCAGGTTTACCGTTCCGACCCATGGACGCCGGCGGAACTTTACGTCAGGGACAGTTACGGACCTGTCACGCTGCCCGCAAATTCCTATTTCGTGATGGGCGACAACCGGGACAACAGCAACGACAGCCGATTCTGGGGATTTGTTCGTAAGGAGGAAATCATCGGGAAACCACTTTTTGTCTACTGGTCCTATCAGAGCGGCCCGTACATTCCTGGACGGCGTTCGTTCAAAGAATCGATAAGCGGGTATTGGTCGATAGCCACTCACTTCTTTACCCGGACGAGGTGGTTTCGAATCGGCAAAATGATCGAATGATCCGGCTGGAACATTTCAGGAGAAAAATCAGATGGCAGACACGGAACGGAAAGCGATCCATTACCGCTGGGACGACATCGAACTCGAGCACCTGAGCGACAGCATATCCAGAAGGCTGGTCACCGCGGATCGCATGATGCTGGCTCACGTCATCCTGAAGGCGGGCTGCGTGGTTCCGGCTCACAGTCACGAGAACGAACAGATCACCTACATCCTGAAAGGTGCGTTGAAATTCGATATCAATGGCAAGGAAGTCATTGTTCGTGAGGGAGAGGTGTTGCACATCCCGTCTAACGTCGTCCATGGCGCCGAAGCTCTGGAAGACACTCTCGACCTCGACGTGTTTTCCCCGATCCGACAGGATTGGCTCGACAAAACGGACGATTATCTGAGGAAAACCTGATGGATCTGGGACTGAAAGGAAAGGTGGCGCTGGTCGCCGCCTCGAGCAAAGGCCTGGGACGGGCAGTCGCCGAGGAACTCGCCGCCGAAGGCGCCCGAATTGGCATCTGCTCGCGAAACGAAGCCCTTATTGCGGACGGGGCGTTGGCGATTAAGGAGAAAACGGGGAGCGAGGTACTCGGCGTCCGAGCCGACGTCTCGAACATTGACGACATCAAACGTCTGGTCTCCGACGTCGTGGATCGATTCGGCACAATCGATATTCTGGTAACCAATGCGGGAGGGCCACCGGCAGGCACCTTCCAAACACTGGACGAAGCGGCGTGGGCCGGAGCGTTCCAGATGAACCTTGTCAGCGTCGTCGAACTGTGTCGCGCAGTGGTTCCCTACATGAAAGCGAAAGAATGGGGCAGGATCATCAACATCACATCCATCTCGGTAAAGCAACCCGTCGAAGGCCTGATGTTGTCCAACAGTCTTCGGGCCGGTGTCATCGGATTCGCCAAAACGCTCTCTCAGGAACTGGCCCCGGACAATATCCTTGTCAATAATGTCTGTCCCGGATTCACCATGACCGAAAGAGTGGAGCAACTCGCCGATGCCATGGCCGAGAGTAAGAGCATGTCTCGCGATGAGGTCCTCCGGGAATGGGAAGCCACAATCCCACTGAACCGAATCGGTACGACGCCGGAGTTTGCCGCGTTGGTCGCCTTTCTGGCATCCGAACGCGCGAGTTACATTACCGGTACGACGATTCCCGTCGATGGTGGTGCCGTAAAGGGCCTTCTCTGAGCAATTTATCTCACACAACATGAAAGCTGTTTGTTCAGTGCATATTTGCTGGAGTAACTCTTGACGCACGACACCACAGGTTCGACAAACGCGATGCAGATACGAAAGGCTGTCTTCCCGGCAGCCGGCCTGGGAACGAGGTTCCTGCCGGCAACCAAGGCCCAACCGAAAGAGATGCTGCCACTCGTCGACAAGCCGTTGATTCAATACGGCATCGAGGAGGCAGTCGCCGCCGGAATCCAGAACGTCACTATCGTTACAGGCCGCGGCAAGAACGCGATTGAGGACCATTTCGACGTGTCCTACGAACTGGAACACGTTCTTGAGGAAAGGGGGAAGATCACCGAACTAGCCGAAATGCGCCGCATCTCGAACATGATCAGCGTTTCCTATGTGAGGCAAAAGGAAGCACTGGGCCTGGGACACGCGATCATGATGGCGCGTGAAGCCGTCGGAAGCGAACCTTTCGCCGTTGTCCTCGGTGACGACATCATCGATTCCCAGATTCCTTGCCTCAAGCAGATGATGGATCTCTTCGAGAAACTGCAATCCTCCATGATTGCCACCTGCGAGGTGCCCGACGAAGACGTGTCCCACTATGGAATTATCCGCGGCTACCCACTCGAGGACCACGGCGGACGCGTCTACAGGATTCAGGACGTCGTCGAAAAGCCCCGGATCGGCGACGCTCCGTCCAACCTGGCCATAATAGGCCGGTACATCCTCACGCCCGAAATATTTCCCGCCCTCGAAAAGACCGGCGCCGGCAGCGGAAACGAAATTCAACTGACCGATGCAATCCGCCGGCTGCTCGAACAGCAGCCGGTTTACGCCTACATGTTCGAGGGTACGCGCTACGATGCCGGCGACAAGCTGGGCTTTCTCAAGGCCAACGTCGAGTTCGCACTAAAGAGAGACGATAACCTGGGCCGGCAATTCCGCGAGTACCTGAAGTCGTTGGACTTGTAGTCCGGGGCGCCGGGTCCGGGGTCCGAGGTCTTGACAGAAATCTGCAGTGAACAACTTGCAATGCGGATTAAAAAGGAGTGGGCGCCCCGGCTCTAGTGAACCGGGGCTATTTAATGTGAGGATATAGTTATGGAAGAATAGCTTTTAGCGGGACTGCTCTTATTGATGAACAGTGGCTAGTATAGGTAGGGCATTATGGTCGGTCTACAATTCAATAATCCTTGTCTTTTCGACTGCACCAACAAATTTTATTGGCACATAGCAAACTAGCTATTTTACCGATCGGCATCACATAGTCAAGACAAAAGCGATTTTATTTACGATGTCCACTGGAATCCTTTACGTCATCGCAACGCCAATCGGAAATCTGGAGGATCTCTCATTCAGGGCGGTCGCCCTCTTGAAGGAAGTGGATCTGATCGTGTGCGAAGACACCCGCAGATCGATAAAACTCCTCAACCATCATGGAATCGGACGGCGGCTGGAGAGCTACCACGAATTCAATGAAGCGGAAAAAGCGGGACGTCTTGCCCGAAGACTGCAATCGGGGCTCAGAGTGGCACTCATCTCGGACGCCGGCACGCCTGCCATTTCCGACCCTGGATACCGGTTGGTCCGGGTCTGTCGGCAATTGGGGATTCCGGTTCTCCCGGCGCCCGGGCCATCAGCGGCCATGGCCGCTTTGTCTGTGTCCGGCCTCCCGACCGACGAATTCGTTTTTGTCGGGTTCCTGCCGGCGCGATTGAAGGCACGCCGCAAAAAGTTGGAGTCCCTGAAAGGCATCGCGCCAACGATAGTGTTCTACGAATCCGCAAGGAGGATCCGATCATCGTTGGACGACATGCTGGAGGTCTTCGGAAATCGTGAAGTCCTGGTCGCAAGGGAAATGACGAAGCTGCACGAGACGCACCTGTTTGGCCGAATCGCCGACGTCCTTCCGGATGTCACCGAACGTGGTGAGTTCGTCATAGTCGTCGACGGCGCGGAAGAAGCGACCAAAGAAGCAACCGATCTCTCGGAACTCTCGCGGGGCGACTTGCTCAAACTCGCCGCCGAGCGCCTGGGGATCGGAAAAAGGCAACTCTACGAGCTGCTCTACAGGAAGCCATCATCGGACGACGGATGAGGATCTAGCCCGCCTTTCTCACCAATCCGGTAATCAGGTGATATGGGGCAGTAGGAATTGGAATCATGAGGGCAAGGGTGCGGATGGGGCAGGAGTGAGTGACTTGTGGGAGTCGAAAAGGGTGAGTTGCCGCATGGTTGGGCTCAGGATAGCGTGACGGGACGCACGGAGGCAGACCTGGGCCGAGGCGATCGAAGCAAGTCGAATGTGGGGGCCCGTGTCGGTCAGCAACGCAGAGGAAGCGCTTGTAGATTTCGAACAACGAGGTCGAAGGTGTCGACGTAGGGATAGGCTTCCGACATGGAGACCCAGATGTGACGAACGGTCAGGCGGACTTGAGCTCCGATCTTGAGGAGCTTCAAGCGGATCGTTCCGCACTGAGCGCGTGCCAGATCGGTGTTCCGGAGTCCCAGACGGCGCAAGGCGTGCATGAGCATGTAGGCGGCCGAGGAGAGATAGAGCCGGAGTTGATTAGCGCGCATCGTGGCCGCACTGGTCCGGTCGGCGAATAAATCCAACTGCTGTTCCTTGATGCGATTTTCCATGTCGCCCCGCGCACAGTAAAAGTCTTCATAGAGTGCGCGGGCGTCCAGGCGTTCGGGCGACAGTGAGGTCACAACAAATCGAGGATTGGCTCCTTTCTCCAGAAACTCGGCCTTGCCGATGACGCGTCGCTCGCAACTCCAGCTGTCCCGAGTGCGGTACCGAAAATCCTTAAACACCCGTGCCGGTTTTCCTGTGTCGGTAAAGGCGGCTTCGGCCTGCGTCATCTGTTCGGCGATCTCGCGTTTGAGCCGATTGTTCTTGGCCAGCCCCACCACGTAGCCGACCTGGTGGGCCTCGCACCAACTCAGTAATTCGTCCCGGCAAAAACCCGAGTCCGCCCGGATGATGATCGACACGTCCGGCCAACTCCGCCGGATCTGGCCGACGATACGTTCCAACTCATCGATGGATCCATCCGCGCCGTCGATATTGGAGCGCCGCAACCGGGCACACAACAGATGCTCCCCAGCGAAAATGTATAAGGACAAATAGCAATAGTTGCCGTAGTAGCCGTGATAGAACCGTCCTTCCTGATGGCCATGAATCGTGTCGTCGGTGGCGTCCAGGTCCAGCACAATCTCATCGGGTGCCGATTCGTGGGCTGCCAGAAACGCATCGACCATCCAGTGGTCGATCTTGTTTCCGTCCATGACGATCTTCTTGTATCGCTCCTGCGCATCCACTTCTGCTCCGGTCAGCTCGAACCGGTTCAGCGTACACTTGCCCGCCAGCGCCTTTCCCCGGTCTCCGGCCTGCCGCCGGTTCTCACCCAGAGGATCGGCTTTCTCCACCGCCACCGCCAGCATCGGGTCGGTTCGCAACTGGTCATGATCATTCAGGTCTTCGTAGCCCAAACAGAGTCCATACACGCGTTGCGCCAACAACTCCTTCACCGTGTGTTCGATCAACCTCGGGTCCCGATGATCGCTGAAACACTCGGCCAGGCCACCGACCAAACCCGTCCGTTTCTCAACCTCTCGCAGCAGCAGCACTCCTGCATCGGACGTGATCTTTCCCCCATCGAATCGCGCTTTCACTTTTCGTTGAAGAAGTCCGTGAAATTCGAACGTGACTTGGTTACACTCTGTCGTCATAAGGGCCGCCTTTGTTTGGCTTGTGAAACGTTCTAGACAAACGCTTTATGCCAGACAGGGCGGCCTTTTCTGGTCCTTTTGGTGAAATATGCGGGCTAGTGGTCCTCGCGCGTCAAAGCAATGAATCGTCGATGGGCCGCGGTGCGGCTTTCCGCTCCACGCTCCTTACTGCCCCTTGCCCGCCGCCTAGGTACGAACGGAGACGTTGGCTCGACCCACCGAAGAAACTCACCAGCAACGCATCGACCGCGGCGGCTTGAGCCTCGGAATTCGTTATGGTCGGTTCGTAGACATGCGCCCTCGAACGCTTTTCGCGGCGCAGGGTGCCTTTCTTGAACAGCCGATCCATCACGGTCATCACCGTCGTGTAAGCGAGACGCCTGTCGGGGAGCAGGTCCGACTGAATTTCTCGAACCGTCGCGGAGCCACGCTTCCAGAGCGAGTTCATGATGGTCAGTTCCAGGGGTGTCAGCATGCTCAGGGATCGGATTTCAGGGGATGGTTCTCCAGGACCTCGATCATGTCCCGGGCTTCGGCCTTGCCTGGGGCTCTTGCCGGCAGGGAGTCGACCCGGAACTTCATGTGCCGGCGGGCCAGCCGAAGGTCGACAACGTCATCGATTTCGAGGTTCCTGCCGGCGCGTGCGACATGGTCGTTTACGGTCACGCGGCCGGCGTCACACGTCGCCTTGGCCATCGTACGCCGGGGTATTACGCGACTCCATTTGAGGAAGACGTCTAGGCGCACTTTCGAGAATGAAAGTTCAAGAGAGGCATAAAATTCACCGAACGCCCAGGCGCGCGTTTCGAAAACGAGATCGCCTAGTGCCCCCCGGAACTGGAGCCCGCGATTGTGGCTTCGCTCACGACACCGGTATCCTCGTACCCTTCCCGGACCTCGATGAAGCCCTCCAATCGCAACCTGTCCAGGTAAGACCGAATCCGCGGTGAGATGCGAGACCTCCAGATCAGATCCTGGATGTCCTCCTGCGCCAACTCAAATGGAAGGATGCCACCGGTGTGCTTATCCTCCAACTTGAGGATCACCAGGGCGTCGGGCTGGCGAATGATGTCGCTGATCTGCCTGCGCTCCAGGCGGCCAGCGGCTTCTTCGTAGTCCTTCTGCAGGGTGCCCTTCTCAAAAAAGCCAAGGTCGCCGCCGCTCCCCGCAGTGGACGCCTCGGACACCTCGGATGCGACTTCGCTGAAATCCTCACCCCCGCGTACCCGCTCCAGCGCTTCCTGGATCGTCTTCTCTGCTGCTTCTGTCTCTTCGGGGGTCTTTCCTTCCGTCATAATCACGATCTCCAGCAGCCGGACGCCTTCGGGACGGTCGAACCGCTCCTTGTTCGTCTCGTAGTAGGTCCGGATGTCTTCCGTCGTGATGATGATCTTCGGATAGACCTCGCGCTGGAGAATCTGCTGGGTCAGATACTGACTGGCGATCGATCCCCTGAAATCGTCGATGTTCTGCCCCTGCTGGGCAATAGCGGACTCCAGTTCCTCGAGACTCCCGAAATTGTACTCCTGGCGCATGCGCTCCATCGTGGTGATGACTTCGAGGTCTGCGTTGATCCCGAATTCCTCCGCCTTCTGCGCCAGAAGCTTCTTGTCGATCAGGTCCCGCAAGGCGTTCACTTCGGCGTCGGCCATCGCCTCGGCGAGTTGTGCGCCCTGGTACTGCTGCACCAGTTCCGCTTCGACGACTTTGAGGGTGTCCTCGTATTCGGACCGGAGGATGATGCCGCTGTTGACCCTGGCGATGATCTCGTCGACCGTTATCCGCTCGCCCTGGCCGAAAACCGAACCGCTGAACATCAGCAGCCCGAGAGTGGGTAATACCAACCTTCGAAACATAAGAGCCCTCTTCACGTAGATTTTATCCGACCCATTTCGCATGTTTTGGTTCGCCTTGGAACCGCAACGCTTTGTCTAGGAGCCTGCGCGGCAGAAGGAATCTGCTACGAAAGCGGTAGAATCGGCCCATATTTCCCCGATTTTTCGTTAAATAGAACCACTATTCGCCTCGAAATCGAGAAAATGCCTCAAAGTCGAGGGAATCTGGCCTCGATTCCCCACTTTCTCGCTACGATCCCTTCTGCCGCGCAGGCTCCTGAACTAAAAGCATATATCAAGATAGTTCTCGCAGCACGTTTTGAATGCTTTCGAAGAACTCTCGCCGGCCGCCCGCCGTTTTTATTCGCAGCGTGGCCGGGGGGGCAAAAGTGACCTCCCTGCCCGCCTCCACCAGTTGGACGATCCGAGCGGGTTCAACGCGAGCGTTTTCGTGAAAAATAACATCCACAACATCTCGTTTGCGGTCTATGGAGTGAATTCCGAGCGCCCTCCCGAGCAAGCGGAGCCGTGCGTATTCCAACAGGTTCTGTACCTGCAGCGGCAGATCGCCATACCGGTCCTCCAGATCCCTGTACTGATGTTCGACTTCTTCCTCTGTCCGCGCCGAGGCGATGCTCTTATAGATCCGCAGTCGTAACGCCTCATCGGACACAAAACTCGCGGGAACCTTCAGGTCCGCCCTGAGATTGATAGCCGTTTCGACATCCGGCGACGCCTCACCTGTTCGCAATTCCTCCATGGTTCGTTCCAGCATCTGGCAGTAGAGGTCGAAGCCGATCGATTCGATATGACCGTGCTGCTGGCCGCCGAGCAGGTTTCCCGCTCCGCGCAACTCCAGGTCCAGGGCGGCTATGCGAAAACCGGCGCCCAGTTCACTGAACTCGCGGATGGCGGCGAGCCTGCGGCGTGCGATCGGCGTGAGGCTCTTGTCGGAGGGAATCAGCAGGTAGGCGTACGCGCGCCGGTTGGAGCGGCCCACACGGCCACGGAGCTGATAGAGCTGAGACAAGCCAAACTTGTCGGCCCGATTGACAATCATGGTGTTCGCCAGCGCGATGTCCAGACCGTTCTCAATAATCGTGGTACTGACGAGCACATCGAACTCGTGGTGCATGAATCGCAGCATCACCCGTTCCAGTTCCTTCTCGCTCATCTGGCCGTGCCCAACAGCCACGCGGGCCCGGGGACAGATACGCTGGACGAAACTTGCGAGGGAATAGATTGACTGGACCCGATTGTGGACGAAGTAGACCTGGCCGCCGCGGTCCAGTTCGAACTCAATGGCGCTCTGGATCACGTTCTGATTGAACTTCACGACAGCGGTGCTGATCGCCAGGCGGTCACGGGGCGCGGTCTCGATCACGGACATGTCGCGCAAGCCGGTCAGCGCCATGTGCAGGGTTCGAGGTATCGGCGTCGCAGTCATCGTCACGACATCGACCTGTTTTTTGATCTGTTTGATTCGCTCTTTGTGTGCCACGCCGAACCGCTGCTCTTCATCGACGATCAGCAACCCGAGGTCATGGAACTTCACGTCCTTCGACAGCAGGCGGTGAGTCCCGATCACGATGTCGACCTTTCCGTCCTCGATATCCCGGACAACCCGTTTGATCTCCTTTGGCGGAACGAAGCGGCTCAGCATCGCGATCTCGACGGGAAACGCAGCGAATCTTTCTTTGAACGTCTCGAAATGCTGGAAGCAAAGGATGGTTGTCGGGGCCAGCATCGCAACCTGCTTCCCGTCGTTGACGGCCTTGAAGACCGCCCGCATACCGACTTCGGTCTTGCCGTAGCCCACGTCTCCGCAAATCAGCCGGTCCATCGGGACCTGGGCCTCCATGTCGTGTTTGATGTCCTCGATCGCGGTCAACTGGTCGGGTGTCTCTTCATACTGGAACGCTTCTTCGAATTCCTTCTGCCATTCCGTATCTGGGGAAAAAGAGTGTCCCAGGGCGACCTTGCGCTCGGCATAGAGTCCCAGTAGCTCCGCGGCCATGTCCCGGATAGCTCTCTTGACACGGGCTTTTCGCGCAATCCAGGTGGTCCCTCCCAGCTTGTCGAGGTTGGGCGCGGAACCTTCCGTGGCGGAATATCTCTGGATCAGGTCGAGCCGTTCGAGAGGAACGTAGAGGCGATCCCCGGCGTGATAGGAAAGGATCATGCACTCCCGGTCGTGGATCGTCGTCAGTCCACCGTAGATACCGATGCCATGATCCACGTGGACGACGTAGTTGCCGGGCTTCAGATCCTGGAGATCGGAAAGAAAGGTCGAAGTCTTCCGACGGCGGCGCGGGGGGGCAAAGTGTTCGGTTTCATCGAGGATATCGGTTTCCGCGTAAACCTCCAGCCCGACGTCGGGCATTCGAAACCCCGCCGAAATGCGGCCTATTCCGACGACCGGCGCCTTTCCCTCCGTCACCGCCCCGACCGGTTGATCGCCGAAATCAGCCCGCAACGGCAGTTCGTATTCGTGGAGAATGTCCCGAAGCCGCTCGGCCATCCCAAGCGTACTGCCCAGGAGGACAACCTGGCGCCCTTCATCGAAGGATTGGCGGATCGTCTCGGCCATCTCCCGGATGCGCCATGAAACCGGCGTGCGGGCTGACCCAGGACAAGAAACTCCGATCCGTCCGAGCCGAGTTCCTCCAGGTTCAGGGATGGGAAACGCGCCATCGAGCTCGCGAACTCGTCGCGAGCCAGAAAGAGCTTCTCTGGAGCGAGGGCGACGGCGCCAGCCTCCACGGCTTGTTCATGCCGGAGTTGGAGAACGCCGAAATACTCGTCGTATTGCTTGAGGGTCAGTTCGGGTTCATCCAGGACAAAGACGGCATCGTTGACGTAATCCAGTAACGTGGCTTCCATCGGGTAAAGAGCCGGCAGAAGGAACATCGACCCGGGGAACGGTTCGCCGTCGTCGGCAAAAACCAGCTTTTCGTTCAGATCGCCTTCGTTTTTCTCATCCCGCCACTTCTCTCTGGCGGCGGCGGCCCATTTGCGGAACATCTCGCGGCTGACAAAATGCTCCTGCATGGGCAGGATCGTTATGCGCCGGATCGGATTCCGGGATCTCTGGTCGTCCAGATCGAACTCCCGGATGGAATCCACCGTGTCGCCGAAGAATTCGATTCGAGCAGGGTTGGGTGCGAGTGGCGAAAAGACGTCAACGATTCCGCCCCGCACGGAGAACTCGCCGACCGATCCGACCGGCTCCTGTCGGAGGTAACCGGCCGTCGAGAGGTGTTCGAGCATCAGCTCCTGGGAAACTTCGTCTCCCACCTGGAGGCGGAGACCGTAGGAGTCAAAACCAGCCGGGCTTCGTAAACGCCCCCCCAGGGCCCGGGCCGACGTCACGACGATATCGGCCTCGCCGGACCGCAATCGCCATAAGGTCGTGGCCCGGGTCTGAAGAACGTCGGCATGCGGCGACAGCCCGGAGTAGGGGTCCGTTTCCCAGGCAGGAAAGTGACAGACCCGATCGGGCGACCCGTCATTCAGTTCCGAATGGAAATAACCGGTGTCGAGGGCCAGATTCTCCGCAGCCGTGTCTACAGCGGTCACAAGAAAGATCGGGCGTTTGAATTTTTTCCACAATGCGGCGGTGAGCAGGCCGCGGGTGGAGCCACCCAGGCCGGCCACAACAACCCGCGTGTCCCCTTTCAGCGTTGCGGCCGCAATCCGGGAGACATCCGCCAGGTCCGGTATCCTGGAGAAAAGTTCCTGAAGGCGGCTTTGAGCGAGTTCCATCTTTTCAAGGTCCGGCAGGCGACGATCTTCTTTCACCAGGAAGACGCGAAGTCAACGAAGGTCGGCTAGCTAAACAATGTTTGTATCTTCGCGCACTTTGTGGCTTCGTGGTGAATGCCTTCACCCGTTTCGACCTGTGCGAATCCCCGAAACGATGCGGTCGATGATGCCCGACGTCGATTGCCCTTCTACCAGGCGGATCGGAACGACCTCGCCTCCCCAACCTTCGACCTGTTCGGCGCCAACGATGCCCTTCTCTTCCCAATCGGCCCCCTTCACCAGAACATCCGGCCGAATCTTCAAAATCGTTTCGAGCGGTGTGTCTTCGCCGAAGATCGTGACGAAATCGACCATTTCCAGGGCCGACAGGATCTCCGAACGCTCTCGTTCGTTGAAAATCGGGCGATTTTCGCCTTTGAGCCGGCGAACGGACGGGTCGCTGTTGATTGCGACGACCAGCACATCTCCCAGTAGTCTCGCCTTCCGGAACAGCTCGATGTGGCCGGCATGCAGGATGTCGAAACACCCGTTCGTGAAAACAATTCGTTTGCCCGCCACCTTCAGTTCACGACCCCGAAGCGCCAGATCATCGACAGTCGATATCTTGCTGGTATTCATGACTTTAGGTGGACCATGGATGGGTTGTGAACGGGACTCTTTACACTACCGGCGTCGAAATAGTATAGCATCGCCGGTTGTGCGGCTCTGGGTCAGCCTTTGGTGTCTCGGTGCGTTCCTGATCGGTTCCTGGCAACTCGATCGGGCAAGCCCAACCACGAACTCCGGCGTCCTGCCGATCGAACCACCGACTCCCTACCTCCATTTCCTGCCCGATTCGGATCCGATCGACGAGGTGGTTCTTGTGCATGGGCTCAACAGCAACAAGGAGTTCATGCGAACGCTCGGAATGGCGATGGCTGAGGCTGGATTCGAAACTTATGCGATCGACCTTCCAGGACATGGGGACTCGAACGTCCCTTTCAGCGCGATCGGCAGCAGTCGGGCGATCGAAGAGGCCCTGGATTATCTCGGATCGACCCCGATCCTGGTAGGTCACTCCATGGGCGGCGGTCTTCTTGTCGACCTGGCCCCGATTCGGTCGTTTCGAAAGATCGTCCTGTTGTCTCCCGCTCCCGTTCCTCTCGAAAACCTCGATGCAGACCACGTCCTGATTGTTACTGGAAACCTGGACGCTCCCCGAATAAACGAGTTTATTCCAACACTGATCGGCGCGGCCGGGCCGGCGGGTGAATGGTGGAGTTTCCAGTATGCGGGACATTCCAGCGCGCTGTTCAACCCCACAACAATTCGGCTGATCACGGAGTGGATGGGCGGCAGACCGGACTCGACGAGGACGCTGGAACGCATCGGATGGCTCATCCTGATGTCTCTGGCAGGCATCGTGGCGGCATGGTCACTGCTTCCGGGGGCTTCGGACCGGCCGGAACTCCTCGACAACCCCGATGTGACACGGACTCTCGTTACCGTCGTGGCTGCTTCCGGGGCGGCCCTCCTGGTTCTGCGAGTCATCGTACCGCTCGCGTGGACCCGTCTGTTCGCGACGGACTACCTGATGAGCTTCCTGCTGGTGACCGGACTCCTGCTCTGGCATGGACAGTGGCCGCGAACGAGCCGTCTGGGTCTCGGGATCGGACTCCTCTCGGCGGCCTACGCCATCGGAGTCTTCGCCGTGGGCGTAGGATCGCATCTCATTCACCTGATGCCTTCGGGTGGACAATGGCTGCGGTTCCCGGTTTTCGTAGTTGTGAGCATGCCGCTATTCATGTTCGACGAACTGCATCTGCGATCGATTCGGTCCGGACCGCTTCGAGCGCTCACCTTCGTCACAACACGGATCATCCTCTGGTCGGCGGTCGTCACCGGCGTCCTGCTGCTCAACCCGGAAAGTTCCTTCCTCGTCTTGATCACACATCTGGTGGTATTGTTCTGGCTCGTTCTCTGGTGGATGTCCGGGTTCGTCCGAAGGGCCACGGCCGATCCCGTCGCGACCGCGATGTTCGCGTCCCTGGTACAAGGTTGGGCCTTCGCGGCCTTGTTTGTTAGGATTTGATTTGGGGAAGTGGTCACTGGGGAAGTGGTCAGTGGTTAGTGGTCAGTGGTCAGTTGCCGGAGGGGAGCAGGGATGAGGAGTACCGGGAACCGGACACTGAATCTAGGAGACGGAGATATGACTAGGCGGGTCGCTACGAACTTCATCCTGTTCGCTCTGATCCTGGCGGTGCCGGGCTATGGTCAGTCTTCGGAGGGGCTTTCGATGCCTACGCCGCTCGAGTACGGCGAGGACCGGCTCGACAACGGGCTGACCGTTATCACGCACGAGGACCATTCCACGCCGGTCATCAACCTCCAGCTCTGGTACCACGTCGGATCCAAGAACGAAAAGGCGGGCCGCACGGGATTCGCCCATCTCTTCGAGCACCTCATGTTCAAGGGCTCAGCCAACATCGAGCCGGAGGAATTCGACGGTCGGATCACGAGTGTGGGCGGGGTCATCAATGCGTACACAACCGACGACGTGACGGTCTACTGGGAAACTTTCCCGTCGAACTACCTGGAAATGATTCTGTGGATGGAAGCGGACCGAATGAAATCACTCGACGTCTCCGAACAGAATTTCCAGTCTGAACGAGAAGTCGTCAAGGAGGAGCGGCGCGTCCGCGTTGAAAGCCCGCCGTACGGAGACCTGTTCGAGACGCTCTACAGCAACGCCTTCGACGTCCATCCGTACAAACACATACCGATCGGGAGCATGAAAGATCTGGACAACGCAACGACCGAAGATGTGGTGGAGTTCTACCAGACGTACTACGTTCCCGGAAACGCATACCTGGTCATCGCCGGGGATTTCGATACCGGACAGGCTCTCGACTGGACGAAACAGTATTTCGGTGATATTCCCGGAAGCGAAGATGCGATCGAACGTGTCACGGTCCGGGAGCCGGCCCACGAGGAAGAACGGCGCATCCCCCGGATCAAAGCCGTGCCTCTACCGGCGTACGTGGCCGGGTATTACATCCCCGAGGACGGACACCCGGATTCCTATCCACTCGTCATCGCTTCAAGCATTCTGTCGGGGGGCCGCAGCTCTCGTGTCTATCAATCCCTGGTGTACGAGACGCAATTAGCCGTCCAGGCCGATGCCAGCAGCAGTTTCAGGCAGGATCCGAACCTGTTCTTCGCCATCCTCATCATGAACCGGGGCGCCTCGCTCGACGAGGGCGAACGAGTTTTGAACGCGGAATTCCAGAGAATGATGGATGAGCCGGTAACCGACGCGGAACTGGACAAGGCAAAGACCCAGCTCCGCGCGGACTACATCCTCGGGAGACAATCGGTTCAGGAGAAAGCCGACGCCCTGGGCCATGCGGCAGTCATCCACCTGGACACGGCGTCGGCGAACGACGAACTGGAGCTCTTCATGAGCGTGACGAAAGAGGACATCATGCGGGTCGTCAAAAAGTATCTGGATCCGACCAACCGAACGGTCGTTACGGTGATGCCGGGCGCACCGGGTAACTAGGAGCCACCATGCGAACTGAACTGACTCTGGCAGTTCTCCTGGCAATAGTGCTGGTCAGCGGGCAGGGAATGGCACAAAGAGAGAACCCTCCGAGCCCCCAGGTACTCGACAAGGTGGACTTCCCGCCCTACCAGGCACATACGATGGACAACGGGCTGCGGGTTTTCGCGCTCGAGCATCCCGAACAGCCCGTCCTGTCCATCCAACTCGTTATCGGGGCGGGCGGTGTCAACGACCCGGCGGATCTGCCCGGCCTGGCGACGTTCACCACCGATTTACTCGACACCGGAACCACGACGCGTTCGGCGCAGGAAATCGCCGAAACCATCGACACGGCGGGAGGTTCGATTTCGACCCGCGCCGCTCGAGAGGCAATTATCATCACGGCGTCGATTCTCAAGGACAGTACGGATCT
This sequence comes from Terriglobia bacterium, assembly GCA_965262425.1. GTDB lineage: Bacteria > Acidobacteriota > Terriglobia > 20CM-2-55-15 > 20CM-2-55-15 > CAZOZZ01. The sequence continues at coordinate 5,110,693 of OZ253536.1, read as the reverse complement.
GGCGTTCGAGCTGATGAGAGACATCGTCATGAACCCCGCGTTTGCGCCCTCCGAAATCGAACGCATGCGGCAACAGGCCGGCTCCGGCATGATGGCCAGCCTCCAGGACCCGGATTTCCTGGCGGACTCCACTTTTATTCGAGCGCTCTATGGCCGCCATCCTTACGCCCATCCCGCGGACGGCACGATGGAATCGATCGGACAGATCAGCCGTGACGACATCGTTCGGTACCATCAGACGTATTTCGCCCCGAACGCCTCCGCCCTGGCAATCGCCGGAGCAGTCACCACCGAAGAGGCGTTCGAACTGGCAAGCCGGTGGTTCGGCGATTGGGAGAGAAGGGACGTCCCGGGTGTGGATCTCTCGAATCTCCCAGCCGTCGAAGGTCGGCGCATCATCGTGATCGATGACCCGGACAGCGTTCAGACAGAGATACGAATCGGCCAGACGACCGTTGCGCGTCGAGACGCGGATTACTTTCCGATACTGGTCGCCAGCTACGTCCTGGGCGGCCAGTCGGGCAGGCTGATGGACAGCCTCCGTGTGGAGAGGGGGCTGACCTATGGCGCCTATGAAACGATCATTCCCAGGAAAGGGCCGGGCGCCCTGTATGCGGTAACCGAAACGCGCACCGAAAAAACGGTCGAAGCGGTTCAGCTGATTCTCGACGAGATCGACCGTCTTCAATCCGATCCAGTCCCCGAAGACGAGCTCGAGCAAGTGAAGGCATTCCTGGTCGGCAGCTTTCCCCTCACGATCGAAACACCCGGAGACCTGGCCGCCCGTCTGGCGAACCTGGCCGTGTACGACCTCGGCGCCGAATACCTTGCAACGTACCGGGACGAGCTGGCATCGGTCTCAGCAAGGGACGTGGCCCGGGTCGCACAGGAGATCCATACCGACGACGTCCTCATCGTCCTGGTTGGCAAGGCGGAGGTGTTCCTGGAGGAGCTTGCCGCCATCGGCTCGGTGGAAGTGATCCCGATCCAGCTGCTCGACCTCAACTCGCCGAGTCTTCGGAATCCGGAACAATAGCAACGAGCCTCGAACCAATTCCGTGGAAATCACAGACATTCGCCACGTCGGCTTCTTCTCTCCCGAACCAGAAACACATCGGGAGTTCTACCGGGAGCTGTGGGGCCTGGAAATCGCAGCCGAAGAACGCGGTGTCAGCTATCTGCGCGGCGCGTCGGGGGAACATCACCTGCTTAGCATCCATCCGGGTCTGGGGGCAGGGCTTCATCACCTCGCTTTCGGAATGAAAGACAGGTCCGCGATCGAAACGGCTGCCGCCGAACTCGCCGCGCTCGGTGTGTCTCCGATCGAGGGGCCCCACGTGTTGGCGGAGGCCGGCGGCGGTTACGGATTCCGGTTTCTCGACCCGGAAGGCCGCTGCATCGAACTTTCTGCCGGCGTCCAACAGCATGAGAACGGATGGACGCGGAAAAGCGTCGAACCCTTGAGACTGTGCCACGTCGTCCTCAACTCGGCGAAGTTCGACGAGACCGTCCGGTTCTACACGGAAGTCCTTGGTTTTCGGATCTCGGACTGGAGTGAGGACCAGATGGCCTTCCTGCGGTGCAACTCCAAACATCACGTGGTGTCCTTCAACAGGGCCAGTCACGCATCGCTGAATCACGTGGCATATCTGGTTGCGAGCGTGGATGAGGTCATGCGGGGAATGTCGAATCTTCGACATCACGGCATAGAACCGGCGTGGGGACCCGGACGTCACGGGCCCGGCAACAACATTTTCTGTTATTTCAAGGATCCTCTCGGATACGTTGCCGAGTACACGAGCGACATCGACCGGATCGAGGACGAAGCATCGCACGAGCCCAGGGTGTGGAAACGTGTTCCCGAGTTCATGGATCTCTGGGGAACCGCGGGACCGCCAAGCGCCGACATTCGTCGCGCAATGGCCGGGGATCCCGACCCGGGCTGGGCTTCGGAACCGACCGATTAGGAGTTTTTATGGAGAAATCCACGACCAACGTGGGCGAGATCGATCAGTGGATACGAAGGCTCGAAGACCGCGAGTTCGACTGGAAAGCCCTGCAATTTCAAGCAGATGTCGATCCAAAGTACAGGCGGGCGCAAATCCGGTATCTCGGGGGCGGGGGTACCGGCAAACACGACGACCCGAACATCATCAAGGCGCAGCACTTTACGCTTAGCACCATGCTGCTGCCGTCGGGAAGCGAGGGGCCGCTTCACCTCCACAGCGACGTGGAAGAAGTGTTCTTCGTCCTCGAGGGCTCCATAACGTGCGTCTGGGCTGACGGGGACCGCGAACTGGAGCGGACTCTCGGCCCGCGCGACATGCTCTGCACGCCGGCCGGGATTTACAGAGGCGTCCGCAACGACACGGATCAGGACGCGCTGATGCTGGTCATGCTGGGCACCCCGCGGCCGGAGCTACCCACCTACCCCGAAGACAGCCCGCTTACCGAAGCCCGAGCGCGAGGACGAAAACAGGATGAGCCGCCACGCTGACAGAGCCGTGATAGTGACCGGCGCCGGCCGTGGCCTTGGCCGGGCGTACGCGCGGCGACTCGCCTCGGAGGGCGCGCGGGTCGGCATCGCCGAAATAGAAGAAGAGCGTGGCGAGGAAACGGCGGAAGAGATCCGGCGAGAAGGAGGGCAGGCGACTTTTCACCCGACTGACGTTTCATCGGAAGAGTCCACCGAGGAAATGGCAGCCCGGTTCATGTCCGACTGGGGGCAAATCGACGGGTTGGTGGCCAATGCCGCTCTTGCCGATTCGGTCGGCGGGGCCGGATACGACGAGATCTCGGTCGAAGACTGGGACCGGCTCATGGCCGTCAATGTTCGCGGAACCTGGTTGACCTGCAGGGCGGTGGCGCCCCACATGCAGCAAAGAAAACGAGGAAGCATCGTCACGATCGGTTCCGACACGGCGCTCTGGGGCAGCCCCAAACTCCTCCACTACGTCACCACCAAAGGCGCCGTGACCGCATTTACACGGGCGATGGCGCGCGAGTTGGGCGCGGACGATGTCCGGATCAACTGTGTGGCGCCGGGATTGGTACGCAACGAAGCAACGGCAGGAGTCCCTGAGGAAAAACACGCGTGGAACGTCGAAAATCGCGCCATACGGAGAGAAGCCGAAGAAGGTGATATTGTCGGCGTCGTTTCGTTTCTCCTCTCCGACGACGCGGCTTTCATCACCGGACAGTTGATCGTCGTCGACGGCGGGCTGGTGTTCGACTGAAGGGTTCACGATACAATTGCTTAGGCAGAAATGACCGATTCGACACAATTCGCATTTGACGAGGAACTGCGAAACGGGGTGTTCGACCTCTGGTATCCGGTCTCGAAGTCAGCTGACGTGGCCGGGAAGCCTCTCGGCCTCCGGCGCCTCGGGCTGGACCTGATCGCCTGGCGCGATTCTTCCGGTCGGATTCACGTCCAGACCAACACCTGCCCGCATCGGGGCGCGAAGCTGAGCGAGGGCGAGGTTCACGGAGACGTTCTCGCCTGTGCCTATCACGGCTGGTGCTTCAACGGGCAGGGCCGGTGCACGAACATTCCAGCAAGCAGGAACGCCAACGAATCGCTGGCTCCGCGACTGTCACTCAAAACCTATGCCTGTCAGGAACGGGCCGGGCTGGTGTGGGTCTACTTTCCCGAAGCGACCGGGACGACCCCTCCCGAACTCGTCATTCCGGAAGAACTCGAAAATCCCGACTGGTCCGGTTTCATCTGCGAGTCCGTCTGGGACGTGAACTGGATCCTGGTTCACGAAAACCTCGCCGACCCCATGCACGGGCCTTATCTGCACGGAAAGTCGTTCACCCTCGGTCAGGGGACGCTCGAAGACGAGATCCGTGTCGTTCGCAAGGACGACGGCTTCATCGTTGAAAGAGCGGGACAGAAGGGGCTCAACTTTGACTGGGCGGAATTCTGGTGGGATGGGACGTTGTGGGTGCGGCTGGACATCCCGCTGCCATGGGGGCCCAAAGGGATTCTCCGTATCGTCGGGATGGTGACGCCCATCGATGGAGATTCCTCGCTCGTCTATTTCCTGCGTTACAGAAAGCTCTCCGGCCTGAAGAAAACCTACTGGCACCTGATGTACCGGTACTTCTGGGAAAAGCAGCACGCGTGGGTGATCGATCAGGACCGTGTCATCCTCGAATCGCAGCGGGGCACCGCCGCGCGCGGCGACGAACACCTGATCAACTCGGACCGGGGCGTCAACGAGCTTCGGCGTTTCCTTCGGGAGTGCGCCGACAAACGTCGGAATGCGAGGGCTTCGGACCAGCCAGACCCGGAGACCGTGGAAAGGAGCCGCTGACTTGGGTTCGGTACAGCTGGAAAACCACACTATCGGCTTCGAACAGTCGGGCGAAGGACCACCCCTGGTTCTTCTGCACGGCATCGGATCCAACCGGAATTCGTGGAGTCACCAGTTCAAGGACCTTGCCGACGATTTCACCCTGGTTGCATGGGACGCACCGGGCTACGGACTCTCGTCCGACCCGGTAGCGGAAACGCCGACGATGGCGGAATACGCCGACTGCCTGAAAGAATTCGTCGACGAACTCGACATCGGCCCTATGCATCTGCTTGGACATTCCATGGGAGGGATCATCGCGCAGGAGTTCTACCGGCGTTATCCCAAGACCGTGAAGACCTTGATTCTGGCCGACACGACCCGCGGCGGCGGTGCGGAACCCGAACAGGTTCGGGTACGGAAACTGGAAGAGAGGCTCGGCTTGATTCAAAGACTGTCGCCGAGGCAGTTGGCTGAGCAACGGACACCCGGGCTGTTTTCGAAGTGCGCGAGAGAAGGCGTCGTGCGGAATGCCATCTCGATCATGGCCGAAATCCGCCCATCGGGATACCGGTATGCGGCCATCGCGATGTCCGGGGCGGACGAGCGGGATCTGCTTGGGAAGATCAACGTGCGAACGCTGCTGATCTGGGCTGCCGAGGATCATGTTATCCCATCCGCCGAGGCCGACGAGATGCGCCGGGCGATACCCAACGTCCGGTTCGAGGTGATCCCACAGGCCGGACATCTCTGCTACCAGGAGAGACCGGGAACATTCAATGCTCTGATCCGCCAGTTTTGCCTGGCGAATTCCTGATGACGCTCAGCGATGCGGTCGCGAACGACCTCCACGATCTGGGCACCGATGTCGTCTTTGGCATCGTCAGTATCCACAACCTCCCCATCTACGACGCACTGGAACGTCACGGCGGATTCCGAATCGTGACCGCACGCAGCGAAGGCGGGGCGGTCAACATGGCCGATGCGTACGCGCGGGTGTCGGGAAAGCTGGGGGTGGTGCTGACGAGCACGGGGACGGGGGCCGGAAACGCCGCCGGCGCTCTCATCGAGGCTGTGACGGCCGGAACTCCGTTGCTTCATATCACCGGGCAGGTGGCTTCCGAGTATATCGACTCGGGGCGGGGATACATTCACGAGTTCGAAAACCAGCTTGCGATGCTCGAGACGCTGAGCAAACAGGCATACCGGGTGCGACGGGCGGGTGAGGGGGTGGCGACGATTCGAAAGGCCATGAACGAGGCCCTCAGTCCTCCGGCCGGCCCCGTGAGCGTGGAGATCCCAATCGATTTCCAGGCACGGTTCGTCGACCCGCCGGCACTGATCGTCGCGAAGACCGATGGAAGACCCCCGGAGCCGATCGATCTGGAACCGGTGGTCGGCAAACTGATCGGATCGAAACGGCCCGTGATCTGGTCCGGGGGAGGCGTGATCCGATCCGATTCGTCGAAACCTCTGACCAAACTTGCCGAGTTACTGGGCGCCGCCGTGATTACGAGTCAGGCCGGACGCGGGTCGATACCCGAAAATCATCCACTGTGCATCGGACATTTCGCAACGTACCCCGAGGTTCGGGAGCTGGTCGAATCTGCCGATGTCCTCCTGAGCGTCGGTGTCCGGTTCCGTGGAAACGAGACTTCGAACTGGAAGATGACGACGCCGGCGGACCATATCGGCATCGATGCGGACCGGGCGGCAACGAATCGAAACTTTCAACAATCCGACAGCCTTGCCGGTGACGCAGGCTTGATCCTGCCGGCCCTGTTGGACATGGTTCTTGCGGCCGCTCCGATCCCGAAGCCGGACTACCTGCTGGAAATCGAACAGATCCGCAACGCCGTCCGACAAAACCTTCGGAAAACATTGGGTCCCTGGGAGCCCGTTCTGGACGCTATCCGCGAAACACTGCCCGAGGACACCGTCGTTGTCCGGGACATCACGATACCCAACACGACGTGGGGAAACCGGTTGATCGAAATCCGGCGGCCCCGGTCATCGGTTCACGCTTCGGGCGGCGGCATCGGCCAGGGCCTGTCGATGGCGGTCGGCGCACAGATCGCCGCACCCGACCGGTCGGTCCTGCTTCTGGCCGGAGACGGTGGCTTTCTTTACAACGTGGGGGACCTGGCAACGGTGCGCGATGAGCACCTGCCTCTCGTGATGGTGGTCTACGACGACTCCGGATACGGCGTGATCCGAAACATTCAAGACAAGTACCTCGAAGGCCGGAAAGTCGGCGTGGACCTCTGGACGCCGGACTTCGTACGTCTGGCCGACGCTTTTCGAATCCCCGCCAAACGCGTCGGGAACCCGGAAGATTTCCGGACAGCTCTCGGAGAAGCCATCAATGCGCGCCGGGCCACTCTGATTGTCGTCGACATGGAGGGGATCGGACCGATGAACGAACCTTTCTGCGGACCACCCGGAGGCGGGGACCTGCTCGGGGGGCACGAATGACGAGCGAGGCGTTTCCCGAAACTTCCGGCAAGGTGCTGATAGCCGGCGAGTGGGTCGAAGCAGGACCGAAGACCCCGGTCATCAACCCGGCACGAATGACCGAGATCGTCGGTGAAGTCGCCCTGTCCGATACGGAACACGTCGAAGCCGCGATCCGGGCGGCCGCCTCCGGGTTTCCCCACTGGTCCCGGACGCAGCCGGAAGAACGCGCTGAACGATTGCGGGCCGCTTCGGCGGACCTGCGGAAATCCGTACCCGAACTGACCAGGCTGCTGGTCCGGGAGAACGGTAAGCCGCGGACCGAAGCCGAACGCGACATCCTCCGGTCGATCGAGATGATAGATATCATTGCGGCGGACCTTGCCGAGTGGAGTCGACCGGAACTGGTTGAGACATCTCAGCCCGTCTGGATTCGAAAACGACCGCGAGGTTTGACCGCTATCATTTCGCCATGGAACTCCCCGGTTTTGCTCAGCTTCCGCAGACTCGTCCCTGCCGTTGCGGGCGGCAACACGGTCGTTCTCAAGCCCGCCACCCACTGCCCCCTGACCGTCATGGAATGCGTTCGCATCCTCGGACCCCACTTCCCGGACGGGGTATTGAACCTGCTCACGGGGTCCGGTGAAACCGTGGGCGACACGCTGGTTACCGATCCCCGGATTTCAACAGTTGGGTTCACGGGGGGCACGGAAACCGGACGCCGAATCATCGAACGGTCGGCTGCAAGCATCAAGAAATTGCACCTCGAGTTAGGAGGCAATGATCCTGCGATAGTCCTTGCCGATGCGGTCCTGGATGGAGCTGCGATCGAACGGATGACGCGGGCCATCCTGCGAGCGACAGGCCAGGTGTGCGTCGCAATCAAGCGGATATACGTCCACGAGTCGCGCCACGACGAACTTCTGGAAAAGCTGACGGCGGCGTTCGGAGAGACCATCGTAGGCGACGGTCTCGCCCCCGAAACCACGATGGGCCCACTGGGCAACAAGGTCCAATTCGATTTCGTCAACGGATTGATTGAACGGTCCCGGAATCAGGGCCTGGACATACGAGCCTGCGGTCGAAAGCTGAGCCGGGAAAAGTGGGACCAGGGCTACTTCCTGCTCCCTTCGATTCTGACCGGGACGAATCACCCCGATGAAGTCGTGGCTTGCGAACAATTCGGCCCCCTCGTCCCGATCGTTCGTTTCAGCGACATCGACCGGGCCGTAGGCTGGGCCAACGACACCCACTTCGGACTCCGCGCGTCGGTCTGGACATCGGACCGTCGGCAGGCGGAGGCCCTGGCGGACCGAATTCAGGCAGGTGCCGTGTTCCACAACAACCACGGCATATTCGGAGACCTTCGCATCGAGTTCTCCGGCGTCAAACAGAGCGGACTTGGCCGGGAATCTCTGCACCTGGGGCTGGATCACTACACTGATTCCTACGGATTTGCGGACTAGGAGGAGACGACCTTATGAGCCAGGAAGAACAGGACAGGCGCGTGGACTACATCGAGTTTCCGACCACAAACATTGGGGAGATCAAGAGTTTTTACTCGGGGGTGTTCGGTTGGAAGTTCACGGACTTTGGCCCCGATTACACGAGTTTCACCGACGGTCGCTTAACCGGCGGTTTTGCCGTCGCGGCGGAAGTGACTTCGGGCGGTCCATTAATCGTTCTCTATGCCACGAGCCTGGCAGAGATCGAAGAACGAGTCCGTGAGAGCGGCGGACAGATCGTCCGGGAGACATTCGAGTTTCCCGGTGGACGCCGATTCCACTTCACCGATCCGAGCGGAAATGAGTTGGCGGTCTGGTCCGATCGGTGATTTGGGCCTCACAAAGCTCCGCCCTTCCATATCCGTCGAAACGATGGTAGAAGTAGGCCGTAAATGAACGACCCTACTAACTCTCTTCCGGTTGCAGGCCAACCCTGGTGGCGGGAGGTCACCGACCAGCAGCGCAAAGCACTGATCGCGGCCACCCTCGGCTGGGTGCTCGACAGTATGGACGTTCTGCTCTATGCCATCGTCCTCGGCAACCTGATCGAACACTTCGACATGTCGTTCGCGATGGGCGGGTTTCTGAATTCGCTCACCCTGATGTCGTCGGCCATCGGCGGCCTGGCGTTCGGACTTATCGCGGACCGCCTGGGCCGGGTGCGCGCGATGATGATGAGCATCCTCGTGTATTCGATCTTCACCGCCGCATGTGGTTTTTCTCAGACCATCACTCAACTGGCGATCTTCAGAATCATCCTCGGCCTGGGAGTCGGCGGAGAGTGGAGCACGGGAGCGGCCCTGATTTCCGAAACCTGGCCTGAACGCCACCGGGGCAAAGCTTTCGGAATTATGCAGAGTGGTTTTGCCGTCGGTTATGCGATGGCGGCGTTGGCCGCTGCGTTCGTCCTTCCGGTCTTTGGATGGAGGGCGGTCTTTTTTATCGGCGTGGCTCCGGCCCTGTTCACCCTCTGGATCCGCCGCAACGTCGAAGAACCGGCGGTCTGGGTCGAGACAAGGAACGAGATCGCAGCATCCCGACAGGTCGCACCTTCCATCGGTCAACTCTTCCAACCGGGAATCAGACGCTCCGTCATCGTGGCTTCAATGGTCAGCACGTGCGCCATGTTCGCCAGTTGGGGATTGTTCCTGTGGATCCCGCCTTTACTGTCTCTGCCTGTCGAGCAGAGTGGTGCGGGGTTGGGCAGCTTCGAGTTCAACATGTTTCTGCTCGTCATGCATTCGGGCAGTTTCGCCGGCTACCTGACTTTCGGTGCGCTGGCGGATCGATTCGACCGCAAGAAGATCTACATCACTTACGTCCTGGTTGCGGCTGTGCTGGTCCCCATTTACAGCGCTACCAGAAATCCCATGGCACTGCTTCTGATCGGGCCTCTGATCGGATTCTTCGGAGCGGGTCACTTTGCCGGCTTTGGAATTATCACCGGAGAGCTTTTCCCCACGCGGATTCGTGCGACCGCCCAGGGATTCACGTACAACATCGGCCGCGGCATCAGTGCGCTGGCGCCTTACACCATCGGAAAACTCGCCGACATGTATGGTTTCTCAACGGCCTTTCAAGTTACGGCCGTGATGTACCTGCTGACCGGGGTTTGTCTGTTCTTCCTTCCTGAAACTCGCGGACGCAGCGTTGAATAGCTTCGCCCCGAAGCCGAGACCGGAACAAGAATCATGACCGGAGCCGATCTTCCCCGGAACGACCCGAAGAACATCTTCGGATGGTGCATGTATGACTGGGCGAACTCGGCATACATCACGACGGTATCGGTTGGCTTGCTTCCGATCTACTTCACGAGCGTGGTGGTCCCGACTGAAGGTGTCACGATCCTGGGGACCCAGTTCGAGGCAGCCTCACTCCTGCCCTTCGCCATCGGTTTTTCCGCAGCGTTGACCTTCCTGTTTGCCCCGGTCCTCGGGGCTATTTCCGACTTCTCGGCCGCCAAGAAAAAATTCCTGCTGTTCTTCGCCTACATGGGCTCGCTGGCAACTCTCCTACTCTACTTTTCGCGAGCCGGCGACGTCGTTCAGACGCTTGTTGTTTTCATCCTGGCTCAAACGGCTTTCGTCGCGGCGAACGTCTTCTACGACGCCTTCCTTCCGCAGATCGCCACTCCAGACCGGATGGACAGCGTTTCCGGCAAAGGGTACTCGTACGGATATGTTGGGGGAGGGTTGCAGTTTGCGATCGCCATGCTGATCGTTCTTGCCGCCGAACCCCTGGGAATTGACGAGGCAACAGCGGCACGGATCGGTATCGTGATGGCAGCGGTCTGGTGGGCTGGTTTCAGCCTCTTCACTGTCAAATACTTACGGGAACCCGGCCAGCCGACACCCCTGCCCGAACAGTTCCGGACTCTGCCGCGATTTCTCGCGCTTGCCGCGGTCGGATTCACCCGGACCATCGCGACAACACGCCGCATCGGCCGCTTTCGGCACCTCGTGTCGTTTCTCGTCGCATTCATGTTTTATAACGACGGCATTCAGGCCGTCATTGCGATGGCTACGCTCTACGGAAAGGATGAATTGGGGCTTTCAAACGGGACTTTGATGGGCACCCTTCTGGTGATCCAGTTCGTGGCAACCGCCGGTGCGCTGATTTTCTCCCGGATTGCCCGGCGCGTGGGAACAAAGCAGGCCGTGATGATCACCCTGGTGATCTGGTCGGGCGTGGTCATATACGCGTACTTCATCGAAACCGCAATGGAGTACTTCGTCATGGGGGGCCTCGTCGGGATCGTCATGGGGGGCTCTCAGGCACTGAGCCGGTCCTTCTATGGTTCGATGGTCCCGGCCGAAGCAAGCGCGGAGTTCTATGGGTTCTATTCAGTCTTTTCCAAGTTCTCGGCCATCTGGGGGCCGTTCGTATTTGGGGCGGTCAACCTGGTGACCGGTTCTTCCCGATCCGCAATTGTGAGCCTGATCATATTCTTCATCGTCGGACTCGTGCTGCTCTACTTCGTGGATGAGGAAAAGGCGCGTCTGGCCGGTGCCGAGGGCGCGTTCTGAGAGCCCAGCAGCCCGTGTTTTGTTACAATTCGGTGCTCACACTTCGTGTGATCAGCGGCGGTTCAGACTTCGTTACCGAGCCGGAGTCCCGAACGCGACCCAGGATCTCACGGACGGATTGGTTCGACGAAGGGTCGATGACGTCTGGTGCAATTTCCGCAAGCGGTTCCAATACGAAACGGCGAGCCGTGTAGCGGGGGTGCGGGATGGTGACAAACTCGTTGCCGATGACGCGCTCGCCAAAGAGGATGATGTCGATGTCGAGTGTCCTTGGCCCGTTCGGCACGTCACGGGAGCGTCGGCGGACGTTCTCGATATCCTGGCAGACGCGCAACAACTGTTGTGGCGTGAGACCGGTAGAGACCTCGACGACGGTGTTCAGAAACCAGGGTTGGTCGCGGATAACCTGCGGCTCGGTCGAGTAGATGGAAGCGCTGCGAACGACGCGAACGTTACGGCGATCCAGCTCGACGACGGCCGAAGCGAGATGCGCGCGGCGGTCTCCGACGTTCGAACCCAGTGCCAGGAAACATCGGGACATAGCGCCTATTTAACCACGTCGTTCAACTTTCATTCGTGAGGCACAAGCGAACATGCCAACCAAATCCACAATACTCCGCGCCACTTACATATCGGGTCTCCTGGTCCTCCTGTCAAGCTGCGAAGCACCCGCGCCGCGACCTCCGGTTCGAACACCAGCCGGCATTCTTGAAGGGATTGGGGACGGCAGGACCGAACTTGTCGACCTGACACACGCTCTCAGCTCCGCCAACCCGCACTGGCCGGGGCCCGGCTACGAACCGTTCGCATACGAAATCTTCGCGACAATCGAAGAGGACGGCGTTCTGTCCGGCCGCTTCACGATGGCGGAACACACCGGGACTCATCTGGATGCGCCCAACCATTTCACCGAAGGGCAGGTCCCAATGGACCAGATCCCTCTGGATCAATTGATCGTACAGGCCGTGGTGATCGACACGCGGGCCCAGGTGCTCGAGGACCCGAACTATCTGTTGACACCCGACGATATCCGGGCTTGGGAGAGTGCCAACGGCATCATCCCAGCGAACGCCCTCGTTTTTATGTACACCGGATGGGATGAGCGTTGGACGGACTTCGACAGATACAAGAACGCCGACGAGGAGGAAAAACTCCATTTCCCGGGCTTCTCGCCTGATTCGGCCGAGATGCTGACCGGAGAGCGGGATGTCGTCGGCCTGGGCATCGACACACTGAGCGTCGACTACGGATTGTCGGAAGACTTCCAGGTCCACCACATCAGCCACGGGCGAGCAAAGTACCATCTGGAAAACGTCGCCAACCTGGGACGGCTGCCGGCCACCGGAGCGAGGGTCATCGTCGCGCCGATCAAGATCGAAGGCGGAACCGGCGGACCTGCAAGGATTTATGCCCTGGTCCCCGAGGGCGCCAATTGAGTTAGAGCTCGAACTATGAAAACGCACTTGATCAAGACACCTCTCGAGGACCTTGTCCTCATCGACATCGACTATTTTCAAGATGAACGGGGATTCTTCATCGAATCGTGGAACCAGCGCGATTTTGCCGCAGCAGGGCTCGACCTGACCTTCGTTCAGGAGGGCCATTCGCGCTCCGACCGAGGTGTGCTGCGTGGATTGCACTACCAGGACATGACGGCGCCCATGGGCAAGCTGCTTCGCTGCACGGTGGGTACGATTTTCGATGTCGCCGTGGACCTCCGGACGAAATCACCAACGTTCGGCCAGTGGTTCGGTGTGGAACTGAGCGCGGAAAACAAGACGCAGATCTATGTCCCGGTCGGCTTCGCTCACGGTTTCGCGACGATCTCGGAGGTGGCCGAGGTCCAATACGGACAGACCGGGTTCTACACCCCACCCGCAGAAGGCGGCATCAACTGGAACGACCCGGACGTAGGCGTGAAATGGCCGATCGAAAACCCGACACTATCCAAACGTGACCAGAGCAACATGAGCCTGGCTCAATACAAAGAAAACCCCGCATTTTAGTGGTCCCCGCCAGAGATAGCGTTACTAGATTTCGGAGTGCAACGGTGCCGGATTTGGGGGAGCGACGAGGAGTCAATGCTTCGACATTGTGAGGAGGAGCGACGCCAAGGCGGTACCGTTCCGCCCGAACCCGTAGGGCCGATGGAGGTTGCCCCTCACGAACGCTCAAAACCGTCGAAAGTCACACATACCACACGGTGGATCTCACTCATCAGTCCGCTCGCAACCTCCTTCGGAGATAGTAACGTTATCTCTGGCGGGGACACACTAATTCGGGGACCCGCCCGTAGTTGGCGAATTGGTCGAATTGCGCCTCCGTCCCTCAATTGGGCTTATCTGCTGCGGCGATAGGCCGCGACAGCTCGGTTGTGCTCGGCCAGGGTCCTTGAAAACGTGTGGCGGCCACCGTCGGTGCGGACAAAAAATACAAAGTCGGTTTCGTCCGGGGAGAGGGCGGCCAGTAGAGACTGGTAGCCCGGATTGGCGATCGGGCCGGGCGGGAGTTCCGGGTAGCGATAGGTATTGTAGGGGGAATCGAAGTCGAGGTCCTCGCGCAACAGGCGGCCGCGGAAACTCCCGTCCAGCTTCAGCGCATAGATCACAGTCGGGTCGCACTCGAGCAGCATCCCCCTACCGAGACGGTTGTGGAAGACCGACGAGATCACAACGCGCTCATCCGCGACGGCGGCCTCACTTTCAATCAAAGAGGCCAGAATCAGCGCGTCCGTCAAGTCGAGCGGCCATTCGTCCCGCGCGATCTCGGTTTCGAGGAGGCGAACCGCCGTGGCGAAACCGCGAACCATCGCTTCGACGGCTTCGCCGGCGCTGACGTTCCTTCGAAACGAATATGTTTCCGGAAACAGGTAGCCTTCGATCGAAACGGCTGCCTCGTCTATCTGCCGGACAAGCGGCATCGCGGCTTCGGCCGCCTCGATAAACCCGGCGCGGTCCCCGAGTTCCGCTTCTTCCCACAGATCGGCGATTTCCTGCAGGATGAGGCCTTCGGGAACGGTAAAAGTGTGGAGCCGGATGTCGCCGCTTGCCAGTTTCGCGAAAACGCTTTCGACGTTCATCGCTCCGTCGAACGTATATTCGCCGGCTTGCAGCTTGCCCCGGTCTGGGCTGAAATAAAGATAAGCCAGTGCGGGCAATCGATGCTGGATGACTCCCTCTTCGATCAGAAGGTCCGTGATCTCTTCGGAACCGAGTCCGGACGGAATGTCCACAACCACTTCACCGGTGTACCCGCGATAGGGTTGGCTGACAAGGAACCAACCGTAACCGGCCCCACCGGCGGCACTCAGGATCAGAAAGATCGACAAAACCAGCAGGAACTTCTTCAAGACTTCCTTCCCATATAGTCTTCCAGAATGAAAATCGCCGCCACTTCATCAACGTGCTTGCGCCGAGCGCGCCAATCCAGTCCCAGCTCCTCAAGATGTTGCTCGGCCGCAAAACTGGTCAGACGCTCATCCCACAACACCACGCGGACGCTGATTGCCTCGCGCAAACTCTCGACAAACCGTTCAACCTTCTGACTCTGTGGACTGGAAGCGCCGTCCATATGCAAAGGATGACCGACCACAACCTCCACGACCGCCTCGTCCGCAATCACCTGGCTGATCTGGGCGATGTCACCTGAAAGCGTACGGCGATGCAGCGTCGGTCGTCCCTGGACGGTCACACCCAAGGCATCGGTGATCGCCATACCGATTCTCTTGTCGCCAACGTCTAACGCCATCGTGCGTTTGATCTGCACAGCCTATGATAACTCGTGAGGGGGGAGCCCGAAAAATCTCCTGGCCCTGGCCTACGCCGTGCAAGCTATAATCAAACGAATGCATATCGCGCCATCATCGGGCGCGGGGAACCGGTCCAGGGCCGTAGTTCCCGCACCGGAGGGATCGTCGAGCACCCGTTCGATTTCATCGGTTTGAAAATTGCGCGGGGACGGTGGGCCCGACGCCAAGAAGAGAGGCTTTCCTTGAACTCGAAGACCAAGTACACGATCTTGCTGATCTCGTCCGTCCTTGTTGTATACGCCATCATCGGCGGAATGATGGGTCGTGTCAGCGCCCAGGGACCCTACCAACAGATTTCCATTTTTGTGGAAGTGATTCAACGGATCCAGAACGATTACGTGGACGATCCAACCATGGCCGACGCGTTCGAGGGAGCGATACGGGGCATGGTCGAGCGAGTCGACCCCTATGGCGGGTACCTCTCTCCGGAAGTCGCGGGTTTCTATCGGGACTTCGATCCGCAGAAAGCGGCAGGGATTGGCGTCACGCTGACCAAGAAGTTCGATTATCCGATGATTGTCGCCGCAGTCCCCGGGGGGCCGGCCGACCAGCAGGGGTTTGGAACCGGAGATACGATCGAGGCAATCGACGGTGTCTCGCTTCGAGAACACAACCTGGTTGAAGTGAATCGCTTACTCGCCGGAACCCCGGGCAGCGAAGTCTCACTGTCTGTGATCCGGCGGCGTCAGCCGGCACCGGAAATCTTCACGCTGGCTCGGGCGGTGGTCCAGGCGCCTCCCGTGGAAGCCAGGATGCTCGAAGACGGCGTCGCCTACCTGAAGATTCCGGTACTTGCACCCGGCAAGGCTCTCGAAGCAAAGCGGCAGCTGGAGTCCCTGACAGAGCAGGGCGCCACCCACGTCGTTCTTGATTTGCGGAACTCCGCCGGCGGCACACTACAGGAAGCTATCGAAATCGCCAACCTCTTTATTGGATCCGGGACACTGGGCTATCTGGAAGGGCAGACCGTCCCGAAAGAAACATTTGAGGCAAAGGCAAACGCGGCGATCTCGGAACTGCCCCTCGCCGTGCTCATCAACCAGGGAACGGCCGATGCCGCCGAAATTACCGCGGCCGCGATCGCCGACAACGAGCGTGGCGAATTGGTCGGTCTGAAAACATTCGGTATCGGCTCGGTCCAGAAGCTGCATCCGCTCGATGACGGCTTTGCATTGTTGCTGTCGGTAGCCAAGTACTACACGCCGAACGGTGTCGAAATTCAGGAAGGCGGTATCACGCCGACGGTCGAAGTGACGCCAACCGTCTCGGATCCTCTCGCCGTCCCTGATGAGCCCGAGCAACAAAAGGACCGGCAGCTGGATCGGGCCATCGAGGTGTTGCTCGATCCCCAGACAGCCGCCGACAAAGCGGCATAGAAAATCCTGAAGGGTGATGCCGCCCGCCGGGGCATCACCCTTCATCTCCATCGAATCCCTCCCGATGCTCGTCCGTTTTCATGAAGTTTCGAAGGCTTTCGGCTCGTTCGACGTCCTCAGTGACGTCTCCTTCGAGATCCAACCGGCGCAGAAAGTCGGACTGATCGGCCCGAACGGCGCCGGCAAGACGACCCTGCTGAATCTGGTTTCGACTCCCGGCGAAGCCGACTCCGGAACCATCACACATGCATCAGGGCTGCGAATCGGCCGACTCGAGCAGATTCCGAAGTTCGCCGGCAGCAACAGCGTCCTGGAAGAAGCCCAGCTCTCGTTCAAACACCTCCAGAATCGGGAAGAGGGTTTGCGGCAACTAGAGGCGGCCATGGCGGAAGCTCCAAACCCCGAACTACTTGAGCGATATTCCGAACTCCAAAATGAATTCGAATTCGGAGGCGGATACAGCTATCGTGCCCGGACGGAAGGGGCACTGCTCGGCGTCGGTTTCAGGCAGGAGCAGTTTGCTCAATCGGCCCAGGCGCTGTCAGGGGGAGAGAAAAACCGTCTGGCGCTGGCCAAACTGTTGCTCTCCGACGTCGATTTCCTGCTTCTGGACGAGCCGACGAACCACCTGGACATACGATCGATCGAATGGCTCGAGCACTATCTGAAGGGAACAGACAAAGCCCTTCTGATCGTCTCACACGATCGGTTCTTCCTGGACCGCATCGTCACGCGAATCCTGGACCTGGAAGAAGGGCGCGTCGCCGCCTATTCGGGTAACTACCAGGCCTACGTCCGGCAACATGCCCTGCGCATGGAACTACGCAGAAAGGAGTGGCAGCGCCAACAGGAATGGATCGCCAGGACAGAGGACTATGTCCGCCGCAATATCGCCGGCCAGAAGACCCGCCAGGCTCAGTCCCGCCGAAACGCACTGGCCCGGATCAAGCGGATTCAAGAGCCGCCCACATCGCCCAAGCGTGCGCGCTTTCGCTTCCTGCCCGCCACAAAGACCGGTCGTTACGTTCTCACAACCAGAGAGTTGTCCGTCGGCTATTCCGGAAACACTATTCTGGAGGATTTGAATATCGACGTCGAACGGAACGACCGCTGGGCCCTGGTAGGCCCGAACGGGTCGGGCAAGACGACGCTGCTGAGATCGCTGATTGGTCAGCTGTCCCCGCTGAGCGGTGAGTTGTCCTGGGACGACCGGCTGGAAGTCGGCTACTACGATCAACAAATGGAAGACATGGACCCGTCGACATCGCTCCTGGAGGAAATTCGATCCATGGACTCGCAGCCAACCGACGGTGAGCTGCGGGGATTCCTTGCCCAGTTCCTGTTCTCAGGCGAGGATGTGTTCAAACGCGTCGGCCAGCTCAGCGGCGGCGAAAAATCCCGACTGATGCTGGCGAAGATCATTTACGCGGCGCCCCCATTGCTGGCCCTGGACGAACCGACGAACCACCTCGATATTGCTTCCCGGGAAGCGCTCGAAGACGCCCTCAATGAGTACCCGGGTACGATGTTGTTCGTCACTCACGATCGATATCTCGTGCAGAAGATCGCGAGCCACATTATCTACATGGACAACGGACGGGCTCGAACGTTTGATCGTTTCGAGGCTTTCGAGCAATGGCTGGCGGAGGCCGTTGACCGCAAGGTGGACGCCCAACAAGAACAACGTCGGACTGTGAAGCAATCTCCCTCCGGGCTCAGCAAGAACAGGCGAGAACAATTAATGCGTGAGATTCAGGAACTGGAAACACGCATCGAACAGAACGAGGTTGCGCTGAAGGACATCGAAAAGCTCTTTCAGAAGCCCACGGAAGATCTGGACTGGGACAAGACAAATCGACGTTACTCCGAGTTGAAGGAGCAACTGGAGAGCCAGTATCAGGAACTCGCCAAACACTGGGAAATCATTGGTTGACGCACGCCTACAGACGTACGCGCGGGTGTCGTTATCCGCTGATGTAGTGTTCGAGCTGATCGATCCGGAACTCCTGGTCGGCGATGAGAGCGCGGACCAGGTCGTTGATCGAAATCATGCCGATCAGATGGTCGTCGTCGAGCACCGGCAGATGGCGGATGCGCTTGTGGGTCATCACGGCCATACACTCCTCGATCGTCTGACTCGGATGGGCATAAACGACTCGAACGGACATGATGTCGCGAACCGGTGTTCCCTTCGACGACTTTCCCTCAAGGATGATCTTGCGGGCATAGTCCCGTTCGGAAATCACTCCCACCGATTTGTCATCTTCCATGACGAGCAGCGCACCGATTTCCTTGTCAGCCATCAGTTCGATCGCGTCGAAGACCGCCGCATCCGGGCTTATGGACCAGAGATCGTGCCCTTTCAGGTCCAGCAGTGTCCTGATGCTCATCATCGATGTACTCCAGCCTCGGAACGTCCCCGTCGTACGAACTCGCCCGACACCATTCGAAAGTTCTGGAAATATGAGGGAATTGTACTCTTGTTGGAGTCGACTGAAAAGGCCCAGATGAAGGGCAGCCCGACTTCCGGATCGTTCACGCGGACACCCTCGAAACGGCCGGACAGACTGTTTGTGTGGACGATGGCCGGTGCGTTTTTCAGGCTGGGGTAAGGTCGGGGACGGGGCCGGCCGATTAGACATGTAGGCGACTTTTGACGACTACTAGGGCCCGCTCAAGAGTAACTTCGCAAAATTGGCACCCAGATTTGCGTCAGATTCGGTCGCGACCGATTGAGCAGACCGGAGGAATAGCCCGGCTATTTCGAGGATCTGCGATTGAGGAGCGGCCGGAGATGGCGCGAAGGTCCCGCGAAGGTAGCGTGAAGATGGGATGCGAAAATGTGAAGTTATTCTTGAGCGGGCCCTTAGGGCCCTTATTTTAACCAACCCATACTGGTCCGTCCCATATGACGTAAGTAGTCGGTGCGACGGCGGTTGATTCGACCCTGGTGGTGGAAGATGGCACACTTCATCTCGAAGACTTCAGCCCGAATTGCAGCCCTGATTGTTCCGGCTCTGGGGGTGTCCCTGCCGGCTCTTTCTCAGATGGCGCCGGCAGAGATGCCCCTCCCGGAAGCGACCCAGTTCCTGCGGTTGGTCGAGACCAATCTCAAGTATCAGTTCGACGAACAGAAGTTGCTCGAAGGCTATGCTTATCGCGTCCTCAGGGTCGAGGAGGAATTGGACGGGGAGGACAGAGTCAAAGAGCGCCAAACGACCGAATCCGAGATCTACCGGTTTCCACAGGGACCGTTTCGCAGGGTTCTCGGCCGAAACGGCACGCCCTTGACGGACACGGAATCCCGACAACAAGAAGCCGCTTTCGCCGCACACGTCGAGGGAAAGAAGATCCAGAAACCTGATGGCACCTGGATGGGGTCGCGCGCGAACTCTCCAGACGAGCTTGGCGCACTGGCCGCCGACATCCCGCAGGCGTTCGATTTCAAACTCCTTCGGCGCGAAACGCTGAACGGCAGAGCCTCGATCGTCGTCCGGTTCAGGCCCCGGGAACACGCCGGTTATTCCAGCCGGATGGGCAAACTCCTTCTTCCGAAGGTGGCCGGGTTGGCGTGGATTGACGAGGAAGACCACAGGCTGGCACGAGTCGAAGCCGAGATTGTGGACGACGTCAACGTCGGCGTCTTTGGTCTCCTGGCCAAGATCCACAAAGGGACCGTGCATGTACAGGAGTGGCGCAAGGTCGATGACGGGATGTGGCTCCCCTGGAAACAGGAACTGGAGTTCAGGGCGCGTTCTTTCCTGGTAAGACGATCTCACCGGCGAGTCCTGGAAGAACGCTCGGCTTACAGGAAGTTTCCACTCGACACAGCCGCTGGTCCCTCGGGCGAGGCGCAGACAAAGAAACAATAGACAGCCTGCCCCCGCCACAGGATCCTCCCTCACCCCAATCGCCACGGGATCCCAGGCTTTCATTGACCCCAACCCCTTTCTTATTTATCATTTACGCAGTTTTATAGAGTCCGACTAGGTGAAACCGATAAGATGAGGGACCCAAGCAGTTCTTCACTGCGAATATCCGACGCCACAGCACGCCTGGAATGGAAAGACTCCGACGGCGCGGAACAAAGCATCCCGCTGAAGAAGATGGAGACTCTCATCGGCCGATCCAACGATGCAGACGTCGCGATCAGCAACCGCACGGTTTCACGCCATCATGCAAAGGTCGTACGAACCGCGGGTGGTCACCTCCTGATTGACCTGCACAGCTGGTTCGGTACGCTGGTGAACGGCAACCCGATCAACTACCACTGGCTTCGGAATGGGGACCGCATTGAGGTCGGCAAGGACCACGCCATCACCCTGTTTTTTTCCGGAGACCCCGGGACGCCGGAAGTCGACCAGCCCGCCCCGTTAGAGGCTCTGACCGACGTGCTGGCGGAAGAGCACAGGCAGATGGGGGACAAGCGCCACCTGGCTGAGTTGGAACTGATGCTCGCTCACGAAACCCAGAAACACCTGCTGCGCCATTCTGCGCCGGAAATGGAACATCTGGTCTTCAGAGCCGCATCGAATCCGGCCCGCTGGGTTTGCGGAGACTTCTACAATTTCGTGCCTTCCGGTGACGGCGGCGTGAATGCCGTTCTCGCCGACGTCTCCGGCAGGGGGGTCGCTGCGGCGTTGCTCGGATCGATGTTGCAGGGTTGCCTGGAGATGCAGTTGCGGTTGGGAGACACGTTGGAAGTCGCGACGGAAAAGCTGAACCGGTTCATGTGTGAGAAGAGCCACTCCGGCGACTTCGCGACCATGTTCCTTTTCCATATCGATAGTATGGGGGTCGGATCGTATGTGAGCGCAGGACACAAACCCGCCTACCTTTTTCGAGCGTCGGCGCGGGAGATTCGAGAACTGCCTTCGAACGGCAGGCTCCTCGGAGCCGTCCCGGAAAGTGAGTTCGGCACGACGGATTTCGAGCTCGAAGCGGGAGACGTTCTGGTCATTTACTCCGATGGATTGATAGAGGCCCAGAATCCCGAAGAGGAAATGTTTGGTGAAAACCGTCTAGTCGAAATAATACGGAATGAAGCCGTCAACGGCGCGGCCCACCTGGAATACGCCCTGCGTGAAACCTACGAGGACTTCGTGGCCGGACAGGCTCAAGGCGATGACGTCACCGTCATGATAGTGGAACGCAAGAGCTGAAGAAGACAACACTCGCGTCCCTGGCTGCGAATCTAATCTCTTCTCTCGAGCGTCAACGGAAGGCGAGCGTCCGCCTGTCTCCATGTCCCCGTTATCGCGTTGCCGTTCTCATTTAATGTCCCTGCGTAAAAAGCCCCGAGGCTCAGTACGCTCAACCTAACGGAATCGCCTAGAAGCGTCAGGCTATCGACTCCCATCTCCCGCGCTTCCTGCCCGGGGCTTCCGATCATCACCGAGACGCCTCCCTGCGGATCGGACGGTACCTGCACGCGAAGTTGCATCGTAAAACCACCCACGTCGAGTGTTCCCTCCCACACTCCTGCCAGTACAGACGTGTCGTCGGATCCACTGTCATTCGCTTCCGCGCGACGGCTGAGCTCGAAAGGGAACATCGCCCCACTCTGTGAGAAGTTCCCCGAAATACGGTTTCCGTCAACAGAAAGAGCCCCGTCGAAGAGGGGATCTCCGGAGAGGCCAACAACCTCAAAGGAAACATACTGGTCTCGAATCTCGATGTCGCCGAGCGAAAGGGGTTCTTCGCCCTGGGCCGGTATGTTGATCGTGCCTGTCAATTCACGGCCGTCAGCGGCCTCAATGGTCAGCGTGACCGCCTGCTCGGATGCGGGCATGCGGATATTGCCCTCCCAGACTCCGACCAATTCCGGCTGGTCCTGCCCAACCGCGGTTAGCGGCAGGAGCGCGGCTGCAGTCAGCATCATCGCGCGCGAAATGAAGCGGTTATTCATGGCACGGCCTCCTCTCTTGTGCTGTCTATTACTCTATGGAGATGCGGGACATTGTGCCGGATCGTTTGCGCGAAGTCCACTGGAAGGCTGCGCAGAGGGATCGTCTCGAGGAATCGAGGACAGATTTTCTCGGTTTTTGAAAGCGAATAGTAATGCGAATATTCGAGGAACACGGAAATCGGCAGAGGTCTGATTTGTTCCCGGCTGAAGCCCGCCTCATTGACGAACGCCTTGAAGGTGGGCCGCTCCTCCGCATCCAGGCCGCGGCTCTTCGCATAGGCGACGGTCGCGATATCATACGGCCCCGCCCCGATTACCAGAAGATCGCACTGCATGACCGGCATTTCTCAGATAAACTCCACGTTGCGGCAGATCGTACTGTCGTTCGAGCGTGATGGGGACAGCTACCCATATTCGACATCGTCGGGGACATCCAAGTTGCAACTCCTGAGCGAATTGAGAACAGCGGAATTGATCGGCCTGGTGGTTGGGCTGACCCTGCTTCTGGCCGGTTGCGCGCCCATCGGCCCCAGCCTGGAGATATTGGAAGGAACGGAGTGGGTCGAGCTCGGACCGGTCATCGTCCAATCGGTGACGGGCCGGAGGGCCGGCGCCGACGTAAACGCGACCGGCGTTTTCACGCAAGCTGAAAACCGGATGACATTGTCCCTGGAATTCGTTCTGGGCCCGCCTCCGCGCTTCGTGCGCGGAACGCACAACTCTCGCATCGGCGGAAAATCGTTCGAGAGCGCCGTGTCGTCCGAATCGGTCACGTTTCTCGGCGGACAAAACACCGCACCGGCGATCGGCGGGGTGTTTCTTTTCGAAGACCCGAACGAAGGTTCGAGGTATCGACTTCGGTTTCCCCCAACCCTACTGGACCGGCCCCGGTAACCCGCCTTGTCTGCCGAATCCGTTGGCTCCAAGAATTCGAAAGACAAGCTTTGAAGTACCTGAACTGAGAGGGATGCCCCGCCGCATTTGTTCGGTAGGAATCAGACTGCTTCCAACCGTCGCCGCGATCAGCGGCCGGTGACGTAGTTCGTCAACTCCTCGATGTGGGCGTCGTTGTCCTGGATGATGCCTCGCACGACGTCGCCGATCGAGATAACGCCCACCACATCTTCGTCGACCACGACTGGAAGGTGTCGGACGTGTTTGCTGGTCATGAGCGCCATCGTTTCTTCGACGGTGAGCTCGGGCCGAGCGCAGATGACGGGATAGGACATGATCTCGCGGACCTTGGTCTCCCGAGACGACTTCCCTTTCAGAATCACTTTGCGCGCGTAGTCCCGCTCGGAGACGATGCCGACCAGCCGGTCGGCCTCCATGACCAACAGCGCCCCGGTCCCCCTCCGCGCCATCTGGTCGACGGCTTCGTAGACGGTCGCCTCCGGGCGCAAGGACCAGACGTCCTGCCCCTTCTCGGCCAGGAGATGGGAAACTTGCTTCATGGAAAACTGCCGTTGTCGAGATCGAATTTTCTGCTGAAAGATTATCATTCAGGCCGCGTCCTGCATAGGAAGAAAAGGGGCCGTAGCACCATCTTTCTCCCGGGCATCGAACGGCGAAACGCGAGCGGACCGACGACGACGACATCGGGGGCGGCGGGATCTCTCGCCATCCGAGTTCTCCCAGGATGGTGTGAGCTGCGCTACCTCAGCGAGACTCAAAGGGGTGTTGACTATCAACGCGCGCCACGCCAGAATCATACCGCGGTTTTGATAACCGGTAACTTCTATCAAAAACTTACGTGAAGGTTGTCGCTGGGCGACGTGTCGCTGGCTCTCGAGTCAGAATCGCAAAGTCCGCCACCTTGAGGATCACATCTCGGGCAATTACCCCGGCTAATGACTTTGCCTACGGCAGCCTTCTATTACATGGCACTCGCCAGCGTCGTGAGCGCGCTTTTGGCCGTGACGCGGAAGAATCCTGTCCACAGTATGCTCTGGGTGCTGGTGCTCTTCCTGCACGTGGCGGGCATCTTCCTGCTGCTGGATGCGGAGTTCCTGGCGGCGGTCCAGGTTATCGTCTACGCGGGCGCGATCCTGATCTTTTATCTCTTTGTACTGATGCTGCTCGATCTGCCCGACGAGGAGGCTCGGCCGCGCTTCGGCAACCATTGGCCGTTCGCCGCGGCCGTGGGGCTCTCCTTCGCAGCCCTGGCCTGGCTCGCACGCTTCGAGGCGCCCGCCGCCGGCATCATTGCGGGAGATGCGCGTCTGGGGAGCGTTCGGGAGATCGGCTTTGCGCTCTTCGGACCGTTTGCGTTGCCCTTCGAGCTGGCTTCACTGATCCTTCTGGCCGCCATCGTCGGCTCCGTCGTCCTCGCCAGAAGAAGAGCGGCGGGCTCATGATTGTACCCGTGGGGACGATTGTGGGGCTGAGCGCCGTCCTCTTTGGCATCGGAGTGTTCGGCTTCCTGGCCCGCCGCAACATCATCCTGATGCTCGTCTCGGTGGAGGTCATGCTCAACGCAGTAAACCTCAGCCTCGCCGGCTTCAGCCAACACCTCGAAGACGTGCGGGGCCAGGTACTGGCCCTCTTCGTCATCGCCGTGGCGGCGGCGGAGGCCGCGGTTGGGCTGGGACTCTTGCTTGCCTTGAACCGGAACAAGCCCGGACTCGGCGTGGGGGACCTGACCAAACTGAAATGGTGACGTCCTTGATGCCACTTCTCGCGGTGCTCGCCCCGGCCCTGGGCGCGCTCCTGATCGCATGGACGGGCCAGCGGCGCCCCAATCTTAGGGAGTTCTGGTCCGTGGCCGCGGGTGTGGTGATGTTCGCCGTTGTGGCCGGCATGATCCCTGAAGTTCTGGCAGGCCGCACACCGGAGTCCACCCTCTTCAGGATCCTCCCGGGCATCGAACTGGCTTTTCGGGTCGACGCCTTCGGTCTCCTGTTTGCCTCCGGCGCATCGCTGTTGTGGATCCTGACGTCGTTCTACTCGATCGGCTACATGCGTTCGCTCAAGGAGCACGCACAAACCCGGTACTTTGCCTGCTTCGCTCTGGCACTTTCCGCCACCGTCGGGGCGGCCTTCTCCGCCAACCTCTTCACCCTTTTCCTGTTTTATGAAGGCTTGACCTTTGTCACGTATCCCCTCGTGGGTCATAAGGAGACTGTCGAGGCCAGGGCCGGCGCCCGCAAGTATGTGATCTATCTTCTGGGCGCAGCCAAGGTGTTTCTCCTCGCCGCCATTATCCTGACCTACAACGTCGCTGGAACCCTGGAGTTTCGCGGTGGCGGAATATTTACGGGGGACCAAGTCGCGGCGCAGCCCGTCCTGTTGTTCATAATCTTCGCGCTGTTCCTGTTCGGGTTCGCCAAGAACGCGCTCATGCCGCTGCACAGCTGGCTGCCGGCGGCCATGGTGGCCCCTACCCCGGTAAGCGCACTGCTGCATGCGGTGGCCGTGGTCAAGACAGGCGTGTTCTGTACCGTCCGGGTCTTTCTGTTCGTGTTCGGCCCCTCCGCCATGCGTGAGATTGGCGCGGACCAGTTGGCCCTGGTTGCCGCCTCGATAACGATCCTCCTCGGATCGCTTCTGGCGATGGGACAGGACAACCTCAAGGCCCGATTGGCCTTCTCGACCGTCAGCCAGCTCTCCTACATCATCCTGGGAGCGGCGCTGTTGAATGAGAGTGGCGTGCTGGGCGGGGTCGCCCATATCACGAACCACGCGGTATCGAAAATCACGCTGTTCTTGTGTGCGGGCTCGATTTACGTGTCCACGCACAAGACCGAAATTAGTCAAATGTCCGGCCTGGCCAAGCGCATGCCGTGGACCATGGCGGCGTTTGCTCTCGCCTCCCTGAGCGTGGTGGGCATTCCGCTGACCAGCGGGTTTGTTTCCAAGTGGTACCTGGCTCTCGGCACGGTGGACGGCAACAGACTTGTATTGTTGGGGGTGATTCTGGTCAGCTCGCTTCTTAACGCGATTTATCTGGGTTCGATAGTATACAAGGCCTACTTCGAAAAGGAATCGCCGACTAACGAGGAAGTTCGCGAGGTGCCCTGGATGGTCGCGCCCCTGGCGATCAGCGCGGCAGCAAGCCTGATACTGGGCATTTATCCTATCCCCGTACTGGAACTGGCTGGAAGGGTCCTGCCATGAATTTTTTGGAGAGACAGCTGGAAGATCCGACCCGCTTCGCCCGCATCAAACGCGGGTTCTATGTCGTCCTGGGCGTCATCGCTCTGGCGGAAATCGTTCTGCCGCTTATCTTCCATGGCGAGGAACACCACTTTGGCTTCGAGGGATGGCCCGCCTTTGGCTCGCTCTACGGGTTGGCTTCCTGCGTGGCGATCATAGTCGTGTCGAAACTCATCGGTAAGCTCTGGCTTATGCGCCGCGAGGACTACTATGAACGTTGAGTGGGTGCACCCCGGGCTCATACTCATCCTGGGCGCCTGGGTCCTGCCGTTCCTCAAAGGCCGGGTCCGGCGCGGCGCGATGCTCGCCCTGCCCGCTGCGGCGCTGATTGATTGCGTGCTGATGACGCCTGGGATCTACGGCCAGGCAACCTTCCTGGGACAAGATCTCGTGTTTGGGCGGGTCGACGGCCTGAGCCTCCTGTTTTCATACGTCTTTTCAATCATGGCCTTGGTGGGCATGGTCTACTCCCTCCATGTCGACGACGTCTCCCAACACGTCAGCGCTTTGACTTACGTGGGCGGCGCGCTCGGAGTGACATTTGCCGGGGACTTCCTCTCCCTTTACGTGTTCTGGGAACTCATGGCGATTTCCTCGGCGCTCCTGGTCTGGCTGCGCCGCGAACCATCCGCCGTAGCCGCGGGATTCCGCTATCTTCTGGTTCACGTCTTCGGCGGGCTCGTCCTCCTGGCAGGGATCGTCATCCACTGGTCCCAGACCGGTTCGCTTGCTTTTGAGGATATGGGCGCGTTTTCGGGCGGCCTCGCCTGGGCCCTGATTCTCGTCGCCTTTCTGCTCAACGCGGCCGTCCCGCCGCTGGGCGCGTGGCTTCCCGACGCGTATCCCGAGGCGACCGTCACCGGCGCGGTCTTTATGACCGCTTTCACGACCAAATCGGCCGTCTACGTTTTGATCCGGGGCTTCGCGGGAACGGACCTGCTGATATGGTTAGGGGCGGCAATGGCGGTCTATGGCGTCGTCTATGCCGTGCTTGAAAACGACGCGCGACGGCTGCTGGCCTATCACATCATCAGCCAGGTGGGCTACATGGTCTGCGGCGTGGGAATCGGAACCCAGTTGGCCATCAACGGCGCGTCGGCCCATGCCTTCGCGCACATTCTTTACAAAGGGCTCCTCTTCATGGGAGCGGGCGCCGTCATGCACATGACCGGTGTGCGAAAGCTGAACGAAATGGGGGGGCTCTACAAGACGATGCCGGTCACGCTCGGCCTCTACATGATCGGCGCCTTCGCCATTTCGGCGGTGCCTCTGTTCAGCGGTTTCGTAAGCAAGTCCATGGTGGTTTCCGCCGCCGGTGAGGAACACCTGGCGACGATCTTTCTCATGCTGACTCTGGCCTCGGCCGGAACCTTCCTGCATACCGGCCTCAAGCTGCCGTACTACATGTTCTTCGGCAAGGACTCGGGTCTGCGGGCAAAGGAGCCACCGCGGAACATGCTCGTGGCCATGGGCCTGGCTGCAATCGCGTGCGTGTTGATCGGCGTGTTTCCCGGACTTCTGTACGACCATCTCCCATACCCTGCGGATTACGTTCCATACACGCTGGTGCACGTGACAAACACTCTCGGGATGCTGGCTTTCACCGCGTTCGGGTTTTTCCTGCTCCTCAAGCACCTCGATCCCGAGCCCAAGATCAGCATGGACACGGACTGGTTTTACCGGCGGGCTTCGGCCCGGCTGGTCACGCTGGCCCAGGGGCCTCTGTCCCGTCTGGAGTACCGCTTCATCGGAGAGATCTATGAGTTCCTGATACGACTGCCCGTGCTCGGCGCCGCGAATCTCTTCCGTAAACTGGACACCGTGATCGTCGACGCCGCGCTCGTGGGCGTGGGGCGCTCGACCCAAAATTTGAGCCAGGTGCTGAAGACGGCCGGAAGCGGCCACATCCAGCATTACGGTTTGATTATGGCGATCGGGATTCTGGCCCTTCTGGCCCTCCTGGTGGTGTTTGCCCTATGACCTTAACGGCCACGACATTTCTGCCGCTCGCAGGTGCGGTTTTGATCCTCGTCGTCGGCAGGGAGCAACTGGCACGGTGGATCGCTCTGGCCACGACCGTGGCAACCCTGGCCGTGTCGGCCCCACTTTACGTGAACTTCGACAAAGCCTCGAGTGCCCTCCAATTCGTAGAAACTCGAGACTGGATCCCGTCGTGGAACATCACCTACGGCATGGGAGTGGATGGCATCAGCCTCCCCTTCATCTTCCTCTCTTCGCTTTTGAGTGTGCTGTGTATCGGCGCGTCGTGGAGTGCAGTCCAAACAAGGGTTCCGGAGTTCTACGCGGCGCTTCTGATCGCCGAAACCGCGATGATCGGGCTTTTTGCCGCATCGAATCTCTTTCTCTTCTACATCTTCTGGGAACTCATGATCATTCCCCTCTTTCTCCTCATCGGAGGCTGGGGAGGCCCGGGTCGCGTTTACGCAGCAGTCAAGTTTCTGCTTTTCACGCTGGGGGGAAGCGTCCTGATGCTTGTCGGGATGGTGGCCCTGTACGACACCTTCGGTACGTTGGACTTCAGGGCACTGGCCGCGGCGGAGCCGAGCCTTGAACCCGGGCAGCAAGCCTGGCTGTTCGCCGCATTTCTGGCCGCCTTCGCGGTCAAGGTGCCGATGTTCCCGGTGCATACCTGGCTTCCGGACGCCCATACGGAGGCACCCACGGCGGGAAGCGTGATCCTGGCCGGAATCCTTCTCAAGATGGGCGCCTATGGCTTCCTGCGGGTTTCGCTCCCCATACTTCCCGAGGCCGTACAAATCTTCGTCTGGCCCATGCTGGTGGTCTCTGCAGTTGCCATCGTCTGGGGTGCGTACGTGACCCTGGTCCAGACCGACGTCAAGCGTCTCATCGCCTTCTCGAGCGTCAGCCACATGGGTTTCGTCACGCTGGGCATCTTCACCCTGAACCAGAGCGCGGTCGAAGGGGCAGTCCTTCAGATGATTAACCATGGGATCATTTCCGCGGCGCTGTTCCTGTCGGTCGGCATGATCTACGAGCGGACGCACACGCGCGAGATCAAGGACTATGGGGGGCTCGCAAAAACTGCACCGGTCTACTGCACTCTGCTGGCACTGTTCTGTCTGGCGGCGGCGGGATTCCCGGGATTGAATTCGTTCGTCGGCGAGTTCCTCATCGTCAGCGGCGCCTTCAAGACCCAGATCTGGCTCGGAGTCATGGCTGTATGGGGCGTGGCGCTGGGAACCACCTATGTGGTTTGGCTGTTCTACCGGATGGTCATGGGCGAACTGAACCCGGGACTCAAGGGGCTGAAGCTCGAGCTCAATGCCCGCGAGGTGGCGACGCTGGCGCCGCTGGCCTTGCTGGCTCTCGGTCTGGGCCTCTACCCGGAATTGATCCTCTCCTATCTCCATGCTCCCGTGGCCCAACTCCTCGCCGGGGTCACACCATGAATGGTGCGACCCTGTCGGACGTGTTCCTGCTGATCCCGGAGCTCATTCTTGTCGGAATGGCCCTCGCGCTCATTCTTGTCGCCCGTCGGATCCGGAAAACTCCGGTCGCCGTAGTCGGAACGGTGCTGGCGGCGCTGGGGGCGGCCCTGGTCTCGGTCTGGTCCCTGCCCGACGGAGCCACGACGGGCTTTGGGGGCATGATCACCCTGGACGGTTACTCCCAATTCTTCAAGGTGCTCATCGCCGCCACCCTGGCGATGGCCGCGCTTCTCTCCGTAAAGACCATCGACGGGGAAACGGTTCCACGTGGCGAGTACCATGCCTTGCTTCTGTTGGCCGCGACGGGAATGATGCTTGCCGCTTCAGCCCTCGATCTCCTGATGCTCTACCTCGCTCTGGAGCTCATGACACTCTGCTCCTACACCCTGGTCGGCGCAACGGTGAAGAGCCCGCTGGCCAACGAGGGCGCCATCAAGTATTTCCTGCTGGCTTCATTCGCTTCCGCCCTGTTTCTCTACGGGATCAGCCTGACCTACGGTGTCACCGGATCCACAGACTTCGCAGTCATCGCCTCGGCTCTCTCCGAGCAGGGGTTCGGAGCGAACCCGCTCCTGCTGGTGGGAGCGGGACTCGTGACGGCCGGAATCGCTTTCAAAATTGCGGCAGTGCCGTTTCATGCCTGGGCGCCGGACGCCTATCAGGGTGCGAGCGCCCCGGTTGCGGCATTCCTGGCGGCCGGGTCCAAGGCGGCGGGTCTGGCAGCGTTGGGACGAGTCACGCTGGTCGCGTTCGGCTCCCAGGCCGAAGTCCTGGCCGTGTTCCTGGCAGGGCTCGCCGCACTCTCCCTTATCGTCGGAAGCATCGTCCTTCTGTCCCAGACCGACATGAAGCGGCTGCTGGCCTATTCCTCCATCTCGCATGCGGGCTATGCCCTTCTGGGCCTCATCGGCGGCACCGCTGAAGGGACTTCGGCGACGATGACGTATGCTTTCTTCTACGTCTTCATGACGCTCGGAACCTTTGGCGTGGTCATCGCGTTAGGCGAACGAGGCGAGAAGCTGGATGGCTACCACGGCCTGGCCTCGCAGCGGCCGGCAATCGCCGCGCTCATGCTCCTGTTCCTGCTTTCGCTGACCGGCATCCCCCCAACGGCCGGGTTCGCGGCCAAGTTCGTCGTGATCCTGAGCGCGGTGCGCGCAGGCTATACGGGGCTGGCAGTCCTCGCCGTGGCCTGCAGTGTGGTGTCGGCGTTCATCTACATGCGGGTGGTCGTCCTGATGTACATGCGGGAACCGCGGGAACCGGCGCCGTCACGCTTCCCTGTGGCGATTTCCGCGGCACTCGCACTGGCCGCACTGGTCACTCTGGTCGGCGGGATCAGCCCCGGCACCTTCGTGGTCTGGGCGATATCGCCGTGATTTTGAAAATGATGTACACTGTCTCGGAGGTTACCCCCTATTGAACGAATATATCGGTATCGCTGTCATTTTTGTCCTGGCCGGAGGGATCGCGGGCGCGATGGTGATATTGGCCTCCACCCTCGGAAAGAAGAACCCCACGCCCGAGAAACTGGCGCCGTTCGAATGCGGAAAGGATCCCTTTTCGCTGCCGATGGGGAAGTTGGCGATCAAGTTCTATTTGACCGCGATCCTGTTCATTCTTTTCGACGTTGAGCTCGTCTTCCTGTACCCATGGGGTGTCGTGTATCGCCAGTTGGGGTTACTGGGCCTGACCGAAATGGGGGTTTTTCTAGGGATTCTGATGGTCGGCTTCGTCTACGCCTGGGATAACGGCGCTCTGGAGTGGAAATGAGTATGGACAATACATCGTTTTTGACAAGTCGTCTCAACGAGGCCATCGGCTGGGCCCGGAAATACTCCATCTTCCAGTACCCCTTCGTGACGGCGTGCTGCGGGATGGAGTACATGGCAACGGCTTGCTCCCACTACGACGTGGACCGCTTCGGAGCAGGCTTCCCCCGATTCTCTCCCCGGCAGGCCGATGTCCTCTTCGTCGTGGGTACGATCAGCCACAAGATGGCGCCGGTCTTGAAACGCATCCACGACCAGATGGCCGACCCCAAGTGGGTCGTCGCCTTCGGAGTCTGCACCTGTACCGGCGGCTTCTACGACAACTACGCGACGGTGATGGGCATCGACACGATCATGCCGGTGGATGTCTACATTCCGGGATGCCCACCGCGGCCGGAAATGGTTCTGGACGGTTTGATGAAGCTACAGGACAAGATCCAGGATCAGCATACAACCGGTGTCCGGCCCACTCCCGAAACTCGCCCGGACATCCTCAAAGTATGAATACCTCGTTTCTGATCGAGTCTGTAAGGGCCCGTTTCCCCGACGCGGTGGCGGCTTCGCACACGTACCGGGGCGACGCCACCGTGGTTGTCGTAGGGAAGGACCTGCTCGAAGTGGCGCGGTTTCTGAAAGAAGACCCGGCCCTGGCAATGAATTATCTGATGGATTTGACCGCCGTGGACTACGCCACTTTCGGCAAAAGACCGTCCCCGGCTTTCTTCGCGTCCTCCGGGGTGTCGGTCGCGCCGTCTCCCGAAATTCCGGATGAGGACCCCTGGCCCGGCCCTCCCGACCCGGCGCGCTTTGCCCTCGTGTACCACTTCTATTCCATGTCTCACAAGCATCGACTACGGCTGGTGGCGCCCGTTGACGAGTCCGAGGGCCGGGTGGATTCCCTGACCTCGTTGTGGCCCGGCGCCGACTGGCTCGAGCGCGAGGTGTGGGACATGTTCGGAATCGATTTCAAGGGACATCCGGATTTGAGGCGCATTCTCATGTACGAAGGGTTTGACGGCCACCCGCTGCGCAAGGACTATCCGGTCAACAAACGACAACCCTTGATCGGGCCGAAGAACTGAGCGTGCCGATGGAAACGACCCCAACGCCCGAGACAACCGAGACCCAGAGCGAGGCCGCGGAGCTCGAAACACGGGATATGATGCTGAACATCGGCCCCGCGCACCCGGCCATGCACGGGATCGTCCGGATCGTGGCCAAGCTCGACGGGGAGCAAATCCTGGAAACCGACGTGGAGATCGGCTACCTTCACCGCGCTTTCGAGAAGATGGCCGAAACGGTCGACTACAACGGCGTCATCCCCTACACCGACCGACTCAACTACGTTTCCCCACTCATCAACAACATGGGCTACTGCATGGCGGTGGAAAAGCTGCTGGGGATCTCGGTCCCGGAGCGCTGCCACTACGTCCGGGTCATCCTTTCGGAGATTTCCAGGATCTCGGACCACCTCACCTGTGTCGGGGCAACCGCCATGGAGCTGGGAGCTTTCACCGTCTTTCTCTACATGATCAAGGCACGCGAGTATTTGTGGGAGCTCGTGGAGAAGGTCACCGGCGCACGCCTGACAGTCACCTACTGCCGGGTCGGCGGCGTGAAGGCCGATCTTCCGGAGGACTTTGCCGAGCCCTGCCGCAAGGCTTTTAAGGAGACTCGCAAGGTCCTCGCCGAGTCGCACGGACTCCTCACGCGGAACCGTATCTTCGTAGACCGCATGAACGGAACCGGCGTGATCTCCGCCGAAGACGCGATTTCCTACGGAATCACAGGCCCCTTCCTTCGCGCGACCGGCGCGGAGTACGACGTGCGCAAGGACTGCCCGTACGCTGTCTACGACCGGGTGCCTTTCGACGTGCCGGTGGGAAGCCGCGGTGACAACATGGATCGTTATCTGGTCCGCATGGAAGAGATGGAGCAGTCCATGCGCATCGTGGAGAGAGCGCTCGGCGACATGCCGCCGGGAGCGGTCCAGGTCAACCCGGAGACAGGACGCCCGATTCCGGCCGCGGAGATGGTGGACCTTGCCAAGGTCGGGAACATCCCGGCCATCTCCGGCGGTTGCGCCGTGACCGGTCCCACCCTCGAAGGCTCCGGTCGCACCGAGTATCCTTCTATCGCCGCTGACGAAAAGCGGGCCTTCCTCCCCCCCAAGGAAGATACCTACGGCAACATCGAAGGACTCATGAACCACTTCAAGCTGGTCATGCACGGCCACGGCGTGCGGCCGCCCAGGGGCGAGGTCTACTTCCCGGTGGAAGGGGCCAACGGGGAGCTCGGGTTCTATGTCGTGAGCGACGGAGACGGTCGCCCCTATCGGGTGCGCGTTCGACCGCCGTGCTTTGCCATCATGTCGGCTCTATCAAAGCTCCTCAACGGGGGCATGATCGCCGACATGGTCCCCACCTTCGGATCGGTCAACATGATCGGCGGGGAACTCGACCGGTGACACTCAGCGACCTTGAAAGCGAAGCCCGGGAGATCCTCGAACGCTACGAGCACCCGAAGGCCGCCATGCTGCCCCTCCTTTGGCTTGTTCAACAGAACCAGGGTTACGTCTCCAAGGAGGGCGAGGCCTGGGTGGGACGCCTGCTCGCAGTATCGATCTCCCACGTGCGCGAGGCCGTTTCCTTCTACACCATGTTCCACACTCAACCGGTGGGCCGGCGCGAGCTTCGCGTCTGCACCAGCCTGCCCTGCGTTTTGCGCGGGGCCGAAGATCTGCTGGAGGGAATCAAGGAACGCCTCGAAATCAGCCCCGGCGAGACCACTCCGGGCGGGGAAGTCACCCTCACAGAAGTCGAATGTCTCTGCGCCTGCGAGATGGCCCCCATGGCCCAACTCGACGAACGCTTCGTCGGCCCGCTGGTGGGTGAAGCCGTCGGGACTCTCATCCAGGACGCGCTCTCGGAGCCCGGCAAGGCTGAATCGACCCCGGAGCCTGAACCCTTCATCTGTTCGGACGGGCCGGTGCTCTCCCCGCGTTTTAAAGATACGGAAGGGACGTGGTTGGAAGCCTACACCGCTGACGGCGGATATCTTGCGGCTATGAAGGTCCTCACTTCCATGACCCCGCAACAGGTGATCGACGAGGTTTCCAAATCCAACCTGCGGGGTCTGGGGGGGGCGGGTTTTCCAGCCGCCAGGAAGTGGTCCTTCATCCCCAGGGAAACAACCCAGCCCAAGTACCTCGTCGTCAACGCAGACGAAGGCGAACCCGGCACTTTCAAGGACCGCTACATCATGGAGCGGGACCCACACGCGCTGCTCGAAGGCATGATCATCGCGGCCTATGCCATCGACAGCCATAAGGCATATGTGTACATCCGGGGCGAATACTTCCGGTCGGCCGATCGCCTCGGTCGCGCCATCGATGAAGCTTACGCCAAGAGTTGGCTTGGAAAGAATATCCAGGGGACCGGCTTTGACCTCGACGTGGTGATCCACCGGGGCGCCGGGGCCTATATCTGTGGCGAGGAGACCGCTCTTCTGACTTCACTCGAGGGCGGAAAGGGTTTTCCGCGACTCAAGCCCCCCTTTCCCGCGATCTCCGGTCTGTTTGCGTGCCCCACCATCGTCAACAATGTGGAAACCCTGGCCTGTGTCCCCTTCATTCTGCGAAATGGCGCGGAACGATTTGCCGGCATTGGCTCCGAACGCCAGGGCGGCACGCGGCTCTTCTGTGTGAGCGGCCATGTGGAGCGGCCCGGCGTCTACGAGGCGTCGGTGGGCGTCACTCTTCGGGATCTCATCGAGAACTACGCCGGAGGTGTGCGCGATGGCCACAAGCTCAAGGCCGTCATCCCCGGGGGCATCTCGGCCAAGATTCTGACGGCCGATGAGATCGACGTAGCCATGGACTTTGACTCCCTCAGGGCCGCTGGAACCATGGCGGGATCCGGGGGCGTGATCGTGATGGACGAGACCACCTGTATGATCGAAGCCCTCGAATCTGCGGCAAAGTTCTTTGCCGATGAGTCTTGCGGACAGTGCTCACCCTGCCGTGAGGGAACCGGCTGGGTCCACCGCATCGTGCGCCGCATCACCGAAGGACATGGAAGTCCCGACGACCTGGATCACCTCCTCGCCATCGCCGGCGATATGGAAGGAAATACAATTTGCGTCTTTGCGGATGCGGCCGCCTGGCCGGTTCAGTCCTACATTGCAAAATTCCGGGACGAGTTCGAGGAATATATCCGAAGCGGTCGGAAGGCCGGGGACCGGGAGACCGCGCATGCCTGAGGTGAGCATCGACGGCCGTAAAATAACCGTCTCGGAGGGCACCACTGTCATCCAGGCCGCCGAGAAAATGGGAATCTTCATTCCGCGGTACTGCTACCACCCCGGACTCTCGATCGCAGGCAACTGCCGCATTTGTCTCGTGAACGTGGAGAAAGCTCCCAAGCTCCAGATTGCCTGTAATACCGCCGTGACCGAAGGGATGGTGGTGCACACCACGAGCGCCGAAGCGGAGGAAGGCCGCCGCGCGGTGCTGGAGTTCCTCCTGGCCAACCACCCGCTCGACTGCCCGGTGTGCGACCAGTCCGGCGAGTGCGACCTGCAGAACTTCTACTTGAATTTCGGGCTCTATAATCCACGGTTCAGGGAACACAAGGTCAAGAAGCACAAGGCCGTGGAGCTCGGCCCCCATGTGATGCTGGACCAGGAACGCTGCATCCTGTGCTCCCGGTGCGTGCGCTTCACCGACGAAATTACCAAGACCGGCGAGTTCGGTATCTTCAATCGCGGGGACCGCGCCGAACTCGGGCTCTACCCTGGCGATGTCCTCGAGAATCCCTACTCGGCGAACGTGGTGGACATTTGTCCCGTGGGAGCCCTGACCGAGAGGGATTTCCGTTACAAGGCCCGGGTCTGGTATCTCTCGAGCGCCCCCACCGTCTGCAACGGCTGCAGTCAGGGATGCAACATCGACATGCACTACGTCCTGGACCGGCCTCACTTGAACGAGGGCGCGCGCATGTTACGCGTCAAGCCCCGATACAACCCCGATGTGAACCAGTGGTGGCTGTGCGATGAGGGACGCTACGGGCTTGGCTGGATCGATCAGGCGCGACTGGGTAACGTACGCGGGCCGGGCGCCAATGGAGAGGATGCAACCTGGGAACAGGCGCTCACTGCGATCTCGACAGCCGTGGCAGAGTCGGGCAAGGAACAGAACGGCGGTGCCCGGACCGGCGTGATCGCCTCCGCCCAGCTCACCAACGAAGAGCTCTTTCTGATCCGTGACATTTTCGAGGGCAAGCTGGGCGCCCAGGTCACGACTGTTGTTCCGGAAAGACCGGGATCCTCGGACGACTTCCTTATCAAGGCCGACAAGAATCCCAACACGCTTGGGGCAACCCTGTTGGGCCTGGCCGGGCCGGGCGCCCTCCAAGCCGCCCAGATCGTCGACGAGGCGCTTGCCGGGAATCTGGATGTCCTCTGGGTCATGGGGCACGACCTTGTGGATCTGTTTGGGGAAGAAAAGATCCGGGGTCTCCGCGAGAAGGTGGGTCTCGTCGTGCTCTCGGGCACGAACGAGAACGCGACCGTACCCTGGGCCCATTGGGTGCTGCCCAGCGCCGCCTATGTGGAGAAGGACGGGACCTTCGTGAACTGTCACGGCCGCGTTCAGCGCATCGGCTGCGCCTTTCCGCCATTCGAAAACTCCCGGGAGGACTGGCGTGTCCTTCTGGAATTGGCCGGGAAGCTGGACATGGAACTCGATTGGAGAGGGCCGGCGGAGATCTTCGGTGGGCTTGCCGAGAGGCTGGCGCCTTTCAACGGATTGAGCTATGAAACGATCGGCGCAGACGGGGTGGACGTGGCGACCATCGAGCCTGCTCCGGGTACGAAGGTACCATGATCGAACTCCTGGTCATCAAAGTCGTTCTGGCCGGAATCGTTCTTTTCGCGGTCTTGAACCTGGCCGGGTTTCATACGTGGGTAGAGCGGAAACAATCCGCTTTGATCCAGGATCGGATCGGCGCCAACCGCGCCCCGATCTTCGGCTTTCGCCTGCTGGGATTGTTTCACGGCATCGCCGATGCGATCAAAATGTTCACCAAGGAGGACATCGTCCCGACCGGCGCCGACAAGACGCTCCACGCCCTGGCCCCTTTTTTTGCCGTGTTCTTCGCCCTGGTGACCTTCGCCGCGATTCCCTTTGGGGACAGCCTCGACGTTGGGGAGATTCCCTTTGGGGACCGGCTCAACCTGGCGGATCCGATCATCGACCTTCAGGTGGCCAAGATCGACGCGGCCCTGCTCTACATCTTTGCCATGCTCTCGCTCGGAGTCTACGGCGTGATCCTGGCCGGGTTTGCCTCTCGAAACAACTACGCCATCATGGGCGGCTTGCGGGCCACGGCGCAGATGATTTCCTATGAGATCGCATTGGGCATCGCCGTCCTCGGCGTGATCATGGTCTATGGAACAATGGACCTCGCGGAGCTGGTGCGCGCCCAGGGGCAGATGATCGGCGGCTGGATCCCTCGCTGGGGCATCGTCACCCAGCCGGTGGCTTTTTTCATCTTCCTGACCGCGGCCCTGGCTGAGACCAAACGGCTTCCTTTCGATCTGCCCGAAGGCGAATCGGAAATCGTCGGGTACTTCGTAGAGTACAGCGGCATGAAGTTCGGGATGTTCTTCCTGACGGATTTCCTGGAGACCATCGTGGTGGCGTGTCTTTCGACCACGCTCTTTTTTGGCGGGTGGCAAGTGCCCTTCCTGCTGCAGGACGGTTTCCATTTCCCCTGGGGCGCAGAGCTCGCCGTCCCCCATCTGGTTTACATCCTGCTCGGGGTGGCCAGTTTTTCGATCAAGAGCGCGATCTTTATGTTCGTCTTCATGCAAATACGCTGGACCCTGCCACGGTTCCGTTACGACCAGCTCATGGGGTTGGGATGGAAGGGGTTGTTCCCGGTCTCGGTGGCCAACGTCGTGGTCACAGCCGTTGTGCTGGTCTTTCTGGGGGAGGCGTCTTGAAATAGGGACTTATTGCAAATTTCGGCAACAAGTTTCACAAGCTTCCAAAAATTTGAGATGAAGCAATCTACAATGAGCAACCTGCAATGCGGATTATTAAATATCGCAATTTCCAATCGAACCTAGTGAGACTCCGTTTCCGAACTCTTCGTCTCAGGGGAGCATTCTAAAAGTGGCCGTAAGAGTTGTCCAGAGACCCGAACTGACTTTTTGGGAGAAGCTCTATCTCCCCCAGATCGTGTCCGGCCTCAAAATCACGTTCAGACACTTCTTCCGCAACCTATTCCTCCATATCGCCCACAAACTGGGCAGCTTGAAGCATCTTTCTGCAGGCGTCACCATCCAGTATCCGGAAGAACTTCGGCCTCTCATGTCGCGGTTCCGGAGCCGGCACCGGCTCACCTTGCGCGAGGACAAGACCCCCCGCTGCGTGGGGTGCATGCTCTGTGAGACGGTCTGCCCGGCCAAGTGCATTACGATCGTGGCCGGGGAGCATCCCGACCCCAACGTCGAGAAGTACCCGATCCGCTTCGACATTGATCTGGGCGTCTGTGTCTACTGCGGCTACTGCGTCGAAGCATGCCCCGAGGACGCGATCCGGATGGACACGGGAATCCTCGACCTGGCCGCCTACTCCAGGGAGGCCATGCGGCTGGACATCCATGAACTGATGGACCCGAAGCTGCGTAAACCGATCGACGACTGCAGCCTGGAGTTTCCCCACACGTGTGAGGTCACCGGAGGGGGGATGAAGGGGAGTTGGGACGGGATCGCTGGAGAGTAGGAGCCTGGGTCACCTTCACCGGGGACAGAGCAAGCTCAGTCCCCTATCGGTCGGACAACCGCCACTTACATTTCGTAACGACTCAGATTCCCAGGTACGTGACGGCGTTCTCGCCGAGGAACAGTCTTTTCTCGTCCTGAGAAAGGAAGTGGGCATTTTCGAGGACAGCCTGGACATGCTGAAAGTATTTGCTCCATGGCTCGGTCCAGGGCCAGTCCGTGCTCCACATGATTCGATCCCTTCCGACCGCCTGGAACAGCATTTCGAGCTTTTCGAGATAGCCCAAGTAGGGATATGTGTGGTCGACGTGCATGGCCGTCTCGAACCAGACGTTGCCGTGCCGCTCGTTGAGCTCGTTAACCAGACGGAGCATCGGAACCCGCGCCAGTTGCGCCAGTTCGTCGAAGCCCATGTGCATGAGGCAGAATCGAATCCCCGGATACGCATCCACGACTTCACCGAACCAGGACAGGTACTCGGCCTGATCGGGTGTATCCGGCGGGACGATACCTTCGAAAGTCATCATCACTGGTTTCTGGTTGGCACTGCACCAATCCAGAACCTCGCGGTGTGTGCTGTCGTTGATGGGATTGCTCGGGAAAAACGGGGGCCGGAAAACAACGGCCTTCAGCTCGTCGCCCTCGATGCGCCGCTTCCATTCCGCCATCATGTCGGTCCGCGTCGGGTTGAAGACCGCGGCCCACAGGAATCGTTCCGGGTATTTTCGGATCCAGGGCAGCATATAAGCCTCCCCGGTCTGGAATTCAGCCGGGTCCATACCGAATCGCCTCAACGCAATGGCCAGATCCGCCGCCTCATAGGTCTTCACCAGCGCCTGGGTGACGCCGGCCACGTTCATTTCGGCAACCAGCAAGTCCCCGTTATGCTCGTGCCACGTATAGTGGCTCGTAAGCGGATTCGAGCGCAGGTCCTCATTGCGGGGCAATGGAGGTCGGACCTGCCGGATCAGGTGGGTGTGCATGTCGATGATCCGCCAGTCGGGCTTTTGAAACATCTGCGCGTGCGCGGCGGGTACAGATAACATCCCGGATGTCGCGACGCCTGCAGCAATGGAAAGTTTGAGAAAGTCCCTCCGGTTCAGGTTCGACCTGGCCATCGCCTATCTCCTCCAATGTTGTGCTATTGGGTTCAGGATCGGAATTGTAGTTCAGATCCGGCCGCAATCCCAACGAAGGATACGCCCTTATCTTTTCGAGACTCCTCCAGCGTCCTCCGCAACACCGGCAGAACGGCCTCGTCCTTGTCCCAGCCTAATTGTTGATCGAGTTCAATCAGCGTCGCCAGGTCGAGCACGCGGACACGAAGATTCTCTGCAACACTTCGTAGCTTAATTCGCTGGTCGATGCGTCCCCTCCTTTTTGTTGCCCGTGGGCTCCGTTTCGGACAATCATAGCGACCTCACTAGCTAGAACGGACTTGTTTGACTGGACTCGACGGGGAGGTTCCCATGAAGCGATTCATTGCTGTTTCTCTATTGGCTCTTATCCTTCTGCCTGCTCATCTGTCGGCCCAGGAACCTATCGATCGGAGCATGGTCGAACGGATCCGCCAGGAAGGGTACGAAAACTCGCGCGTCATGGAGGTGTTCGGTCACCTGACGAACGTGATCGGGCCGCGATTGACCGCCTCCCCGGCGTATCAGGAAGCTGTCCGATGGACTCGGGACAAGATGGGCGAGTGGGGGATGAAGAACGTCCGTACCGAAGGGTGGGACTTCGGGCGCGGATGGGAACTGGAAGGCTTCTCGGTCGAGATGATCGAGCCGCGGTACATGCCGATGATCGGATACCCGCGGGGATGGTCCGCCGCAACGAACGGAAAGCTGGTGGGCGAGCCGGTGTTCATGGGGGACGTCGGGTCGGCGGATGAACTTCGGGATTTTGAAGGAAAACTCTCCGGACGAATCGTTCTGACGCGCCCTGCGCAGACCCGCTTCGTGAGAGAGGACCGACCGCAACCTTCACTCGAAGACTCGCTGGTCCCGCCTTCGGGTCGATCCCCAACTTCGGGCACGCTGTCCGCCCGGGGGACGGCGCAGCGCGAAGAACGTCAACTTCGGCAGGAGCTCCGCCGGACGATGACCGAAATGCTCGAGAGCGAAAAGGCGGGCGTCACGCTCGAGCCCAATGTCGGTGAACACGGCACGCTCTTCGTCACCGGGCGCGACGGCGGCCCGGAGTCCATCCCGTCCGTGGTTCTGGCGGCGGAGCACTACAACCTCATCGCGCGTTTGATCGAACAGGGCATCCCCGTGCAGCTTGCCGTCAACGTCGAAAGCCGTTACTACACCGACGACACGAACGCGTATCACGTCATCGCCGAGATCCCGGGAACGGACCCGGAAATCGGTGACGAGGTGGTGATGGTCGGAGCTCACCTGGACTCATGGCATTCGGCAACGGGCGCCATCGACAACGCCGATGGCTGCTCGATCGCCATGGAAGCTTTGCGCATACTGACTGCCCTGGGTGTGGAACCCCGTCGCACGATCCGGATTGCTCTCTGGGGCGGGGAAGAGCAGGGTTTGCTCGGGTCGCGGGAATACGTCGAGCAGCATCTGGCGGGCGAAGAGAACAAGACAGCTCACGACAAGTTCTCCGTCTACTTCAACCTCGACAACGGGTACGCGCCAATCTACGGCTTCTTCATGGAAGGAAATCAGGAAGCACGCGAAATTATGGAAGCGTACCTGGAGCCGTTCAACGACCTCGGCGCGAGGGTCGCGACGCTCCAGGGCGTCGGGAGCACGGACCACCTGTCGTTCATACGCGCCGGCCTGCCGGGTTTCCAGGCTATCCACGATTACACCGACTACGACGTCAGGACACATCACACGAACGTGGATACCTTCGAACGCGTGGGGAGCGAAGACCTGAAGCAGGCCGCGGTCGTCATGGCATCGGTCCTTTATCACGCGGCGATGAGAGAAGGAAGGATGCCTCGGGCCCCGGCCCTGGGCCAGTAGACGAGTGAACCAGAGGATTATTCAAAAACCCGATTCCTCAGGATTCGGGAGCAAGCGCAAGAGCCCGGAATCCTCCGGCCTGCCCACCGACCTGATCGACCAGGCTTCCGGGCGGTTAGAGATCCTGGTGCTCGTCTACGCGGGCATCTACTTCATTTCATTCTTTGTGGTCCCGCATCCACACGAGTTGGACGCGGCTACAAACCATTTCATTCGGAATCGTCGCCGCAGTCTTCATCGCCTCTTCACTGGCTCTCTACCTGGCCCTCCGATCCGGCGGACTGGCGCCAGACCAGATCCAGACGATCGGCCTCATCTTCGAAGTCTACGGGGCCGTGGGTATCAACATTGGCGTGCTCACCTGGAACGGCGACCCCAGCGTGGTTCCCGGGGGACTCACATGGACCACCGTGTGGATCGTGGCGTTTCCGTTGTTCCTTCCCGCCCGACCCAGGAAAACTTTCGTCGCAGCGATGACAACGGCGAGCATTTTCCCGGTGATGCTCCTTGTCTTGATGCTGCAAGGCTTCACGCTGCCGGGCATCATTCTGGCTGAGCCCGTCGTGGCAAATTATCTGTGCGTCGGAATAGCCGTCCTGGCATCCAGCGTCATTCACGGTCTTGGACGCGATGTCGCCCAGGCGCGACAGATGGGAAGCTATCGCCTGAGCGAACGGCTCGGCAGAGGGGGCATGGGAGAGGTCTGGAAGGCCGATCACATGCTGTTGGCGCGAACGGCCGCGATCAAGCTGATCCGCACCGACCTGGACGGGGGCATCACGCCGGCACACCTCGAAAGGTTCGAACGTGAGGTTCAGGCCACGGCGGGTTTGCGCTCCCCTCACACGATCGACGTTTACGATTTCGGTCTCACCAGCGACGGCACGTTCTACTACGTGATGGAGCTTCTCGTCGGCCTCGACCTGGAGAACCTGATCCGCATGAACGGGCCGCTTCCGCCGGGCAGAGTCGTCCACATCCTTCGTCAGGTCTGCCATTCCCTGGCCGAAGCGCATCAAGTGGGAATGGTGCACCGGGACATCAAACCGGCCAACATCTTCATCTGTCGATACGGCCGGGATCTGGATTTCGTGAAGCTCCTGGATTTCGGCCTCGTGAAGCAAGCGCGTGGCACAGATGCCGGCGACGTTGCCGTGACCCAGGACGGTAGCTTTACCGGCACACCGGCGTATGCGTCGCCGGAAATGGCCGGTGGCGACGTCGATCAAGTCGATGCCACAAGCGACATCTATTCGCTGGGCTGCGTCGCGTTCTGGCTGCTCACCGGACGCACGGTCTTCGAAGCATCAACGACCGTGCAGATGCTGATGAAACATCACGGCGAAGTTCCTGAAGCACCGTCTGGTTTTACCGAACGGGAAGTGGATTCGGACATCGACCACCTGATTCTCGAATGCCTCGAAAAGAAAAATCGAGATCGTGTTCCCTCGGCCGAGGTTCTGGATGCCAGACTCCGGAAGATCGCGACGACAAATCCCTGGTCGCCGGATGAGGCCGGGAGATGGTGGGACCAGCACAGGCCCGAAAGAAACGAGACAGAATCGTCGCCGGATCTACCCCCGACAGTCGACGAACTGATCGTAACGAAGGCCCGTTAGACAAAGACTCGCGTGTGCTGAGATTCATACGCGCCTCTCCTTTGTCGGAATAACGGACTGTGGCTCACGAACTTCGGCTGTTATCGGAAGATTCCCGCACGACCCCATTTTTCTATCGTGGACGCGATCAACGCCGCCATCCGCTCGTTTACCCGCCGGAAGTAGGTGCTCGCCTTCTCCGGGTCGAAGTCCGGGTAACCCTGACCTGGCTGATAGAGGATGATTGACGACGGGAACGGGTAGGCGCGCCATCCGGATGGCGATGAACCCGGGGTCGCCATATCCGCCGAGTACCTTTCCGGATGGACATGGTCGGGAACGATCGCCTGGACGTAGGCGCTTTCGTTGTTCCCCGCATGGCCGCCGTCTTCTCCGAACACGTCAAAGGTGATCTCGCTGGCGATGGACCACCAGTTTGTGACCAGCGTGCGGACGCGTTCCCGGCGCCCGACTTGTTCGGCCACCCTCTCGAGGATTGCTGTCTGGCCTCCGCCGTGCCCGTTCAAGATAACCAGGTTTCGGAAACCACTTCGCGCCAGGCCTGTCATCACGTCCATGATGAATGCTTCGTATGCGTCGGCGCCGATCGAAAAGGTCCCTGGAAAGGCATCGAGAGATCCGGTGACCCCATAATTCAATGTCGGGGCGATCAGTGCGTTCAGTCGCCCGGCAAGGTCCCGTGCCATCGCTTCGGGCGCCAGATTGTCCGAGCCATTGGGAAGGACGCCGTGAGGTTCAAGCGTTCCGGTCGGGATGAGGACGGTTTCGACTTGATCGGGCACAAGCTCCCCGAACTCCTGCCAACCCAGCAGGTTCATCTCGCGA
The DNA here is from genome assembly GCA_965262425.1 of Terriglobia bacterium. GTDB lineage: Bacteria > Acidobacteriota > Terriglobia > 20CM-2-55-15 > 20CM-2-55-15 > CAZOZZ01. The sequence goes on along the minus strand of OZ253536.1, from coordinate 5,065,699 downwards.
GTGGATGGTTGAGCCTGTGCGAGCGCCGAACTCGCCGCCAACCCGATTGCAATAAACGAAAACGCGATCCTGAACTTCATCAGCTTGAACCTCCTGCTGTGGACAGAGAATGCAGGTATAGTAAAGTTTGTCAGAGGAATATTGTGAAGAAACTGATAACAGTTGTGGTGGCAGGCTGCTTCCCCCTGATGGTCGCGACGACGTTGCCCGCGCAGCAGATTGCAGACCCTGATTTCAAGTTTGTGAACGAAGAACCCGCGTACGAACAGAACCAGGGTCCTCTGGTTCTGGTTGACGAGGCTCACTCCAACTTTCACACGATAGACGGACGCTTCGGGACTTTCGCCGAGGTGGTACGCGGTGACGGGTACCGCGTCGAACCGTCGGCGGCCCGAATAACGAAAGAAGTGTTGGACCGCTGTCGCGTCTTCGTCATTTCGAATGCCCGATCGAGCGACACGAATCCATCGGCATTCACGGATGAAGAGATTGTGGCACTGCGGGAATGGGTTGAAATGGGGGGGGCCCTTCTGCTGATCGCCGATCACATGCCGTTTGCCGGATTTGCCATCGGGCTGGCCAAAGCGTTTGACATTCAGTTCACCGATGGATTCGCTTTCGAACTGGGAGATGCGCCAAACAGCGAATGGTCGACGACAGGCACGAAGCCGACCTTGTTTGCACGGGACACCGGAACGCTGGGCGATCATCCGATCACCAACGGAGGCAATCCGAGCGACCGCATCGATTCGGTTCGGACGTTTACGGGACAGGCCTTCCAGGCTGAAGCCGCCATCCAGCCATTGATGGTTTTCTCGCCGGAGTTCGTTTCGTTGATGCCGGAAGTGACCTGGGAGTTTACGGAGGAAACGCCGCGTGTATCCGTGGATGGCTGGTATCAGGGGGCTGCACTCGAACTAGGCCAGGGTCGCGCGGCGTTCTTCGGTGAGGCGGCGATGTTCACAGCGCAAGTTTCGGGCCCCAGGCGGGTACCCATGGGAATGAACTCACCCATGGCCGAACAGAACGCGCGGTTTGTCCTGAACCTCCTGGGCTGGCTGAGCGGAAACTTGAAGTGAATCAAGACGATTAAAGCACCATGGTTACCAGAAACGTTGGAATTCTGATCTTTGACGACGTCGAAGTGCTCGACTTCTGTGGGCCGTTCGAGGTGTTCTCGGTGACGGTCGTCGAAGAGGAAAAACCGTTCAACGTCTTCACGGTTGCGGAATCCAGGCCGATCACGGCAAGGAATGGTCTGAGCGTCAACCCGACGTATCTGCTCGACGAAGCACCTTCTATGGATATCCTGCTCATTCCGGGTGGATATGGAACTCGTCCGCTGCTGGAGAATGCCGGGCTCCTCGACTGGATCAAATCCCGCAACCGGAAGACCGAGCTGACCGTTTCCGTCTGTACTGGGTCCCTGTTACTCGCCAGGGCTGGCTTGCTGGAAGGACTGGAAGCAACCACCCACCATGCCGCCTTCGACTTGCTGGGCGAACTGGCGCCGAATACTCGGGTCCGGAAAGACCTCCGAATCGTCGACAACGGGAAAATTATCGCGGCCGGCGGTATCTCGGCTGGCATCGACATGGCTTTTCACGTGGTCCGACGCCTGTTGGGCAACGAGGTCGCGGTTCAAACCGCCTCGTACATGGAGTACGATTGGTCGCCGGGAAACGCAAAGAGCGCTTAGGGTCCGTGGTGAGAGCCCGGAGCAAAGCGCAGGTACACGATGGCCAGAGCATTTACGAAGGAATCCGACAACGAAGATATCGACGATCTGCTACCGGAACCGATCGATGTCCTCCCGCCCGGCGTTAAGAACTACATCACTCCCGGCGGTGCCGCTCGCCTGAGGGCGCAGTTGGACCACCTCGTACGCAAGGAACGGCCGGCGGAACTCGACCGGGCGGGCCCGGAAGGGGAGCCGGCCCGGAAGAAGAAACAACGCCAGATCGACCGCCGGATTCGACTCCTCGGGGAACGTATTGCCAACTTCGAAGTGATTGATCCCGCAAGGGGGAACACCGACCGAGTATCCTTCGGCGCGAGTGTCACGGTGTGCGACGAAGAAGGAATCGAAAAGACCTACCAGATCTGCGGTGTCGACGAAACGGACCCGGACAACGGAAAGATCAGCTGGATTTCACCGATCGCCAGGGCCTTACAGTCCCGGGAAGTCGGCGACGAAGTTCGGCTTCAGTTGCCTCGTGGCACAGTCTTGCTCGAAGTCGTCCGGATTCAATACGCGTAGCGGACGTCCTTAACAGCTTCCACTCGTTGAACAACTCTTCGGCGATCCGGCCCAAGCGGGGCTCTCCGTTCGAAGAGATCACCACACAAACCACTACATGTGTCGTTGATAGAGGGCGGATAGACTCCCCGGTTCGCCCCCCTGTCCTCCCGGGGACTTTGCTTTGAACCACGACGACACTTGAGCTAAGATTTAGGGTTCTCCATCGTTCAGGATAGTCAACTGTAGCCTTCGTCAGGAGCTTTTGAGACCGGAATGGCGATCGAATCCATAACAATCCGGGGTGCCCGGCAACACAATCTAAAGAACGTCAACGTGGAGATTCCCCGTAACACGTTGACAGTAGTAACGGGCCTGAGCGGATCGGGTAAGTCGAGCCTGGCTTTCGACACGGTCTATGCCGAAGGCCAGCGGCGTTATGTCGAGTCGCTCTCGGCGTACGCACGGCAGTTCCTGGATCGGCTCGAACCGCCGGATGTCGATTCGATCGAGGGACTTTCGCCTGCGATTTCGATCGAACAGAAGACTTCCTCCAGGAGTCCAAGATCTACGGTCGGCACGGTGACCGAGATCTACGACTATCTTCGCCTGCTGTTTTCCTCCATCGGTGTCCCTCATTGCCCGGAATGCCGCAAACCGATCTCCCGGCAGACGCCCGACCAGATCGTTCGCGGTCTCAAGTCGTTACCCCACGGGGAGCGGGTGATGATCCTGGCGCCCGTAGTTCGTGGCCGGAAGGGAGAGTTCAAGAGCCTACTGGCCTCGATCGCCCAATCCGGTTTCGTTCGAGCCCGTATCGACGGGGTGCTGCACAGCCTGGATGAGCCGATCGAACTGAATCGCCGCAAAAACCACACGATCGAAGTCGTCGTCGATCGGCTGATGATCAAGGAAGGCGTCGAGAAGCGTTTGGAGGCCTCGATCGAGCAGGCGACCAAGCTTGCCAAGGGGATCGTGCAAATCGCCATCGTCGGTGGCGAAGAACAGCTCTACTCCGAGTCGATGGCCTGCGTCGAGTGCGGTGTCAGCATGCCCACGATCGAGCCTCGTACCTTCTCGTTCAACAGTATTTACGGGGCCTGTCGGAAGTGCAACGGCATCGGGGTGCGTTTCGACTTCGACCCCGGGCGGATTCTTGCGGATCCGTCTCAGTCCATTCTCAATGGTGGGCTGGGCCTGAACGGTTGGTTCGATGACGAAATCCAGGAGCAGCTGGCCAGGATCGCGACCCACTTCCGGGTGGACCTCGGCGTCCCTTTCGAAAAGCTGTCCGCAAAGGTAAAAACGGCTGTGTTCCATGGCATTCGGGGAAGGGGCAAGAAGTTGGAGGGCATTGTCGACATCCTCAACCGGAAATACGAAGAGGAAGCTGACGAGGCCTTGACCGAGTACATGGGCACCAAGCCATGCTCTGAATGTGAGGGGCGGCGATTGAGGCCGGAAAGCCTGTCGGTGACGGTCGACGGACGGACGATCTCCGACATCGTTTCATGGCCGATCAAGAAGACAGTGGCTTTCTTTTCCGACCTGACACCGACCGGGCGGGACCTGCAGATTGCCGGACGTGTAATCCGTGAAATCCATGAGCGGCTGGACTTTCTGAGCGCAGTCGGCCTGGATTACCTCAGCCTGGACCGAGCCGCCAACACGCTGTCGGGCGGAGAAAGCCAGCGAATCCGGCTGGCAACCCAGATCGGATCGAAGTTGCGCGGGGTCCTCTATGTTCTGGACGAGCCTTCCATCGGGCTCCACCACAAGGACAACTCCCGCTTGCTCGAAACGCTGGAAGCGCTCAGAGACCTCGGCAACACGGTGATCGTCGTGGAGCACGACGAAGACACGATCCGGAAGGCGGACTACGTGGTAGACCTCGGGCCTGGCGCCGGGACCGCCGGCGGCAAAGTTGTCGCGTTCGGGACGCCGAATGCGATCGCCAAGGTCTCCGAAAGCCGGACGGGGCAATACTTGTCCCGGCGGGAGAGGATTCCGACCCCGGCGAAGCGCCGGAAGGCCACGGAAAAGGTACTGAGCGTGACCGGGTGCTCCCAACACAATCTGCGGGACATCGATGTGTCGTTCCCCCTCGGGCTGATGACGGTCGTGACCGGGGTTTCTGGATCCGGCAAGTCGACGCTGGTCAACGACATCCTATACAAGGCGATGGCGCGCAAGCTGTACCGCTCGCTGGACGAACCCGGGAGTCATCTCAAGATCGGTGGGATGGAACACATCGACAAGGTGATCGAGATCGATCAGTCACCGATCGGCCGCACTCCCAGATCCAATCCGGCGACCTACACCGGAATGTTCACGCCCATTCGGGAACTCTACGCGATGATGCCGGAGTCGCGCGCACGCGGCTACAAGGCCGGCCGATTCAGTTTCAACGTCAAGGGTGGGCGGTGCGAGGCCTGCAGAGGTGATGGCCTCCGGAAGATCGAAATGAGTTTCCTGCCCGACGTCTATGTCTCGTGTGAAGTCTGTCGTGGAAAACGCTACAACAGCGAAACTCTCGCGATCCGTTACCGCGGAATGTCGATCTCGGAACTCCTCGGCGCCACCGTCGAACAGTCACTTGGGGTGCTCGAAAATATCCCTCAGGTTTATGCAAAGCTCCAGACGTTGATGGACGTCGGGCTGGGTTATGTCTGCCTCGGGCAATCGTCGACGACGCTGTCTGGTGGTGAGGCCCAGCGTATCAAGCTGGCGAAAGAGCTCAGCAAACGGGCAACCGGCAAAACACTCTACATCCTGGACGAACCGACGACGGGTCTGCATTTCGACGACGTGCGAAAGCTCCTGGACGTTCTGAACCGGTTGACAGGCCTGGGAAACACGGTGATCATAATCGAGCATCATCTGGACGTCATCAAGACCGCCGATTGGGTCGTCGATCTGGGACCGGACGGCGGGGACCGCGGCGGTCGTGTGGTGGCTCTCGGAACACCGGAACAGGTCGCCCGATCCAAGCGGTCTTACACGGGGAGAGCCCTTTCCAAGGTCCTCTCCAACGGTCGGGTCCGAAGCACGGCACGCGGGCGTTCGAAGAAAAAAGCATAATAGCCGACCGGCCGGGGAACCAGCGCTCATCAAGCGATCCAAGACTAATGTCCGAATCGAAGTATCCAATCCGTCCCCTGGAGTTCGACGACGTCTCCACCTACCCGATCGGCGATCGGACCAGCAAGGTACACGTCGGCCTTTTTGCCAAGCCCTCCAGTGCGGACGATTCGGTCGGGGACTTCATAGAGAAGCTCCCTGGAATTCTCGGGGCCGAACGGTTGCGGAACCTCATTGCCGCGATTCGATCGGCGCGGACATCCGAAAAAGCTGTGATCTGGGGTATGGGGGGCCATGTCATCAAGTGCGGCCTGGGGCCGACCATGGTGGAGTTGATGCGCGACGGGTTCGTCAGCGGCATCGCAATGAACGGCGCGGCCGCGATTCATGATTTTGAAATTGCATTTGAAGGATCGACTTCTGAAGAAGTCGAAAACGAACTGGGTTCGGGTCGATTCGGCATGGCGCGGGAAACCGGCGAATACGTCAACGTCGCGATCAACCGGGGAGCGATGGACGGAATCGGGATCGGAGAGAGCATCGGGCGTTTTATCGTCGAGTCCGGTCGAGACATCCCGTTCAAGCATCGCGACGCCAGCGTCCTCGCAGAGGCATATTCACGATCGATTCCGGTGACCGTCCATCTGGCTATAGGCACCGACATCACCCACATCCACCCGTCCGCTTCAGGGGAAAAGCTGGGCGAGGGGACGATGCGAGACTTCAAGCTCTTGTGCGAACTGACCAAGGGACTGGACGGAGGGGGAGTCTACGTGAACGTGGGGTCCGCGGTGATCCTACCGGAGGTCTTCCTCAAAGCAGTCTCGGTCGTTCGAAACCTGGGTGGTTCGCTGACCGGGTTCACGACGGCAAATCTGGATTTCATCCAACACTACCGGCCCACCCAGAACGTACTCAAACGGCCGACCCAAGGGGGTGGTCAGGCCATTGCACTGACCGGCCACCATGAGATCATGCTTCCGCTGATTGCCGCGGCGCTGAAGCAGTCGGACTAGGAGCCCGTGGTGACTGAAAACCCCTCGAGCGAAGAACCGATCACACCGCTTGGGGCACCCCAAGCGCGCATTTCCTGGACCAGTTGGGACGTCGCGGTTTTCATACTGACCCTGGGCGGCTTCGTCATTGGCTTCTTGCTTTTGCAGTTGGTTGCACTCGGGGTGGTCACCCTGATCTCTTTCCGGGGTGAGAGCGCTGATGCCATGCGGGCGCTGGCGGGAACTCTGTTTGCGAACCTGGCCTTCATTGGCCTGGCAGCCGCCGTGGTGCGCTTCGTATACGGACGTCGGTTCTTTGAGGAAATGCGCTGGCGGCGGCGCTACGAGGCAACTAACGCTTCGCTCGTCGTGAGGGGGGCGGGCCTGGCGTTCTTAGCCATGGTGGTTGGCGTACTGTTTCCTCCAAGCAGCAGCCCTCCAATCGAACGGTTGCTCAACACCCCTCAGGCAGTCATGGCGTTTGCGATTTTCGGCGTCGGCATCGCTCCGTTTCTCGAGGAAATGATCTTTCGGGGAATTCTCTTTCGGGTACTGGAAGAAATTGGTGGGAGTTCCATCACTGTTCGAACGACCGCCCTTCTCTTTGCGCTGCTGCACATTCCGCAACTACTGGGAAGCTATGCGGGTATGCTCATGATCTTCGCCGTCGGGTATGTTCTCTCCGATCTTCGCGAACGAACTGGATCCATGATCCCTCCCCTGATCGTCCACACCGCCTATAACGGGCTGCTGTTCCTCGCCTTCGCACTCAGTACGCTAGTCCAGGAAACGGTCTGACGCCGCAAAGCTGGCGATCCGCTCGAAAATCGTGCAGGATCTCTCAAGATGGTGAAGCCGCACAGAATCCCCGTCTTCCTCCTGCTGGGACTCGCCCTGACGGTCCGCCTCGCCGTGTGGTACGCCTATCTTCAACATCCAGACGCGTTCGTTCAGCCCGACACGGTCACCTACCTGGCACCGGGCGAACGACTGCTCGAAGACGGGGCGTTTCCGAGTTTCGCCCGAACCCCAATCTATCCCGTCTTTCTTGCGGCCGTGAGCAAGGTCGTATCTTCGAATCCGGCGGTCATTGCTCTGGTGCAGATTATCGTCTCACTCGCCACCGTGGCTCTGATGTTCTACGTTGCAGGCGCCGCTTTCGGAATGAGCGCCGCGATTGTGGCGCTTCTCTTCATGGGGCGGACCTCACGGGTGCGATCTCTTCGAGTCAGCTTCTGGCGGACTCTCTCTTCACGTTCCTGCTCACGGCCGCAATTGCCGGATTGTTCGGAATTTCCAGGAAGAACTCCGGACTGCCCGAGACAGCGGCAGTCGGCGTCGGTTTTTCCCTCGTGGCTTTGTGCAGGCCCGTAGGTGTGTTCCTGTTTGTTCCCGTCGCGGTCTGGATGGGCGTGACGTTGGTAAGGAAACGTCGCCGCTGGCAGACGCCCGTCGCTGTCTTCGTGGCCGGATCGCTGTTTCTCCCCCTCCTGTGGGTCGCACGTAACTATGTCCAGACGGACCAGTTATTCTTCCCCACGACCTCTTCGATCAACCTCTATGAATATCGCGCAGCCTGGAACACTGCCCGGCTGAGCGGCCGGAGCCTGGATCAGGTGCAGTCCGAGTTTCGGCAAACCAGGGATCGGGTGCAGAACGAGCGCGGTATGAATGAAGGAGAAATCGCGGTCTGGATGGGGTCCGAGGGGATTCGAATCCTGGCCGCGCATCCGCTTCTCACCTTCCGTCAGGCCGTGGATGGTCTGGTCAAGCTGTATCTGGGCATCTCAAACGCCGACATCAACAACCTCGGCCCGACCGGCCGGCCCATGCCCGGGGAACGGACACCCGGCAGTCTCGTAACCGTGATCCGCAACGGCGTCGGAGAGTTGCTCGGAACAGAAGGGCCTTTCTGGATCACAGGCGTCAAGATATGGGCGCTGTTTTACCTGGCCCTGTTGTACCTTGGAGTCCTTGTTGCGATCGTGGCGTTCTTACGGGGCCAAGGACGGGCACGGGAGTTTTTCGTCCTTTTGGTCGTGGTCCTGGGATATTTCACGTTGCTTTCCATTGGCGCGGAAACCTACTCCCGATTCCGCGTTCCGATGGGCCCGACATTATCCGTCCTTGCCGGATCAGGGTGGATGATGCTCTATGATAGTCTTGGATTCCGGCGTCGAAACGTGGCCAAAACTTGACGGTTTCCAAACACCTCCTCATTCTTGGCGGCGGTCCCGCCGGACTCAGCTGTGCGTACGAGTTCATGCGACACGGACGTCGCTCGCTGGTCTGGGACAAGAACGATGCCATCGGCGGACTGTGTCGCACCATCGCCTACAAGGGATACCGATTCGACATCGGCCCCCATCGCTTTTATACAAAAAACGACGAGGTCGACAAGCTCTGGCACGACATTCTCGCGCCCGATGTCGTCCGTGTCGACCGACTGACCCGCATCTATTACAAGAACAAGTTCTTCGAATATCCGATCAAGCCGCTGAACGCGCTGAGGGGGCTGGGGTTATACACCAGCTTCAAGGCCGGGCTGAGCTATCTGGCGGCCCAGTGGGGGCGTAGCGGGACGCCGGCCCGGAATTTCGAGGATTGGATAATCAGGAAGTTCGGCAAGGTCCTTTACCGCATTTTCTTCAAGACCTACACCGAAAAGGTCTGGGGGTTGCCCTGTACGGAAATAGGGTCGGAATGGGCGGCTCAAAGAATCAAGGGGTTGAGTCTCCCGAGTGCGATCAGGACCGCGCTTTTTGGTCAACGCCGGGGCAAGAAGCAGATCAAGACGTTGATCGATGCTTTCGATTACCCCCGAACCGGCGCCGGGCTGGTTTACGAAAAGATGTCTGAACTGATCCGGGCGGGGGGCTCGACGATCATGACGGACACCGCGGCGACACGTTTTCTGCGGCAGGGAAGTCGCGTGGTGCGTGCCTGGGGCGGCGACGAACCATCACAGAACGTCGAAGTCGAGCACCTCTTTTCGTCTATTCCGCTGACCGAGTTCATCTTGAAGCTGGATCCGCCTCCCCCGGACGAGGTCCTCAAGGCCGCACGGGCCCTCTACTACCGCGACCACATTACCGTGAACCTCATCTTGAATCGACCCAGCGCGTTTCCGGATAACTGGATCTATGTTCATTCCCCGGAGGTGAAAATCGCCAGGATCGCCGATTATGGGAACTTCTCGAAGGACATGTTGGCGGATGAGCGAGGGACGTGTGTCTCGGTCGAGTACTTTGCGTTCGCCGACGAGGACCTCTGGAAGATGGACGATGCCGCACTGATCCAGTTTGCGTCGGAGGAACTGGACAAACTCGGGCTGATTCGACCGCATGAAATCGACGACGGCTTCGTTGTCCGCGAAAAGGACAGCTACCCTGTCTACTACGTCGGACACGAACCGGAATTCGAAAAGATAAGGAAGTATGTGGATACACTCGACAACGTGACGCTGATCGGCCGAGGCGGAATGTTCAAATACAACAACCAGGATCATTCGATACTCACCGGGCTGCTCGCCGCTCGCAATTATCTGGGAGCGGATCACAATCTCTGGGATGTGAACACCGAACAGGAATACCTGGAGGAAAAGCGAGTCCGGCAATAGAGAGAGACGTCATTCCGCGAACCTCCGTCTGGACCCTTCTCGCCCTCTCGAGCACTCTCGAGCCCGGGCGGTTGACACAGCTACCGTGCGGCGCTAGGATTCCACGGTCGCCGTAACCCCCACGAGTTCAAGGTAGATCGTTCGAGAATCCAGGAGGTGATACATGGTTTCCTTGTTGTCGCTCTGGCTCCCCATACTGCTTTCCTCGGTGATCGTCTTCGTGGCCAGTTCCATCATCCACATGTTTCTCACATACCACCGGTCGGACTTCGGGAAGGTGCCTGACGAAGACCAGGTCATGGACTCGCTTCGCAAAGTCGGCATCCCTCCGGGCGATTACGTGATCCCCTGCCCGGACAGTCCCGAAGAAATGAAATCGTCCGATTTTGTCGAGAAGTCGACGAAAGGACCGGTCGCCTTCATGACGGTGATTCCGAGTGGCCCACCGGCGATGGGGGCGAGTCTGATTCAGTGGTTTGCCTACTCCGTCGTGGTCGGGGTCTTTGCCGCCTACCTCACGAGTCGTGCTCTGGGTCCCGGCGCCGACTACATGGCTGTGTTTCGCTTCATCTCCACGGCTGCCTTCATGGGATACGCCCTGGCGCTCTTTCAGAACTCCATCTGGTACAAACGGGGCTGGGGTATGACCTTGAAGACCAGCTTTGACGGTCTCGTCTACGCGCTGCTGACCGGAGGAGTGTTCGGATGGCTGTGGCCCGCATAGCAGCCGGGCCGCGGGTCGACAAGGTAAGAATGAAACGAACGGATTTCTTCATCGCTTTCGCCGTATGCCTCGGGATCGTCGCTGCGCTCGAGGGGGCGGCGGCCCAGACCGGCGCGACGACGGTGTTCATCGTACGCCATGCAGAGAGAGCGGATGTTCCGGGCGATTCGCCCCTCTCGGCGGAAGGAGAAAGAAGGGCGGAAACGCTGGCCCATATGCTCCGCGTCTCAGGGGTGTCCGCCGTATTCTCTACGGACACGACGCGAACGCGGGAAACCGTGAACAACTACGCCGATATAGAAGGCATCGCGATCACGCTGTATGACACTGTCGAGGAAGTGGCCGCGCGGATCAAGAGCGATCATGTAGGCTAGGCCGTGCTGGTTGCGGGACATTCGAATACGATCTCACCCATCGCAGAAGCCCTCGGCGTCAGTCCGGTTCCGAACACCGGTGAAGAGTACGACAACCTGTTCGTGGTTACGATCTCTCCCGGGGGAACAGCCACCCTGACACATCTGAAATTCCAGATACAAGGGAACCGGTAGGCTGCGCCGTGCTTGTTTCTGAGCAGTCATCGTAAAAGCGACGGCAGAAGAGCCGGCACTTCAGACGATGCCCTGGCTATCTGACGTAGGTTTCGTACAGCGTCGTTCTTTGTCTCGGGGTGAATCCCGCATCGGAGATCACGCGGCGAAGCGTTTCGTCGGTCGCCCGGTGATAGGCTCCGGCGGCACTGATCACGTTTTCCTCGATCATGATGCTCCCCATATCGTTAACACCGAATCGGAGGGCGACCGATCCCAGCTTCAATCCAACCGTCAGCCAGGAAACCTGGATGTTGTCAAAGTTGTCGAGATAGATCCGGCACAATGCAAGAAGCCGAAGATACTCGGTGGCGGTGACCTCCGGAAGGTCGCGTTCGCCCAGCGGTGTGTTCTCTTTCTGAAAGGTCCAGGGAATGAAGGCCGTGAACCCTCCCGTCTCGTCCTGCAGGGCCCGGAGCCGCTGAAGGTGCCGAAAGCGGTGTTGGAGCGTTTCGCCGACGCCGACCATCATCGTGGCCGTTGTACGCAAACCTTCGGCATGAGCCACGCGGTGGACCATCAGCCATTCTTCAGTGGTGCACTTTAGAGGACTGATGTCTTCCCGGATCTCGTCGTCGAGGATTTCTCCGCCGCCCCCGGGCATCGAATCCAGGCCGGCTGCTTTGAGACGCCTGAAAGTTTCCGCCACGTCGAGATGCGACACGCGCGCGATATTGAGAATTTCCGGAGGCGAAAAGCAATGGCGGCGAAGATCCGGAAATCGTTCCCGCATTCCGCTCAAAAGCTCTTCGTAATAGTCGATCTTGAGGTCCGGGTGGACGCCGCCCTGCATCAGAATTCCGGTACCGCCGCGATCGAGCGTTTCCTGCATCTTCTGGTATATGACTTCGTTCGAGAGGACATAGGCTTCGGGATCGTCTTTGATCCGATAGAAGGCACAGAAACTGCAGAATTCCTTGCAGACGTTCGTGTAGTTGACGTTTCGGTCGATGATGTAACTGATGACCCCGTCGGGATGACGCCTCTCGCGAATTCGGTCGGCCGCGGAGCCCAGGTCGAGTAAATCCGCTTCCTCAAAAAGGCGGACGGCTTCATCCTCGCGAACACGGTCGCCTTCGGCAACGGCTTGAAGTATTTCGGAAACGCTTCTCACAGGAATTCAATGCCTCGCACCGATTTGATGGCTCCCACCTCGCGAGCGAACTCGTGAAACAGACGGATGGCTTCCACACAGTCCGAATCCATGTGATAGTACACGTGCCTCTCGATGTAGCGGAGGACAAAGTCTTTCTCCAGTTCCATTTCCGTAGCGTAACGGTCCGCGATGGCGTCAAGGTTCGCCAGGCCAAAGGCGCGGGATTCGATGAGTCGCTCCACGACGGCCTTGTCGCCAAAACCCTTTCGCGCAGCCCAAAAAGCGAAGACGAACGGCAAGCCGGTCAGGTTATTCCACCTCTCCATCAAGTCAAAGACATAAACCGGCTCCGCCCCGTCCCGGATAAGATCCGTCTGCTTCTCCGAGTCCGGAAGCATGTTGGACGCCTGATACCGTAGTGCGGCGTCACCGATGATCAGGGCCGCGTCGTGATCAGCGAGCATTCGCACCGGGTCCGCATCCGCCGCATGAAACTCGGGCCGGGTCCCATAAGACTTCTGCAAGATGATCTGAGTTAGCGCTACCGACGCCCGGGAAGCTCGATCGAAAGCAATCCGTCGAATCTGGAACAGGGGCACCATGCTGAGCAGGATCACGCTCTGAACTCGATTGAGCGAGGCTATCACGGGTCCCGGAATGATTCGACATCCCGGAATGCGTTGATATTCGATGGATGGGATCAGGCCGACATCGACAGTACCGGCTGCAAGCTGGTCGGCACATTCGGCGGGGGTGCTGAAGACGGGATCGAAGGCGTCTTGGGCGGAGCCTTCGAGAATGCCCCAGCAGAGCGGAACCGAGTTCAGATATTGAACGATTGAGATCTTCGTGGCCACGGAGGTGTTTATTCTACCACGTGGCGTAAAATACCTGCCCGCGTTCCGCGTTCTCCGCGGCTCCGGGTTGAACTCCTGAAACGACGCTCCCTACGAGATCCCAAACTCACGGAACATGTACTGAAAGAACGGGTCGTTGATGTACAGGTGAACCCAGTTCAAGCCAAGCACATATTGCTCGAAGCGGTCCGACAGCCTGCGGTAGACCGCTGGATCCGATTGGCTCGCGTCCATCTCGGCGACGATGTTGTAGGAACGACGACCCTGTTCGGCGTAGCACTCGGCGCTCCTGGCGCGTCTCGACCGCTCGAACCGTTCCGGGAAGAGGCCCAGCATGAACAGTGTCAAATCCGCCAGATGCTTGTGATGATCACGGCAAGTTGCCGGATCGGAGGCCTGTTCCGCTGCGGCGAGGAGATCGGAAACGTATTCGAGCCCCTGACCATGCGCGTCGCGAACACGATAGGTATTTTCCATCTGGGTAAATTCCGTCAACAGATTGCTGATGTAGCGCACCGCGTCGTCGTCGTGAACGTTGGCCACGTCCATCCCACGTTCGGTCAAAGCGCGGAAAAGAGGTCGAATCTCGTGACTCTCAGGTATGTGGCTTGTGGTTTGCTCGATCATCGGGACCTCCTATGACCTGTATCGCCCACACACGCGGCGAAACTTAGGAGTTTCGCCGCCCGACCAGGGTGAAAAGATGCGCCGAGCTCGGCTGAACTCTCGTACCCGCTTGAACTTACGTGGGTTTTCCCGTGTTAGAATAGACGCCGGATTTTACCAAACGTCTTACGGATTCCATGCAGATTGTTGTCATCGGAAGCGGTCCATCGGGCTGCCTCGTGTCCCGGTTGTTAGCGCTCGGGGGTCACGAAACGACTCTCATCGACGCGCAGGGGCCCTGGGAAAAGCCGTGCGGTGGGGGACTGACTACAAGAGCGCTTGAACTGACCGGAAGCCTGAAGGACCCGCTTCCACTCCAGCTGATCGACCGTATCTCGGTATATTTCGGCGACGAGGCTTCGGCCAGGCTCATACCCACGTCTACTCTGGCCGTAGTTTCTCGCAAACAGCTCGGAATCAACCTTTTAAAGGAAGCCGAAGGCACCGGCGTGCACTTCATCAAGGGACGTGTCATGCGGCTCACCCGGAAGAACTCGAGATGGATGATCCATACGCGGGAATCGGTGCTCGAAGCCGATTTTGTCGTCGGAGCCGACGGCGCGACAAGTTTTGTGCGCCGAAGTGTGTCGTCACCGATTTCAAGCACCGACCTCAGCGTAACTCTCGGATATTTCATTCCCGGAGAGACGAGCTCACACATGAAGATCTTTTTCCTCCGGTCGTTGGAGGGCTACTTGTGGTCCTTTCCGAGGCCCGACCACCTCTCCTACGGGCTGATCACACGTGCCGAGCCCGGCTGGACGTCCCGCGGCAAGGCATTGCTGTCGAACTTCATCGAAGCGGATCTGGGCTCGGACGTGATGCAGCGCGCGGAATTCTACAGCGCACCGGTACCCTGCCTCGCTCCTCGGTCGTGGGACGGCAACACCGTTGCGGGTGATGGTTGGGCTTTGATCGGCGATGCGGCCGGGCTGGTGGACCCGATCACGGGGGAGGGAATCTATTACGCGTTCCGGTCCGCTCAAATTCTTGCCGACACCCTGCCCGATGCTTCGGGCTATTCCCAAGCCTTGAAAACGGATTGCTTCGGGGAGCTGGAGCGGGCCTCGAGAATGTACCGCCGATTCTATCGCGGACGATTCTTAGGTGTGGACTTCCGGAAACGGATGGTCCAACTGGCACGGCGAAGCCCGACAGTCCAGGCGGTGCTCGCAGACCTGATTGCCGGCAGCCAGCCTTACGCCGACCTGAAAAAACGTCTGGCGTGGTCCGCCCCGCGCGTGGCGTTCGATGTGGTCAGGTCAGTGGTCAGTAGGGGAGACCGGTCAACTGGCCACTGACCACTGACTACGACTTGGGTGTCAGCTGAATCCGTATGCGCGTTTCCGGCTCGATTTTGTCTCTGCTGTAGAGCAACGGGAACGCCTCGCAATTCCTCCACGGATCCCAGAGGTTCCTGTAGAACGGGCTGTCCGGATCGCCCGATTGTCCGGGGTTACTCATCGCTATAGCCGCGTCCCAGTTCCCAACATCGAGAATCTGCCGCCAGGATGCGTTTGTCGTACCGACTGTCCCCCCGGCGGAACATTTCTCTTCCGGCACGATGTCGATACGGGCACGCGTGGCGGCGTCAACAACGTCCGACAAGGGATGCTCCAACCCCATGCGGTTGTACTCGCCATAGCGCCACGCGGCGGGATCCGGACCGAAGCGTTCTTCGAGCGCATCGACGGCCCCCGCCAGCGACTCCAGAACGGCACTCTTGACGGTTCCTTCCGGGTCGGTATCGAACCAGTTCTGCGGATTGTCCACCATGTCGAGGACAATCAGCTGGTTCGGATTCCGGATCACGGACGCGATGTCATCGGTCACCCCTTTCGGGAAGAGCGCGCGGCCGAAGCGACCAAACCAAACGGTGAAGAGCGCGGCAGCGGGGGAATCGTTTTCCATGACCAGATTCCAGTCGTTGAGAAGTCGGAGAGCGGCAGCAATTCTGGGGTCAGAAGAAGCAACGGCCAACAGTGTCGGTTTCATGCGTTGGGCAGCAACCGAAACGTGGTCGGTCTGGAGCTTCAGCATGTCCGCAACCGTAACGTTCGAGGCGGCCGACAGGACCTGGCTGATACGCTCCTTGCGCGATGGATTCGACCACTCGAAGCCGAGCTTGCGTTCCCGATAGGGATAGTCCGCGGGCAGGTTCATCTCGTTGGCGGTCGCCGACCAGCCGCGTTCCGGGTTGTGTTCCACCGGTAACTGGTCCATGTCCCAAAACCCGTTCCACTCGAACCGGCCGTCGCCGGGAACCGGCATCAAGCCGTCCCAGTTTGGTCGAACCGGAGCTCGGCCCCCGGGCTTCCAACCGATGTTGCCGTCAACATCCGCGTAGACCTGATTTTCCGACGGAGCGCCCCATCGATTCATTGCGGCGAGAAACTCGTCCCAGTTCTCCGCCCGCATATATTCGACGCTTCCGAAGTACGGCGCCATCCCGGGCTCAAGCCATGCGGCCCGAACCGCAAACGCGGACCTTCTCCCGGGATCCTCGTAGATGACGGGTCCATGGCGGGTAAACTTCAAGGTTACCGTCACCGGCGCCTGGCCGCGAACCGGGATCGTTTCCTCGACGGTCTCCATGGGTTCCCAACCGTTCATGTACCTGTATTCACTGGGATTTACGGGGCTTGTGGCGTAAACGTACAGATCTTCCTGGTCGATTGAAAAGATCGTCAGACCGAACGCGACGCGCTCGTTATGTCCGATGGAGATTCCCGGCAGCGCGGGCTCGCCCGCACCGATGACGTTCAGGCCGGGCGCCACAAGGTGGACGAGATAGCGAAGCGACGGCACGGACTGGCCCCGATGCGGATCGTTGGCCAGGAGGGGACGCCCGGTTGCGGTCAAACGTGGTGAAACGACCCAGTTGTTGCTTCCGATGGCGTCCGAATCCGCGACTGGATCCTCGACGGCGGGTTCGACTCTGGGGCGGGGGCGGGGGTCGCCAAGCACAATCTTCAAGCTCTCCGGTGTGAAGTTCACGCCACGGGTTGCGAGCCGGTACACGTCGAGGACGTCGCTGGGAATTATGTCGAGGTCGAGCCCTTCGGGAATCGTTGTCTTCCAATCCGGCGAGAGGGGCGACCTTATCGCGTCTGCCTCGAGACTGTTGTCCCGAACAAAGAGCGCTCGCCGGACCTCGTTCGCGACGTTCCGGACCAGGCCATGGCTCCGGACGCGTACCGTGTCTTCCGGAGACCAGGACGCCGGCTCATAGTCCAGGAACGTGAACTCCCAGGGCATGAGGTCCGGATCTTCTTTTGCCAGTTCGATATAGGCATTCACGCCAGCCACATAAGCAGTCGCTATTCGTTTGGCGTCGGAGCCATATGCGAGCCACTCCGTGTACATGTCACTGCGGTAAAGGAACAAGCGTGCCGCCCGATCCTGCTCCACAAAACCCGGACCGAACACTTCGGACAGTTCCCCCAGGCCTCGTCTCCGCCAGATGTCGAGTTGCCACAACCGATCCCTGGCCGCGTTGAACCCCTGAACGAAAAAGGCGTCGTAACTGAGTTCGAGCGTATATGTGCGGAACGCCCCACCGGTCGACCAGGATCTCCGCCGGCCCCGACAACCCCTCGACCACATACGCCCGCTCGGACACCTCCTGGGGGGCGCCGGCAGCCAGAAAGTTCGCTGTAACGAAAACCAGAAAACAACCCGTCACCACTCGCTTCAGAAAAAGCATGGTCGATGCTCCTTTTCGGCCGCCGAAAAATAGCCCGCCGGCAGGAAAAAATACCCTGGAATCTGAAGGCTGGAATGTTAATGGGAGTTCGTCAGTGAAGTCAATTGTTGCCGTTGGTTCAGCGACGGGCTCCTAGCTTTGATTTAGTGAACCGTTGGTCCGTCTTCTTGGGGCAGCATCTCCTGGACCGCGCCGTTGTCGCTTTCGACCAGCGTCGCAGCGGCGACATAGTCATCCTCACCAAGGTTGATGAGTTTCACGCCCTGCGTGCTGCGGCCGACCTTTCTCATCCCGGTCGCTCGGACGCGGATAAGCTTTCCATTCTTGGTGATGACCATCAAGCCGGAATCGTCCGTTACCTGCATGAGAGCCACGACCTTGCCGTTCCTCTTCGTGGTTTTCACGTTGATGATGCCTTTCCCGCCGCGGGTCTGAATGCGGTATTCGCGGATCCTCGTCCGCTTCCCGAAGCCTCGCTCGGTGACGCTCAAGACATTGCCAGACTCGTCGGCACTGATCATTCCGACGATGTAATCGTCCTTGGTGAGCCGGATGCCGCGAACGCCATAGGCCACGCGACCCATCTGACGGACATCTTCGTGGCTGAATCGGATCGAGAGTCCCTTGTGGGTTCCCAGGACGATCGTTTCATCGCCGGTAATGAGCTGGACCGCAATCAGTTCATCTTCCTCCGGGAGGCTCATCGCGATGATCCCGCGTGCTCTCGGGTTGCTGAAGGCCGTCAGCGACGTCTTCTTCACCTGTCCTTTTCGTGTGGCCATGATCACGGAAGACGCATCCTCAAAACCACGTACCGAAACGACCGCGGCCACCTTTTCACCTGGCGAAATGTTCACCAGGTTGACGATCGCCTTCCCCCGAGCGCTCGCACCCACGTCCGGTATCTCGTAAACCTTGAGCCAGTGCAATTTCCCGCGATCGGTGAAAACCAGTATGTAGCTGTGCGTGCTGGCAACATACATTTTCGTGACGATGTCTTCTTCACGAGTCTTCATACCGATCCGGCCCTTACCTCCGCGGCTCTGATTCCGGTAGGTTGCCAGCGGCGTACGTTTGATGTATCCGGTGTGGGAGAGGGTGATTACGGCGTCTTCGTCGGCAATGAGGTCTTCGATGCTGAGTTCGGCTTCCTCCTCCACAATTTCGGTGCGACGGTCGTCCCCGAATTTCTTCTGTATCTCTTTCAGCTCCCGGATGATCACCTGGCGTAACCTGTTCTCGTTCGCGAGGATTTCCCTGTAGTCGGCGATCTTTTCGCGTAGACCCTTCATCTCGTCTTCGATTTTCTGGCGCTCGAGGTTGGTCAGGCGCTGGAGTTGCATTTCCAGAATCGCCTTGGTCTGACGCTCGGAAAACTCAAACCGGTCGATCAACCCGTCCCTGGCTTCAGCGGGCGATCCGGCGGCGCGGATCAGCTTGATCACCTCGTCGATGTGATCCAGCGCTTTCTGGAGCCCTTCCAGGATGTGCGCACGCTCTTCGGCCTGTCGTAACAAGAACTGTGTGCGGCGCCGAACCACGTCGATCCGGTGGTCGATGAAATGCCGGAGGAGCTGCACAAGAGTCAGAACTCGGGGCTGGCCGTTGACAATCGCCAGGTTGATGACCCCGAAGGTCGACTGCATCGCCGTCTGCTTGTAGAGCTTGTTCAGGATAATGGTCGGCTGCTCCCCACGTTTGAGCTCGATCGCCACACGGATACCGTCCCGGTCGCTTTCGTCGCGGATATCGGATATCCCCTCGATCTTTTTGTTGTTGACGAGTTCGGCGATCTTTTCGATCAATCGAGCCTTGTTCACCTGGTAGGGCAGTTCGGTGATGATGATGGCATGGCGGTCCTTGCCAAACGGTTCGATTATTGCCCGGGCACGCATCGTGATCTGACCGCGTCCCTCCCTGTGCGCCTGCTGGATACCGCTGCGCCCATAAATGAAGCCGGCGGTCGGGAAGTCCGGACCGGGGACCATCTCCGCGATTTCCTCATAAGTGGCGCTCTTCTTGTTGATGAGGTGAATAACCGCGTCGCAGATCTCCCGGAGGTTGTGCGGTGGCATGTTTGTCGCCATCCCCACCGCAATACCACCGGAGCCATTCACCAGGAGGTTCGGAACTCTCGCCGGAAGGTAGGAAGGCTCGGTCCCGGATTCATCGTAGGTGGCGACAAAATCGACGGTATCCTTGTCGATGTCTTCGAGCAGAGCCTCCGACAGCGCCTGCATCCGCGCTTCGGTGTACCGCATCGCCGCCGGCGGATCACCATCAACGGACCCGAAATTTCCCTGTCCGTCCACGAGTGGATATCGGTACGAAAAATGCTGGGCCATCCGCACCACGGAGTCATAGATCGGGCTGTCACCATGGGGGTGATAGTTCCCCATCACTTCACCGACGATTTTCGCACACTTCCGATACGGACGATTCGAAGCCAGACCCATCTCGCGCATGCCGAACAGGATCCGGCGGTGGACCGGTTTCAAGCCGTCGCGAACATCGGGTAGTGCCCTGCCGATGATGACGCTCATTGCGTAGTCGAGGTACGACCGGCGCATCTCGTCTTCAATATTTACAGGAATGTGATTCGATCCGGGAGGTGTCTGCTCTTCTGCCATTTTGCTCGGATTGTCCCTGGTTGAGCTACGGGTCTACAGGTGCGTCTAGACGTCCAGGTTTTTCACATCCAGAGCGTTGTCCTGAATGAACTGCCTGCGCGGTTCGACCGCATCACCCATCAAAATGCTGAATATTTCATCACTGCCGACGGCATCGTTGACCTGGACCTGAAGCAATCGCCGCTTCTCGGGGTCCATCGTTGTTTCCCACAGCTGATCGGGGTTCATTTCTCCCAGCCCTTTGTATCTTTGGATCTGGAGGTCTCGCTTCCCGACAACCAGTATGT
The DNA here is from genome assembly GCA_965262425.1 of Terriglobia bacterium. Lineage (GTDB taxonomy): Bacteria > Acidobacteriota > Terriglobia > 20CM-2-55-15 > 20CM-2-55-15 > CAZOZZ01. Next base: position 5,045,212 of record OZ253536.1, on the reverse strand, counting down.
GGTCCAACAGTTCCTGCCGGTCCTCGAGCTGGACCGTCGACTTGTCCGTCTTCACGGTGAACGGCGGTCGGTCCCACTCCCCGCTTGCCTGATGCAGTTGGACCAGACGCTGGTACTCCGCGCTTGAGATTTCCGCATACCCGATCTCGCGCTCAATGGAACTGCCATGCCGAAAAACAATCTTGTGGACGCTATGCTCCTCGTCGGTTGCAAGCGTCGTCGTATAGCCGAGCGTCGAAATCTTCCTGGCCAGCTCGTTCATCTTCGCCTTCGCCCCGAGGTACTCACGGTCGCCGACTTCGGATTCGAGCAACAAGTCGACGATCCGGTGGTCCCGAAAATGGCGATCCACACGGGCGAACACACGGGCAATCTCCATGAGCCGGTCGAGAAAAGCGCTAAGATCCTGACCTTCAAGGACTCGCCCGGCTCCCTCCCCTGATTTTCCTACGCTCAGGGTGGCGTTTTCGACCGCCTTCTTCAGTAGAAATGCCGACATGTCCCTTTCGTCTTTGATGTACCGCGCGGCGGCCCGGCCCTTCTTGACCTTGAACAATGGCGGCTGCGCGATATAGACATAACCGTGTTCCATCAACTGCGGCATTTGTCGGAAGAAGAAGGTCAACAGCAAGGTGCGGATATGAGAGCCATCGACATCTGCGTCCGTCATGATGATGATCTTGTGATACCGGAGCTTTTCGATGTCGAAATCTTCCTGACCGATGCCCGTGCCGAGCGCTGTGATCATCGCGATAATTTCCTGGTGCGACAGCATCTTGTCGTACCGGGCTTTTTCCACGTTCAGAATCTTTCCCTTGATCGGCAGGATAGCCTGTGTCCGGCGGTCGCGGCCCTGCTTGGCGGACCCGCCGGCCGACTCTCCCTCTACAATGAAGATCTCTGAAAGCTCGGGTGACCGTTCCTGGCAGTCTGCAAGCTTGCCGGGTAGTGAGGTGCTGTCCAGGGCGCCCTTCCGGCGAACCAGTTCCCTTGCCTTGCGGGCGGCATCGCGTGCCCGTGCAGCCTCGATGGCCTTGCCGATGATTTTCTTACCTACACCCGGGTTCTGCTCCAGAAACGCGCCAAAACCCTCGTTGATGAGCGTTTCAACGATACCCTTGACCTCGCTGTTCCCCAGTTTCGTTTTCGTTTGGCCCTCAAACTGTGGTTGCGCAAGTTTCACGCTGATCACACAGATCAAACCTTCACGAACATCGTCGCCGGAAAGATTATCTTTGAGATCCTTAAACAGCTTGTTGGACACAGCGTAGCTGTTGAGTGTTCTCGTCATCGCAGCCTTGAAGCCGCTCAGATGTGTTCCACCCTCGTGTGTGTTGATGTTGTTGGCAAACGAGAAAATCTGTTCCTGGTAGGAGTCGTTGTACTGCATGGCGATCTCAAGATCGACGCCATCGCGTACACCGGAAAAATAAATCACCTGGTCGTGAAGTCCGGTCTTCTTCCTGTTGAGGTGTTCGACGAACGAAACAATGCCGCCGGTGTAATGAAACTTGTGCGATTTTTCGTCGCGTTCGTCTTCGATCGTAATCAGCAGGCCTTTGTTCAGAAACGCCAACTCGCGCAGCCGCCGGGACAGCGTGTCAAAAGAGTAGGTGGTATCGTCGAAAATTCCCACATCGGGTTTGAAACGAATTTTCGTGCCGCGGCGATCGGTATGCCCCGTGGTCTCGAGTTCGCCGCTGGGGTTGCCGCGCTTGTAGCTCTGGACATAAACCTTACCTTCACGCCAGATCTCCAGCTCCAGGTTCTCAGATAACGCGTTAACGACCGACACCCCCACGCCGTGAAGGCCTCCCGACACTTTGTAGGCGTCGTTGTCGAACTTCCCACCCGCGTGAAGCTTCGTCAGGACGATTTCGGCCGCCGGTTTCCCGTCGCGGTGCATTTCGGTTGGAATACCGCGACCGTTGTCGACGACCGTCACGGAGTCATCGATGTGAAGATAGACGTGAACTTCGGTGCAATAACCCGCCAGTGCTTCGTCGATGGAATTGTCGACAACCTCGTACACAAGGTGGTGCAACCCGGACGCGGCGGTCGACCCGATGTACATCGCCGGGCGTTTGCGGACGGCCTCCAGGCCCTCGAGGACTTTGATATGTTCCGCTCCGTACGTGCCGTTTTCGTCTGGGGAGACATCGACGTTCTGGTCGGGCACATCGATCCGGTTGCTCATTCTCTTTCCTTAAGTGTGATCATCAGGGTACGAAAACCCTCTGCCGCACGCTTCTTGATCGTAAGCCACTGATATTAATCTGTTTACTGGAAACAATGCGAATCGCTGGACAGCGATTCGGGTTGTCCGTGTGACGGACTGCATCCAAGTGCCTAAGCAAGTGGTTATTTTAACAGAAAAAGGTGGTTTTTCTCACTGAAAAATAAGGCTTTTGGCGATACGAGGGCGGAAATCAGAGCTATGGGAATGAACTTCGATCGAAGACTTGGATTTATGGCTTTAACTACATTACAAACAACGATTTATACGACCTAATGGGAATTCGTTTCAAATACGCATCGGCATGACGATGTATCGGCTGCTGTAATCATCGCTGGGGAGGGCTCGGATCTGGCTCGCGCTTTCTCCGTCCTTGAACTCAAAAGAGACCTCAGTTTCTGGAATTGTCGAAAGAAAATCAATGAGATACTGGTGATTGAACCCTATTTCGAAACCCTCTTTATCGTATTCAATCGCCAGGGTCTCATTCGCTTCCCCCAACTCGGAATGACTGGCTGCGATTTCAAGCGATCCAGTCGACACAGCGAAACGCACTGTCTTAGACCTCTCATCCGCCAGAATTGCGACTCGTCGAATGGCTGCCGCAACCTCGTCGCGGTCAATGACGAAGGTCCGATCGTTGTTGCGGGGAATCACGGCCTCCCAATTTGGAAACTGCCCGCTCAACACGCGAGAAACCAGCAGGCGACTGCCCAGGTCAAAAAACAAATGGTTCTCATCTCGCGAGAACTGAATTTTGCCGCCTTCCTTGCCCTCAGGGATCATGCGCAGCAATTCGGTCATCGCTTTCTTGGGTATCAGGACCTTCGTCTCCTCTGAAACATCATCGATCGCATCGCGCTTTTCAACGTGGGACAGGCGATGCCCATCCGTGGCAACCATAGTCACCGAGCCTGGCTTCATGACCAGAAGCGCGCCACTGAACGTGTACTTGGAATCTTCCGTGCTGATGGCATAAATCGTGCGGGATATGAGCTGAGCCATGATGTCGGAAGGAATGGCAAGCCCCTTTTCCTTGGGATCCGGCAAGAGCGGAAAGTCTTCCTTGGGAAGCCCGGCAATACGAAATCGACTGGATCCACACGTCAGTGAAATCCAGTTGGCGTCTCCCTGCTTGAAACGAATCTCTTTGTCGGGAAGTGCACGGACAATTTCATACAGACGCTTCGCCGGGAGTGTGATTGTTCCACCAACCGTCACAGTCGAAGGGCAGGTCGACTTCAATCCGATCTCGAGGTCCGTAGCGAGAATGCCCAACTTGTCTTCTTCTGCATGAACGAGGACATTAGCGAGAATCGGTATCGTTGTTTTTCGTTCAACGACACCTTGAATCAAGGTCAGCTCTTGCAGAAGATCGAACTTTCTTACAGTAAATTCCATAATAAACTTATATATCTTTATTCTTAATGGCTGTGAACAAGTAGGAAAATCAACCTAAACCACTAAAGCCACTTCCTTTGAAGCCTCCTCGAACTGTGGGGAGCGCGCCACGCATCCTGTGGGTCCCCTGTGGAAATCCAGCGCCCCTATTTTATTCACAAGAGTTCCACAACAGGACCACACCCTTATTTAAATGAATCCATCAGCGTCTGAACTAACTTATTGATTTCTTTGTCGTTCTGTCTTAATCGTTCGATTTTCGAGACGGAGTGGAGGACCGTCGTATGGTGTTTTCCGCCAAACTCCCGTCCAATTTGTGGGAGAGATGCCCCGGTTAGATGCTTGCAGATGTACATACAGATCTGCCTGGGCAATGTGATCGCCCTGGAGTTGTTCTTGGATTTTATTTCTTGTACGCGCAGCCCGTAGTAGTCGGAGATCGTTTTCTGGATCATCTCGATTGAGATTGGCTTTTCTCCCGGATTGAAAAGATCTCTGAGCGTTTCCTGCGCCATCGGCAACGTGATCTCCGACCCGGTTAAAGAAGAGAACGCGATCAGCCGGATCAGGGCACCTTCAAGTTCCCGGATGTTTGATTTGACCTTGCTCGCGATGTATAGCGCGACGTTGTCGGGCAGGGGCATCTTCTGCTGTTCAGCTTTTTTCCGGAGGATTGCAATCTTGGTCTCGAGGTCCGGTGGCTGAATGTCGGCGATCAAGCCCCACTCGAACCGCGAATGGAGACGTTCCTCGAGTGTCGGGATCTCCCGGGGAGGGCAGTCCGCGGATATAACGATCTGCTTGTGCATATCGTAGAGTGCGTTGAAGGTATGGAAGAACTCTTCCTGGGTGCGTTCCTTTCCGGCGATGAACTGCATGTCGTCGATCAGCAGCACATCGTGATTCCGGTATCGGTCCCGGAACGCTGGTAGACGGTCGTATCGGATTGCGTTGATCAACTCGTTTGTGAATTTCTCGGTGGAAATATAAGCCAGCCGCAATGACTTGTCCCGGGCCTTGATTTCCCGACCGATCGCATGCATCAAATGGGTTTTTCCGAGACCGACGCCGCCATACACGAACAGGGGGTTGTAGGCCTTTGATGGCCGTTCTGCGACAGCCTGGGCCGCCGCGTGCGCAAATTGATTCGATGAACCCACGACGAAAGTTTCGAAGCTATACCTCGAATTCAGGGTGTTTTCTACCGAATCAAAGTCGAGTTGTCCCTGAAGCCGGGCCGTAACCTCGGCGGATGGCTTCTGTTCGATAACGTAAACGACTTCGATTGTCCCGATACCCGCTGCCTCCGCGGCTTCGACAACCACGTCCATGTGTTCGTTGAGCCAGTCCTGGAAAAATGCGTTTGGAACCCGAACGTAAAGTGCTCGACCTTCGTGTCGAATCAGCTGTGTGGGTTTGTACCAGGTATTGAAACTTTGTTGGTTGACCTTTGATTCGATGAGAGAAAGTACTTGTTTCCAGACGTCCATATCGGGTGTTCGAGTGCGGGGACAGTTTTCCACAGAAAATTTCCACATCTGTGGAAAACAGGGGATTTACGGTTGTTTTTTCTCCCAGTTGCGAGGGCGAAGCGTAACACTTTTGACAGGGCGTTTTCAACGGGTAAACGAAGCGAAAAATTTACGCGTCAAAGTGTGGTGAATGATTAAATAACCAGCGTGAAATCATAGGTGTAGGGTTGACCAGCGAGTGCCGGCGATGTTAAATTTATAGTTTTTGACGGAGCTTAAAGCCTGATGCCAAAGAGGACATTTCAGCCAAATAATAGAAAACGCGCCAAGAAGCACGGGTTTCGCCACCGCATGAAGACGGCTTCCGGTCGCGGCATCCTGAGAAGACGTCGTGCGAAGGGACGAAAACGGCTGTCAGTTGAGCACTACTGATCGCGATCCGGTCTCTCCGGGCGATGTCCGTTTCCCCAAGGAATGCCGGCTACGAACCGCAACTGAATTTAAGGCGGTTTATGAGGCCGGCCAGAAGAAAGTCTCGCGCTCGTTCGTTGTTTTCATCCTGCCTAACGAGATGGACCTGAGCCGCTTCGGCTTGACCACGCCCCGAAAATTAGGTAAAGCTCCCGATCGAAACAGGATTCGCCGGCGGGTTCGAGAGATCCTTCGGTGCGGCCGGCCTGATTTGCAGGCGGGTTTCGACATAGTGGTTAATCCGAGACGGTCGGCGCTGAATCGCGACTTTTCCAAGATTCGAAGCGAGCTCCTGTCCCTGCTCCAGACGATGCCATGACAGACCACTCGGAACCGACAACGGCACAAAGGGTAGCGCTGGGCGCGATTGCTGCGTATCGGCGGATCCTGTCGCCGTGGCTGCGTCCGGCTTGTCGTTTCGTTCCCACCTGTTCAGAATTTGCCGGGGACGCGATTGAAAGGTATGGGGTAAGCCGCGGGGCGGTGAAGGCCCTCGCCCGGGTTCTGCGATGCCATCCCTTTCATCCCGGGGGGATCGATCCTGTAAGCTAGAGATACTGCCGTGAAAGACTCAATGGAAAAACGGATTCTGCTGGCGTTCGCGCTGTCGTTCGTGGTGTTGTTCGCGTTCAGCCGGTTCAGTGGGCCTCCGCTACCCGTGGAATCGCCCGACACTGAGACATTGGTGGCGTCTCCGGAGGCTACACCTGTCCGGGAGGATCGGGTCCCACCAGCGACTGCCTTCGAAGAACGCAATCCTTCGGAACCGACGTCAGACTCACAACTCGAGATCGAGGCGCAACGGAGCGAAGAACTGACCCTGGAAACCGGGCTCTATTACGCTGTCTTCAGCAATGAGGGCGGGGCGTTGCGGAGCCTGCGATTGAGAGATTACGAGGGAGCCGAGGGGGAGCCGCTCGAATTGATCAACCAGGAGGTTGGGGCGAGCCTCGGCTGGCCATTGTCGCTGGCGACCGGCGATCAGGCGACGGACGAAGTGATCAGGAATGCCCTGTTTGTTGCGGAACGGAGACTCAGTTCGATCTCTATGGAGTTCCGGCGGGATGGACTTCACGTCCGCAAGGAATTTCACCTCGATCCAGACACCTACCGCGTCGAGGTCGATGCGAGCATCAGCCGTGGCGGTCGACCGGTACCGTTTTCTGTCATCTGGCAGGGGAGGTTTGGCGATCAGTCCGTCGAGTACCAGCCAGCGCTGACTAATGTTGTCTACCGGGAAGCCGGGGACTATGAACGGGTCAATGTCGCCGGCATCGACAATCTGGAGCCTCCCCAAATTGATTTGACAACGCAAGTCGGGCTTGAAGACCAGTACTTTCTCGCTATGTTCCTGGATGAGGGCGGCGTGACGCCATCGGTGTCGGCGGTATCGCTGCTTGAGGGAGAAGACGAGGTTCCGACGGCCGTCCTGAACGTCCCGACGTCGAGGATGCCGGTGGTTCTTTACGTCGGACCGAAGGAACAACGTGCACTGGAAGCTACCGACGCCACACTGGCGACAGTTATCGACTACGGATTTTTTGAAATCTTGGCTCGGCCGTTGCTGCTCGGCCTGTTGTGGATCCACAGTTACATCGGTAATTATGGCTGGTCGATCGTTCTCCTCACGCTTTTCATCAATTTTGTCCTGTTCCCCCTGCGCCTGAAGCAACAACTATCGATGCAGAAGATGCAGAAGATTCAGCCTCAGATGAAGACGCTGCAGGACAAGTACAAGAAGCTGAAGGCCAACGATCCAAAACGGCCGGAAGTCCAGGCCGAGATGATGGGCTTGTACAAGAAGCACGGCGTCAATCCCATGGGTGGCTGTCTGCCGCTGCTTCTTCAGATGCCGTTCCTGTTTGCGTTTTTCAGCCTGTTGCGAGTTGCGATCGAATTGCGGGGCGCCCCGTGGATGTTATGGATCCAGGACCTGTCGGTCTACGATCCGTATTACGTAATGCCGGTACTGATGGGTGGATCAATGTTCGTCATGCAGAAGATGACTCCCACGACAATGGATCCCGCGCAGGCGAAGATCATGATGATGATGCCGCTCATGCTCATGGTCATGTTCGTGCGGGTTCAGAGCGGGCTGATGCTGTACTGGCTCACCAGCAACCTTGTGGGTGTGGGTCAGCAATACTTCATCAAGAAATATTGGCCTTCTGGTGATTCCGAAAAGAAGGCCCGTCCGTCCGCGAAGCCCGTGATCCCAGTGAAGGCAGAAGTCGTCGACGAGAAGACAGCGTCGAGCGCGAATGAATCCGAGGATCCGAAGAAACGCAAACGTCGCGGTCGCCGCAAGTAACTCCCAATCCCTCCCCCGGTAGCTTAATTATGAGCGAAGGGTCATTCAGGCCGAACTCCCCGGACGCGACGATCGTGGCGTTGTCGACTCCCCCCGGGCGGAGCGGTATCGGCGTGATCCGACTTTCCGGTCCCAGAGCCCATTCGATTCTTGAAGAAGTGTTCCGTTCCGGCGAGACGGCCGCCGACCGTCGCGTCCGATACGGTACGCTCGAATCTCCAGGGGGCGAGGCGATCGACCAAGTGGTGGCAACCACCTTCCGGGGCCCTGATTCGTATACGGGCGAAGATGTGGTGGAGATTTCGGCACATGGCAATCCGCTGATATTAAACAAGATATCCGATGTTTTAGTGAGGCTGGGTGCGTGCCGTGCGGCGCCGGGAGAGTTCACGCTGCGCGCGGTTGGCAACGGCAAGATCGACTTGGCACAGGCAGAGGCCGTTCGGGATTTTATCGACGCCCAGACCGATGTCCAGGCCCGGACCGCGATGAGCCAGATGAACGGTGCGCTGGCAAACAAAGTGCGTCCGATGAAGGAAGCGCTGGTCGACGTGATCGCCCAACTCGAGGCCGGGATCGATTTTGCCGAGGACGACGTGGAGCTCCCCGACGGAGAAGTCGTCGCCCGGCGAGTGGGGACTATCGAGGATTCCCTGGCTGGACTGGTGGCAAGCTTCAGCTACGGCCGCTTGCTGCACGAAGGGCTCTTCCTGGCGATTGCAGGCAAGCCGAACGTTGGTAAGTCAAGTATATTCAATAGATTAACGTCGATCGACCGGGCGATCGTCACAGAAATACCCGGGACGACCCGGGATGTTGTGACCGAGACGGTGGAGCTGGACGGAATCCCGATCCGTGTCGCCGATACGGCCGGTGTCCGGACGGCCGGTGACGAGATAGAATCCATTGGAATTTCCCGCACGATTGAAACGCTGGCGGAAGCCGATCTCACGTTGGCCGTCTTCGACAGTTCGGAGACGCTCGACGAGGACGATCGGAACTTGATGGAACGTGTTCGCGAGATTCCCCATCTCGTTGTCGTGAACAAACGGGATCTGCCTTCGTGCTGGGAAGGCCTGAACGGGGGCCCCGAAGTCCACTTGAGCGCTAAAACCGGGGAAGGCTTCGACGGATTGAGAGAGGGCATCCGGGAGTATCTGACGGGACAGCGTCCGCCGGATACGGAATCGGTTGTGGTGACCAGCGCCCGGCAAGCCGAAGCGTTGGTGCGGGCAGCGGAGAGGCTGCGCAGTGGTGCGTCGGGGTTGCGTTCCGGCGTGCCGCACGAAATGATACTGTTGGACCTCTACGGCGCGCTCTCGGCGTTGGGCGAACTGACAGGGGAGGTCGTGACAGACGACATCCTCGGGCGCATTTTTTCAACGTTTTGCATTGGGAAATGAACGGAGTGAGAGGGACAAAGTTCGACGAACAATATGACGTGGTTGTCATCGGCGGCGGGCATGCGGGGTGCGAGGCGGCGCACGCGGCGGCCATGCTGGGCCTCGAGACCGCGCTCTACACGATGAACGTCGATTTGATTGCCCAGATGTCCTGTAACCCCGCCATCGGAGGCATCGCCAAGGGCCATCTGGTGAGGGAAATCGACGCTCTGGGCGGTTTGATGGGGCTTGTCGCCGATCGCGCGGGCATTCAGTTCCGACTCTTGAATACGAGCCGCGGGCCGGCCGTCTGGTCGCCGCGGGCACAGGCGGACAAAGCCGGTTACCGGCTTGAGATGAGACGGCTGCTCGAAGAGTGCGAGCACCTCCATATTAAGCAGGCCGAGGTAATCCGACTGCTGTTCGATGAACGGTCCATGGTGGGGATCGAACTGCTCGACGGGCGCACAGTGAGTGCAACGGCCAGCGTTCTGACAACGGGAACCTTCCTCAATGGTTTGATTCACATCGGAGAGAAGAAGTTCCCGTCAGGGCGCAGCGGAGAACCGGCCGCCAGTGAACTGGGCAACTGCATACGGGGGCTTGGATTCGAGTGGGGCCGGCTGAAGACCGGCACGCCGCCGCGACTGGATCGTCGGACCATTGATTTCAGTGTTTTCGAAGCCCAGTCGGGGGATAAGGAACCCACACCGTTTTCATTTCGAACGCGCGAACCACTCGAGAACAAAATCGCCTGTTACATTACGCAGACCGATCCCGGCATCCACCAGCTGATCCGTGACAACATGGAGCGGTCGCCGTTGTACAGCGGTCAGATCCAGGGCCTGGGTCCCCGTTATTGCCCGTCCATTGAAGACAAGGTGATCAAATTTGCGGATCGCGAACATCACCAGATCGTGCTCGAACCCGAGGGAGTCGACACCCATGAGGTTTACGTCAACGGGATGTCGACGAGCTTGCCCATCGACGTCCAGCGGGAGATTCTGAAGCGGCTGCCCGGTCTCGGGTCCGCGTCGATGATTCGTCCCGGCTACGCGATAGAATACGATTTCGTTCAGCCTACAGAACTGTTTCCGTCACTCCAGACCAAGCAATATGGAGGTCTGTTCTTTGCCGGGCAGATCAACGGGACGACGGGTTATGAGGAAGCTGGCGCACAGGGCTTGATGGCGGGGATCAATGCGTCCCGCCACGTTCGCGGGATGGAGCCACTTATCCTGGACCGGTCTCAAGCCTATATCGGGATCATGATTGACGATCTGGTAACGAAAGGAACGAATGAGCCGTACCGCATGTTTACATCCCGGGCGGAGTTCCGTCTCCATCTACGGATCGATAACGCCGACCTGCGCCTGACGCCGATCGCCCGTGAAGTGGGCCTGATCGATGACGCTCACTATGAGCAGTTCACCCAGCGGCGTGGCCGCATCGAGGCTCTACGCGCTAAGTTATATCAAATAAAGGTTAAACAGGAACACTCGTTTTTTGCGGATCGTGCTATCGAGTTCCGGGACCGCCCGACGATACACGACTTGCTGAAGCGCCCCGAAGTCCGCCTGGAGGAATTGGGCGCTGCCGGAATCGTATCCACGGCCGGGCTGCGACGGGAAGATATCGTCTCGATAGAAACGGGCATCAAGTATGAGGGCTACCTGAAGCAACAGGATCGTCAGATCGCCAAGTTGCGGAAAGCGGAGGCCCGGCACCTTCCGGATGATCTGGACTACTCGGCCATGCCCGGACTCTCCCGTGAGATCGTCGAGAAGCTGAGCCGTGTGCGCCCCCAGTCCCTGGGTCAGGCGGGCCGGATCCCTGGTGTCACGCCGGCGGCCCTTTCCATCCTTCTGTTGCACCTTGAGTTACGCCGCAAGCGCCAGACATCCGAAACGGATCTGGAAGAATCGTCCGGGACCGTTCAGGCCACCCGGTGACCACTGCGGATATTTTGCGGTCAGAGCTACTGCGGTTGGGCCTGGCCCTCTCCCCCGATCGCGTCGGAATTCTATCCCGCTACATCGATGAGTTGGAGCATTGGAATCAGTCCATGAACCTGACCGGTCTGGCCGGAGCAGAACTGATTCGTCGCCTCGTGGCAGAACCACTCTGGGTAGCCGACCGACTTCAGCCCGAGGGTCGGTACCTCGATATCGGTAGCGGGAATGGCTCGCCCGCGATTCCCTGGCATGTCGTCTGCGCCTTTCCCAATGCGGTCCTGGTTGAATCTCGCCAACGCCGGGCCACGTTCTTGCATCGGATGACAAAACGACTGGAGATGGACAACGTCACCGTTCGCCGAGCACGGTTTGAGGCCTTGAGTTTCGAATCGGAACCCGTGGATTGGGTGACGCTGCAGGGAGTGGCCTTGACCGCTGGAATTCTGCAAAAAATCCGCGCTACGAACGGGAATCACACGAAGATTGTGTGGCTTACAAGGGCAACGGAGACGCCCGGAGAGCCGGAAGCCTGTATCGAGATACCGGACTCCGACCGCCAGGCGCTGGTTTTTTAATCAGAATCAACCGGACCTCACCTGGGACTCCACCGGGTAAACATGCTAGAGCAATCGAATACATGGAGATTGTTCCACGTGGAACATTTCACGGTTCCTGTGGTACATTCCGCCCAATATGGCCAGAATTATCGCAATCTCGAATCAAAAGGGTGGCGTCGGCAAGACCACCACGGCCATCAACCTGGGAGCCTCGCTCGCAGCCGCGGAAATGCGCACCTTGCTGGTAGACTTAGATCCCCAGTCGAATTCGACCTCGGGTCTCGGAGTGAGCAAGGGCTCGTTCGAGCGATCTACCTACCATTCGATGGTATTTGGTGAACCGCTCGAATCGATTCTGCTTCCAACCGAACTCGAATCCCTGGCATTGGCTCCGGCAAGCAGGGAACTGGTGGGCGTGACCATGGAATTAGCCCAGGAGGAGGGGCGGGATCGCCATTTGTGCGAACTGCTGGATCCGATCGCCGATAATTATGATTTCATCGTGATCGACTGCCCCCCATCGCTGGACCTTCTCACCGTCAACGCTCTGGTGGCTGCCGACAGCATCCTCATACCGATTCAGTGTGAATATTTTGCCCTGGAGGGCATCTCCGAACTTGTGGAGACAATCCGTCAGATTCGCCGGCAACGGAACCCGGAACTCGAAATCGAGGGGGTTCTGATCACGATGTTTGATGAGCGGACGAATTTGGCGCAACAGGTCCACGCGGACCTGAAATCTTTTTTCGGCTCGAAATTGTTTTCCACGAAGATCCCAAGAAACGTTCGGCTTGGCGAAGCCCCAAGCCACGGTCGACCGATTTTGCTCTACGACATCAAATCCAAGGGTGCGGTGAGCTACATTCGGTTGGCGAAGGAGGTAATCAATGCCCGGACAGAGAAAGGCTTTAGGACGAGGGCTGAGCGCGCTGCTCGGTACACCTGATCTAGAGTCCGACCGGCTACGCGACATCGACATCGACCGAATTGTCCCGGACCCTAATCAGCCCCGAACGTCCTTTGATAAGACTGGTTTGGAGGAGCTGGCGGCCTCGATTCGGACTCATGGCGTGGTCCAGCCAATCGTCATTCGTCCGCTCCAGGACGGCGTCTTCCAGATCGTCGCCGGCGAGCGTCGCTGGCGGGCTACCCAGCTTGCTGGGCTGGAGACGATGCCGGCCCTGGTTCGAGATACCCACGAACACCACGCGCTGGAATTGGCCCTGGTCGAAAACCTTCAACGTGAAGACCTGAACGCGATAGACCAGGCGCGGGCCTATCAACGACTGTTGTCGGAGTTCAGCCTCACGCAGGAAAAATTGGCCAGCCGGGTCGGTAAAAGCCGGGCGAGCGTGGCGAACATCTTGCGGTTGTTGAAACTTCCAGAGGAGGTGCAGAAGTGGCTTCAGGAAGGGGTCATCAACGCCGGACATGCCAAGGCCCTCTTGTCCCTTCCTGATGCGGATGCCATACTCGAATCCGCGCGAGAAATCATCAAGGGGAGCTATTCGGTCCGTCAGGCCGAGGCGCTTGTTTCCAAACCGAAGCCCCAGCCTGGATCGTCCGCAAGCGGCGAGAATCCCGCCGAGGATCCAAATGTGCGGGCAGCCATTCGCGCTCTTGAGCGCGCTCTTGGAACAAAGGTTGCGATTCGGCAGCCGGGCGGCAAGGGCAAAGGTAAGATAGAGATTCACTTCCATTCGCAAGGGGAGTTGAACCGACTGTATAACGGACTGATCGAGACTCGTTTTTAGGGCCGAAGTGATTTCCGCGGCTTCGAAACCCGTGCCCGAACAGCTTGCCGGAATACTTGGCGCAAACCGCATTTGAGGGAATTGGATGAGACTCACTGATTTGGCGAAATCCGCGGGTTGAGCGGGCAAATTGAGTCCAAGGGACTTGGACCAGGCGCTTAAGACCCTTCCGCGGCAGACAATACCTGAAGTTCTGGTCGGTTACGAAAACGCCGACGATGCCGGAGTGTATCAATTGGGGGACGATCTTGCCCTGGTTCAGACCGTTGATTTCTTTTCGCCGATCGTCGACGACCCGTTCGAATTTGGTCAAATTGCCGCTGCTAACGCGCTGAGCGACATTTACGCGATGGGCGCCAAGCCATTGACCGCGCTTGCCGTAGTGGGCTTTCCGATCAAAACGGCCGACCCGAAAATCCTGCGGGACATCATGGCGGGGGGGCTGGATACTCTGACTGAATCCGGCGTCGCCCTGATGGGCGGTCACTCCGTCCGTGACGATGAGGTGAAGTTCGGATATGCGATTACAGGTATCGTGAATCCGAAAGATGTCCGCAAGAACGAAAACGCCCGAGTCGGTGAACGAGTTATCCTGACCAAGCCACTCGGAACGGGTCTCGTCGCCACGGCTCTCAAGCGAGGGGAGGCTTCCGATGAGCATGTGAAGGTGGCCGTCCGAACGATGGCCGAGACCAACCGCAGGGTGGCCGAGATCGCTAACAGATACCCTGTTGGCGCGGTGACCGACATCACCGGGTTCGGATTGCTCGGTCATGCCGTCGAAGTGGCGCGCGCCAGCGGCCTCAGTATCGAGTTCGACCACCGACGGATGCCCCTGCTGCCCGGAGCGCTCGATTACAGTTCCCGCGGCTTCTGCGCGGGAGGCCTGAAGGCCAACCGCGAGTTCTTTTCGTGCAATGTGACCTGGATGTCCGAAGTTTCCGAGGATTACCGAAACCTCCTTTTCGACCCACAGACGTCCGGAGGTCTGTTGCTTTTCGTACCTGAAGCCCGTTCTGCCGATCTCCTCGAGTCATTGGCTGCAGCCGGACTGGCCGGCTTCGAGGTGGGCTTCACAAGAGAGTTCGAGACGACATTTCTTCACGTGAACTGAGCCACACCGCCGCTGCCTTCTTTTAACGTTCGATTGCCCCCCCGACACTCTTCGCGAGACCCTGGCATGCTCGATTTCAGAGTTCCCGCCTTCCCGGTAAGGGGCTCTTAGTGTGTGCTCGGGCCCACTCTAAGGCCCCATCACCACCTTCCCGCCCGACTTGACAGGTCATTATCCCGGTGTTAATCTAACGAGTTTGTTGTCACTACGTTGTGGCAGATACTAACGGCCAGTCCCCGCCAGAAATAGACAATGATTAGTCTGGATTTCTCGATCTTGGTGACCATCCTCTACGTCGCCATCCTCTATGTCTTTCTCTCGCGATTTTTCTTTGGACCGCTGAACAAGATTCTTGTCGCGAGATGGGCCTCCATCCAGGGCCGGCTCGAGGAATCCGAACGCCGGATTCAGGACATTGAAAGCAAGACGGCCGAGTACGAATCTGCCTTAAGGGAAGCCAGGTCGGAAGCATACCAGCATCAGGAATCCATCCGGGATGCTGCTCTCGAAGAGAAGGCAGAACTTCTGGCCGATGCCCGACGTGAAACGGAAACCATGATCGAAGAAGCCCGAAAGACCCTTGGCGCGGAAACCGCCAATGCGAAGCAGCGCCTGGAAGGTGAAATCGATGCCCTCGCGGCGCGGCTGTCGGAAACGCTCTTGCAGGAATAGGTCGGGCATGAAAATGAAGAAAGCATGGTGGATGGCAACATTGATCGTACTTACCCTGGTGGCCTCTTCGGCATGGGCCCAGGAAGCCGGCGGCGTTATCGGCACTGAAGCTGAAGAGCATGTTGCCGAAGAGGAGCATGAAAGCCCTTACGCGGTGGTCTTTCGCTGGGTGAACTTCTTGATCCTTTTCGGAGGCCTGGGGTATCTGATTCGGGAGCCGGCCGCTGAATTCTTCGAATCCCGCCGCCAGGCGATTCGAGCTGGCCTGGAGAGTGCCGAGAAAGCACAGGTGGATTCGAGCAGGCAGCTCGACGAAATCGAAAAACGCATTGCCCGCCTGTCCTCAGAAGTCGAACGCATTGGTGCCGAGGCCACGGAGTCGGCCCAAACCGAACGCCAGCGAATCGTCGCCGAAGCCAAGATGGAAGCGGACCGCGTCCTGGAGCAGTCCCGGCAGGAGATCGAACGCCTGTCCAGGGGGTTCGGGCAGGAAATCCGGGCATACGTCGCGGATCTGGTCATTGCCGGGGCCGAGAAGCGGTTAAAGAGCGAAGTTTCCGAGGACGACCAGAAAAGGATCATCGTCCGGTTTGGCAAAAACCTGAATTAACTATGATTGTAGTAGCTAATAGGTATGCGCGCGCGTTTATAGAGGCCCTGGCGCCGGAAAGTACCCAGGCCGGTCTCGATCAGTTGCGCCGTTTTGCAGGTTTGCTCGAAGATGAGCCGGACACCCGCACCTTATTGATGAATCCGGTGATACCAGCTGAAGCCAGGGACCGATTTCTGGACACGATCGGCCGGGTTTTCGGTCTCGACCGGAGGGTCCGGAAACTCTTGCTCTTGCTTGTCGACCGTCGCCGCCTCAACATCCTCGACGATTTGACCGACGCATACCAGAAACTGCTGGACGAACGAAACGGCATTGTCCGCGCGGAAGTGTCTTCCGCCTCATTGTTGACCGAATCCGAGCGTCGCGAGCTGGCGGAAAGGCTTGGCAAGACCACGGGTAAACGCGTCGAAATGGAAGTCGAGCAGGATCCTTCCCTGATCGGAGGTCTGGTCGTCCGCATTGGCAGCACCGTCTACGACGGCTCCCTGCGACAGCAGTTGCGCGGCTTCAAGGAGCGCCTGACCAACTGAGGCCGCTCACGTCATTCTGAATTGATACTTTGAATCAGGTGGAACAACATGGAAATCAGAGCAGAAGAGATCAGTAAGATCATACGCGAACAGATCGAAGAGTACCGCCCGGCGCTTGAGATCAGCGAAGTCGGCAGTGTGATCTCCGTCGGTGACGGCATCGCACGCGTTTACGGTCTCGAGAAAGCCATGGCCGGTGAGTTGTTGGAATTCCCTCACGGTGTGATGGGCCTGACGTTGAACCTGGAAGAGGCGCAGGTCGGAGTGGTCCTGCTTGGTGAGTATGCCAAGATTCGTGAAGGAGACCAGGTCAAGCGCACCGGACGCATCATGGAAGTGCCTGTAGGTGATAGCCTCGTGGGTCGGGTGGTCAACGCATTGGCCCAGCCGATCGACGGAAAAGGCGCCATCACGACCGACCAGTTTGCGCCGATCGAACGTATCGCACCCGGTGTCGTGGATCGGCAACCCGTGAAGGAACCCCTGCAAACGGGCCTGAAACCTATCGATGCCATGATCCCGATCGGTCGGGGCCAACGCGAACTCATCATTGGTGATCGCCAGACAGGGAAAACCGCTGTCGCACTCGATGCGATCATCAACCAAAAGGGCAAGGACGTCATCTGTATATACGTTGCGATCGGGCAGAAACGATCGACGGTCGCGCAGGTAGTCAAGACGCTTGAAGAAGCGGGGGCGATGGACTATTCGATCGTCGTGTGCGCCTCGGCCAGCGATCCGGCCCCGATGCAGTTTCTCGCGCCTTACTCCGGGTGCGCCCTGGGTGAGTATTTTCGCGACAATGGTCGCCATGTCCTTTGCGTTTACGACGACTTGTCCAAGCACGCGGCCGCGTACCGCGAAATTTCTCTACTGCTTCGCCGTCCCCCGGGCCGCGAAGCTTATCCGGGCGACGTCTTCTATCTTCACTCCAGGCTGCTCGAACGTGCGTGCAAGCTGAGCGCGGAAAACGGCGGCGGTTCGCTCACGGCGCTCCCGATCATCGAAACCCAGGCAGGCGACGTCGCCGCCTACATCCCGACCAATGTTATTTCGATCACCGATGGACAGATTTACCTCGAAGCCGACCTGTTCCATTCCGGCATCCGGCCGGCTGTCAACGTGGGATTGTCCGTGTCCCGTGTCGGGGGGAGTGCGCAGATCAAGGCGATGCGCCAGGTGGCTGGAACTCTCCGTCTGGATCTTGCCCAGTTCCGGGAACTTGCCGCTTTTGCGCAGTTCGGGTCCGATCTCGACAAAGCCACGCAGGCGCAGCTCGCCCGCGGCCAGCGCTTGACCGAAATCTTGAAACAAGATCAATACGTGCCGCTCGATGTAGCCAAGCAGGTGGCGCTCATCTATGCGGGAACGAACGGGTTCCTCGACGACCTGGAAGTGGCGGATCTCGGCGCATTCGAGGCGGAGCTGTACCGCTTTCTCGACACCGGCAAGCCTGAACTTCTCTCCAACATCGCCGAACGCAAGGTTCTCGATGACGAATTGAAGAGCGAACTCGAAAGCGCTCTCAACCAGGCCAAGGAAAAGTTCCTCCAGGACCGGGCGGCGTCATAGATGGCAAACCTCCTTGACATCCGCCGGAGGATCCGCTCGGTCAAGAACACCCAGCAGATCACGAAGGCAATGAAGACGGTCTCGGCCGCGAAGCTCCGCCGCGCGCAGGACCGCATGTTTGCCGCCCGTCCCTATGCAGACCAGTTGCGAACCGTTCTTGGAAACCTGTCGGCACGGGTCGAAGGCCTTCGCCATCCCCTTCTAGAGGTCCGGCCCGAGGAACGAATCCTCATGGTCATCGTCACGTCAGACCGTGGCCTCTGCGGGGCGTTCAACTCCAACATCTCCCGGGCGGCCCAGGAGTTCCTCAAGACGAACAAAGAAAAGAGCGCGTCGTTGATGGCCGTCGGCAGGAAGGGCCGGGACTATTTCCGCTCGAGAGGCGCGGCCATTGCCGAAGAACACCTTGGCATTTTCGCCAAACTGAACTTTGAACACGCCCGCACCATCGGGCAGCGGATCGTCGAACTCTACAGCGATGCCGAAACCGACGGCGTCTATCTGGCCTACAACGAGTTTAAGTCCGTCCTCCAGCAACGGATCGTGATCGAGCGGCTGCTGCCGCTGGGCAGTGATGCGCTCGACGTCGACGATTCCCGCGTCGACTACATCTACGAGCAAGCGCCCCAGCAGATCTTCAATCGGCTGCTTCCACAGTACGTCGATGTCCAGGTCCATCGAGCGCTGCTCGAGTCGGTGGCATCCGAGCACGGTGCGCGGATGACAGCCATGGATACGGCATCACGAAACGCCGGGGAAATGATCGACACTTTGACGCTGAACATGAATCGTATCCGGCAGGCGGCCATCACCAGAGAGCTCATCGAGGTCGTCAGCGGCGCCAGTGCTCAGAAAGGCCACTATTAGCCAGTAGCCTGAAAACAAAGGAAAAACAATCACATGGCCAACATCGGCAAAGTTCTCCAGATCATCGGTCCGGCCGTCGACCTCGCATTCGACGAAGGGCAGCAGCCCTCGATCTTTAACGCTGTACGCGTGACGAGCGAAGGCTTCGATGTCCCGACACCGATCGACGTGATCCTCGAAGTCCAGCAACACCTCGGCGAGGGACGTGTCCGGTGTGTTTCGATGCAGCCAACCGACGGTATGGTTCGCGGCATGCGCGCCGAAGATCAGGGCGGGCCTATCGAGGTGCCTGTCGGTCCGGAGACGCTGGGCCGGATCATGAACGTCATTGGCGAACCGGTCGACAAAGTCGGACCGATCAAGACAAGCCAGACGGCCCCCATTCACAGGGAGGCGCCGGCGCTGACGGAACAGAATACAGACATGGAGATGTTTGAGACGGGGATCAAGGTTGTCGATCTGCTCGAACCATACCTTCGGGGCGGCAAGATCGGCTTGTTTGGCGGCGCTGGCGTGGGCAAGACCGTCATCATCATGGAGCTTATCAACAACATTGCCTCCAAGCATGGTGGAATCTCGGTCTTTGCCGGCGTGGGTGAGCGAACGCGCGAAGGTAACGACCTGTGGCTCGAGATGAAAGAATCCGGAGTCATCGACAAGACGGCCATGATATACGGGCAGATGACCGAACCTCCCGGTGCGCGTGCCCGCGTTGCCCTGACCGGGCTGACCGCTGCCGAGTATTTCCGTGACGAAGAAGGCCAGGACGTGTTGCTGTTCATCGACAACATCTTCCGTTTTACGCAGGCGGGTTCGGAAGTCTCGGCACTGCTTGGCCGTATGCCATCGGCGGTGGGTTATCAGCCGACCCTGGCATCGGAGATGGGTGAGTTGCAGGAACGCATTACGTCGACCTTGAAGGGTTCGATCACCTCCGTCCAGGCCATTTACGTTCCTGCCGACGACTACACCGACCCGGCCCCAGCCACGACGTTCGCCCACCTCGACGCCACGACGAACCTGTCACGGTCGATTTCCGAACGGGGAATCTATCCGGCAGTCGATCCGCTGGCGTCGACCTCCCGGATCCTGGATCCCCGCATCGTGGGAGAGGAGCACTATTCGGTAGCCCGGGAGGTCAAAACGGTCCTCCAGAAGTACAAAGACCTCCAGGACATCATCGCGATTCTCGGGATCGACGAGCTTTCCGAGGAAGACAAGCTTGCCGTAGCCCGCGCGCGCAAGATTGAGCGCTTCCTTTCTCAGCCCTTTTTCGTGGCCGAGCAGTTTACCGGAATCCCCGGCAAGTACGTGAAGGTTGCGGACACGATCAAGAGCTTTAAGGAAATCGTGGACGGCCAGCATGACGACATTCCCGAGCAGGCCTTCTACATGGTTGGCACCATCGATGAAGTTCTGGAAAAGGCCAACTCCATGAAGACGGGGGCGTAATGGGTGAAGAGCTTTTGGACCTGAAGGTCGTCACGCCCGAACGGGCCCTCGTTCACGAAAAGGTGGACGAGGTCCAGGTGCCGGGCCTCGAGGGCTACCTGGGTCTTTTGCCGGGCCACGCCCCGTTGTTTTCCCAGCTCACTATCGGCGAGCTTTCCTATCGCCAAGGCGGCGTTGAACATTCCATCGTCATCGCCGAAGGCTTCGTGGAAGTATTAGAAGACGAAGTCCGGGTCCTCGCCGATGTCGCCGAACCGTCAGCCGAAGTCGATCTGGGACGGGCAACCGAGGCCCGGAGACGTGCCGACCAACTCGTTTCGGGCGAAGCAGAAGATGTTGACTATCCCCGCGCGCTGTCGGCGCTGAAGAGAGCCGACGTCCGGCTCCGAGTGGGGGGTCCGGGCCAATAGCGGTCGGTAGCCAGTGGTCAGGGTCCCGCTGATGCAGGGGAACAATCCTGGACTTCGGCCTTCGGATCCACTTTGGCGCAAATTCCCAATCCTTTGCTCTGAAATCCCACCTCGTGGCTCGATACGAAAACCCCATTTCGACCAAAAGCCCCAACAGTAACGAACCTCCCTTCCGTCGTCCGATCGTACGTCCAGGTGTGGACCCTGTTGAGAAGCTGCTCACCCGTGGCAGCGAAGTGAAAGAACAACATCAACACCACCTCGACGGCTGAAGCCAAATAAAGGCCCCGCTCCTTCAAATCATCCGCGTGGTAGATGGGCCTGCCGACACTGTCGGCGATCACATTCATTTCGATCGAGTGCCAGCCGGGTTCGCAGACGCTCTCGCCGAACGCCTCTCCGAGATACCAGGGGTGGTCGTAGAACGACGGCGGCTTGGCGGAATCCACCCCCACCACACGTCTGACACCCAGAACAGAAAGATCCGAGTTGTCGCGAGGGGTCGGAAAAGAAAAGAAGCCAGGCCTTGTTACTACATGAGTAGTGTTAAGGCTTTGCTCCTCCGAGTGGTCGAACCGGTTCGAAATGCCGAGCGCTCGAAAGCACTGGGTGACGTCTTGGGGTGAAATAGTGACTGCTGGTATCATGCCGAGCCCGATGTCGGGCCGGACACCTGCCCAACAGGATTGCTGGAGTCGATGACCAGAACAAGCTGAAACGGTCGGGAAGTCGCCTTAAACCCGACGATCTCGTGGGGTACGCCTTCTTCGAGAAGGATGAAATCGTCCGCACTCGACCCCTGAGCGTCTCGGCATTCCGGGTAGATTTCTTCTGCCGCGCAGGCTCCTAGCACCGAGACATTTACCGAGACGAGGTCCACCCGGATCTTGAGCTGTCCTGCCAACCCCGCCGGTAAAGCCCCGACCAAAACAAAAAGCAAACAAACTAAGATCGTTGCGATCGAGCCGAAAAGCTTGCCGCGCCAAGCCCCAAGCCCCTTCCTTCGATTCACCATAAATGACTGTAACTCACACTAACGCCAAGGGTTTACAGTTTGACAGTTGTAGGCCCCTGTGATAGCTTTAAACACTAACTTCCCGTCGAGACGCCGACGAATCCTCGTATAATAAGAGCTGAAAATGTCGACGCTTGCAAGTTCTTCAATTCTTACGACTGACGATGTCCACCGAAGAGTGTTGGACAACGGAATGGTGCTGCTGGCCAGGGAAACTCATTCCTCGCCTACCGTCAGCTGCATGATCTGGTATCGGGTCGGTGCCCGCAACGAAGTCCCCGGCCAGACCGGTCGATCGCACTTTCTGGAGCACATGTTGTTTAAGGGTACGGAGAAGCTCGGGAAGGGGGATATCGATTTACTGACCCTCAAGCACGGTGGTAACAACAACGCCTTTACTTCTTATGACTTCACGGCCTACTACTTCAACTTTGCCGCCGACCGCTGGACGAAGGCTCTGGAGATAGAGTCTGATCGGATGTGCAACACGGTCTTTGATCCGGTCGAGTTCGAATCGGAGAAGAAGGTCGTCATCGAGGAATTGAAAACCGGGCTTGACCAACCCTGGGGACTGCTGATGCAGGAACTGCAAGCGACGGCCTACAGCCGGCACGCATATAGAAATCCTGTCGTTGGGTGGCTCCAGGATCTCGACGCCATGACCCGCGAAGGAATGGAGGCCTATTACCGGCGGCATTATCATCCTGCCAACGCGACCCTGGTGCTTGTCGGAGATTTCGACGTGGATCAGGCCCTGGATCAGGCCGAGGAGGCCTTTGGGGCGATCCCGGCCGGCTTGCCACCCGACCCGGTGGAAATAACTGAACCGGAACAGTTGGGAGAAAAGCGAATCACCCTCCGCTGGCGATCCGACGTCCCCAGGCTCGCCATCGCCTACCACGCGCCACGCATCGGGCACGAAGACTCGTTTCCGCTTCAGGTTCTGACGGTTATCTTGACCGAGGGAAAATCGTCCCGGTTCTATCAGCGACTTGTCGAGAATGAACAGTCCGCAACATTTGTCGGCGCCGACTACGGCGAGTCGCAGGACCCGACGCTCTTCCACATCCGGTGTGAGAGTCGCGGAGACCATGAACCTGCCGCGATCGAGGCCAGCATTTTCGATGAACTCCACAGCATCGGCGTCGACGGAGTGAGCGAGCACGAACTGGAACGCGCAAAGCATCAGATCGAAGCCCACTTCGTACTTTCGAAGGAACGGACGCTGGACCAGGCGATACTTCTAGGTCAGATCGAGACTTTGTGCGGTCTGGAGTACGTGGACACCTACCTGTCCCGAGTTGCGGCTGTGGACTCAGCCCGGGTTGCCGACGTTTGCCGGCGCTACCTGGTCGAGAAAAACCGGACCGTGGCATGGATGCTCGAGGAAGACGTGCAAGGGAAAGAACATTGACCGAGCCTCATCGCACGTCGTCCATCCCGACATCCAGGCATCGCTCATTTGCCACCAGGAGACACGTCCTGGAGAATGGCCTTCGCGTGTTGCTCGTCGAGAACTCGACGATTCCGGCGGTCTCTCTGAACATCAACGTGCTGGCAGGTGCCAGAAACGAGCCCGAGAATCTTGCCGGCTCGGCCGTGATGGTCAGCCGTTTACTCGACGAAGGAACGAAGTCACGATCGTCGCTCGACATTGCCGACGCGATCGAATCGGTCGGGGGCGCGATCGACTGCGATGGATCCCACGAGCGGGTCGCTGCCTTCCTGGGAGTCTTGAGCAAAGACATCGACCTCGGGCTTGATCTTGTTGGTGACATTGTCATGAACCCGAGCTTTGCCGAAGATGCCATCGAGAAAGAGCGGAAACGAACCCTCGCGGAAATCCGAAGTGTCGTGGATCGCCCACAGGTCCTTGCCGGCTGGGAGTTCAACGAGCTGATCTATGGTACGCATCCACTGCACAGACCGTCTCATGGCTACCCGTCGACGATCGAAAAAATTGCACCGGACGATCTGAGACGTTTCCACCGCGAACAGTTCGTGCCCAACAACGCCATTCTGTCTGCCGTCGGCGACTTCGATGCCGACGAAATGCTATCGAGGGTCGAGGCAACTTTCGGTGCATGGGAGCAGCGCGAGATCCGGTCTCCTGAAATAGCGCCCCCCATTCCCCAGCAGGAGATTCGCAAGAAATTTGTGAAAGTAGCGAGCGAGCAGGCGCACATTTTCTACGGCCACCTCGGTGTGGACCGACGGACCCCGGATTTTTACGCCCTGCAGGTCATGGATACTATCCTGGGCGGCGGTGCCGGGCTGACGTCCCGGATTCCTCGAAAACTCCGTGACGAGCAGGGCCTGGCATACACGACCTTTGCCCGGATTACCAGTTCTGCCGGAATCGATCCAGGAAAATTTCTCGCCTACATCGGGACTTCTCCTCAAAACATTCACAAGGCACTCGCCGGTTTCAAAGACGAGATTGCCAGGATCATCGCCGAACCAGTCGATCCCATCGAGCTCGAGGATGCCAAGGCCTACCTGACCGGCAGCTTTGTGTTTGCTTTCGAATCGAACTCCCAGATAACCCGCTTTCTCACAAACGCCGAAGTCTATGATCTCGGGTTCGACTATGTGGAAAAGTATCCGACCTACATTAGCGCCCTGACGATCGACGACATTTCCAGGGTAGCGCGCCAATATCTGAATACTGAACACTACACGCTTGTGATCGCCGGTCCGGAAGACCCGTTTGAGCACGGTGAAGAAGATGGGTAGGTCTGTCGCTTTCGAGGGACTCACGCTCGACGTCAGCGATCTGGAAGCCTATCTGTCGGCGGCGCTTTCCCGGGGCGGCGACTATGCCGATCTGTACTTTGAACACCGGGTTACCCACAGGATCATCCTCGAAGAAGAGATCATCAAAAGTGCGACCAAGGGCGTCGACATTGGAGTCGGGGTCCGTGTGGTTGTGGGGGAAAGGACCGGCTACGCGCATTCGGACGATCTGAGCCGTGAGAGCGTCTTGAAGGCCGCCCGTACCGCCGCGTTCATAGCAGACTCGTCGAGACAGGGCGGCAGCCACAAATTGATTGGGCCCCTCGATAGGAAGCATGACCTCTACGACATTCCGACGACGCCGGACCATGTCGAGCTCAACAGAAAGATCGCATTGCTTGAGCGGGCCAACGCTGCCGCCCGCGCCTACGATCGTCGGATCGTTCAGGTGAATTGCACCTGCCTGGACGAAACAAAACATGTTCTGGTGGCGACCTCGGAGGGCCAACTCTTTGACGACCTGCAGCCTCTGGTTCGTTTCGACGTTCGATGCGTTGCCGCCGACGGCACAAATCGCCAGTCCGGATTCGAAGGTGGCGGTGGCCGGCGGTCGATCGACATCTTTGACAGCGATCTGACGCCGGAAGAGTTGGCTCGAGAGGCGGCCCGGATGGCAATCCTGCAGTTGGATGCGGTCGAGGCCCCGGCCGGACCCATGGAAGTGGTTCTGGGACCTGGCTGGCCCGGGATCCTGCTGCATGAAGCTATTGGTCACGGCCTGGAAGCGGATTTCAACAGGAAGCAGGAATCCGCTTTTTCGGGGTTGATTGGAGAGCCCGTTGCATCGGAACTGTGCACGGTGGTCGATGATGGAACGCTTCCCTACCGGAGAGGATCGCTCAACATCGACGACGAGGGCAGTTCGACCGAAGCAACGGTGTTGATCGAAAATCACTGCTGTCCAAATTAGCGGCAACCACGGCCAGTCGGTGTTGATTCCAATAGAGATAGATCTCCCCTGAAGGGCTGGTGAGAATCAGCCCCCCCTGCCAGCAATGGGCGACGGCCGTGTCGGATTTCAGATGCTGTCCAAAAGAGTGCGCGTGTAAGCGATGAGTTACCTCGATTCTGAAAGAGATGCTGTCCAAACTACCGGTTCCATTCCAGCGCCAACTGCTGGGCTTGGATTTGGGCCAGCGCGGGCGGGCCTTCAAACGGGACGTCGAGCCAGGCGTTGAGATCACGATAAACGAACAACTGGTGCCGGAGCAGGGCGACCAGATTGGACAAGGACCATCCGAAGGTGGACCTCAACTGGAGGTATTTCAGCAGCAACATCGCGATCAGGGCCGTCCAGATCTGGGTCTTCACCGCATTGGGGCTGGTCCCGAGGAACGTTTTGATCTTCAGATTCTGCTTCAGCGCCTTAAAAAACAACTCCACCGACCAACGATCCTTATAGATGGCGGCAATCGTGGTTGCACCGAAATCGAGGTGGTTGGTCAGGAAGATGATCGATTGCTCCTTCTCCGGAACCCACACCTCGACGAGCCGGAAGAAATATTCCTCACGGGCTTGGGCATGATGGGGAAAGAACACCACTTGATCTTTGAGGATGTTCCGGTTCTTCGGAACCGGCCGATCTTCGATGACTTCCACTACGGCGTTGCGTTTCAGCCGGGACACGAAGTACACCCCCTGGCGCGTCAATTCCACGAACCAGTCGTAGTCCATATAGCCGCGGTCGATCGCCAATACCGTTCCCGGCTCGAATCGCATCTGCCGCGCCACCTTGATGTCGCTGCTCTTGCCCTCGGTGATCACGGCAAACGAAGGCAGGTAACCATCGTGATCCAGCAGCAGGTGCAGCTTGATCGCCCCCTTGGTCCGCCGAAACTTCGCCCAGTCGAACAGCGACATCGACAGGTCGATGACGCTCGAGTCCAAGCTCATCAGTTTGTTCTTGAACCGGAACTTCTTCCCGCCACGCTGGGCCGCCACGCCCTGACATTTCTCTAGCAACTGCCCGAACACCGTCTGATAAAGCTGCCACGGCCGGTGTCGATTAGCGTAGGACAGCGTCGATCGTTTCGGCGCTTCCTCCAACCCCAGATGTCGCAGTTTCCCTTCCACGCTCGCCAGACCGCCGCAGATCTCCCGCAGCGAATGGGCCCGTCTCAACTGGCAGAACAACATCGCGATGAACTGGCTCCAGCTCGCGAATCCACGCGCATGCCGCTGGGCCTGATGATCCTGAACCGCCTTCTCAAACTCCAGGCGCGGAAATAGTTGCAACAACTGGGAGAAAATGCTGGAAAATCGTTTCATGGTTGGGCCCTCCCCACGGATTGATTTCTCGTGTTGGAAAAACCAATCTTACGAGGCCGGGCTCAACCTACTCAATTCCTAAAAGCTAATTTGGACAAGAGTGATCGAAAATGGAATACTTCAGGGCTACCTGCACGATCAGCTCAGCTCCAAGCTTATGAAAATGGCCGCTACCGGCAACGGGCGGCGTGAGGGATACGAGCACATTCCGCTTCCCCGGATGACCAACACGTTCATGATGTCGGGAGAATCGGATCCGGAAGACATCATCCGTTCTGTGACAAGGGGCTTGTATGCCGTCCATTTTTCTGGCGGCCAGGTCGACATAACGAGCGGGAAGTTCGTTTTCAGCACGAGCGAGGCCTATCTGATCGAAAACGGCAAGGTCACCGCGCCGGTCAAAGGCGCCACACTGATCGGGGACGGGCCGACAGTGTTAAGGCGAGTTTCGATGGTCGGCAACGATCTGCGTCTGGACCGGGGTGTTGGGATTTGCGGCAAGGATGGGCAGAACGTGCCGGTCGGGGTTGGCATTCCGACCATGAAGATACGAGAGATTACGGTGGGTGGCACCGGCACGTAAGCCTGTCCTGAAACAGCGCCCCTGCCTCAGCTTTGAACGAGCCATGGACCAACTCAAAGATTCAGCCGAGCGAGCCATTCGCGTTGCGATGGAAAAGGGATCCACGACGGCCGACGTCATGATTCGCGAGGAGAGCACTTTCTCGTTGTCGGTCCGAAAGGGCAACCTCGAAACCCTCAAAGAAGCCTTGTCCCGGGCGCTGTCGTTGCGCGTGTTCGTCGGCAACAGGACCGCGACTTCTCATACGTCCGATCTTTCCGAGTCCACGATGGAACGGATAATCGAGCAGACTGTGGAAATGGCGCGCCTGACGTCCGAAGACGAGCACGCCGGTCTTCCGGATCCGGATGTGTTCACGGATCGATTTCCGGATCTCGATCTCTTCGATGAAGAGTGGGAGTCGCTCGACACGCCTGCTCGCATCGAAATGGCCCGTGTGTCGGAAACAGTAGCGTTCGATGTCGATCCGCTGTTGACGAATTCGGGTGGCGCCTTTTTTGATTACACTCGAGCCCGAACCGTTATAGCCAACTCGGAGGGTTTCGCGGGTGGGTACCGGTCCACCTCAGCGGCCTTTGGAGTTGCCCCGATCGCCGAGTCCGACCAGGGACGTCATCGTGATCACTGGATGTCGGTCAGCCGCCACCGAAAAGATCTTGAAGATCCGGAGACTGTGGGCCGGAAAGCCGCGGAGCGAACCCTGCGCCGGGTGGGCGCACGGAAACCCGCAACCTGTGAGGTCCCCGTGGTGTTCGATCCCTGGACGGCGAGGAGCCTGATCGGCCATGTGTTCCGGGCGGTTTCGGGCGACTCCATTTACCGCCAGGCGTCTTTCCTGGTTGACCGCCTCGGCGAGGTCATCGCGGCGCCCGATGTGTGTATTGTCGACGATGCATTGATGCCACGCGGGCTGGGGTCTGTCCCTTTTGACGACGAGGGCGTCCCGGGGCACAAACTGCCGATCGTGGAGGCTGGAGTTCTCAAGAATTACCTGCACACGTCCTATACCGCAAGGAAGCTCGGGGGCGTACCCACGGGCAACGGAACGCGCGCGCTATCGGGTGTGATCACGACCGGCCCGAACAACTTTTATCTTCAGCCCGGCCCCTACACTCCTGAAGAAATAATCGAATCCGTCGAGTCCGGCCTCTACGTCGTGGAACTGATAGGAACGGGTGTCAACCCGGTCACCGGCGATTACTCCCGCGGCGCTGTCGGAATGTGGATCGAGAACGGATGTTTGGCATATCCTGTGCATGAGGTCACGATCGCCGGCAACCTCGACGGGATGCTCAAGGACATCCAGATGATCGGCAACGATCTAACCTTCCTGGGAAGTGTGGCCTCGCCCACCCTCAAGCTGGGCAACATGGTCGTCAGCGGAGAGTGAAATGACTCGGACGCCCTTCATCATCGGAACAACAATCGCTATCGCGCTCGGCCTGATCGGTCTCTGGGCCGCCGTGTCCCAGCCAGCTCCGGCGAACGCCGAGCCGCTGGTTCACGTCGACGACCTGGATGAGATCGCAGCAACCGTGGGCATGCCCCGCCTCGGAATTCTCACCAGCCGGAATTACGTGGGCCACACCATTCGCGTCATCGAAGGCTCCCTGGAAAATCTTGGAACCGAACCGATTCGATCCATCGACCTCAAGCTGGTCTTCAATTCATATGAAGGCGAACCGGTTCTGGAAGCCGAGGAGCAGGGCCTGACCCCCGGCCGTCCGCTCCCCCCGGGCGAAACCACCCGTTTCAGCCTCCGCTTCGAAAACATCCCAACAGGTTGGAATCACCGAGTCCCCGAAGTAGAAATAATCAGAATAGGATATTAGGAAGTGGCCAGTGGTTGTGCTCCGGCCGTGTGTGATGTAACAGTAAAGCGTGTCGGGGTGGCCGTCCCTGGCCACCCGCCGAACAAGCGACCAAGAACTCCTCAACTGCTTCAAGCTGCTGACCAAAGCCCCGTCGCGTCCGTCCCCGCGGCGCAGCCGCCAACTGACCACTGGCCACTCCCCCAATCACCTTCCGTGCGACAAACGATCGATCAGGTAAGGTGGCAAGTTCTCCGCCTGCATCTTCTTTTGAGTCACGCCGATCGGATACTCTGCTCGATAGAACTCGAGCCTGGATCGATCGGTATCCCAGATGGCAAACCCGGCTCGCGCATCTCCGTCCCGCGGCTGGCCGACCGAACCGGGGTTGATCAGGTATTGCTTTTCAGGTTTGAGAGGCAGGATCGCGCTCGTTTGGTCGGCTTCCTCGACCGTTTCAACGGCCACGTTACCGGTTTCGTCGCAGGAGAAGGCGATCTGGAAATGACTGTGTCCGAAGAACGTCAGGTGTGACTCCGACAGGATGAAGTTTTCCCTGGCATGGGACTCTCCCATGATGTAGTCGTCTTCGTCCGTGATCGCGCCGTGTACCATCTGTGCGCCAGCGCCGACCTCAAGGGGACCGAGCGGTAGCGCCCGGAGGTATTCGTTCGTGGCAGGAGTCAGAGCGGCGCGGGTCCAGAGGGCAGCCGCCTTGGCGTAAGGGTTGAAATCGGTGGGCTCGTCCTGGCCGCAAGCGACCCGATCGTGGTTGCCCCGGATCGTCACGGCGTCCAGCTTCCGAATTCGGTCGACGGCGTCGTTCGGGTCCGGACCGTAGCCCACGATGTCCCCGCAGCATAGCACCGAATCGAAGCCTGCTTTTTCCGCTCGCGCCAGGCAAACATCCATTGCCTCGACGTTTGAATGGATGTCGCTCACCAGCAGATGTCGCATCGCTCTAGAGCCCTCCTCAACCTCAACAGCGCCGGGTTCAGGGGGTCAACCGTTGTCCGTTTCTTTGGTGTATGATGGTCGCGATGAGCCCCAAAATAGCTTTGAGTTTCTGCACCGTTCTGGCGATTTTGGCCGCCATCGCAGCAGTCTTGTCGGAACTCAACCATGAAAGTGGGTCTGCCTCTCTTGCTTGGACCATGATATCACGCTTCGTTGTGGTCATGGCTTTCGGGACTTTCGGAATGTACTCAGCTCGCGAGAGCGATATCAGGGGCTCCATTCTCGTGACTTCCGAAGACCTCCCGTCGGCACTTCGGGACTTGATCAACTTCGGACTCTTGCCGGGATTGGTCCTCGGTCTGATCAACTACCTGTTTTTTTTCACCTACCGATATAGTCCCTTCGTCGCGCCGCGAATCCGAGACATGGAGAGTGTCTACGACTCGTTCATCATTTCCCTGGATTCTGCGTTTTCCGAGGAAGTGATCTACCGCCTCTTCATCATGTCCTGCCTTCTGTATGTGTTCCAACAGCTCTACAAGAAGATCAAGCCCGCGTGGCCGCTTCTGGTGTCGGTGTTGCCGAAGGCCATGGCACTGGTGCTTTCCTCGATGTTGTTCGCTCTGGCCCACAACATCTATGGGTTTACCGCGGCTTTGCTCGGCGGATTGCTGCTGGGGGCCATCTATTTGAAGAGCGGCATCGAGAGCGCAATTGCCGCACACTTTGGTGCCAACTTCCTGTTCTTCAGCGCGTCATATCTTTTCAGATAGACCGTGACTTCATCTGGAGGAAGCAACCGCATGCAACCCAGAACTTTGAAAGAACTCCGGTCCAGCCCTTACGGTGAAGAACGTTATCGCTCTCGTAGCGTGAAGGACGAGATGCGTCAGAATCTGATGGACAAACTGGTCAACCGTGAACCTATTTTCCCTGGCGTCATGGGTTATGACGACACAGTTGTTCCACACGTCGTCAATGCCGTCCTGTCCCGACACAATCTGATTCTCCTCGGCCTGCGTGGTCAGGCCAAGAGCCGCATCCTGCGCCAGCTCGCCGACCTCCTGGACGACGAAATACCGGTCGTCGAAGGTTGCGAGATCAACGACAATCCCTTCTCGCCGATTTGTCGAAGGTGTCGCGATCTACTTGCCGAAGCGGGTGAAGAATTACCGATCGATTATCGGACCAGAGATCAGCGCTACATTGAAAAGCTAGCAACGCCGGATGTCACGATCGCAGATATGATCGGAGACATCGATCCCATCAAAGCCGCTAAGAGTGGCCACACTCTGGCCAGTGAACTCACGATTCACTACGGTCTTTTGCCCCGGGCGAATCGCGGGATATTTTCGATCAACGAGTTGCCGGATCTTGCGGGCAAGATACAGGTTGGTTTGTTCAACATCATGCAGGAAGGTGACGTCCAGATCAAAGGTTACCCGGTGAGGTTGCCGCTCGATGTCGCCCTCGTCTTTTCCGCAAACCCGGAGGACTACACGGCTCGCGGGAAGATCGTGACCCCCTTGAAAGACCGGATTGGTTCCGAGATCAAGACCCATTACCCGGTCGACCTTGACCACGGCGTTCGAATCACCCAGCAGGAAGCCTGGGTCGACCGCGAAGGCGAGACATTGAAGATTCCGTCCTTCATGCGGGAAGTCGTCGAAGCGGTTGCTTTCAAGGCGCGTGGGGATCAACGGATAGACAAGAGATCCGGCGTCAGCCAACGCTTGCCGATCTCATGCCTGGAAAACGTTGCCAGCAACGCGGAACGACGTCAAGTGGTCTTGGGAGAGTCCGAGATCATCGCGCGCATAGTCGACCTGTATGCGGCGATCCCAGCTATCACAGGCAAGCTCGAACTCGAATACGAAGGCGAGTTGAAGGGCTCCGACACTGTTGCGCGCGACCTGATCCGGCAGGCTGTTCAAATGGTGTTTCACCGGTACTTTCCACGCACGGACTTCAAGCCCGTCGATGAATGGTTCGAGGGTGGCGGCGCCCTCAAGGTTTCCGACATGGAGCCCCTCCTCGAAGTGCTGGAGCTGTGCGAGGGCGTCGACGGACTGATGGAGCGAACTTCGGAGGTCGGTGTGTCGTCATCGTCGTCCTGCGGAGAACGAGTGGCTGCCGCCGAATTTATCCTGGAAGGTCTGTGCTCTCTGGATAAGATCACGCGGTCGGAGGATCGAGGCTATTCCGCAGTTGAACGAAAGTCTCCGCAGGACCTCTACCGAAACTATGAGGTGGACCCGAACCGTTTCAAGAAGCCCTTGAACTGATTCCCGACCCGATCGTATTGGACGTCTGACGAATGGCAAAGATTACCTACACGAAATACATTCCATCCCCGCTGGACGGTTTGAGCCTGGAGGATCTTCTCGACTCGCTGTCGGACTTCCTCCTCGAGAGCGGGTTCCGCTACGGCTTCCAGGATGCAACGAACCCGCGCGACATGGACGCCCTGCGCCGCGCCATCATGGAGCAGCTCGTAAAGTCGGGGCGCATCCCACAAGACCTGTTCGACCGCTGGTGGGAGCACCCGCGCGAAGGCGACGCCCAGGGGATGGATGATTTGCTCGAACAACTCATAGGGCGAATGATCGATGAAGGCTGGATCCAGTCCGATTCGGCCCTGCGAGAACCTGGCATCGGGGAGGCAGGTTCCGGGGTCGAAGCCGAGCAAGCGGGCGCCGCTCGTTTCGACATCACTGACAAGTCCGTCGACTTTCTCGGCTTCCGCGCCCTGAGACATCTGATGGGTTCGCTGGGCAGAAGCAGTATCGGTCGTCATGAGACTGTCCATCTGTCGACGGGCGTGGAAGCTTTCGAGGCGACCAAAGCCTACGAGTTCGGCGACGTCCTGAACCTGGACATCAGCCAGACGTTGACACGCGCCCTGGCCCGCGAAGGTCTGGGTGTTCCGATCAATCTGGAACAGGACGACCTCCAGGTTCGCCAGGCCGACTACGAGAGTTCATGCGCAACGGTCCTCATGCTGGACACGAGCCACAGCATGATCCTCTACAACGAAGATCGTTTCACACCCGCCAAACGGGTGGCTCTTGCGCTGGCACACTTGATTCGCACCCAGTACTCCGGGGATTCGCTCCGCCTCGTCCTGTTCCATGATTCAGCCGAGGAAATCCCCTTCAAGAAGCTGGCACGCGTTGTGGTCGGGCCCTATCACACCAACACCCGGGAAGGACTCCGTCTGGCGCGGCGCCTGCTGATGGCGGAGAAGAAGGACATGCGCCAGATCATCATGATCACAGACGGTAAACCTTCCGCCATGACCATGCCCAACGGTCGCATCTACAAAAATGCCTTCGGCCTGGACCCGGTCATTCTGGAGGAAACATTCAAGGAGGTTGCTACCTGTCGCAGGGCCGGCATACTGATCAACACGTTCATGCTCGCGAGCGATCCCTACCTGATGGACTTCGTAAAAAAAGTCGCCGAGATCTCCCGCGGCAAAGCCTATTTCACTTCGACGACAAACCTCGGCCAGTACCTTCTGATGGACTACTTGAGAAAAAGAGTCGACACCATTTCCTGACGCCCGTCGGTCGACAATAAAAAAGCCCCGCCGTTTGGCGGGGCTTCGAGTTCATAACGAACTCTCTTTTTCTCTTTACAACTACTTGTTCACCTTACGTGGGTAAGCTTTCTTGTGCTTATTTTTAAGACATGTGATCAAAAAATTCAAAACAAAAATCGCACACGATTTTCAAATTCGATCTCGTTGCTTCTAGAATAAACTGTCCGGTGCTGAAAGCCTTGCCCCGTAGGCGTTTCAGCGATTGGAAACATTCGCGCAACAAATGAAGCCGGGAATTTTTTTCTCAACATAGAGGTTCGAGAACTTTGGTGAGCCGACGATGGGCGATGTTGTTCGGCAAAACATGTCGATCATCGCGCATGAAAATCACTCGCTCTTCGTAATGCTTCTCATCCGGAAACGTCATAAGGTTTGAAGAGGAAATGTCTCAAGCCGACGTGTGCCCAATCGGGAGCCAGCCATGTTCGCTTACCCGAACCTGGGTCTTGCTGATAAAATCAAAAGTCCGCCGATGAAATCATCGGCAACTATTTACAGACCACTTTCGTAGAACTTATATGACGACCGGAAAGAAACTGATCATCGCTTTCGTGATGCTGGGCACAATCGCCGCAACAATCGGCTACGCCGTGAACGCTCGAAACCGTGGCGTGGTCGCCGTAGAGGTAGGCAAGGTCCTGCGGCAGGACCTTGCCCAATCGGTTACCGCGAACGGGGAAATCAAGCCGAAGAAGTACGTGAACATCAGTTCGAATTCTTTTGGCCGCATAGTCGACATGCCTGTCGCGGAAGGCGACCGGGTCGATAACAATCAGCTTTTGCTGCAGATCGAATCGATCCAGACCCAGGCCGATGTTCTGAGTGCAGAGGCCAGTCTTGACGCGGCCGCTTCGGAGCTGGAAGGAATGGATGCATCCATAAGGTCCGCCGAAGCATCCACGGCAACCGCGAAAGCGGAGCTCAAGCGCATTGAAGCGGACTTTCGTCGGTCGAGCCTTGAATTCGATAGAGCGCAGGAGCTGTACGAAGGCGGCCTGATCTCGAAGGAAACGTTCGACGGGCAGGAATCTGGTTTCGAGATTGCCGTCGCGCAGGTGGAAGCGGCCAAGGCGCGTATCCTGCAAGCGGAGGCGCAACTGGCGCAGGTCTTCACGCAGAAGGATGGGCTGAGGTTCCGGATGACGCAACAGCGGGCATCATTAACGCGAGCCCGCGACCAGTTGGCGAAGACGACGATCAACTCGCCGCTTGCGGGAGTCATCACGTACTTGCCCGTCAACGAAGGCGAGATTGCGATCGTGGGTGTTCAAAACCAGCCGGGAACCACCCTGATGACGATTGCCGACATGTCCGTCATCACTGCCGAAGTCAAGGTGGACGAGACCGACATCATCAATTTGAAACTGGGTCAGCGAACCGAAGTGCGTGTCGACGCCCTGGGCGACCGCACCTTGACCGGATTCGTTTCGGAAATAGGAAACTCGGCCCTTACGAGCAGTGGTGGAATCTCAACGACTACGACGAGCGACGAGGCCAAAGATTTCAAGGTGGTCATTACGCTCGACGATCCGCCTCCAGAGCTGCGTCCCGGCCTATCGTGCACCGCCACGATAGAAACGGCACGTCGTGAGAACGTACTGACCGTCCCGATTCAAGCGCTGACGATTCGAGAAATTGATGAAGCAGACATGCCGGCTTTTATCGACAACCCGGTCTATGCAACCTCCCGCCCCGGCGAACCGGTCAAGGTAGAACAGGAAGGCGTGTTCGTGGTCCGCAACGGTGTCGCCACATTCGCGGCCGTCAAGACTGGAATCATCGGAACGACCGACATCGAAATTTTGGACGGCCTGACCGATGATGATGAGATCGTGACCGGGAGCTACAGGGTCTTGCGGACGCTGGAGGACGAGGTCCGAATCAAGGTTGAAGAGGATCCGAACCCATGAATGAAAACGGGAGCATGATACAAATCGACGATCTCTGGAAGACCTACCAGATGGGCGTCGACAATGAAATCCACGCGCTTCGGGGCATCACTTTCGAAGTCGAGCGGAACGAGTACATGGCCATCATGGGCCATTCGGGTTCCGGCAAATCGACTCTCATGAATCTCATCGGCTGCCTCGATACGCCGTCGCGCGGGCAGTACCGGCTGAACGGGCGTCTCGTCAGCGATATGGACGACGACGAACTGGCGCACATCCGCAATAAAGAAATCGGCTTCGTCTTCCAGACCTTCAACCTGCTGCCGCGAGCCAGCGCATTACACAATGTGGAGTTGCCATTGATCTACAGTGGCATGCCCTCCCGGGAGCGAAGCCAACGCGCACATGAGGCGATGGAAATGGTAGAGCTGTCCGACCGGGAAGATCACAGACCCAACGAGTTGTCCGGCGGCCAGCGTCAGCGCGTTGCTATTGCCCGGGCGCTGGTGAACAGGCCATCGATTCTCCTCGCCGATGAACCGACCGGCAACCTGGATTCTCAGACCGGTGCCGACATCTTGGCGCTGTTCGATCGTCTTCATGCGGAAGGGAACACGATTATTCTGGTGACGCATGAGCGCGCCGTGGCCGACTGTGCGCACCGCATCGTACACATCCGCGACGGGCAGATCGATCGTGACGAGCGAACTGACAAATTGCTGACGCCGACCTTAGGCTTTGGGTACGCCCAAGACTGACTTCGCCAGAACCTAGTCTAGCTCCGCCGGTCCCCGTTTTTGTCGCTTCAGTTTCTCGGTCAGGCGAGCGTTGCCGGCCGGCATCTTGAAGCGATCCAACTCCGACGGATCGATCCACCTGAAATCGGCCACTCCCAGACAACGGGGCGTGCCATCGACCAGCCTGCAATCAAAGAAGTGTATTCGGACGGTGCGGTCTTCGTATTCGAATGTTTCCTCGAGATGGAGGGAGCCCACTTCGATCCGCACATCCAGTTCTTCCCGTATCTCTCGAATAAGTGCCGCGGTCATCGACTCCCCTCTTTCTACCTTTCCGCCCGGGAACTCCCACATCCCTCCGAGGTGTACGTCTTCGAAGCGACGGGTAACCAGGACCCTGCCCTCTTGGTGGATAACGGCCGCGACAACGGTGATGGGGACAAGGTTGGTTTGCGGGTGGAGATCCATTAGCGAAATCCGTTCCGGTACAGTGCCGTTCGGCATTAAACGCTTGGGCGATACTTATCGGAATACCCGGTTAGTTCGACGTAGCCCTTACCCGAGATTCGCTGCCCCTTCCATGTTCCTTCGATCCGGACCGCTCCTTCCCAATAGGCGATCCCGGTGGTTCGTGTTGTCACCAACTCCTGATCGTCCAACAGGGGGATGACCCGTAGAGATGTGTCATCGGATGGAATGTCGATCTGCCAGTCGAGGCGGTAGACGGCCTCGCTCTTCGGGCTTGCCCAGTCTCTCAGCGTCGAGATGTCAAAGTCGTCAGCCCTCAGATGTCGGGTTCCACCGTCTTCGGCAATCACGGTCCCACTGGAGTTCCCATCGATCGACCCGTCGCGGTGACGCAGTTGATACAGCATCAACTCCTCGCCGTTATCCAGTTGGACGCTGAACCAGTCCCAGCCAATCTGCTCGGGGGCCAGTTGATTCGTTCCGAATTCGTGGTCCATCCAGCTTTCGCCGGACACGTCGACCGCGACACCATCGATCGATAACAGTCCCGTCGTGGCCATTCGGGTCATCGAGTAGTAGTGAGAAGCTTGACCGACCCCCTCGCCTTTCTGACTGACCCCGTTCAGGCCATGCACGGTCGGTCGTTTGCTCGATGTCAAGGCCAGTTCAAGCAGGATTCCGCCGGCGTATGCGCGCAGTTTCATGACGTCATCTTCGAGTGTGGCCGACCAGCTTCCGTTCTTGACGTCGAGCGTCCGGGTCGAAGATCTTGCGATTCCGGGTCCTTCCCGGTTCAGCCGTTCGTAGAACCGGAACGTCCCCTCGGACAAGTCACTCAGGGCAAAGTGCGTCACGTGCAGGTCGTGAATATTCCAGCTCGACGGGTTTTCGGCTCGAGTGTCCATCCCCAAGCGGAAGAACGTGAGCTCGTAGCCGAATCGGCGTCCGTCCACCGCATCGAGGTGCCCCGTGTAGTACCACCACTCCAACTTGTAGTCGGGGTGCGAACCATGGTCGCGTGGGAATTCGTATTCATAGCCGGGCACAGCCAGGCGATACTCCGGCTCGAACAACCGCACGGGTCCAGGTTGTTGGCCAGAGGTCGGTACGACCAGCAGCAGCGCGGCCACCAACGCCTGTTTAAGAGGCTCCATATTTCACTCTGCCCGAATGCCCTGAATCGGATCCATCCTGAGAGCGAGCGACGCAGGATAAAGTCCTGCGACGATCGTCGAGATCAGGATGAACAACAGGGACTGCACGAGGAATCCGAAGGGCATCGTAAACTGGATCGTCCACCCGAACGACTGATAGTTGATTACGTAGATCAGAAGCACGGACAGGAGAATGCCTAGTGCGAGACCGATTGCACCGCCCAGCATTCCGATCAAACCCGACTCCAACATCACGACGCGACGGATTTGTGTGCGCGCCGCGCCGACAAAACGCAGCATCGCTATTTCG
This sequence comes from Terriglobia bacterium, assembly GCA_965262425.1. Classification (GTDB taxonomy): domain Bacteria; phylum Acidobacteriota; class Terriglobia; order 20CM-2-55-15; family 20CM-2-55-15; genus CAZOZZ01. The sequence goes on along the minus strand of OZ253536.1, from coordinate 5,006,851 downwards.
GGCCGGCGCTCGATGACCAGCGCCGCCAGTGTGTTCGCGATCCCAAGAACCGCCACCGCCATCGCGATCACCTCGAGTGCATACGTAATCTCGAACGTCTGATCGAACACACGGAGAACCTGGGCACGTAACTCGCCGTTGGTCGCGATTCGAAGCTCGGTGTCTGGAAGCAGTTCGGCGATTCTGGCCCGGGTTGCCGCTGGGTCGGCGCCCGGTTGGAGGTATATGGCCACGTTGCTCACGTCGGGGTCCTTGAACTTCTCCAGGTAGGTTCCGCGGTCCATTACGATCAAGCCACCTTCGCTGGAATAGTCGTAGAAGACCGCCTCGACCACGAAGGGTTCCATGCCGGCCGGCGTGGGGAGCCGGACTGTGTCGCCGGACCCGATGCTGTGGCGGACCGCGAAAGGCTCTGAAACAACGACGCGATTCGCGCCGATCAGTCCGGCAGCCACGTCGGGTGTCGTCCGGCCATCCATGAAGAGCAAACTGCTGTGCGTGGCGACGGTTCGGAATTCCCCGGCGGCCAGAAATGCCGGAAAGCCGTCATAGTCGATTACCATCGCTCGAAAACGATCGATGGCGGCAATGGCAGGAATCGTATCGAGCACCTCCAGCGTCTTTCCCTCCAGGACGTTGCTTCCGCCGTTGCTTCCGAACGAAGCGGGTCGCAGATAAAGATCCCCTTTGAGTGTCTGGTCGATCCAGACGATAACCGTGTCGCGAAAGCTGGCCACCATGATGGCCACGCTGATCAGCATGGCGACGGCTATCGCCAGCGACATCACGGCGACGACGACCCGGCCGAGACTTCCTTCGATCGTTTGAATGGCGAGCCGGCCCTCGACCGGAAGCAGCCGGATGAACGGTATCCGAATCAGCTTGAGCAGGCCGCGAACCAGCAGGGGCGAAAGCAACCCGAATCCTGCGATGAACGAAACGCCGGCTGCGTAGCCCAGGAACGGAAACCCGTCGATTGCGGGACCGAAGCTGAGGATGGCGCCCAGCAGTATTGTCGCTCCACCGCCGGCAACCTGAAAGCGCAGCTTCCGTCCGCTGGCCCTGCCCATGACGTTTTCCCGGAGAGCCTCGACCGGCGAGACCTGGGTGGCCCTCAAGGCCGGCCCGGTTCCGGAAACGCCGGCCAGAACGCCACCCAGCAAAAGCATCTCCAGGTAGAGGACAGGGTCGGCCTGTGAATCTACCGTCCCTCCCCCCGCGGCGCCGGTGTAGAGTGCCGCTATCGTTCGGGAGACAAGCGCGCCGGAAGCCGTCGCCAGAAGTTCACCGAGCCATATACCAAGCGCCGCACCGACGACGCCGAACGCCGTCGCCTCGATCAGGAACATCCACCTGATCGTTCTACGCGAGGTTCCCAGTGTGCGAAGAGCGCCGATTTCAGTTCGTCTTCGGACCACGGCGATGTTCAGCGTGTTGTAGATCAAGATCATGCCGACGATGAGCGAGATGTAGCTCAACGCCGTCAGGTTGTACCGGAACGCCCGAATCATCTTTTCATTGTCCTCGGCTGTGTCCTCGGGCCGATAGACGATCACGGATTCGGGAAGCTGGACGCGAATGCGCTCGGCGACCGCATCCACCAAGTTCGGGTCGTCGAGCAGGACTTCGATGCGGTCGATCCATCCGATCTTGTTCAGCGTGAGTTGGGCGGCCGCGATGTCCATGAATGCGATTTTGCCCCCGAACGCGCGCGCCACGCCTTCGTCGGCCAGGATCGCCCCGACGACAAGCTCCCGCCAGCGGTTGGACACGAGGAAGCGGGCGGTGTCGCCAATGCCCACTCCCAGGTCTTCGGCCAGGCTGGATGGGATGATGATCGTGTCCGGGCGGATCAGCAGATCCAAGTATTCTTCACGTGTGATGTCCAGACCGAGGTTGCCCCCTTCGGCGGTCATGTATCGACGGAACGGTGCATCCGATAGCAGATCGACACCGAAGATTTGAATGGATTCCCTTCCCAGTGGGTTTGGCAAGTCGTCCAGGTCGACGCGCCCTTCGACGATGGCGGTCAATGCGCCGATATCCCAGACCCAGTCGAGCTCGCCGATCAATTGTTCGTCGAGTTGCAGCCCGTTGGCCGTGATCTGGAGGTCGGCCCCTCCGCCTAGAATCCTCAGGCTATCGTTAAACGAGCCGATCGCGCGGTCGTTTGCCAGTTGGACCCCCACGACGACTGCAATGCCCAAAGATACGCCGGTTATCGTCAGCAACGTTCGGATCGGGTTTCGCGCCAGGTCGCGAAGGATGTAGCGATGGAAGAGTAGACCGAAGCCTCTCATCCGACCAGTCCGCCGTCTCTCAGGCGGAGCGTTCGATCCGAGTACGCGGCGGCCGCATCGCTGTGGGTCGCCATGACCACGGCCGTCCCGGTGGCCGTCAGTTTCTGAAGCAGTTCCAGGATGATCTTGCCGTTGTCGGAATCCAGGTTGCCGGTGGGCTCGTCGGCGACGACGAGCGGCGGGGCGTGAACGATGGCCCTTGCCAGCGCTCCCCGTTGCAGCTCCCCACCCGAAAGCTGTGTCGGCAAGGCGTCTCGCCGGCCCGATAGGCCGACGGACTCGATCAACGACCGCACCCGTTCGTGATCCACCTTCCTGCCATGGGCAAGCAGCAGCGGGAGCGCGACGTTTTCTTCGAGGGTGAGTGTGGGGAGCAGATAGAAGAATTGAAAAACGAAGCCCACCCGTGTCCGGCGAATCGCGGTCAACTCTTCCTCACCGAGGCTGTGGACGGCATGGCCTTCGAGCCAGGCTTCACCCTCGGTCGGTCTGTCCATGGCGCCGATGATGTGCAGCAGAGTGGACTTGCCACATCCGCTGGGACCCATGAGCGTGACAAACCGGCCCCTCTCGATCTCAAGCGAAACGTCTTTGAGCGCAACGACAGGCTCGCTCGCGGACTCATAGACCTTTCTGACGTGATTGATTCTGACCAACTGGTTCATGGGCCGGCAGGCTCGATGATGTCGAGAATCTCTGTGGCTGTGAAGACCCGGTTGCGACGTCGTCCGGTCGCTTCGTGCAGTATACCCTGCTCGACGAGTTTTTCGATGTTCAGCTTCGCGCCCCGCGGCGTGACGCCAAGGAGCCTCCCGGCCTGGCCGATGGTGGTCGCCGGAAACCTGAAAAGAGCGTCAATGAGCTTATGTGGTGAGGCCGATGATCGCCCTGGCTTTGCACGCACGAGCCAATCGTTTCGAAGGGCCAGGAGCTTGTCGATCCGAATCAGGGTTTCGGCGGACTGCCGTTCGATGCCTCGCAGGAAGAACGTGATCCAATCCCGCCAAGCCCCCCGGAGCCTCACTTGAAGGAGCAGATTGGCATACTGGGACTGATGACGCATCAAATAACTACTCATATAGTACATGGGTTGGGGTTGCCTGCCGGCTTTGCCCAGAAGCAAAGGGATCAACATCCGTCCTATGCGGCCGCTTCCCACCGCGAACGGATGGATAGTTTCAAACTGATAGTGAATGAGGGCAATCTTGACGAGGAGTGGAACCGGGCCTGTTCGGATGAAATGCTCCAGCCGCCTCAGGCAGTCCTTCATTTCCGGCCCGGACGGAGGACCAAACCGTTGGTGTAAAGGGCCTTGGCCAGGATTTGGATCTTTCCCGGGGCCGCTGCGGAACTTGCCGGATTCGCTTCGCGGCCCGTTTCCCTCCAGCAAGGTGGAATGGAGTTCCGAGATGAACCTCATATCTACGTGTGAACCCTCCAGGCGCCCGAGACCCTGCGCCATGGCCTTTGCATAATTCACGACGTCCCGTGCTGCCACCTCACCCGCAGGTGGTCTCTTTCGAGTCACTCCTTGAATCACGGCATCTTGTGTGGGTGCGGAGAATCCATCCAGCCGGCTCGATGCGATGGCCTCTCCCAACAGCAGCGGCCCCGCAACGAGATAGGGATTCGCGAGCGTCCGACCCACCCCTGCCAACTTGCCCAGCGCATGTTCCGCGTCCGAAATAGCATCGAGCATCAAGCCGTACTCAAGCCCGGACGGGGGCAGCGGGTCCGGAACGAAAGCCCAACGACCTTCTATCGTGCGAACCGAGGCCCCAGACATCCTGGTTGTCGCCTCACCCTGGGACAAACCCACCACCTACTGACTCGACCATAACGACACTCCAAGCCACCAATGCAAGAACCGCTTGTGTGTGTGGCCATCCCAGGCCACGAAGTGAATGTATTATGTATAGATTAAGCTACCACAAACTGTGAGGAGATTTGGCTTGGTAGCGGGTCATCTTGTCCATCCTTCTCGAATCACCGACGAATACATTCATGTAATGTGACTTTATAGGCTACAGACTATCATAGTAAGCTACTCTAACCCACCCCGCCCACGGTATTCCCGAAAGTCTGGCTGACACCCATTCCGCCTGAGGAAGTCCATGAAACGGCGATACTCGCGGCGATCAAGGTGAAACAGCGAGGCGACGGACATGTAGGATCCACGAGTCGCTCTCAAGCCCAGGTCCATCAGGGCGATGACATTTTCGCGCGATATGTCTCGTTTCTTGTAGCGTGCGTGTATCAGAGTCCAGAAATCCTTTCGACCTGCGGTCAGGTCTTTGAACCAGGATTGCACCTCGTCGGAGCTTTGCCAGTGCCTGGCTCCGGATTCAACCTCGACCGTCTTAATCACGTTCCCGACTGTTGTCGAGAAATATGCCCTTTCGATCAGATTCTGGAGCTCTCGAATATTACCAGCGTAGTTCCCCCTCGCCAAAGTGTCCAGGATCCCCCGCCCAAATCGCTTCTTGGTCTTGTTGGTCTCGTTGAGCCGCTCCAGAAACGAGAGGGCGATGTCCGGGATGTCCTGTTTTCGGCTGCGGAGGGGAGGAACCTGAATGTGCAGGACCTTGAGGCGGAAGAGTAGATCCTGCCGGAAGGTACCTGTCTCGACAAGGGTGTCGAGGTTGGCGTTCGTGGCGGCGATTAGCCGAATGTCCACAGTGCGGCCTTTTGTGTCCCCTACCCTGCGGACCTCTCTTTCCTGCAGAACCCGGAGAAGCTTCGCCTGCAATGCCGGGCTCGTGTTGGAAATTTCGTCCAGAAACAACGTTCCCCGGTTGGCGGATTCTATGAGCCCGGCCCGATCCGCCGTCGCCCCGGTGAACGATCCTCGCCGAATGCCGAAGAGTTCGCTTTCGATCAGAGTCTCCGGAATGGCGCCACAATCCACCGTGACGAACGGCGCGCCGCGACGATCGCTGTTCTGATGAATCGCCCGGGCCACGAGCTCCTTGCCCGTTCCGCTCTCCCCCTCAATGAGGACCGTCGCGGGACTTCCCGCCGCAATCTCAATCTGAGCGCACACCTCTTCGATTTCGCGGGAACGACCGACGATGCCCGAATAAGACGTTCTAGTGTAGTCCGTCACAGTTAATGTAACTTATTCAGCTTTCCTACGTCTGAGTATATATGAGGAGAGCACCGACGATTAAATTGGACATTCCTGTGCGGAAGGAACTGGAGCGACTGAGCCGAAGCCGCAGTGTGGCGGTCCGGTTGGCGGAACGATCTCGAATTGTCTTGCTGGCCGCCGGGGGTCTGGACAATCAGGAGATCGCTGCCAAGTTGGACATCACTCGTCAAAAGGCCGGACGTTGGCGCGATCGTTTCGTTGAAGATGGCCTCGGGGGAATCGAAAAGGACGCTTCCCGCAGTGGACGGATTCCCTCGATCGGCCGCCGGAAGCGGGCCCGGATCGTGAAGAAGACGGTCGAAGGGAAGCCTCCGAACGCCACGCACTGGAGCCGGTCCTTGATGGCCAGGGCAACCGGCGTCAGCGAGTCCACGGTAGGGAGAATCTGGCGGGCTCATGGCTTGAAGCCTCATCTGGCACGCACCTTCAAACTTTCCAACGACAAACAATTTGTCGAGAAGTTGGAGGATGTGGTCGGTTTGTATCTGAACCCTCCGGAAAACGCCATTGTTTTGTCCTGCGATGAGAAGAGCCAGATGCAGGCCCTGGACCGCACGCAACCCGGGTTACCTCTGAAGAAGGGGCGGTGCGGCACCCTCACCCACGACTACAAACGCAACGGGACGACCACGATGTTCGCCGCGCTCAATACGCTGGACGGCTCGATTATCGGGACCTGTATGCCGAAGCATCGTCATCAGGAATGGATCCGGTTTCTCAATCAGATCAAACGTTCCGTGCCGAAAGACAAACAGATCCATATCATTTGCGACAACTACGCCACGCACAAACATCAGAAAGTCGTCAACTGGTTGAAGCGCAACACGCGCTTTCATGTGCACTTCACACCGACCAGTGCATCCTGGCTGAACATGGTCGAACGCTTCTTCCGGGATCTTTCCGAACAACGGCTTCGGCGCGGGGTTTTCCATTCGGTTCCTGAGCTAATCCAGGCCGTGGAGGAATATGTCGGGGGTCACAATCAGAACCCGAAGCCCTTCATTTGGACCGCAACGGCTTCCGATATTCTTGAAAAAGTTCAACGTGCCCGAAAGAAGCTCGATAAGTTACAGTCTGTTTGACGGGGACCACTAGCTCGAGTCCGTTGCGGCTTTTGTTCGGCATGAATGATTGCGTACAGGGCATTGCCGCCAATAACACCGAGCATCGTCAGAAACTCAATTTCAACTTCACGAAATTTTCGTTGGCCGAGGTCGACGTAAATGCCACCGAATTGGCTTCCAGACGACGAGAGAGGAATCCAGGCGGTCGTATGATTTTGCTGTCCTGCGGCTCCTTCGACCTCCTGATTACCGAAGAACGGTTGGTTTTTCTCGTTCGCGTACAGTCTTGAAATCTTCCCGGAAAGATTGTCGTCAAGGCCCACGGGGTATAACTCGACCTTCCCGTCCGCGGTAAGCATCAGAACGACCTTGCATTTCAGAGTTCGCCGAATTGCCAGGTGCAACGTCCGAACACAGTCGTCGGTAGTTGCGGCGGCGCCCAGGGAAATCGTGGTCTCGTAGATGGCCTTGAAGAAAGGATTGTCATCTCGACGGTCCGGGGCCCGGTTGTCGAGCGTCACGTTGGACCCAGGAAGTTTCAGATCAACGTCGGCGAGAATCGAGATCACTTGCCTTCTCCACGTCACATTGAGATAGCGGTTTCGGTTCCGGAGCGGTATTTCGGTGGCCAGATTGTTTATGGTATCCACGCTTCGTGACAGGTACTCGCGTGCGTTCAACAGATTCGCTAACCCCAGTTGGTGTTCGCCGAGTCGAAACGCAGACTCAGCAGAGATCTCACGTAAGCCCATCTCCGACGCGAGCTGATAGGATTCCGTGAAATAGGCCTCCTTCTTCTGGGCGCCGCTCGTTAACATCCCTCGCATGAGCAGGATCTTCGCTCTGAATGGCTGGTATCCATACTTTCGACTAAGCCTGTCCGCCTCTGCAAGCCGCTTTCCGGCGTCGTCAGTCTTGCCTACAAGGAGCAAGTTAGTTGCCAGTTCCATGAGGACCCGGCAACGTTGATAGGTGGTTCCTGTGGACTCCGTTAAGGTGAGAGCGTCGAGGAGGCCACCGACGCGATCGTTTAGTGAATCCTTTCCGTTACTCGATGCCAGAAGTGTCCGTTCCACACTGAAGAAGTCCGTGCCGAAAAGTTCCGCGTTTCGAACCGACGCCCAGGCTCGTTTCGCCAGCGTCGACTCGCCAGTTCGTTCGTAGATCTCGCATTTTCGAAGCGCCACCCAAATGGCCTTCTGACTTGCCGTATCCCGTTTGAGCATTCTCCCGGCGGAACCTAAGAGTCTTCGTGCTCTGGCGTACTCCCCGATTTCCATGCACAGGAAAGCTTGATCGGCGTCCAGCAATGGCAGGTTGGTCCGATCACCCTCGCGATAGAAATTCATCGCATTACAGAAATCCCCAGCTTCTCGGAACCATTTGGCGGCTTCCTGGAGATTCCCGCTTTTTGTTTCAAACGCCCCCAGATTCGCCAGTGACTGAAGCTCGGCTGCCATGAGACCCGTGCTACGAACAATCTCAAGAACCTTTGCTTGATGAACACAGGCCTCGCTTAGTTTGCCCACGTGCTCCAGGCACACGGCCACGTTATTGAGCACGATCGGTTCCAGGTCGCTCCGTTCGACACCGGAGTGTAGGACCTTGAGTGCCTTCTTATAGGCACATAGCGAAATAAATATGTTTCCTTTGATCGCAGACAGCCACACGGCATGAACCGGTTCCGGTGGTGTCTCTTGGAGGTTTCGTTCAACCAACCTCAAGTGACTGTAGGCCTCCTGCACCTTTCCGGCGATCGCATACGCTTGAGCGAGAGGGACCAATCCCTCTCTACCAGAAACCCCGGCAGTCGGAGGGCAACTGTCAAGCGCCTTTTGAAGCAATGCGATCGACTCCAATGCAGACTCTGCGAGATTTGCCAGCAGCGTGTATATTCGTGAGCGGTCTTGAGGTTCAAGTCCGACCGGATCAGAGAGTAGCTCGTCGAGCAGATTGCGTGCCTTCCTGTATCTACCGACCCCGAGCAGGCACCGTGCATGTTCGATCTGTGACTTTGGGGCGACCCGTTTCCTCAGCTGAGTCCATAGATTTCGAGAAAGTTCGAAGAGCTCTGCGCCGGTTCGATAGTTAGTCAAGTACCTGTTCCCGAACGCCGCATGCTCGTAGGCTCTCGCGGCCTCCTCTGTCATTCCGGCGCCCGCCGCGTGGTATCCGGCGGCTTCCTTGTCCGAGCCTTCTTTCGACAGCAAATCGAAAACAATTCGGTGGTAGTGCTTCCGCCGGTTCCGAGTCAAGTTGCGATAGATTGCTTCACGAATACCGTCGTGTCGAAACGCTATCTCGTCGTGGTTTCCGCAGAGAATACTCGACTCGATGAGTCGATCCAAGCTCTCGACCGCTTGACCGGGTAATGAGGCGAGCACCTTCTTCCCGAGAGCAGCAGGTAACGGCTTTGGGAACAAGGAAAGGAATTCCGCGACCTGCTTGTCTGCAGACTTGAGGCTTCCAACCTTTTGAAGGAGAATGTCCTCCACCCGCCCCGGCAGGCTACTGAGATTCCTAGCCTGATACCGGGCACATTTTTCAAGAAAAAGAGGGTTTCCGCCTGCGTTGGCAGTAATCCAGGGAACCCGCCGACCGTCGTCCGTAAGCTTCTGTGCGAGGTCGAAGGTGGATGTGTCGTCCAGAGCCGCTAGTGTAATCCGTCACAGTTAATGTAACTTATTCAGATTTCCTACGTCTGAGTATATATGAGGAGAGCACCGACGATTAAATTGGACATTCCTGTGCGGAAGGAACTGGAGCGACTGAGCCGAAGCCGCAGTGTGGCGGTCCGGTTGGCGGAACGATCTCGAATTGTCTTGCTGGCCGCCGGGGGTCTGGACAATCAGGAGATCGCTGCCAAGTTGGACATCACTCGTCAAAAGGCCGGACGTTGGCGCGATCGTTTCGTTGAAGATGGCCTCGGGGGAATCGAAAAGGACGCTTCCCGCAGTGGACGGATTCCCTCGATCGGCCGCCGGAAGCGGGCCCGGATCGTGAAGAAGACGGTCGAAGGGAAGCCTCCGAACGCCACGCACTGGAGCCGGTCCTTGATGGCCAGGGCAACCGGCGTCAGCGAGTCCACGGTAGGGAGAATCTGGCGGGCTCATGGCTTGAAGCCTCATCTGGCACGCACCTTCAAACTTTCCAACGACAAACAATTTGTCGAGAAGTTGGAGGATGTGGTCGGTTTGTATCTGAACCCTCCGGAAAACGCCATTGTTTTGTCCTGCGATGAGAAGAGCCAGATGCAGGCCCTGGACCGCACGCAACCCGGGTTACCTCTGAAGAAGGGGCGGTGCGGCACCCTCACCCACGACTACAAACGCAACGGGACGACCACGATGTTCGCCGCGCTCAATACGCTGGACGGCTCGATTATCGGGACCTGTATGCCGAAGCATCGTCATCAGGAATGGATCCGGTTTCTCAATCAGATCAAACGTTCCGTGCCGAAAGACAAACAGATCCATATCATTTGCGACAACTACGCCACGCACAAACATCAGAAAGTCGTCAACTGGTTGAAGCGCAACACGCGCTTTCATGTGCACTTCACACCGACCAGTGCATCCTGGCTGAACATGGTCGAACGCTTCTTCCGGGATCTTTCCGAACAACTGCTTCGGCGCGGGGTTTTCCATTCGGTTCCTGAGCTAATCCAGGCCGTGGAGGAATATGTCGGGGGTCACAATCAGAACCCGAAGCCCTTCATTTGGACCGCAACGGCTTCCGATATTCTTGAAAAAGTTCAACGTGCCCGAAAGAAGCTCGATAAGTTACAGTCTGTTTGACGGGGACCACTAGAGGGATTCGATGAAGATCAATTCCTGGGTGGGTCGGTTCCTCCAGAAAGCGGAGCATTGCTGGTTGGGCCATCCCCCTCCTCAAAGTCAATACCAGGCTGAGCCTGGACTCTCCCGCCCTAAAATAGATCTGTTCCAGGATCCGAAGGCTTCCCTCATCGATCCAGTGCACGTCCTCAAGAACGATCGTGGTAGGCGACAGGTCGGCAAGTGAGATCACGGTCCCTGCCAGGTCTGAAACCATTTTCCCGGCACTGATGGGGCGGTCTTCATGCGGGACGTCGGACAGGACATCGTCAAAGTCGGGGAAGAGGCGTTTCAAGGAAGGTCCAAAGCGACCCCCGTCATTCCTGATCCAATTGTCGAGCTTCTGGTCTCGCCATTTCAGCCGTTGGCCAACCAACTGCAGGATTGGTTCGTATGCGCGGTTCTCACGTTCATAACATCGTCCCACCAGAAACCGACCAGCGGTCAATTGGTGAAGGAAGGCCAACTCGGCAACGAAGCGCGTCTTCCCAATTCCCGCCTCTCCTTCCACAGACACGACCTGCGTTCTGTTGCCTTTCACCGACAGGATGTCCAGTGCCTTTTGGAATTCCGACACTCGACCGATAAATGGTGCTTGCGTCGGGGCAGAGTAACGGACGTTGAGAAGGTCGCTCAGAGATGGGAACGCTGCCAATCGAGAAGCGGGCTCTTTGTCGAGCAGACCCGAAACGATCTCCGATAGCGCACGAGATTCATCGCACAATTCGGACAGAGGCACTGGCAACGCATGGAGATATTTGTGTTTGAGGAGTTCCAGGTTGGAATCTTCAAACAAATCCCGTCTAGCGAACAGACGGTACAGCACGGCGCCGAGCGAGTAGAGATCGGCCTCCAGCGACGGTCGCCCACCTGCAAGTATCTCAGGCGCATTCGACCTTACATCCTCGACGCTGAAGGTTTCGACAGGCCGTCCGGGAAGACCGCCGTCGACCAGTCGAAGCGATCCATCGTCCTGGTTCAGAACGTTTGAGGGTTTGATCCTTCCGTGAACGATTCCGTGGGTCTGTAGCAACAGGCAGGCCCCAACCAATCTTGAGGCGATTGTGCTTGGGTCCGCCCCGTCGAGAAAACCTTTTGCCGATGCAGGATAGTAGTCCCGGACGTAGTAGAAGTCCTTTCCCGGCGTGAATCCGGCTTCAACAACATTTCCCATCCGAGGATGTGCAATGCTTCGATACCATGCGAGCCGCTTCTCAAATCCCGCCGATATCTGACAGACCCTGCCTGGAATGCACTTGACGAATACTTCACGGCGGTCGGTCCAGCGGTCGTGACCCACAAACGAGGTGACGTATTTCGACCGCCGCAAGACTCGCTCTATTTCGAAACGTCTCGTCAGAAACCGCTGCATCGAGTGACCTCCGGTGGTTGTTTGCGCCGGAATTGTCTTACGGACGCTAGGATTCTCAAAACACTGCGATATAAGTCGCGCATTTTAATTGCCAGTCTCAAGCACTGGGGAATCAGTTTCTTAGCATGTAATGGGGCGCAATTATCGCATTCTGAGCAACACAAAAGAACGCAAAAACCGCGACTTTTCTCTTAATGCTGGGAGGGAAATGGAAGGGTTCGGCGTGCGACGGAGCGCGACTTTTCGTCTTCGGTCAGCCGCCATTCTGCAATCGACAACAGGTCTTCCAGTTTTGAGCCTTCTTCGTGAAATTCAGCTATGCCAATGGACAACCGCGGGGATACGTCCACACCGTGCCGGATCGGAAATCGGTGCTGGTCCAATTCATTCTGGATACGTGACTTCAACACTTCGGCCTGATCCCGGCTCATCTTTGGATGTAGCGTTAGAAACTGGTCATTTGAATAACGGACCAGAATGTCCGTGTCACGAACCTCGTCCTTTAGATATCGTGCGATGAACCGGACCATCTCAGCAGCGCTCAGGTGCCCGTATCGACGAGTGACGTCCTCCAGACTTTCCAACCGGAAGGCCAAGAGCGAGAGCGGGTAGTCGTAACGTTGGGCGTCCATGGCAACCTGGTCAAACATCAGGTAGAGCTGATAACCGTTCGGCAGTTGGGTCAGTTCGTCAAAAAGGGCTGTCTGCGAACTCTCCTGCTCACGCGCCCGGTTCAGCGCGGCAGCCGTCTGGCCTGCAACGATTTCAAGATGACGGAATTCCAGGTCGGTGAACTTCGTCTTTTCTTCGCGATACAAAGCGAGAGAGCCGATAACGACGCCGCGATGATTCATTGGCACGATACTCGAGATCTCGAATGCCGGCTTGGGATCTTCGACATTCAGGAAGTCGGGAAAGGGTGGCAGGTTGCTCAGGGCCTGGTTGTTAGCAGCCACCCAACCGCTTAGTTTCTGATCCAGGGGCAATGTCACATTCTTGATCACCCGCTTTCCCTTACCCAGAACATGGCCCGGTGTCACGATCCCGCGATCGAGGTCCGCGAGGTAGAAGACCGCGGCATCGAAGCGAATCAGCCTTTCCAGCTTGATGCCGACGAAAGCGAGAACGTCGTCGACTCGCAGGCAGTTCGCAGCACGCACGAATTCGAACAGAGAATACAACTCCGCCTGCGCGAGCGCGTTCACGTCCATGGCTTTGCTGTAGGTCAGCGTGGGTTGAACCTTTTCAAGTGGACGGACGTTTTCCGTTCCCGCAGAGCCTGCGGTTTCGCCACCCCAAATGTCAGACGGCGCGACTTCTATTTTGGCCCCTTCCGCTTCGAGCAGTTCTATGTGTTCGACGAACGCATCGACCACGGCCGGGTCGTAAGCCCCGCCCGACTCCCGCAGGAAGAATTCGATCAATTGATCACGAGCCATCGGCGACCTGTACGGTCGGTCCGTCGTCATAGCGTCATAGCAATCGACGAGCGACAGAATACGCGCACTCAGCGGGATCTCATCACCCTTCAAACCCTCCGGATAGCCCCTTCCGTCCCAGCGTTCGTGGTGGGACTTCACGAGTGGCTCCACCGGAAATGGAAACTCGATGCCTTGCAGCATGACGGCGCCGACTGCAGGATGGCTCTTCATCTTCTCGAATTCAGATTCGGTGAGGACTGTTGGCTTGTTCAGAATGTATTCAGGTATCGCGATCTTTCCGATGTCGTGCAGCAGGGCGCCGGAGCGAATCGCCATCAACTCGTTGGCGTCTTCGATACCCATCCGCTTTGCCAACTCGACCGCGTACACCTGGACCCGACGGACGTGACCGTGGGTGTAGCGGTCCTTGGCATCGACGGCCGACGCGAGGGCCTCGACGGTTTGAAGGTAGAGCTTGTTCAACTCCGCGATGTGGGCCTGCGCATGCTCGAACTTGTCGATGTAAAACAGGTAGAGCTGATAGATGACCGCGACGATCGGCAGTGCGAATAGAAAGACTGAAGACCCGGCCTCTTCGTAGAACTTGAACATCAGTCCCGCTGCTGCTGCGGAACCGAAAAAATTGAGCAGGTACAGGACGAGACCGTCGGACCAGGTCTTCCAGAAAGACTGGTGATTCAGAAGCGCGATCGTGAGAGACAGAGGGACCGTGTTCACAATGAACCATGTCCCTGCAAGAGCCGCGAGGCTCGTAGCCAACGTTACCGATTCGGACAAACCCAGGCGATCCACAAGAACAAGCGCCAGATTCATTGCCCAGATCGACGAGGCGCAGATAGCGAAATTGAAAGCGTATTTGTAGGGTGATGTTTGTCGGAGGAAGTCCCAACCGTATTTCTTGATCTGGTCGGTCGTATGGGCACTGACGAGGTTGCCCCAATACATTACCAGGGCGGGTCCGGGACCGAACTGAAGAAGCGCGAGGATCGTGAATACATCCCCCATTGAAATAACGACCCGATGTCCGGTCATCGGGAGACGAACGTTGATTGTGGCTACAACAATAGATGCCAGAGTCAGCAGGACCCACGGATAGACAAAGCGATTGTGAGCTGCTGTAAGGGAGACGAAGGCGAAGACAGCACCGAAGACGTAGGAACCGATGAGATACGCCTTTGCCCGAAAATGAAGCTGGTGCCAGTTCACCGAAAAGACCTCCAAAGACGGCGTCAGAGCGGGAGGTTTTTCCTTCCCCCCGCCCTCAAGCCTGCAGTCTACTACTTTCGATTGATTGGCGGCCTACTTGTCAACGGCCAGTGAACCACTCGGAGCAATCTTCTGTTCCAGTTCTTCAACCTCGATTTCCAGTTCAGTCAGGACAACATTGTTCTCAGTCATTTCTCATTCTCCAGGGGTTAAGGAGTTTGATTTTGCGGAACGACAGGCGCCGCCGCGCAAGTTCGTCGCGAAATTCAGCGCGGGCTTACACCCAGATCACACCGTACATGTGGCTACCTCCAGTTCGTTTTTCGTTGCAGAACCAACAAAGGCTGCCCGAGGCCAGTTGAACCTCTTGGCAGCCCGACGAACGTAGCTCCCAGGACGTTCGGGAACGAGCCTGAAGCGTTAGTCTCGAAGCTTTGCGTCTCCGCCTTTCGGCGGGTTTGCTTTTGTCAAAGGAACTGTATTCGGTCAAGGAGGGCAGAAGGCTTCCATGCCGTGATTGCTGCCACGTCCTAATCCATTGGCAGCCCAACCGACATGACTCCGGGTTCGATCCGGAGCCGTAGTCTTGTGGCTTTGCGTCTCCGCCTTTCGACGGATTTGCCCCTTACAACGGCGTTGCTTAGCCTTCAATACAGCAAGAGCAGCACAGGATTACAAAAAATACACTAATTACGCGAATCGCGCTCGGTGCGGTAATCATGAATTCTTGCGGTCTGTGATTTGGCGTGAAGAGGGTCGCCCGCGAGTGCGGTTCGCCGACGTGGACTCTACGGCAGAAGATCCCAGTATTCGATTCGCACCCATCGGATGATGCGGCGGGTCATCAGGGAGATGATCCGGCGTTGTCCAGCGTGAATTTTAGCCACACCGGTCATTTCGGGTTTCAGCATTCCCTCCTCATTCGAAACTTCGGTCCGGATTTTTATGAAGCGCTGATTGAAGACCGTTTCCGCAACGGGTGCGATAAAGTCGACCCGGCCTTCGAATTCATCGGTGGGGTAGCTGCGGACCTTCATCAAGATGGGGTAAGCCGGTTTGACGTCGGCCATTTCCTTTTCCGGGACCATCATTTCAATCTGCACCGTGTCCATGTCCACGATCCTGCAGACTTCGTCGCCTGCCACCAGGTATTGGTTCAGGATTCTCTGAACGAAAGGCGTCACGACAGTCCCGGTAATCGGCGCCCGGATGTCGGCCTTGGCGAGTTCCTTCTCCAGAATCCGCTGCTGTTCCTCCAGCATGTCGACCTCGGCTTCCCTCTGCTGGATGTCTTCCGTCCTGAAGCCGGCCAGCACAAGCGTGAGTGCGCTTTCGGCTTCTGCAAGCTCCTGCTCCTTCAAATCTTCTTCGCGGTCGTTCTGCTCGGCGAGCATCTGGATGGAAGCCTCGGTTTCACCTACCGCATTCCGATAAATCTCCACCGTGGTTTCCGCTTTCTCCATGTCAATCCGGGCACCGAGGTCTTCTTCGAACAGGTCCCTTGTTCGCCTGAATTCGATTTCAGAAAGCTGCAACTCGGTCCGCCTTCGCGCCAGGGTTTGCTAGAGTTGGTTCCGGTATTGGATGTTCCGGCGGACGTTGGACAGTTCCACGCGCTTTGTACCGACGAGTTGTTCTGCGCTGTCCACCTCTTCGGGGCGAGGGCCGACGCGCAGCTGACCCAGTTCACCCTTTATAGCCGACAGTGTCCTCTCCTTGTCGAAGTCGTACAGCCGCGCGACAACGTCGCCCTTCTTCACGTGGCTACCTTCGCGAACCAGGACCTCGGCTATCGTACCTGCCGTCTCGGATCGGACGATCGATTCCTGCCGGGGAAGGACGCGCAGATCGGCTGTGATCTTGAGTTCCCAGTGGAACAGGATCGAGATGAGCACCAGGGCCAACCCGATGCCCAGGTTCCGGTACTTCTTTAACGTGGCGCGCGAAATCATCGACTTGATTCCGGCAACCGGCTCGGATGCTGTCTTATTCATCGTAAAACGCGCGAACACCAAGAATCCGACAAAGCCTGCGAAGGCGAAGTAGTACGTCAGAAGAATATAGATGTTAGCGTAAATCAAAGACAGCAGCATTGTCGAAAAGGTCAGCGAAATTGTACCGAACGTCAGCAACGCCCGCTTTTGGGCCGATGCGAGCAGCGGCTCGTCTTTCTTCCCCGCGATCCACGCCCGAAGGGCCTTGAACGATTTAGCCCGGAGATTGGGAATCTCCAGGTAATCGCTGAGCATGTAGTAGCCGTCGAGTTTGATCAGTGGGTTGAAGTTGAACAGTGTCTGCAGTCCCGCAAAAAGGATGACGATCAACGCGACCTGGTTGATCAGGGTGTCCGGCGCCGTGATCCTCCAGACGACGGTCCCCACGCCCCACAGCACGAGCTGAAAATATCCTCCGGCGAAAGTCACCCACATCCGCTCGCGTCGGGTCGGAAACATCCAGGCATCGCTCACATCGCAATAGAATGCCGGCTGGAAGTAGAGCAGCATGAAACCCAGCTCGTGGACCTCCCCCCCGAAGTGACGGCAGGTCAAGCCGTGCGCGAACTCGTGCATCATGACGACCGAGGCCACGACCAGCCAGATCAATAGCAGGCCGTACAGGTTCAGCAGCTTCAGAACATGGCCGGTCAACTCGTTTCCGTGCAGATAGGTCAACGTGAAACCCGTGATGATCGACAGGATCGCGAAGACGTGGAACCCGGGCGTAAAGCACCAGGCGATTTTGGGCAGCAGGAAATCAAACACCTTCTCCGGATCCATAGAGAAAAGGCGGAGATACAGAATGTTCCGATCCTCCTTGGGCTTACGCTCAAGGTAGTCGGCGATTTTTTCTTTGACGTCCGCGGTATCGAGGAGGTGCTTTTCCTCAAGCGATTCCAGAAACCCCTCGAGCGTGGCCTGCGGGACCGACCCGCCCAGTTGAGCCGAGATCGCGCTCCCCAGAGACTCGATGTCGATCGGCTCCCGGGCCAGCTCCATGATGGCGGCCTGTGTCGCACTGAACCGGAAATAGCGTGTCGTCACCGGATCCTTGACGACGGTGTAGGGTTTGCCCTGGTAGGTCTGTGTGGAGAACTCGAGCTCGGGCCGAAGGCTGTAGAGCCGCGACATCGCACCTTTATAACGCGACTGTCATGACTCGTTCTTTCTGTTCAAGGACTTAGGGCCCGCTCAAGAACAACTTCACGTTTTGGCATTCCATCTTCGCGCCATCTTCGCGCCATCTTCGGCCGCTCCTCAATCGCAGATTCCTCGAAGTAGCAGGGCTATTCCTCCGGTTCTGCTCAATCGCCGAATCTGACGCAAATCTGGGCGCCAATTCTGTGAAGTTATTCTTGAGCTGACCCTTACGTGGAATTATCGGTGCCGCGGAGTCCGAGGACAAACAGGTGGGCACAACCGACAGTCCGCCATCCCAACCGCCCACCGTTCCCATCTAACCGGCACGATTCCGGGTTCAGATCATCTGGCGGGAGATCCCGTGAGCTAAACTGGTAGCCCAATTCGCGAGTTCAGGATGTATAGACAATGTTGGTAGGATAGCGTTGCGATCAAGACATATGCGCACTCGAAATTACAATCTCTCAATGGCCGCATTGATTGCCGTGCCCCTGCTGTTTGCGCCAAGGGCATTCACCCGTCAGGTTACCCCGGGGAACAAGGTCATCCGCCTGCTCGAGCGCGGAGAAAGCGCCTTTGGTTCGTTCGCCAGCGACCGTTCTGCCGAAGGGGCCGCTCGGATGGCCCGAAATGACCAACTCGACTTTGTGTTCCATGACGCCCAGCGCCGGTTCGATGCCGTGGCCGTGGGTCGATTCATCGATGCGCTCCGGGAGCACCCGGATCCGCCGACGATGCTGGTCCGCGTCGCGCCGGTAGGGGACGGCGAGGACGATGCCAGAACGCGGATTCGACAGATCGTTGAAGCCGGAGCCGACGGTGTGATCATCCCGCACGTCCTGAACCCCGAACAAGTCCGCCAGGTCGTCGCCTGGATCGGCGAGACATCCGCCTCATTGTGGCCCGCGGATCCAAACGGAAACTTTCTGCTGTACGTGATGATCGAAGACAAAGATGCTGTTGAACTGGCATCGGAAATCATCGGGACCCCGGGAGTCAGTATTGCATCGGTCGGTCGCGGCAGCTTGTCGTCGTCCCTTGGTGGAGATCCGCAAGCGCTCCGGGCTGCGATCCAGACGGTGGTCGAGGGTTGCGAGCGTCACTCAGTCTCCTGTTCCGCATTGTCGAACGTCGACGATGTGAAGCAGAAGCTGGAGCAGGGCTTCCGGCTTATCATCGGCGACGCTGAAGTGATTGCGATCGGGCGTAGGGCCGCCGGTGGACGCTGACTAGGATTTGAACAATTGCCAGTCGATCGCGGCCTATGAACAGGCATAGTAAGTGATCGGCCACAAATGAAAAAGACCCTGCGGAGCGCTCCGCAGGGTCTTTTCGAATGTCTTGAACGTCCCGCTATTCTACTCGCGCGACATTTTCAGCCTGAAACCCTTTTGGTCCTTCGGTGATGGTGAACTCGACGTCTTCCCCCTCTTTCAAGGTTCTGTAGCCGTCGGTTTCAATAGCCGAGTAGTGGACGAACACATCTCCACCGCTGGCCCGCTCGATGAAACCGAAACCCTTTTTGTTGTTGAACCACTTTACCTTGCCTGTTTCTTTAGACATGTTTCTCCATACTCCTTTTACTTCAATAACTGTTCGTCAGCTTTCCAGCAAGAAAAGGGGACCGTCGACGGGATTCAGGCCTGCAATCGGGTCGCTCTTTTCTACTGCCAGTGCTTATGCTGAAAACGTTTTGAACGGCGGCATTATATCGTCGCAAACCCCTACCGTGTCAACTTTCTGCGAGGCCCTAAATGAAGAGCGTACAGTCGCCGTAACTGTAGAAACGATAGTCGTTATCGAGGGCGTGGTTGTAGGCATCCAGAACGACTCGGCGCGAGGCAAAAGCGGAAACAAGCAACAGCAGGGTCGAGCGTGGCAAATGGAAGTTCGTCAGGAGTCCATCGACAACCCCGAACCGGAATCCAGGAAGGATGTAGAGGTCCGCTTCGCCGGTTTCGGGGACGAATTTTCCGTGCCGACCGAAAGCATATTCAAGCGTGCGCGTTGTCGTTGTGCCCACCGCGATGATCCGGCGTCGGGCCCCCTGAGCTCGATTCAGAGCGTCGGCCGTTTCAGGAGTGATAACGTACTGTTCTGGTTTCAAATGATGCTGTGTTGGATCCGAAGTTCGGACCGGAAGAAACGTCCCGATCCCCACGTGAAGCGTCAGTTCGCAAAGCTCAATACCACGTTCCTCAAGTGATGCCAGCACTTCGGGAGTGAAATGAAGGCCGGCGGTTGGGGCGGCTATCGCTCCCGGGCGCGTTCCGTAGACCGTCTGGTAGTCCGTCTCGTCGGACTCCTGGTCCTTCCGATCGATGTATGGCGGCAGTGGTATATGACCGTGGCAGGCGAGCAACTCGGGCACGGTCGTATTACAAGATGGCGATTGTTCTATCTCAATCAATCGAAGGCCGTGGTCACGCCGTTCGCCGACCGACAACCGGGTACCTTCGCCGACAAGAATGCGATCGCCGTCTCGAACCCGTTTGCCCGGGCGCAGCATCGCTTCCCAGGCCGTGTCCGACTTCGGGTTCGAAAACAGGACCTCGACGTTCCGGCCGGATCTCTCAAGAGTCCCGTAAACCCTGGCCTTCATGACGCGTGTGTTGTTGACGACGAGAAGATCGGATTCGGAAAGGTGACTCGGAAGATGCCGGAAGGTCGAATCCGTCAATCGTCCGTCTCGCCGATCGACAAGCAGGAGGCGGGACCTGTCCCGCGGACGGACCGGTTCGGTGGCGATGCGATCGGGCGGCAGGTCATAATCGAAGTCGGAAAGTGCAAAACTCACCGGTTTCGGCCTCTCCACAACCTGTTCGTCAGACGTCTCGCCCACGCGGGGAATGATAGCAGGTTGAGAGGACCCTCACGTCGGCCCCGGGATCGCCAGGCGTCAGGACGGGCTCGCGTGGGGAACGGAAACGGATTGCAAGCATCCGTTAGTTATTACACGACCCAATGAAAGCGGGAACCATTGCCGATGATCGATAAGGCGACGCGCAATATTGACAACGTTTTATTATGAATACTGACTAAGTTATGGAGGTTAGCGATGGCTGTCAATCGATGGGATCCCTTCCGAGACCTGAACTCGCTCCAGGAGCGCATGAATCGGCTGTTCGAGGACGCGAATCGGGGTTGGCGAGCCGACGAGCCTTCCGCCACGACTTCCTGGAGCCCGGCTGTCGACATATACGAAACCGAGAGTGAGATCATCGTGCAGGCGGAAGTGCCGGGCATGGAGCGGAAGGATATCGAGTTGACCCTGGAGAACAACGTGCTGACTCTAAAGGGAGAGCGCCGTTTCGAAAAGGAAGGAAAGGACGAAAACTACCATCGCATCGAGCGGTCCTACGGAAGTTTCAGCAGGGCGTTTTCCATACCGGCAATGGTCGACGAGAAGAAGATCCAGGCCGACTACAAGGAAGGCGTTCTGGCCATCATCCTGCCGAAAAAGGAAAAGGCCCGCGCCAAGCAGATCAACATCACGAGTGAGTAACCAGCGAACAGATGATTCGTTTTGACAAATTCACTTTGAAAGCCCAGGAGGCCCTCCAGGCCGCCCGGACGCATGCGGAGGAACGTCAGAACTCCCAGGTGCAGCCCGAACACCTGCTGTGGGCCCTGGTCAAACAGAAGGACGGGGTCGTGTTGCCCATTCTGCAGAAGCTTGGCGCGGACATTCCAACCCTTGCCGAAAGCCTGGCGACTTTGATCGGAAATTTACCCAAACTCGAATCTCGGGCCGAAGCCCAGCTTTCCGATCCGCTGGTCCGCATCCTCGACGCTTCCCTGACCGAAGCGGCCCAGTTCAAGGATCAATACGTCAGCACCGAGCACATCCTGATCGCGATGAGTGTCGCCAAGGGCGAAGAAGTTGCCCGATTGTTATCCGCACACGGCGTGAACAAGGACGCCGTCCTCACGGTGCTCGTGTCCATCCGGGGCACCCAGAAAGTCACGGATCAAAGTCCCGAAGAGAAGTACCAGGCGCTGGAGCGATACTCCCAGGACCTGACCGAGCTTGCTCGCATGAGTAAGCTCGATCCGGTGATCGGCCGCGATGAAGAGGTCCGCCGCGTCATTCAGGTCCTGTCCCGCCGAACAAAAAACAACCCGGTTTTGATTGGCGAGCCCGGCGTGGGCAAGACGGCTATCGTCGAAGGCCTGGCCCAGCGGGTGGTTGCCGGAGACGTCCCTGAATCGCTTCGGAACAAGCGCATCGTTTCGCTCGACCTGGGAACGATGATCGCCGGGGCGAAGTATCGCGGGGAGTTTGAAGACCGGCTGAAAGCATTTCTGAAAGAAATCGAAGAATCGAACGGAGAGATTGTCCTTTTCATTGACGAACTCCACACACTGGTCGGCGCCGGCGGGGGCGAAGGGTCGATGGATGCGTCGAACATGCTGAAACCCGCCCTTGCACGTGGAGACCTGCGTTGCATTGGCGCCACGACGCTGAACGAATTTCAGAAGTACATCGAGAAGGACAAGGCCTTGGAGCGCCGTTTCCAGAAGGTTCTTGTAGTGGAGCCCAACCCGGAAGACGCCATCTCCATTCTCCGTGGCCTCAAGGAACGTTATGAAGTCCACCACGGCGTCCGGATCAAGGACTCCGCCATCCTGGCGGCGGCCCTGCTATCCCACAGGTACATCAGCGATCGGTTCCTGCCCGACAAAGCGATCGACCTGATCGACGAAGCCGCGGCGAGCCTCCGAATGCAGATCGACTCGATGCCCGTTGAAATCGACCAGGTCGAGCGGTCGATCGTTCAGCTCGAAATTGAGCGACAGGCCCTCGCAAAGGAAGATGACACCGCCTCCCTGGATCGTCTGACCGAGCTCGAACGAGAACTCGGCGACCTCCGCGAGCAATCCGGCCGGATGAAGATAGGCTGGCAGTCGGAGAAGGAGGGCATCCAGGCCATCCGATCCCTCAAAGAGCAGATGGAACGAGCCCGCATCGAGGAACACCATGCCGAGCGGGATGGGGATTTGACGAAGGTGGCCGAGATTCGATACGGACGGTTGCGTGAACTCGAGCAGCAGCTTGAGGATGCGAACCTCCATCTCGAGCGTCACGAGCAGGCCCATCGGATGCTCAAAGAAGAGGTGGACGAGGAAGACGTCGCCCGCATCGTTGCAAAGTGGACGGGTATCCCGGTCAGCAAGATGCTGGAAAGCGACATCGAAAAATTGATCCATATGGAAGATCTGCTCGCCCGGCGCGTTGTGGGGCAACGAGAGGGTCTGGCTGCCGTCTCGAACGCGATTCGCCGGTCTCGAGCCGGCTTACAGGATTCGGATCGACCGATCGGCGTGTTTCTGTTTCTCGGACCGACCGGAGTCGGAAAGACCGAGACCGCGCGGGCGTTGGCTGAATTTCTTTTTGACGACGAGCGCAACATCGTCCGCGTCGACATGTCTGAATACATGGAAAAGCATTCAGTGTCGCGGTTGATTGGCGCCCCTCCGGGCTATGTTGGATACGAGGAAGGTGGCTACCTGACAGAGAACGTGCGGCGCCGGCCATATTCGGTCGTCCTTTTCGACGAGATCGAAAAAGCGCATTCCGAGGTCTGGAACATCCTGTTGCAGATATTCGATGACGGACGTCTGACCGACGGCAAAGGCCGCACGGTGGATTTCAAGAACACGGTCCTGATCATGACCTCCAACCTCGCTACCGCCGGCGACGATTCTGAAGTCAGACAGGCTCTCCAGGCCCAGTTCAAGCCGGAATTCCTGAACAGGATCGACGACATTATCCGTTTTCACAGCCTGGGCAGCGACGAGATCGTTCAGATCATCGACATTCAACTGGCCGTGTTGCGGGCGCATCTGGAAGGGCGAAAAGTCACGCTCGAACTCACGCCCGAAGCGCGGGAACTTCTCTTCCGCGAGGGCTATGACCCCGCTTTCGGCGCCCGGCCGCTGAAGAGAGCCATCCAGCGCCTGGTGTCCGACCCCCTCGCCCTGAAACTACTGCGGTCCGAAATTGTGGCAGGAGCTCATGTTGTCGCCGACGCCGGCCCCTCGCACGAACTGGTTTTCAGCAACCTGCCGGTCGTTCCATAGGGCAAGACGTTGCGTTGGGTTGCCCCCAAACTGACCACTGGCCACTTCCTCAACGTTCCGGTAAGATTAGCACTCGCGTTATATGAGTGCTAATACCGTCATCCTTCGTTTTTGACAACAATGAGGAGATTCAGATGCCTGCAAAAGAGTTGAT
Source organism: Terriglobia bacterium (assembly GCA_965262425.1). Classification (GTDB taxonomy): domain Bacteria; phylum Acidobacteriota; class Terriglobia; order 20CM-2-55-15; family 20CM-2-55-15; genus CAZOZZ01. The sequence goes on along the minus strand of OZ253536.1, from coordinate 4,983,105 downwards.
CTTTCGTGATGAGGCCCGTTCCAAGATCCTGATAGGGCTGAGCACCCTTACCGACACGGTGAAAGTGACCCTGGGACCCAAGGGTCGGAACGTGGTACTGGATCGCAAGTTCGGGTCGCCGACTATTACGAAAGACGGTGTGACGGTTGCCAAAGAGATTGACCTCGCGAACCGGTACGAGAATATGGGTGCCCAGATGGTCCGCGAGGTCGCCAGCAAGACCAGTGACATCACCGGGGACGGCACGACGACCGCGACCGTGCTGGCGCAGGCGATTTACAAGCGTGGCATCAAGAACGTTGTGGCCGGGGCGAATCCAATGGATCTGAAGCGTGGCATCGACGGCGCGGTCAAAGTGGTTGTTGCGGGTCTGGAAAAAGCATCCAAACCTGTGAAGGATCATGCCGAACAGAAACAGGTGGCCGCCATCTCCGCAAACAACGACGAGAGAATCGGCGAATTGATCGCCGCGGCCATGGAGCAGGTCGGCAAGGACGGGGTCATCACTGTAGAAGAAGCCAAGTCGATCGAAACTGAGCTGGAGTTTGTCGAGGGCATGCAGTTCGATCGGGGGTATCTGTCGCCGTACTTTGTCACCGACCCCGAACGGATGGAAGCGGTGCTCGAGAACCCCTACATTCTGGTTCGCGAGAAAAAATTCTCCCTCGTCAAGGATCTGGTTGCCGTGATGGAAATGGTCGCGAAGGAAGGTCGGCCGTTGCTCCTGATCTCCGAAGACATCGAAGGTGAAGGGTTGGCGACGCTGGTCGTCAACAAGATTCGGGGGACCGTTTCCACGGTGGCCGTCAAGGCGCCCGCTTTTGGTGATCGACGCAAGGCCATCATGGGCGATATCGCAGCGCTGACCGGTGGCCGTGCAATTACAGAGGACCTGGGAATCAGCGTCGACAACATCGGCCTGGCCGATCTCGGTCAGGCAAAGCGCGTGGTTGTGGACAAAGACAACACGACCATCGTCGAGGGGAAGGGGAAACGTGCCGCGATTGAGGGCCGGATCAAAGAAATCCGTCTGCAGATAGAGCAAACCGATTCAGAGTACGATCGTGAGAAACTCCATGAACGCCTGGCGAAGTTATCGGGCGGCGTGGCGATAATCCGCGTGGGCGCCCACACAGAGACCGAGATGAAGGAATTCAAGGCCCGCGTCGAGGACGCCTTACACGCCACCCGGGCCGCGGAGGAGGAAGGTGTTGTGCCCGGTGGAGGTACCGCTTTGATACGCTGTCAACCACTGGTTGACAAGTATTCGGAAGGACTTGAAGGAGACCGGAAGACCGGCGCCCAAATCCTTCGGGACGCTCTGGAAGAACCGCTACGGATCATTTCCGCCAACGCCGCCGTCGAAGGTGCGATCGTGGTGGGCCGGGTAAAATCCGAAGAGGACCCCCGCTTCGGTTACAACGCTCAGACGTCGGAATATGGAGATCTGGTCGCTGCAGGCGTGATCGACCCGACAAAGGTGGTCCGTGTCGCCCTGCAGAACGCGGCATCGGTCGCCGGCCTGCTCATCACGACTGAGGCCGCCATCGCCGACCTACCCGAAAAGAAGGCCGTGGCCATGCCCGGCGGCGACGAATTCGATTAACCCGACCGGGGTTGAGCGATCAGCGTGAGGCAACCCGGGCCCTTGCCGCGCAGGCTCCAAGCTGCTGGCTCAACCCTGCGGACCCTGAGATGTGGCTCCCGCCGGGGCTTGCCCTTTTCGACCGGTAATCGCAACGAAAAGGATCCCGCCAATCATCGCGAACAGCGAGAACGTGATCAGGTTCACGAAGAACGTCGCCAGAACGGTGACGAAGGAGATCTCAGGCGAGACGAGGCGAAGCAGCAAGTCCCGCATAAAGCCTGTCAATTCCGGGAATTCGTTCAGCAGTTCTTCAAACTCCGCCCGCTGGGAACCCAGTGCCTCTCGAGCGATCAGTCGAAGGGGTAGCGAGACGATGGTTGCGATGATCGCGCCGAACAACCCGCTGAGCACTCCTACAAAGGCGCCGTCCCCGTAACTCACTACCGTTGTGCCTTCGGGACGCTGCTTGGTCAGCATCCACGCGGCGAGCGCCCCGCCTCCTACAACCCACATGCAACAAATACAGTTACCGATGTTCACCATCGGAAGGGAGGAAAGGATGCCCAGAGCAGCCCCGCCGACCAAAGCCGGTTGGATGAAATCCGTCGCCGTTTCTCCAACCTGTACTGGAACTTCCGGTTCGACCGGCGTGCCGCACTGCATGCAGTACTGGGCCTGGTCGGCGAGCGTGACGCTGCATTGCTTACACGTTTTCAAACGAATCCCTCCGGGAAATCCGGCCCAGCAGACCGACCAGTTCGCGAACACCCTGGGCGACGAATCCCCCCGCCGACAGCCCCAGCAACAGGCCCGAGAGCGAGCGTACGACCTCCATGTCGATGACCATGTGCGCAACCACGACCTCGACCCCCGTCAGAACAACCGCGAATCGTAGAAATCCGGTGCGCGGTGGTAACCGAAGAGCGAGCGCAACCAGAAAGCCAACATAGATGGAAGTACACCGGATACACACGGCAAGGGGCTGTCCAGACAAGAACCAGCTGCGTTCCGGGTATTGGTGACAGATGGAAGAGAAGAGACCGTAAAGCAACCCTGAATCAAATAACGGAGCGGCGATGATCGCCCCGCACCAGGCGGCCACCGCTGAAAGCAGAACCCTGTCGGAAATCGTGTCTCCGCCCAGCAACACTGGATTGCTTCGTTTTTCCATAATCGTTTGCTTGGTCCGCCCGTCTATATTCCGTAGTCTGGCTCACGGACCGCGGTCCGGAGATTCGCTATTATCGGACGACGCGGCCCGGAGGTATTTTAGCAGCCGGTGGCGATCCGAAAACTATTGAATACCTTGACTGTTAGCTTGCTAGTGCTATCATAAACTGATTACTAATAGTGACAGGTTTCTATCCGCGTATCTGAGGTGAGTTATGAATCGCAAAGTCGTCGTAGGGGCTGTTGTGCTCGCATTTCTGGCCCTATCTCTTCCGGGTGAAGCCCAGCGCCGCATGAGCGCCAGCGCACGCGCCGAGCGTGCGAATCGGGCGTTGGCCCGGTGGCTGGACCAGGACGTTGCCTTCATCATAACGGATGAAGAAAAAGCCGCGTTCAAGGCGTTGCAAACCGACGAAGAACGGGAGCAGTTCATCGAGCAGTTCTGGCTTCGCCGCGACCCGACGCCCGATACGATAGGGAACGAATACCGCGAAGACCACTACGTGAGAATCGCGTATGCGAACGAGCGTTTCGCCTCGGGTAAGCCAGGCTGGAAGACAGACCGTGGGAGGATCTATATCATCCATGGAAAGCCCGACGGCAAAGAATCCCACCCGTCAGGCGGCACCTACGACCGGCCGTTCTATGAGGGTGGAGGCACGACGACGACCTACCCTTTCGAGATCTGGACTTATCGCTACATAGATGGGATCGGAAACGACGTCAATTTCGAGTTCGTCGACCCCACGATGACCGGTGAGTACCGATTGTCGCTGAATCCCTTCGAAAAGGACGCCCTGGCCAACACACCCACCGGCGGTCTGACGCTGGAAGAAGAAATGTCGGACGACCCGGCCGAGGCCAAGGCGAATCGCGGCCTCAATCAGATGTCCGGGGGGTTGCAAAGATTCAGCCAGTTTGAGCGACTCGACCTTTATGCGAAGGCCTTCAAGCCGCCGGAGATCAAGTTCAAGGATCTTGAAACGATCGTCACGACCAACATTTCATACAATCTGCTGCCGTTTGAAGTCCGTACCGATTTCGTTCGGGTAACCGAGGAAAGTGTGTTGGCTCCGGTGACATTGCAGATCCAGAATGAAGACATCGCTTTCCAGCAGGAACAGGGCATTCATCGATCTCTGATCAATGTGTTCGGTCGTGTGACCGGAATTAACGGCCGCGTTGCAACCACGTTTGAAGACACGATCCGGTTGGATATTCCCGACGCACTGTTTGCCGAGTTTCTGACCAGGTATTCGGTGTGGCAGAAAATCATCCCGTTGCGTCCCGGTCTGTACAAGATCGATCTCGTATTGAAAGACCTTCACAGCGACAATGTGGGTACTATCAATCAGCGGCTGGCGGTTCCCCGTTTTCCGGAGGAGCAGTTGGCTGCCAGCTCCCTGATCCTGGCCGACCTCATCGAGCCTCTGCCTCCGAGGCAGGTTGGATCCGGGGCGTTCGTGTTGGGAAGTTCGAAGGTGAGGCCCAGCGTCAAGCAGAACTTCAGGCAGGACCGCGATCTGAACTACTGGATCCAGATCTACAATCTGCAGATTGACGAAAACCTTTTGAAGCCGTCCGCAACAGTTGAAACCTTGATCACACGAGACGGCCAGGAAGTTCGGAAACTCGTAGAAAGCACCGACGAGCTTTCGGGCGCCGCTCAACAGATGACGATCAAGAAAAGTCTCGCTCTGGCCGACTTCGAGCCGGGCGAGTATTCGATCCGGGTGCGAATCACCGACAACCTGTCGGGAGAGATCATTACCCAGACCAGCAAGTTCGTCGTTCAGGAGTCCGCGGACGCCACCGACGGTAGTCGTCGGTAGAGACGTTCTATGCGCTTAGCCGTACCATCCGTTTCACGGGCACTGCGGACACTTGCGTCGTTCTGTGTTTGTGGCATGCTTTCTCTGGGTACTGCGACCGCGTCGGATGGGCTGGCGAGCGTTCGTGGTCGAGTTCAGGACAGCACGGGTGCGCCCCTGATCGGTGCCCTGATCGCGGTCCAGGATAACGATGCGCTTTTCCGAGAGCGACTGGTTTTCAGTGATCGGTCCGGGGTTTTCTCGATCCCCAACCTGCTTGCCGGCAACTATTCCCTCAAGGTCACCAAGCCTCGCTTTCTCCCTGCCGTGGCAGCCGGTATAAATCTCACCGAGGGCACCAATGCGGTCCTGACGATCAGCCTGCAGACCGCGATGGAAATCATTCGTCGAGGTGTTCGCCGCGGCAGCCTGGAAGAAATGAAATGGGTGTTGCGGAGCGCTGCATCCACTCGCCCGATTCTCCGCATGGTCGAGGATGACACGGACGAAGTCGATGTGACGACGACTCTGGTGGCTTCTGAAACGTCCGGCTATCTCCAACTCTACTCCAGGTCGATCGATACTCCGGACGGACCCACCGATTCCGTTGGTTCCCAATTCGCCTTCAGCCTCCCCCTCGCCGTCGGGTCCCAGGTCACGTTTTCGGGCCAGTACACCGAATCGGCGGGACAGCCACGAGGGTTTGGAGCCACGTATCAGTTTTCACCCGGCGCCCACCACAAATCGTCGCTGGCCGTCAAGATGCGCCAGGGAGCTTCTTATAACGCGGGTGCGAACGGTTCGGAATCTCGTGAGATCAAGGTGCAGTACGGCGAGCAGTTGCAGTGGTCCGATCACCTCGTGTTCTCGTATGGGGCGGACATCGGTCGAGCCGACGGTATTACCAGCCACAATTACCTGAGGCCGGAGTTTGGCGCCGCATGGGTACCTGAGGCCAGGACAACGCTCAAGGTATCCTATTCGCGCCGGGCGCCGGCGGACACGGACGATCCCATTCGGGGGCGGGAATATTTCGATCGGACTGTCTACATCCCTCCCGAGTTGGAGCGTTATTCACACACCGAAATAGGTGCTACCCACGTTTTGTCCGAATTTCTCCTGGTTTCGGCCGCGGCATTCCGGGACGAACTGGGGACTCAGGCGTTTCTCGTGAATGCCGATAACGGTCGTCGGGCGATCATGATTTTCGACGGAAAGGGAGCGACGACTACCGGAGTGCGAGTGCACGCGGACCGGTCGTTCAGAGGGTTCGAAGCAGGCGTGGGCTATACCTATGCCAGCGCGATTGGCTTCGACCCGAACGTAATTTCTCCCGCTGAACTGCGCCGCGAGGCTGAACGCCGGAACTTCCACGTGGTCACCGCCCGGGTCACAACCGACATAGACCTGACTCAAACCGCAGTGACGGCGGTCTACCGCTGGAATTCCGGCTTTTCACTAGCCGCGATCGACCCCTACCAGCGCTTTGTCGAATATAACGATCCAACCCTGAGCATCACGATCGCGCAGGATCTGCCAAACTGGAAAATCTTCCCGGGGAAACTCCAGGCTGTCGTCGATGCCCGGAATCTGTTTGAGCCCTCCTTCGGTTCCCGCCGGACTATCCATGCCCAGTACCCCAGGCTGTTTAAGGGTGGCATACACATCAAGTTCTGAGCCCTCCAGGAATACAGTTTTTTGTATTCGCTCTTCCAAAAATGGTATTTTAGAGTCTCCATTGAGTTAAGTGCATGTAAATGCAGGGATTTGTTTGGAGGTCGGATTGCAGCGATCTTTAAGGATACCTGTGTCCCAAAGACTCTGATGACATGACGAGAAAAATCCTATCGTTCCGCATTATCGCAACATTCATCTTCACTCTGGGGATGATCATCCTGGGTGGGTTGAACGTCCAGCAGAAGCGACTCTGGGTCGCTCCTGATGACGGTGTATTGTGGATCGAGAGTCAGGTCGACGGCCATGGTGGCGTCCAGGCGTCCCTGGTAGCCGGAGGTGGGCCGGGCGAGCGCGCAGGCATACGCCGCGGCGACACCCTGGTGGCGATCGACGACCTGGAGATCGAGAACGAGCGGCACGTGACGCGGGTTCTCTACGAACTCGGTGAGTGGACGAGAGTGACCTATCACATTGAGCGTGAAGGAGCTCCGATCGAGTTGACTCTTGTGGTGGCCCCACAGCCAGAGCGGGTTCAGAGCCAGTTGACGTACCTCGAGATTATCGGAATCCTGCACCTGCTGGTGGGGATTTTTGTCATCACGAACCGCTGGCGTGCCCCCCACGCCCTCCACTTCTATTTCGTATGTCTGATCTCGTTCGTTCTTTACGTCTTTCGCTTCACGGGCAAGTTTAACGACTTCGACTGGACCATCTTCTGGTCGGACCTTGCCGCATATGTCTTCCTGCCCCCACTATTTGTCCATTTTTGCCTGGAATTTCCGGTTAAGCATCGCTGGATCCAGAAGTACCGATTCGTGGCCCCGTTGATATATCTTCCGGGTAGTCTCCTGATGATGACGTGGATCTCGTATGTGACGGGCATCCTCGCCTTCTATCCATCCCCGCTCGCGTTGCGGAGTCTTCTCGACAGCATCAACGACTTTCATTTCGGACTGTTGTTTGTACTCAGCGCTGCGATCCTGACCCACACGTATCGAACCGTTGAAGAGCGGGAGTTGCGTCAACAGTTGAAGTGGGTGACGCGAGGTACGGCCGTTGCGGTGATTCCGTACTTTCTGTTTCAGTCTCTGCCACGCCTGTTTGGTGCCGTTCCGCTCGAATATGCCGATCTTGCGGTGTTGCCGTTTGCTCTGATACCGATTTCGTTCGGTTACGCAATCCATCGATACCGTTTGATGGACGTGGACATCCTGTTCAAACGTGGGATGGCTTACACCCTGGCGACCGCGACCGTGGTGGGTCTTTACATTACGATCGTCGTGCTGGTCGGGGCTCTGTTCGGCGATCTGCCGCAACTCGGTGTTGTTGCCAATATCGTGGCGACGATCGTCGCCGCCCTGCTCCTGGCCCCGATCAAGGATCACATACAGGTCTGGCTGGACAAGTTCTTCTACAAAGATCGGTACAATCTCCGGCTCACGGTCACCGATTTCGGCAGGAACCTGGGCTCCGAGGTGGATCTCGGGACAGTGCTGGATCGCATCGTGGACCGTTTGTCCGGCTCGCTGTTCGTGGACCGTATGGCTGTCCTTCTCGAAGATCCGGAGGAACCCGATCAGTTTGTTCTGGCTCGGGCTCACGGCCTGGAGATGCCGGCAGGGACAACCTACCCATTTCTGAAGAAGGATCTGGATCAGCCCTACATTTTCTTCGAGGACGAGGAAAATGGACTGAATTACTTCATCCCGTGCCGTGCAAAGGACCGTGTGATTGCCTATCTGGGTCTAGGCCGGACCGAGAACGGCGACTATCTGACCAGTGAGGACATCGATCTGCTCGAGGGAGTTTCCGACTACGTCGGCATCGCCGTCGAAAACGCGACATTATACGAATCACTGGAGGACAAGGCCACCCAGTATGAAATCCTGAAAGACTTCAACGAGAACATCATCGAGTCGATCAGCGTTGGCGTGATGGTGGAGATCGGGGAGCGAATCGTTGGCTGGAACCGGGCGCTTGAAAAGCTGACAGGCAAGAATCAGGCAGAGATGATAGGCAAGGCGACCGCGGACGTCATTCCCGAGCAGTCGCTGGACCGTCTGCGAGACGAACGGAATCTTTACAAACATCGTTGGGGCGATCTCGTGGTCAACTTCTCCGTCACTCCGCTTCTGGACAAAGAAAACCGCACGACGGGTCGGTTGATAATTGTTGACGACATTACAGAACGAGTTCGACTCGAGGATCAATTGGTCGAGAACGACAAACTGACCTCGGTCGGACTTTTGGCTGCCGGTGTGGCCCACGAGGTCAATACCCCCCTGGCGGTCATTTCCAGTTATTCGCAACTACTGCGTAAACAGATCGGCTCCGATGACGAACGGATCAAGTTGATGGACAAGATCATCAATCAAACGTTCCGTGCCTCTGAAATCGTTAATAATCTGCTGAGTTTTTCGCGGACCAACGCGACCGAGTTTGTGGAGCTCGACGTGCATCAGGTCATCGCCGAAACGGTCTCTTTGCTCGACCACCAATTGAAAAGCGCCGGGATCCGGATTGAACGAGAGTTTGCCGCCGACGCTCCGATGGCTTTCGGCAACGCCGGTAAGCTGCAGCAGGTTTTCCTGAATTTGATTCTGAATTCCAAGGACGCCATGCCCAACGGAGGAACACTTCGAATCCGCACCGACACGAGCGAGGCGAAACTTAGGCTTTGGATTGAGGACACGGGAGTCGGTATCAATGCGGCGGACATCAAGAAGATTTACGACCCATTTTTCACGACGAAAGAGATCGGCAAAGGTACCGGACTGGGTCTTTCTGTGACATACGGGATAGTCCAGGAACACGGAGGCGACATTTCCGTCGAAAGCCAACCTGGTCAGGGAACCTCGTTCCGATTGGAATTACCGCTCGCAAGGAAGCCTGCAAATGTCTAAAGCAAAAGCAAGAGTCTTGATAGTCGACGACGAAAAGGAGATCCGGGATAGTCTCGAAATGCTCCTGAACTCGGAAGGGTTGGCCGTCGACACGGCGACCTCCGGCGAAGAGGGGATCGATGCGATCCAGGCCAACCTGTATGACGTCGTGTTGTTGGATGTGATGCTGCCAGGACGTTCCGGACTGGAAATTCAGAAAGAGCTCAAGAGCGTCGACCCGACACTGCCTGTTGTCATCCTTACGGCCATGGCTGCTCTGGAAACAGCCGTCGAGGCCATTCGAGCCGGCGCCCACGACTACGTCACCAAGCCGTGGAACAACGAAAAGCTGATCGCCATCATCAGGAATGCTATCAAACAGCGGAAGCTATACAGCGAGAACCTGCAACTGAGGCGAGCGCTCAAAGAGCGTTTCGGCTACAGCAACATCATCGGCAAGAGCGACAGGATGTTGGGTCTGCTCGACCTTGTGACCCAGGTTGCCGCCAGTCGGAGCACCGTCCTGATTCAAGGAGAGAGCGGAACGGGAAAAGAGCTGGTCGCGAAGGCCATTCACTTGAAGAGTCCGCGATCCGACAAGCCGTTCGTTCCTGTCAACAGCGGGAGCATGCCGGTCGATCTCCTGGAGAGCACGTTGTTCGGCCACGTTCGCGGGGCATTCACCAGCGCCGTTGCAACCAAGAAGGGTTTGTTCGAAATCGCCGACCAGGGGACGATATTTTTTGATGAAATCGGAACCATAAGTCCGGAGACTCAGGCCAAGTTGCTGCGCGTGATCCAGGAGCGTGAGTTCATGCGCCTGGGAGGCGTCGACACCATCAAGGTGGACGTCCGTATCATCGCCGCAACGAATGTGGACCTGAAGAAGCTGGTCGATGAAGGCAGGTTCCGCGACGATCTCTACTACCGCCTGAACGTCATTACTCTGGAAGTTCCACAGCTTCGGGACCGTCGCGAAGACATCCCGCTTCTCCTCGAGTTCTTTGTCCGGAAGTACTGCGAAGAAAACGACAAGTCAATCTATCGTTTCAGTTCCGAAGCGATGAAGATCATGATGGACTACCCCTGGCCGGGCAACGTAAGGGAACTGGAGAATGTCGTCGAACGTGCCGTCGTCCTTTCCCATTCCGACTTGATCGGGCGCGACCTGTTGCCCGAGACGGTTACGAATCCGTCTCCACGATTCGCGACGTTGACATCGCTCGAAATGGACAGGGAGAGTTCGTTGTTCGACATCCTGGACGCCTTCGAACGCCGGGTCATTCTCGAGCGACTCGAACAAACTGGCTGGAGCCAGACCGAGGCGGCCGACACCTTTCACATCCCGCTGTCGACGCTGAATCAAAAAATCAAGCGCCACGGAATCAATAGCAAGAAGAGACGTGAGCGGGCGATACTATCGTCGAGTAAGTAGGCAGGCGACGTTCCGCGGCTCTCGGTCTGCCGTTCTCATCGTCTATCGTCTGCTTCCAACCTGGTTGATTCCGACGATGTGCTGCTATGCTTCCGAGCGGGGTCCGCCCTGCCACGGAGCATTCAGAAGTGTCGAATTACGGAATCATCGATGACATTCGCAAACGTGCCGCCAAGAAGCGCAAGCGCATCGTTTTCTCGGAATCGTACGATCCTCGGATTCTCCAGGCGGCGGACATCATATCGAGGGAAGCGATTGCCAGCCCTGTGCTGGTGGGCAATCCGAAGAAAGTCCAGGCGAGCGCCCGCTCGATAGGTTTGTCGCTGTCCGGGATCGAGATTCTCGAAACCGACCCTGCCGCGACAGCGCGTTACGCGGCCCAGCAGCTCGAGAGCTGGCGATCTCAAGGGACCACCGTCATTGAAGCCCGGGGCCGGCTGGAAGATCCGGTTTATTTCGCGGCTGCGATGGTTCGTGCAGGCGACGCCGACGGACTCGTAGGAAGTGGCCCGTACCTGGCCTTCAAACGCGCCGCCATCCTTTCGGTCGGTTTCGAACCTGGGTCGTTGACCGTTACCCGATACTTTCTGATGGCGTTGCCGTCCCATCGAGATGGTCACCGAGATGCGGTAGTGTTCGCAGACAGCGGAGACTCCGGGCCACCCACGGGAGCCCAGCTGGCCGCTATCGCCCTGGCCGCTGCAGCCAACGCCCGGCGGTTGCTCAAGTGTGAGCCGCGAGTGGCTTTCCTCTCTTTTACACCTGTTGCTTCTCTGGACTTCAAGAACCGTTTCAAGAGTGCGGAATCTGAGCTTCACGATCGTGTTATGCAGGCTTCGAAGACTCTTCGCGTGCGTGGATCCGGATTGATCGTAGATGAAAAGCTCCAAACGAATGTCGCTTTTACCGAGGATGGGACAACGGGAACACCGACCTCTTGCGGGGCAAACACTTTGGTTTTCCCGGACACTGAAGCGGGAAACCTAGGACACAGACTTGCACAGCGTGTGGAAGGCGCCCGGGTCCTCGGGCCGATTTTCCAAGGCCTCGCCCGGCCCGCCAATCACCTCCCATCCCGTTACTCGGTTGAGGACGTCGTCGATCTCACCGCAATAACAGCCATCGAAGCTCAATAACAGCAAAAGCCCCCTATCAGGGGGCTTTTGAAAAATTCCAGAAACCTGTGGTTCTATTTAACGAAAAATCGGGGAAATCTGGACCGATTATACCGCTTTCACAGTAGATCTCTTCTGCCGCGCAGGCTCCTAGCTCGGCTCGGGACGTCGTCGTCGAATCTTCTTTCGGCTGCGCTTTCGCGCCAGCGCCTGCTTGATCCTTTTCTTTTCGCCAGGCTTCAAGTAGTAAGAGTGTCTCTTCACCTCTTTGATGATGTCCTCCTGCTGGACTTTTCTCTTGAAACGTCGGAGAGCGTTCTCAATCGACTCGCCCTCCTGGATTCTTATTTCGGCCACGTAGTACACACCCCCAATCTGGTCCAAGACATAGCCACCCATTATCGCGAAGCTTGCCATCAAAAGTCAACCTGACGTGTGCCCGCGAGCCCTACGTTCGGGCCGACGCCTTCCATTTGGAGAAATCACTTCGCAACCCGGCCCGAATCTTCAGCCATCCTCGGACCGCTCGTTCCCGGCAGTTCCTCGAAACACCTCCTGTTCGGCTGAATCGGCCGTACCCCAATCTGACCGAAGTCCCGGCGCCCATTCCGGGGCCCCATTTCCCGCTGCCCCGTGTCCGGGAAATCACCCGAAAGCCTTATTTCAAAGGCATCCGACGCCATTTCGGCCTCCGTTTCGGATCGAATTGCTGTGCTATAATTCGCGTTGGTATGGCCACTCGAAAGAAGAGGTGTCCTCTCTGTGACGCCAGGACAGGGAAGCGTCATTGTCCAGCAAAGTCGGCCACGATTTGTTCGGTGTGTTGCGGTACAAAGAGGGAAGTTGAGATTGACTGTCCAAGCGATTGTGTCCACCTTCGCAAGGGCCGTTCCTACGAGGCTGAACGAGGAACCCCGCAGGGACCCGTGCCGTCGAATCGTCGATTTGATGAGCGGTTCTTCTACCAGAACGCACCACTCATCGCGACGTTTGCCGAATCCGTCCTGGAAGAGCGTGCCGACACCCCCTCTATGGTCGACGGAGACGCGAGCGATGCCTTTGCCGCCCTGGTCGCTACTTTGAAGACCCTCTCGACGGGACTGTATTACGAGACCCTTCCAGAAGGTCCTGTGGCAACCGCCCTGTTCCGGCGGATGAAATCGCTGTTGGACGACCTGATGGAGCCGCCGCTCGAGCCGGACCGCCGGGCGCTGCGTGTTTCCGAAGCCCAGGAGGTCCTCGACTTCATGATTCAGACGTCCGATTTCCACTCCAACGGCCGTCCAAAGAGCCGCCAATACCTCGACTGGCTGAGAACGATGGTGCCCGAAGAGGCCGAACAAGACCAGAGTCGACTGATCGTTCCGTGAGGGAGCTCCATGGTATTTCCAACGTCCTGGCTATACGTTTTGCGCGGCTGGGAGATGTCGCCTTGCTTCTGCCATCGTTGGCGTACCTGAAGGCCTCTTTTCCCACCGCGCGCCTTTCCCTGTTGACAGGGAGCCGCTGCGCACCGCTGGCCAGACTTTGTCCCGATCTGGATGAAGTCCTGGCGGTGGACAGGCTGGCAATGCGAGATGGACCGAAGTGGGGGGCGCTGGTTCAGATTCGCCGGCTGGTTGCCGACATTCGATCGAGGAACTTTGACCTCGTCGTGGACTTCCACAGTTTTCGCGAGACGAACTTGCTGACCTGGGTGTCGGGCGCCAGATACCGCGTGGGTATGAAGCGATCCGATCGCGCATACCTTCCGTTTTGTTTCAACCTGAAGCCGGTCTTGGAGGACAAAGGCGTGCACGTGGCCGACATGTTTCGTATGGTTGCCGAGAACGTTCACACGGCTCCTCCCGAAATCGCTCCGCGAACCAGGTTGATTGAGATCCCCCCCGACGAGGCGGCGCGAGCCCGGGAACTATTGCCATCTCCTCCCGTAATCGTCTTGTACGTCGGGGCCTCCGTCAGCGACCGTCGATGGCCCTCCAGGAGGTTTGCCGCGGTTGCCGATTACGTGATACGGACGTGGTCTGCTTCGGTTCTGATCGTTTCAGGAGCATCAGACCGGGAAGTGGCCATTGCCGAGGAGACAAAAGCGGCTGTCCGAGAGATAGAGAACGTAACGGTTTTGACGGGTCTCGGCATCGCGGATCTGGCCGCGCTGTTTAGTTCGGCCGAGATGTTGATCAGCAACGACAGCGGCCCCATGCACATCGGGTCAGCCGTCGGAGTTCCGACCCTCGGCATTTTCAGCCGGAGCCTACCGGAGCACTACCGGCCAGTCGGAAGTTCGGATCGCTACATTAAGAAAGATTCCGTAGGGGAGGTTTCAGTTTTGGAAGTCGTCGAGGTCCTCGAAGAGATGCGAGCTACTGCGGGTCCAGATCGTCGACTTTGATCTTGAGGGATTTCAGAAACTTCATGTCCTGGGCATTCACTTTCAAGTCGATCTCGCTCCGGATCACGGAGTCCTCTATTTCTTCGGTCGACTGGGTTTTTGACCGTCGGTTGAAACCGATAGTGGCTTCGAGAACGAGGAAAACATCATATCCAGAGTTGCGCACGTTTTGAATGGCTTCGCTGATCTCTTCTGAATCGGACAGCGCGTCGTTTACCGCCGCGCCGAGATCCTTCATCAGTTTCTTGAGATTGTCATCCAGTTCCAAGAGTCCCTCCGGGTCGGTGTTCGATACCTGAGGTTGTTCGGAGTCTACGAAACTTATCGCACTAATTCTAACAGACTGTCAAGCGTCCTGCGATTCAGACACTGCGGCGATTTCCTTGAGGCTATCCGATCGATATCGTGTGGTTTTTCGGGCGATAGGAGTTTTGCGTGGGAAACAGGGAGTTGCAGGATGGTGAAAGGGATGGGTGTGGCTCGAGAAGCGACACGAGTGCGACGACCGCCGGATGATGCGGCAAACAGGGTCGATAGAAATCCATGACGAGGGCCCGGTGCGCTATGGAGGCCGAGGATTCTGCAGTTGATTTGCCAGGGCGCGACGGAGCCGGCGGGTCTTGGCAAGAATCTTCTTGCGAGCCGTTTCGCAGAGTGTGAGCACCATTTCCTGATGCTCGAGCGGAGAGAGGAAGGCGACGTAGTTTTGGTAGTAAATCAGAATGACGGTAAAGGTCGGCTGGAGCACATCGAGGATGCGGGGGCGAGTCTTCCGATTCATGTTCCGGCGTTCGATGCGCCGCAGATACCACTGCAGCAGGCTGTAGGTGAGCAGGACAAAGACGACCTGGTTGACCACGAGACTGAATGCGCGGGAAGAGAACTCGGCGAGGCCGGAGAAACACTTGGTTTGCCGGTAGCCCGCTTCAACCACGGTGCGCAGCGCATACTCGGTGCGGGTTTGGGCGGGATCCGCAATGCGTTTGGTATCCAAGAGCACCCACTGATCGGTGTGCCCATCGGCATAGCGTTCACGGTTGATCACCGCATGGAGCGGGACCGGACAGTTGGAATAGGACTCCAGGTCCCGGACCACGGCCAGTTCCGAACCCACGCGCGTGGTGGCCGGATCGGGCGGATTTTCGACGGGGCGTTTCTCTAAGGTGCGTTGCCGGGCCTGCTCACGTTTGCGAATCGCGGCGGGCCGATGAAGGGGAGCCGGTTTCTCCGGCGGTGCAGGAGGCGTCCAAGATTGGAACGTCCCGGGTTGGGCGTCAGCCAGATCGATCGCGTCGCGGGTGATCTCCATGTTGCGACGGGCCGGAATCAGGATGTCGATCCCATAATCCTGTTTGCAACGACCAATGGAGGGGCCATCGAGAAACCCCCGGTCCAGGATCAACCGCTTGATGATTCCCGTGCCATGATAGGCCACAAACTCGTCGACCATGCGGTACAGTATCGGCAAGTTCGTTATCTTTACCCTGACTGACTCGCAGTCCGGCCCATAGGAAGAAGTCCCCGGCGCGATTGGTGTGGATCAGGGTCACCAGTTTGTAGCACCGGCGCCACTGACACCGGAGTTTCTGTTTGGAGGTCAGTTTTAGACCGTCGACCGGCTTGTTGTGCTCGTTGAATAGCATCAAGGAGGCGTGTTCATAGGCCGGGTTGTCAGGTAGGAACAGATAGGTCGCATCCCCGATGAACAGCCCTTCCCGATCAAAGGCCCGATGCTGTCGGAAGATGCCCACCACGTCGCGGTTGAACCAATCCTGGAGGCGATCCGCGTCGGTCTTGCGCGCCATCTTCCGCAGATAGTCCTGATCACAGGGGGTCTGCCGGTCGTAGCTGTTCTTGTCGTTGAACCCCCCACACTCCAAGGTCACATCGCCGGTCTCCGGGTGGATGGCCCGATGCCCCATCTGGGGGCCGAAGGCCTGGACCATCCCCCCGCTGCGCACGACATAGGGATAGGCATGAAACTGATGCACCCCGTGGAAGCGCATCGCCACATTGCTGGCGATATAGACCCACACCGGTACGTCGTGCTTCTTCAATGGGGTCGGGTAGCTCCCCGCCAACTTCTCGAGAATCTTCTTGCCCGCGATGGCTCGAAAGAAGTCCGTCTCGGAGACCTCTCCGGCCGCCTCGATCGAGTCAAACTCCCCGTCCCGGAACGCGTCGCACACCAACCGGTCGTTGCGTTCAAACACGGTCATGCCGGACTCCCCATCAGGGTTTCTCCCGCCGCAGCTTCTCGATTTGATCCAGCAGCTTCAGAATCCTCCGTTGTACTCGGGTGACCTCGGCCCGGGCCGCGCGATACTGGGTATACCGTTCACTCTTCTCTCGCAACCCCTTCACTCGCTCAGCAGGAATCGACAACAACCGGGTCCGGCCCTCCTCGCTCCAGCTCAACACCATCGAGCGGTGCAACTGTCCCCGCGTACACGCACAGCCAGCCTTGCCGCACTTGCGCGCCAACTCGTACACGGTCCCCTTCACCATCGGCTTGCGTTCATAGCCCACCTCGATCAACTCGGCTAACTCATCGATCGCTTCCCGCAAAGCGGCCCGGTACCGGCTCAATCGCGCCAGTTTGTTCTTAGACTGCATGTCGTATATAATTATCACATACAGATACCGACGCTTCAACCCCAAAAATCTACATCTTTCCACAAATTGTCGTTTTGGGATTCTTCCAGACCCCGGTGGGACGGCTTAACGTTGCTGGCTCACTCTACTGTCTGAACTGCAGCCACCCGGTTGGTTCTATGAGAGGGGTTGTCAAGAGAAACATCTCCCCGCCGGCGGGCTACCGGGACGTAACAGGTCTCTTGGCAACCAGCCCCTACTCCGTTGAGACACCCTGTAGATCCGATGTTCCGAGAATCGATTCACTCATCACAACGTGGCGTGTCGTTGAAGAAACTGAAAAGCGCGACGGGCATGATAAGCCGCCCATAGTTCTGTCTGAGCCTCGAGGGCTATTGCTTTTCCAGGCCGTGCGAGGGGGGATAGAGTAAACGTGGGCCTTCGGCCGAAGCCGTGTGCCAACAACCGGGCTGATCCTCACCCTCGACCCTGCTTCGAACAACCACCAACGACGAGCGTCACATCAAGGATGTCTTGGAGTCGTTCGAGAGGATCTCTCACAAACGGATCGCCTCTTCGAGGACACGCGCACGAATACGCGCCTTGAGTCCGCGCTCCGTCACGACATCAACGCTACGACCAAGGAGTTGCTGGAGTTCCGCTACCAGCCCACCAAGATCGAGTAAGCTTCGTCCCGGCTCCATTTCTACAAGGAAGTCGATGTCGCTCGAAGGGCCCGCATCACCGCGTGCTACCGATCCGAAGATCCGGACCTGCCGTGCTCCATGTTGGTGGGCAAGGTCAAGCACCTGTTCGCGCTTTTCCCTCAGGATGTCAGCCGTGTCCATACCCCAAGTTTAGTCAGCAGCTGACAGGAGTTCAATGACTCTTGTCAGCCCATGTTGCGGGAGACGAGTCGGAGCAGACTTAGTTTCTGCTCTGGCATGTCTCGTTACCTCGTTACCGACGACGGACAGTTAGCTCCTTTGCCGACAGCGCCCTCGAAGAGCCACCCTGGCATTGAGCCTCGCCCGTTAGACTCCGTGACGGGTTCGTCACTTCTACGGTTTGGCGGCTCATCTAGGCATGTGGATTCAAATATGTAAACACTACGGCGTTTGAACGAAGCCGCTGTCGCGGGTAATCCTTTGAGCACCATTCCCTGGCTCCACAGAATGCGATTTCGGAGGACTTATCTTTTTCGACTGGCCAGGCACAGACTAAAAGCAGTTCACCACCGCATGTTGGGGGCGCGTTCTCTTACGACTTGGGAAGCGGTGACGGAAGCCTGATCAACTCGCGACCATACGGGACAAATCTAGCGGCCAGTGCATCATGTCCAGACGCTCAACCGTACGCTATGATGAGCGTCGTTGGGTTGGTTGAATTTGTCGCAGTATGAGGCAGGGACAGCGGGTGGCGTTGTTCGTGGTCCGGGCCAGTTAGTTGAGCGGGGATGAGGGAGGGTTAGCAACCATGAAACGACTCCTGATGACTGCACTCGCATTGTGCGTTTCCTCTTCACTGGAGGCCATATCTGCGGCCCAAGCCACACCCGAGGCCGGCACCCCGGCATGGGTCAACCAACCCTACGGCAAGCTTCCCTTGAGCTTTGAAGCGAACCGGGGTCAGTGAACCGCCCCGGGTTTCCCGGAGACTCCATTACTTGAGAAGATGGGAGTCATTATGGGAAGAGCAAGCAGATATGCACCCGAGGTTCGGGAACGTGCGGTACGAATGGTGGCCGAGCACCAGGGGGAGTACGCCTCACAGTGGGCGGCAATGGCGTCGATCGCTGCGAAGATCGGTTGTACCCCAGAAACACTGCGTAAGTGGGTCCGGCAAACAGAGCGTGATATGGGCCAACGTGGGGGCCTGACCAAGGACGAGAAACAACGGCTAAAGGAACTGGAACGGGAGAATCGTGAGCTGAAACGAGCGAACGAGATCCTGCGCAAGGCGTCAGCGTTTTTCGCACAGGCGGAACTCGACCGCCGACCCCGGTGATGGCGGATTTCATCGAGACGAATCGAGGCCGGTATGGGGTCGAGTCGATCTGCAGTGTGCTGCCGATCGCCCCATCGACGTTCTACGAGCACCAGGCACGGGAAAAGAATCCAGATCGATTGCCCGCGCGTGCGAAGCGCGACGCGAAGCTTCGAGTCGAGATCGATCGGGTCTGGAGGGAAAACCGTCAGGTCTATGGCGTCCGCAAGGTCTGGAAGCTATTGAATCGCGAGAACACAGACGTTGCCCGTTGTACCGTTGAACGATTGATGCGGGAAATGGGGCTTGAAGGCGTGGTTCGGGGCCGGAAGATCAAGACCACTATCCAGAATGAAGTAGCTCTCAGACCCGCCGATCTTGTGGATCGGGACTTCAGCGCGACCCGTCCCAATGAGCTGTGGATCGCGGATCTCACGTATGTTGCAACATGGCGAGGGTTTGTTTACGTCGCATTCGTCATCGATGTCTTCTCCCGAAAGATCGTCGGTTGGCGAACGATGCATTCGCTAAAGACTGACATTGCCTTGGATGCGCTGGAGCAGGCCCTCTGGTCGCGCCCTGACACTGAAGGTTTGATTCATCACAGCGACCGCGGCGTCCAATATCTGTCGATTCGGTATACGGAACGATTGGCCGAGGCCGGAATTGAGCCGTCGGTTGGGAGCATCGGGGACTCCTACGACAATGCCATGGCCGAATCTGTAATCGGGTTATTCAAGACCGAAGTCATTCGAAGAGAGGGGCCCTGGCGAGGTCTTGACGATGTGGAGTACGCGACACTCGACTGGGTGTCCTGGTACAACGAGCACCGCCTTCTCGAACCGATCGGATACATTCCTCCAGTCGAGTTCGAGCAGGTGTACTATCGCAACGAAGCAACTCCAGTCACCGTGGCCGGAGTCAACTAAAACGGTCTCCGGGAAACCCGGGGCGGTTCACAGACCGATGCCCGCGTCCAATTCCTTTCTCGGGGTAGGGGGTACACCCTGTTCTTGACTGCCACGGAGGTGACGCTTGTCTTCACTCATCCTCCCGTCTCAGGGCCGTCTCGTCCCGGGGGGGATGTAGACAACCGGACGGAGGTTGCAGGCCATCCGCCGGCCGAGCCATCCGTACTGCGGGTGCGACTGGCGGGTGCTGCTCCATCGTCACAGGCGGAGGGGCTGGAGGAACTTCCCGGCAAGATCAACTACTTAATCGGCAGCGATGCCGAGAAGTGGCGGACGAACATTCCTCACTATGCCAGGGTTCGATATCGGGATGTCTATCCCGGAGTGGATGTGGTCTATTACGGCACGACCCGGCGCGAGTTGGAGTACGACTTTGTGGTGGCGCCGGGAGCGGACCACGAGGCCATCGCGCTGATTTTTGAGGGTGTCGAGCGCGTGGAGGTGGACGACGGCGGGGATCTGAGGGTCGGGATGGGCAGTGACGAGATCCGCTTCCGGCAGCCTCTGGTTTACCAGGAGCACAGCGGCACCCGTCGGATCATTCCGGCCGGCTATGTGCTCAAAGGAGCCCGTCAGGTCGGCTTTGAGGTGGCCGACTATGATGTCAGCCAGCGCTTGGTGATCGATCCGGTGATGACCTATTCCACCTTCCTCGGCGGCACCGGGAATGACCGTGGCAATGACATCGCTGTAGACGCGAACCGCAACGCCTATGTAGTCGGGGAAACCCAGGCAGTGGATCTCCCTACGTTAGCCCCGCCTGGTCTGAACCCGTTTCAGGGCGCGCGTGGAGGTGACCCAGACGTACCCTCATCCGATGCTTTCGTAACGAAGGTGAATGCTGCGGGCAACGGGCTCGTCTACCTAACATACCTCGGTGGAGGGGCTGGCGATTTTGGCTTGAGCATCGATTTGGACGCTGAAGGCAATGCCTACGTGACGGGCTTCACCGCTTCAGACAACTTCCCGACCTTTCCGATCGGTAATCCCGATCCCGGAGATAATGCCTTTCAGCCCAACCGCGCAGGCGCCAACGACGCCTTTGTGACCAAGTTGAGTGTCAACGGCGACCAGCTCGTCTACTCTACATATCTGGGCGGACTCGCCAGGGACCGGGCCCTGAGCATCGCTGTGTTTCAAGGCGATGCCTTCGTGGTGGGCCAAACTCTGTCCCGGAACGATCCCGGTATCCCAGGGGACGAGGCGTTTCCAACACAAAATGCCTTCCAGGATGCCAACGCTGGCCGTTTCGACGCGTTCGTGGCGAGGCTCGATGCCGATGGAAGACGTCTCATCTATTCCACATACCTGGGCGGCCGCGAAGACGAGGTTGCAAGCGCCATTGCCGTGAACGCACTGGGCGAAGCCTACGTGACCGGTACGACCAATTCGGCAGATGTTACGAACACGCCGGAGGATGAAGGCTTCCCCACGACCGAGAATGCTTTTCAAAGAGAGAACGCGAGCAACACCTACGACGCCTTCGTGACGAAGTTGAGTGCGTCCGGTGAGCCCCGTTACTCCACCTACCTCGGCGGCACTGGTCCGGAGCTATACGGAAGCTGGGGCTGCCCCCGGTGTATTGACGTGGACGATCGAGACAACGCTTACGTGACGGGGAACACTAGTTCTCTAGACGACATCGAAACGTTGAACGTCAACGAGGGCTTCCCCACAGTACGGGCCTTTCAGGGAGGTTTCGGGGGGGGAGGTCGAGACGTCTTTGTGGCGAAGATCGATCCGAACCTAGTCGGCATGGCCTCGCTGGTCAACTCTACCTATCTCGGTGGCCTTTTCGAGGAATCCGTCAGCGGGATTGTCGTAGACACCGCCGGAAACCCCTACATTACTGGGGAAAGCTGGGGCGGCTTTCCGGGGGAGAACAACGCCCTGAACGACGAGGACCTTCCGTTTGCCTTCGTCGCACAGTTGGATTTCGGTATAGCCGGCTTCCCACAGCTTGTCTTTTCTATGTACTTTGGCGGCAGTCAAGAAGATCGTGGTCAAAGTATCGCTGGGGACAGACGCGGTGACCTCTACGTGACCGGACGAACCTATTCCGACGATTTCGACATGGTGCCTTTTCCGAACCCTATCCAACCCGGCGGGATAGGGGGCTCCTCCGACGCTTTCATAGTCAGAATCACCCCGGACCAACCCGTACCCTTCCCCACAGTCGGAGAGCCTGCCGCGTCTGATACAACAGCTGACACGACAGAACCACCGCCCCCTGGGAGTCGTATGGTTCTGCCGGTCGGGATCGGCATAACGGTCCTGCTGGTCGGGACAATCGTATTCTTCGTTGTTCGACGTCGCTAGGAGCCTGCGCGGCAGAAGGGATCGTAGCGAGAAAGCAGGGAATCGAGGACAGATTTTCTCGATTTTGAGGCGAATAGTGGTTCTATTCAACGAAAAATCGGGGAAATATGGACCGATTCTACTGCTTTCGCAGTAGATCTCTTCTGCCGCGCAGGCCCCTAGTGTAGTCCGTCTCAATTAACGTAACTTATTTAGCTTTCCTACGTCTGAGTATATATGAGGAAAGCACCGACGATTAAATTGGACATTCCTGTGCGGAAGGAACTGGAGCGGCTGAGCCGAAGCCGCAGTGTGGCGGTCCGGTTGGCGGAACGATCTCGAATTGTCTTGCTGGCCGCCGGGGGTCTCGACAATCAGGAGATCGGCGCCAAGTTGGACATCACTCGTCAAAAGGCCGGACGTTGGCGCGATCGTTTCGTTGAAGATGGCCTCGGGGGAATCGAAAAGGACGCTTCCCGCAGTGGACGGATTCCCTCGACCGGCCGCCGGAAGCGGGCCCGGATCGTGAAGAAAACGGTCGAAGGGAAGCCTCCGAACGCCACGCACTGGAGCCGGTCCTTGATGGCCAGGGCAACCGGCGTCAGCGAGTCCACGGTAGGGAGAATCTGGCGGGCTCATGGCTTGAAGCCTCATCTGGCATGCACCTTCAAACTGTCCAACGACAAACAATTTGTCGAGAAGTTGGAGGATGTGGTCGGTTTGTATCTGAACCCTCCGGACAACGCCATTGTTTTGTCCTGCGATGAGAAGAGCCAGATGCAGGCCCTGGACCGCACGCAACCTGGGTTACCTCTGAAGAAGGGGCGGTGCGGCACCCTCACCCACGACTACAAACGCAACGGGACGACCACGATGTTCGCCGCGCTCAATTGCGTATTCCGCTGATCGTGATCACCAGTTCCGGGATCATGATCAGTGATTCCGGGCATCGTGATCACCCGCCGTAGCGAAGTGAGGGTTAGGATCTCAGTTTAGACCTCCCGAAGTCCACGATTCTTGTTTTGAATGCTTCCATAATCTTGATATTCATCGCCGGGCCTGTGTGTAAATGTGGGAAAGCCGCAGGCTTTTCCAGGGCTGTGGGAATCCACGTTTTTTGTGGATTTCCATAGCCCATCATTTTCCACAGGCCACTGGTTTGTTTTTTAGGTTCTTTCTCATTCTTCGTCCCGTCCTTACTGAATTCCTGAAAATCCTTCGCGCCAGGATCGCGTATCCGCGACGATCGGACGCCAGTCCGAGTTGGACTACCTCGTCGCCAGGTGGGGTTCATGCCGGCTCCTTGGAAGAGGGTTTCGGGGCAGCCTTGGTTTGTCTCATGGATCGTCCCTTCAGTTCGATGCGATGCGCGTTGTGGAGGAGGCGATCGCAGATGGCGTCGGCCTGGTTCGGGTCGCCGATGACGCCGTGCCAGTCGGCGACCGGGAGCTGGCTGGCGATCAAGATGGCGGAGCGTTCGCTCCGTTCCTCGACGACTTCGATCAAGTCCCGGCGTTCGGCATCGCGTAGCGGGGCCAGGAGCCAGTCGTCGATGGCCAGCAGATCGGTCTTGGCCAGCCGTGCCAGAACACGAGCGTAGGAGCCGTCGCCACGGCCGACCGCCAGTTGGTGCAAGAGCCGGGGCATTCGGACGTAGGCGGCATTGAAACCGCGCCGGCAGGCTCGTTCGACGAAAGCCGAAGCCAGAAAACTTTTCCCGATGCCGGTCGGACCGGAAATGATCAGATTGTGCCGGTCCCGGATCCACCCGCAGGAGCCCAGAGCGAGGACTTGGGAACGGTCCAGACTGCGACGATGTTTGAAGTCGACGTTTTCCAGCGATGCAGAGCTGTAGCGCAGCTTGGCCACGCGCAGACGCCGGGTGAGCTTACGGTGCTCCCGGGCCGTCCATTCTTCATCCACTAGAAGGCCCAGACGCTCCTCGAAACTCAGATCCGTGTACTGATTCGAGCGGCGTTGCTGCTCGAGGGCTTCGACCATGGCCGATAGCTTCATCTGGTTCATCTTCTCCAGGGTTTGTTCCATTAGCATGTGTGCTCTCCTCTGGCTCCGCATAATAGGCGGCGCCGCGAATGTTGTCGTGATGGGGCGTGGGTAGGGTTTCGGAATCCTCGAACGGCAAACGGTCCTGGGCCGAGGACAGGATGTTTTTGACGGTTCGGTAGCTATAGGACTGTAAGCGAAGTGCTCGGGCACTGGCGGCTTCGAGCCGCTGGGCGCCGTAGCGGCGTCCCAGGCTCATCAATCCCAGGCAGGAGCGGTACCCCTGCTCAGGATGGGGCCACCGTTTTATCATCTCCTCGGCCAGTCGGCCGGTCTGAGAGCCGGTTTTCTCCGCCCAACGGATCAGCCGGGATGGTGTCCATGCCGCATGGGCTCGATGGGAACTGGGCATATGTTCCGACAGAGTCGACGGTTGGTGATCGTAGCGGCGAGGATGAGAGGCGACGCGCCGGCCTTTGTGGTAGACCTCGACAATCGAGGCGGTGTAACGCGCTTCCAGGGTTTCCTGGATCAACTGGTAGGGCACGCTGTAGGGATGGTGATCCACGGTCACGTGGTAGTCGATATTGGCACGACAGCCCTTCCACTCGGCCTGTTCATACCGATCGGTCGGTAGTGGCTGTAGGGCCGGTCGATCCAGCCTTTCGTAGAGTTCCAGGCGGGACACGCGAAGCTTCTGCATCGGCCGCTGGTTCAGTTCCAACAGCAACTTTCGAATCGCCCCGTTCAAGTCCGCCAGACTGAAGAACGTGTGATTCCGGATTCTGGCCAGGAGCCAACGCTGTGCCAGAAGGACCGTGGCTTCGATTTTTGCTTTGTCTTTGGGTTTCCGAGGCCGGGCCGGAATGACAACGGCGCCGTAATGTTCTGCCTCATCCTGGTAGGTGCGATTCACTCCTGCTTCGTAGCGGCAGGACAGGGTAATGGCACTCTTGAGTTGATCGGGAACCCAGATCCGGCTCGATCCGCCGAAGAACTCCACCATGCGAATATGTACGCCGATCCAGTCGGCGAGTTTCTGGCTCGGTGTCGCTTCGGCGTAGGTATAACCGCTGGCGCCCAGCGCGGCCACGAACAACTCGACTGGTTTAGTTGTGCCCGTCCGCGGATCCGTCAGTTCTGGCCGTTTGCCGGAAAAGTCGATGAAGGTCTTCTCGCCGGCGCGGTGCACCTGCCGCATCGAGGGCTTCAGTTTCTGGGCCCACCGCCCGTAGATCACACAGAACTGGCTGTAGGCATATCCCTTTGGATTCGCTTCCCGGTACTCTTCCCAGAGCAGGTGGAGGGTGACTCCAACACGCTTCAACTCCTGGTGGATCCGCTCGACATCTGGAACCACCCGTTCCCGGGAGCCCGGTCCCGCGCTGGAAAACAGCCGCGCTTCAAGCGCGGCCTCGTCCAGTTCCTCAGGCAGCGGCCATTCCAACCCTGCACGTGCCGCCCGTCGGACGTACTCCGAAACCGTCCCTACTCCCACTCGGCAGGCTCGGGCGATGGCCCGGTGGCTGAGTTTCTGTTCGTGTTTGAGTCGTAGAATCTCGCGTAACTGTCTCATCGATAGCCGTCTTGTTCCCATCAAGTTCTCCTTTTTCAAGGAAGAACCTAACAGGTCTAAACTTCGCTACCGACGGGTGATCATGATCGCCGGAATCGGTGATCATGATGCCCGGAATCACTGATCATGATCCCGGAATCAGTGATCACGATGCCCGGAATCACTGATCATGATCCCGGAATCGGTGATCACGTTAAATCGGAATCAGTGATCACGATCGTCCGGAATACGCACTCAATACGCTGGACGGCTCGATTATCGGGACCTGTATGCCGAAGCACCGTCGTCAGGAATGGATCCGGTTTCTCAATCAGATCAAACGCTCCGTGCCGAAAGACAAACAGATCCATATCATTTGCGACAACTACGCCACGCACAAACATCAGAAAATCGTCAACTGGTTGAAGCGCAACACGCGCTTTCATGTGCACTTCACACCGACCAGTGCATCCTGGCTGAACATGGTCGAACGCTTCTTCCGGGATCTTTCCGAACAACGGCTTCGGCGCGGGGTTTTCCACTCGGTTCCTGAGCTAATCCAGGCCGTGGAGAAGTATGTCGCAGGTCACAATCAGAACCCCAAGCCGTTCATCTGGACTGCAACGGCTTCCGATATTCTTGAAAAAGTTCAACGTGCCCGAAAGAAGCCCGATAAGTTACAGTCTGTTTGACGGGGACCACTAGGACCAGACAAGATTAATTAGGGGGCAGAGCCCTCAATACCCCTGTTGTCCTGAGATCAGTCGACCATGTTGATTGAATTTCAAAGAGAGACGTTCTGTGCTGCATGTTTATGTCGACGCTGATGCCTGCCCGGTGAAACCGGAGATCTTTCGGGTCGCGGGGCGCTACCAGCTACAGGTCACGCTGGTAGTCAACTCCTGGATGCGAACTCCGGATGACTCGTGGATCACACTCGAAGTGGTGGGGGCAGAGGCCGACGCGGCTGACGACTGGATCGTGGGGCACGTCGAACCCCATGATATCGTGATCACCTCCGACATCCCCCTGGCCAGTCGCTCGGTGAAAGCCGGCGCCTGGGTGATCAGCAACTCGGGAAAGCGCTGGAATGACGACAACGTCGGGCAGGCGCTGGCCACGCGAAATCTCATGACTGATCTGCGAAATGCGGGAGAGCTCACCGGCGGCCCGCCCCCCCTGAGGCAGCAGGATAGGTCAAGATTCCTGCAGCTCCTCGACGAGGCAATCCAGACCATCCGCCGCGCACCCCCGAGTGGCCCGGCCTGATGCCAGAGCTGTTTGGCGGGGTGAATTACCATCGTTAGCCTCCGCTGCGTTTCACTTTGAGGCCCTTCGCGACTAACTCTGCCATCACATGATCGACGTGGTCCCCTTGAATCTCGATGACTCCGTCGCTTACTGAGCCGCCACTGCCGCATTTGCGTTTGAGCTCTGATGCCAGGGCCTTGAGCTCCTTGTTGCCCATGGCCACACCGGACACGGTGGTTACGGTCTTGCCACCGCGCCCCTTCTTCTCGCGACGGACCCGGACAAAACCGTCGGCAGGGGCGGACGTGGCGCGCTGGGTCTGGTCGGAACGGATACGACCGACTCCAGTCGAGTAAACGAGGCGACTGTCTCTGACCATAGGGTTATGATTCTCTATGAGCGCACATCTTCTAGCCCGGAACAATTTGTGCGGTCATAGACCGCACCTACAGAAGAATTCCCCCTCACGGCACCGGCACCCGTTCGGCCAACTCTTCAAACCAATTCAGGACGATGTTAAAAACGGTGTTCCGGGATGCGTCTACCGACCGGTCCGCCGGGAAGACCATGAGGATTCGTTCACCGTCCGGCGTGATGTCGTAGTCCCGGTTGTAGGCCACGACGGTGAAACCCTCCGGCGGGAGGACCTGTTCGTTGGTGAAACTGAAATCCGGCTCGGTGTCGATATCGACCGACCGCAGCCGGTTTCCCGCCGCATTGCTGACAGACCGATAAAACAGCGTGTTTCCATCCCGGGACCAGAACATCCAGTACCCGCCGTCCTGAGAGATCCGCTCCCGGCGTCCGGTCGGGGGAAATGGTTCGACGTAGATGTCCTGGTCGGTCACCAGCGGCCCCGAAGCGTACGCCAGCCACTTCCCGTCGGGGGAGAATTCGGGAGACATGTAGACGCGTCCTTCCCCGTCGTAGAGAGGTTCGGTCTGGTATTCCCCCTCGACGACAGATAGCGTCCATATCTCGAAGTCCACCGGGCCGGTCCGAACCGTGAAGGCGAGGACCTGCCCGTCGGGAGACCACGACCCGGGCAGATGCCCGGTTCCTTGTTCCGCCGTCGTCAAACGCTCGGCCTCCGCGCTTCCGTCGGCAGGCTGCCAGTACAGGCTTGCCGTTCCATCGCGATCGGAAGTGAACGTGATGCGTTCCCCATCGGGTGTCCAGATGGGCCGGAAATTGCCGCCGTCGAAAGTCAGTTGCTGGATCTGTCGCTCATCCGACAGGTCGTAGGTCCAGATCACGCCTCCGTCGTCTTCCAACGACCCAACGGCGAGCGTCGTGCCGTCGGGCGACAGGCGGGGGTGCAGGTACTCGGCGGGTGGCACGCCGATGGGCTCGATGCCGCCTCCGCTGCCGATGAAAGCCAGGACCCGGTCCGGAGTCACCACACCCGCCGGTTGATAAACCAGCGTTCCGGTCGAGGAAAGGTCGTAGTTCGGCGGCTGGAAATCATCCAGTATCGCGACGGGGCCGCCCGTGACTTCCAACGCGTCGGGATCGAACCCGACAGCAAACAGCACGCCGTCGAGGTGGTAGGTGATGTGCCCGCTCGCGGCATATCGGGGAAGTTGGCCCGGGAACAGGACTTTGGCCTCGGGCGAGTCCAGCGATTGGACCGCGACGCCTTCCTGGTTAAAGAACAGGAATGCCCTTCCGTTCGGCAGAATACGTGGCACGGCAAATTGCCCAGCGAGCGCAAGCTCCGGAATGCCTCCGTTCGCCGACACCCGCATTAATCCCTCGGCGGGCTGATAGAACCAGATCGTATCGTCCTCACCCCACGTGCCCCCTTGAAAGACATCGACATCGGATATCGTCACCGGTGGCCCCCCCGTGATCGGAATCTTCTTCAGCCGGGCGCCTTCGGAATAGAAAGCGATCCACTGACCGTCGGGTGAGAAGAAGGGGTAGGACAGCCCATCGTCGGCTTCAAGGATGAGCCGAGCTTCGAGTTCGTCCAGGGATCGCAGATAGAGCCCGTCAAGCGTGACGTAGACGAAATGACGACCGTCGGGTGCGATGGCCAGACTGATCTGTCCGGATCGGAACGACTGGTCCGCCGGCAACTCGTAGCGAAAGCGACCGACAAGACGCTGCTCGGCAGGTCGGATGTACCAGCCAGCCGCGCCGGCGACAACGATGCTGAGAACGATGGCGGCGACCCACGGCAGTCGGGATCGCGGGGCCGCTTGAACGATCTCACCAACCGGTTGGATGATCACGCCGTCGGGATCGGCCAGAACGGTCTCGAGGTCCACCCGCACGTCGGCGATATCGTGATAGCGGTTCTTGGCTTCCTTCTCCAGACAACGTTCGAGAAGCAATCGGATCCGGGGATGGAGGTTGTGCGGCAGGCTGTCCCAGTTCGGGTGCCTCGCCAGCACACCGGCAAGAACGTCGGAGACGGTGTGCCCCTCGAAGGTGCCCGTTCCGGTGAGCATCTCGAACAGGACGACGCCGAACGCCCAGACGTCGGATCTCTTGTCGGCGGACTCACCACGGGCCTGCTCCGGTGACATGTAGGCCGCGGTCCCGAGAATCACGCCCTGCTGCGTGGCCGCCATGCTCAGGGTCGGGGAGTGCGACAGGTTCGCATCCGCCCCGTCACCCATGAGCGCCTTCGCCAGTCCGAAATCCAGCACCTTGACCTTACCGTCGGGTGTGACCTTGACGTTCGCGGGTTTCAGGTCCCGATGAACGACACCCTTTTCGTGCGCTGCTTCGAGGGCCTCGGCGATCTGGAGGGCGAGTTTGAGGGATTCTTCGACGGGGATCGCGCCACGCTTCAGTCGGTCCGCGAGCGTGTCGCCTTCAACGAGTTCGAGGACGAGGAAGCGTGTGCCGCTGTCTTCTTCCAGCCCGTGAATCGTGGCAATGTTCGGGTGGTTGAGCGATGCCAGCAGCTTGGCTTCACGCTCAAACCGAGCCAGCCGTTCTTCGTCCTTGGCAAACTCCTCCGGCAGGGTCTTGATGGCAACCTCGCGTCCGAGTTTCTGATCCCGTGCACGCCACACCTCACCCATCCCACCCTTGCCGAGGGCGGAGACGATCTCGTAGTGGCCAAGCTGCGTGCCAGGTTGCATCGTTTAGGTGTCTCTTGGGGCGACCCCCGAAAAACTCCGTAGATGATACGAAAGGCGGGAGTTGGGGTCAATCAAACAACCCCTCGGGGCCCCTCGGGGATGGATGAACTCAATCGGGTGAAACGAATCCGATCTGCTGGCCGGATTGCACTCCCGGTGGTCTGGCCAGTTCGCTGATGGCCGCGAGTATCTCGTTGATGATCTCGTCATGTTCCCGATACTGCTCTCGTAAGGCGTTAATCTTCCCTGCAAGGTCTTTGTGGACCGATAACATTCCCCGCATTGCTGACGCTCACCTGGACTGCGGTCGAACTACTGAGAACGTTTGCCGCCATGATGGCTCCGTGTTCAGGATGACGTTGATGCGGCGGTACTCGTCGGTTTCCGGGTCGGAGAAATACCCTGGTGTAACAGACACCAACAAGCGCCGGCCAGAACTCCGTAAAGGATACGAAAGGAGGGAGTTGGATGCAATCATCCACTCACTCTGCCAGCCATTTCGGAAGTCAGGGAGGGCGGAGTGTATGGAAGGGGCTCTGGAAGGGAAAAGGTTGGCGAGGGAGACGAATTTGAAGTGCGGCTTATTTCGAGCGACAGGTAACCGTAGCGGGTCCAGCCCGGTGATTTGGGTCAGGCAGGCGCGTGGAGACCGGGGAATCGAGGCGGTTCAGCTGGAGTCGGCTGGGGTTGGAGCAGGCAGAGCGAGGCGAAGCAAACGAAGGAGCTCGATGGAGGTACGGGGGTGATGGCGCCCCCGATGCAAATGGCGCAATCGATACAGACGTTCGATCGTGAGGGCCAGGATTATGAGGAGCCAGTGCAGAAGTAAGCTGTTGGCGTGGTGATGGGGGATGTGGGCCATCCCATAACGATTCTTGGCATCGTTGAAACCTTGGTTTTCGACTTCCCAACGACTCTTGGCCATGCGAAATAAAGTGGGCGCTCCCACTTGGTTCATCGAGAAATTGGTCAGCCAGTAGGCTTCGACCACCGATCCATTGGGTTTCTCTTGCCGGTAGCGGATCACGCGCACGGTCGACCAGTTCAGTCGGTCCCAGGGATCGAAGTCGTCCGCGTCCCAGATTTCCACCCGATCGGCTCCATCCTTGAAGACCCGGGACGGCGGCCGACAAGCGAACCGACTTTTGGCGGCGTTGAACAAGCTCGGAAGATTGGCTTTGAGCCGGACGATGGTCTTCAATCCCAACTCGTCGGCCAGGTGCAGGAACGGCGCGGCCGCATATCCGCCATCGACAACAACATAATCGGCAAACCGCGGCCCCAACTGCCCCACTACCCGACGTAGCAGTCGTTTACCCCCGGCCCATTCGCTATCCCCACTGCCGTAGGGTTCCACATCGACCGGTAGAGTCAGCCCGGTACCCACGATGGTGGCCATCACGACGTGGTGCAAGTAGGTGGTCACCTCCCCCTCGGCGTTGCGGTGGGGACGACACCAACGACACCCGGCCTCACGGACACGCCCCACGGTCGTCCCGTCCAGCGCCAGGCCGATGAAGCGGCAATCGTCGAACGCTTTATTGCGCTTGGCCTGCTTGATGGCGGTGATCAAAGCGCCGCGCGTGAATTCCGGATCCAGCTTCTCGGTGAAATAGCCCAGCGTGTCGTCGCTAAAGCGGCGTCCGATTCCCAAGGCCCTACACGCCGAGGATCGTGCGAGCGACTCGATGGCCAGGAAGCTCGACTCCCGTAGCAGATACCCGATCACTAGAGACCAGATCAGATGCCCGCTTCCGATCTGCGGTCGCACCCGTCCATCTCCGGGTTGATTCAAATACCCCTTCAGCCGCAAACACTTTCGCGCATACCGTCGAATCCCTCCGGCCGACGGACCTCTCACCGTCGCTTCCGCTTCTCACGTTGTTGCTGGCGCTCCAACACCACCAACTTCGCGTTCGCTGTCAGCACCTCCCGGATCGCATCCTGAAACTCCCGTCCCGCTCCGACACGCTTCTGAATCTCCTCAACCATGGCGGCTGGAACGTGTTCGACATGCTTCTTCCCGTCCATCATGAATGTCCAGGACCAGGATGGGTGGCCTTCACCCGACACACACCGGCACGTCGGCTTACCGCACCGGGTGTAACTAATCGACACCGAGCCAGGCAGCAAACCGTCGGGTATCTCATGGCGCTCGATCAGGCTGTACTTCCGCCTTCGCAGTCGCGAAGCAGCGGCTCCCTTTACCTGATTCAACTCAAGCCATATCTTTTTCTTCTTCATCTGACGGTATATATACCACAAGACACCGTCAACACCTCGCCAATTTCAACAATGCGAAAATAGAACTTGCTTAACAATGGGGTTGAATTCGACTCAAATGCCCACTGGCCGGGCCTCATTCAACATCGACCGACCTGCTCTTCCGAAACGGCTGTCGCATGGCCACTCGGTTGGTAAACGTACTCGTACATCTGCCAGATCCTCAGGCGGCAGTTTTGACTTGTCCGGTTAGCGACCATACGGTCCGGGTGGATTCGAGGCCTGTGAGACCATACGTGAATCTCGCAATCTTCATTGGATTGGCAACATCCATGCAAGCTCACTCCAGAGTTTCCAGCTGTTTCTTGAAGGACGGAAGATCATCTTTGACGACCTGCCAGATGATTTCCAAATCCAAGCCGAAATAGTCGTGAACGATTCGGTTTCGAAGCCCGGCAATCTGTCGCCACGGCACCTCGCGATGGCGGGAAGTGAAGTCGTCTGGCAATTTCCGCGACGCTTCTCCGATCACCTCCAGATTGCGGACAACGGCATCAACAGTCTTCTCATCCTGAAGAAACGATATCCGATCGATACCGGCAAGATACCGTTCGATCTTTCGGATCGCCTCGAGAATATCCGAGACGAGCAGATCCGGGTGGCGTTTAGGCATCAATCAGTTCAGGCTCGATCTTTGCCCAATAGGAAGGCTTGATCGCCCTACGAGAAACCAGATCGACGGGTTGCCCCAACGCTCGTTCAAGCTCCTCGGCCAGCTCCACGAAACGCAATCCTATGGAAGGATCGACCTCAACCAGAACATCGACGTCAGAATTCTCGTCGGCTTCTCGACGTGCCCAAGAGCCGAACAGGGCCAGGCGCTGGATAGGATAACGGCGGCTGAGGATCTCGCGCTGCTCCCGCAGGGTGGCCAGAATATCTTCTCGGCTCGGCATTACTCTACTCTACGTGTTGTAGGCAAGGATCTCCAGCATTGAAACCGTGACCTTCTTTGACTACGCATCGGATTTGTGGGAAGACTTCTATGATCGTGCCGTAGCGGAGTCACGACGACACGAACCTCGTGAATCCTTGGAATCCGTCAAGAAACGCCTATCCAAGCGAACCAGTCGGCGATCACGTGGCTGACAGGGCGGTTTGTCTTTGCTCGCTCCGCGAGCGAATCCTCACGAAAATCGAGAAGTTGGCAAAGAATCCCCACCCACGGGGCGTCCGGAAACTCAAGGGAGCAACGGATCTATGGCGGATGCGCTCTGGTGATTATCGGGTCTTGTACGCCCTCCACGATCAAGAACGAGTCGTCGACATTGTTGCGATCAGACATCGGCGAGAAGCGTATCGCTAGCCCTGGTCGATTCACTCTTCCGTGACGGCGACCCGGGCATGTGGCCAAATGGCGCCGGCTATTTGAGAGGTGGGATGCCGAGATCCTTGCAGATCTTACGAGCCAAGCCGTCGTCGATTTCGTTGTGACGGGGAACAGCGGGACCGAGTGTTCTTGACTGTGTGATGCCACCAGGAATGCCGTGCTCCCTCACGAAGCAATTCGCATCCGTGGCGACGAAGATGACCGACCAGCGCCCGGCGCTTCACACGTCGATCGGTGCTTCCTCGAAGTCCTCGCCAGCCGCTTCGTGTGCCTCACGGCGGTTGAAGTCAAGAGCTTCACGAAGCGTCATTCTCAATGACTCCATCAGTTCCGGCTTCGTCGACTCTTGACAGTTCACTCCTGGAACTTCCTCGATCCATCCGACCCACCAGGAACCGGAATGCTTGACGACAGCCGTGTACGCATCACGCATAAAAACAGTTTAATCGAAGATCAGCCACTTGTCCGTGTCAGCGAGTTATCGGGAGTTGGAGTGCAGATCCGGGCCGCTTACGGGACCGGCACCCGTTCTTTCAGTTCTTCGAACCAGTTCAGGACGGTGATGATGTGGGGGCGGAAGGGTTCGGTTTCGACTTCGACATCCCTAATCAGCAGGAAGCGGCCATCGGGTGAGATCCCCGCACCAGTGATGGGATAGTCAAGCAGGGGTTCCGGGTTGCCGAACCGAAACGCCGTATCCGCGTCAATGGCGACCCGCATCATCTGGGGGTTGACGACTCCCGGACCAGCGAGACGGTAGTACAGCCACTGGCCGTCGGGCGACCACAGGGGGTTGCTGCCCCTGTCCCTCGACACCTGCCATTGACCCGCATCGGCAAACGGCCGTACATGGATCTCGGCGCGTCCCGACTCATTGGAAAAGTAGGCGACCCATTGTCCATCGGGAGAAATCATCGGAAACCCCTCGTTGAACTCCGTCTGCAACCACATCACAGGTTCCCGGTTTGCTTCACCAGACGTGCCTGAGCCGAGGTCCAGCATAAGAATGTCATTCCCGGTGGTCCCGCCGGTTTGGGCGAACGCCAGAGTCGCCCCGTCCGACGACAAGGATTGAGGAAACCTATTGCCGGTGCCTTCGGTGAGTTGTTCCACGGTTCCGGTTCCGTCGGCGCGTCTGCGGTAAATGTTGCCCGAACCGTCCCGCAGAGATCGGAAGATGATCTGTTCACCGTTCGGCGTCCAAATCGGACTGCCGTCGTTTGCTTCATCGAACGTCAACCGGGTCATGGTCTGGCGGGCGAAGTTCCAAATATAGATGTCAATCTGTGTGCCATCGGAGATCGTCAGAGCCACGCGACTCCCGTCCGGGGAAACCGAGGTCCAACGGTAATCATCAATCGGCGCGCCCACCGGCGTCTCGTTGCCTTCGGAGTCCCCCATACCAGGATTCGCTGGCGAATTGACCCACGGCCCACCCGGTACACCAGTGAACCGTCCTCAGACATCCCGTAGTTCGCAGTATCATTAATAACAGTGAATCCCGCCCTCGCCAGTCCCTGTTCTAATGACACCGCTGTCCCGGAGGTTTCCAGCGTGTCTGGATCAAATGCGATCGCAAACAGGTCATTGGCCAGAGCGTAGATCAAATGTCCGGTCGGTGCGTAGCTGGCCGCGCTTCCGTTCCACACCACCGTTCGATCCTCGGGTGCGTCCAACGACGCGACGACGATTTCGCCGTCGTCCCACTGACCACGTCCGGGACCTGCGGTGAACAGGATTTCCCGCCCGCTGGGCAGGAACGTGGGTTTGCCCAACAGTTCACCGTCCCGGGCCTCAATGACAAGTTCCGGCGTGCCGCCGTTGGCCGAGACGCTATAGATCCCGTCGGATTGGGAAAAGAGAACGATGTCGTCCGCCCCCCAGCTAATTCCGTTTGGATTATCGGGGGCAGGACCGATTGGAATCGGCGTGCCGCCATTGATGGCGATCTTTTCGATCCGGCCTTCCCGGTTCCAGAAACCCACCCACTCGCTGTCGCGGGAGAACAACGGGTTGGTCACATCGCCTTCGGTTCCTGCGATCAAGCTGGCTTCCAGTTCGTTCCTGGATCGCAGATAGAGTCCACCGGTGCCGTTGTAGACATAGTATTGGCCATCCGGTGACACGGCGATGGCGTTCACACCGGAATTTCTGAAGGCGATCCCCTCGGGGAGATCATGCCTGTGGCGACTCACCGGACGGGGTGGGACTGGTTTCAGGGTCCAGGCGGCAACGCTGGCGATGAACGCCACTACAACCATCGCAGCGACCCAGCGTAGTTTCGATTGCGGTGCAGCATGAGCAACATCAGCGACCGGCAAGACCAACGTCCCGCTCGGGTCCGCTGATACCTGCTCCAACTCCACCCGCACGTCACCAACGTCATGCCACCGCTGCTTCGGCTCCTTCTCCAGACATCGACGCAAGACCGCTCGTAGTTGCGGATGAATAGTCGGCGGCAAACCCTTGTAGTCGGGGTCCGACTTCAATACGGACGCCATCACGTCCGACATCAACTCGCCCTTGAACACCTGGCGGCCCGTGAGCATCTCGTACAGAACACACCCGAACGTCCAGATGTCGGCGCGTTTGTCTACCGTGACGCCACGGGCCTGTTCGGGGCTCATGTACGCCGCAGTCCCCAGAATCACTCCCTGCTCGGTGGCCGCCATGCTCAACGTAGGCGACTGCGACAGGTTCACATCCGACCCATCACCCGCGAACGCCTTCGCCAACCCGAAGTCCAGCACCTTCACCTTGCCCTCGGGCGTGATCTTGATGTTCAGGGGCTTGAGGTCCCGGTGAATCACACCTTTCTCATGCGCGGCTTCGAGGGCTTCGGCGATCTGGAGTGCGAGTGTGAGGGATTCTTCAACCGGGATGGCCCCGCGCTTCAGCCGCTCAGCCAACGTGTCGCCCTCGACGAGTTCGAGGACGAGGAACCGTGTGCCGTCGTCTTCTTCGAGGCCGTAGATGGCAGCGATGTTCGGATGGTTCAACGACGCCAGCAGCTTGGCTTCACGCCCAAACCGGGCAAGGCGTTCTTCGTCCTGTGCGAACTCCTCAAGGGAGGGTCTTGATGGCGACTTCACGCCCGAGCTTGGAGTCCTTCGCACGCCAGACTTCGCCCATCCCACCCTTACCGAGCGGTGAGAGGATCTCGTAGCTGCCGAGTTGGGTGCCAGGGGTCATTGTTAGTTGTCAGCCGGGACCAGACGTTTCAACTCTTCAAACCAGTTTTGGACAACGATGATTTCAGTCAGTGCCGGAAAGGGCACTTTGATCATGAGGAAGCGGCTGCCGTCTGGTGAAGTATCGTAATTAGGCCCTTGGTTTCCCCCAATTATGAATCTCTCGTTCTCGGAAGGATTATCCACTGGGAATAGCACTTGAGGCTCTCCGATTCTGAGTCCATCGGCCACTGAAATCGTCACAACCATCAAGCTGTGGGGTTCCTCGGCTCTGTCCTTAAAGAACGATTCCCGCCCGTCCCGGCTCCAGAGGGACCGTCACCGCCACCATCGGAAATCAGCGTTTGACCAGTTCCGTCAGGGAACCGGGCCACCCACACTTCTACCAGCCCCGTCTGATCAGATACGTAAGCTATCCACTCTCCGTCAGGTGATATCACCGGGCTGAACTCGCGGGCATCAGTAGCCACGACAGGCTGCGGTTCTCCCTCACCCGGTGTCACGGCATAAATGTTCTCTTGAGGGCTAAAGGACGTATACGCCAGGGTGCCACCATCGGAAGACCAGGAGCCCAGACGCTTCCCAACGTTCCCCTCCTCGATCAGATCACTCTCCGTACCGCTGTCGATGTCCCAGAGGGAAATACGCCGTCCGCCAAGCGTGATCTGTTGCCCGTCAGGATGCCACCGGGGTCGGTTCATACCCGTTTCCCGCGCGTGTATTGGGGTTGGGATGCCGCGCAGCAGATCAAACAAGAGGATCTCGTTTCTTCCCAACACATCGATCAGTGCTGTGTCACCTTCCGGTGAGAGCCCGGATAGGAGGGACTTCGGTGGAACAGGACCGAGTTCAGCAAAGACTCCGGTTCGATCCACCCATCCAAGTGTGCGGGGAAGGTCAAAGGCAGGGACGTAGGCGATCGTTCCCGACTCCGATGCCGCCAATTGGAAAACCCCTCGGAGGCCGTCTACTGCTACAGACTCTGGGAGCGGTTGCACAGGACCCGTGACACGCCGGCCCGCAGCGTCAAACGGTACGGCCATCAGGGCGCTTTCTCTGTTGTTGAACAAGAGATGTCCCGATTCCGTAACCGTCGCGGCCCGGCCATCGACCATATAGAAACGTTCCAGGGTGTCCCGCCTTATGACCTCGACTCGGTCTGCGCGATCGGAAGAAATAACAGTGAAGAGAACGTCTCCGGTTTCACGGATGAACATCGGATACGAATGCCTGGTTTCACCCTCCGTCGCATCCAGCGTTGACAGTGGAGTGGGCGGCGAACCGCCTTCCGCTGACACTTGCTGAAGTGGACCGCGGCCTCCGGCAAAGACAATCGTCTCGTCTTTGTACCAACTGCCGAAACTAAATAAACTGTTTGGAATCCCGGCGGCTATCGTCACGGGACTACCGCCATCCAGCCGCAGTTTCTTGAGCTCCCCGGTTCTGGTAAAGAAAGCCACCCAGTCCCCACCGGGCGAGAAGAAGAGCTGAGAAGCGCCCTCTGTGCCGGGCAGTGCCTCGACCACCAATTGGTCCAAGAATCGACTGTAGAGTTGGTTCTGACCGTCCGGGTTTCGGCCCTTGTAGACGATACGCTGGCCGTCCGGCGATATTGCTAAGCTCTGTTTGGGAGTGCCCCCAATGGCTAGCGGAAACTCTTCGGGCACTGTGACGGAGAGGCGGGTCGTTGATGGAGGTTCGACATTCAGGAGTGCGAGGCTCAAGATTCCGAAGCCGAGCGTCGAGAGAGCCAACAAGGCCGTCATACTCCAAGCCAGCCTGTCCTTCTTGCGCCGCTGAACTGAAACGGGGGCTGGAATGCCGACCTGCGTGCCTCCTTCAACGATCCACTTGATCTGCCCCATGAGGTCATGTGCTGTCTGCCAGCGGTCGTCCGGGTCTTTCGCCAGAGCAGTCCGTACCAAATAGTCGAACGCGGGGGGTGTCATCGCCTCCAGAGCTGACATCGACTGCGGCTGCGAGTTCATGATCGCCCCGACCAGACTCGCCTGACTCGCACCCTCAAATGCCTTCTTCCCGGTGACCATTTCGTACACTACCGCCCCGAACGCAAAGAGGTCCGTGCGGGCGTCGGCTTCCTTACCTTCCAACTGCTCGGGAGCCATGTACTGGAGCGTGCCGAGGATGGTGCCTTCGGCTGTGAGGGGTGCGGAGGCGTCTTGCGTGGGCATCTGCGAGAGTGGAGAGACTTCAGCCCCATCCCCCTTCAGCTTCGCCAACCCGAAGTCCAACAACTTCGTCCCGGACTTCGTGATCATGATGTTGCCGGGCTTTAGGTCGCGGTGAACCACACCCTGCCGGTGCGCCTTGTCCAGTGCGTCGGCGATCTGGATGGCGTATTCGAGAGCTTGGTCGAGCGGGAGGCGTCCCTTCTCCAACCGCTGTTGCAGCGTGTCCCCATCCACGTACTCCATGACGAGGTAGTGAATCCCGTCCTGTTCACCGATGTCGTGGAGCGTGCAGATATGGGGATGGTTCAGGCTGCTGACGGCCTTGGCTTCGCGCTCGAATCGTTCGCGTAGATCAGCGCGGTCGGCAAGGTGTTCGGGAAGGACTTTGATCGCAACGGTGCGGTCCAGACGGGTGTCGGTGGCGCGATACACTTCGCCCATACCACCAGCGCCTATCTGGTCGGCGATCTCGTAGCGGCCAAGTTTTGTTCCAGCCGCAAGTGGCATAGGCTGCGCGTTGTGCTGAGGCGTTCGTCGCCATGGTTTGGAAAAGCTCGGTAAATCTTATAGAAGCCAAGGGTTGGGGTCAATCAATGGTAGCGGGGATAGCGGGGATTGGTGCATGCCGTCGAGTGATAGTGGATCGCACCGTCGATTACTGAGAGCGGCTTGCCGCTGAAGTTACCTGCGTACCCGAGTCGGCCCCATGGCCTTCAAGGCGACGGGGAACACGCCACGGGATGGACCTATTACGGCCGCCTATAGCTTTACAGGATGGCCGGCGGTTCGCGCTGGGGCTACGAGTGAGG
Organism: Terriglobia bacterium; assembly: GCA_965262425.1. Lineage (GTDB taxonomy): Bacteria > Acidobacteriota > Terriglobia > 20CM-2-55-15 > 20CM-2-55-15 > CAZOZZ01. Next base: position 4,943,472 of record OZ253536.1, on the reverse strand, counting down.
GTATGCCGGTCGGCGTCCAGATTGTCGGTCGCCCATGGCGTGATGATGTGGTCTTGGCCGCCATGCAGTCCCTGGAGGAGGAGTTGGGCGGATGGCAGCCCCCTGCGATTCGAGAGTCATACCGTTTCGAGAGTCCGGATCTTAGAGTATTCCTTCCGATGCGCCTTTTCGGCTTGCCACAGGTCGACTTCCCTCTGCAGGTTCATCCATAGCTCAGCACTCGTGCCTAGTGCTCGAGCCAATCGGTGTGCCATGTCGGCGGAAATGTTGCGCTTGCATCCCAACAGCTGCGCCACCGTTTGTCTGGACACTCCCAAAGTCCTCGAAAATTGGTCCTGAGTCAGGCCGATATCGTCCCACATGTCCCGAAGTACTTCACCAGGATGGGCCGGTGCCAGACCTCTTTTGTTTCCGGCTGTCATTGTCTGCCTCCCTTCAGTTGATCAGTACATTCCAAAACCATCAGTGGTAGTCCTCCAGACCTACATTCGTGACCTCGCCAGGTCGGTCCATCCTGAAAACGATTCTCCAGTTACCCGTCACCGTGATGGACCATTCGCCCTTCCGCTTGCCCTTGAGGGGGTGCAAGCCGTAACCCGGAAGTCCTAAGTCACCAACTGAACCGCCCCGGGTTTCCCGGAGACTCCATTACTTGAGAAGATGGGAGTCATTATGGGAAGAGCAAGCAGATATGCACCCGAGGTTCGGGAACGTGCGGTACGAATGGTGGCCGAGCACCAGGGGGAGTACGCCTCACAGTGGGCGGCAATGGCGTCGATCGCTGCGAAGATCGGTTGTACCCCAGAAACACTGCGTAAGTGGGTCCGGCAAACAGAGCGTGATATGGGCCAACGTGGGGGCCTGACCAAGGACGAGAAACAACGGCTAAAGGAACTGGAACGGGAGAATCGTGAGCTGAAACGAGCGAACGAGATCCTGCGCAAGGCGTCAGCGTTTTTCGCACAGGCGGAACTCGACCGCCGACCCCGGTGATGGCGGATTTCATCGAGACGAATCGAGGCCGGTATGGGGTCGAGTCGATCTGCAGTGTGCTGCCGATCGCCCCATCGACGTTCTACGAGCACCAGGCACGGGAAAAGAATCCAGATCGATTGCCCGCGCGTGCGAAGCGCGACGCGAAGCTTCGAGTCGAGATCGATCGGGTCTGGAGGGAAAACCGTCAGGTCTATGGCGTCCGCAAGGTCTGGAAGCAATTGAATCGCGAGAACACAGACGTTGCCCGTTGTACCGTTGAACGATTGATGCGGGAAATGGGGCTTGAAGGCGTGGTTCGGGGCCGGAAGATCAAGACCACTATCCAGAATGAAGTAGCTCTCAGACCCGCCGATCTTGTGGATCGGGACTTCAGCGCGACCCGTCCCAATGAGCTGTGGATCGCGGATCTCACGTATGTTGCAACATGGCGAGGGTTTGTTTACGTCGCATTCGTCATCGATGTCTTCTCCCGAAAGATCGTCGGTTGGCGAACGATGCATTCGCTAAAGACTGACATTGCCTTGGATGCGCTGGAGCAGGCCCTCTGGTCGCGCCCTGACACTGAAGGTTTGATTCATCACAGCGACCGCGGCGTCCAATATCTGTCGATTCGGTATACGGAACGATTGGCCGAGGTCGGAATTGAGCCGTCGGTTGGGAGCATCGGGGACTCCTACGACAATGCCATGGCCGAATCTGTAATCGGGTTATTCAAGACCGAAGTCATTCGAAGAGAGGGGCCCTGGCGAGGTCTTGACGATGTGGAGTACGCGACACTCGACTGGGTGTCCTGGTACAACGAGCACCGCCTTCTCGAACCGATCGGATACATTCCTCCAGTCGAGTTCGAGCAGGTGTACTATCGCAACGAAGCAACTCCAGTCACCGTGGCCGGAGTCAACTAAAACGGTCTCCGGGAAACCCGGGGCGGTTCAAACTTCATCGGCTGCGTAGAGAACAGAAAGCCGTACACGGATTCGGCCAGCCATTTGAGCGGGTATCCCGGCTTTGCTCCCATCCTCCCAAAATCGCTTCAACCCCCGGTGTTTGAATGTCTTGATCACCTGAACAGAATTGTAATGCGTAACGTTACACTAGTCAAGCATGGGTTGGTGTGGAGTTCGCTGGACAAGGTATCTTTCGATGTGGGCGAAGTGAGCAAGGTGGCTTTACTGAAGATAGTAGGGACATACTGAAGATAGTAGGGACAGGCACCTGTGTCCCTATTTTCCCAGCCACGAAATCAGTGACTTAGGGTTAGGAATAGAAATTGGGGACATAGGTGCATCCTTTTCGCCATACGGCTGTGAGGATTGAGATCCACGTGCTGGCCGACTAAGCCGCATCCCAAATCGCAAAGTGTCAGTTCTTGTAGTGACGACCACATCTTAAGCGGCTTCGCTCCGTCTGAAGACATAGATTGCCCAACCCAAGGCGTCTCTACCCCACCAGAAATGGGTTTCCTCGCCCTTCGCCTTCAAATCTGCGCGGTACTTCTCGCTGTCCCTTCCTCATCTGCCTCTCCCAAGGCAGCTATTCTACACCGTAGCAACCTGTACGAATTTTGAGGTTCCAGGAACCCGAAGTGCTTTTTCGGAAACTTGAACAAAGCGTGGTCGACGAAGAGGTTGAAGTCTGGAGGGGCAGGTTTCGAGCGTGAGTGCCTGATACGGCTCGTGGTAACTCTCCTTCGTATATTGTGTCAGAAGATAAGTGGGTTCGCTTCGGTCTTGACTCGCGTCCGCGGGGGAGCGTCGACCGCGGACGGTTTCGCGCGATACTTCAAGGCCGCGCGCGATCGACTAGGCATCGGACATCTGCGCCGCCGACAACCTGCACCTGATCCGGGAAATCAAGCTGGCCGCCACCATCGTTAGAATTCAGACGGGCCGGAGTCCAGACCGGTGTGCCCATCCAAGGATGCAGCAAAACCCAATGTCCGCGTCTTTCACGTCAGCGGCCTGCCCGCTTTTATGCAGACCCTCCTGCGCCACGGCCTTTCGTCTTCGTGTTCTGAATTGTAGGCCGACTTTGGGAACTCTTTTCCCTTCTAGAACCAACTCTGCGAGACCCTGGTTTTGTCCTTCTCCCAACATCAGGCTCAACCATACAGCGAGCAAACATGTTTTCAGCTATAGCCTCAATCACATACACGGCCTTCGTCAGATTGCTGCTCAATACCCAGTTGGCAGCGTCATGTGTTGATTCTTCTAGCACCGATCTGTGATCCAATGCTCGCAGTTCGGAGTCAAGAAGTCGATACTTCCGAATCTCAGGTTCGAGGCTGTCTATGATCTTCAGCTTAGTACTCAAGGATGGGTTAAGGTCCTCAAACTTGCCCATCCCGGTGTGTTGAGCAAAGGATTTCCAAAACCCCATTCTAAGTCTTTGAAGCAGCTGGGCAGGCTTTCTTCGGTCTGACTGTTTTATTCTTCGCTCAGGGGAATATCTTCGGTCTTCGCCTGATCGCCTAGTCTGAAAAGCCAAGAACTCTTTGCCGTAGCTCGATAGGAGAGTTTGAAATCCGGTCAACATGCAGCTACTAAAATCGACAGCCTGAAAATCCTTGAGCCCTGGAAGAACACGGTCGGCATCTGCAGAGTCCAAGAGCAGAGGTGTGATAGCGGCATCCGCATTCAATGCCTGAAACGTCGCGACCTCCTTGCTGACCCATTTAGACTCTTCGGAGTTCTTCGAAATGACGGCTATCAACGAATTTGCTTTTCTAAGGCTCTTATCAATCTCCAGGGGAAACTGAGTGCCTAAACGAAGGTCAACCCCGCTAAACCAAGATTCAACGTAATGGAATCTAAGCACCGCCACCAGTAGGTTCACGAAATATTGGTCTTCTGACGAATGTGAAACGAAAACTCTAGCCATAATTGTCCTCGACGAGCGCAAGCATGCCCAAATGAGATAACGAGACGTGAGTTAGCCAATTTCGCCGATGTTCTATTACTGTCGCTTCTGAGCCCGGCGATCAGTAGGCCTGATCTGTGTATGGACAAGTTTCGTTCTTCAAGCGACGGACGGTCAAGGACATTCTGGGTTAACGACTTAGGAACCTATATACCGGTGTGTTCGGCTGGATGCTCGCGCAGTTGGCCGAGAACGGGCCGGCGTGTCACCTTTGAACGACTTCCAAACAAGGAACCGCGTGTCCCCGTGTTTCTCTGGTTGACATACGACCTCCGGGTTCCGATGGTTGAGCTAAGGATGACGCTTGTTTTCACGTTCGAACCCCGCCGATCTGAGTCCTTGGCAAAACGTCTGGAAGTCTGGAAACGCCTTGATTGCGACTTCACGGACGAGTCGTGTTGGGTGCCCGAGACAATGGTGTCTGTCGAGAAATAGTCGTCAAGAAATGCGCACACCTTGCTGCAGATCCGAGTTGAGGTCAATCACGATGTCGCTTGGTGTCGCATGGTCGTTGTAGCCGACACGGCAGTTGTATTCTGAGGTTGGGCTCACGCCGAAGCGTTTACCGATTCCGTCGCGGCCCATTGCTCGCCAGTTGGCGACAAGGCATAAGTAATCCGGCGTTTCGCCACGGCCTCGCCCTCCAATCGACAACACGCTGCCACAGCATCAGCGTCCAATTCTCCGTCCAAGATCAGCCAGATCCTCTTCCGTGCTGCCTCGCGCAACTTCGCATAACACCCCATCCGCGACATTTCTACCGTGCCTCTTATACCGCGAACCTGGAAGGCGACGGGGGAACGGATCGGCCTGAGGATCGGTCTTCCCACCTGCAAGAGAACCATTGACGAGATCGGTGGCCGCATCTGGATCGACAGTACGGTCGGAGTCGGCACGACGGTTCACATCCGTTTCCCCAGCTGAAAGCATGTCCGGGCGATCACTTCTGGGCGGATCCTCCCCCGGGGTGGTTATAATGCGGGGCGTGAAGCGGCGACCCCATGTCTTTCTGTTGCTGTTCTTTTTGTCGGGCGGCTCGGCCCTGATCTACGAGGTCGCCTGGACACGCCAGTTCACTCCCATCATCGGGAACACCGTCTTTTCCGTCAGTGCTATCTTGACCGTCTTCATGGCGGGACTTGCACTGGGCAGTCGCATCTTTGGCCGCCTCATCGATCTGCGCCCCATCCAGTTGATGAAAGCGTATGCTTTGTTGGAAGCGGGAATAGGAATCTACAACCTTCTCCTGCCCCTACTGCTACGGCTCGCGGATCCCGTATTCGGCGCGCTTTACGCGACCGCCTACGATTCCTTTGTTCTGCTGAGCCTCGGACGTCTGGTCGTGTCGGTCAGCCTGCTCATCGTGCCGGCGACATTGATGGGTGGAACCCTGCCCATCCTCATCCGCTACTACACCCGGAACATCGAGTCGATCGGGTTACATGCAGGGCGCGTCTATACCGTCAATACGTGGGGTGCCGCCATCGGGACAGCCTCGGCGGGTTTCCTGCTTATTCCGATCGCTGGTGTCCGGGCCGCCGTCGTGTTTGCCGCAAGCTTGAATCTGATGATCGCGGGAATCGCGTGGTTTCTGGCCCGGACTTCGGATGTCTCTTCCACGAGCGAGCAACCCGAAGCGTCTCCCCAGGCGGGTCCGAGAATTGTCCTGGCTGCCATGATGCTGTCGGGTTTTGCGGCCCTGGCCAACGAAGTGGCGTGGACACGGGTCCTTGGCCTTATCGTCGGCCCGACCACCTATGCGTTCACGCTGATGTTGACCGCTATGATCGCCGGACTGGGCTTCGGCGCCTGGTTGGGTTCGAAGTGGACCGGGAGCCGGAGGACGACGCTCGGCACTTTTGCCGCGATCGAAATCGCAGTGGGTTTTTCATCGCTGGCGCTGATTCCCGTCTTCGGCGAATTGCCACTTTGGATTGGCATGCTGGTCACACGGTACGTCGAATCGTTCGGTGCCATTCAGGGTCTCGAGTTCCTGATTTTCTTCGCCATCATGCTGGTTCCGACGACACTGCTCGGAATGACGTTTCCGATTGCCGCGAAGCTCTATGCGCGCTCAAATTCCATGCTGGGCACCGAGGTCAGCGCCGTCTACGCGTTCAACACCCTCGGGGGAATACTGGGTTCCTTGATCGCCGGCTTCCTGCTGTTACCCCGAATCGGCTCACAGTCCACACTGGTAGTTGCCGCTGTTACGAGCGTGATGGTTGGGGCGATGCTCGCCCTCCGAGCTCGGCCGAAGGCTACGATTGCCAGACTGGCCGGATCCCTGGCTGTCCTGGCTCTGATTCCCACCATCCTGTTGCTTCCACGTTGGGATCCCGAGTTGATGTCCTCCGGCGCTTACAAATACGCCCCGTACTTTGCCTCCCAACTGGACTTGAGGTCGGTCTTGACGAGCGGCGATCTCCTGTACTTTCAGGAAGGAACGACGACCACCGTCTCGGTCAAGCGAGATGCTGAGAGCACGATGCTCGCGGTGGACGGCAAGATCGATGCGACAGACTCCGGGGACATGCTGACCCAGAAAATGCTTGCCCATCTCCCCCTGTTGCTCTACGAAAACCCCGTAAACGTGTCGAACATTGGTTTGGGCAGTGGCGTGACCGCCGGAGCGGCCCTGGTTCATGCGATCGAGAAACTGGACATCATCGAAATCTCCCCGGAGGTCGTCGAGGCTTCCCGCTTCTTCGAGCACGTCAATAACAAGCCCCTGGACGATCCGCGTGTCGAATTGATTATCGGGGATGGCCGCAACCATCTCCGCTACACGGAGACGAAATACGATGTGAGCATCTCGGAACCTTCGAACCCATGGATGTCGGGTATGGCTTCTCTGTTCACGCGCGAGTTCTTTCGGGAAGTCCTCGACCGTCTCTCGGATCGTGGGATCCACTGCCAGTGGCTCCATAGTTACAACATGTCGGGCGAGGACCTCCGAACCGTGGTTCGGACCTTTCGTTCCGCTTTCCCCTTCGCCGCCCTCTGGGCGCTCAACGAGAACGACTTTCTCCTGCTGGGCTCACCTCAGCCGATCGAAGTTCGTGAGGAGGTCGTGCGCGCCAATTTTGACCGCGTGAAGTCGGACCTCGCCGCTGTCCGAATCCAGGATCTCTACAGTGTTCTGTCACTCTTCATGCTTGCCGATGAAGATCTCGATCGATTCGCGGGGGAAGGGCCCCTGAACACCGACGATTTTCCGATCCTGGAGTTCCGGTCGCCCCGGTTCATCTATGCCAATACGACAGACGAAAACCTCGCCGCCATACTGGCCGTGGATCGGCAGGTGCCTGCCCCGCCGCTAGTCGACCAGTTCATGGCGAACCCGACGGCCGAGAATCACAGGCTGAAAGGCGACATGTTGCTGTTTGCGGGAACTTATGAACAGGCAGCCCGGGAGTTTCAGGCTGCGGTGGAACTGGATTACCGCGACCCCGAGGCGTGGAGCGGCTTGATCCGCACGGCCCGAGGCCGAGCTGTGGAGCCGGTGACCGCGTTCATCGCCGATATGGTCGAGCGGCACCCGGAGCCGGCCGTGCAGCTGGCGGCCGCCGAACACTACCAGTTGCACCTCGACAATCCCAGGGCATCGGAACTGCTTGGCCGCGTCCTCGAAGCCGACCCGGACAACCTCGCCGCGCTGGAGAGGCTCAGTGACATCCTGGCTTCGGATGGAAGTCTTGAGCTTGCCGGCGTCGCAGACCAGCTCCTGGCTCTCGACCCCGAAAATGCCCGGGGGTTGTTTCACCTGGCCACGATCAGGCAGTATCAGAGTCGCTTTGATGAAGCGATCGTCCTGGTCGACCGGTCCATTCGGGCCGACCCGGCAAACATGCGCGCCCGAAACCTTCTTGCCATTCTTTATTCGCGAACCTTTCAGTACGAGCGGGCCGGGGCCGAGTTCCTCGGCGCACTCGAGGCCGATCCTTCCGACCCTGTCTCGCATAACAACTACGGCTTGTTCCTTCTCCAGCGCGGCAGTTACGAGGATGCCATCGAAGAGTTCGAGACATCGATCAACCTCGATCCCGAAAACGTGCAGGGTTTCGTCGGAGTTGCGGAAACGCTCAGGGAATCCGGACGTTCCGATGCCGCCGAAGAATGGTACCGAAAAGCCCTGAAGATCTCCCCCGGCCATCCGATAGCCAGCCTCTACGTGAACGAGTAGGCGAGCAACAACGTTGTCGTTTGGCGGAACTCCCCGCCTCCTTTCTTCGTAAGGTAGACCTGACTGTTAATTTTCGAGGGACAAGCACGTCTGGAAGGGACACAAAGGAGTAGCGATCATGGCGCGGAAAAAGTCTCGTAAGTTTATGTTCCTAACCCTACTTGCGGCCATCGTGGGAATGGGCGCATACAGCTTTTCCGTGATGTCGCGACCGGCTTCTTCCCTGGACCCCTCGAATCTGGCCACCGTGGAGAGGGGGGACCTGGCGCGCTCTGTGGTCGCGATCGGCAGGATTGAGCCCATCTCCAAGGTTGAAATCAAATCCAAAGCCAACGGCATCATTGAGGATTTGAAGGTCGATGTCGGTGATCTGGTCAGAGCCGGTGAGGTCCTGGTCGAACTCGACAAGGAGAATCTGGCCGCCCGCCTCCGCGAGACGCGCGCGGCCCTGATGGGCGCCGAAGCCAACTTTCAGGCGGCCGAAGCGGAACTTGAGAAAAGCGAGATCGAAGCGGAAGACGTGGAAGTGGCTTTCGCCCGGCGAAACACGGACAGAGCTGAACTGCTTCTTGCCGAGGGTCTGATCGGGCAACAGGCCTTCGACGAGTCCAGGAGCGCCCTCGAGCAGGCACAGAATCGCCAGCGAGCGGCCCGGACTCAATTGAACGTGACCCGCGCCCGTGCCGAACAGGCACGAGCCAATATCGCGCAATCCCAGGCTTCCGTCGAAAGGGCCGAAGAGGAGCTGGACAATGCCAGTATTCGATCTCCGATCGACGGCATGGTGCTTTCACGGGGCGTTGAAATTGGCAGCCCGGTTTCCTCCATCCTGAACATGGGAGCGGCCGCGACCCTGGTGATGGTCCTCGGTAACATCGACGAAGTGTTTGTTCGTGGCCAGGTCGATGAAGCCGACGTTGGAGAAGTCCGGCTGGATCAGCCGGCACGAATACGCGTCGAGGCTTTCAGGGAGCGTCTGTTTGAAGGGCGTCTGACCCAGATTTCTCCACTCGGAGTCGAAGAAAACAACGTCGTCAGTTTCGAAGTCCGTGTGTCGATTGACAACGCCGCCGGTGAGCTTCGCGCCAACATGTCGGCCGACGCGGAGATCATCCTTGAGGAGCACCTGGGAACTCTGATCGTTCCCGAAGCCGCAATCACGTACGATGCCGACCGGACGGCCTGGGTGGAAGTACCCAGCCCGGGCGGCGAGGATCCCAGCCGGCGTCAAGCGATCGAAGTGGGTGTGAGCAACGGAACACGGACGCAAGTTCTCAAGGGCCTCGACGAAGGCGATCAGGTAATTCTCCCGTGAACCGGGGAGTCCGAAGTCCCAGGTCCAAAGTCCGAAGCCGGGGGCGCCGCCGCGGCGTCCGCCGCTTCCTGACCCCTGACCCCGGACCCCGGACTTCGGACTAACATTCCTATGTTCGAAATACTTTCCGAAGTCTGGTCCAACCTGAAGGCGAACAAGGGGCGGAGCTTCCTGACGATGTTCGGGATCATGTGGGGCATCATCTCGATCACCATCCTGTCGGCAATGGGTGAGGGTTTCCAGCGGGGAAACGAAACCGTGCTTCGAGAGTTGGGGAAAAACATCTTGATCATTCGGAACGGTCGGACCAGCCTCCAGGCAGGCGGCGAACTGGCCGGCCGCCGAATCCGGCTCAAGCTCGATGACGTTCTGGCACTCCAGGAGAAGTCTCGGTTGCTCGAGCACATCACTCCGGAACTCATGAACGGCAGCGTCATGGCGAAGAGCCCATTCAACTCGAGCACACTCCAGATGAGCGGTGTCTGGCCGATCTACCAGGAAATCCGAACGATCGAGGTGGACCGCGGGCGCCTGATGACCGAGATGGATAACGACGAGGCGCGCCGGGTTGTGATCATTGGCTACGATGCCGCCGAACAACTCTTTGCCGCCCGGGATCCGATCGGAAGACAGATCCAGCTGAAAGGCATTCCCTACACGATCATTGGTGCGATCCGAAGAAAGGACCAGGATTCCAACTACACCGGCGCCGACAACCGGCGTCTGTTCATCCCCTACGAGACGATGCTAAAGGACTTCCCGCTTACCGGGAACATGAACACCCCGGATTCGCTTTCGGCCATCATCGCCGCGCCTTACGATTACGTCGTCGAGGATACGATCCGGTTCATCGACGAACGCGGAAAAATGGATTTTCGCGAAGGTGGTCCCACCGAGGCCGAGGTCCGATCCATTCTGGGCCCCAAACTCGGATTCGACGTGAACGATGTGGAAGCGCTGTCGATCTGGAACACGTCGATGGAAACAGTCCTGTTCAGCAAGATCATCACCGGAATGAACGAGTTCTTCATCTCCGTGAGCGTCATCACGATGCTTCTTGGAGGGATCGGCGTCATGAACATCATGCTGATCGCAGTCAAGGAGCGAACCCGTGAAATCGGCATCCGAAAGGCATTGGGCGCCACGACACGGACGATCCAGAGGCAGTTCTTCGCCGAAGGCATGATCTTGACGTTGTTGAGTGGGGCAATGGGCCTGGGAATCGCCGCGGGTCTGTCGAGCCTCGTGAACATGCTGCCGTTGCCAGCGCGCTTTACGGGAATGATCGTTACATTGGACACGGCTGTTCTGGCGATTGGAATTTTGACATTGATCGGAGTAGCAGCGGCGATATATCCCGCAAGGAAGGCAGCCCTGCTGCCACCCATCGAGGCGCTACGTTACGAAATGTAACGTTGATGATGTGGCGAAATGTTTCGTGTAAGCGCGTATGCGCTCTCGCGAGATTTCAAGTAGACGGTAACTATGATCATTCGAGAAGTCGTGGTACAAGCCGTCCTCTCCCTCCTCACCAACCGGTTTCGGGCAGCGGTGACGATGCTCGGGATTGCCTGGGGGATCGTGACGGTCGTCCTGCTGATGGCTTATGGGAACGGGTTTCACAATGCGCTGATGGTTGGTTTTCGGGGGGCGTTTTCTAACGGAACGGCCGTCATTTACGGGGGGCAGACAAGCACTCAGGCAGGCGGCGAGAGAGCCGGGCGGCCGATTCGTCTCGTGAAGGAAGACGTCGATGCGTTGCGCGAACTTTCGCTGGTCAAGTATGCCAGTCCTGAATATATCCAGTCCCATCCGATGACGTATCGAAACCGACAGACTTCAGGAGCCGTCCGCGGAGTCGATGCAGTGTATGGGATCATGCGCAGCGAAACGGCCGAAGAAGGCCGTTTCCTGAACGCCGAGGACATCGAAAACCGTCGCCGCGTCGTGTTCCTCGGATCCGAGGTTTCGCGGAAACTCTTCGGTAACAGTTCGGGTGTCGGGGAGCGCATCCGGATCAAAGGGGTCCCGTTCGACGTGATCGGAGTGGGCACCAACAAGGTGCAGATCTCTTCCTACTACAGCCCCGACAAATACTGTGTTTTTATTCCATATTCGACGGTGAGCCAGCTCTGGAGCGACAAGTACCTGTACACGCTCGTCTTCCAGTCTCTGGACCCGATCTTTCAGGAGCACGCCCTCCAGGATGTCCGTCGAACGCTGGGCGAGCGTCACAACTTCGATCCGCGTGATCGGCGCGCTGTCACCATCAACGATTCGGTAGAGAACATGCGGATCGTGGGTGGGATAACGGACGGTCTGAAGATCGTCCTGACCTTCATCGGCGGGTTGACCCTGATGATCGGCGGTGTCGGAGTCATGAACATCATGCTGGTTTCCGTAACCGAACGGACCCGCGAGATCGGTGTGCGGAAAGCGTTGGGAGCGCGTCGTCGCCACATCCTGATTCAGTTCTTGATGGAATCGATGGCAATCACCTTCATCGGGGGAATCCTGGGTGTCGTCCTGTCCTACACGCTGGTGTCGATCATCGAGCCCCGGCCATTTCTGGCCCAGATGATGGACGACCCCAGCCGGGCATCGGACATCACGTTGATCCTGTCATCCGACATCCTGGGCGCATCGACCGCAATCCTTGTTCTGGTGGGAGTACTGAGTGGAATGTGGCCGGCCTTCCGCGCTTCACGCCTGGATCCCATCGAATCGCTACGCTACGAGTAACCCCGGTCGAAATCTAACAGGATGGAGTGTACGGGTGGCCGTCCCTGGCCACCCGGGTACGCCCAAATGTTGAGGCCCGACCCTTCCTGCCTGTGCGGGATCCGGATGGGTCATACCTTGCTTACAAGCCGAGTCGATCCTGTGGCGGGCGGCCAGGGACGGCCGCGACCGTACACATCCGCTCGAAGGTTTTAATTCATCATCCCGCACATGCCCGGCGCGGGTGCCTGGCAGCCCCCGCTACCGCAGCCCTCCGGCATGGCGTCACTCGAGCTGTTGCCCGCCACGGCGAAGACCGAGAGTTGTTTCTCAACCTTCACGCTTAAACAGCTCTTGCATTCGACCTGAGACGTGCTGGTTGGAACAATCTTCTCGAATTCGGTTCCACAATCGTTACATACGTATTCAAATAAAGGCATCAGTCGTCGCTCCCTCCTTCGCTCGGATTGTCGATCCAGTCCGCTACGAAAACGTTGGTGTTGCCCGGGTTGCTGGCGAATCGATTGGACGCCCAGACAAGCTTCGAACCGTCCTTGCTGAACATCGGAAACCCGTCGAACGCTTCGTCGAAAGTCAATCGTTCGAGACCGGTTCCGTCGAGGTTGATCAAATACAATTCGAAGTTCGGCACGCGCGGGCTTTCATTGTCCATGTCCGAGGCAAAAATGATCTGCTCGCCGTTCGGATGAAAATACGGCGCCCAGTTGGCGCCCCCATGAGACGTAATCTGCCGCTGTTCGGTCCCATCGGCCCGCATGACAAATACCTCCAGCTCGGCGGGTTCGACCAGGTCCTCGGCCATTCTCCCTTTGAAAGCCGCTACTTCGTCCGGATCGGTCGGGTGGTTGGCCCGGAAAACAATCCACTGGCTGTCGGGCGAAAAGAACGGGCCGCCGTCGTAGCCGAGGTCATGGGTCAGCCGTGTCTGCTCGCTTCCATCGATGTTCATCGTGTAAATTTCGAGATCCCCGTCACGAGTTGACGTAAACACGATCTTCTCGCCGTCAGGCGAGATCGTCCCTTCCGCGTCGTATCCATCGGCATCGGTCAGGCGAACGATGTCGGACCCGTCCGGGTTCGCCGAAAAGATGTCGAAGCTCCGGTAAAGAGGCCACACATAACCGACCGACCTGTCCGGTACCGGCGGGCATTCCGGCGCCCCCAGGTGCGTGGACGCATAAATGATCCGGCTCTGGTCCGGGGTGTAGTACCCACACGTCGTTCGCCCTTCACCCGTACTGACCAGTTTCAGATCCGATCCGTCGATGTTCATCGTGTATTGCTGGTCGCATTCGAACGGTTCCTGAGTTGCCTGGAAGATGATCTGCCGTCCGTCCGCAGAGAAGTAGGCCTCCGCGTTCTCACCACCGAATGTCAGCTGTCGGATGTTCTGAATATGCGTTTCTCCGGGACTCGACGGCACCGACTTTGCTGTGGCGGTGCTTTCCTCACCGGTAGGCTCTTCAGCAGGAGGAGCCTCGTTTCGACCGCAACCCGTTGCCGTCAGAAGCATGGCCGCAAGTACCAAAACCCTCATTGTCGTGCCTCCAGAGTGACCTCAGAGCTTACGTTTTTACCGTCACGGTTCACAACGACCGTGATGACGTCGCCCGGCTTCTGGGCGCGAAGTGCGTATGTAAAGTCGTACAGGTTCTGAATCTGCTTGCCGTTAAATTCCACCATGATGTCTCCCGCCGTGAAGCCCGCTTTACCTGCAGGACTCCCTGCCCGGACATCTGCGAACAGGACCCCTTCCACTTCGCGAAAATCCGGAATCGACCCGAAGTACGGGCCGTAGCCGCCTCCGCTCCCACTGATCGGGCGAGATTCTATCACCTGGGTGTAGGTCGGACGCTCCGGGTCGCTGGCTGTGTGGTCGATCATCTGGTAGGCCAGTTGGAGGACCTTTCGCGCCCCTTCGGCGTTGATCTTGTCGGATGTGTCCGAGGGCCTGTGATAGTCCCCATGCAGGCCTGAAAAGAAAAACAGGACCGGGATTTTCTTAATGTTGAACGAAGTATGGTCGCTCGATCCGTTGCCGGATTCGGAGTAGTCCAGCGTGAGCCCGACGGAATCATTGAAGCTCTCGATCAGGTCCTTGAATCCGGGCGAAGTTCCTATCCCGCCGACGAAAACACGATCGTTGTCCAGGCGCCCGATCATGTCCAGGTTGATCATAGCGACCGCCCGGTCGAGATCGATCGTCGGGTTTGTGACGAAATGGTTCGAGCCCAGAAGGCCCAGTTCCTCCCCTGAAAAGCCCATGAACAGAACGGATCGTTTGAGCGACCCCCTGTTTTCCGAGGCGACCCGTGCGAGTTCGAGAATTCCGGCCGTCCCGGAAGCGTTGTCGTCGGCGCCATTGTGAATCTGTCCCGCGGCGTCCCGCTCCATCGAAAACTCCCCGCCAAGCCCGAGATGATCGTAATGAGCGCCGGCGATCACCCATTCGTCCCGAAGTTCCGGATCGGAGCCTTCGAGAGACGCAATGACGTTACGCACGGGTTTCCGTATCCTTTCGATGTCGGTCACAATCGTTGCCGTCGAGCCTGTCAATTCGAACGACCGGGACTCCAGTTCCGAATCGATCTCGCGCTGCATTTGCCTGAGGTCCCGGCCAAGACTGTCGAAGTAAGCCAGAACCGGTTCCATCCGGAGGTACGCCGCCGCGATCCCCGAGTTGTCCTTTTCTGAACGGCTGGTCGTTGCTTCGAGGGCTTCCTCGTCGGGTTCGTGGTTGTTCGGGTCCGTGATGAAAAGAATCCCTTTGGCGCCGTGCTGCTTGGCGTTGATAGCCTTGTTCATGAAAGAGGCGTGCGTGGTGAACTCGGTTCCGTTGAAAGGACTGTCCTCGTCCAACTCCTGCGGTTCATGGCGGAACGCGACCACGACCTTGTCGGTGACGTCTACGTCCCGATAGTCGTCCCAATGCATCTCCGCTGCGGTGATGCCGTAGCCAACGAAAACGAGAGGACCCTCAACCTCCGTCCGGGTTGAGAACCTCAGGAGCGTCAAGTCATCGTTTGAGACATCCTGATCTCCCAACCGGACTTTGCTGCCCGGCCCGATCTCGGTACCGGTCGTCAGCCGAAAGGTCTGGAAGTAGGTGCCGTTTTCACCGGCCGGCCGAAGACCCCGAATTCTGAATTGTGCGGCCAGGTAGTCGGCAGCTCGCTCGAGCCCGGGGCTTCCGTTTCCGCGTCCCTCCATATCGTCCGCGGACAGAAAGTCGACGTGCTTTGTGTATCGATCTGCCGACAGGTTCATCGCCGCGTCCTTCCCGGGCGAAGGAACGTCCTCACCCGTCGCAATCAGCGAGTTCAGGAAGAGCGATGAAGATACGGCGAAAGCCGCCAGCATAATGACGACAGGGTAAGATCGCTTGTTCATCGGAAACCTCTCTTGGTCCTATGGGGTTGCTCTCGCAATCATATCCAGATTCAGTCAAGCGACGCAACCAGGCGGACCTGTCGCGCAGGCTCCTAGTCCTCCTGAATGTGAGTGACGTTCGATATGACGCCGGTTTCTTCGAATTCGGTCAGGCTTTCCGGATGGGTTTGGATGAAGGTGGAAACCGAGCGTGCCGCAAGGTGTTGGAGGAGCAAACCGTAAGGGACCATAAGCCCGAAAATCAGAAGGCTCAGAGCCGTGTAACCCTTCGCGACGAGCAGTATCGGAACCGCGATGAACAGTAACATCAGGCGGTACATTATCGTACCGGCCATCACGTTCGTCCTCCACCAGTACGAAGCCTCGGATCGCACGACGTCAAACCGGGGAGACATCCACCTGCGCTCCCTGGCCCCAGTAGGCTTTCAGGTCGTGGATTCGAGTCATCTGATGCCGGCCGTAGTCCACACCCTGGATACGGATCTCTCCGAGGTTGTCTTTGATGAAAGAGCTGAGTTCCACGCTGCGCTTCCGAATCAGGGTCTGCACCCTCTTCGGGGTCGCGCCGTCGAAGAGCACGAAATCGAGTTTCCCCTTCTTATCCGAATTCCATTCCCAGATACCAACGACCTCGCCATTGTTGACGATCGTGGCGAGTGGGTCGTTGATGAGTTTGCCTTTCCATCGGGAAAAAGGCTTGTCGAAGTGCTTGGTCTGAACGAAGCGGTTGACGACTTCCCGCTGACCCTTCAGGTAGATGTCGCGATAGGGAAGGAAATTGACCTTCGGAGCATCGGAACCGTTGAAATCTGAAAATTCCTCCAGGTCCGCTGCGTTGATCAGGAATTCGTCTTTGCTGTTCTGCACGGCGACCTGGGTCAGGAATGGGCGGACTTCCGCGGCCGCGCGCATCGCGTCGGTGACGTTGATTCCGGCCCACCAGGCAAAATCCTTGATCCGTGCGGGTCCTTCGGACCGGAAATAGAGACCGGCGAGCTCAATGTTGGCCCGTTCGATTTGCAATCGGAACGGATCGATTTCAGGCAGGACGTTCGAGAGCAGTGCAAAAGAATACTCGGTCGTATCCAACCGTTTGTTGGATTGGAGCTTGAGGACCCGTCCTTCCTCTTTGAGCAGGTTTATCGCCAGCCACAGGCTTCCGATCAGGCCGATTCTTCGGAGTTCGAGGGGGAAGGCCCGGACGAGGCTGGACGGCACTTCTTCGAGGATCTCGTCATAACCGAGCGGTCCGTTTTCGAGTGCCAGGGCGACCGCGGCTTTAAGCCGTTCCAACTCCACGTCAGTTATCGGCATCAGGGGTCGGGCCTGTTTAGAGAGCTCGGTAAAGGTCTTGCTACGGATCCGGAGTGCGATAGGCGCCTGCTCGGGCGGCAGAAGCATCGTGCATCCCCGCAGAGTCTCCAGTTGAACCAGCTTCTGTTCCTTGAAGACGAGCTTGTCCAGATTGGCCCGTCGAAACTTGGGCATTCGGGCCCACAGGGAAAGGTATGGGGTGGAGCATCCGGGCGAGTAGATCCATCCGATGGACTGGACCAGAGCCAGAACGCTCCCTTTGAAGGGACGGTCCAGCCACTGCCGATGCATTCGCCAGGCGTTTATGTGTTTGATTGAGAACTTCTTTTTCGATTCTCGCTTGGTCATTTCAGAAGTCGAGTTCCGTCTGGATCGTCCCCTCGCGCATCGGCGCCAGGAGTCGTCTGCTATGCTACACTCGCCTTCGAAAGTAGCAAAATATTGTAGTGTTCCCGTGCAGGTTAAGTCAAATGGTCGCCCAATTTGTCGGGTTAAGACATGCCGCCCTTTTTGTGAGGGATCTTGAGGTCTCGATGGCTTTCTACAGAGACGTGCTTGGCATGGACCTGGAGTGGAAGCCCGATTCCGGGAACGCATACCTGACTTCAGGTGCCGACAACCTGGCATTGCATCAGTTGCCCGAAGGGCGGGAACCGGGAGGTGTCCAGGTTCTGGATCACATCGGGTTCGCCGTGGCCCGTGCCGAGGATGTCGACGAGTGGGCCGTACGCCTCGGACAGAAGGGAGTCGAGCTCGTCAAAGCCCCGAAAACACACCGGGACGGAGCGAGATCTTTGTATTTGTTCGATCCGGACCGGATTCTCATTCAGATAATCCATCACCCTCCGATGTCGGGGTAAGTGGTCCTTTTAGTTGTCAGTGGCTCCTAGCCCGTGGTCGGTTGTCCGCCGTCTCCCCCACCCACAGGCCGTGCTATACTCCACAGCCACAAAATCGCAGGGGGTTTGTGTCGATGGCTTTCCTTTCTGAAAGATTCGATCGGTCGGCGGACGAACACAGCGACCGCGTGGCGCTTGTCGATGAGGTCGGTCAGTCCTGGACATATGGACGGCTCGCCGATGAGGTGAATCGACTTGCGGGCAGGATCCGCGAAGAGGTGCCTGGCGACATTGCCGGGGTTCTCTTGCTCAATTCGCAGCGCTACATCGTTTCGGTACTGGCGCTCTGGAAAGCCGGCAAGACGGTTGTCCCTCTGAATTATCTGCTACCGCCGGCAGATCTGGGGTTCATCCTTAAGGATTCGGGTATGAGCGGCCTGATCGCCTCCAAATTCTTCGACGAGGCGCTCGGGAAGATACGGCCCCTGTTCGGCGAGCGGGGCGCGATACTGATGGCCGACGATCCGGACTTCATTCCGGCCGGGGGCGCCGGCGACGGATCCGCTCGGGACCCCGCCCTCTTCCTGTACACTTCCGGGACGACAGGCAGGCCCAAGGGCGTCGTCCTGTCCCACCGCAACCTCGAGGCGAACGTGGAGTCCTGTCAGCAGGCCGGTGAGTTCGACCACACCGACAGCTTTCTCTGCCTGCTCCCCCTCTTCCACACCTACGCCATCACGGGGACCATGCTTATACCCCTGCTGAACGGGAGCAAGATGGTGCTTGTGGACCGGTTTCAACCTCAGAAAGTCCTGGAGTTGGTCCAGGAACACAAGATCAGTTGTTTTCTCGCGATCCCATCGATGTACCGTCTTATGGCGGCAACCGAAGGAGATTTCGACGTCAGCTCATTGCGCTTTCCGATTTCGGGCGGGGAACCATTGCCGGTTGCCATCGCCGAGGCTTTCGCCGCGAGGTTCGGAGTGGACATCTTCGAAGGTTATGGACAGACCGAAACCTCGCCCGTCGTTTCGCTCAATACTCCGGAAAACCGAAAGCTGGGTTCGGTGGGCCGCGCACTGCCCCAGGTCGAAGTGGCGATCTGGAGCGAGTCCGGGCAAGTCGTCCCGAATGGTGAAGTTGGCGAGGTCATGGTCCGCGGCGACAACGTTATGGAGGGCTACTACCATCAGGAAGAGGAAACGTCCCGAACGATCATCAATGGCTGGCTCCACACGGGCGATCTGGGCACGATCGACGACGACGGGTTCATTCGAATCACGGGGAGAAAAAAGGAGCTGATCATATCCGCCGGCGAGAACATCTATCCAAGGGAGGTCGAAGAGGCGCTGGTCCGTCATCCCGAGGTCAAGGAAGTGGCGGTGATCGGAATTCCGGATGAAGTACGGGGAGAAGTCGTCAAAGCGTTTGTGATCCTCGAAGAAGGCTCATCCGCCGTCAGCCGGGACCTCAGGAGTTTTTGCCGCGAGCACATGGCGAACTACAAGGTGCCCAAGGTTATCGACATGGTCGAAGACCTTCCGAGGACTCCAACTGGTAAAGTCCTCAAACGTTTACTGAAGTAGATGGCGAGCGGGAGCATTGATTTCGGGGGGGCCGGGTGTATAATGTCGTTTTTTTGGGGTTTGGGATCGCTATAATCAAATTCATGAAGGAGAAGTCGGAATGACCTACATTATCGGTTCGCCGTGCATCGGCACGAAGGATACGGCATGCGTGGACGCGTGTCCCGTGGACTGCATTCACCCCAAAAAGGATGAGGATGGGTTCGAAGAAGCGAAGATGCTCTATATTCACCCGGAGGAGTGCATCGATTGCGGCGCCTGTGAGCCGGCATGTCCCGTAACGGCGATATGGCCCGAGGACAACGTTCCGGACGACGAGCAGCAATATATTGCTGAGAATTACGAGTACTTCGGTATGACTCCGGACTAACGGTTGCGACGGAAAATCCTGGCACGGGGCGGCTGATCTGGCCGCCCTTTTTGCGTTGCACCCTTTTTCCCTGACGCATGATATAAATCCGTTGCAGCAACCTCTGCGCGGCGGAGCAGCAACCTCTGCTCGGACGAGCAGCAACCTCTGCCCGGAAAGGATGAATGGCGATGTCAGACAGCAATATCGAATCGACGCTTAATGAGCGGCGCGTGTTTCCGCCTCCCGCTCGGTTTTCGTCCAGAGCCACGGTCTCCAGCATGGAGATGTACGAGTCCATGTACCGGCGTTCGCTCGATGACCCCGACACATTCTGGTCCGAGATTGCTTCCGAACTCGAATGGTTCGAGCCGTGGAAAGAAGTTCTCCGGTGGGAGGAGCCGTTCGCCCAGTGGTTCGTCGGGGGGAAGACGAATCTGTCGCACAACTGTCTCGACCGTCACCTGACGACCTGGCGGAAGAACCGCGTGGCGCTTCTGTGGGAAGGCGAGCCCGGTGATGTCCGGGTGTTGACCTACCAGATGCTTCATCGGGAGGTTTGTCGGTTCGCAAACGTGCTGGCGTCATTCGGTCTCGAACCGGGAGATCGAGCGACCATCTATCTGGGTATGGTGCCGGAACTGCCCATCGCGATGCTTGCCTGTGCCCGACTCGGAGTTACCCACAACGTGGTGTTCGGGGGGTTCAGTTCGGAGGCGCTCCGGGACCGTATCAATGATTCAAAATCGAGAGTGTTGATAACGGCTGATGGAGGACACCGGCGCGGGGCGATCGTTCCGCTCAAGAAGAGTGCCGATGACGCCGTCGATGGCGCGCCATCGATCGAGAAGGTTGTCGTGGTCCGCAGGACCGGCGAAGCCGTACCAATGAAAGAGGGAAGGGACCTGTGGTGGCATGATCTGGTCGCCGAGGCGTCGGATCGGTTCGATGCGGTCCCGCTCGACGCGGAACATCCACTGTTCATGCTCTATACGAGCGGAACGACGGGAAAGCCGAAAGGGGTCGTTCACACGACGGGCGGTTACATGGTAAGCGCTTATGCCACGACGAAGTGGGTATTCGACCTGAGAGATGAAGACACGTTCTGGTGTGGGGCGGACATCGGATGGGTCACAGGGCACAGCTACATCGTTTACGGCCCATTGATGAACGGCACGACCAGTGTGATGTACGAAGGCGCTCCCAACCACCCCACCCCGGATCGTCTCTGGGGCATGATCGAAAAGTACGACATCAACATTTTCTATACCGCCCCGACCGCCATTCGAGCCTTTATCAAGTGGGGTGATAAATGGCCGGCCAAACATGACCTGTCCAGTTTGAGGCTGCTGGGCACGGTCGGCGAGCCGATCAATCCGGAGGCGTGGATGTGGTACCACAAGAACATCGGCGGTGAGCGCTGTCCGATTGTCGACACGTGGTGGCAGACCGAGACCGGCTCGATCATGATCTCGCCCCTTCCCGGCGCCACGCCGACCAAGCCAGGTTCCGGCACGCGGCCATTACCCGGGATCGTTCCCGATATTGTCGATCGCGACGGGAATCCGGTCCCTGACAACGAGGGCGGATTTCTCGTGATCCGCCGCCCATGGCCGTCGATGCTCCGTACCATTTACGGCGATCCGGAGCGGTACAAGAAGCAGTATTGGAGCGAAATTCCAGGCGTCTATTTCACTGGTGATGGCGCTCGGCGAGACGAAGACGGGTATTTCTGGATCATGGGGCGTATCGACGACGTCATCAATGTTTCAGGACACCGGATCGGTACGATGGAGGTCGAAAGTGCGCTGGTCAGCCACCCGAAGGTTGCCGAAGCGGCTGCGGTCGGTGTCGCGCATGACTTGAAAGGCCAGGCGGTCGTGGCTTTTGTAACGCCAACGGGCGATGCCGCCGCCTCTGCGGAACTCAATGAGGAGTTGCGAACGCATGTTGCAAAAGTGATTGGTGCGTTCGCCCGGCCGGAGCAGATACGGTTTACCGATGCTCTTCCCAAGACGAGGAGCGGCAAGATCATGCGGCGCTTGCTCCGGGACCTGGCTTCCGGGAAGGAAGCGGTGGGCGACACATCGACGTTGGAGGATTATTCGGTTCTGGCGAACTTACGGGAGGCCGATGAGGGGTGAAGACGGGTAGATCGGGTAGCTTAGAGAGGGCCACTAGTCCGAAGTAGATAGATAGTCCGCTAAATTGTTTCGACGCAAAGGCGCAAAGGCGCAAAGGCGCAAAGAAAACCTTTCTGGGCAGAAGTTTCTGCCTCGTCACAAGATCCCCGGGACCCTGGGCCAGTCAAACACGTGGCGGTGAGAAAAAGAAAAAAGACTCTGCGTCTCTGCGCCTTTGCGTCGAGAATCTCTCACGGACGTGGTCACTTCCGCTCATCGACACCCACCTGAGGACAGTCCTTCTCGATAACGCAATCGTCGCATTTAGGTTTGCGGGAGACACATGTCGCACGGCCGTGGAGTTGGATCAGGTGGCAGAACGCTACCTGGCTCTTTTTCGCGACCACTTCCACCAGGTTCGCCTCGACCTTGTCCGGGTCCTTTTCCCGGCTGAGGCCCAGCCGCCGCGCGAGCCGCCCCACGTGGGTGTCCACGCCAATAGCTGGCTTCCCGAAAGCATTGCCGATGACGATGTTTGCCGTCTTTCGCCCGACTCCAGGGAGGCTCAGCAGATCGTCCAGCTTACCGGGAACCTCTCCATTGAAACGTTCAACCAGGGCTTGGGTGCACCCTTGAATCGCCTTGGCTTTGTTCCGATAGAAGCCGGTTGATCGGATCTCCTCTTCGAGTAACGTCCGATCCAGGCCTGCCCACTCTTTCGCCTGGCGGTATTTCCTGAACAGATCCGCTGTAACGCGGTTGACACGTTCGTCCGTACACTGTGCGGCCAGGATCAATGAGATCAGCAAATCCAGCGCGGTTTCGAAGTCCAGAGCCAGGCGCGCATCCGGGTAGGTCTTCCTCAGCACGCGGACGATTTTTGAGACACGTTTCTTGCGTTCGACCTCAGTTTCCACGGTGGGTCATTATGTGTTAGCTTCACCTCACTATGCAAACGACAGTGGGCTTTATTGGCCTTGGAATCATGGGCAAGCCGATGGCTCGGAACCTGATCGAAGCCGGATTCCCGCTTGTTGTTCACAACCGAAGCCAGGGTAGTGTTGACGAACTTGTCAAGGCGGGGGCGGCTTCGGCGGCTTCGGCGTCCGAAGTCGCGGAACGATCCGAGATCATTGTGACGATGCTCCCGAACTCCCCGGATGTGGAACTCGTCGTTCTTGGCGCCGGTGGACTCCGGGAAGGTGTCCGGGCGGGCCAACTGCTCATCGACATGAGTACGATCAACCCTCTGGTTTCCAGGAAGTTGGGGGAGGCTCTGGCGACGCGGAGCGTCGGGATGCTCGACGCTCCGGTCAGCGGTGGGGAACAGGGCGCGATCGACGGGATCCTTTCGATTATGGCGGGTGGGGAACCTGAGCATTTCGCCCGCGCTGTACCTTTGTTCGAGGTCATGGGCAAGACCATGACCCATATGGGGCCTCTGGGCAGCGGGGGGTTCACGAAGCTGGCGAACCAGATAATCGTAGCGATCAACCTCAGCGCGATTGGCGAGGCCCTGGTATTTGGCGCCCGGTCCGGGGTCGATCCGCGGAAGATGGTTCAGGCGCTGTCGGGTGGCCTTGCAGGAAGCCGGTGCCTGGATCAGAAAGCGGAGAAGATCCTGTCCGGGGACTTCAGTCCCGGATTCAAGGTCGATCTTCATGCGAAGGATCTCGGTTTGATTCACGAAGCCGCGGCTTCGATCGGCGTGCCCATCCCGACGACGGCGCTTGTTCAACAGTTTTTCGCCGCGCTCAAGGTACGGGACCGGGGTGGATATGATCATTCGGGCGTGATCACGTTTTTTGAGGACCTCGCCGGCGTCGAGGTTCGGGATGAGGGTTTTGCTCGGAGCGAGACCCTCGGCGGCTCCTAACCTGCTGCCCGCTACCGGCTATTCGCTACCCACGGAGGTACGTCAATGTTGCGCCACATGGTTCTTTTCAGCTTGAAGCCCGAAGTCGAAACCAACGAAAGGGACGTCCTCTTCGAACAAATAGACAAACTTTCCGACATCGGCTCCGTCCGGCGGCTCGCGATCGGGAGCCTGCTCGACCCGAAGGACCCTGCCTACCGGGACCACATGTCGCGTGACTATGAGTATGCACTCTTGATCGAGTTCGACGACGAGGAAGGCTTATACGCGTACCAGAAAGAGCCTTACCATGTCGAGGTCGGGAAGGAAATCCGGAGACACGTGAACGCGATCACGGTGATGGATTTCACGATTTCGGACTAGATGAAGAGGAGCCTCGGTCGGCCGGTGGGCAGGTTCACTTTTAGCTCGGGCCATCGCAGGCGGCCTTCCGCCTGCTGCATCACGACGATCTTGCGGACAAGTTACGGACCGACGCTCTTCGCGTAGTTCAGAATACTCCGGGCTGCGTCCTCGGTTGTGGACACGTACTGTTGCCATTGTTCGTCGGTGTACTGCGGTGGCGGCGGGTCGTCCTTCATCTTTACGGTAGCGGTGACCGCTCTTTCGGCATATCCAACTGCCTTCGGCAACTGCTGTCTCTTGAGCGCGTAACTGCGCGCCACAGCCATCAGCGCGCTGACGTTATCCTCATCCATCGCAATAGCTTTCTCGCCGAACTCAATAACCTTGTCGGATTCGTTCCTCGAATTGTGAATCACAACCAGCATGTTGTAGATGTCAACGACCACATCGGATTCGGAGAACTGTTTTTCAAAGTCCAGACAGAGCGCCATCTTCTGGTCGGGATCGTCCGTCGCGGTGATCTGCTGGTACAACTTGTCTTCCGGACTTCCGGCAATCAGTTGCGCCTCTGCGCTCGAGGCGAACGCCAACAACAACCCGACACACCCAATCATCACAAAGTTAGTCTTCATTTCTCATACCCCTCAAGTAGGTAGTCGCAAATCTATCAGAAATTGGGGAAACAGGTTACTTTTTTCGCGTCGCGCATGATGATGCCGCGCGAAACAGCTCAGATCCTCGGTTGCGGCCTTTTGTTTTCCCCATACTAATCGCCGATTCGGAAACCGTAACCCGCACTGATATCGATTGCCTGGCCCGTGATTGCCTCGGCTGCCGGCGAACATAGAAAGTGAACCAGATCGGCCACTTCCTCCGGCTTCACCATGCGCTTCAACGCGGTTGCTTTCACATATTCCTTCGACATCGTTTCGTAATCGGTACCCGTAGCATCCGCCCGGGCCCGGATGACCGATTCGATCAACTCTGTCTCGGTCGGACCGGGGCAGATGACATTTACCTGTATATTGTTTGGACCCAATTCCTGCGCCACCGTTAGCGTCAATCCGATCAATGCCCACTTGGAGGCGGCGTAAGGAGTGCGTAGCGGGTACGCCATTTTCCCCGCGATCGAGGAGATATTGATGATCCTGCCACTCTTCTGTTTGATCATCGCTGGGGCAAATCTTCGCGAAAGCAGGAAAGGCGCGCGAAGGTTGATCGCAAGCGTTCGATCCCACCCTTCAACCGGCATCTCGTGGACGGGCGCGGTGGGCCCCCCAATACCCGCGTTGTTTATCAGAATATCGACGGTTCCCCAGTCGTTGATTATTGCAGAGGATGTTCGATCGAGCGCCCCGTCATCGGTCAGGTCGACGCCGTACCGGAGTACGCGCAACCCGAGGTCTTGCATCTCCCGGAAGGTTCCCTCGAGATGGACATCGTCCATGGCCGCCAGCGCGACCCCCGCTCCAGATCGGGCGAGCCGAAAGGCGATCGCCCTCCCAATTCCCTGGCTGGCCCCGGTTACAAGTGCGACCTTGTTTTGCAGCTCAGACACTGGACAGCCTCATTTGGAATTCGATGAATAGCGGTTGGCGACATAATCCTCGAGCATCGTAATGAATTCCGGGACGATTCGGTCGCCTTTTAGAGTCGTCATCAGTCTGGAGTCCACATAGACGGGAGCTTTAGGATCCTCACCGGTGCCCGGAAGCGATATGCCGATATTGGAATGTTTCGATTCACCGGGCCCGTTTACAACACATCCCATGACGGCCACTTCGAGTTTCTCGACACCCGGGTACCGTGTCTTCCAGGTGGGCATCTGACGCTCGAGATACTGTTCGATTTCACTGGCCATCTCTTGAAAAAATGTACTGGTGGTTCGTCCGCATCCCGGACAGGCCGTGACGTGAGGCGAAAAACTGCGCAGGCCCAGGCTCTGAAGGATGTCCTGGCACACCCGGACTTCTTCGGTCCGATCACCACCCGGAACCGGTGTCAGGCTCACGCGGATGGTATCTCCGATGCCTTCCATCAAGAGTGTCGAAAGAGCGGCAGTACTGGCAACGATTCCTCTTCGCCCCATGCCCGCCTCGGTCAAGCCGACATGAAGCGCGCACGCGGTCTTCTCCGCCAGATCCCGATACAGATCGATAAGATCTCCGACCTTCGACACTTTGGCGCTCAGGATGATCCGGTCCTCGGGCATCCCGCAGGCAGTCGCAACCTCGACCGACCTCACGGCGCTGGTAACGATTGCCTCCCGGAGGACCGCCTCGGTTTCCTTCGGCTCGTCGGAGTCTGCGTTCCGGTTCATCAGCTCTGTGAGTAGCGACTGATCCAGAGAACCCCAGTTCACACCGATCCGGACAGGCTTGTCGTTGTCCCCGGCGATGTCGATGATCGTTCGGAAGTTGTCGTCCTGTTGCCGCCCCATCCCAACGTTGCCGGGATTGATTCGATATTTCGCCAGGGCCCTGGCGCACTCGGGATAGTCGGCAAGAAGAAGGTGACCGTTGTAGTGAAAGTCGCCGATGAGCGGAACTTCGATGCCGCGATCGCGCAGCCGCCGGTCGATTTCGGGTACCACCGCCGCCGCTTCCTTCGTGTTGACTGTGATACGAACCAGTTCCGAGCCTGCCAGAACCAGGGCTTCGGTCTGTTCCACAGTTCCCTGGACGTCGGCCGTATCGGTATTGGTCATCGATTGGATGACGATCGGCTGACATCCACCTACGAGGACGCCACCCACATCGACGGTCCGTGTCCTGCGTCTGTGTAGTTGAGGCATGAGGCCAAGATTATATGCCTCCTCCGCAGAATTTGTGGGCAGTCCAAAGGCCTGTGCGCACATAAGTAATTGAAACAAAGTATCTTATTCTTTTGTTCGACGTCGAATATTCCAGTACCCACTTCGGTCGGACGCCTACACCCGGTGCCCGGAGCCCCCGCCGGAGGCCCCGTTCCCCATCGCCCACACCAGCCGACACCGCGGAGCGCAGCCGAGGGTCAAGGCCGGCGCAGCCGCCGAGCTTGCGAGGGAAGCCTTGAGGCTTGGCGAGCACCGTGGTCTCCTCAAGCGGCGATGGAAGACGGTTTTACCCACAAATTCTGCGGAAGACCCGATTATATATCAGGGGAAGTGGTCCGTGGCCAGCGGTCGGCCAGGCTCCTGGAACTGCTCTCCTGCCGGTCATGTTACATTAGGAGCCGGTTGCAATAGATTTCGGTGGAAGGGTCCACCGTGTCCTGACGCTTCCGAAAAACACGATGTTCGGTGTCTCCGTTCACAGCCTGCTGATCCACTTCCCGATCGTTCTGGCGATTGTCGCGCTGGTGTATGACTGGCGGGGATTCTCTTCCGGGGACCTCTCTCTTCATCTGGTGGGTTCGAACCTGACGAAGTTCGCCGCGATGTCGGCTGTCCTTGCCACGGCGACGGGTTTGCAACTGGCCGGAGCAACTGGATTGGGAGGCCTGTCTATCGTCACGGGACATGCCGCGTTCGGCATCGCGGGGACGGGCATTCTTGCCGCACTGGCCTTCATGCGCTATTCGGCCGAGACCCGCGAGGATGAGGAAGTGGCCCACTACTCCAATCTGTGGCTGGCGATTCAGATTCTGGCTGCGGCTCTCATAACCACGACCGCGATTATCGGTCATCGTATCTGATGTCACCCGGTGAAGTCCCCGATACACCCCTGCGGTGCAGTGTGTGCGACAGGCGTTTCGAGATCCACCGGAAGGTTCCCTGGTGCGATTGTGGTGGCCTGTTCGATCTGGTCTTCGAACCATCCTCGTTCGACGTGGATCCCGACGAGTTTTCGATGTGGCGTTATCAGAGCATGCTGCCCATCGGAAATCGTGTCTCCCTGGGTGAGCCGATCACACCCATCTCTAACATCAGGCTTGCCGACCGGTCCGTGGACGCGAAGTTCGATTTTCTCTTTCCAACGGGATCGTTTAAGGACCGTGGATCGGCTGTCTTCGTCTCAGCCCTTCAGGAGGCGGGAATCGAGCGCTTCATCGAAGACTCGTCAGGCAATGCGGGCGCCTCGATGGCCACCTATGCGGCAAGAGCCGGCATCGCCTGTGAGATCTATTGTCCGGCATCCGCATCCGGGCCGAAGCTGGCACAGGTGAAGCGGGCCGGGGCGGTCATCCATCGGATCGAAGGCCCTCGCGGGAGGGCGACCGAGGCTCTCGGCAAGCGGGTGGGCGACACCTTCTATGCGTCTCATAACTGGCACCCGTTGTTCCTTCACGGAACAAAGACCCTGGCTTACGAGATTGCCGAACAGTATGGGTGGGATCCTCCGGGTCACATCGTTTCGCCCGCCGGGGGTGGCGCTGTGATCCTCGGGCTCGAGCTTGGGTTCAGCGAGCTTTACAGACTGGGCCGGATCGGGTCCATCCCCTCCCTTTACGCGGTTCAGGCCGAGGCCTCGGCGCCGCTCGTTCAGGATGTTGTCGAACCGCGGCCCAGCCTGGCCGAGGGCATTCTGTCCCCGAACGCCCCACGCCTGGGTCGGCTCCGGGAGGCGATAGCCGGCGCGTCGATGGTCTCCGAATCAGAGATCGAAGAAGGCTTCCGGGCGATGGCCGGTCAAGGCGTCCAGGTAGAACCGACGACCGCGGTCTTATATTTTGGAGTCGGGAAACTCGACATTCCCGCCGATCAGAGGATACTTGTGATTCTGACGGGGTCGGGCTTAAAATTCGAACCGGCTCGGGCGCGCTGAAAATCAGTTGAAGGTGCCGCACCTTCATTTTGTTCAAACCCAGACAGGGGGTTTCGATGCCGAATCTTTCAAGACGTGATTTAGGGAAACTGTTTGCCGTGGCGGCGATCGGGCGTGTCGGCCCAACCCAGGCGACTTTCGAAAGCTGGGCCGGGGTCCGGTCTCAGTTTTCCCTCGATGAAGACTTGACGATCATGAACGCCGCGAATCTGTGCCCGGCTTCCACGCCGGTCAATGACGTTCTGTTCCGCTACACCCGGGACCTGGACCGGAACCCGTCGTTCCAGAACCGAGCGAAGTTCGGCCAGGGGCGCGAGGACACGCGATCAGCGATAGCGGCGTTTCTTAACGTGACGCCCGAGGAAATCGTTATCACTCGCAACACGAGCGAGAGTAACAACTTCGTCAGCAGCGGCCTCGAGCTGGCCGAAGGCGATGAGGTTGTCATATTTGATGAAAATCATCCGACCAATAATCAAAGCTGGAAAGACAAAGCGGATCGGTTCGGGTTTACCGTCAAGTCGGTTTCGATCCCGACACCACCACCCTCGGCCGAAGCGATAGTGGAACGGATGGCCTCGGCTCTGGGGCCGGCCACGAAGGTTCTCGCCTTCACCCACGTCACAAACTCTTTCGGGACGCGTTTTCCGGCGAAAGAACTGTGTGGCATCGCACGGGAACGAGGGATCCTGACACTCGTCGACGGAGCGCAGAGCTTCGGCGTTCTCGACCTGGACCTCAGAGACATGGGATGCGACTTCTTCAGCGGTAGCTCCCACAAGTGGCTCATGGGCCCCAAGGAGGCCGGCGTACTCTACATGCGTAGCGACGCCCAGGCAAGAATGGCGCCCAGCGAGGTTGGCGTTATCGGCGGCCGTGTGGGCGCTTCCAGAGTGTATGAACGTCTCGGCCAACGCGATGATCCGGCAATCATGGCTCTGGGGGAGGCTGTCGCTTTTCACACACGGATCGGCAAAGACCGGATCGAGAAACAGTCCCTGGGGCTGGCGACCACGTTGAAGGGCGAGCTCATGAAGATCCCCGGTGTCCACATGTATTCCCCCACGGCACCGGAGATTTCTTCTGCCGTCGTGACGTTCCGACCCGGCGAGGCCGACATCCGACAGCTGAACGCCGATCTCTATGAGCAGCACCGAATAGCCTGTGCGACACGGGGTGGAGATACCGCCGGATTCCGCTTTTCCCCGCACATTTATAATAGCGAGCGGCAGGTCGAGAAAGTAGTCGGTGCGATTCACGATGCGATGCGGACCGTCTGAGGCCGCGCAGGCTCCTGGGAGCCTGCGCGGCAGAAGGGATCGTAGCGAGAAAGTGGAGAATCGAGGACGGATTTTCTCGATTTTGAGGCGAATAGTGGTTCTATTTAACGAAAAATCGGGGAAATCTGGACCGATTATACCGCTTTCGCAGTAGATCTCTTCTGCCGCGCAGGCTCCTTGGAGCGAACATTGACGGACCGGCGAGCCATATCGCGCTCGCGCGCATCGCCCGATGGGGCCCCAGCCCGGCGCGCCATATACCGAGTGGTCGAGCGGATTCCGTTCGGCCAGGTGCTGTCGTACGGCGATGTCGGTAAGATAGTAGGTGTCGGCCCGCGGCAGGTAGCGGCTGTCATGCGCGGGTGTCCCCCCGGACTGCCCTGGCACCGTGTCGTTGGCAGTGGCGGAGTGATTCGGACCCGGGGGGCGACCGCTTCGATTCAGAAGCAGTCCTTGATAGCAGAGGGCATCCGCCTGCGTGGTGCCCGGTTTTCGTATTCTTCATATCGTTGGAAAGGAACATCATGAGTACTACCGATAAATTTCGAATCGAGAAAGATTCGATGGGCGAGATCGAAGTGCCGGACTCTGCGCTTTATGGAGCGCAGACTCAACGTGCAGTCGAGAATTTCCCCATCAGCAACCTCCGCTTTCCGCGCGAGTTCATCCGTGCGATGGGCCTCATTAAGCTAGCCGCTGCCGAGACGAACATGCAGTTGGGAGTAGTCAGCAAGAACAGGGGCAAAGCCATCGTCCGCGCTGCCCGTGAGGTTGTCGACGGGACCCTCGACCATCACTTCGTGGTCGACATCTTCCAGACCGGGTCCGGAACGTCGACGAACATGAACACGAACGAGGTCATCTCGAATCGAGCAATCCAGTTGATGGGTGGCAAAGTAGGATCCAAAATCCCGGTCCATCCGAACGACCACGTCAACATGGGGCAGTCCAGCAACGACGTCATTCCCACGGCCATGCACATTGCTGCCCTGGAATCTATCGAACGGAGCTTGATACCTGCCCTGGATACGCTTCGCCGTGCGCTCGCAAAGAAGGCCCGGGAGTTCGACAAGATCGTGAAGATCGGTCGGACGCACCTTCAAGATGCGACTCCGGTCCGGCTGGGGCAGGAGTTCGGGGGATATGCGCGGCAGGTCGAACTCGGGATCCACCGCCTCAAAAAACTCCGGGACACCCTTGGAGAACTCCCCCTGGGAGGCACGGCCGTGGGTACCGGAATCAACACCGATCCCCGGTTTCCCGGGATGACGATTCGAAATATTGCGAAGTTGACGCGACTCGGGTTCCGGGAGGCGGAAAACCATTTCGAGGCCCAGGGTGCAAAGGACGCTTTCGTCGAGGCGAGCGGTGCGATGAAGACCATCGCGGCGAGCCTGACGAAGATTGCCAACGATATCCGCTGGCTTGGGTCCGGACCGCGGTGTGGTATCGGCGAGATCTTATTGCCTGAGACTCAACCCGGATCTTCGATCATGCCGGGGAAGGTCAATCCAGTCATAGCCGAGTCCGTGTTGCAGGTTGCCGCACAGGTGATCGGCAACGATCTGGCGGTCCTCGTGGGAGGGCAGGCTGGTGTTTTCGAACTCAACGTCATGATGCCCGTAATGGCCCACAACCTGCTAGAGTCGATTCACCTTCTGTCGGCCTCCGCGGTTAATTTCAGCGAGCGGTGCGTCCAGGGCATTCAAGCCGACCGGACCCGGGCGAACGAGATGATCGAAAAGAGCCTGGCCATGTGCACGGCACTGGCTCCCGAGATCGGCTACGATGCCGCCGCCGCCATCGCAAAGGAGTCGTTCAAAACGGGTCGCACGGTACGTGAAGTAACTCTCGAAAAGGGAGTCGTTTCGCCTGAGCGGCTCAAGGAATTACTGGACCCGCGGGGGATGACCGAGCCTGGCATCGCTGCGCGAAAACCGGCCAAGAAGGCCGCGAAGAAAAAGTCCAAAACAAAACGGTAGGGCATTATGGAAGAGAGAGATTTTTTCACCGAAAAAGACGAAGTCAAGGTCCACAGGATCCAGTGCCCGTCGTGCCGGCGGGATAACGAATACAAGATCCGATGGCGGACACGTTCCAGGAAGAAGTCCCTGCCCCGGCACGCCGATGAGCGAGACCGGGCTCGCTTCAAAGCGGCCAAGGACTACATGGTTCGCATCGACGACACGGTGCGATGCATGACGCCACGCTGCGGCAAGCGGATTGAGATATCGAACCTGCAGACTGTCGTATTCTTGTAGGGGACAGAAGTCCATGTCCATGTCCGGGGTCCGGGAGTCCGGAACCAAAGCTACGAATAATCCCTTGTCACGATCGTGCCCGGCTCCGGCGGATGCTGGAGCAGATCCATGGCGTCCGTCAGAATCCTTGTCTGCAGTTCAGTGTCGCCCGGTGGGCCGAGGGATTGTCCGACTTCGAAGGGTTTCGGATAGAGGGCGCGCGATGGGCCCGCTTGGGCGGACTCCTCCGGTGAAACCGTGATGAGTACCGATGCGATGCCCATGCACTCGATGGCGCGTTGTATCGTGACGACCGTCCGATGACAGAGCGGTCAGCCGCCGGTCAGGATCACGACGTCGGGCCGCATTCGTGCGACCTTGTCGGCGATCTCCCAACTGGTTTCTTCCTTCAATTTCCGTAATGCAGTCGCCAGCCCCATCGACACGTGGTGGTCGGCGATCTTTCCGATCTTTCCGGCGGAAAGCAGTTCCGCCAACCGTTCGATCGGAAATACGCAGTTGATATCGGCTTCGGCCGAGGAGGGATCGTAGTGGCCGGGGACAACCTTGAGACTCGCCGTTTCGACACCCTGAGGAATCATTCGGAAGCTCAAATCGTTGTCGGTGAACGGTTCCATTCCCTCCGCGTACACCCCCGCGGTGGTTACGAGCGCAACTCTCGATTCCTCCAGCTTTTTCTTGAAGGGAGTATACGGGACACAGGCTCTGGCGATCTGGATGGGCATTTCCCGGGGGTATGACGGATGGGCCAGTGCGAACCGACCCATCCGTCACTGAATTCAACCCGTGACCTTGGCCAGTTCTTCGAATAGAACCGAGTTCTTGGGTTGGTCACCGATATCATGGACGTCGATGTAGCGAACGATCCCTTCCTTGTCGATGATGAACAGAGCGCGTTCGGTCATGCCCTCCTGCCGGAGGACGTTGTACTTGAGCGCCACCATTCCGTGAGGCCAGAAATCACTCAGGAGCGGGTAGGAAATCCCGCCGAGCGAGTTCGCCCAGCCTGTGTTGGTGTACGGTGAGTCGATGCTTATACCCAGGACCTGGGTATCGAACCGGTCGAATTCGGAATGATCTTCCTCATACGACGGTATCTGCACCGTTCACACGGGTGTGAAGGCGAACGGATAGAACGCTATGACCACATTTTTCTTGCCTCTGAAGTCCGAAAGTGTGACTTCTTCACCGAGATGCGATTTGAGCGTAAAGTCCGGTGCCTCGTCGCCGACTTTCAGTTCGTTTGTCGGATTGGGCATCAGTTTGTATTCTCCTCTCTAAGTTAATCCGGCCTACAGGAACCATTCGATTACAACGAAACCGGCGACCAATAGGATAAGAAATATCAGCGCCAAAATCTCAAAATATTTTTCGATGAAAGACCGGATCTGCGGGCCGAACACGCGGATCAGGCCACCGATGAGGAAAAATCGGAGGGATCTGCTGACGGCGGACGCCAGAAGAAAACGTGGAAAATTCACGTCGAAGAAGCCTGCCGTGATCGTGGCGACTTTGTATGGGATGGGGGTCAGGCCCGCGACGGCGACCGCAAATGCATCGTATCGCTGATACATTTCCTGGATGCGCAGATACTGGTCCTCGGCGGCATAAAATCGGACGATGGTCCCGCCGAGAGAGTCGAAGAACTGGTATCCGAGGAAGTATCCGAACGCGCCGCCCAGAACCGATCCCACCGAACAGATCAAGGCGTAACGGAACGCGCGCAAGGGGAGGGCGACGGCTAAGGCGATAAGCAGGATGTCGGGTGGAATGGGAAAGAACGACGATTCGGCGAAGGCGATGGCAAAGAGCGCCCACGTACTGTAAGGGCTGTCCGCCCACCCCAGAACCCACTCGTAGAGCCGTCGCGCCCAGTTCGTGATTTTTAGGGCCCGCACAAGAATAACTTCACGTTTTGGCATCCCATCTTCACGGCATCTTCGGCCGCTTCTCAATCGCAGATCCTCGAAATAGCCAGGCTATTCCTCCGGTCTGCTCAATCGGTCGCAACCGAATCTGACGCAAATCTGGGCGCCAACTCCGTGAAGCTATTCTTGAGCGGACCCTCAGCACTCGTTGTCCATCCCGGAACGATGTTATCATTTTGGGCCGGTAACACACCGGCTGGAGGGTGTCTGAATGATCCTGGTTACGGGTGGGGCGGGCTACATCGGCTGCGTTCTGGTAGAGGAACTGCTTGCGAAAGGCGAATCTGTGAGGGTCTTCGACAAGCTGTTCTTCGGCGACGAAGGACTGGCTGCTGTTCGGGACCGGATCGATCTGGTGCAGGGGGATGTTCGGGCGATTGACGAGTCCGCCTTTGCCGGCGTCGACGCGGTCATCCATCTCGCGGGCCTCTCTAACGACCCGACCGCGGAATACAACCCCCGGGCGAACTATGAGATGAATACGATCGCGACGGAACGCATCGCGAAAATGGGAAAGAAACTCGGCGTCCGCCGTTTCACCTTTGCGTCATCGTGTTCGCTCTATGACAAAGGTCTCTTTGCCGAGGATGTCCTCCTCGACGAGACTACCGAATGCGCGCCGCGGGCCGCCTATGCGGTCTCCAATTACGATGCTGAGAACATCCTGCTGGATCTGGCCGACGATAATTTTTGTCCGGTGATCTTGCGACAGGGCACGGTTTACGGCTACAGCCCGCGAATGCGATACGATCTTGTCGTCAACACGTTTCTCAAGGACGCGTTTTCCAAGGGCTTCCTGACAGTCTTTGGAGGGGGCGAGATGTGGAGGCCCCTTGTAGACGTCCTGGACGTTGCAAAGGCCCATATCTGCGCGGTCGAAGCATCTGATGACAAGGTGCACGGCGAGATCTTTAACGTGTCCAACAAAAATTACCGCATTCTGGAGTTGGCTCATTGGGTTCGGGAAGCATTGTCGGAGACGAGGGAAGTCGGCATTAAAGTCGACTACAGCCCGATGAAAGGACGCAGCTACAGGGTATCCACCAAGAAGATCGAGTCCCAACTCGGTTTTCGTGCGGAAATATCGGTCAAGGACTCCGTGACCAACATGATGAAAAGAGTTGAGGCAGATTCGAAGACCGACTTTCTGAACCCCATCTATTACAACATCCAGTGGATGACGATGCTCGACCAGATGGAAAAAACCATCCAACGGGTCGGCTCCGTTTTCGGCTGTGACTGACCCGCGATCGGTAATGAAAATCGCAATCCTCGGTGCGAACGGCCAGCTTGCTTTCGATCTGAAGCGGGCGCTGGCCGCACACG
Organism: Terriglobia bacterium; assembly: GCA_965262425.1. Classification (GTDB taxonomy): domain Bacteria; phylum Acidobacteriota; class Terriglobia; order 20CM-2-55-15; family 20CM-2-55-15; genus CAZOZZ01. The sequence continues at coordinate 4,907,952 of OZ253536.1, read as the reverse complement.
ACCTCATCGCTTTTACCCGGACCGACTTCGATGTGACCGATGCCGAGGCCATGCGGCGGAGTCTGACCGAGGCCCGGCCCGAGGTGATCCTCAACACGACGGCGTTTCACCAGGTCGACGTTTGTGAGTCCAGGCCCGACGAGGCGTTTGGTGTCAATGCCGTAGCCGTCTTTCGTATATCGGCGATCGCCGCCGATCTCGACGCCACGCTCGTTCACATCAGTACGGACTATGTTTTCGACGGAGAAGCCCGGGAACCTTACCGGGAAGACAGTCCCACATGCCCGATCAGCGCTTACGCGAATTCGAAGCTCGCCGGGGAGTTCTTTGTGCGTTCGATTCCGCCGAAGCATTTCCTCATCCGTACCTGCGGGCTCTATGGTGTTGCGGGCAGTGCAGGAAAAGGGGGGAATTTCGTCGAGACGATGATCCGGAAAGCAAAAGCGGGAGATGACATTCGGGTCGTTAGCGACCAGATTGTCGGACCGACTTCTACGGCGGAACTGGCATCCCAGATCGCGGTGTTGCTGGAAACCGATCATTACGGTCTGTTCCACGTGAGCAGCGAAGGAAGCTGCTCCTGGTACGATTTCGCCCGCGCCATCTTTGAGTTGACCGGAATCGAGGCCAGCCTCGAACCGACCACCAAGAAAGTCCACAAGACGCCAGCGGCGCGGCCCGCCTATTCAGTGATGGAAAACGCACGGCTGAGGGCTCTGGACCTGGACCGGATGTCGCACTGGCGCAAAGGGCTTGCCGGTTACCTCAAGGAGAAACACGGCATCGGCGGCAATGGGTCCTAAAGCGCGTTCTCTTCCCTACGTCCTGCTGCTCTTACCCTTTGACCTGATCGTCATCGGCAGTCTCCTGCTGACTGAAATGGTCGGCGTCTTCCTGAGACTCTTGCGTCCGGGGACGAGTCGATTCCGTGTTCCGTCCGGCGCGACGGCGACCGTCCAAATTCTCAACTGGGACGGTCGCCATCTGCTCGAAGAGAGTGTTCCGGCCGCGTTGGAAGCCATCCGCCAGGCCGGCGGTGATCACGAAGTCGTCGTCGTCGACAACGGCAGCACCGACGGCAGTGCGGATTTCGTGCGCGAGCGCTTTCCGGAAGTCCGGGTCGTTCCATTGGATCGTAACTATCGATTTACCGGAAGCAACAACAGGGCCGTTCGGACTTCTAAGAAGGACATCGTTGTTTTCCTGAACAACGATATGCTCGTGGACCGGGGCTTCCTGGCGCCACTGCTCGAGGGCTTCAAAGACCCATCGGTTTTTGCCGTGACCTCGCAGGTGTTCTTCTGGGACAAGACCCGGCGCCGCGAAGAAACGGGGAAGACCCGGGCGCGCTATGAGAACGGTTTCTTCACGATGTGGCACGATCAGATCAGCGAACGCGAGGAGCATGGACCGCCGATCCCGGTTTTCTGGGGTGGCGGCGGATCCTGCGCCTTCGATCGGAGAAAGTATCTGGCGATCGGTGGGCTCGACACACTGTTTGACCCCTTCTACGTCGAAGACACGGACCTCTCATACCAGGCATGGAAACGTGGTTGGAAATGCCTGCTGGCACCCTCCAGCCATGTCGTTCACCGCCATCGAGCCACGAACAAGCCGAGATTCGGGGAGAGGTTCGTCGACAACACGATACGGCGAAACCAGTACGTCTTCATCTGGAAGAACGTGACCGAACCCGGAATGTTCTTCCAGCATCTGGTAGGCCTGCCACGAACGCATGCGCGATTGATTGTCGCCGGCGAAGCCGGTTTCGAGGTTCAGGCCTTTGTCCGTGCCGTTCGGAAGTTGCCTCAAGCGTGCTGGGGGCGCCTCAAGAACCTCGCGTACTACACCGTTTCGGATTCAGACGTATTGGCGATGGCAAACGCGAGCGTCGCGGGTCCCATCGACCCTGCCGACACCTCGGCTTGAACGCGATGAACATCCTGATCCTTACCGCCTACCCGCCAGTCCTCAATATGCATGGCGGCGGCGTCCGGATGTACCACAACATACGGATACTGGCGGCCAAACACCGTGTTCACGTCCTGTCTTTTGTAGAGAACGATTCAGAACGGAAGTCGCTGGAATCGCCTCGAGCCGTCTGTGAGTCGATTGCGGGGATAGATCGCATTCCGGATCTGGCCGCCCGCCCATGGTCGCTCGAACCGGAGATGATGCGGTATTTCGACGTTGCCGACATGCACCGCGCGGTGTCGGATAGCATTGCGGTCAACGATATAGACGTTCTGCAGTGTGAGTACCTGCAGATGACCCAGTTTCATCGTCCCGATGTTCTGACGATCTTTACGGCGCATGAGGTCATGTCGGCCAATTCCCACAAGGAATTTCAATCTCGGTCCCGTCCCCTGGAGAAGATCCGAAGCTACTATGGATGGATGGCGATGCTTCGCTACGAGGTCCGCGCAGTTCGGCGGTTTGATCGAGTCGTCACGATGACCGGAGCGGACCGGGATTATCTCCGTTCCTACGCGCCTGATGCCGACGTACGAGACATTCCGATCGGTGTGGATGCCGGGTGGTACTCCCCGAAAGAAGTAGATTCCGCTAGACCACTGGAAGTGGTGTTTCTCGGCAACTTTAGACACACCCCGAACATCGAGGCCGTCCACTTCCTGCGCGAACACCTGATGCCCCACTTCCCCCGGCTGCTTTTCCAGATTGCCGGGGGCAACGTGCCGGACGGACTGGTCGAAGGTACCAATGCTAGGCTTCTCGGGTATCAGCCCGATACGCGTGTCCTGTACAATCGGCCGAACACCATCGTCGTCGCGCCCCTGTTTTCCGGAACGGGCCAGCGCGTCAAACTGCTCGAGGCGTTCTCGATGGCTATGCCCGTGATAACGACCTCGGTTGGCGCGATGGGATTTCCCGTTAGAGATGGCGTCGAGGCTTTTGTCGCCGACACTCCGGAGACATATCGCCGGGCGCTCCGGAAACTGTGTTCGTCGGCCGACTTGAGGTTGGAAATGGGAGGGCGCGCGCGCGAGATGATACTTGCAGGGTTCGACTGGGACCGTCTGGGTGGGCGGTTTTTAGACGTCATCTCCCCCATTGGGGAATCTGCGTAATCCGCACGGTATGGCTCGAATGATCGCTTACGCCTGTCGTTTTCTGACCCTCCTGGTGATCACCGCGTGTTTGGAAGGCAATCGTGTCGACACCGAAAATTGATGTCCTGAGCCTGTTCCACAACGAACGCTCGTTGGTTCGGCCGTACCTGGAAAGCGTCGGAACGATTACGTTGCCGTTCAATCTCTTTCTCCTGGACAACGGATCCACCGATGGGACACCCGACCAGATCGGCCGTCACATCGACAATCTCGCCCTTCCCGCTCGATTTGTTCGTTCGCTGCGGAACAACGGCTTCGCGCGAGGCATGAACCTGTTGTCCCAACAAGGGAGTGGCGATTACCTCTTCATTCTCAATCCCGACACAAGACTGGACCCGGGTTGCCTGGAAAGGCTCGTTGCCCGAGCCGAGTCCGACCCCCGAATTGCGATCTGCGAAGCCCGGCAGGCGCCGATGGAACATCCCAAAACGTTCGATCCCGAAACGGGTGAAACGACCTGGTGTTCTGGAGCGGCGGCCCTCATAAGGCGCCGGGCGTTCGAGGAAGTCGGCCGGTTCGACGAGAAATTGTTTTTCATGTATTGCGAGGACGTGGATCTGAGCTGGAAGCTTTGGCTTCGAGATTGGAAGTGTGTCTACGTACCCGAGGCCGTGGTCCACCACTACACAGGGGCGGTTTCCCCCGACAGGCGTCGCACACAGGAAAATTATTTCAGTTTCAGGAACACCCTTTTCCTCTATCACCGTTTTCGGAAGCGAGGAGAATCGGCGATTCTTGGCAAGTTTCTCTTGCAACGCTTTACGTCCCGGCGTTACTCCTGGCGGAGTAAGTCGTTGTTCGCAATTGCTTTCGCCGATCACATTCGCTATATTCCATACCTGATGAGGAGCCGGCGTGAGTGGGGTAACCAGTCGCATCCGTGGATACGGCTCAATGAAACTTCTTTGTCTGATTAAACGAACGTACCCTTAATGAAGTCAGCATTTTAGAGCCCGAATCGGCATTGGGTCCCACTTGCTCCAGTTGAATTTTCAGGCTGCTCCGTGTTCAAGATATCTGTAGTCATACCCACTCTGAATCGTGCGAGCCTTCTGGCTCGAACCCTCGACCATGTCGAAGGCCAATCCCTGTCCCGGGACCATTACGAAGTTATCGTCGTCGACAACAACTCTTCGGACGATACGTCCAGCCTCCTCGAGCAGAAAGCCGGTACGTTTCCGAACCTGAGGTTCGCCGTACAGAGAAAACCAGGCGCCGCGGCAGCCAGGAACACAGGCCTCGGCATGGCCAGTGGGGACATCTTGCTGTTCATCGACGATGACATCGAGGCGGATCCGCTTTTGCTGGAGTCCCACCTTGCTCATCATCGCGATAACCCCCATTCGTCGATCATCGGTACGATCCGAACCCTCTGGGAGAAAACCCGCGACCCGTTCCTGCGCTATCTCCGTGATCGAAGGGTCTTTAACCCGTACAGCGTGACGAGCGACTCGATAGACTTTTCCTACTATCACACCGGGAACGTTTCATCTTCGCGAGAGATGCTGGTGGAAGAGGGTGGGTTCGACGAGCAGTTTGCAGTGTACGGAATGGAGGACATCGAACTGGGCTACAGGCTGGAGAGGCGTGGCTGCCGGATGGTTCCTGGAGTCGATGCCGTGGCGATTCATCATTACTCTCCGACGTATGATGAGTTCACCGAACGCTGCCAGCAGGCGGGATATTCTCTGGGTTTGATGTTGAGACTCCATCCGGAACTACTGGAGCGGTTTACCGAGAATGGCCGAATGACGAAGGTACTCAAACCGCTCCACCGACTGTACAGTTTCGCTGCGCCGCTGATCCAGCCGGTTTGCCGTTCGCTGGCACATCTGGACGAAAAACGGGGTACGGGGCGTGTCACGCCGGCCCTGGGCTTTCACTATGACTGGGCGCTGCGTTACTACTTCTTTCTGGGATACTCCAGGTACGGGTCCAACGGACATGCGAAGCCCCAGGTCATGGCGGACCAGGCTGTTGACGAATTGAAGATCGAAAAGCCCCGTTCCAAAGTCCACAGTGGCTCGCTTGTGCCCTGATTGGTGGTGACATCCCCAACGGGCCAGGCTGCCGACGCGATCGCGTATGAATGAGGCAAGTGGTAAGGACGTCGGTTCATCCCATTCGGTAACTTTCCTCGGCGAATTCTCCAAGAAACTCGCCACAAATACTTTTTTCAATTTCGTAGGTCGGTTCTGGAGCTTCGTTGTGACGCTCCTGCTGACTCCATACATCCTGTCCCGCCTGAGCGTCACCGAATTTGGCGTCTGGGTTCTCCTGTCCGTCTTCGTCAGCTCTTTCAACCTGCTCGACCTTGGACTGGGATCATCTTTCACCAAGTACGTGTCCCAGTATCATGCTCGCGGCGACGATGCCCGCATCAACCTGGTTCTGTTTTCGGGCTTGCTCTTTTATTCGGTCTTCGGCTTGGCCCTGGTTGGTGTCGGAGTACTGCTCGAACCATTCCTTTTCGGGGTTTTCAATATCGAGACTGTCCCCGGTGTCTTCCTGCTTGTTCTCGTCTCCTTCGCCCTGAACAACATCGCCCTGATGTTGGTGTCGACCCTGAAGGGGCTCCAGAGGATGGATCAATCCAATGCTGTAGAAATATGGATGAGTGTGCCGAACCTGGTCGGTACCGTACTCTTCCTGGAAGCCGGCATGGGGATGTTCGGGCTTGCGATCCACTCGGTTGTTCTGGCGCTTCTGACTCTTGTCGCGGGCTGGCGTAGATTGAGAAGAGTTCACCTGGGACTGTCCATCAGTTGGAGGCTCGACCCGGCGTTCGTTCGGGAGATGTTCGGTTACGGTGCGAAACTTCAGGTGAGCCGGCTTGGAGGGCTGGTCTGCTTCCAGATCGACAAGTTGATCATCTCGCGGTTCCTCGGCGTTGCGGCGGTGTCGTTTTACGAAGTGGCCTCCCGCCTGACACTTTTCATGCGAGCGTTGCCGCTGGTCATGATCTCTGCCCTGATCCCGGCCACCTCGGAGCTCGGTGCCCGCAACGACAGGGCCCGCATTCTCAAAGCCTATCTGCTTGCATCCAAGTACGTCGTCATGCTCTCGGTAGCGCTCGTTGCGTTCGTAATCCTTGAGGCGGACTCGCTCCTTCGTCTATGGTTGGGTAACGGTTTCGAGCAGTCTGTAATACTGGTTCAGGTCCTGGCGATCGGCTATGGCGTCAATGTGATGGGTGGAGCGGCCAGTCAGACCGGCGCCGGTGTCGGGCGGCCCGAGTTCGACATGAAAGGCACGATACTGCTGACTATCCTGAACCCGATCCTCAGTCTGCTTCTGGTTCGCGAATTCGGTGCCGCGGGCGCCGCCGCCGGAACCTCATTGGCGTTGATCGTGGCCGCCGGTTATTTACTGATCCTGTTCCATCGGGACTATCTGGGGGACCGGGCAAGGACGATAATCCGCGATGTTCATGTTCGGCCCTGGGCTTCGGGAATAATCGCGAGCGTGTCGGTCTGGGGCCTTCACCTGTTGCTGCCCCCGCTGGTCGACATCGCGCAGGTTCGTTATCTCATCCCCGTGAAGATCGCTGCGGATCTTGCGGTTTTTACGGTCGCCTATGTGGCTCTCCTGGTCGGCCTCCGACATGTCACCGCAATCGACTGGAAGAACTTCACCGGACTGGTTTCCTTCGGATTCGAGTTCGTCCGCCACCCGCTCAGAGAACGCGTAAAGATCTATCGATAATAGATGTGTCGATGAAGAGTGTCGCCGTCTCTGGGCACCCGCCCCTAATTCACGCTGACCGTGTCTCGATCGCGGATTCTTCGGACTACGGCGCGAACGATTTTGTTCGCGTTTCGCCTGTTCGTCAGCTTTTTCCCAAGGTTGAGTATCGATCGGGGCCTGGAATAGAACCGGAAATAGGCGTTCCGCCGGATAGTTTTGAGTTCGTTGACGGGGAGGGATTCGTTGTGGACGGTTGGGAAGAGTTGGTCGAGCGCTTCGAGGCCTTCGGTATCCATCGTACCGAAGCGTCCGTCGAGCATGTCGTTTCGGAGGACGGTTCCTTTGAAAGGGCTCACGAGTGAAATGAAGATCGTGTCGAGCGGGGCGTTGACGGCGAAGTCCACCGTTTGATCAACCTCCTCGCGGGATTCACCGGGGAAGCCGATCATGAAGAAGCCGCAGACCTCGATTTTGTACTTACGCGCCCAATGGATCGTCTCCAGCGAGGGCTGAATCTTGAGGTTCTTGCGGATCAGCCGCTGGTACTTCTCCGAGACGGTCTCGATCGCAATCGCCATGTAATGGGTGCCTGCTTCCTTCATCAAGGCGACCAGTTCCTCGTCGAAGCGATCTCCCCGCACGCCGTTCGGAAACTGCATATGGATGTCGAGACGCCGGTCGATGATCTGGCGGCAAATCTCCTTGGCCCGGTCCAGATCGAAGTTGAAAATGTCGTCCACCATCATGAACTCGCCCACGCCGTGGAGCCGAACCAATTCCTCCATCTGATCGACCACTCTCGTCGGAGACAGGCCCCGGTACTTCTTGCCATGAATCGTGTGACAGTAGGAGCAGCGATATGGGCACCCGCGACTGGATATGAACTGGACGGCCTTTGGGGACTTCGGGAAATGCCAGGGCGAGTCGAGCTCGAAGTAGGCGTCCATATCTAGCAGGTCGAAGGCCGGCGGTGGAAGTTCTTCGATGTCGGGCACCTCGGAAGGCACGCTCTCCTGAACCTGACCCGCGGTAATCGACCAGATACCTGGGATTCCCTCGGGTGTCCGTCCCGCTTCCAGTTCGTCGAGGAGTCGAACCAGGGCGATTTCGCCTTCGCCCGCGATGACGTAGTCAACCACGCCCGACGCCAGACACTCCCCCGGATCTCCCGAAGCATGCGCGCCCCCGAAGACCACCCGGATCCCGGGATGTTGTTGCTTGAGCCGGCGCGCCTCCTCGATGGCGTCCGGTAGCTCGCAGGTCATACACCCGATCCCCGCAATCTTTAAGGACCGTCTTCGGATGTGCTCATCCACCTCTTCGGTGGTCGTGCCCCTGAGGATCAGGTCGAGGATCTCCGCTTCGTGACCATGTTGCCGGAGGTACGCGGCCAGGTGGACGTAGTTCAGCGGAACGTTATTGATGTAAGCGTTGGCCCGTGCGGACGGCCTGATGAACGCGATGCGCATTTACGGTTCGGATGCGTCTCCGATTCCCCTCTCCTGGAACCGCATTGGAGACAATACAAGGCTAGAATAAACACTGACCCGTCGGGGAAGTCAACCGGCAACGTCAAGGCACTGACTTTGAACGACATGGTCGAGGCTGTTGTCCTTGTTCCTGATAGCGGTTTCAAGCCCCGGATGAATGTCCGGCAGAGAGCGTTCGTCTTTTTGGGATCCGACGGCGTCTTTCCATCATGTGAGGGCCGAACTTGAGTTTAGAGAGCGCCGGAGATCGGCAGATCATCGAGCGAGTGCTGGAAGGGGATACAAACTCCTTCAATCTCCTCGTCTGGCAGTGGGAAAAGCCTATCTTCAATTATATCTACAGGTTGGTTGGAGATACCGACGAAGCCATGGACCTCTGCCAGGAGAGCTTCATGAAAGCTTTTCGCGAACTGGGCTCGCTCAAGGACCGGGACCGGTTCTCCTCGTGGCTGTACCGCATTGCGCACAATGTGTGTTATTCGCGGTTCCGCAAGGACAGCGGGAAGACTTTCGTCCCGCTCGAAAGCGACCTGGGAACGAAGCCGTTGCCGATAGAAAACCGGCTTGCGGTGGAGAAAGCACTCCGCGGGTTGCCCGACGATCAGCGCGAAGTCGTGGTCCTGAAGGTTTTTCAGGGCATGAAGTTCGAGGAGATCGCGGCGGTTCAGGGAGCGCCCGTATCGACGGTCAAGTCCCGGCTCTACATGAGTTTCAAGAAGCTGAAATCGATCTTGAGCAGCGAACCCCTCAACCGATCTCAGACATCCTAGGCAGGTGATTGATATGTCCCATCTGGAAGACAGGCTCGCAGAGTTCATCTACGAAGAACTTCCCGCATCGGAAATGGAAACCGCCAGACGACACGTGTCCCAGTGCCTGGAGTGCCAGGGCCGTGTCGCCGATTTTCAAGCAGTGCAACACGCGCTCGAGACGGTCCCCGATGTCGACGTGCCGAGGCGGACTGTTTTCGTGGAGTCCAGAGAGCCCGGTTCGAAGACCTGGCTGGGGTTGAGGTGGCTCGTGCCTTCAGCGACCGCCGCGGCCCTGGTGTTGGCCCTCGTGATTGCCGGCCCGATTCACTTCGATTGGCGGGGGTCCGGGATGACGATTGCGTTCGGTGCACAGCCGGAGCCCGCACCCGTCGAGGTCGCAGAAGCCCCGATCGTGATCGAGCCGGTCCCGGTTGACTACGAGCAGATCGTGGCTCGAGTTACAGCGGAGCAGCAGGCCTGGCTGGAATCTGAACTGAACGGGCGATTTCAGTCGATGTCCACAGCCAGTAGACGGGAGGTTCGGCGCCTGCAGGCTGAGCTGGCCTACATGTCCGATCTTCAACGGGCAGCGCAGAGAGACACACTCGAAAACTCCTCTTCCATCCAGATTCTGGCTATGAGAACCGAGGTTCAGGAATGAGAGCACTCCAGCTATTCGTTTTATTGATGATCATTCCGGCGACCCTGCCGGCCCAGGCCGCCACGGACCAGCTTTCGCAATTCCGTCAGGAATCTGCAGCGATCACCGCCGCCCTGGACGAGGCTGTCTCTTCCGTTGTTTTCGGGCCGCTGCTGCAGCGATCCAAGGCAACCTACCTGGAAGGCTACGGAATCGTGGCGACGGTAGAAGTCGCGTTGGAACCACCGAGAAATCCGTTCTCCAGTACCAAGAGGCCCGAGGAAATTCGTCAGTTGAGCACCCAAAGGCGAGAAGCCCTGAAAGAGAAGGCCGTCGAGCTATTGCGGGACAACGTGGCGGGGCTGGCGTCGATCGCTGAATCTGAGCGGGTTGCGATCGTTATCCATCTTTTGAACACGAACCCTGCCGACCTGCCGGACTTACCGACCCAGCTAGTTGTTTCCGTCCGGAAACAAGCCGTGGCCGATCTCAGGGCGGAGAGGATTACACTCGCGGCGTTCCGCAACCGCGTGGATATCCGGGAATACTGACTTTGATGAAGGCGTTGCTGGAGTTCGATCGCAAGCTCCTGGGTGAATTGCTCTCCGAGCGCGGATTGATCTCTGCCGAGGACCTGAACAACGCGCTCAACCTTCAGGAGGATCGTCCCGATCGAATCGGGAAAATACTGATCGATCTCGGATTCGTTTCCGAGCGGGATGTGCTGTCGGTATTGAGCAGTCAACTCGACGTTCCCCTGTTCAGCGAAGAATACCCGGCCGTTCCGATTGAAGCCGAGAAGCTACCTTACCGTTTTCTCCATTCCTACAAAGTGCTCCCGGTCCACCTCGAGGATGACGTCCTGTCGCTGGTGATGGCTGACCCCCTGGATTCGAAAACTCAATCCGCGATAGGGTTGCGCACTGGCTTTCGGCTGAAGGTGTACCTCGCTCCCGAAAACGCCGTTGTCTCTCAACTCGACCGGCTCTACGGTGAAGAAGGAGGCGATGAAAAGCTGATCGAAACCCTGGGTGATGGGCTTGCCGATGACGACACAGACCAGCTCCGGGACCTCGCATCCGAAGCCCCCGTCATCCGGATGGTAAACCTGATCATTTCCCGGGCGGTGGAGTCGCGGGCGAGTGACATCCATATCGAGCCGTTCGAGCGCACACTCCAACTGCGATACCGCGTGGACGGTGTGTTGCACAACATCGATCCCCCACCCAATCAGCTGCGCGGCGCGATCATCTCACGGATCAAACTGATGGCGAAGCTCAACATCGCGGAACGACGCCTGCCCCAGGACGGCAGGATCAAGCTGAAAGTTCTTGGTAAGGAGATCGACCTCCGGGTGTCGACGTTGCCGACAATGTATGGCGAGAGCGTCGTGATGCGGATTCTGGATAAATCGAACACCGACCTGATCGATCTCCGTCGGCTGGGCTTTCCCGAAGTCCTCTATTCCAAGATTTGTGAGATGACCTCCAAGCCTCATGGGATCGTCCTCGTGACGGGCCCCACGGGTAGCGGAAAAACCACGACCCTGTACAGCGCGCTCAAGAGAATCAACATCCCTGATCGCAAGATCATCACCATCGAGGATCCCGTCGAGTACCAGATGGATGGCATTAACCAGATCCAGGTGAACTCTCAGATCGGCCTCACTTTTTCTGCGGGCTTGCGCCATATCGTCCGGCAGGACCCCGACGTGATCATGATCGGGGAGATCCGTGACCTGGAAACCGCTGAGATCGCTATCCGTGCCGCGCTCACGGGTCATCTGGTCTTCAGCACACTTCACACCAACGACGCGCCCAGCGCGGTTACGCGTTTGATCGACATGGGCGTCGAGGACTACCTGCTGGCGTCGTCGTTGATCGGGATCCTGGCGCAGCGTCTTGTCCGTGCCAACTGTGAGAAGTGTCGTCGCACGGAGCGGATGTCGGCCGAAACAGCGAGAGATCTGGACTTTCCGCTCGAAGAGTCCGAAAGCTTCGTAGAGGTGTTGAAGGGGCCGGGATGTGAGCACTGTGGCCACACGGGATACCAGAGCCGCCTGGGAATATTTGAGCTCTTGGACGTCGACGAAGCCCTCCGCGGCGTCATTACGTCGAATCCCGATGCGAATGCACTGCGGGCACAGGCGATTCTTTCCGGCATGCGTTCTCTCAAGGAAGATGGTTGGAGCAAAGTTAAGGCGGGAATCACGACGCCCGATGAAGTCCTTCGTGTCACGCAGGAAGTCTGATGAGCACCTTCGCCTACAAAGCCATCAACTCCCAGGGAAAGCATTTCGCGGGACGTATCGATGCCGCCGATGCCGCTGGGGCCGCGTTCAGCGTCCGGAACATGGGGTTGATCCCCGTTTCTATCGACGAACCCACAACGAAGCGTGCCCGCGTGAACTTTCCGACGCTGAGGTTCGAGAGGGTTACGCGCAAGGACATCCTGTTCTTTACCGAGGAGCTGGCGACGCTGGTAGGTGCGGGCCTGCCGCTGGACAGAAGCCTCAGTATCACCAGGGAACTGGCGGGCAAACAGGCCTTGAGAACAGTGATCGATGATCTGCTCAAGCAGATCAAGGGTGGCAAGTCGCTGGCGGACGCGATGGCGGGGCACCCGAAACAGTTTTCAAGTCTCCATGTGAGCATGATGCGTGCCGGTGAGGCAGGGGGTGTGCTGGAGGTAATCCTGGAGCGACTTGCCCAGTTCGAACGTTCGGCCGAAGAAATGCGGTCGTACCTGCTGGCATCGCTTGTGTATCCGGCCTTGTTGACCCTGGTCGGCCTGGGGTCGTTCGGAATCATGTTTTATTTCGTGATTCCGCGCTTCGTAACGATATTCGAAGACATCGGGGCCGAGATGCCTGCGACGACTCTCGCCTTGTTGACGATGTCAAACTTTACGCGTGACTACTGGTGGGCAGTTCTCGCGGTGGCAGTCCTGTCGGTGATCGGTGTCCGGGGCTGGCTTCAGACGTCGAAGGGGCGACGAGCCTGGGATATCGTGCAGTTCCGGTTGCCGCTGTTCGGCCCGACTTTCCTGAAAGTCGAAGTCGCGCGCTTCGCCCGAACCCTGGGTACCCTGATAAGCAGCGCCGTTCCATTGATCGCCGGCGTTCGGATCGTCCAGGACATCGCCCATAATCAGGTTCTGGCCGAGGCCATTTCCAAGATTGCCGACGGTGCGAAACGTGGGGAGGGAGTTTCGAAACCGATGCGGGAAGCCGGCATTTTCCCCGGTTTGGCGGTCCACCTGGTCGGTGTCGGTGAGGAGACCGGAAGGCTGGACACCATGCTGCTCCAACTGGCCGACGTTTACGAGAAAGATGTGAGGACCTCGGTCAAAGCCCTGACGGCCGTATTTGAGCCCCTGATTATTCTCGTCATGGGTATACTGATCGGAACCGTCGTGTTGTCGATGCTGACAGCTATTTTCAGCATCAACGACATCGCGTTCTAGTGCGCTCGGAGGAAGTCGTGAAAAGTTCGATGTGTTTTTTTCGAGAAGACGACCAGCGTGTCGGACGTGGCCGACGAACTTACGCCCGCCGCCGGGATGCGGGTGTCACGCTGATCGAACTGATGGTCGTCATGGTCATCATCGCGTTGTTTGCCACGGTGGTCGGGGCTCGCCTGTTCAGGAGCGTCGACAGAGCCCGCCAGACAACGGCAAAGTCCCAGATTTCGGAGTTCGAAACCGTGCTCGATCTGTTCCGGCTGGACGTCGGCCGTTACCCGACAGCCGCAGAAGGACTTCAGATACTGCGCGTAAACTCCGGGGACGTTCGGAACTGGGACGGGCCCTACCTGGGCAAGGACGTTCCTGCGGATCCGTGGGGGAACCCCTACGTTTACCATTACCCCGGCGAGCATGGAGACTTCGATCTCCTCTCCCTCGGAGCCGACGGTCAGGATGGCGGCGAGGGCGAGAACCTGGATATCGTAAGCTGGCAATAAGCTAAGTTTTGCCGTCACGGCGGTTCGATTTCTTTCCTGAATTTCGACATTTTCTCCACCGGTTAGTCTTTTCTTACCGGAAGCGCGTCATCCTTTACATGAGCAAGGCGAAAGGACTGTCTCTAATCGAGGTGATGATCGTCATGACGATCATCACTTTGTCGGCCGGACTGGTCGGCCCTCGAATTGGGGCCGGCATGACCCGCATCGAGGTCTACCAGGCCGAGCAGACCATCCGAAGCTTTGTCCAGATGGCTCGGTCCCGTGCCCAGCGGACCAACCTCGCCCATTTCGTCGTCCTCGATCGGCGCGCGGGGAACGTTGCGCTGATCGGTCCGGATATGAGTATCCTGCGGGAGCGCGCGTTGCCATCCGGGGTTGAACTGGTGGTCGAACCGCAAACGGGCATGGAGTCGATTTACGTGCCGCCATCCGGATTGTTGCGCGGCAAGGTAGTCCGGGTACGCTCGCGGTTCGGAGTCCAAGAGGTGGCGTTACGATGAAGGGACAGGGCGGTTTCACCCTTATCGAAGTTGTCGTGGCCGTTGCGATACTGGGCCTGACTTCAGTCTCGCTGTTCGGTCTCTTCAGCACCTCGGTCGACAACCTCCGGAGGATCGAGGATCTTCATCGATACCAGCTCGGGGCCGAAGAAGTCATGAACCGGGTTCTTCTGCTGCCTGTACTCCCCGCCGACGGTCAAGCGAGCGGTCGACTGCGGCAGGTTGACGCGGACTGGTTGGTGCGTGTGGAACCGTGGATCCCCCAGGACTTCGACGGACGCCCTGAGAATGCCGTCGTGAGAATCATCGTGGAAGTTGGATTCGAGGGCCGTTCGGAGCGAAGAACCATCCGCATGGAAACCGTCAGGCCTTCCAGGGTGTCCTACGATGCCTTGAATTTCTCCCGAGCGATCGAAGACTTGTTCCCGGGTTGAGAGTGCGCTGAAACTATGAAGCCCCGCCGCGACATAAAGACGGAAGCCGGATTCACGCTGATCGAAGTCATGGTCAGCCTCGCGATCGTCGGTTTGATCATGACGATGATGTTCTCGGGATTGAGCATCGGGATAGACACCTGGGAACGTGGGTCTGGAAAGATCGCAGAAATCCAGAGTCGTGCCCGGGTTGAACGTCTCCTCCGTCGCCAGCTGTCGCTGGCATTGCCGATGGAATTCGACCGAGAGGAAGGCGCATTCGTGCTTTTTTCGGGCGATCGCAGCAAGCTCGAGTTTGTGTCCCCATACTCTCTGATCGACGGGCCGGCTGAGGCCCGAAAGATCGAATATTTCGTCGACGGCGGCCGGTTCATCTACGACGAACACTTCATGTTCGACTACGATCCGGACCGGATTGTCGATCGTGAGGGACGGCAATTGGGCAGTTTCGAGACCGTGGAGTTTCGTTATCTTGGTGCGGACCGTGACGGTGGCCCGCGATGGATGGAAGAATGGGTGTTGGGTTCGGGCCTGCCCGGAGCCGTCCAGATTCGGGTCGACGACGATTACGTTGTCGTTCCGCTGGTTTATCGATGAACGACCGTGGCGTCATCCTTTTAAGTGTTCTCTGGGTCGTTTTGATCCTGTCCGTGATCTCGTTGTCGCTGGCGGCGGCCGTGAGAACCGAACTGTCCAGCTCCCAGGATGGTTTCGACTCCGAGCGGGCTTTTTTCATGGCGCGCGGCGCCGCCGAGGTGATGTACCAGGATCTGACGACGCCCGGAGACCTGTTCTCCGAATCCCCGGTCGAGTTGGTGGAAGGCGAATACATCTTCCCGCTGGAATCCGGAGAGGTACGAGTGCGACTGGAATCCGGGCGTGGCCGTATCGACGTCAACCAGGCTTCGGACGTGCTGCTGGCCTCCATGTTTGATTCTCTCGGTCTCGAACAGGATATCCGCAACCGGCTGGTCGACTCGATTCTGGACTGGCGAGATGTCGACGACATACCGCATCTTTACGGCGCCGAGGTCCAGGACTACGACCAGATCGCCGGCCGGCGGTTGCCGGCCAACGGCTCTTTCGGGTCCGTGGACGAGCTCTTGTTCGTCGAGGGCCTCACGCCGGAGTTGTTCTACGGAGCGCTCATGCCCGAACCGGCAACGGGGGGGTATCGCCGTGTACCCGGAGTGCGGGAGCTGGTGACCGTGGCCTCTGGATCCGCCGCGGTGAACCCGAACGAGGCTTCGGTGGATGTGATGGCTGCGCTGCCGGGTGCCGACACGCTGCTGGCCCGGTCCATCGTCGAGGAGCGAGAACAAAGACTCTTCTCCGGTCAGGCGGACCTCCTCGAGCGGGTTCCGGAACTGTTCGAAAACGCCATGCTGGACTACGTCACTTTCGATGGCGGTGGCCCGTTGATGATCGTCTCGAGAGCGAGGGTAATTCCTTCGGGTGTGATGAGAACGGTCCGATTGGTGCTCAAACGCGAGGAAAGACTGGAGGTCTTGAGCTTCAGTCCGGTTCTGTACCGCCGGGTGCAGGAGATCAAGCTCGATCGGTGGCAGTATGAATAGTTACATTCCACGTACTCTTGTTGGGGTCGAAGTCGCCGGACAGGATCTCCGGGTTGCGGTTCTCCGTTCGGCCTTCAACAAGAAGCGCCTGGTCGGTTCGTTTGCCGTTGAGGGCTTTGTCGGGATGGAAGCGGAGGAGCGCATCAGGGAACTCGTGAAGGTCGCCGAACGGCACGCGTCTCGGGGGGCGAGGGTATTCCTGAGCCTGCCTGAGTCGGATGGCCTGGTGCGTGAGTTGGAATTTCCACCGGAAGTTCGGGAACGGATCCGGTCGGTTGTCCAATTGCAAGTCGAGGACCTCTCGCCCTGGGTGGCCGAGGAGGTCTACTGGGACATGTCCTGGAAAGACCCGGGTCGAGCAGGGAAGTCCCTCATCGTGAACGTTTCGATCCTCGCTCGGGAAAAGCTCGATCCATGGATTGAGCTTTTCGAAGCTGCGGGACTCCCGCTCACCGGAGTGACGCTTTCGACGTTCGCGGCGGGCCACGCCGCCAAGGTCCTTTGGCCGGATGCTGTCCCGACCCTGCTGGTCCGCCTGGAATCAGAATATGCCGAAGGCTGCCTGGTCACCGGCCGCCGGATCAGGTCCGTCAGCCTGGCCGAGGGTGGCCCGGCCCCCGAACGCACCGGCAGGATCATTCGTCGGCTACGGAGTCTGGCCCGGATGACGAGTCTCGAATCAGCCCGCACGGTGGCTTACGGCTCCGGGCGTGGGAATCTGGCCGCCGACAACCCGCCGATTCCCATGGAAGGAGCAGCGGGCGATTCAGGCCGAATATTCGGGGCCCTGGGAGCGGCTCTTTCCGGTCTGGGCGAAAGCCCGTTCGCCGTCAACCTCGTGCCGGCGGAGAAGAGACACCGGAGCGACCGTCTGCAACTGGTGCCCACGCTCGCACTGGTTGCGCTTCTGGCCATCGTTGCTGGATTGCTGGTCTTGAGGGGGCCTTACCAGTGGTCGACTTACGCGTCCGAGTTGGACGCACAGATCCGTGCCATCGCGCCTACGGTTCAAGACCTGACCGAACAGGAGGTTGAACTGAATGCCCTTTCCGAAAAGTATCGCGCCCTGAGCGGGCACCTCGAAGGAACCGCGTCAACCCTGGAATCTCTGCGGGAACTGGTTCGGGTGCTGCCGTCCGACGCATGGATCAGCGCGTTTTCCCTTCAGGCCGGGAATGCGACCATTTCGGGGTTCTCGGCCAGTGCTTCGGAAATCCAGAGGTTGATCGAAGAAAGCCCGCTGTTTGGGAGCGCTGAATTTGCGAGTTCCGTCACCCGGAACGAAGCCGGTCGCGATCGCTTTACCTTACGCTTCATCGTCGGAGGGGATTCATGAAGTTCGAACTGCGGGCCAGGGATCGCCGAGCCCTTCTCCTCCTGGTGTCCGCTCTGGCGGTCTATTTCTTCTTCACGGAAATAGGGTTTCCTCTCTACGACAGGCTGGCGGCAGCGGCCGACTCCGCCCTCGAGAAGGAAGACCAGTTGCGCCGCTACCGGCGGGCCGTCGTTCGCCGGGCCGATTATGGACAATTGCTCGAAGAGGCCCGGCGCCGGATGGATGAGGGTGAGGGACGATTGATTCGGGGGGACAATCCATCGCTGGCCTCCGCCGAACTCCAGGTGATCGTCGAGCAGGTGGCGGAAACCACGGGCGTGGAACTGGGACAGCGGAACATGTCTCCCGCCCGGCAGAAAGATGAATTCTTTGTTGAGATCACTATGGCGATAAGTTTCGAGTGCACTCCCGGCCAGTTGGTTGCGTTCCTGTCCGAGCTTCGGGCGTCGGAGAAGCTGGTAGCCGTGAGATCTCTGGAAGTGTCCCCGCTCCACGTCGTCGATGGAGTGTCCGACGGTGGAGAACTCATGAAGGATGTGGGTGTCAACCTTACCGTGGGCGCAGTGCTGGCCAGCGCTCCGTCGGCTCCGTCGGCCGAAGGATAATCGATGAAACGTGAACTCATCGTCATCAATGTCGTCCTGGTCCTGGCTTTGGTCGGTGCCGGTTTCGAGCTGCGTCGCGGGTGGCTTGACTTTGAAGCCACGCACGACGTTTCGCGAATCCAGTTCGAGGGTGATCCCCTGGGAGCGCCTGCCGCGCCTGACTCGACTGGAGCTCCCATAGAAGATTGGCCTCCTCCGCAGAATTTGTGGGCAGTCCAAAGGCCTGTGCGCACATAAGTAATTGAAACAAAGTACCTTATTTTTTTGTTCGACGGCGAATATTCCAGTACCCACTTCGGTCGGACGCCTACACCCGGTGCCCGGAGCCCCCGCCGGAGGCCCCGTTCCCCATCGCCCACACCAGCCGACACCGCGGAGCGCAGCCGAGGGTCAAGGCCGGCGCAGCCGCCGAGCTTGCGAGGGAAGCCTTGAGGCTTGGCGAGCACCGTGGTCTCCTCAAGCGGCGATGGAAGACGGTTTTACCCACAAATTCTGCGGAAGACCCCAAAATTATTTCTGGGCTAGTAGTCACGATGCTGGTGCTGGCAATGGCCCCGACGTCGGATGCCCAGGTCAATATCACGCTTTTCCCGAATGGATCTGCCAATGAGATCCTATCGAACAGAAACGCCCAGACCGCCGACATCCTGTCGTCGGCAGCCGGCATCGTGGTTTCCGGATCGCTCTTGGCGGACTCCCCGTTGACGACCACATCGTTGACCCTGGACTACCCGGGCAACATCACGTCGTCCGATGCCGGCCTGTTGGCCATTCCCACGGCCGATCCGATCCGGATCGCGGGTGCGCCAGGCGTCTTCGCTAATGTCGCGATCAGCACGATTAACTTTACGAGCGGCACGATCGAGATCAGTCTGCCGAGACCGGCTGGCAACTTCGACAACACGAGTTCAGGGTCCTTCCGGGTTGTGGGCGTCCGTATCGACGCGACCGGCCTGACCGCTCCGGTTGCAGTGACGGCTTCGCTGGGCAGCACCGCAAACAACTACCTGCTGTCGACCTCGAGCGCCACGGTTATCACGAACCTGGTGTCGGGAATCGCGAGCATGGCTATCGGCGCGGAGAGTGGCGGCATCAGTTCCGGTACCGCGACGATCTTCACGAACAACGTCATCGGTGATGGCGGAGCGACGATGCTCATTACGGAAGGCCATGCGCAAGCCTGGAGGACCGCCGCCCAGTCATCGACAGACGGTAGCGGGACGACGCAGGGCACGAACATCATCTTGACCTGTTCGAATATACCCGACGGTCTGAATATCCCGATCAAGGTCGACAATTCGAGCGATAACACGTTCACGATTTTACCGGCTACACTCACAGACACGGCGAACGTGGCGACGCTGACGCTTACGGCTTCTAGCCTGACCAAGACGTCGACCGTCCAGATCGACTTCGGAACTGGGGGGGATACCGCGGGCACAGCAATGAGTATCGACGCCGGAAAGACCGTGTCCGCCGCCGCGATTAGCTGCGTCGCAGACATGGCTCCGCAGGGCGCGGCGCTTTCGACGGTGACCGCAACGAACAACCAGCCGACCGTGACCGGTGGATATCCGCGCTTCAGCGCGGCGCCGACCGCGGCCGTTACCGTCATTAACATCGTGGCGGCATCGACGAACATGTTGATCCCGTTCATCGTGTCCGACGGTGTTGCCGGCGGATTCGACACCGGGATCTCGGTTGCGAACACGTCGCTGGATCCGTTCGGGGCTGCTACGGGTGGCGCTAGCGCTGCTGCGGGAACACTGACGTTCGACCTCTACCCACGGGCAGCCGATGGTATCGGCACGGCGTCCAGCGTGACGACGGGCAGTTCGATCAGGCCGGGTGTTGGACTGTCGGCGGACGGCACTCTGGCTGCTGGTGGTACCTGGTCTGGGTTGCTGTCGGAGGTGTTGACCGCGGGTAGCCAGAGCACGGTGTTCACAGGTTACGTGTTCATCCGGGCGAACTTCCTGCTGGCACACGGGACGGCGTTCGTGACGAACTTCTCGACCTTCACTTCGGCTTCTCCGGTGCTGGTCCTGAACAACACGAACACGACAGCGCGTACCGGCTTCGAGTCGCTGGGCTTCTAAGTCCATCGACTTTATTGACAATCGAGAAAAGGGGGGAGAATTCCCCCTTTTTCTTTTTGATCCAACGGAAAGACGAAGGCGTTTGATATCATTAGAGTCGCTGTAGCCATCATTCTGGTCAGTATCACTCTGAAGGATTCGTCATGTTTCGGACTATAGCCACGATCGTCCTGCTCCTTCTTGCCGGGCAGGTTGGCAGTGGGCAGAGCCCGAAGATTCCCCCACAATTGAGCATGCTTCTCGAGCGCGCACGGGATTTTCGGACGGCGCTTGCGGCGGGGGACCTTGTCAGGGCCCAGGAGTACGTTCTTGCCGAGGCGAGGAATCGAGTATTGGGCGGTCAGGGGCAGATGTTCCGCGATCCCCAGGTCCTCGGGCTGGACCTTGGAGAGGACCCTTCCCGTGTCGGAGTTCGGGTTTCGCTTCGAGTCTTGACGCAGGGTGCGGACACGGCGGGGCGTTTCGTCGTCCGGGACGGCTGGATCCATACGGAAGGCGAATGGTTCTTCGATGCCCCCGGGTTTCGGGATGTTTGGGAACTGGAAGGGTTAGTCGCGGAGATTCACACCGAGGCCCTGAAGTCACAGTTGGACGGGGAATTCGAGCTCTTGGAGGACCAGGTCGATGTCGGGAGGCTGATTCGGGGCGAGCACCGGAGCGTGCGGGTGCCGATTCGCTATAGCGGTGACGCTCCGGCTCGGATCGAAACGACGTTGCCGTCCGAATTTCTGACTCTGGATGCCGTATCGACCCGCGTGATCAATTCCGACTCCGGTGACTTTGTTCTTCTCTTGTCTGCAGATAATGATTGGGAAGGAGTTTTCGACATCCCGCTTCCGCTGGAGATTCATGCCCGGGGTGTTTCGATAAAGAGAACCCTCCGCGTGAAGGGGAACGTCTTCGCGCCTCTTGATCTCGAACGCTCCACGGAAGCGCTCGGCGATCCGGCCGAGTACCGATTTATCATCGTCAACAATTCTGAGGAGACGATGCGGGTTGCCTATATGAGTGTTGACGGCAAAATGGACATCCTCGGGCACAGCGAAGAGATTGAGCCGGGAGGAGAGGGTTTCGTCCATCTCCGCAGCATACCGGATCAAACGCTCGCCGACCGTTTGACGATTGTCCTCAAAGAGCCGTTGTTCGACAGACAGAACTACGTTTTCCGCCTCCGTCTCCAACCTGCTCCTTAAAGATGTACAAAGGCCGCCGCATCACGGTCGTTATCCCGTGTCTGAACGAGGAGGAGGGAGTCCGGCGGGTTCTCAATGCGTTGCCCTCCTTCGTGGATGAAGCTATAGTCGTCGACAACGACTCGACCGACAGGACCGGCGACACGGCGAGAAGCCTGGGCGCCATCGTGGTTACGGAATTGAACAGAGGTTACGGCAGGGCCTACAAGAAGGGTTTTTCGGTTGCGACTGGAGACGTCATCGTGACGCTCGACGGCGACCACTCTTACCCTGCTGATGCGCTCAGCTATCTCATCGAGGCGTTTCTCCATTGTGGCGTCGGATTTCTCTCGGCGTCCCGGTTCCCGACTTTGACGAAAGAGTCGATGAACCTCAAACATAGGATCGGCAATCGAACGCTGTCGCTGGCGATGTCCGTTCTGTTCCTGCGGTGGGTCAACGACAGTCAGAGTGGAATGTGGATATTTCGTCGATCGTCACTCGACCAGATGAGTCTGCTCAGCGACGGGATGGCCTTCAGCGAGGAGATCAAGATCGAAGCCATTCGTAACCCCGACATCGGATTCGGCGAGATCTTTATCAACTATTCTCAACGAGTCGGCGAGAAGAAACTTCAGCCCTGGCGAGACGGTGTGAAGAACCTGGCGTTTCTGCTGAGAAAAAGGGTCCGTCCGTGAGCAAGGGCAAGCGCAAGTCCGCCAAAGCTCGGCCCGGTGGGAGCGCCCGATCGACACCGACTCACCTCGTTCCGCTCATCGCTCTTCTCTCGATCGGGACACTGGCCTACTTGAATTCGTTCGTTGCCCCGATGGTTTTCGATGACCTGCTGAGCATCCAGCGAAATGCGGGCGTTCGTTTTGGAGATTACTTCGACGTCAATCTTCTCAACGGCCGTGCTCTCCTGTACTTGACGTTTACGGCGAATTATTTCTTCCATGGGCAGGCCGTATGGGGATATCACCTCGTGAACCTCATCCTGCACATTTTGAATGGAGTTCTGATCTACTTCGTTGCAAGTCAGATTTTCAGGTTGTTGTTCGAAGATTCGGGACGCTCGCGATCCTTGGCGACGCTTGCGGCCGGCTTTTTCCTTGTCCATCCGGTCCAGACCGAATCGGTCACCTACATATCGAGTCGTTCGGAACTGCTGTCCACTTTCTTCTACATAGGGGCTGTCCTCATCTTTGTGAAGACCCCCAGGCAGAAGATCGGGTTCTGGCTGAGCCTCGTCGTGGCCCTCATGTTTGTTCTCGGCATTGCGTCCAAGGAAACCGTCATCTCGCTGCCCGCCGTCCTGTTCGCTTACGACTTCATCTTTCTCTCAGGCGCGTCCCTGCGGTCGACACTTTCGCGTTGGAAGTTCTACCTGCCTTTCGTCGCCGGCGCTGTCATTGTCGGCTATCGCTTGCTTACGATCACGCTCGTCGGGTCGGCCGGTGCCGGCGCGGTCGGACACCTGTCGCCGTGGAATTATTTCCTCACCCAGCTACGGGTGATTGTCCGATACATCCAGGTTACTCTCCTGCCGGTTGGTTTGAACCTCGACTATGATTTCGCACCGTCGTTTCGGCTGACCGAGCCTTCCGTGCTGGCGTCGCTCGCAGTGATTCTAGCGACCCTGGGGCTGGCTTGGTATCTGAGAAAAAAGCGGCCGGTGTTTTCGTTTTCGATTTTCTGGTTCTTTCTGACGTTGGCCCCGACATCCAGCGTCGTGCCAATACTGGATACTATTTTCGAACATAGACTGTACCTGCCCATGGTCGGAGTCTGCTTGTCTTTTCCGCTGGTTGTGGATGGTCTCTTACGACTTGCGACTCGCCGTTTTAGTCTCCCGATCAAGGTTGTGCCCGCTGCGGCGGCGCTGCTGCTGGTCCTGACCCTCGGTACGATTCTTCGCAACCAGGTGTGGCGCGATGAAACCACCCTCTGGGCAGACGTCATTTCGAAATCGCCGGACAAGGCGCGCGGGTACAACGTTCTGGCCATGGCCTATTTCAAGAGGGGCGAGTACCAGACGGCCTTAGGAATCACCGAAAGGGGACTCGAAAGAGTCCCGTCCGGACGTCGCGACTTTCTCGAAACGATGGGTAATCTCTATTTGAGGCTGAACAGGTACGAGGAGGCCACCCAAGCGTTCCTCGAAACGACCGTGGATGTCGGTCCGGTCGAAGCAAGCATGGGCTACAACAATCTGGGCGTGACGTATCAGTACGAGTGGGAGCAATTGCTGTTGAGACGAGACCAGACATCGGTGAACGAATTCGAGACCGAGAAGGTCCGCGTGTTGACATTGGCACGGAATGCCTTCATCAAGAGCGTAGAACTCGATGACGATCGATTCTCGGCTCTGGACAGCTACGTCAACGTCAGTTTCGACCTGGGACACGCCGACGAGTTCAGGCAAGACCACGCTGCCCAGATCGAGCACGGGGAAAACTTTCGTTCGCGCTACATTCTCGGTAAATTGGCATTTCTCGCGGATGATTTCGAGACCGCTGTAGAGCAGTTCGATCTTGCCCTTCAGCTGGACTCCAACAAGAAACTGGTCTGGTACAACTACGGGTATGCTCTCAGACGCCTGGACCGGATCGAGGAATCGCTCGAGAAGTACATGCAGGCAATCCGGCTCGACCCCCTATTCATATTCGCACATCACAACGCCGCCCAGCTCTACATGGAGCAGGGTTCGTTGGCCGCAGCGGTCGATCACTTTGAAGAAGTCTTGCGGATGCTTCCCAAGCACGTCTCGACCCACATACACCTGGCACGGATCTACATGTTTAAAGAGGACTGGAATACCGCAAGGGAGCATCTGGGCATTGTGCTGGCTGTATCGCCCGGACACGAGGAAGCCACCCGACTGTGGCAACAGCTCGGATCGTAATTAGAAATCTTGGGTCTTCCGCAGAATTTGTGGGTAAAACCGTCTTCCATCGCCGCTTGAGGAGACCACGGTGCTCGCCAAGCCTCAAGGCTTCCCTCGCAAGCTCGGCGGCTGCGCCGGCCTTGACCCTCGGCTGCGCTCCGCGGTGTCGGCTGGTGTGGGCGATGGGGAACGGGGCCTCCGGCGGGGGCTCCGGGCACCGGGTGTAGGCGTCCGACCGAAGTGGGTACTGGAATATTCGCCGTCGAACAAAAGAATAAGGTACTTTGTTTCAATTACTTATGTGCGCACAGGCCTTTGGACTGCCCACAAATTCTGCGGAGGAGGCGAAATCTTTAGTAGAGGTGATTTTGATGGCGAAGATCCTGATAACCGGCGTGATGGGAACGTTGGGCCGACCCCTGAAGAAAGAACTTCTTCGCCGGGGTCACGAAGTGTGGGGCCTGGACCTGCAGCATCAAGCGGAACAGCAGTATTACAGAGCCGATGTTTCCTCCTACCGGCAATTGGAGCGCGCATTCGAACAGGATTATGATTTTGTGTACCACCTGGCGGCGGAATTCGGTCGCATCAACGGTGAGGAATACTACGATACGTTGTGGATGACGAACGTCATCGGAACGCGAGATATCCTGGAGCTCCAGAAACAGAAAAAGTTCAAGCTGATTTTTGCCTCGTCCTCCGAAATATACGGAGACAATCACAAAGACATCCTGTCCGAAGACATCCCGTTGAACCAATCGATCATCCAGCACAACGACTATGCCCTCACGAAGTGGGTCAACGAGATTCAGGTGATGAATTTCGAGAAACGCTTCGGGAATCCTGTCGTCCGTCTCCGGTTCTTCAACGCCTACGGCCCCGGCGAGTGGTACCACAACTACAGAAGCGTCGTGTGTCTGTTCGCGTACCGGGCCCTGCACCGTGTACCGTACGATGTCTACATGGGGTACCACCGCGTATTCATGTACATCGATGACTTCATCCCGACGTTGTCGAACGTCGTGGACAATTTTAATCCCGGCGAAGTTTACAACATCGGCGGGTCCGAGTTCCGCGGCGTCAAGGAGTTGAGTGACCTGATCCTCAAGGAGGTCGGGATCGATGACGCCCTCGTGAACTATCTTCCCGAAGACAAACACAATGTCGTCAACAAGAGGCCGGATATCGAGAAGGCAAGGGAAGCCTTCGGTCACGACCCGCAGATGACGCTCGAGGCGGGTATTCCGAGGACCGTGGATTGGATGAAGAAGGTGTACGGGGAGACGATCGCCAATGTCGTCTCCTCAGCGTCGATTCGATGATCGCGGTCAAAGAATGCCGTAGCCGGTACTGCCCGGGACAGCTCCTCGCGGGCTCTTCGAACCTGCCTGCCCCGCTGCTCGTCCGTGGGCGCCGACCGGGAGACTTCGGTTGAACCTCCTGATCGTTCATGAGGTCGACTACCTTTCGAAAATCATCTACGAGTTCCAGATACTTCCGGAAATCCTCTCGATGCAGGGACACCAGGTCACCATCGTGGACTACGATGACGCTTGGTCTGAGAAGCGGCCGAGCCGCAGGGTGGTTTTGCGAACGGAAGTTCACGAGGACGTCCATCGAGCTTACCCGGATGCGTCGGTTACAGTTCGAAGACCCGGTATGATTCGTATGCCCGTCGTATCGAGGATTTCAGGAGCAATCACGTCGGGTCTCGAGGTCGCCCGACTTCTACGGTACACATCTGTCGACGCGATCATTCTTTACGGACTACCCACGGTCGGTCTGCAGGTGTGGACCGCCGCCCGTCTGTACGATGTGCCCCTCTTCTTCCGTTCTATCGATGTCCTGCATCGGCTCGTGCCGCATCCGGTTCTTGTTCGGCCGACCAAGCTGCTCGAACGATTCATCTACGGTAAGGTTCGTGCGATTACGTGCGTGACGCCTCACCTGAAGAAGTACGTGGAGTCCTATGGAGTGCCCGAGGCACGCGTCGATGTTCTGCCTTCCGGCGTCGATCGACAAATGTTCTCGCCGGGTTCGCCCAACCCCGACATCATGGCGCGATGGAATCTCGAGCCTTCGCACCGCGCCATCCTCTTCATGGGTACCGTGTATACGTTCAGCGGTCTCGATCGAGTTATCCGGGACCTCCCTGTGCTCCTGGCCCGACACCCGACTGCTCGGCTCCTCGTCGCCGGTGAAGGTGAGGACACGGACCGGCTCAAGGCCCTCTGCCGCCAGTCCGGCGTCGAGGACGAAGTCGTGTTCACCGGACTTCTGCCGTACTCCGACCTTCCCGATCTGATCCGCTCATGCGAAGTGTGTATCAACCCGTTCGAATTGAATTCCGTGACGAGAGACATATTGCCGACGAAACTCTTTCAGTACCTCTCTTGTGGGAAACCTGTTGTGGCTACAGAGCTTCCGGGAACGATTCCGTTTCTGAGTGGTGAAGAGCATGGTCTTGTCGTCGCGAGGCTGGAGAACTTCGTCGAAACGCTGGCGTGTCTGCTCGACGAACCGGATCGGATTCGGAGACTGGGAAGAAACGGCACGTCGGTGACGAGGGAAAAGTACGACTGGGAGCGGATAGCCCGACGCCTCGTGGCGTGGATACGCGAGAGGTCGGGCTGAATGCGGGTCGCGTTCGTCATTCCTTACTTCTATCCGGCGTGGGAATACGGTGGCCCTCCCCGCAGCGCTTACGACCTTGCTCGAGGCCTGGCCGATAAGGGCGTCGACGTCCGGGTGCTCTCAACGGACACCGGTGGCCGCCGTAGGTTGAAGGAGAGCGAGAAAACCGCGGGTTGGCCCCGCGTCGATGTGCGCTATTACCGCAACGTTTCGAATTACATGGCCTTTCGTCACCGTATTTTCATGGCGCCGGGCTTTTCGATGGATGCCCGCAAACAATTCAGCGGATGCGATGTCGTGCACGTGCACGAACTGAGATCGATGTTGACGGTGACCGCGTTTCGGGCCGCTCTGGATCTGGGCATTCCATACGTTGTGTCGCCGCACGGTGGGCTTCTCCATCTGGGTAAACGCGAAGCGAAGGTGATATTCGACAAGGTGTGGGGCAATCGCATCCTCCGGCACGCCGCGGCTGTGATGGCTGTGTCCTCGCTCGAGGCCGACCAGGCTCGGTCGTGCGGCGTCGAGCCGCGGCGGACCCGAGTGCTACCGAATCCGATCCGTGTCGCAGATTACGAAGACCTTCCGGATGGCCGTCGGTTCAAAGCGCGCTGGCGTATTCCTGAGTCGAAACTGGTACTCTTTCTAGGACGGCTGAACCGGATCAAGGGAGTCGACTTGTTGATTCGAGCGTTCGAGGGTGTGCCGGTCGACAGCCACCTCGTGTTGGCGGGAGCCGATGATGGCGAAGAGCGGTTTCTGAGGCGGATTGTGCCCTCGTCGGTCCGTGACCGGATTACCTTCACGGGATTTCTCGACCGCGAAGAAAAGCTCTCCGCGTTGGTCGCTGCCGATCTGTGCGTGGTTCCATCGCGCGACGAGATATTCGGTATGGTCGTGTTGGAAGCACTGGCGTCGGAAACGCCTGTGCTGCTCTCGTCGGCGTGCGGCCTGATCCCGGAACTCCGGGGACTGTCCGGGGTCGCCGTTTTTGAAACCGGTAACCTGGACGACCTGAGGAGCAAGCTGACTACTGCACTGAATCACGAACGAGACCCTGTCGGGGCGGCCCAGACAAAGCGTTTTGTGCTTGCCGAGTTTTCGCTCGACGTCGTGGCCGAGAGGGCCCAGTCGGTTTATCGGGAAGTGTCCAACCTGAAGAACTGAGAGGTTCGCGTTCAATGGATTGGTGAGGTCTGGCGAGAACCTGGAGGTCATTTGCAAGGGACTGGGAAGTTAGTCGTCGTCCTGCCGGCGTTCAACGAAGCCGAGACGATCGGCCGGGTTGTGAGCGGCATCGCACCCAGAATCGGGCAACTGCTTGTCACTTGTGTTGTGGTCGATGATGGGTCGTCGGATCACACGTCGGTCGAGGCGCGAGAGGCGGGGGCGCTGGTCGTGCGTCACCACACGAACCTCGGCGTTGGAGCGGCGACCCGGACCGGACTTCGAGCTGCGGAGGAACTCGACGCTGATCTTGTGGTTACGATGGATGCAGACGGACAGCACGATCCGTCCGACATCGAAGATATGGTCCGGTGTATGACAGACGGCGATTATGACGTTGTGATCGGGAGCCGGCTTCTGCGTCCGGCGGGGATGCCGCTGTCAAGGGTCGCAGCGAATTGGTTGCTGAACGCCATCACACTGCTGGCCTACCGGGGCGGAGTTTCGGATTCTCAGTCTGGTTTCAAGTGTTTGTCCCGCAGGGCCATTCGGTTGATGGAACTTACCGCCAACCGTTACGACATCTGCTCGGAGATCATCGGCGAAATCTTTTCCAAAAGGCTGCGACACACGTCGATTCCCGTGAAACCGGTCTATACCACCTACTCTCGGGCGAAGGGCCAGCACTTCCTGAACGGCATCAATATCATCGTGCAACTTCTGATCAGGATGATGAGGCGCGTATAGAGTGTTTCTCTTGTTTGCCAGAATCTTTTCCGTTGTCCTTGCGGCCGTGGCGATTTCGAAAAGCTATGTGGACTTCAAGGCTCGCAAAGAGTCTGCGCAGATGTTCCTGTTATGGACCGTGACCTGGGTCGGTATCGTCCTGGTGGCGTTGTTTCCGACCATTGTGGACATGCTTATCAATGTCGGCGGCGGAAGCGCCGGCATCGGGACGTTCCTGGGAATGGCCCTGGTTTTTCTCTTTTTTCTCCTTTATCGCCTGTACGTCCGTATTGAAGTGCTGGAGCAGAAGTTGACGTTGACGATTCAGGAAATGGCACTGAGGAGAGATTGGAAGCGTCGTGGGAAGGATGAACGTACCGTCGACTCGGAGAGTTCCGAGTGACGGCGGTTTCTATGGGATACGCTTAAGATCCAGCTGTGCCTGCCCCGTCTCGACTATCTCGCATGTTTCCGGGTCCGGCGTCACCGTCTTGGCGACACCGATGATTCGGTCGTCCGTCACAACGACGACCTGCCACTCGGTGTCAAACTCACACTCCCGTCCGTTTGACAGCCTGGCTTTGAACCGGCCGCCTCCCTGGTAGGTGTTGGGTTCTTCGGTTCCCTTCAGGTCGAGTTCATACTCGAGGAACCTCGGATTGGAACCCGGCACGATACGCACTTTCACGTCCGATCCAACAAGCCGGAGTTCGAACTGCGACCCCGTGTCAGCTTCCCAGGTCCCGTTTGGATTACTCTTCGGCATCACTTGGGAAACTAGGATAAACCCTATCAAAACAGCAGTTTGCATCATCTCAACATCATAGTTCAATCGATAACGAATTGACAGTCGAGTCGAGAGTCGAACCGTCCTTCATGTGAGTTCGGACTGCGATCAATCCGCGGGCTTCAGGATCGGATCCAACTCAATTCCGCCGAGAGCTACCTCAAGAGCGGTACCCATCGCAAGGATTCACCGTCGAGCGAACCGGCCAGCGCCGTCGCGAAGATCGGGGCTGAAGCCTGTAGCCCCAGCACGAGGTCCTGAGGTGACGTTGCCGCAAAAATCTCACCGACGAGCCTCGATATCATCTGGCCGGGTTCCAACGAAAGACTCGCTGCTTCGAGAAGCGTTCCGTCAGCCTCCTGCAAACGAAGGGTAACCGTCACGGATGACGGACCGGGATTGACCATCGCTACGCCCGCGAAGCTCGGACGGGATACAGCCAGGTGAAACAGCGTGGCCGTCGTCCATGCATACCTGGAAATCGGAATCGTCGTGGACGACCGGCCGGCGCCGGAACGAATCTCGACGTGTCCATCGATGTTGGGATAGGACGTGAAGAATCCTCTCGAAACGCCCGGGATATTCAGGCGGACGTACCCGACGGAAAGAGCTGCGACCGGATCGAAGATGTCCGTTACCGGTCGGGTGATGGACTCCCCTGGTTGGAGCGTGATCTCGGTCGAAGTTTCGCTTAGTGTTTCTCCGTTGATCGTTGCCGTCAGACTCAACTTCTCCGTCGTGGGGTTGATTAGTGTCAGAATCGATTCGTATCCGTTCCCGGAAACCGTCAACGGGATGAAAAGCAGCGGCGTTCCGGTCGCCACCCTGGCCGTGGTGATTCGGAGCTGTTCGGCGGAAGGCGACGAGACGGCGCCGACAACGGGCCTGTCAAAAGTCCCGCTGATGTAGGCGCCACTTCCTTGAGCGAACGTCTCGCTCAACGAGGATGAGAACGAAGCGCGTGGTTCCAGGCTCAGAGAGAATTCCCCGATGTCGCTTCCGGTTTTCGACTTCAGCCTCAACGTGCCGTTGGCAGGCGATGCGCCGGTGTTCAAAAGGCTGATCCGATCATTCTCCAAACCCGCCGGTATGATGAAATCGAAAACGCCCCGCTGGGCCAGGACAGTGGACTTTTCCGAGTTTTCTCCGAAGACTGTGCCGACCGCGAACAGCCCGTCTCCTGTGCTTTGAACTTCAATCGCAGCGAGGTTTTCCAGACTCGTTCCGAACAGCGAATTCAGCGATTCTGTCCAACTCTGCCCAGCCGGTAGAGTGACCGTGGACCGGGCCAAGCTGCCGCCGTTTTTCAGTAGTCCTTCCACCGTCACGTTGCTGGTTCTCTGGCCGGAGTTCGAGAGGCTGAGGCGGTTTTCGAAGTTGGGTTCGATGCCTGTCCAGTAGAGTCTCTGTGTAATGATCCGAGAACTGCCTGCCAGGACCACGATGTTTTCCTCAGAGAATCGCGGAATCGCCGTAGAAGGGAAGGAGGCGGTTGGAACATCCGTCCCAATCGGGGCCAGCGATATTTCAATTGTCGGTTGAAGGACTTCTACGGTACCTGTCGTCGTGACGGTGAACGTTATATCGAACGATTCCAGCTTTTTCGAACTGTCCGCCGCCTGCGAGTAGACGTACGTTACTTCGGTGTTTCCATCTGGCCGCGGCAGCTTAATTGCATGGCCTTCAACGGTTGTCAAAGTTGCGCCTGTTTTGGCTGCTGACAGCGATGACGGGAACTGCATCTGAAGTCCCGCCGGGAAATCCGACACTTTTATCCTGATACGCGTCCCTCCGGTCTGGCCGAAATCACTCGAACTCGTGAATGACGAAGCAAATCCCTCCGCCACCGTAACAACAGCGTTCTCGTCTACGACCTGATCGTTGTAGACGAAAAATCGATCGGTCATTTCCGGCGCCGTGAGGCCAGGAAGAATTGCGTCGATCACGTTCACGTCGAACCAAGGCAGCATCACGTTCTGTGATTGTCCAAAAAAGACGCGTACCGGAACCGAAGCGGCTCCGGAGTTGGACAGAGACAGTCTCAGTCCCTCGATGCGGACCGAACCGGAAGACCCGCCGGCGTTGATCGGCACGCGCAGCAGGTTTTCGGCCGAATTGATCGTGGGAGCAGTGGCAACCAGGTTGCCGCTGCTGGTAACTCGAATGTCCGCGGCGTTCGCGTTCGTGATCTTGAACGGGCCTGGATCGACAACAACAGTATCTGCCAGAGTCGTTCC
The DNA here is from genome assembly GCA_965262425.1 of Terriglobia bacterium. GTDB lineage: Bacteria > Acidobacteriota > Terriglobia > 20CM-2-55-15 > 20CM-2-55-15 > CAZOZZ01. Next base: position 4,876,126 of record OZ253536.1, on the reverse strand, counting down.
GGAATGGAGGGCGAGATGAATCGGTCCTGCGAGTTCTGTATGACCGGTTCCGGTCGCTGTGCGAGGTATCCCGATCGGTAGAAAGACTCCTTGACCGGATGCCGAAGTCCCAAAGAGGAAAGAACCCAGGATCATCGCGACAAGGGTCGTCGTCAGACGGTGCAGTCGACGACCGGGGGTGGGCGCTGAATCCTTGATTTGTGCCAAGAGCATGAAAGAACCCTCGAAGCTGGTAATGATATCATTGCTCCAGTTCGCGCATCCGGCGTCGTTTCACGAATCGGTTTACATTCCGAAGACTTCAGAGTAAGTTGTTCACTGGTCATATGTTACGTTGGATATGGGGTTGATGGATCATCTGCCTTTTCCAAACGGCGCCAGCCGCGCCTTTTTTCTGCGTACTTCTTCGTAAGGAACCACTTTACAAGCCAACGACCTAAGGGTAACTTGAGCGTCTCACCTCTAAGGTGTAAATAGGAGACGGACGGGGGATGATGGCACCAATCGCCAGGGCAATCCACCGGTTGCTGGTTGTACTTCTAGTAGCCGTAGCGCTGCCGTCCGCCTTGTCGGCCCAAACGGTTCTTAACTTCTCCCGAGTCATATCATAGGATCAGATATTTACGGGGCTGGCGGTAGGGAACCCGACGCCGCAGCCGGTGACGGTGACGTTTACGGCGTACAACGCGGATGGGACGATGGTGGCCGCGGTGGGAGTGGAGAACCCGACGTCGCGGTTGATCGCTGCGGGCGGTCAGTTGGCGCGGCAGTATTCGGAGCTGTTCGGAGCCGCGGATTTCAACGGGTGGGTGCAGGCTACCTCGGCCAGTACCGGCTTGACGGGATTCTTCCTGAATGCGAACCCGGCCGTGACGGATCTGGATGGGGCCGTGGCGTTGGATGCAGCCGTCCGGTTTGTCCTTCCGTTTGCGGCCGAGGACGAAACGACAAAGACCGAGTTGACGGTGATCAACCCGGGATCGGAGACAGCGACCGCGACGCTGACACTCTACGCTTCCGATGGAACCCAGGTGGGAAGCGAGAGTATAAATCTATCCGCGAAAGCACTCGTGCGACAGACCCTGGCGGGGCTCTTTCCAGACGCCGATCGGACCTCGGTTTCCCATGTGGAGGTGGCTGGTGATCGTGTGCTGGTGGCGCACGAAGTCGTCGCGGACTTCCAGGTCTCGGGGACGGGATTTCGGCGTGAGACGATCGCTCTGGGAGGGCGAATCCCGACCGAATCCACGCGGCACGTGCTCCCGCAGTTTGTGACTGGAGCGGGCTGGCTGTCGTTTCTGGGACTGGTAAACACGGCGGCGAGTGCGCAGGATGTCGTGCTGACCGCCCGGAGAGATGACGGAACCCTGTGGGACCTTCCCGCCAACCCGAAGACCGTGACGTTAGCCCCAAACGCGGGATGGCGGGGGAGGGTTGCGGATCTGTTCGGCATTACCGATGGCGCCTCCGAACTGAGAGCCGGGTGGATCGACGTGACTCTTCCCGCGGGATTTGTCGCGTCGTACATCGGGTACGGGAACGAGGCAACGTCGTCGTTTGCGCTCCTATCGGGCGTTGAAGAATCCGCAGCGTCGAAACTGCAGGTTTACTCCCAGGTTGCCGAGGGTGGGGGCTTTTTTACGGGCCTGACAGTCGTCAACCCTTCGCCTGACCCCGCAGAGATCGAGTTCTTCACGTTACTGCCGGACGGTTCCACAGTGGGCCGGACCTCGCTCACGGTTCCCGCGAACGGACGTGTGGGACGTCTCTACCGGGAGTTGTTACCCGCCTCATTAAAGCAGGTCGGTGGATGGGCCTACCTGCGATCCGACATCGAAGTGGTGGGAGCGGCTCTTTTCGGCGGGACGAACGGGTTTGCGCTGGCGAGTGTTCCAGCCGAGTCCATTGCGGCCGACTTCATCCCGCCGGCACAGGTAGCGGCTGCGATCACCGGAGCGGTGCGTCAGGACGGCGTCGGCGTCCGGGACGTGACGGTGAGCTTGACCGGTCCGGTCACCGCGACGACGAAGACGGACGGGGAGGGGCGGTTTGTGTTCGCTCTGTTGCCGCCGGGTGCCTACCAGTTGACCGCATCGCGGCTGGGGGCGCAGGTGGCGCCGGCGGATCGGACGGTGGAGCTGTCGGTCGAGAACGTGACCGACCAGGATTTCACCGCGGGAGGTGTGGTGCCGTCGGAGGCGCCGGCATTGAGTTTCATCACACCCGCTTCGGTGTTTTCCGGAACGCGGTTGCTGAACGTCACCGTGCTGGGGACGAACTTCAACCCGGCTTCGGTCGTCGAGTTCAACGGTTCCCGGCTGCAGACGACCTTCGTGAGCTCGGTGGAGTTGCAGGCGGTCGTCTCTTCAGCCCTTCTCAATCGGGTCGGAGACGCCCAGATAACTGTGACGACACCGCCTCCTGGGGGTGGGACCTCAGGGGCAGCGGCATTCCTGGTGATCGCCTTACCCGACAACCCGCTGATTGAAGGGCGCGTTTCGGTAGGATCGTTCCCCGCGGGAGTCGCGATCCACCCGAGGCGGAAACTCGCGCTCGTGACGAACGAGGGGAGCGACAACGTCAGCGTGATCGATTTGAAGATACGTGAAGTCATCGAGACGATCGAGGTGGGCCGGAGCCCCGGCGAAGGGATCGACATCCATCCCGGGTTGGACCTGGCGGTCGTGGCCAACGTCGGTAGCAACAATGTCACCGTGATCGATCTGACCACGATGACGGTGACCAAGACGATCGATGTGGGGCGGTTTCCGATCGGCGTGGCGATCGACACGGAGCGGGATCTGGCGGTCGTGACGAACGGTGAAGACGGCAATGTTTCGTTGATTCATCTACCGACATTGGAGGTTGTGTCCCAGATTCAGGTTGGAGAACGACCGGCCGGGGTGGCGATCAATTCGCGCACGGGAATCGCGGTTGTCGCAAACCGGGGAGCCGACACCGTGACGCTGATCGATCTGGATGCCCGCTCGAGCGTTTCCACGATCGGTACCGAAGGAGACTTCCCGCGAGCCGTGGCGATCAACGAGACGACCAATGTGGCCGTTGTGACCAATGCCAACAGTAATGCGGTTGCCCTGATCGACCTGGAAACCCGACGATTTATCGGGACCGTGGCGGTCGGGGTCGGACCTTCGGGAGTGGCTATCCACGAGTTGACCAACAGCGCCGTGGTGAGCAACAGCGGCCTGTCGCTGGGATCGAGCGATCTGGGTACGCTGACGACGGCGGAGATCATCGACCTGGGCGGGCGCACGTTGGTCGACAGCGTTCCGGTCGGTAGTACGGCCTTCGGAGTCGCCGTGGACGAGGCGTCGCAGATTGCCGTGGTGGCCAACTTCGGGAGCAACGACGTGACCGTGATCCGGATACCGAATCCGACACCGCAGGTCGACGACGTGTCCCCGAAGACGTTCCCAGCTGGGGGCGGCGAGTTCACGATAACGGTTCAAGGTTCCGGATTCCTCCCGACCTCGGTGGTGACCCTGAACGGGGAGGCGTTACCGACAATCTACGTTTCTCCCACGGAACTCCAGGCCGTGATCTCGGCCGCCCTGTTGGACGAACTCCTGCAGGTCAGCTCGATTTCTCTGGACGAGGGGGCCGGGCAGCGCTTTGCCCAAACGAACCCGCTTCAGTTCAACATCGAGGTGATCAATCCGGGACCCGGAGGCGGGAAATCACCGCCGCCGTCGAATCCGGGGGCCGGGCAGATTCAGCCCTCCAACTCCGAACCCGTCCTGTTGTCGATATCGCCGACCGAGATCGAGACCGGGGCGTCCGAACTTGAGTTGACCCTGAACGGAAACAACTTCAACGGGACCAGCGTGGTGGATTTCGGAGGCAGCCTGCATTCCCCGTTCACGTCGACCGCCACGTCGATGACGGTCGTCATATCCGGATCGGACCTCCAGGTCGGTGTGGTGGCCGTATCGGTCGGGAACCCGCCACCGGGCGGCGGGACGACAGCCTCCATTCCCTTTACGGTGACCGAGCTGTCGAATCCGGTCCCAGTCGTCGTTTCCGTTTCTCCGCAATCGGTACCGGCCGGTTCGGCCGCAGTCGGGCTTTCGATAACCGGCAGCGGATTCATTTTCGAGACGGAAGTGTCGATAGAGGGCGAGACTCTGGAGGCGACAATCACGGAAACATCAGCGGATGCGACACTGTCGGCCGATCTGCTGCGGACACCGGGAAAGTTGACCGGATTCGTGGAGAACCCGTCACCTGGTGGAGGGACCGCGTCCTTCTCGATCAACGTGCTGACCCAGCGGCCTTCCATCAGCGGTTTCGACCCGACGACGGCGGACGCGGGTTTGGAATCTCTGGGAGTGACGGTAACCGGATCGAACTTCTCGTTGAACGCCTTCATTACGGTAGACGGTGCCGAAATCCCGACCAGTGTGATCAGCGATACCCAGTTGGACGGCACGATTCCGGGGGCGCTGCTGCGGTCGCCCGGTGAGCTGGCGATCGGAGCTACGAATCCATCGTTGGGGGGCGGGTCCGCCGACGGCGGTAACCTCACGGTGCAGAATCCCGCTCCAGTGCTCGAAGCTTTGGATCCCGCATTACTCGGTTTCGATGCTTTACCTGCAAGCGTCGTCGCCAGCGGTCGGAATTTCCTCCCGACGTCCGTCGTCGAGGTCGACGGAGCGGAGGTCGACACCACGTTTATCGACTCGACCAGTTTGTCCTTCACGTTGGGTGTCCGCGCCAGTGCAGGAGTGCTCTCGGTGAGTGTAGTCAATCCGGACCCGGGCGGCGGGGAGTCGGAGGCTCTCAACGTGACGATCGGCAATCCGGCGCCGACCATCGACTCGGTCGATCCGACCGAGATTGGGGCCGACCAACTTCCGGCGACCATTACCGTGACCGGGGGCGGATTTATTCCGGAATCTCAGGTGGAACTGAATGCACCGGCGGATGTCGGGAGTGTATCGGTAATCGACGGCCGCACTCTGGAATTCACGCTGGCGGCTGGAACTTCTGCCGGAGTGCATACCGTGACGGTGACCAACCCCGGGCCTGGAGGTGGGACTTCGAACGGGGAGTCGCTGCGGGTCACCAACCCGAGTCCTGTCGTGTCGAGGGTCCGGCCCGACAGCGGGAACGCGACCGAGGCGACGGATGTCAATGTGGTCGGCGCCAACTTCGTGGACGGGGCGGAAATCCTGGTCGACGGGGAGGCCATCGACACCCGCTTCAACGGACCGACGTCGCTCAGTGGGACAGTACCCCCGTCTCCTGCGGGCTCGCTGTCGATCAGTGTCCAGAACCCCGGCGGCATCGAATCCAACGCCGTGGGCTTCAGCGTCATCGAACTGCCCAATCCCGCGACGCACATTGCTTCTATAAGTCCCGACCCATCGACGCTCAAACAGGGAGACACCATAACCGTTACCGGTACCGGCTTTATTGGTGAAACCGAAGCCTTCCTGGACGGCCAGCGCCTCAACGTCGCGATCCTCAACGAAACCACGGTTACGATCGTTGCTCCTGAGTTGGCCGATGGGTCCCATACCATCACGTTGACAAACCCGCCATCTGTCGGCGGCGGCGGCGGAACCGCTTCCTTCACGTTTTCGACCGGAGGCATCGTGAGCCTGCAGGTCACCTTGAAGGATGTGAAGACGAACCAGGTGATTTCCGGTGCGACGCTTACGCTGGGCGGGGTGTCCACGACGACTGATGCGAACGGCCTTGTACAGTTTACGTCTTTGCCGATCGGCAAGCCGTCGCTCGAAGTGGCGCCGGCGGGTTACATCAGCCGCACGTTCGATCAGCATCTGTTGATCGGGACCACATCGATCGTTGTATACCTCTATCCAACCTCCGTTGGCGCTACCGACACCGACGGTGACGGTATCCCCGACGCGGCGGAGACCAACACGGGCATATTCCTGTCCGTGTTGGACACCGGGACGGATCCCAATAAGGCGGACAGCGATGGAGACGGACTGTCGGACGGCGTGGAGGTGCTGCGATGAAAACCATCCTCCGGCGTCGAATCGCCGCCGCCCTGTCATTTGTGGCGTTGATTTTCGTATTTCCCCATCAGGTGCAGGCCTCCCATTTCCGGGGTGGATTTATGACGGCGTCGATCGCGGCCGACGGAACCGTCACCATAAATGCCGAAACCTTGTGGAGAACAAACGCCGTCAGTCGCGTGACTTTCGTGCGGATTCTGAACTTCCCGAGTCGAACTACTGCCATATCCTCCATTTCTGTTTCAAGTAGCACCGTCACGTCGACCGACACCTCCGATCCAAGCTTTACCCGGACGGTACAACAGTTCTCCACTTCTCTGTCTAGTTTGGCGATGGGCAGCTACATCATTCGATGGGATAGTTGTTGTCGAATTTCCGGCATCGCAAACGCTCCGGAAAGCAGCTTTTCCCTCGAAACTGTGGTGCATTTTGACGGTACCGCAAACAGCGCCCCAAATATTCTCTCCAGCGTGATCACCGGAGTGGCGGCAGGTTTCGAGTACAGTCAGAACATAAACGCGACCGATCCCGACAGTACGCCGTTGTCCTACAAGTTCCTGGTTGGAGCCACATCTCCCGACTTTGGTCCTTCGAGTCAGATTCCGGGTATTACCGTCAGCACCGTGGGCGCTATCAAGATTCCGGCGACGAATACTGCAGACCTGCAGGTGACCAACACGAGCAACCCGGCTGGAGACTACGTCTTCAAGGTGCGAATCACCGATTCCTCGGGGGCATACACCGATCGAGATGCGCTTTTGGACGTGGTTACAGGTACAAACTCGAACCCGCCGGTCCTGTCCTCGATCGGAAATCGGTCCGTCAACCTGGGAAGCACTCTGACGTTCAGTACGTCGGCTACCGATGCGGACACCGGCGATGTTGTCACGCTTTCCACCAGCACGCTTCCAGCGAATTCGACTTTCACTCAGACCTCGGGAAACCCGGCCAACGGAAGCTTTACGTTTACCCCGAATAGTTCCCAGACCGGTACCCACCAGATCAATTTCGAAGCCCGGGACAACGGAAACCCCAATCTGGTCGACAGCGAACTGATCACGATAACCGTCCTGGGGTCCAACCGCGCCCCGGTGTTGAATGCCATCGGCAACAGGAACGTCTCGGCCGGCGGTACTTTGACGTTTACCGTCAGCGCTACCGATCCGGACAACGATTCGCTGACCTATTCGGCATCGTTCCTTCCCAGTGGCGCAACGTTCGATCCGGCCACCCAGATCTTCAACTGGGTGGCGCCGTCGAGCGGAGTTTTTACCGGGATCATCTTCAAGGTGACCGACAGCGGAAGTCTGTCGGATCAGGAAGCGATCTCGATCAGCGTCGGTGCGGCGAACCAGGCACCCCAGATCACCGCAATCGGAGACAAAGGGACCCGATCGGGTCTCACGGTCTCATTAACCGTGAAAGCCACAGATCCGGACAGCAGCGACACGGTAACGCTGTCGATCGGCAGCGGCGGGCTTCCGCCGGGAGCGACGTTCAGCACCTCCACCGGCCTGTTCACCTGGACGCCTACGACGTCGGAGGCCGGCCAATTGTTTACCGTCAACTTCGTGGCTACCGACAACGGCAGCCCCCAACTGACGGATACCAAACCCGTGAAGATCGGCGTGGGCGACTATCCGTCTCCGTCGACGGCTACCGATCCGAACAACTCCGACACGGATGGAGACGGTATCAACGACGCGACCGAGGTTGCTGCCGGCTCGAACCCGCTGGACGCGAGCAGCATACCGACTCCCTGAACTCTTCTTCAGTCGACCCCTTTCGAAGATCTCGCGTCAACGCTCCCTGATCGCTCCCTGATGGCTCCCTTTCTGGAGTAGAGTGAATAGGATGAACGTCGTCGAAGAAATAGGAAGGGTGCTCGAAATAGAGATCGAGGCCCTGCAGTCGGTACGCCGAAGCCTGAATGCTGAATTTGAGAAGGCGGTCGATGTGATGTCATCCTGCAGTGGTCGTGTGTTCGTGACGGGTATCGGCAAGTCGGGAATGATCGCGAACAAGATCGCAGCGACCCTGACGAGCACGGGTACGCCGGCGATATTCCTGCACGCGTCGGATGCGATGCACGGAGACATCGGGACTGTCCGGACCGGGGATGTCGTCCTGGCCTTGAGTAAGAGCGGTGAAATTGTGGAGCTCAATGCTCTGGTGCGTTCCCTGAAGAAAGAAGGTATTCCGATAGTGTCGATCACGAGCAACGCTGATTCGGCGATGGCGCTGCTTTCCGATGTTGTGCTGAGGCTGGACATCCCCAAGGAAGCGTGTCCCCTGAACCTGGCCCCGACAGCCAGCACGACGGCCGCTCTCGCTGTAGGCGATGCGTTGGCCGTCACCCTCATGAAGCAGAAGAACATCACCGAGGAGGACTTCGCCAGGAATCACCCGGGCGGACAGATCGGACGTCGCCTCCTGCTGACGGTGGCAGACATCATGCGTTCGGGAGAGAACAACCCGGTAATAGGCATCGATATGCCGTTGCGTGAGATGCTGGTGCGGATCACTTCTTTTCGCGTCGGCGCCATTTCCGTTATTGATGAACGCGGACGCCTGGAAGGCCTCGTCACGGATTACGACATTCGGAGGGCTCTGGAGTCCGGAAACGATTTTCTCGACCTCCACATTTCCGACGTGATGAACGCCTCGCCGGAAACGATTCTCGCCGAAATCAAGGCGATCGAAGCGCTCGAGATGATGAGAGGCTTTGACAAGCCGATCGCGGTCTTACCTGTCGTTGATTCGGAGCGCAGGGCGATCGGGATGATTCACCTGCACGACCTGATCGCCGCCGGTCTTTGACCCGACCGAAACGCACTTCTTGATACGCGTCAGGCGCGAACGATTTTTTCCCGACCCTCGGTCGACTTCCGCGTCGCGTTCCGTGTATCCACCACCAGCACGCTGTGATCGACAATCCACTGATAGTCGATGTCCGAGTGATCCGTCGCGATCAGGACCGCGTCCTGTTCTCCTAACAGTTCCTCGGTTAGCTCTCTCGAGGACAATCGCGAGAAGTCATAGTTTCTCATTTTGTGCAATCGGGGTACGAACGGGTCGTGATAGCAGAGGTCGGCGCCTCTCTCCTCGAGGAGACTCATGATTTCCACGGCGGGAGATTCCCGGATGTCGTCGACATTTTTCTTATAGGCGACACCGAGAATCAGGATCCGGGCGTTCCGAACCGATTTTGCGTGCTCGTTCAGCCCCCATGCGATCTTTTCAACCACGAATCGCGGAACGGCCGTGTTAACTTCGCCGGCCAATTCGATGAATCGTGTGGCGAAGCCGTGTTCACGGGCCTTCCAGGCCAGGTAGAAGGGATCGATGGGGATGCAGTGACCGCCAAGTCCAGGTCCCGGATAGAACGGAGTAAACCCGAAGGGCTTGGTGCTGGCGGCGTCGATGACCTCCCAGATGTCAATCTCCATTCGGTCGCATAACATCTTCAACTCATTGACGAGCGCAATGTTGACGGACCTGTAGATGTTCTCGAGCAGCTTGGCCAGTTCGGCCGCCTGTGTAGAGGAAACGGGTACCACTTTGTCGATGATTTGACCGTAGAGCGCCTTTCCAACGGCGAGGCAACCCTCGGTGGTCCCCCCGATCACCTTCGGAATCGTCTGGGTCGAGAATCGCTCGTTGCCCGGGTCTTCCCGCTCCGGTGAGTAGGCCAGAAAATAATCGCTACCGACCTTGAGATCCCCCCTGTCGAACCGTTCGAGCAGTATTTCCTCCGTCGTGCCCGGGTAAGTCGTGCTTTCCAGAACGACGAGTTGGCCAGCCCGCAGTGTTTCCTTGATAGCGCTCGCGGTCTTTTCGATGTACTGAAGATCGGGTTCTCTCTTCGAAGTCAATGGTGTGGGTACGCAGATGATGATGCAATCGGGCTCTTTGAGCCTGGAGAAATCGACACTGGCTTCGAACCTGTCTGTCTTTCTGAGCGCCGCAACTCTCGATCCATCGATGTGGCGGATGTAAGAGTTTCCCGCGTTCAACGTGTCCCTTTTCTCCGGGTCGACATCGAAACCGATCACATTAAAACCCACTTCTCCGAATCGAAGCACGAGAGGGAGTCCCACGTACCCGAGGCCGATGACGCCAATCACAGCTTCGTGGGACTCAATTTTCCTGATGAGTTCGGCTTGATTCATGAACAGAATTCTCTGATGGTCTCGATCACGTAGTCCACTTCTTTTTCCTCCAACTCGGGAAATATCGGAAGGGCCAGACAGGTTCTTGCCGCTTCTTCCGCACGGGGAAAGTCTCCGGGCGATCCTCCAAGGTGCGCCAGCCCTTTCTGAAGGTGTAGCGGGATCGGGTAGTAGATCTGGGTCCCGACGCCCTTTTCCGATAAGTGTCGGCGCAGGTTATCGCGCTCGGAGGTGCGGATCACGTACTGGTTGAACACGGCCTGGTTGTGTCCGGCAGGGCTGGGGACGGTCACGACACCCTCCAGACCCGACGTGTATCGTTCCGCTAGGTGCCGCCGTCTCCGGTTCCACTCCGGGACATATTTCAAACGTACCGAAAGGGCGGCGGCCTGTATCGAATCCAGCCGACTGTTGACGCCGAGTTCGTTGTGTTCGTACCCGTTTTCCAGGCCATGCGCGCGCAGGAGGCGTAACCGTTCTGCTGCGCGCGTGTCGTTGGTGGTGACCATGCCGGCATCGCCGATGGCCGCCAGGTTCTTAGTCGGGTAGAAAGAAAGACAACCGCAAAATCCCAGGGTTCCCGCGGCCCGGCCGCGATGCAAGGCTCCGAAAGCCTGGGCGACGTCCTCGATGATCAACACTCCGTGGTCGGCCGCCAGGGTTTGAATCTTCAGCATGTCGGCACAGTCACCGAACAGGTGGGTCACGATGACGGCCCGGGTTCTGGAGTTTACTCTTCGCCGCACCTCTTCCGGGTCGATCTGAAAGGTCGTGAAATCGATGTCCGCAAAAACGACCCGTGCGCCCAGTCGCGCCGCGGATGATGCGGTCGAAAAGAAAGAGAACGCGGGGACGATGACCTCGTCGCCGGGTCCAATTCTGGCCGCCATCAGCGACAGCATCAGCGCGTCCGTACCCGATGCCACACCCACGGCATGTTTGACGGACAATTCGCCGGCGACCTCGGCTTCCAATTTTTCGACCGCCGGTCCCAGGATGAACTGTTGCGAATCGACGACTCTCAGCAGGGCCGTGGTCAATTCGTCGCGTATGCGGGCAGTTTGCCGTCCGAGATCGAAAAACGGAATTTTCATTCAATATTCAGACCCAGTCGAAAATACTGGCCTTTACGGAGGGTTGTCTCATAACATTCAAGAGTTAAACGTTCCGAGCCCAAGCACCGTCTAACTTGGTTAGCGTATTTGGTTTGGTTCGTTAAATCAACAGCCCATTCCGGTTGGACGTCCTTGCCCCGAGTGTCTCAGCCTCCAGGGCTTTCAGCCGATGAGGAGAGTCGGATGTCGTTTCGAAAATCGTTTGCGACCTTGCTTTTTGGAGCTTTTCTTGTTTCGGTCCCCCTCGTACCGGAGGCAACCGCCCAGGAAGGCGGTTTGCGGGACGAGCAGCCCCCAATCCCGGTCCCCGAGATCATTCAAAAGTTTGCTGCCAGGGAATCGGAATTCAGGCTGGCCCGCAACAACTATATTTACCGCCAGGATGTCAAGGTGCAGGAACTGGACGCCAGGGACCGTGTGAGGGGTGAATACCACATGATCAGCGACATCGGGTTCGAACCTGGTGGCCGCCGGACCGAAAAAGTCGTCTATGCGCCTCAGAGTACGCTCCAGGGAATCCAGTTAACGCCCCAGGATCTCGAGGATATACGCTCTATTCAACCTTTCGTTCTGACCAGCGAAGACCTCCATCTTTATGACGTCGACTACCTTGGCAAGGAATTGATCGACGAAATCGACAACTACGTTTTCCAGGTCGGTCCAAAGAAGATGGAAAAAGGCGAGCGCTATTTCGAAGGAAAGATCTGGGTTGATGATCTGGACCTGCAGATCGTCAAGACCTATGGCAAGGCCGTTCCCGACATCATTGAGAAAGGGCAGGAGAATCTATTCCCCCGTTTCGAAACCTACCGCGAGCAGATTGACGGCGTCTACTGGTTTCCAACGTATACGCGCGCCGTCGATACCCTGAAGTTTTCCAGAGGCGACCAGAAGATTCGGCAGGTCATCAAGTACGAAAACTATAAACAGTTTGGTGCCGATGTGAACCTGACGTTTGGAGACGCAGTCTCCGACGAATCCGAATCCGAAGAGGAAGAAGAGGGAGAAGAGGACAGTAAAGACCCGAAAAAGAAGAAAGGGCCCGGTGGAGGCGCCGGTTCGTAAGGACATCCCAAGTCGTCACGAGGGCGGTCGGGCACGGCCGCCCTTTGTCCTTCCCACACGCCCTGTACCCCCTGCCACACTGATTTTCGTCCCACCTTCCTTATGCTAAACTGATACAAATTTGGATCGGTAAGGAGACGGTCATGTCGGGCCATTCCAAGTGGCACAGTATCAAGCATAAGAAGGCGGCGACCGATGCCAAGCGTGGCAAGGCCTTCACGAAGTTGATCAAGGAAATAACTGTCGCGGCGAGAACGGGCGGAGGCGGCGATCCGGAGTCCAACGCGCGGCTCCGGACTGCCATACGGGATGCCAAGTCGATGAACATGCCCGCCGACAACATAAAGCGGGCGATTCAGAAGGGGACCGGCGAGCTTGAGGGCGGCGCGATCGACGAGATCATCTACGAAGGGTATGGGCCCGGTGGAGTCGCGGTGATGGTCGAGGTGCTTACCGATAACCGCAACCGGACGGTCGGGGAACTGCGCCACGTTTTCGATAAGTGGGGCGGGAACTTGGGTGAGAACGGTTGTGTCGCATGGATGTTCACGAAGCGAGGCTACATTCTTATTGCCGCCGAAGGCCTGGACGAAGAGACGGCCATGAACATTGCCATCGAAGCCGGCGCCGACGACTTTTCCGCCCAGGGAGACAACTACGAGATCCTGACCGACCCGGCTTCCTTCGATGCGGTCGTGGGAGAGTTGAAGGAGCAGAACATCGAACCCGCCACCGCACAGATTTCCATGGTGCCTCAGAACTACGTCAAGCTCGAGGGCAAACCGGCGCAGCAGATGGTGCGTATGATGGACGCCCTGGACGATCACGACGACGTTGCGAAGGTGCACGCGAATTTCGACATCGAAGAGTCCGAGTTGGTCGGCGTTATGTAAGACGTGTTTCCACGCGGTTTTTCTTTATGCGAATTCTAGGTGTGGACTGCGGCTCCAGGGTGACCGGGTACGGCGTTATCGACACCCGGGGGGCCGACTACTGCTACGTTCATTGTGGCATCGTCCGGACCCGGCCGGGGGACGCGCTCGCCGCCCGCCTCCAGGTGATCCATCAGGGACTCCGCGAAGTAATCGAGAAGCACAAGCCTGATGTGGCCGTGTTTGAAAGTGTCTTTCATGCGGCCAATGCCCAGAGCGCTCTGAAACTGGGCCACGTTCGAGGCGTTTCGATGGTTACGGCCGCCGATGCGGAGTTGCCCGTGTTCGAATACTCGGCGCTCGAGGTCAAGAGTGCCGTTACCGGATATGGTCGTGCCGAAAAATCACAGGTTCAACAAATGGTGCAGTCCCTGTTGAGGCTCGACGAGCCTCCGGAGTCTTACGATGCCTCCGACGCTTTAGCGGTGGCGATCTGCCACGCGCAGAGTTATCGATACAAAGAGGCAGCGGCGGTCCATGATTAACGCTATCCTATTGTCCCTTCTGCTCTTCCTACCACAGGCCGAGTTCTCGGGTTTCAGTTTCTGCCGTGAAAATTCCCGTGGCCCGTATGAGCTTCAGTGTTTTGAACTGGACTCCGCCGGGAAAGGAATCTTCAAGTTCCGGGAACGGGATGCCGATCTAGTAGATATACCTGTCGAGTTGTCGCGCGACGTTGCCGAGGAGTTTGTCGAGTTGTTGGCCGATACGGACTACCTGGCTGACGGCGAAGACTACGAGTCCAACCGAAAAGTGGCAAATCTCGGCGTGAAGACGTTGGCTCTCGACGCTCCGGCGGGTCAAAGGAAAGCGGTTTTTAACTTTTCGACCAAGCGTGAAGTGTCGAATCTGGTGTCGTTTTTCGATCGTCTGATAGCCCAGGAGTTGTGGGCGTTCGACGTCGACATTGCGTTGCAGTTCGATCGGCTCGGGATTCCGAAGAAGCTTGAGCAGATCGAGAAGGATCTTCGGGCTAAACGCGTGGCCGACGCCAGACGATTGATCCCGGTTCTCGACAAGATTGCGGCCGACGGCCGGCTCGTGAATTTTGCCCGGGCGACCGCGGCACGGTTGAAGAAGCAGATCGAAGACAATAGCTAGGTTCCTAGGAGCCTGCTCGACGGATGAACAAAATCCCAATGACCCGATTTGCCATCGTCCTCAGCCTGCTGTGTATGCCCATCTTCGCTTTCGGCCAGACATCGGCGGTCGTCGTGGTCCGAGGCGTCGACGCCGGCATCATCGGCGAAGAGAACATGACCGGCGAGCCGGCGCAGCCTGTAGAAGAAGGGGACGAGATCCGAACGGGTCCAGCCTCGGTCGCGATCATCGCATTCGATGACGGGACGCGGGTCACACTGGGAGTCGAATCGGCCGTCACGCTGACTTCCATGACCGGGGAGACCTCGATCGGATTCGAGCTGGGATCACTGCGTGTACGCGCAGTCGCCGCACCGCTGCGACTCGAATCGCCCGTGGGCAGCTTCCGAATGACCAGTCTTCCGGCCGAAGCTGAATTCGCGCTGATCGATGGGCGGGTGGAAGTCCGCGTAGTCTCGGGCGGGTTGACGACATCCGATCTCGACCCCGCCGCCGTGGTCTTTCTCGGCAGCCGGGAGCGAACTTCCCGGATCCGCCGCGCCGGTTCCATCGAGGGCTACAGCCCACAGCTCCCTTACCCCAACGGCTGGGTTCCGAACATCTACATCACCGATCCCCGGCTAAGTTTTCCCGTTGGCCGCCCCCCCATGGGCCCTCGTCCCCAAGACCCCTCACAAGATACGACCCGTCCCGGTCCCAGACGTCCACCCAGCCCGTAGGTCCGGGCAACAGAATTTTCACCGCAGAGGCGCAGAGGGGTATTTGCTGTCCCCCGCCCGGCTGACTGAACTGATGGTGCTTTTCGGGAAGAGGACGAACCTTCAGAAGAAAAAAGTCTCTGCGCCTCTGCGCCTCTGCGCCTCCGCGGTGAAAAAATCCCTTCTTTACGAAATAATCAAACCCGCGTAGCCGACCACCTGGGCGCGTTCGCCGAATATGTCTCCCGAAGTGGCGTACTTCACTAGTTGGGCCTCGGTTGCCCCGAGTTGCCTTGTCGCGGTCAGCATGGCTGTGGCGGGTCCGAAGCCGCACATGGAGATTTCCTCGCGGTGCACCACTTCGTAAAGCCCATCGGCGTCCAGTTCGAGCATCCGGTCGATAGCCTTCTGGTCCTTCAAGCGGGTCACGGAATCGGATTCGTAATGGTTCATATCGCTCGAAGCGATGATAAGCGTGTGCCCCGTCTCTTGCTGAATGGCGTGAGCCATCGCCTCTCCCAGCCTCTTCAAAGCTGCGAGGTCGGACGTGCCGACGGTCACAGGGACAAAGCGGATCTTCTTTTGCTCGAGAAATTGAAGAAAGGGCAACTGGACTTCGAGGGCGTGTTCGAGGCGGTGGGCGCCGGCATCCTCCTGAAGCTCCGGATCAATGGATTTGAGACGTTCAGCCAGTTCCCCGTCAACGGCCGCATTGCCGATTGGCGTTTGCCATTCTCCGGAACTCATAATCGCCAGTGGCTCGCCCAGGCCGGTGTGGTTAGGACACAGAATGATGTAGCGGTCCGGCAATTCGAGCCTGGAATAGACCTCGCCTGCCACGTGTCCCGAATAAACATAGCCCGCGTGAGGTACGACGATTCCCAGAGCGCGGGTTGGGGCCCTGCTCCTGTGTGTGACCTCCCGCAACGTGTCTTCGAGTGAGCGTCGGTCGTCCGGGTAGAAGCGCCCGGCGGCGGCTGGGGTTCGTAGCATTCGTTCATTATGTTACAATCTCGCGCCGATGAAAATCCTCTCTACCGCCTTCCATCCTGACTTCCCCGCCTGGTGCTTTCCGGACTGGTGTGTGGAGGAGATCACGTCGGTGTTTCCCGACACCGAGTTCGTGAAACTGACCTCGACCGAACGGATCCTCGATGAGATCCGTGACGCCGATGTTCTTTTTGCGTGGAAGCTCACGGACCAGGCTTTCCATGCGGCCCGGAAGCTGAAGTGGATCCACACCGGAATGGCCGGGATGACCTGGCTCCTGATCCCCCCGGTCGTCGAAAGTGACGTTTTGGTGTCCAATTCCAGGGGGGTCCACGCCAACATTATGGGCGAGCACGCGATGGCCCTGATCCTGGCATTTTCAAGGCGCCTCCATGACTGCATGGACTTCCAGCGGAAAGCCGTCTGGGGTCGCACGGAAATCTACAATCGCGTGCCCTCGTTCGAGGAACTGGCCGGGAAGACGATTGGCATACTTGGATTCGGATCGATCGGTGTGGAAGTTGCGCGCCGTGCCCGATGTTTCGGCATGCGGGTCGTGGGTTTCAAGCGGGACACCAGCCGCCGTCATGAACTTGCCGACGTCCTGCACACCCCGGACCGTCTCGACGCTATCCTTCCCGAAATCGACTATCTCGTGATCGCCGCACCGCTGACCCCCGAAACCGAGAACATGATCGGTCCCGACCAGTTTCAGAAGATGAAGCCGACTTCGGTGTTGATCAATCTGGCCCGCGGAGAGATCGTCGATCAGGAAGCTTTGATGGAAGCCCTCGAAGAGGACCTGATCGCAGGGGCAGGTCTGGATGTATTCGTTCCCGACCCGCTCCCGGACGGACACCCCCTCTTTACGACCAAGAACGTCATTCTCACGCCCCACATCGCTGGTACCGACCCAAAGCTCTGGCGCAGGGTGACGGATCTCTTTGTCGAAAACATACGCCGCTTCCGCGATGGACGGACTCTGATCAATCAGGTAGAGGACAAATCGAAGGGGTATTGATTGGGGAAGTGGTTAGTGGTCAGTGGTTAGTTGTGGGGCGTACGTCGCGAGATAGAGTAGACTGGGGGTGCCCTCCTGTTTTCTGAGATCAAAACCAGTGAAGGACCAGAAGCCGAAGAGTTATCGGGATCTGATCGTGTGGCAGAAATCAGTGCAACTCACGAAGCGCATCTATAAGGTTACGGGCAAGTTTCCGAGACAAGAGCAATTCGGATTGGTGTCGCAGTTGAGACGAGCGGCCGTCTGAGTTCCATCCAACATCGCTGAGGGTCAGGCGCGCAAGAAGACAGGCGAGTTCATCCGGTTCATTTCATATTCCGAGGGATCGCTAGCGGAAATCGACACACAACTCGTTCTGAGCATCAATCTGGGATTTTGCGACACCACACAAGTGCAGGACCTATTCCAGTCCATAGCCGAACTACAAAGGATGTTAAGCGGACTACGCCAGAAACTGTCGGGTCGAGATCCGAAAACTAACCACTAACCACTTCCCGCACTAACCCTCCCTAGCCCTATACCCTTTCTTGTGCCGCACCTTCAGCTTATCGGGCTTCCCGTCACCATTCACATCCATTCGCGGGACTTCGACTTTGATCTTGTGCAGCTTTCCGTCTTTCTTCTTGTTGGTCGGAATAAATGCCAGGCTGTACTGGTTCCGCATGTGGGCGGCGACCAGTTCGTAGATGCCTCTGTACTCGCCCGAGAACTTCGGGAAGAAATAGGCGCCGCCGCTTGCGTTGGCCAACGATCGCATGACGTTTTCCGCCTGCAGGTATGAGATGCTCGCCAGGCCGCCCATACGGTCCGAATACATGGTCCGGTACAGTTGGCCCATGCCGACCGAATAAATCATCGTATCGGACCCTTCTGCCATTCTGAGAGCTTCGCCGTAGTTGTGTTTGCTGATCGTGTCGAATCCAGTGCTCAAGAGGAAAATGGCTTTCTTTCCGTCGATATTTTCAAGGCGTTCCAGCGTGAAAGCCACGGCGTCATACAGCGCCGTTTCCCGGTAGGCGGGAAACCGCAACCGTCTCAGCCCACCGAAGAGTTCGTCCTTGCTCTGCGTGAAATCCGTCAGGATTTCCGGTCTGATGTCATACGCGACAATCGCCGCCCAGTCGTCGTCTCGCAGCGAATTGATGAAGCCGGCTGCCGGT
Organism: Terriglobia bacterium; assembly: GCA_965262425.1. GTDB lineage: Bacteria > Acidobacteriota > Terriglobia > 20CM-2-55-15 > 20CM-2-55-15 > CAZOZZ01. The sequence goes on along the minus strand of OZ253536.1, from coordinate 4,857,864 downwards.
TCCACCACATCGCTCGTGTAATAGCCAATCGTGTCCCCGAACTCGATTACGAGCGCGACGGTCATGGGCGAGTCAGTCGGACTGAAATTCGTGATTGTCTGTTCGACTTTGTCTTCCGTTATCGTGAAATGCTCTCTCTGGAGACCGGACACCGGGTTGTTGTGGTTGTCGGTCACGACGACGTCAAACTGGACAAGATCAACATCGATGGACAAGGCAAACTGGTCGTCGTCCTCGAGACCCCGGGGTTCGGGCTCTTCCTTTTCAGCGGGGAGCGGGGGTAGGGGAACGTTCCTGCCCACATTCTTCTTGGGGCCCTGGGCCAGAGTGAAGCCAACCGTGAACAGGACCACTACGGCCATCGCCATGAGTCGTCTAAGTTGCATTATCCATCTCCTCGGAAGTGGTCTAAACAGACTAACCGAGTCCGGTTGGGCCCTGCAAGCTCTGCCGAAAGCTTTTTTCTACATCCGCAGGACCGTCAGGCCGGAGTCCGAGACTTCCCCTTACCGTATTGGACGGTCCACGAATTGATTCGTTGAATCGAAATCGGAAATCTTCGAACATGGGTAGGAGCCTGCCGCGCAGGCTCCTAGGGACGATTGTTAACTTTCTCTATACATAGGTGGTTCAAATGAAGTCCGTTTTCATTGCTTCGGCCAGACGTACACCGATCGGAAAATTCGGCGGCTCCTTCTCGAACTTGACAGCTGTGGACCTCGGTGTCGTTGCCGTCCAAGCGGCCCTCGATAGCGCTGGTGTGGAGGCTGGTGACGTGGACGAAGTGATCATGGGGCAGGCCAGACAAGCGGGTAACGGGCCAAATCCCGGTCGCCAGGTGGGCATTCGATCGGGCGTGCCCGAGCGAAGCCCGGCTTACACCGTTAACCAAGCCTGCGGGTCCGGGTTGAAGTCAATCATCCTGGCTTATCAAGAAATCCTTCTGGGCCGCGCCCATGTTGTCGTCGCCGGTGGCATGGAGTCCATGAGCCGGGTGCCTTACCTGGTGGAGGAGGCGCGCTGGGGATTGAGGCTGGGGCACCAACCGTTCGTCGATGGGATGTATCGAGATGGTTTCTTCTGTCCTCTGGCCGACATGCTGATGGGAGAGACGGCCGAGAAACTGGCCGAGATCCACGATATCAGCCGAGAGGAACAGGACGAGTTCGCGGCGAGGAGTCAGAATCGGGCCGCCAAAGCGAGCAAAGACGGACGGTTTAGCGGCGAGATTGTTCCGGTCACGGTTCCGAAGCGGAAGGGTGAATCGGTCGTGATCGACGCCGACGAGCATATCCGTGTCGATGCTTCCCCCGAGGGGATGAAAAAGCTCCGGCCTGTGTTTTCAAAGGAAGGGACCGTCACCGCAGGAAATTCCTCGGGTATCACGGACGGCGCGGCCGCAGCCGTGCTGATGTCTGAAGAAGAGGTCCATCGGCGCAATCTGAAGCCGCTCGGTCGCATCGTCGACTATGCGGTCGCAGGTGTGGATCCCGAGGTCATGGGAATCGGACCGGTGCCTGCGATCGAGAAACTACTGTCGACGACCGGGATGTCTATCGAGGACTTTGATCTGATCGAGCTGAACGAAGCCTTTGCCGCGCAGGTCCTGGCCTGTCTTCGGGAAGTTCCGATGAATCCGGATCGGCTTAATGTCAACGGAGGAGCGATCGCGCTCGGACACCCGATCGGCTGTACCGGAACCCGGATCACAACTACGTTGCTACACGAACTCAGGAATCGGAACGGACGTTATGGCATGGTCACGCTTTGTATCAGTGGAGGTATGGGTATCGCGCTGGCCGTGGAAGCGGTGCGGTAACCGTCAGGCGTCAAAAAGGCGAAGGGGTCGATCGACGCTCACATTTCCCTGGAACGTTAATGTGTCAAGTCGATCAATCTGGTCAGGGACCCTCGGCCGCTGGGTCGTTGTTCAATGCCTGAACAGATCGTGGGGCAACCCATAATTCGTTCGGACACCGTGACCAAATAATCTTCTTGACTGCGTCTAATCAACCCCAACGCGGGAGAAAGAACCTACTTTCTTGCTCTGCCTGTCAACGCGAAAGATATGCGCTCGAAAATCAGCAAAATTCGCACTCCAAACTTTCTTGACATCGGAGAGAAGAGGCGGCATAAAGGGCAGCGTGGGGAGCGGCGACATTCGATTCCACGGCCTTGCCTGGGAACCGATCACCAGGTTTCGTAGTTTGACGCCATCCCAGTCGCCGCTCACCCACCCAACTTCTCCCGCAAAAAACCGATAGAAGCACTGCGGCACGAATAGAACGGGTTGAATTCAGGTATTCAATCGTGCCGGAGCGCAACCGTGGGATCGACCCTGGTGGCCCGCCGGGCTGGAAAGTAGGAAGCGGCCAGTGCGATTGTCAGCAGCAGGCTCGAAAGGATGACGAATACCGCAGGGTCGGTCGGTTCAACTTCGAACAGTAGCGTTTCCAGTGAGCGGGTCAGCCAAAGAGACGCCACCAGTCCTGCGACGACGCCCACGCCGGCCAGAGCCACGCCCTGGCGCATCACCATACCGAAGATGCTGTTCCGGCCCGCCCCCAACGCCACTCGCACACCGATCTCTCGAGTTCGCTGGCCCACCGCATACGAGATCAGACCGTAAACCCCAACCGCCGCCATGGCTAAAGCCACCGCCGCGAAACCGGTCAGGAGCAACATCGTAAAGCGGTGCCGGGCCAGCGCCTGCGAGACCAGGTCGCCCAGGGGCAAGACCCCATAGACGGGCGGATCCTTGTCAATCGCTCGAACTTGCTGTCGCACGGAAGCGGCCAGGCTGGCGGGCTCGATCGTGGATCGGATCAGGAGGTCGACCCCCGAGGCCGGATTCTGAGCGAAAGGAATGTAGGCTTGCATTGTCGGTGCCTGGTTCAGGCCGTAGTGACGGACGTCGCCGACCACACCGACGATCGAGCGCCACGGACCGCTCGCTCCGCCCAGCTTGATTCGCTTTCCCATCGGGTCCGCCTCGCCCCAGACGCGACGCGCCAGTGTTTCGCCGACCAGGACGACCAGCGGCGCTCCTTCCCGATCTTCGGCTGTAAACAAGCGTCCCCGGATCAACGGGATTCCGATCGCATCGAAGTAGCCGGGGCTGACGTGATACCGATTGGGATATGGAGCGTCCGCCGGGTTGTCGAGCGGCTTTTCCTCGATGCGCAGTGCTGCGCTATCGGAGTTCCCACCGAGCGGAATCAAGTTGGCTAATCCAACAGCTTCCACTCCGGGTAGATTCCCGAGGCCTTCCTCCAACTGCACAAAAGCTCGAAGACGATCCGCGTCTTCCCCGTAGGCGGGGCCCGACATCAGGACATTGGCCTTCAGGACCCCGACGGTGTCGATTCCCGGATCGACGTTCAGCAATCTCACAAGGCTCTTGGTCATCAGGCCCGCGCCGATGAGTAGCACCAGTGCCAGAGCGACTCCCGAGACAACCAGGACTTGCCGCGTTCGTTGCCCTGCGGGTCCGAACGAGTGACGGCCTCCGGCCCTGAGCGATTCGTGAGGATCGTGTTTCAGCAAATACACTGCGGGGACCAGACCGAAGATCATGCCGCAAGCTAACGAGATGCCCAACGTGAATGCCAGAACAGCACCATTGATTCCGGCGTTTTCGAGACGAAGCGTATCCGAAGGGTTGAGCCAGACGAGAAGGTCGGTCCCGGCCAGGGCCAGTAGGGTTCCGGCCCCGGCGCCCATCAACGCCAGCATCAGGCCTTCCGTCAAGAGTTGGCGGACGATCCGTCGCCGCCCGGCTCCGAGCGCGACTCTGGTTGCCATCTCACGTTCGCGCCGAGCGGCCCGCGCCAGGAGGAGGTTCCCGACATTGGCGCATGCAACCAGCAGGACAAACCCGACCGCTCCGAAGAGGACCCAGAGCGTGCCCCTGGAGCCCCGTACGAATTCTTCGTGTAGCGGTATCACGAACGACCCACCGGAGGAATACGAATCCGGGAAATCGTTCGCCAGCGTCCGGGTGATGGTTTCTATGTCGGCCCGGGCTTCGGACAGCGTCCGGCCCGTCTTCACCCGACCGATCGCTCGAATGTGGCGGCATCCCCTGCACGCGAACGAATCGCCGATCTCGTAGGCGAGGGGCGCCCACAGTTCCGCCTGGCTCCCGTAGGCTTGCTCGGAAACCAGGGGAAGGAAGTCCGCGGGCATCACGCCGACCACGGTATAGGGAGTGCCATTGAGAGTGATTGAAGTGTCGAGGACATCCGGCTCGCCGCCGAACCGCCGTTGCCAGAGCCCATAGCCGAGGATCACCGTTGCCGTGCCGTCGGCCCGGTCTTCTTCGGGGAGAAAACTTCGTCCGATGGCGGGCGATACTCCAATGACTCGGAAGAAGGACTCCGAGACCCGCAAACCGGTCAGGCGTTCCGCCCCGGCTTCTCCGGCCAGTGTCGCGCCCCAGCTACGTAGCGCGGCGATGTGTTCGAACGTCGGACTCTGTTTCCAGTCCATATACGTGGAAAAGGACGTGTTGATCGGCGCACCGTTCCTGCTCATCTCCCGGAGAGCGACCAGTCTGTCCGGATCGGGGAAGGGCAGCGGAGCCAACAGGACGGAGTTGACGACGCTGAATACAGCAGTGTTGGCACCGATTGCGAGAGCGAGCGTCAGGACCGTGGCGACGGTGAACCCCGGGTTTTTTCCAATAGTTCGTGCAGCATATCGCACGTCCTGCCAGAGCATTTCCAGGGATCCAAGTACCCAGGTGTCCCGCGTTCTCTCCCGGATCGAAACAGGGTTTCCGAAAGCGCGGGCTGCGGTGCGTCGGGCCTGGTCGGGCGCCATGCCCGATTCGATATGTTGCCGCGTCCGCATCTCGATGTGGAACTGCACCTCGTCATCGAGATCCTGCTCCATCCGGTTTCGGTGGAAGAGTGAATGAAGTTTTTTCTTCAGGGACATAGAGGTTTCCTATCACGCAAATTTCAGAAACTGTCCGACAGCGTTCGTTATGCGCAGCCACTTCTGCTCTTCCATCTCGAGTTGCTTGCGGCCTCCCCGGGTCAGCTTGTAATGCTTTGCGCGGCGATTCGATTCCGACAACTTCCACTCGGCATCGATCCAGCCCGCTTGTTCCATGCGATGGAGCGCGGGATACAGGGAGCCTTCTTCCACCCGCAGGGCTCCATCGGAAACCTGCTGGATGTGCAGCACCATGCCGTAACCATGCCGCGGTCCGCGGGTGAGTGTCCGTAGAACAAGAAGGTCGAGAGTTCCCAGCAATCCGTCTTTTTTTGCAGCCATATTGATACCTAGCTATCTAGGACAGAGTTGTCTAGGTATCCTACGGATTCAGTCATCGCCTGTCAACACCTCAATGATCGGAAACAAGGTCCAGGTCGGAAAGCGGCAGTCGTGTTCGGTGTTCCACCTTCGACTCGCATCACTTTCAAAACACTCCGAGGCCGATGTTGAAGTGTATTCCGGAATCCTGCAAGGAACCGCCGCGACGACTCGCGCTGTCGAGATCGACCAGGCCTTTGCCCCAGTAAAGCTCGAACTCGGGGTTCCAGCGGACCGATTCGCCGAAAACCGCGTTCCATCGGACGCCGAAGCCGGCGCTGTAAATGCTGGAGGGCGGTACGGGGAGGAGGATCCGGCCGCGACCGGCGGTATCGGGGTTGGTCTGCCATCCGTTTCCGAAGTCGAAGAACGGAGCCAGCTCCAGGCTGCGTGCCCATTTCCGATCCGACACCACGGTGATGCGGGTCTCGAGCGAGCCGATGACGGCGTTGTCCCGGACAAGCTGGTTCTCCCGATACCCGCGAACGCTGTTTCGTCCGCCGATCGGGAGCTGTTCGGTGGCCAGAAGCGGACCGGCCGATAGTTGCGCGTCTGTCCGAAAGATCACCTGCGCCGGTCCGATGCGCCGGGCCCACTGGAACTTGCCCAGCCACGACAGGAATCGGCCATCCGGAGGATCTTCGACCGCGATCTGTCGGTAAATGGAATCGTCGCCGTGGACCGTTGCGCCGAACAGGTCGAGACCGAAACTGAGCCTCGACCCAAAGGCCAGGGCCTGATTCTGCGATCGGTGCGTCCAGTCCTAAGATATGCGGAGCGAGGTGACGTTCGAGCGTCCATCGTCGGCTCCAAGTGCAAACGAAAACGGTTCCCCCAGCAGGAACGTCCGGTTCTCGATCCGTTCCAGGCTTACACCCACGACCAGCTCCGTATTCAGGGTTCTGTAAGCAGGGTGCCGGAGGGTCAAACCGAAACCCGAGGAATCGCTCTCGACGGCGAGGTCGCCGAAGGGGGCTTCGATCACCGTGAAGTCATTCTTGCTGAACTGGATCGAGAGCGTCGTGTCGTCGGCTCTGACTGGAATCTCATAAGTCGCGCGGATCTGCGGCGCCACTCCGCTCGACCGACCGGTCGTCACCGTCAGGATGTCGCCCCTGCCCGTCAGGTTCTGATGTGTCCCGCTGAGTGTCACGCGAGATGATCCCACCGTTGGAGACTGATAGTTGTTGAACGCCACCGAAGCGGAATAGGGCCGTTCTTCATCGATGACGACGCTCAACCGGGCTTCGCCCGGACGGTCACCCGGCCGCAGCTCGGCGGCGAAGCGGCGGATGCGGGGGTCCTGTTCGAGTAGTTGCAGTCGCTGTTGAAGATCGTTGATGTTCAACGGTCCGATCTTTTCGGGTTCGAGGCGTGTCCGGATGTGGTCTGCGCGAAACCATTTCGGATCCTGAACTTCCAGCTCGGCCAAGCGCCCTTCCGAAACCTGAAGAATGATCACTCCATCTTCGACGGTCTGATCGGGTATAACGGCGCCGGAATTGATGAAACCCCTCTCGATGTACAGGTCTGTCAACTCGCGACGGAGCACGCCGAGGTCTTCGGACGTCAATGTGCGTCCGACGTAGCGGTCCGTGACTGCTGCCAGTTCCTCGGGATTAAACACGGTGCTGCCTTCGATACGGATCTCGCCGACTTGCACGCCTAAGCCTCCTCGTGTAAGTTCGACCGGCGGGAGCACCTGCCTGAGCGGCGCGCCGGCGAGCTGCGGGGAAAGCAGTAACAGACCCGTAGCGACGAGAAGTCTGAAACCGTTCTTCATCGTCGCCCCCCTGCGAACCACCCGCACCGCCGATCCAGCGATGTCTGCCAGAGCCACACAGGCAGTAGCAAAGGCTTCAGGTAGCCGTTTGAGGAAACAACCGACTTCGAACCGAGGTCCAGCACGGAACTCGACAGCAGACCGTCCGGCTCGGGCGGCAGGCCGTCGCGGCCGGCGGCGATGAAGCTGCTGGTCTCGCCACCGCTGGCTCGTTCCGCGCAACGCGCCCGCAACAGGGCGGCCGCATCGAAGAAGTCCCCCGGCAGAGGCGTGATGCTCTCGCTGATTCCCGCGATGAGCGCCTGAATGCCGACTTCGCCGGCGATTCCTGCCGGCTGACGCGCGCGGGCTTGTACCAGACTGGTCTGGGAAGCCGTGAAACCGACAGCGGATATGGCAATCTTGCCACCCTGATTACCGCCGTCCGCACGGACTTCGCTGATGTCTTCGAGGATTAGGAACCCGGGAGGAAACGCTAAATTGCGAGTGCCTTCCTCGCTCTTGACGACAATCGAGATGTTCCCGCCGGCTCCTTCGCCTCCGTCCGCCGTGACGTTGCTGTTGTCCAGGTCGACAAACCCGGCTTCGATATCGACGTTCCCGCTCTCGGTTCCGCTCTGAACGTCGGTCGTGATTTCGCTGTTATCGGACAAAGACAGGCGGTTCGTAGCGATTCTGATGCTGCCGCCTCCGGCCTGCCGGGATTCCGTCGTGATTCTTCCCGATCGGCTCATAAGAGACTCGGCGGGCTGTTCGGAATCGCCAATATGGATGACGCCAGCCGAACCCGTGCCCAGGCTCTCGGCAGACACGAGAGCTCGACCGCCGAGATCCATTTCTCGAACCCGCAGTTGGATGTCCCCTGCCGTCGCGCTGCTCTCGGCCCCGGCGGACGCCAGAACCTGCGCTCTATCCGACATCTCGAGCCGGTGTGTATGGATCGTGAGGCTCCCCGCCGCCCCGGCCCCCCTGGTGTCGGTGAAGACACCGCTCGACGACCTGGAATCCAACCCCCTGAAGGTTGCTGAATCGGATGCCCGAATCGTCACCGTCCCGCCGTTTCCATCGATCGTGCTGGCGTTGACGCGCCCGCCGCTGTTCAAGACAATCCGCCCCACATCGATATCGATCGAACCCGCAGCTCCGGCGCTCTCGCCTTCGGCCAGACTCGCTGCAAGAATCTTGCCGCCGTCCTGAATCACAAGCTCGTCCGTGTCGAGGGCGACACCTTCGCCACGTCCGATCCGGACCGTGCCGCCACTTCCGGGGCCGTTGGTTAGCGAGTCGACCGACGCTCCGGTCTCTATGACGATACGGCCGGCCGACAGCCGCACTTCGCCGCCCGGACCATCACCGATAGTTGATGTGGACACCGCGCTCGATTGGAGATTCCCGTTGGCCCCCCGGACACTCAGCGACGATGTCGCGAGAATCGTGACGTTCCCTGCCGGTCCTCTGGTGCCGCCTCCGGCAAAGCTTTCGACCAGGCCACCATTCTCGACCCGCACGACATCCGCGTCGATCCGCACATCCCCCGCTCGCACGCCCTCGAACGGCGACAGGTTGTTCGAATCGATCGCCGCGCCGTCGACCAGGACGGTTCCCGTCCCACCACCGTTCGTCGCCGCGAGCGAGATCCGCCCGCCGTCACCGGCTCCGAAAGTCGTGCTGGAGATCCGTGTTCTAAAGAACGAGCTTCCGGTTTCGAGCACAATAGACTCGCTCGCGCGAATCGAGATGTCTCCCGAGTTGCCGGTCGGGATACCGAGCAGGTTGCCACCGATCACCTCAAGGAAATCTATCTGCGCGTCGCTTTGGATTCCACTGCCCCCTCCCAGCGACAGACGATCGGTGGTGAGATCGATCCTCCCGGCCGAAGCGCGGCCTCCCACTACGGTGGTCGACAGCAACGCGCCTTCAGACAATCGAACCTCTGTAGCCTCAAGCGAAATACTGGAGCCCCCCTGCGTGCTGAGGACCGCGTTGCTGCGGATGTCGGTCCCCGGTCCGGTGAGCCGAATGGTCGAATCCTGGAGCGGGTCCAGAGGACGGATGCGGATCTCCCGTTCCGCCGGAGAATCCAGCAGAGCGGGGTCGAAGCTCCGGCTCGCGTTCTGGATCAGGGCCTGGTCACTCATCTCCAGATTGTTGGTCCGGATCCGAATATTGCCCGGCCGGCCCCGCGTCTGGAAATCGAGGCCGAAACCGATGGTGTCGGCGCTGATCACGCTGCGCTCCATCGTGAGGGTGGGAGTGGAGATCGTGATGTTTCCGCCCGCCCCGTCACCCCGAGCGTCACATCGCTGGCTATTCCATTCGCGAAAGGTCCGAAGCGAGGATCCGCATCGGGGTTGGAAACCACGATCGAGCTGGAAGCATCGATGGTGATCGTGCTCGCCGTGCCTGCTCCCGCCGTCGACGATTCGATTCGACTTCCACCACGGATTTCGATGTTTCCGGCCCGAACCCGTATGGACCCGGCATCCCCATCCGCGTCGGTCAGACTCCGAACACGCGAACCGTTCGCGAGCGAGAACCGGCCCGAAACCTCGATGTCAATGTCCCCTCCGCTTTCGATCGCCGTATCTGCCAGCAGCCTGGCCGCATCCATCTCGAAGCGGCCGGCGCGGATGACGATCCGCCCGGCCCCGTCGGGAACCAGAATCGACTCGCTTGCATCCAGTTTTGCACCAGCCTTTATCGCCAGCTCACCAAGCTCGGAGAATGACGCGGTGTCCAGGCCTTGTTCGGTCAGAATGGCTTCTCCCGTGGACGAGACGCTGGCGAGGTGGATACGGCCGCTTCTGGCTGTCAGACCACCGCCGGTGAGGGTGGTGTCCCCGCCGACCAGAGCGACGTGAGCCCCCTCGGCCACGCGCAGCGTGCTGCGATTTACCGTGATGGAGGCAGGGTTGTCCGACATGAAGCCGAACGCTTCAGGCGGATCAATCAACACCCTCGGGTCGATCGCAAACACGCTCGGCAGATTCGGCAGGGCGCGGGATTCATCCACGTAAAAGGCGGTTGCCCCCATCCTCAGGTAGTCGGCAGTGCTGGCGTGGAACGACCCATCGACATCGAGGCGGGCGCCGGAGTTGAACACGACGCCGTTCGGGTTGAGAAAGAACAGGTTCGCCGAAGAACGGATCGTGCCGTCGATCGTGGACACTTCCGTGCCGGTGATGCGGGCCAGGATGTTTCGAATGGCGCCCGCTGTCGTGAAGTCGGCTGTCTCGCCGCCGAGCAGCGAGAACCGCGAGAAGCTATGGAAAAGATTGCTGCCGATTCTGCGGCCCATCGCCTCGGCGATGCTGTAGGTCGGACCGTTACCGAGGCTTGCCCCGTTGCCGAGCGTGGCGTCCAGGACTACACTCTGTGCTTGCAGGTGACCGACGGCCGTCAAGGCCAGCACGGCCAGGGCAATGCCGTGGAGAGAACGGCGGATTTGGTGGCGGGCGATCATCAGGTCCACTCACAACCAGTTATTAATGAGGATGAAGGCAGACCAGAAGAACGGATGTTCGTATCTCGGGTCGGCCAGCAAATCCAGCTGTGCCTGCGGAAGATGTCAACAAGTTTGAGACACCTGCATTAGGAATTTAAGCTACCGCCTGCGGTTCAGCAGGCGGATTGATCCAGACCTTGTCCGGCGGACCGGCGATCTTCCTGCGTGCGTTGACGAAGCGTTCGGGATGGCGTTGCCGTGCACGATCCAGAGCCAGTTGCCGTCGCCGAACGATTCGGTCGGTGCGGCCGTCGTGCACCGTGGCTGGCGTCAGCCAGTTCAGACCCGAATGGTAGTGGACGTTGTTGTACCAGTGGAAGAAATCCCGGCAGAACGCCTTGGCGTCCTGGATCGAACCGAAACGTTCCGGGAAGTCGGGCCGGTACTTGAGCGTCTTGAACTGCGCTTCCGAGAACGGGTTGTCATCGGACACATACGGCCGGGAGTGGGATTGGGTCACTCCCAGGTCCGAGAGCAGCAGCGCCACCACCTTCGAGTTCATCGACGACCCGCGATCGGCGTGGAGGATCAGTTGATCCCGGTCGATCCGTTGCTTGAGGCAGCTTTCACGAATCAACTTTTTAGCCAGACTGGCCGATTCGCAATCGGCCACCATCGAGCCCACGACTTGGCGGCTGAAGATATCCAGAATCACGTACAGGTAGTAGTAGGTCCACTTCCGTGGGCCCTTCAACTTCGTTATATCCCATGTCCACACTTCATTCGGGCCAGTCGCTAACAGCTCCGGCTTCTGGTAGACGGGATGACGCCGCTGGTTCCGCCGTTCCCGCACTTCCTGGTTCGCATCCAGGATCCGGTACATCGTGCGTACCGAGCACAGATAGCGGTCTTCATCCAGCAACGCCGCACACACCTGGGTAGGCGCTTGGTCCACGAAGCGTTCGCTATGGAGCAAGTCCAGTACCTGCCCACGCTCGGCCTCGCCCAAGGCCCGGTGCGAGGGGGCACGCGGCCGGGGCGTGGCCGGATCCGCTCCCCGCTGCCGGCGACGATACAGCGACGCGCGGGGCACTCCAAAGGCCCGGCATGCCACGGCGGTTCCCAATTCGGTGGAGAACTTCTCGGCCGCTTCCATCAGTCGTTCTCTTCCGGGTCCGAACTCTTCAGGGGAATCCCCAGCAGCGAAGCCACTTTTTTTTGGATTACGATGACCGTTTCGGCCTGCGCCAGCTTGGCCTCCAGCCGTCGGTTCTTGCGTTCCAGCTCGGCAATTCGTTTATCCCGTGCGTCTGGAGGCTTCCCCTTCCGGCCTCGCTTGGCCGGTCGCAATCCCTCCAGCTCCCCGGCCTCGCGCTGCCGCCGCCACGTGCTCAAGGCCGACGAAAACAACCCTTCTCGCCGCAGCAACGCCCCCAACTCCCCCGGCTTCGTGCACCGGTCGGCCTCCCGCACGATCCGCCGCTTATACTTGGCACTCAACTGCCGGCGTGTCGCCTTATCGGCTACCTCCGGGTCCGCTCCAACGCCATTGAACTCCGCCGCTTCGCGCGCAACTCCAGTCGCTCTACGCGCTCCTTCCGTTCCGCGCGATTCTTCTCGATCTTTTTCTTCTTTGATCACCAACACAGGTTATCTTCCTTCCCGCCCTGCACTCTAATTAACGTTCAAGCAAGTGTCTCACCCATGTTGGCACAGAGGGCTGTCGCAGTGCCTTCGCTTTCGTTCCGGACGGGTCCCCGAGTTCCCGGTAGAAGCGTGCGATGAGCTCGGAGGTCGCCTCATCGCTGATCTGCCACAGCGTGGCCAGTGCACTCTTGGCGCCGGCCTTCACCGCCACGCCGGCGAGGCCGAGCGCGGCGCGATCGTCACCCGATGCGGACTGGCACGCGCTCAGCGTCAGCAACTCGATCGGGTTCTCGCGGAGTCGGAACCGCCCGAGAAGATCTCCCAGATCGTCGAGGGTCAAACGATCGTCATAAGTCAGCAGGAACGAATCTTCGGGGTTGCCGGCAAACGCCGCGTGGGAGGCCACGTGGACGATACTGAACTCTGTTTCCACCAGCTCCCGTTCCACGTTGTCGACCACGAAGCGTTCATCGAGCAGTGAAGTCCCGGGGTAGAGTTCCGAGATCGCCTCGACTTCGGCGGCGACACTCGGCAGTGCGGCGAAGTTCTGAACCGCTTCAGTCAAGCCGACGGTCAGAACCGAGATGTTTTCGCGTTCCATCGGTCGGGGATCGGACAGGCTCAGGCTAGGCGTGACCGCCACCGCGTACTTCGCAATCACGAATTCCGTCCCGTCGTGGAGGGCTGCCATAGGTATCGTCCGTAGCGGGCCGTCCGGGACGAACACGAGGGTTTCGACACCGGCCGACTCCAACTGGGGCTCGAGCGGACGAATCAACCACTCATAAAGCTGCTGTGCCGGAGCGAGGTACGCATTCGGCGTTCGACCCTCCAACAGGAGACGAAAGATACGGACCAGGTTCGTCAGGGCTTCTTCGCGAACGGGTACCGTGATTCGGCTCAACGTCGAGCCAATCCCCAATAGTAGCTCCAGGCGATCCGGAAGGATGATCGGATAGATGATTGCCGCGTCGGCGGCTACATCGTCGAGCCGGTTTCCCGCGCCAGGTATGTGTCGACGCAGTCGTCGCGGAAGTAATCTCTCAGTTCGGCGAGCTTGAAGAGCTCGACGATCTCGCGTGCCTCAGCGAGATACGGCGACGCGTCCTCTCCGTCCGGTATTGAGGCCGCGCGTTCCAGCAGCAGGTCGATCATCTCGAAATAGGCGCGCCCGGCCGACTCCCGGAAGGACGTGGCCGTCGTGGCATAGGCTTCGGGCGCCTCCTGGCGGATGGACTGCAGCGTGACGATCGAGGCCCGGTAAGATTCGATCGCCTGGTCGTTCTCCCCAAGGGCGCGAAGCAGGCGCCCGGCCTGCCACTGCCACCGGTACAGCGATTCGGGGGCATTGATCCGCTGGGCGTAGGACAGAGCGCGGCGTGTCAGCTCGAGAGCTTCCTCGGGACGGCCCTCGATTTCGTACAGCCCGCCAAGGCCGCCCAGCGCGTAGGACGCGGCGCGATGGTCTCCGATCGCTTCGGCCATGTCCGCCGCTTCCGTGAACGCCCCGTAAGAGCGAAGCAACAACTCGCTCCGCCGATCGGAAAACCCTTCGACGAGCGGCGCGTAGTGAAGCCCGAGCGACACGAGCAGTTGTGCCTTGGCGTGAGAGTCGCCGAGCGTTCCCACCACTTCCAACGCCTCGAGCTGAAAATCCGCACACTCGCCGAGGAGCCCAGTCCGGCATGCCAGCGTCGCGGCGTTGCTGAGAGCCCGGGCGGCCAGCACGGGTAATAGGTTGTTCCGGGCAACGCGGGCGCTGTCCTGATAAGATGCGATGGCGTCGTCGTATTCCGCGCGCGCGGCAAACAGCTTGCCGCGGTTATTCTCGATGAATGCCGACAGGGGTTCGTCTCCCAGCCGTCGCGCAAGATCGGACGCAGCCGTGAGGGCTTCTTCGGCCTGCCGGTTCGATCCCTCGGCGAGGTAGATGCTGCCCGCGGTTCCGAGTATCTTCACTCGTGCCGGGTTCGGAGCCTCTCGATTCAGATCTCGCGCGGCGTCCAACGTGCTCAGCGCTTCGGTAAAGAGCCCGATGTTCTGATAAGCCTCTGCTGCCCGGACCAACATGTCGATCTCGGCGTCAGTCCGGCCGGAGAGTCCGAACCCCCGTGCGGCGTCCAGCCATCCGGAGATAGCCGTGTCAAACGCCCCGCGCTCGTAAGCGATGCGGGCTGCCTCGGCGGTGGTGTCAGGCGAGGCCACCTGGGCTCGGGAGGGAGAACCCCCGAGTGCGAGGCTCAAGAAAAAGGGAGCCAGTACGCGGCAAAGGTACGATCTGGAGTGCATGGGCCGTCGTTTTCGAAGCACGTCGAACAATCCTAACAGGATCTCGGGAAACAACAAGTTGCTGGACCTCATCGCGCTCCGAAGGGAAAATAACAAAATGATCTCGTTCCGCATCCTTATCGTCACGATCGCGTACCTCCTCCAGTCTTCGACGTTGTTCGCCTACCAGTCGGACAACACCCCGGTGGGGATGGTCCTCCTGACCGAAGGGCCGGTCGAGGTCGAAAGAGACAACTCCCGAACTCCTCCAATGCTGGGAGATCTGTTGTTGGCCGGGGACCGGCTGATCACCGGGACGGGACAGGTGACGCTCATTTACTGCCCGACCCAGCAGATGATCACCGTGCCAAGCGATACGATCGCCGTGCTTGGAGCGTCCGAGTTTGAGGTTGCGGCCGGCCCGCCGCCGACCCTGAAGGCGGCTCGCGGATGTGCGCTTCCCGAGGTTGCCCTTGGAGAGGAAAGCCTGGAACATATTGGTGGCCTGCGCGTGAGGGGTTATGCGCCGATCCCGCTCTACCTGGGCGGCAAGGTATCCGTAGTCCGACCGACATTCCGATGGGCCAAACTGGAGGGCGCCGAAACGTTCCACCTGACTTTGAGCAACCTCGTGGGCGAGAAGCTCTGGGAATATGAAACGACCGAATTAAGCGCTCCCTACCCCGACACGCGCCCGCCGCTCGAAGAAGGCAGTTACCTGTGGGAGCTGCGAGGGCAAGCGGGAGCCCGGACGACCGGATTCCAGAATGCCCTGTTCCTGGTGGAGCCTGGCCCGACCCCCCCTACCGAATCAGGCGCCGATGATCCGTTCCGCCTGCTGCGGGCGATGGAACTGGAGAGTTCGGGCTACTACGCCGAAGCTGCTGCGGAACTCCGGGCGATGCTTTCCGGCGGCCCGCCGGACAAACGGATCCTTGGCCGGATGGCCTGGCTCTACTGGAACGCCGGGCTGATCGCCGCCGCGGATGAAGCGATGAAGCGCCTAAAAGACGACCGTTAGCAGAATACGAGTAGGGGGGGAAGAAGACCGCATCGGAAGATCAGCCCTGTGTCTCGACTCCGCGTCCGTTTTCGTTTCGGTGGAATACGCTGATCCCGGGCATGGGGCCTCCCTGCTCGGTCTGGTATCCCATGTCTTTCTGGCGGTGATGCCGATCCTCGGCCCAGTGGCCTTCCTGGCTTGCGCGCTTCCGGCCGTGCGTCTTGATGACCGCGTGGTTCTGCCTGTCACTGGAAATCGACATTCAAAACCTCTTGCCACTTGCCCTTTTTCCAGTTCACGGTCCATCTCTAACGGGGTCAATGGACAATCAGACGGCAATCGTTTCAGTCGCACGCACACTGTAGATTGCGGATCCCGTTGTTTTTATACTGCTCGAAACCAGGAAGCAACCGAAACTAACACAATCCAAGAGTGGCCGATCTGAATTACGCCGAACTCGCAGGAAATAAGCCGATGACGTGATGGGCGCTGGGCGGAAGCGATGCGTTCGGACATGTCACTCAAGCAAGGAAGCCATCCTTTTGTCGATCTCGGGCGGTGGAATCGCGAAAGGAGGTTTCGTCGCACCCGGCATTTCCCTCGGCGCCCCCCCGCCCGTCCTCGTCGAGCCTGTCGAACAGCATGGTGCCGTCGACGAGGCCGTTCAGCGCCAGCGTTTTGATTACGTTGCGGGTCGACGCTCAGCTGTGCGTAAGCCCGCCCAAGGCACAGTGTTGGGCTTTACGGCGTTTTCTGCGCAAGCGCAGCTACGCGAATTCCCTACGGATTCCGAATTCGGCGGAACGTGTCCTATTTTTCCGGCTCGTCTTCGATGGACGGGTCGAAATCATATTCTTTCCCGTCGTTTCCCACTATTTTTATCTTGTACTTGAACGTCGTTGCCTCGGTTACGTCGTTGTCATCAGTACAGGAGTATTGTTTACCCTTCGAATCTGCGACCGGGCTCGGTATGCTGCCCGTCCACCCGGCCGTTGTGAATTGGATCCCTTTTGTCGCGTGGAATTTATATCCTTCCGCTTGCAGTTTCCATGTGATTGAATCCTGCGCGCCATATAACATTTCTGCAGGATCTGGATCCGCCGTCCAACTCCCTGGTGATCCACTGACCGTAACCTCCTGATCCTTCTTTGGTTGATCCTGTCCAGGTGCTTGTGAAGACATTTGGAAACCTCCTTTTGAGTGATTCTTTATCTAAAGACATTCAGATGGCGGGAGACTTCGAGACGGGGGTCGACCTGAACCGCCTAGCTGCTCGCCACCGTTCGTTTCTCTTGCCAGAGTTCGACAAAAGTTCGTTCCCTGTAACCCATCGACTCCAGCTTCTCGACCACGGGTGTGGCCTCCCGGATTCGGCCAAGATGAGTCAAAGCTCGGGCCCAGGGATCAAGTAATCGTCTGTCGCTCGAGTCCCGCGCCAGGGGCTCGATGATTTCTACAGCGCGGCTCCATGAGGCGCGTGATTTTTCGGCATCACCCATCGCCGCCCAGACGTTGCCGAGGAGTGTGTGGGTTTCAGTCAACCTCGAGGTCGAATCTCGATCGTCTGGATTGTCATGGACCAACTCTTCCAGGATCTCCAGCGCCGCGCGCGCTTCCTCGAGCGCCTTACCTGGCTGTCCCTTCGCGAGACTAAATCGGCAAAGATAGAGATGCGAGTCCGCCAGATCTGCTGACCAGTCCGATCGCTTCGGATCCGTCTCGACGAGCGCTTCCACGATGCGCAATCGGTCTTGATGGTGTTGACCAGCCAGGTCCAGATCGCCGAGCACCTCGGCCACATTGCCCACCCTGCCTGCCGCGACTGCCAGTGACCGCTGCCATCCCGTGTTGGTCGGATCGTGCGCGACCAGTTTTTCCTCAATCATCAGAAAAGCGTGAAAATGCTCGATCGCCCCTTCTAAGTCTCCCATGTCTTCCAACAGGGAGCCCACGCGACTGTGGCTAACGGCGAGACTGTTCTGCCAACGTGTGTTGTCGAGATCGGACTGTCCTAGGGCTTGTCTGATCGTCAGCGCAACTCGATGGCCCTCCAATGCCCCAGCGAGATCTCCTATTCTGTCCAGCGTCGTTGCTACCTTGCTGTGTGCCAGGGCGAGTTCCCATTGCCAGAGAGTGTTTTTCCGGTCCCGGGCAACCAGGTTTTCCAAGACAGCGAGAGACTTGCGAAGCGCCGGAAGCGCCCCTTCCAGATTCCCCTGCGTGTCCAGGATCGTTCCGATGTTCCCGTGTGCGTATCCCAATTCGAGCTGCCAGTCCAGATTGGTCGGGTCTTTCTCGACAAGCGCTTCTGAAATTTCCAAGTAGGCGCGAAGGTGCCGCAAGTCTCCATCCAGATCCCCTTGCCGGCGAAGGGCTTCTCCAACCCAGAAGTGAGCGGCACCGAGACCCACCTGCCACTCGCCATTCTCGGGATCGCGCGCGACCAGTTCCCCGGCCAGTGTCAGGGACTCCTCAAATGCTACTGTTGCCGCCTCCAGGTTCCCCTGGCGTATCCGAACATCGCCGATATCATTCAACGTCTTCAAGCGACGGAACAACTCGTCGTCGTCGACCTCATCGGCGGGTAGCGACGCGAAATACGCCATCGCCTCGTCCCCGACATCGTCCAGAACGTCGAGACGTCCAATAGGTGCCAGCTTCTCCCGCAAATCTCCAACCATGAAATCAATCAGGTTCTCGGCCTGCCCCCGCCTCAGGTCCGCATCTTCCCGTGCCCGGACGGCCTGGATCGCGAGAATGGACACGACCAGTAGAACGACGCTGGCCGCCGTCGCGATCATCCCAAAGACCCGTCGCCGGCGCTGGGCCTTTTCCAGTGCTACTCGCGTGGCCTCGGTCTCGGCCTGCCGTTGCCGCTCGGCTTCGAGCTGTGTCCGGTGCTCTTCCAGGTTCCGCAGGGGCTCGGCGATTTCGGCGGCGCTCTGAGGACGACGCTCGGGGGATCGCTCAACCAGAGCTGCGATACCCTCACGAAGCAGCTCGTCTTCGACATCGCGCTCCCATCCCGGCGCCAGGGCCCGCTTGAAATCGCCGACAACAATCTGATAGAGCATCACGCCGAGGGCGTAGATGTCGGCCTGGACTGTCCCGACCTTTCCCTCCACCAGTTCCGGCGCCATGTACAGGTGCGTTCCGCCCGTGCTGACGCTGTTGGGCAAAGTCAATCCGTATGCCGTGATCCCCTTTTCCAGGAGCAACCCCTTGTCTTGAATCAGACCGATGCCGAAGTCTGCGAGACGGATCCGGGGGCTCCCGTCCCGATCGGTCGCGATGAGGATGTTGGCCGGCTTGATGTCCTTGTGAAGGACACCCACGGAGTGGGCGGCGGCCAGGGCCTCGCCAATCTGGGCAATCAACTCGAGGCGTGTGTCTAACGATATCTCGGCGAGTCCGCCCTGTTCTACGGACCAATCAACGAGGCTTCCGCCTTCGGTGTATTCCGACTCCAGAAAATAGGGCGACTCGTCGAACTGCCAGTCCAGCACACGGGCAATATCGTCGCGATTACCCAGGGCTTCTTTGAGCAGGCGGAAAAGCGTCACCTCCCGGCGCAGGGCGCGTAAGCGGTCGGCCTGGAAACAGAACTTGAACACCCGCTGTTCGCGATGGCGCGTACGGCCAGTTCGAAACCGTCCCACGCGCCGGGCACACGAGGAACCGATCTGTCGTCGAGCAATGCCCCCAGAAGCTGGCTCTGTTTTAAATGAGATTCAATTTTGAGAGGATCGGCACGCAGATCGAACAGGTCCCGAACCCGTTCCACGATCGGCAGAAGCTCGCGGGAGAATCCGCCTTCGATCTCGAGCGTCAGGGTGTGGGGTTGTTCCGATTGCCGGATTCCGATCGTACCCGTGTCCGATCCAAACCGGATCGTTCGCCGGTAGACGCCGTCTTTGAAGCTCTCAACGCCGGGCGTTGCCCGGACGCTCAGGAAGTTCAGAAACCCCGGCCAATCAAATGGCGGCCGGTAGGCTAACCGGACGACAAAGCGTGCCGGCGTCGCAGTTCCCATCTCGCTGGCTCGCGCTCTCTGCCGAAGCTCGGTCGGTGTGAGGTCAAAACATTTCTTGCCTCCTCCGCAGAATTTGTGGGCAGTCCAAAGGCCTGTGCGCACATAAGTAATTGAAACAAAGTACCTTATTTTTTTGTTCGACGGCGAATATTCCAGTACCCACTTCGGTCGGACGCCTACACCCGGTGCCCGGAGCCCCCGCCGGAGGCCCCGTTCCCCATCGCCCACACCAGCCGACACCGCGGAGCGCAGCCGAGGGTCAAGGCCGGCGCAGCCGCCGAGCTTGCGAGGGAAGCCTTGAGGCTTGGCGAGCACCGTGGTCTCCTCAAGCGGCGATGGAAGACGGTTTTACCCACAAATTCTGCGGAAGACCCCATTTCTTCATGGACGCGTTAAAACGCCTGATGCTCCGAAACCCGGAACTGAACGCAATTTCGGCCATTGGAAGCCGGGTTTCTTCGATGAGCCGTTTGGCAAAGTGAGCACGCCGGGTTTGGGCGATCGCTATGGGAGCTGCACCCAGGTGTTGAACAAAGAGCCTCGTGAGATGGCACTCACCCACGCCCAGCCGGCTGGAGAGTTCCGACACTCCTTCCCTGTCCAGCGCTCCCTCGTTGATCTTCCTCAGCGCTCTGGAAACAACAGCCGAGGTGCCTGCCCAGGCCGGGGTGCCCGGAGAAGCATCGGGCCGGCAGCGGCGGCACGGGCGGAACCCGGCCAGTTCCGCGGCAGCGGCAGTCGGATGAAATTCGATGTTCCGGCGCAAAGGCATCCGCGCAGGACAGATGGACCGGCAGTAGATGCCCGTGGTCTTGACGGCTGTGAAGAACCTGCCGTCAAAGCGGGCGTCGTTGCTCAAGGCCGCCTGGTAACATCTCTCACCATCGAGTTGTAGGCTGGCTTCCACAGCTCATAAGGTAACGGATTCGGACGAACTGTGCTGGCCGTTTTCGGACATGCTTGTTGAAGCTCAGATCGCTCCTGAATAACTTCACATTCCAGTATCCCAACTTCACGCCATATACTTCGGCCCCGCCCCTTCAGCTATCGTTCGCAAATATCCGGAGCGTGGGGTATAAATAAGGCGCTCAAGCACATTCTTCGAACGGTAGTTTCTCTCTGTGGGAGGGGTTCCAATGTCACACGCAGTTCGATTCGGCACGGTCGGCCCGGTGCTGGTGGCTGTCGCGATGGTCGCCGCTTACGGGATGTCCACGTACGCACAAAACAACGCACCCAATTCCTATCGCACCGTCCAGGGCGTCTGGGGAAAACTTCCCGCTGGCAGGACCTGGGGGTCGACCAGTGCGGTGTACCCGGCGCGTGACGGCAGTGGCAACATATGGGTCGGCGAAAGATGCGGTCAGAACAGTTGCGTCGACAGGGACGATGTCGATTCGGTCCTCCTGTTCGATTCATCAGGCGAACTCCTGGCGAGTTTCGGCGCCGGGATGATCGTGTGGCCTCACGGCATGCATGTGGATTCGGACAACAACGTCTGGGTGACCGACGCGCGGGGGGAGGGATCGAAAGGCCATCAGGTTCTCAAGTTCAGCCCGGATGGAGAGGTCTTGATGCGGTTGGGGCGTGCGGGAGTCGCCGGTGATGGCCCCGACACCTTCAATCAACCGTCGGATGTCCTGGTCGCTCCCAACGGAGACATCTTCGTTGCCGATGGGCACGGGCGCGGCGGCAACAACCGCATCGTCAAGTTCTCAAGCGACGGACGATTCATCAAATCTTTCGGGGAGACCGGGGCCGGGCCAGGCCAGTTCAGCGACCCGCACGCTCTGGCGATGGATTCCCAGGGCCGCCTGTTCGTAGGCGACCGGAACAACCGCCGGGTCCAGATCTTTGACCAGGAAGGGGAATTTATCGCGTACTGGACGCAATTCGGACGGCCGAGCGGTGTTTTCATCGACGAAATCGATATGATCTACGTGGCCGACTCCGAATCGAACTCCCGGAGTAACCCCGGATACAAACGGGGCATCCGGATCGGAAGCGCCAAGGATGGCTGGGTCACAACCTTCATTCCGGACCCGGTAACCGATGCCGATACAGCGGGTACGAGCGGGGCGGAAGGCGTCGCTGTAGATGCAAGGGGAAACATCTACGGAGCCGAGGTGGGTCCGGAAGACCTGAAGAAGTACGTTAAACAGTAGGGAGGAGCTTCGAATGTCACATGCGGTCCGAATCGGTTACACGCTTACAGCCACGATCGTGATGATCGCCACGTTTGGGGTGGCCATCGGCGCTCAAAACCATGCCCCCAACTCTTATCAAACCGTCGAAGGATGGGCGAACCCGGGCAGAGCGTGGGGATCGATGAGCGCTGTATATCCGGCCCGGGACGGAAGCGGGAATGTCTGGGTCTCGGAAAGGTGCGGCGCCAACAGTTGCACAGACACGCCGGACGTCGACTCCGTGTTCCTGTTCGATCCCTCCGGTAACCTGGTCCGGAGCTTTGGCGCGGGACTGATCATGATGCCCCACGGCATGTTTGTGGATGCCGACAACAACGTGTGGGTCACCGACACCGGAAGGGCAGACGGGAAGGGTTACCAGGTCCACAAGTTCAGCCCCGACGGGGAGGTGTTAATGACCCTGGGCACCCCGGGCGGCGAGGGCAACGGTCCGAACAGCTTCAACGGCCCTTCGGACGTTCTGGTGGCCCCGGGCGGCGACATCTTCGTCGCAGTCGGCCATCTTGGTCGCGGTGACGACAACCGCATCGTCAAGTTCTCGAGCGACGGAACCTTCATCAAGACCTGGGGCAAGACAGGAACGACCAACGAGGACTTTCACGATCCCCATGCCCTGGCCATGGATTCGGAGGGACGCCTGTTCGTCGGCGACCGGTACAACAACCGGGTCCAGATCTTCGACCAGGATGGGACCTATATCGCGACGTGGACCCAGTTCGGTCGACCCAGCGGGCTCTACATCGATGCCAACGACATCCTGTATTCAGCCGACTCGGAATCGAACACACGGCGAAACCCAGGCTGGAAGCGGGGCATCCGGATCGGCAGCGCCACGGACGGATGGGTGACCCACTTCATTCCGGATCCTGAGCCCAACGCCGACAGGTCCGCAACGAGCGGGTCGGAAGGCGTCGCGGTAGACGCGGCGGGAAACATTTACGGAGCGGAAGTCGGGCCCAGGGATCTGAAGAAGTACGTTAAACAGTAAGTCGGAGACGCAAGCCGGGCCGACGACCCGGCTTCTCAGACCTCAGCGGTTCTGATGGGCGTTTATATAGCCGAGCGCAAATTCTTTGAGTCCAGGAGATCGGAGTCCGACCTTCGCTGCTTCCGTTTCGGCGTCGGCCGTTGTCCACCCGTCGCGAAGCACCCGGCGGATCATCCACAGGGCGCCGACGCGGTTCGCGGACGCGCAATGGATAAACATCGGCCGGTTCTCGACTTGGTCGCCCAGAGTCAGAAACAACTCCACCTGTTCGTCCTTTATGGCGCTACCGACGATCGGAATATTGAAGTACTTCATGCCAAGCGCCTTAACTCCGACTTCCTCTTCGGTGGCATCGTATTCAGCCTGAGGTCTCAGGTTCAGGACCGACCTTATTCCCTGATCCTTAAGCTGGGATAACTCCTCCAAGTCCGGCTGGCCGGCTGTGCAGAAATCTGGATTGACCCGCAGGAAGTTTCGGATCGTCGACTCCTGGGCCAGCCCGAGGGGGCAACAGAAAACCAACATCAAAAGAACAATCGCGCCTCGTCTCATCTGGACCTCCGCGGACATTCTAGTTCGATTGAAGAAGGGGGTCAATCTAACACGGAGTTGATCGGTTCATACAGTTTGTGAGAGAAGGCGCTGGTCGGTCTCGGTCCGGGCCGAGTTCCACCCACTGGCCGGCGAAAGGTACGGTCTCTTGTCTTCGAGGTTCGGTGGTGCTATACCATCCTCGTTCGTCGAGTGACACCACAGCCAGGAGGACAATGATGAGTAACGCATCGAAAACGTGGAACATTTCAACGACGCTCGCCCTGCTCGTCTGGTTCGCGACGGGGATGGGGGCGCCTGCCTATGGGCAGGCGCTCTATCGTCAGCCGTCACTGGACGAACTGGCGGCGCTGGCCGACGCGGACGGAGTGATTCCCCAACCGTTCCTTGCACTCACCAACTCCAACGTTGTGGACGTCCGGGGCGGAACGATTCTTCGCGGCGTCACGGTCGTGGTGCGCGCAGGCAAGATCGAGTCGGTTGGCGCGAACCCGCCTCCGGGCGGCGCCGAGATCGTAGATTTTCGTGGGTTCTACGTCACACCCGGATTCTTCGAAGGCCACTACCACGGAAGCAGCGTCGCGTCGGCCCGACGCGCTCTGACGTCCGGTGTGACGACAGCGCGGAGCGCGAGCGTGAACGGATACACCGATGTCGCCCAGCGAGAAATGGTGAAAGCCGGGCATCTGGTCGGCCCCGACATCCTTGCCGCGGGAGTCTACGTTGTTCCGGATCTGGAGCCGGCGACAACGTTCTTGCCGACTCCAGGCTTTCAAAATTCGTGAATCGGCCGCTCCGGGGTGAAGCGGCGGTTCGCGAGGTGGTCCGCATCAACGCGGACCACGGTGTCGATTGGATCAAGACCCGGTCTGGAGGTGTGACGTCGGGAATGTCCGGCCCGGATCCCATTTCTCAGGTCTACACAGAAGCCGAACTGGTCGCAATCGTCGACGAGGCCAGCCGGTTCGATATTCCCGTCGAATGTCATGCGCATGGAACCGACGTCATCCTCGCCGCCATCCTGGCAGGCTGCAGGAGCCTCGAGCACGCTTCCTACGTCGATGAGCGAGGCCTGCAAATGATGGTCGACAACGGGACGATCTGGGCTCCGACCTATATCTCGGTCACCGGTTTCGAACTGCCGCACGACGATTACAACACCACCATCGCCCGTCTGCGCTGGCCCCACCTCATCGAAAACATGCAGCGAATGATTCGACGGGGGTATCAGATGGGTGTACGGATCGTGACTGCGGTCGATTCGAGCTACGGCCCTCTAAGCGTCTACCGGATTCCGGGGGAGATCAACGCCTTTATCGAATTGGGAATGACACCGGTGGACGCGCTTCGCGCCGCCACCATCGTGTCGGCTGAAGCGTACGGACTGGATGGACAAACCGGCGCGATCGAGGTGGGACTCGAGGCGGATCTGCTCGTCTTCGACCGCGACCCACTGGAACAGCCATCGGTCCTGCACAACCCCCTCCTGGTGATGAGCAACGGCCGTATCGCGGTAAACAGACAAGTTGGACTGAGTAAGATCCTGCCAAATCATTGAGAATAGCTGCGACCGGGCCAAACGGATTTCCTGTCCACAAGCCCACGGTCATGGCCTATCATGTGCCAATGGAAGTACGCATTTATTCGAACTCGCATCGTCCAGGCGTCGGGTTGCAGCCGAAACGCGAACCGCAACGACCTCTGCTGCCACAGCACGCACGCCACTGTCCGGTCCTCGAGGCTGGAAGCGCCCTGGGGTATCTGGTCTATCCGCCGCTCGAGGAGAACGAATCGTTCCACGTCGAGTACCAGGGTGACGGCCAGTACAGGTTCATGTATTTCATTCGCACCCCGGCCGGGAAATGGGAAGGGATCTTCGCGGCCAATATTGTGCTTCCGGTTGGAAGCATCGGAAAGATGAAGGAAGAGGTTGAGTTCCTCGTCCCGGACCCGCCGATCAACGTCGGGAACGCGCTCGAGATGCTGCGAACCTACATCGTCCCCGAGGATCTGGGCACGCCTCCGGGATCGGTTACGCTACGGGGCGCGACAAACTTTCAGACTCCTGAAGGATGGGACACCATCTTCGGCCCGGTCCTCAACATGATCGAGCGCCCAATTGCTCCGATGATGGTCATCCGGGTCGAAACCGACTGGTTCCCGCACGAATCCGAATTCCGCTACGTCCTTCAACCGGGAGAAGGACTGCCGGGGACACATAGCATGCCCATTGGACAGATCTTCTTCGTGAAGCGCGAAGAGGTCGTCCTCAAGGATTGTAACGAGGAGGAACTCGAAGCGATCCGTGCCTCCAAAAAGGAATTCTTCCACGAAAAAGCGGCGTTGAGGCGTACCAGCGCGTACGGTCTCGAATACAGCCCTCTCTATGCGCGTCGAAGCCGGGGGGACAAACCTGGAAAATCGTAAGAGACGGGCATTACGAATCTACAGGCGACGTCGGCAAAACCACGAACAGGAACTTATGAAGACCCTCATTCTGCCCCTGGCTGCGTTCGCCCTTCTGGCCGTCCCAACCGATGGGTCCGCACAACAGTCCTCTCTGGACCGGCTGCCACCGGACCAGTTCGACGTCGTGCCACCGACAGACCACGTGGCTGGCGAACCAGGGGCAATGAAGATCCAGCAGAGCGGCTGCCGGGCCTTGCCCACCGGGCGGACCCGACGGCGCATCGTCGACCTGGCAGTGCAGGAGTGGGGCTTCTTTGGTTTTTCGATCGTCGACGAAACAGTTACCGAACGCCGGGCTGTCGGCCCGGGTGCAGTGCCTTCGCCCAACCGACCCGGGTAGGGAACCCGTAGCCGTCGCCGTTTTCGGCGCCTCGACCCCCGGGAGTCGGAGAGGGTCGCCGCCTCCATCGGTGGCTACTGGGCGGTCACGCCCGGGGGCGACTGGATTCTGGAGAAACAGAACGAGGCCTGGAACGGGCCCGGAGGCGTCGGCACAAGATGGCGTAACCCCTGGTCGGCAGCCTTCCTGTCGTGGGTGATGTGCGAGGGCGGCCTGGGCGACGCCAGCCAGTTCCAAAGAGCTATCGCGCACCACACCTATATCGACCAGGCAATCCGGGCGCGCGATCGGGGAACAACTCAATCGGCATTCGTCGCTTACGACGTTGGCGAGGCGGCAATCGAGCCGGGCGACCTCTTGTGCAGGGGAAGCCGACCGGCCTATCGCAATCTTGCGGAGCGGCGCCGGCAAATGGGGATCGGGGCACGGACCCATTGCGACCTCGTCGTGAAGGTGGATGATTCCGCGGAACGAATCCTCGCCATCGGAGGCAATGTACGCGGCTCGGTCAGCCTGAAGCTGCTGCCGGCGGTCCTCGAAGAGGGAAAATACCTGCGACCACCGAGCCGATCAACGTCCAGAGGCAGGCGCGGGGTATTTGCCCATCTGAAACTGCGCGCCGACCCCATCGAAGCGGACGCGCTGGACAACAGCCCGACGGTGAAGGCCCTGACGTGCGCCTCCGGGCTCAGAACTTCCTCGCGGGTCGCCGCAAGGAATCTGGCGGCTGCGGGGGTCGAGGGTAACTGCTGACGACCCGTGCAGTTCTCGTGTAGGGAAATGAACCTGCATTCAATCAGATCCGCGCCTGGATTCCTGTTCCTGCTACTGGCCATACCTCGTACACGCAAGCCAGTCCGACGTGCCACGTTGATGATCTGTTTGGACTCTTTCGAACGGACCTGACTGCGTACAGAAAGGTGCCCGAGACCACGATCTTTGGTTTATCTACTGAAGATCTTGGCAGGGATCTACTCTACTACTCGGGCGATGACCTGATGGCGGCAAGGTCGAACGACAATTTGAGTAGAACCGGCAAAACCGAGTTCGAATACCGTTTTCAGTCGCTATCCACCTATGCCGTCACGGTGACGGAGTCGTTCTACGAGGGTCCGTTCTTTCCCTTTGAACCTTTCATTCCACAGGGGCGCAACATAGCGGCAGTCAATCAGAGCCAATTCGTCGTCTGCAATGGTGCACTGATTCGGGGGGAGGATGATCAGGCGGTGGTGCGACACTTCGAGCGAGCGGGTGAGGTCCTGAAAAAGTTACTCGAGGATGCTCCAAGATAAAGCCCGGGGCTCCGAACCGAAGGCTGGAAGATCCGCCGGACCACCTCAGGTTAAGGCGCCCGTACCGCGGGAATCGAAGTCGACCAGCGGGTAACCCCGCAGTTCCCCCGATCCCGATTTCTCCTCTGAAAACCTCTCAGGTCAGACAGGGCATTTGCCAGGGCAGACCCGGCCGAACACAGCATCAAACGCCGAACATGGGAACAGCCGGAAGCGCTCGGATTCCCCGGACCAGTCCTGGCATCTTCCGGCACTACGCTGCATGTCTACCGGAGGTGCAACATGAGCAAAACGGTAACGATTGCGAAACCCATGGATCCCGAACTCGATCCGGCACTTGAGGAAGAGTTCTACATCGAACCACCGGAACTCAAAGCCCGACTGGACGTC
Organism: Terriglobia bacterium; assembly: GCA_965262425.1. Lineage (GTDB taxonomy): Bacteria > Acidobacteriota > Terriglobia > 20CM-2-55-15 > 20CM-2-55-15 > CAZOZZ01. The sequence goes on along the minus strand of OZ253536.1, from coordinate 4,830,125 downwards.
GAAGAAAGCCAGGAATTCTGTGGAGAACCCGAAAAGGTGCGAATCGCTGAACTCTAGTGCGGGCGATAAACGGGATACGGCCGATTCCCGCACAATTGTCAGGTCCAGCGAGATCAGCCATGACGTGCCCATTCAAGCGCCGGAGCCGACGTTAAGCGCTTGGGAGCGTTCTCAGGACGCTTACCCCAAAAACCAGGGAGAGACCGCCTCGTCATGCAACGCCGTCGAATCATCACAACGTCGAATCCAGGGACGGCCCGATCGTACACCGATCAGCTACCGTCCCAGGCCCCGTTGTCAGGCGCGAAAAACGAAGGTCAATGCAAACGTATCGGGAAGTTGTTCAAAGGAAGAGTGCCGAAAGAGGGACTCGAACCCCCACGTCCGCAATGGACACTAGAACCTGAGTCTGAAAATCACAACCTACGAAGACTACCGAAAACTATCTAAAACGCTTGACCGGCGCGGGTTTGAGGCATTCTGAGCTTAGGAACAGATACGAAGTCTACCGAAACAAAACAGGCAACAAATAGGCAACGCACGATTTCGCCGCCGAATAACCTCGCACGACGTCCAGCTTGGGAAATTAACCCTAGTGTAGTCCGTCACAATTAATGTAACTTATTCAGCTTTCCAACGTCTGAGTATATATGAGGAGAGCACCGACGATTAAATTGGACATTCCTGTGCGGAAGGAACTGGAGCGACTGAGCCGAAGCCGCAGTGTGGCGGTCCGGTTGGCGGAACGATCTCGAATTGTCTTGCTGGCCGCCGGGGGTCTGGACAATCAGGAGATCGCCGCCAAGTTGGACATCACTCGTCAAAAGGCCGGACGTTGGCGCGATCGTTTCGTTGAAGATGGCCTCGGGGGAATCGAAAAGGACGCTTCCCGCAGTGGACGGATTCCCTCGATCGGCCGCCGGAAGCGGGCCCGGATCGTGAAGAAGACGGTCGAAGGGAAGCCTCCGAACGCCACGCACTGGAGCCGGTCCTTGATGGCCAGGGCAACCGGCGTCAGCGAGTCCACGGTAGGGAGAATCTGGCGGGCTCATGGCTTGAAGCCTCATCTGGCACGCACCTTCAAACTTTCCAACGACAAACAATTTGTCGAGAAGTTGGAGGATGTGGTCGGTTTGTATCTGAACCCTCCGGAAAACGCCATTGTTTTGTCCTGCGATGAGAAGAGCCAGATGCAGGCCCTGGACCGCACGCAACCCGGGTTACCTCTGAAGAAGGGGCGGTGCGGCACCCTCACCCACGACTACAAACGCAACGGGACGACCACGATGTTCGCCGCGCTCAATACGCTGGACGGCTCGATTATCGGGACCTGTATGCCGAAGCATCGTCATCAGGAATGGATCCGGTTTCTCAATCAGATCAAACGTTCCGTGCCGAAAGACAAACAGATCCATATCATTTGCGACAACTACGCCACGCACAAACATCAGAAAGTCGTCAACTGGTTGAAGCGCAACACGCGCTTTCATGTGCACTTCACACCGACCAGTGCATCCTGGCTGAACATGGTCGAACGCTTCTTCCGGGATCTTTCCGAACAACGGCTTCGGCGCGGGGTTTTCCATTCGGTTCCTGAGCTAATCCAGGCCGTGGAGGAATATGTCGGGGGTCACAATCAGAACCCGAAGCCCTTCATTTGGACCGCAACGGCTTCCGATATTCTTGAAAAAGTTCAACGTGCCCGAAAGAAGCTCGATAAGTTACAGTCTGTTTGACGGGGACCACTAGAGTGTAAACTGTTCATTTGGCGTTAATGGCGTCGATTCCTTACGATACAGAACATCAGCGTTTCAGAGTCTCGGCTCTTAATAGAGCACAGACTGAGCACACCGCAGATGCCAGGTCGATTCGAAAACTGGGACAAAGCGGTTTTCATGGCACATGTTCATGAGGACAAGGAACGTGTGCGTGCCCTTTGTGCCAAGCTTCAGTCTCATGGTGTGGCTCCCTGGTTTGACGAAGAGCAGCTGCTTCCCGGGGACGACTGGGACTCTCGTATTCAATCGGCGATCGACCAATGCCGACTATTCGTTGCCTGTCTTTCGCCCGCGAGCGTCACCAAGGAGGGATACTTTCAGAGAGAACTCCGCACTGCCTTGGCCCGCATGGAAAGGAAGCCTTCCGGATCTGTCTTTTTCGTGCCCGTACTTCTTGAACCTGTCGACGTCCCAGACGTGACCGTTGGTTCAAGTAGCATCAATCGCTATCAGTACTGCCGCCTATACGCGAAAGGCGGACTAGACCAACTCCTTCGCTCTTTGGAGCGCGTTATACCTTTAACTGGCTGGGAACCACCGAGGTTTTCAAAGACCCCGTCCGCGGTAAACGGTGTAACGCAAGGCTCAGCAGCGCTTGATACTTACAGAAGCCTATTCTTGGTCGACACTGAGGACCCTTCAGATCGCACCCAGCAAGAGCTTGAGACTCTCAAACTCCACTTCCCAAGGTTCAAATGCCAGCTTGTCGATCCAGGCCGGATCGCTCATGTCGCGGGGCCGTTGATGACCAACAAGGGAAAGACTTATACGGTCCACCTCGACGTGCCGCCACACTATCCCTACGTGCCTCCGAGGATTTCAATCGACGAGATCCGTGGGCAAAACCACTATCCACACACGTACATCGACGGCACAATCTGTTTGATGAATCTCAACCAGTGGTCCCCGACACTCTCACTCAGTTTCATGCTGGTTAAGGCGACGGTTTGGCTGAAAAAGTTGGAGATCTGGGAGGAGAGCGGCAGGTGGCCAGGACTCCATCAAATTAGAGCGTCAAGCTAAGTGCTGTCCAGCTTGGGAAATCGGCTGTCGATTGAAAACAAAGAACATCGCGTCCATGGTGTTCATTCCGAAGCACTAATTTGCTGGGGTTTTTGCTATCTCGATCGAGGCCGTTCTTAATGCGGTAGAACCTCGCAGGCCCGTTCACGGGGGGATAATGACCTTGCTCATCTGACCGAAGCTGTTCCTCCGCAACTAAGTGCGTATTCCGGACGATCGTGATCACTGATTCCGGGATCATGATCAGTGATTCCGGGCATCATGATCACCGATTCCGGCGATCATGATCACCCGTCGGTAGCGAAGTTTAGACCTGTTAGGTTCTTCCTTGAAAAAGGAGAACTTGATGGGAACAAGACGGCTATCGATGAGACAGTTACGCGAGATTCTACGACTCAAACACGAACAGAAACTCAGCCACCGGGCCATCGCCCGAGCCTGCCGAGTGGGAGTAGGGACGGTTTCGGAGTACGTCCGACGGGCGGCACGTGCAGGGTTGGAATGGCCGCTGCCTGAGGAACTGGACGAGGCCGCGCTTGAAGCGCGGCTGTTTTCCAGCGCGGGACCGGGCTCCCGGGAACGGGTGGTTCCAGATGTCGAGCGGATCCACCAGGAGTTGAAGCGTGTTGGAGTCACCCTCCACCTGCTCTGGGAAGAGTACCGGGAAGCGAATCCAAAGGGATATGCCTACAGCCAGTTCTGTGTGATCTACGGGCGGTGGGCCCAGAAACTGAAGCCCTCGATGCGGCAGGTGCACCGCGCCGGCGAGAAGACCTTCATCGACTTTTCCGGCAAACGGCCAGAACTGACGGATCCGCGGACGGGCACAACTAAACCAGTCGAGTTGTTCGTGGCCGCGCTGGGCGCCAGCGGTTATACCTACGCCGAAGCGACACCGAGCCAGAAACTCGCCGACTGGATCGGCGTACATATTCGCATGGTGGAGTTCTTCGGCGGATCGAGCCGGATCTGGGTTCCCGATCAACTCAAGAGTGCCATTACCCTGTCCTGCCGCTACGAAGCAGGAGTGAATCGCACCTACCAGGATGAGGCAGAACATTACGGCGCCGTTGTCATTCCGGCCCGGCCTCGGAAACCCAAAGACAAAGCAAAAATCGAAGCCACGGTCCTTCTGGCACAGCGTTGGCTCCTGGCCAGAATCCGGAATCACACGTTCTTCAGTCTGGCGGACTTGAACGGGGCGATTCGAAAGTTGCTGTTGGAACTGAACCAGCGGCCGATGCAGAAGCTTCGCGTGTCCCGCCTGGAACTCTACGAAAGGCTGGATCGACCGGCCCTACAGCCACTACCGACCGATCGGTATGAACAGGCCGAGTGGAAGGGCTGTCGTGCCAATATCGACTACCACGTGACCGTGGATCACCATCCCTACAGCGTGCCCTACCAGTTGATCCAGGAAACCCTGGAAGCGCGTTACACCGCCTCGATTGTCGAGGTCTACCACAAAGGCCGGCGCGTCGCCTCTCATCCTCGCCGCTACGATCACCAACCGTCGACTCTGTCGGAACATATGCCCAGTTCCCATCGAGCCCATGCGGCATGGACACCATCCCGGCTGATCCGTTGGGCGGAGAAAACCGGCTCTCAGACCGGCCGACTGGCCGAGGAGATGATAAAACGGTGGCCCCATCCTGAGCAGGGGTACCGCTCCTGCCTGGGATTGATGAGCCTGGGACGCCGCTACGGCGCCCAGCGGCTCGAAGCCGCCAGTGCCCGAGCACTTCGCTTACAGTCCTATAGCTACCGAACCGTCAAAAACATCCTGTCCTCGGCCCAGGACCGTTTGCCGTTCGAGGATTCCGAAACCCTACCCACGCCCCATCACGACAACATTCGCGGCGCCGCCTATTATGCGGAGCCAGAGGAGAGCACACATGCTAATGGAACAAACCCTGGAGAAGATGAACCAGATGAAGCTATCGGCCATGGTCGAAGCCCTCGAGCAGCAACGCCGCTCGAATCAGTACACGGATCTGAGTTTCGAGGAGCGTCTGGGCCTTCTAGTGGATGAAGAATGGACGGCCCGGGAGCACCGTAAGCTCACCCGGCGTCTGCGCGTGGCCAAGCTGCGCTACAGCTCTGCATCGCTGGAAAACGTCGACTTCAAACATCGTCGCAGTCTGGACCGTTCCCAAGTCCTCGCTCTGGGCTCCTGCGGGTGGATCCGGGACCGGCACAATCTGATCATTTCCGGTCCGACCGGCATCGGGAAAAGTTTTCTGGCTTCGGCTTTCGTCGAACGAGCCTGCCGGCGCGGTTTCAATGCCGCCTACGTCCGAATGCCCCGGCTCTTGCACCAACTGGCGGTCGGCCGTGGCGACGGCTCCTACGCTCGTGTTCTGGCACGGCTGGCCAAGACCGATCTGCTGGCCATCGACGACTGGCTCCTGGCCCCGCTACGCGATGCCGAACGCCGGGACTTGATCGAAGTCGTCGAGGAACGGAGCGAACGCTCCGCCATCTTGATCGCCAGCCAGCTCCCGGTCGCCGACTGGCACGGCGTCATCGGCGACCCGAACCAGGCCGACGCCATCTGCGATCGCCTCCTCCACAACGCGCATCGCATCGAACTGAAGGGACGATCCATGAGACAAACCAAGGCTGCCCCGAAACCCTCTTCCAAGGAGCCGGCATGAACCCCACCTGGCGACGAGGTAGTCCAACTCGGACTGGCGTCCGATCGTCGCGGATACGCGATCCTGGCGCGAAGGATTTTCAGGAATTCAGTAAGGACGGGACGAAGAATGAGAAAGAACCTAAAAAACAAACCAGTGGCCTGTGGAAAATGATGGGCTATGGAAATCCACAAAAAACGTGGATTCCCACAGCCCTGGAAAAGCCTGCGGCTTTCCCACATTTACACACAGGCCCGGCGATGAATATCAAGATTATGGAAGCATTCAAAACAAGAATCGTGGACTTCGGGAGGTCTAAACTGAGATCCTAACCCTCACTTCGCTACGGCGGGTGATCACGATGCCCGGAATCACTGATCATGATCCCGGAACTGGTGATCACGATCAGCGGAATACGCACTATCTGCGCAAGGAAATGACAGGCCGGGCGATCGAGGAGTTCGAGACGGCAATCTACCAGCGACCGGACTATGGGTCGGCTCACCTCAACATGGCCGAGGCTTACCACATGGGCGGAGACCCCGGTAAGGCGATTGATGTTTTGGAATCCTACATCCGGGAATATCGTTCGACAGGATCCCCGTATCTCGCCGAGGCCCGGGAAAAGCTCCAACTGTGGCAATGAATCGTTCCGGCGGATTACTGCAATGGTCGTTGTGCCGTCCGGCGTTGTGGCCACGGGGTGACCGCCGCTACATCCCTCGGTGCAATATCTGCGTAGTCCACGCATAAAAAAAGCCCGGGCACTTCGTGCCCGGGCCACTTGTACTTTCCGAACGAGTCGGAAACGTCTGTCTTAGCGAATCCTGAAGACGATGTCGTCCCCGGCGACAACGACGTTGCCGCCATTGATGACCTGTACTGCCGATGTTTCGATTTCGCGGTTCGCACCGGCCGAAATGACGAGGACGGCGATGACCGTGTCTACACCACCGTGAGTGGTAGACAGATGGCCCACATTCAACTCTTGAATGTTGATCAGGAACTTGGTGCCCCAGGGGTCGACCGGCACCTCTTCCAGATACGGGCCGTCCCAGCCTCTCTGGTCGTCCGAGCCGAATGCGCCTGAACCTCTCGCGGGGTACTCGTTGGCGGCATCCCCTCCGGGGGTGTTCAACCTCAAGTGGTTTTCGATCGAGTCCGAAGTCGTTTCGACGTGGTGACCGAAGGTTGCTGCGGTGAGGTTGGAATTTGCGCTTGTCACCGCAGTAACACCAACGTCCCAAGTAGAAGTGGAGTCGGTCGGGTAGTTTCCGTCGCGGGAGGCCAGGTTTTGGAAAATAGTGTCGGCCGGGCCGGTTGCACTCCCGTCCTCGTATGCCGGGTAAATCACGTTGTCCTGGTAGAACGAGAGCACGGCCTGACCGATGGCCTGGGTCTGCTCCGAGGCTAACAGTTCCCTCGCGGTTACAAGAGTTCCGCTTCCGATAGTGGCAACCCCCACGGCCAGGGTGGCGCCAATGGCTATCGTGATCGACGCTTCGGACAGCGATACCGACGCCCCCTTGGTACCCTTGAGAAGTGCTCGTATCCTTGTCATCTTTGTCATCATCATCGCTTTCATTGTCATCGCTTTCATGGCCAAGCTCCTTCCGCTTTCGTTTCGGTAGCCAGATAAATGCACACAGCGTGCCACTATGTAAGTAGCTGAAAACAGGCAACGCAGATTCTTCGTGTCCCCAGATTCTGTAGACTGGCCACGAAAAGGTCAACAAATTTGTGGGGCCTAATGCAGGAATTGCAGATTGAGCGCTAGCGGAGGGGGGACTATATTCTTAGGATATTACCCTGTATTTCTTGAAATATTTACCTACGCTTTAGTCTTCTTCTGCCTCGACGCGGATGAGAACTGCTTGTTCGGCAACGCAGGAAAGCCTGTCGATCTCGAGCAGGGCTCGTCGGACGTCCCGTTCTACAGCGGTATGGGTCATGATCACCAGAGGAACGATCCCATCCTCTTTCCGGCCTTTTTGGATGACCGAGCCAATGCTGATGTTGTTGTTGCCCAGAATCCCAGAGATTTGCGATAACACGCCGGGCTTATCGTCGACCATGAAACGCAAGTAATACAGGCTGGTAATGGCCTCGATGGGTTTGATCCGGCCGGGTCCGTTATCACCCTCGAGCGGACCAGAGGACGGAGATGGAACATCAACTGATGTCATGTTGCGGCAAACATCCATGATGTCGCTGACGATGGCGCTCGCTGTCGGCATCCGACCGGCTCCCTTGCCCTGGAGCATGAGGTCCCCGACGGCGTCACCAACGATCTGAATGGCATTGTAGACGCCACCGACCTGGGCAATCGGGTAGTTGGTGGGGACGAGGGTGGGGTGGACGCGGGCCTCGATTTCGTCATTAGAGGCCTTGGCAATGGCCAGCGGTTTGAGCGTGTAGCCCAGTTCTTTACCGAATTCGATGTCCACGGGACTGATCCGGGAAATCCCTTCGGTGTAAATATCTCCGAGTTCAGCCCGAACCCCGAATGCCAGGTGGACCAGGATGGCGAGCTTGTGGGCGGCGTCGATTCCTCCGATGTCGAAAGAGGGGTCGGATTCGGCATATCCCGCATCCTGCGCCTCGCGCAAGACCTCTCCGAACGAGCGGTCTTCCTGGCTCATCTTGGTCAGAATGTAATTCGACGTCCCGTTAATAATGCCGTAGACGGAAAGGATACGGTTGGCAGCCAGGGCCTCCCGCAGTGTTTTGATCACCGGGATCCCCCCGGCGACGCTCGCCTCGATTCCGAGGCCGACACCACCGCGGTGGGCAGCCTGGCGGATCTCGGCGCCGTGCTCGGCCAGCAGGGCCTTGTTGGCGGTCACAACATGCTTCCCTGCCGCGATGGCCTCCAACACCAACTGCTTCGCCGGCTCGCAGCCACCTATCAGTTCAACCAGAACATCGACATCCGGATCGCGGACCACCTCATGGGGGTCGTTTGTCAGTATGTCGTCCCGGAATTCGACCCCGCGGTCCTTGAGCGGATTACGAACTGCGATCCGAGCCACTTCGAGGGACACGCCGACCCGCCGCTCGATCAGATCGGCATTTTGGTTCAGGATTCGAACTACCCCGGTGCCGACCGTCCCCAAGCCCAACAGGCCGATACGAATGCGCTTCTTCATCCCATTAATTTAGCGCGAATCGGGGGGGATGGGTGAAAGTTCAACGTTGGGGGGGACCAAAGTCCGAGGTCCGAGGTCCGAAGTCCGAGGTCGGTACGCAGATTACGCGGATTTGCGCAGATTGGGACTGTGTGGCCCGAACCGAAAGCTGCCCGCTGCACGCTGAGAGCTGATAGCTAACAGCCAATAGCATCAAGCGCTGCGGCGAGCGAAGCGCTTCCACCATGGCTGGCTGTGGTAGTCGGCATAGCTCAAGCACGCCGTGATCGAGGACTCGATCGACTGGAGGTCGAAGGGCTTCAAGACATAGTCGAACGCTCCTGCGTGGAGGGCCTGCCGGGCGACCTCGCGGTCTGCAACGCCCGACATCATGATCGCGTCAGGACGCAACGAGAAGGCCATGATCTGGCGCAGCGCTTCCAGACCGCCCATTCGCGGCATGCTCACGTCCAATAAGACTAACCGAATTGAGGGATCCTGCCGTACCAATTCGATCGCCTCCCGACCATTGCCGGCCAGAAAGGTCGCGTAGCCGCGGCTGTTCAGATAGTCGGCCAGAAGGTTCCGAATCCCGACGTCATCGTCAACCACAAGAACGCGGCTGCGATCACTGTCCAAATGAAGAGCCGGTCCGGTATTGAGGGAGGAACGAATCTCTGAAACCAGAGCATCCAGCCCCTCGCTCCCATCCACCGCTCGCTCGACACCCGCCGCGGAAACCTGCTGCCGGACTTCCTCGGAGTCGACCAGCGCGAGAACGCCTGCAGGCTCTATCCCGCTGCGCACCCTATCCATGAAGGCGAAACCGTCATCGAGGGTGGGATCGATAATGACAAGGTCCGGCTGATGCTGTTCGAAGAGGCGGGTGGCTTCGGATACGGTAGCGGATCCGTAGGTGTCCATATCGTCAGCCTGCAGTGAGCGGACGAGCAGATCCAACAGAATCCGTCCCTTGTGGACTACCAGGATAACGGCTCTTTCAGCCATTCGACCACCTTTGACGCGCATCGATCCAGGCCCACCGGCCCACGAGGACGACTCCGCCGATAACAAGCACGAGCAAGACGAATATCACCTGGGTGCGGTATCGTGCCGGTACGCGCCACCGGCTTTGCCCGAGGGCCGACTCTTGCTCCGTTATACCGGCTATCTTTGCCGAAGCATCTTCGGCTCCTTTAGCGTTTCCCAGACGTGTGTGTGCATTCCGCACACCAATCCAACCGATGACGCTTACCGGATCCAACCTTGTCAACTCCTCGAAAGCCGCGAGCGCTTTCTCGTGCTCGCCGGTCGCCGAGTAGAAACTCCCTTCGATCCGACGGACGGTCGGCTCGGTGGGATCCAGGGACAAAGCTCGATCCACTTCCTGCTTCGCCCTCACATAGTCCCGCTTAGTCATCCATACCGTCAAAAGGTTCGCAGCGATGTTGATCCTGCCAATCGTCGAGTAATAGGCGTTAAAGTGATCTTCATGGCGCCGGGCTTCCTCGAGCGTCTGCTGCGCCAGGTTGACCTCGCCACGGATGAAATACTTCACCGCCAGGGCGGCCAACGTGTTCGGATCGTCCGGAAAACGGACCCTGTGAGCCTCGTAGAAGGCCACATCATCGTTCCACTCCGCGCTCCTTTGAAACGTCCTCGCGGCATACACAATCAACACGACGACGAGTATCAGGGCAACCGACCTGCGGACCTGCCCCTGAAACAAGCCTCCAGCGGCGACAGCAAGTCCCATAAAGGCCGGGTAAACACGGTGTTCAAAGATCAAATCGGGCAGCGGCAGCAGAATCACGGGAAGCAGCAACACGAAGAACGTGACGATGCCGAACCCTACTATTGGGTATCGTCGAATCAGAACGATTCCTGTAGTCAGAATCGCCAGGACGGCTACCCACTCGCCAAGGACCCGCAAGGAGAAGTCGGAAACCACCCCGACGTCGTAGCTCAGAAACTGCTCGACTGGATAGAGCGACAACTGCAGGTACTTGAGTAGGACCCCGCCCTGAGATATAAGGTATTGTCCCCAGGGCACCGACGTTAGCGTAGTCGCCGAGCCACGAAACGCCTGCCAGCCCGGTACGGACAGAACGGCCAGAACCGGTATGAGGTACAAGTAACGCCTGTCCCAGCGCCACCCCTTGAAGAAAGTCAGCTCCAGAACTAGAATCCAGAGAGGCAGCACGACCGCGGTTTCTTTCGAGAGCGCCGCCAGGGCTCCGAAGCCAACGGCAGCGGCGAGCCAGGACTTGTTGCCGATGTTCCTGAAGCGGGTGTAGGCCGCGGCGGACGCTACCATAAGAAGGGCGGCCAGGGACTCAAACCGCTGCGTGATATACATCACCGGTTGGCTGACTACGGGATGGACCAGAAAAAGGAAGCCAGCGACAACTCCCACCTGATACTTGCCGGTCAGTTCTCGTGCGAGGCCAAGCACTGCGGTGGCGGTCAGCACATGAACCAGGAGGTTGCCCAACCTGTAATAGAAAAAGGGCTTCCAGTGAAAAAATGGTGCGAACAGGTCGGCGAATACGGAGCTGATGAAGAACGAGAAATAGCCTAATGAGCGGGTGCCCAGCCTGGGGGAGCTGGCAATCTCCAGGACGTTGGCGTCGTCCAGATACAACGGCGCGTCGAGAGCATGCCCATAGAGCAGGAAAGCGAGGGGAATCGCAGCGATGAGGAAAAAGCGCATAGACGGATCGCGTTCGAACAAATGCAATGGATGAGCTAATGATCTTACCCGAAAATGACGAGTAAATAGGTTATGAAGAGCGCGCTCCAGGATTACGCCATACAGAGAGCAACGTTCCGACTACCCATGCTCGCCAGCGACCCGGTACACCTGCTCTTCAGTGTGGACGGCGAAAACGTGGACCCGCTTGCGGATGAACTCGGCGCCGGCGGCGCCCGCTTCGTGGCGACCAAAGGCTACGATAAGCTATACCAGGGACAAATGTTAGGTCCGGCCGTCCTTCTGCTCCCGGACATTGGGATGCCGGTCGTGTATCCGGTTGTCCGGTGGATGAGCTACCCGCGAATCGGCGTCCAGTTCGCCGACATGAGCGAGAAAAACAAAGAAATGATCTTTCGCTTCATGTTCGGTATCGAGCGCAAGATGATCCAGATGGGGAAGGCCACCACCGTCGAGGACCGGCTGCGGTAACACGGCCCGCTTAATCGCGCTTATCCAAACGCGCGGCGGCCCACTCGGCATGGGAACGGACAACGGGGTCGGAGTGAGACAAAAACCTCTTCAAATGAACCTTAAGTCGCCCTAAGCCCGAATTCCCCACGACAACCATCAAATTCCGCATCAGACCTCGAACCTTGGCTCGTTTGAGTGCGGTGCCTCGAATGAGCGTTCGCCACTGGTCCTCGTCGAGGTCGAGCAGCCTTTCGAGCTCGGGCCAGAATAAATCGGCTCTGGCTTCGAGCGCAGTCTCTCGACCCAGAGGCGCCTTCCAATTCCAGGGACAGACGTCCTGGCAAATGTCGCAACCAAAGAGATGGTGCCCGACACCCTCCCGCAACGGCTCCGGAATGTCGCCGCGCAGTTCGATCGTCAGGTACGAGATGCACTTGCGACTGTCCAGAACATACGGTTCCAGGATCGCATCCGTTGGGCATGCGTCGATGCAACGGGTACAGCTTCCACACCGATCGGGTGCGGGCATATCATGATCGATCTCCAGATCCGTGAGGATGCAGCCCAGGAAAAGCCAAGACCCCAGTTTCTGGTTGATCGTGCAGGTGTTCTTGCCGAACCACCCGATGCCGGCGTACTTAGCATAGACCCTCTCGAGGACGGGGCCCGTGTCGACATAGGTGCGCGTGCGGGCCGGGGCATGTTCCCCGATCCAGCCGGCTAGAGCATCGAGCTTCGTCTTTAGAATTTCATGGTATTCCCCTCCCCAGGCGTACCGGGAAACCCAGGCCCGGTTCGGGTCGAACTCGGTCAACGGACTGTCGCTCTGATAGTTGAGGGCACAGACGACCACGGAGCGCACCTCGGGCATGATTTCCCTTGGATCCAGTCGGGGCGATGTCCCCCGCTCCAGATACTTCATCTCTCCGGCGTAGCCCTTGGCCAGCCATTCCGGGTAGTAATCACTCTCGGGAAATGGACCCACTGGAGCCACCCCGGCTCGGTCAAACCCGAGTTGGGTGGCTTTTTGTTTGATATCCGCGATCAGCAATTGGCTGTTGGCTTTCGCTGGCATCTACGACTTAAAGTCCAGCAGCTGGTCTACCGGGCGGGTGTTCAGAACGTGGTCTTTCTCGAGCCAGCCGCGCTGGGCGGTGCCGACACCATAGGGCAGGTTCCGGAGGTTTTCGAAGTTGTGGGAGTCGGTGCTGATGATGACCTGCACGCCCATCTCCCGGGCCTTGCGGCAGAGAACGTCTCCCAGGTCGAGGCGATAGTAGTGGGCGTTGACTTCCAGGCACGTGCGGGTTCGAGCGGCCTCAGCCATCACGACGTCCATGTCCAGTTCGTAGGGGTCGCGATCGCCGAGCAGGCGGCCTGTCGGATGCCCTATGACCCGGACACATGGATGCCGCATGGCTTTGACGACACGCTCGGTCAACGTGGCCCGGTCCTGGCGGAATCCTGAATGGATCGACGCGACCACAAAGTCGAGTTGCCCGAGCATCTGGTCGGAATAGTCGAGTGAGCCGTCGTTCCGGATATCGACTTCGGTCCCCGACAACACGCGAAAGTCGGGCAAGCCGGCATCGAGCTCCCGGATCTCCTGAATGTGCCGGGCGAGGTCCGCCTCGGACAAACCACCGGCAACACCGAGCGACTTGGAGTGATCCGTGATCGCAACATAGTCGTATCCCCGCTCCATCGCCGCTTCGACCATCTCCCGGGTGGTCTGGGCGCCGTCGCTCCACGTGGTGTGCATGTGGAGGTCGCCGCGGATGTCGTCGGGTTGAACCAGGTCGGGCAGCCGGTCTTCGAGAGCGGCCTCAATCTCGCCCAGATCCTCCCGGAGAACCGGGGGGATCCAGGGGAGGTCCAGAGCACGATAAATATCCTCTTCCTCGAGTGCCGCCACCACACGGTCGTTGCCATCGGCAAGGCCGTATTCGTTCAGCTTCAGACCGCGTTTGATCGCACGCTCCCTCAGCCGGATATTGTGATTCTTCGATCCGGTAAAATAAGCCAGCGCCGCGCCCCAACTTCGTGGATCAACGACCCGGAGGTCCACCTGCAGATCGCCGTCGATCAGGACAGATGTTTTGGTCGGCCCCGAAACCAAAGTGCGCGCGATCGACGGCATTCCAAGAAACGTCCGCATCGCCTCTTCCGGCCGATCCGAAGCCACGAGGATGTCGATGTCATGAACGGATTCCTTCATCCGGCGGAGGCTGCCGGCATGGGTGACGCGCTCGGCCACCGGTTCGAGCAGCTTCGAAATATCCCGGGCAATTGGAAGCGCGCGGCCGAGTAGAAAGGTTCCCTTACGTCGCTTGTAGAGTGCGATTCCCCGGGCGACGTTCTCCAGCGTCTTCTTCTTGATGCCCGGCAGGGAAAGAAGTTCTTCGCTCCGGACGAGTTTTTCCAGGTCCGCAATGCCGGCGACGCCGAAATGATCAAAAATCGCTTTGGCTGTCTTGGGTCCGATCGTCGGGACGCTGACGATTTCGACAAGGCCGATCGGCACTTCCTTCTTCAAGTCCTCAAATGCCTGAATGTTGCCGCTGTCGATGTACTCGACGATCTTGGCTGCCAGATCCTTGCCGATTCCGGAGATGTCCTTGAGCGCTCCGCGTTTCGCTATCTCCTCAACCGTATCCGTCAGGCCCTCCAGACTGGACCTGCCATTCCTGTAGGCGCGCACCCTGAACGGATTGGCCCCCTGAATCTCCAGGAGATCGGCCATGTTTCCGAAAATCGAGGCTATTTCGAGGTTTTTCATGTCAGGGAAGATCGTAACCGTTCAGGGGGGAAGGAGGGGGCAAAAAAATGCGGTGGCCTTGTGGCCACCGCGAGCAGGACGGTGAAGAAAAACTGTATAAGTGCGTTGATCAGGCTGCTGATGTAACTATGGATTTCAGCCTGCTGGTAAGTTCGCGCGACAAGTTGACGACTCGCATGCCTTCGCTGGCGGCGGTCTTGCATGCCCGCTGCTTGGTTTCCTTGCTTCCTTCGAGAAGTGTCACGGAACAGTTGTTGCAGTTGCCGTTCCAGCAGAAACGGCCGTATGAAATGGTTTCGGGAGAAGCATATTGGAAGCCCCGGAGCAGGCTGTTCTTCTCGGGAACTTCGATCTCTTTTCCGAGAACGCCGAGTTTCAACAGTTTCTGATAGTCTCCAAACATTTCCGAGAACATGCCGCTTCCTCCAAACCGAATTCCGTGCTGTCTACACATTTTATCGGCGTCAGTAGCGAGAACTTTAGGGGTGGCCGGAAAAAAGTCAGAAGCCGAAGATCGAAACGAGGAAGATGAGCCCGAAGAACGAGACCAGCCAACCAGTGAGGCAAACCATCACGGCACGCCAGGTGCTCCGGTAGTCGAGTGCCTGACGCACACCGACGACGAAGGACGCGAGCATCCACATGCCGACCAGGAAATAAATGAGGATGCCGATGATGGGGACCATCGAGAATATGCGCAGGATTCCAGGCGCGGCCGAAAACCCCGTGGTCCGCAGCAACTCCCCCCAACTCGATGAAGTCTCCGCAGTCGGGAAGAGCCGCGTTCCAATGAAATAGCTGAGCCAGGCCCAGAAGAACCAGCCGACCAGCGCAGCAATCGACGCAACGACCAGGCCACCCACTCCGGCCCGCGATCCCATCCCGATGCCTGTGGCCAGGCTGGATATCACGACGACGGCCATCGCCTGACCGGAAGCGGACCGATCCGCCTCGACCTCCTCATATAAGGAGGAATCGAGCAGTGCTGCGCCGATCATTCGCTGTGGGAAACTACGCATCGACCGCTCCACGGGAAAAAGTCTGTTGAGGATAGCAGAGTGGAAGGGAGAAGTGGACGTGCGACGAAGGCCGCACGTCCGAAGAATCAATCCGGTTAGGAGCCTCGGCGGCAGAAGGGATCGTAGCGAGAAAGTGGAGAATCGAGGCCAGATCCCCTCGACTTTGAGGCATTTTCTCGATTTTGAGGCAAATAGTGGTTCTATTTAACGAAAAATCGAGAGAATATGGACCGATTATACCGCTTTCGCAGTAGATCTCTTCTGCCGCGCAGGCTCCTAATCCGAGCGGAGGGCCGCAAGAGGATCGATCCGGGTCACGCGCCGCGCCGGAACGAAACTGGCCAGTACGGAAACGCTGATCAAAATCAGTGAGACGACGGCAAAGGTGGTCGGGTCCGTTGGCTGGACTTCAAACAGCATCGATGACAGGTATCGCATGAGCAGCGTGGACGCCGCCAGGCCCGTCAGGATTCCCAGCACGGCCAGCAACAAACCTTTCCGGAGCACCATTCCAAGAACCTCGGCTCCCGAAGCGCCCAGCGCCATTCGAACACCGATCTCCGCACGACGCTGGGTGACTGAAAAGGACATCACGCCGTAGATTCCAAGGACGGCCAGCAGGAGCGCGGCACCGGCAAAGCCGCCCAGGAACTGGGCCGTGAACCGGCGACCGGCCAGCGACTCAAACACAATGTCGTCCACCGACCCAATCCTCAGGATGGCCAGCTCCGGGTCCATCTCCCGTACCTCCCGACGAAGCGGCGCGATCAGACCCGCAGGGTCCACCGACGAGCGGACCACGACAAACATAGTGCTCGAAGGGTCCTGTCGGTAGGGGACGTAATAGGCGGGAGGCGCCGGACGCTCCAGGCCTGCCTCGCGAACGTTTCGGACGACACCTACGATCTGGCGCGGTCTCGCACCGTCGCCACGCCCGTACCCGATGTCGAGGGACATGCCGATGGGGTCTTCATCCGGAAGTGCGGCTCGAGCCAATGCCTCGTTGATGATGACAACCTCCGAAGCGAGAGCGTTGTCCTGCTCTGTAAAACTGCGTCCTTCGAGCAGCGAGATACCCATCGTGTCGAAGTATTCGGGATGGATAAACCGAAGTTCGGTGTTCAGAGAGGCGCCAGGCGGTAGGGGACGACCTGTCACCTCATAAGAAATATTGAACATTCCGGTCATCGGCAATTGGCTTGAGGCGCCGGCCGAGACAACTCCCGGCAGGTGCAACGCCCGCTCGACGAGGCGATCATAGAAAGCGGATCGGTCCGACGGGTCCGGATAGCGTGAACCGGGCAGGCTGACACGAACGGCCGCGCCGGAATCGGTGTCGAAGCCACCGTCGACGGCCATCAAATGCCAGAGGCTCTGGGTCAGCAAGCCCGATCCGACAACGACGACCAGAGCGACCGCAACCTCGGCGACCACCAGCACGCTCCTGAGCTTCGGCGCCCCGGCTCCGGAGAATCCAGAGGCGCCTCCGATCCGGAGAGACTCGTTCAAATCGTGGCCGGCGGCCCGGAGTGCCGGAGCCAGCCCGACAAAGATCCCGGTGGCAAGGGATACGAGCAGCGTGAAAAGAAGCACTCCACCGTCAATACGTGTGTCTCCCAGCCTTGGAATGCCGGACGGAGCAATGGCCACCACGCCACGCAGGCCGACATAGGCCAGTCCCAAGCCCAGGAGACCGCCCGATATCGACAGGAGCAGGCTTTCGGCAAGCAGTTGCCTGACGATTCGAATGCGTCCCGCACCCATCGCAGCGCGAATCGCAATTTCCCGGAATCGCGAGGAATTTCTGGCGAGGACCAGGTTGGCCACGTTAGCGCAGACGATCAGGAGCAGGAGTCCGACTGCGCCGAACAGGACGAGCAGTGGGGCACGGGAGTCGTCGACGATCTCGCCATGCATCGGATAGAGCGTCGCACCCCAGTTCAGGTTGGTCTCGGGAAACTCATCTTCAAGACGACCCGTGATCGTATCCAACTCGCCCTGCGCCTGTTCGGACGAAACCCCGTCTTTGAGACGGCCGATCACGACCAGGTAATGAGCGCCGCGTACCGTCGACGGATCAAAGCTGAAGCCGAGAGGCATCCAGAGTTCGACTCCGATTGGATAATCAAAATCGGCGCCGGTGACGCCTATGACCGTGCGCATGGTCCCGTCGACATTCAAGGCCCGTCCTAACACGCCGGGGTCCCCTCCGAACCGGTTCATCCACAACCCGTGGCTGAGCAGAACCACTCCATCGGCGCCGGTCTCCATTTCGTCCGCCGCAAAAGTCCGGCCGAGCGCGGCATCGGTTCGAGCCACATCAAAGAAATCCTCGGACACGCTGACTCCCGCAAGCCGTTCCGGTTCGGGGCCGTCGATGAGCGTCACGGTTCCCCGACTGTATGCGGCCATGCTATCGAAGGAAGTCGCCTGCTGCCTGAAGTCGACAAAGTTCGCGGGCGAGGACGTGAATTTCGAAAACCCTTTCTCGTGGTTGTCTTCCCAGATGAAGAAAACCTGTTCCGGATCGCTGAAATTCATCGGCTGCAACAGGACGGTGTTCACAAAACTGAACATCACGCTGTTGGCCCCGATCCCTATGGCAAGCGTGGCGACCGCCAGAACGACAAAAGCCGGTTTCTTCAAATAGGTGCGGAAGGCATACCGCAAATCCTGGATCAACATGTCTACACTCCAGTCCTCTCTCCACATAAACAACGCGTGCGGTAGGGCACCGACCGAGCGAAGGGTCAGATCGGTGCGTTCTTTCAAATTCAGCCGGTCGAATTTCCGGAGACGGAACCAGCGGTAGTAGATCTCACCGGTCCACTCTTCACACCATTGCCGACGACGAGACGGCGGAACCAGAACTCCTGCCATCGACACCAGCGCAAGGCACAAGCCAAGCAGTCGGTCACGCTCGGGGTAAGATGGGCGTCGATTAGGAGCCTCGGCGGCAGAAGAGATCTGCTGCCAAGGCGGTATAATCGGTCCAGATTTCCCCGATTTTTCGTTAAATAGAACCACTATTCGCCTCAAAATCGAGAAAATGCCTCAAAGTCGAGGGAATCTGACCTCGATTCTCCACTTTCTCGCTACGATCCCTTCTGCCGCCGAGGCTCCTAGCCATGGGCTTTATCCGGGCCGGATTCCTGGCCGGCCACCTGGACACCGGTCAAAGACCGATACTGAGCCAGCACCTCTTCGAGCACTTCAGCTCCGACGGGAGTCACCTCGTAGTATCGACGCGGGGGGCGCTTCTCTCCCTGGGCGATCCGGGCGTCCTCCCATTGCGCACGAATGAAACCGGACCGCTCGAGCCTGCTGAGCGCCGGATACACCGTGCCACTGGGTAGACTCGTCGCATCCATCACGTCAAATCCGTAACGGTACCCCGCAGCCAGGGCCTGCAGGACCGTTACGGTGGAAAAACTCAAACGTCGTTTTATTGTCACGATACTTATGTAGATATCACGGGTATGTAGGAAAAGCAAGTATAGTGTTCTAAGCCGAATGATTTGGGAAGGCTACAAACTTCAATGAAACTGAATAGTTACCGGCGGAAACTCCGGTAGGGACGAAAAAAAATGGTCGACGGACGACACAAGTTGACCTTGTTCGCTGGCGCTCCCTATATAATGATAGACATGAGTGAGGCCCGCCCGGATGGCAGGCTCTCACTTCTAGCGTTTCATTTCGTTTCAAACAGCAAGTGCCTCGTCAGGCGATGGCCGTTTCGCAGTACGGAACTCCCATAGGCCGGTAGCTGTTGCGGATGCGCGATTCCGCTAAGAAATGAAACAGAAATGGCCGGCACGATCGCCCGCCTTGTCGAACAACCAGGAGTTACGTGTATGGCAAGACCATCGAGACCGACATTCCAGAAACGCTTGAAGGAAAAGGCGCGGATGGAAAAAGCACGAGAAAAACAAGCTAAACGACTTGAGGCGAACGAACGCCGGACGGCTGGAGGACCCAAAGTCGTCGGCGCGGAAGATCCCGACATCGCCGGAATGCGTCCCGGGCCACAAGCGATCCCCGACGAATGGGCGCCGTTCATTCCCGACGAAGAAGAAGAGGAAGAAAAGGAAGGCGAAGAGTAGCCTTGCCGGTGCACACCTTTTCTGCGTCCCCAGACGAAAGCTTCAGAAGACGTCGATGAGACACATCATCTGCTCGCTGGTCCTGGTCCTGCTGACACAGACGACGTCGTTTGCAACGTGGTCCGTGATCGCTATCGACAGAGCAACGGGTCAGGTTTCGGTTGCTTCGGCAACGTATGTCCCCCAAGGCCGTTTCGCCGGGTTCCCTGCCAAGGGCCTGATGGATGTTCAGGCTGTCGTGGTTCCAGGTATCGGCGTCGCCGCATGCCAGGTCGGTGTCGACGCTACAAGAGAGAATCAGCGGCTCGTCTTCGCGGAACTCCAGAAAGGAACGCACCCGGACGAAATCCTCCGGATGCTCAAGCAGGACCCCCAGATCGAACGCCGCCAGTTCGGAATCCTCGACATAACCGGCCGAAGCACCGGCTTTTCCGGACCCGGAAACGGCGCTTCGTCTCTTTCCATCCAGGGCCGGGTGGCCGGCACCGAAATCTACTTTTCGGTCCAGGGCAACATTCTTGCCAACGACAACGTCATGCACGACGCCGCACGGGCATTCCGCGAGGCGACAGGAGCTTTGACCGACCGCGTCATGGCCGCCATGGAAGCAGCCGATGCCCAGGGCGGCGACAGCCGATGCACCTGCGAAACCGAACCCCTCCCCAACGCCTCCTGCGACGGCAAGACCTCCCACGTGGCTTACATACTGATGGCGGAAAAAGACGACACGAACGGATCGTCGTTCAACGACGGCGACTACTCGCTTTACATCAGCGCGACTGATGAGGACATCCAGCCCAACGAAAACGCCAACCCGGTCAAGACGCTACGAATGCGCTACGACCGGGCGATGGATTCGCGGCAGTAGGTTCATTCACGACCGATCTCACCCCCCTTTTAGAACTGCCTGACGTTTGCTATTATTCCCTCGGCGGGCCCTTGGGCCCGCCCAAGAATGACTTCGCAGAATTGACGCCCAAAATTTGCGTCAGATTCGGTTGCGACCGATTGAGCAGACCGGAGGAATAGCCCGGCTATTTCGAGGATCTGCGATTGAGGAGCGGCCGAAGATGGCGTGATGGATGGGATGTCAAAATGCGAAGTCATTCTTGAGCGGGCCCTTAGCTCAATTGGCAGAGCAACTGACTCTTAATCAGTAGGTTCACGGTTCGATTCCGTGAGGGCTCATTGATTCTCAAGAAGTTAGCCGGTGTGTAGTGCTCCGGCTTTTTACTTGTGGGGAGATTTGTGGGGACCCCAGTGATTCAGCGCGAGGCAGCATCGACGGCCCGGCTCTTCCCACCGTTGTAGACTTCCAACCGACTAACGGCATCCTCGATCCGCTCGGGCGTCGGATGAACATACCTTTGCGAGGTAACGATGCTGGCGTGACCTGCTAGACTCTGGATCGTGAAGGCATCGGCTCTCGACTCACCCAGTCGTGTCAGATACGTGTGCCGCATGTCGTAGAGCCGCCAAGTTTTCAATTCCTTGGAAAGCTTCTCCATCACCCTATCGTGCTGGCAGTTGATCGTGTCGTAGGTGACGTGCTCGTCGCCCTTCCCTGCCAGAACCCACCCCCAACGAACCTTACCTGCCTCCGCGTGACGCCGCGCCAAGACTTCACGAACACGGCTGGTCATCGGGAGGTTCCGTTTGGCCCTCTTGGTCTTGCCGTCTGGATTGTGGATGTAACCAGACCTAGCAGACCCGGCAGGGTCGAACTTCACGTTTTCAAACCGCATGCGGAGGATCTCTTCGGGCCTCATTCCCGTATCCAAAGCAATGACCGCAAAGTCGCGCAGAAGAGGTGCAGCGGCTTGCAGATAAGCGTTCTCTTCCTCATGGCTCAGAACGCGATCATGAGTCTTCTCGCCCGGCAGCAATCGAATCTTGGGAGGAATGATTATCACCTTCCATTCCCGAGCAACATTGAGAATGCGCCGCAGAGTGGCGAGGTCCCGATTGACTCTAGCGATGCTAACGATCTTCCCGGTATCCACTAGGTGAACCCTGCCGTTCTCTCGTCTGCCTGCTCGTGTGCGCGTTGTGCTTCGTCGCCATTTCACGTACTTAGCAACGAACTGCTCGTCGATCTCGTCCAGCGACACTTTAGGCAACGGGCGGTACTTGCGTCCCTGTTCTTCGATGGCGGTCGCCGCGGCTTCACTGCCGGGCTGCTGGCTGTTCGAGATCGACCGCGACGATGTAGGCGCCCCGTGCGCCCACACGCTAGTTGGGGTTATAGGTAAGGGGCGGCGTGAGGCCCGTCTGAAACTCGTAGAAGCCTTCGAGCGCAGCAATCAGGGCGTGTAGATGATGGCGACGTTCGGGGGGGCTGCGCGGCAGGGCCTTGCACGGCCTGTTGCCGGGCGGCGAAGGTAACCAGCGCCCGCCCCTGGTCGCTCAGGCCCGCGTAGAGATAGAACACCTGCCGGTTCAACGGAAACCCGACCTGGGGGTGGAGGCTGAAGGCCCCGATAAACGGAAACGGTGGTCTCCCGTTCGCCCACCGGCAGAACGCAACTGGCGATGAGCGGCTCGATCACCACCGGCCTGAGCGGCGCTCGTTCCGCCTGCCGCGCCGGGTTCGGTGCCACCCGGACCTCAAAACAGTGGATGGTGCGCGGGGAATCGAGGAAGAAGGCCACGTCGTAGAGACCGGGACGCCTCAACGTGGCAATGGTCTCATAGGTACCAGGGGCTCGTTCCTGCAGGCTGCGGTCCACCACCAGGACCGCTCTGGGTTCGCGGCCGTCGTTCTGGAAATGGCCCATGGGAGCCGCCATGCCCTCTTTGTAGAAGTAGATCGCTCTGTCGGCCGGGTTGGCCACCAGCACGGCCGTCGCCCCCGGCGCCTGGACGATGCCGTCCGCCGGGCTGGGCCGCGACACCCGTCCGAAGGGAATTCGCCCGCCAGGAAAGTCCACCACCGGAACCGATTGGCCCTCGCTACCCACCTGATCGAGGGGAATCATCAGGACGGTTTCACTGTTGCGGCGCCGGACGTAGGCCAACTGGTCCGAGAAGGCCAACTGGTCCGGTCCGTCTTCGACAGCGCCAGTCTGGATGATGCGGTTGACCGAAACGTCCAAGATGTGCACCAGGTCCTGCTCCGGATTGACCACGAACCCCAGCCGCCACCCCCCACCCGGCGCAAATTTGATCTGCCCGAGACCGGGCTCGGCCTGCATGCGCGCGATGACCTCATGCCGCTTGACGTCGACCGCAACGATGGTGCCGTCCGCTTGATGTACCACGTAGACCGCCTGACTGATCGCAGAAAAGGCTATCGAAACCGGTCTGCGTCCAGTCCGAACGTCTTTGATCTTCCGTAACGTGCGAATATCGATAACCGAGAGCGTGCCCGCCTCTTCGTTGGTCACGAAGGCGTACCGATTGTCATCGCTCAAAGCGATTTCGTGATGTCCTGTGCCGGTCGGAAGGTCTTTGACCACCGTCAGCCCTTCGGTGTCTATGACGGTGACACCGGATTGTTGGGCACTGGTTTTGGGCGTGTCATAGCCGACCCAGAGGTACTTGCCGTCGGGCTGCAGCGCCACCCGTGAGGGGCGCGGTCCCACGTCGAAATTGGCCACCACCTCCCAACTCGCCGTGTCCACCACCGCCACCCGATCCGACTCCGGCATCGAGACGAACAGCCGCATCTGGTCGGGGGTCAGGACCCAGTCCTCTGCCGGACTCTGCAACAACACCAGGTCCAGGAGCTTGGTGGTGCCAAAGCCGAATAAGGGATCGACCACCGAGATGGTGGCGTCATTGTTCAAGGCCAGGACGTAGTAGACGTTCAGGTCGAGCTCAGGCTGGGATAAGAGACTGCCACCGACAAAGTTCTTAACTTTCGTCTGGCAGATGTCGGGATCGGTCTTTTCGTCCTCCGGCCGCAGGTCCATCCAGGCCGCCGGATAGATGCCCGAAAGCGGAGTGCCGGTGGTCGTGTCGGTGATGGCGAAGCGAAACGTCACCGTATCCCCCTCCTGGAACGTCCGCTGCGCCTGCTTCTCCGGATCCAGAGACTGCATCTGAAACTCAATGGCGATGCCTTCTCGTACGATCCTGTTCGTGTACGATGTGGTGTCGACGCCTGTCGGCTGTTCTTGGACTGCCGCCTTGGCAACCGCCCCAGACACCGACACGATAACCATGAGCAAAACCAGGCAGCACTGATGACCAACACTCTTCTTCATGACGTTTCCTCGTGTCTACGAGAGATGTCTGTGCATATCTCCCGAAGAAAGCCCAGCCGCCTCTGGGGAAAACGGTCTTGGCACGGCACAATCCGAGACCGTCTCTGTCTGACCCGCCAGCCCCCGCTGCACGGTCAGTTTCGCCAACCCAAAATCGAGTATCTTCGCCTGCCCGCGCTCGGTCACAAAAAGATTCGCCGGTTTGATATCCCGGTGGACGATCCCCTCGCCGTGAGCCGCATCCAGCGCATCGGCCAACTGAATCCCCAACTCCAACACTTCGTCGGTCTTAAAACGGCCCGCGTGCGCCAACTTCTCTTTGAGCGTTAACCCCTTCATCAACTCCATCACGATGAACGGCTGGCCTTCGTGTTCACCGATTTCGTGGATCGTGCATATGTTGGGGTGATTGAGTGCAGACGCCGCACGGGCTTCCCGCTTGAACCGCTCAACGGCTTGTCGGTCGTTGACGATGTCGGGAGGTAGGAACTTCAACGCGACCTGACGCTGGAGGGAGGCCCGGTAGACTACGCCCATGCCTCCGCCCCCGATCTGTTCGAGGACCTTGTAGTGGGATATGGTCTGGCCGATCATGGCACCGGCACCTGTTCCTTCAGTTCTTCAAACCAGTTGAGGATGATGTTGATTTGGGGGCGGGCTTCAGCCTCGTCGAACTCTGGTCCTTCCACCGCCACCACAAATCGTTGACCATCAGGGGTCACGTCATAATCGGTAAACGGTCGGACGCCACTTCGTGAAATCGCTGGGAACAGGGGCACCGGATCTTCCCAGGACAACGTCGGTTCGGTCGCCACTGCCATGGCCCACAACTGACCAGCATTTTCGTAGAATAACTCACGTCCACTCCGAGCCCACACTACGTTCAAGCCTCCTTCCTCCGTGACCTGCTGTTTGCGGCCCGAACCGATCGGATATCGCCGGATGTAGACTTGATACGTCCCGGTTTCGTTACTGTTATAAGAGAACCATTTCCCATCCTGAGAAAAATTTGTAGCTCCCTCCCCATACGTTTCGTTCAATAGGCCACCGTGCTGTGTTTGGCCATCCTCAGACACGGTTAGCTGGGCGACACCTCCTGTGCCGTCCCAAAAAAGGACGGTTTCATCGGGAGACCAGGAGTAGGGACCGGCGATGCCCCATTCCTCACTCCGGCTGCTCAGGAGTTCCGGATCCGTAGTGAAGTCTGAAGCAATGTTCCACAATGCTTGACCTGCCAGGTAGGTGATCCGCGTGCCGTCAGGTGTCCACAGCGGCACCAGGCCACCGTCAAACGTTAGCTGTTGCAGTCGATCGCGGGAAATGTCATAGATGAAAATATTGGAACCTTGCTCGTCAGAGATTTGAACCGCAATTTGCGTTCCGTCAGGTGAAAATCGTGGGTAAGCGTAGCGGCGCATTGGGGCGGGCAACCTCTCAACGACTCCCATGCGATTGATGAGCGCGAGTTCTTTGGGCAGATCGGTTTCTCCCCCCTGAATGTAGACGAGCGACCCGTTGTCGGTCACCCCGTAGTTGGCGCTGGCGGTAGTGATTTCTGGATTCGCTGCCCGCTGAACTCCTTCGACAATCGGAACGCCTCCCCCTGTCACCTCTAGACGGTCCACATCGAAAGGAACGGCAAACAACACATCTTCGAGCGCATAGACCAAATGCCCTGTGGGCAGATAGCGGGCATCGCTTCCACCCTGAACCAGCACACGACGCTCTCCCGATTCCAATGATTGAATGACGATCTGAGCCTCATCCCATCGACTTGGGCTGCTTCCGCTCGTCAACGTAAACAATACCCATTCGCCACCGGGCAATAGTTGAGGACCATGTGCCCGCTCATCCGGTTCTATCTCAACCAACGATTCCGACGTGCCACCGTTGCCCGACACACGCATGATCCCTTCGACAAGTCCGAAGACGATCGTGTCGTCCGTTCCCCAACTGGCACCGAAATGAAGACTGGCTCGATCGGTCACCTTGACCGGCGCACCACCACTGACCGCAATCTTTCTCAGTTCTCCGGGCACAAAGTACCCAATCCATTCTCCGTTGGGCGAGAAAAACGGACTGGTCACTGCCAAGCCTTCATCGGTGCCCAATATCGGGCGAGAGTCCATCTCGTCCATTGAGCGCAAGTACAATTGCGTGTTTGCTATTGCCTCGGGCAGGACATGGGAAAATCTCATAATGGGACGGGGTTCGGGTGGACGTTCCGGTCTGAGGTTCCACCCTGCAACAGACGCAACTGCGACAAGACCCGGCGTGGCCAAGGCCCACGGTAGCATCAATCTCGGTGGTGCCTGAACAACCTCAGCCACGGGCTGCACGATCACGCCGTCGGGATCAGCAAGAACCTTCTGAATATCCACTCGCACGTCAGCAATGTCGTGATAACGATCCTTGGCCTCTTTCTCAAAGCACCGCTCTAGAAGCAACCGAATTCTAGGGTGCAAGTTCAGCGGCAGCGTGTTCCACTGTGGTTCCTTCGCCAGAACACCGGCCAGCACATCCGACACCGTACCTCCGTCGAATGTTCCACGTCCCGTGAGCATCTCGAACAACACCACACCGAACGCCCACACGTCAGCCCGCTTATCGACTTCCTGACCACGCGCTTGTTCAGGACTCATGTATGCCGCAGTGCCGAGAATCACACCCTGCTGCGTCGCGGCCATGCTCAGCGTCGGCGACTGCGACACGCTTGCATCCGTTCCATCCCCCGCAAACGCCTTCGCCAGCCCGAAGTCCAGCACCTTAATCTTGTCGTCGGGCGTCACCTTGATATTGGCGGGCTTGAGGTCCCGGTGGATGACACCCTTTTCGTGCGCGGCTTCTAAAGCTTCGGCGATCTGGAGTGCGAGTTTGAGGGATTCTTCAACCGGAATGGCACCACGCTTCAGCCGCTCAGCTAACGTGTCGCCTTCAACCAGTTCAAGGACCAGGAACCGTGTGTCGTTGTCTTCCTCCAACCCGTAGATCGCTGCGATGTTTGGATGATTCAATGACGCCAGCAGCTTCGCTTCACGCTCAAACCGTGCCAAGCGCTCTTCATCTTTGGCAAACTCTTCGGGCAGGGTTTTGATGGCCACTTCGCGTCCGAGCTTGGAGTCCCGCGCACGCCACACCTCGCCCATACCGCCCTTGCCAAGCGGGGAGAGGATTTCGTAGCTGCCGAGTTGGGTGCCGGGGGTCATAAGCTGCGTTGCCTCGGGCGGTCGCCATGTCTGGAAAAACTTGGAATGGATGTTACCGAAGGCGGGGGTTGGGGTCAATGAAGTCGCGGTGATGGGCAGCATAGCGTGGAGTGATGTTCAAAGTGTGGCAGCCTCCAGCGACGTGACGCCAATGACGCGCATGACGATGGATTGTTTACTTTCTTCTGTTCCAACAAAGAGAGAAAAGAGAAATAGGTGTGCAGGGTTTGCAAACCGTGGTCATCGTCGTCATGCCGCAAGCGCTCGCGGGCGATCACGCGGGCAAGCACAGCACCATTTCAAACATTGTGAATGCCTTTTTTGACGTCAATTTTTTTGCGAACCCTATAGGCGACCAAGTGTGAATAACAAAAGCAAATCTGGCAGCCGGACAATAAAAGGGGTTTTGGGGGTTGGGGCTTGCGAGTCGATCATGCCCGGCACGCCGAACGCCAGCGGTTCAGCGAGCGCTTGCTCGGAGCCCTCCCCTGCTCGACTGCAAAGGCCAAACAGCGCGTGGGGTTGTGGGGGAATTTGTGGGGACCACCTGCATTGATAGAGCGTGACTGACCGACACACTTCCTTGGCCAACCTCGGCTAACCCCTTGGAGATGTTACCCCTGTCACGCTTGGTGACGCTTGGTGTCGGTCAGTGTAAGTTGTTGAAAACAGGTAAGCTTAGGACTCTTAATCAGTAGGTTCACGGTTCGATTCCGTGAGGGCTCATCGATTCTAAAGAAGTTAGCCGGTGTGTCAGACCATCGTAAGAACATCGGAAGCTCCGATAGACCTTGGCGAGGTCCCCGTCCCAGTCTTGCTCCGACCACAAAGAATCGGTCGAGACCTGGTCCATGGGAGAAGGCTTCGAGTACCTCTTGCTTGGGGCAAGAATGAACAAGTATCGCACTTGCCCAAGCCATCATCGCTCGTAGCGCCTCGGTTTACCGCCTCGACTCTAGGAGCCCGTGGTGGAAGTCTGTAGGGTCGCGTTACGAGCGCCATGGGGCTAGCTGCAAGGCGGCACGACGACGTCGATGCTTGCCATCCTACATCTCACCGCAGATGGCCCCATGCCGTCGTAACCCGTAGGGCGCAGGGGTATTCGGGCCACAGGCTCCTAGACTGTTGATTTCAGGGGATGACTCGACGGACTCGGCCTACTGGGGTTCGTCGGGGAGTTCGATCAGCCAGATGTCGGACTGTGTGGGCGGTTCGAAGACATAGTACAGGCTGCGCTTGTCGGTAGAGGGCGCCGGCAGCAGGAGGTCGCCGCCGTCGAGCGACAGCACCTCCCGTACTTCTTTCGTGAGTCGATCCACAGTGTAGATTGTGCCACGGTCCGCGTACACGAGCGTGCGGCCCTCGTCGACCCAGCGAGGATGCCAGCCCCCCGTCGTCAACCTCTCATACTGCCCCGATTCCAGCGAATACACATACGCTCCCGTTTCCTGCGGGATGCGTCTCGCGTCGAAACCGGCGCCGGCCAGCCAGTTTCCGTCGGGCGACCAGGAGAACGCGACGAAAAATTCGGTTCCGTCCGTTAGCGCCGGCAATGTTTCGACCGACTGGTCCTCCACCTCCATGATGAAAGACCCCGTGCCGAAGTTCGTGTACGCGACGCGCGATCCGTCCGGAGACCACGCCGAATGCGCAAAATCTCCCGGGCCGTTGGTGAGCTGACGGAGGCTGCGTCCGTCCGGGTTAATGGTCCAGACTTGATATCGGCCCCCACGATTCGAATAGAAGCTGATCCTGGCTCCGTCGGGAGACCATCGGGGATAGCGATCGAAGTAACTGTCGTTGGTCAGCTGTCGGACACCGGTTCCATCGGCATTGCTGACGAAGATGTCTTCCTGCACCCCGACCCGGTAGAAAACCAGCAACGTCCCGTCAGGCGATGGCTCGACCGAACCGACCGGGAGCGACCCTTCGGTAATGGGGATGGGGACTCCGACAACGGCGCCGGCCGCAGGATCGAAATCCACACGCATGATGTTTGCCCTGCGGTCCTGGAGCCCGTACGCAATTTTGCTACCGTCTGAGGACAGTGTGAGGTGCATTGCATCGCCCGATGCCCCCGTCGTGACAGGTTCCGACTCCGCCCGAGTCCCCCCGGTTTCCTCGTCGATCTGAACCCGCCAGAGATTCATGCTGCTGCTACGGTCGCTCGAGAAATAGAGAAACCTCCCGTCCGGAGACCAGACCGGATTCCAGTCCACCTCAGCGTCTTCGGTCACTGGAACAGGCTCCTCGCCGGCGGAGGTGATCGTCCAGATGTCTCGCTGCCCACCGGCGATAGCCCAGTAGGCGATACGGAAACCGTTGGGAGACCAGTCCGGGTGCACGGCATCGCCTTCAAAAGCCAGTCTCGGTTCTCCGACGTCCAGCCCCACAATCCACAGTCCGCTGTCGCCCAATCTGTCTCTGGGATCGGTTTCGACCGACTCCGTCGCAAAGACGATTTCCCGACCATCCGGGGACCAGGCGGGATTGAAGCCGAATCGCGTCAGTCGCCTCACCGACTCGCCGGTCGCGCCCATCACAAAAATTCCTCCCCCGTCTCGATTCGATTGAAACGCAATGTACTCACCGTCCGGGGAGAATCGCGGCTGCATGTCCGATTCCTGGGAATCCGCAGTCAGGTTGGTCACACTTTGGCCACCGACTCTTTGAAGATAGATGTCGAGATTGCCCGGCGTTGTCTCCTTGGCGTACACGAACGAGCGTCCGTCGGGTGAAAGACTCGAATAGAGCTCTGGACCGGGCTGGGCGGTCAACCGAGTCACGGTTGCCCGGAGATCCGAGAATCGCGGCTCCACAGCACGGGTGGGCAGGAAGATATAACCCAACATGATGACGGCCAGGACGCCGCCGAGTACCGCAACCATCCGGAGCTGGCGTTCTACTTGTCGTCCCTCGCCGAGCGGGGGCCGGACAGGCAACGGATCTACATCCGATCGTGCCCTTTCAAGGTCCGCCAGCAGTTCTCCCGCGCCCGGGTAGCGCGCATCGCGGTCCTTCTCCAGCAGCCTGTTGATCACGAACCAAAGCGGATCGGAAATATTCGTCCCCACGGGTT